>CAWFPE010000006.1:0-496668 GCA_963817665.1 uncultured Actinomycetota bacterium | reverse complement strand
CCGACCCGCCGCTGAGGGCGGCGTAGGAGGACGAGGCGACCGCGATCCCGGCCGCGACGAGCGCGGCACAGCCCGAGAGCAGCCAGCCGAAAGGCAGGTCCGGGCGGCGTACGACCAGGAACGCCCCGACCACGGCGTACGGCACGACGTAGGCGGTGGTCGTTGCGATCTCTCCCAGGTCCGCACGGGGTGCGGCGGTCAGCGTGAGCAGGCAGGCGATGGTGACGGCCACGCCGACAAAGGCGACGGCGACCAGCACGCCGGCCGCCGGCACCGGATGGGTGCGCGGCGACCAGCGGCGCTCGGTCAGCACGGTGGTCGTCACGATGTGACAACCCTGACCCGTCCGCGCCGCCCCCGCAACGAATCGGCGTGCCCGATGAGCGGGAGATTCTCCCGGCACGACGGGAGCGCGTCGTGATCACGGGCCCTGTCCGCGGGAAAGGGCAGCGCTCCAGGATCGGGTCGTCGAGTTCCGGCGACACGAAGCCGCCGGACGTCATTGTCAGGAGATCAGCATGAAGCTCGTCCGCATCCTCGCCGTTGCCCCGCTCGCACTCATCTCGCTGATGAACGTCGGCTACACCTTCGGGACCGACCCGAAGCCGAACGTCGGGCTTGCCATCGCCGCCCTGGTGCTCGGCATGGCCGGCTTCGTTGCGGCGTACGGTCTCGCCCGCAGCGCCGGCTGGGCCATCGCGGCTGCGCTCGGCGTCGCCGGGATCAACGTCGTCGCCGCGATCGTCGCGCTCGTCTCCGACACTGACGGCGCCATCGTCGGGCTCGTCGTCAGCGTGGTGGCGTTGGCACTCGCGTTCGTCGCCGGCTCCGGGTCGCGCACGACGTCACTGGCCTGACGACCTCACCCACGCGCACGCCTGCTCCACCACGACCCAACCCGATCCATCACCATCCCAGTCCAAGGAGGACCCATGACCCCCAAGACCGAAGCCGCCGCCAGTCCGACCCAGGCCAGACCCGTCCTTGACCGGCGCGGCTTCTGGCGAATCCTGCTCGCGGTGGTCCTGCCGATCCCATTCCTCGCCAAGGGCAGCTTCTACCTGCTGACACCCACTGCGGGAGACGTCACGTTCAAGGAGTCGGTGGCCTGGTACGAGGCGCACCGCTCCATGCTGGAGACGTTGAAATGGCTCGATTCGCTGTTCCTGGTGCTCCTCATTCCCGCCACGATGGGCGTCATCTGGGTCGCTCGCCGAGGCGCTCCCGGACTGACTACCTGGGGGGCGTTCGTCGCGCTGTTCGGCTTCTTCACCGGCATTGCACTGTTGCCGGCGGGGAATCTAGGGCTGGTCACCGTGCAACACGATCTCGACGTCACCTCGATGGCGGCGCTGGACGATGCCCTGGCGCACGAGTCGCTCCTCGGGATCGCGTCCGGGTTGTTCATCGCCGGCATAGTCCTGGGCCTGGGCCTGCTCGGTGGTGCCCTCAGGCGGAGCCGATCCGTTCCGGCATGGGTGGCGTACGCAGTCATGATCGGGGGCGCCACGCACCCATTCATCCCCAACACCACCGGCCAGGGCATCGGCCTGTTCGTGCTCGCCGCCGGATTCGGCGGCGTCAGCTTCGCTCTCCTGCGGATGTCGAACGACGAGTTTGACCTGCCGCCCACGGGCGGCAATGCGGTGGTATCCGCCACAGAGGACGGGGAACGCTGATGCTGAAGTCGAGCAGGACAGCTCGGCCGGCGTTGGCGTGCACCAGCGAATCGAGGCGACAGTTGATGCATGCCCTTGCCCGACCCGTCCCCGCACACGAGGCTGCCGCCTTCTTCGGTCTGTGGCGCTCGTCATCGCCCTCGTGCCGGCCAACGTGGTCGTCCTTTCCGGCGCGGCCAGCGCCGATGATTCGGCCTCGTGCGCGCCCCAGGTCAAGAACCAGGTGGCTGACGTGACCGAGCGCCTGCGGAACTGGGCCGACGTCGGCACCGACGATCACGTCTGGGCTCTCACTGACGACCAGGTCAGGATCCAGGTCTGGAAGCTCGGCACGAACCACTCTTGCGCCCAAAGTGCGCTCTAAGGCGGATCCATGAACGTCAGCGCGCGCATCGCGTCACCGCAGGTCAGAGCCGGTTCTCTCCAGCAGCGCGACGCATTCGACGTGGTGCGTCATCGGGAACAGGTCGAAGGCGCGCAGGGTGCGCAGCTCGTAGCCGTGCTCGGCGAAGTACGACACGTCCCGGGCCAGCGCGGCCGGGTCGCAGGCGACGTACGCCACCGCGCGGGGCGCCCGGTCCACCACCTGCTCGACGACCTTCCGGCGGGCCCCCTCGCGGGGCGGGTCCAGCACCACGAGGTCGAAGGGCTCGTCGTACGACGACGCGAGCACCTTGTCGACGGCACCCGCCTCCACGGTGACGCGGCGGCCCCCGCCGAGGTTGGTCCGGGCGTGCCCGCAGGCGACCCGGCTGCCCTCGACCGCGACCACGCGCCCACGCTCACCCACCCGCTCGGCGAGGAACGCGGCGAACAGCCCGACCCCGGCGTAGAGGTCCAGGACCTTCTCCCCCGGCTGCGGGTCCAGCTGCTCCAGGACCGTCTCGACGAGCACCCGGGGTGCCCCGGGGTGCACCTGCCAGAAGCCCTCGCCCGAGACCACGAAGTCGCGGCCCAGGACGGACTCGTGGACCAGGTCCGGCGACGGCTCGCGGGCGTCGCGACGGGCGATCAGGCAGTCGTCCACGGGGATCACGACGCGCGAGCGGTGCACGCGCATGCCACGCCGGCCCTGCTCGTCCTCGGCGTACTGCACCCGGGTCCGCCAGCGCAGCCCGTCCTCGTCACCCTCGACCGGTTCGACGACCACGGGGAGGTCGAGGTGCGCCAGACGGGCCAGCTGCTCCCTGACGACGGCCGCCTTCAGCTCCCGCTGGGCCGGCAGGGACACGTGCTGGAAGTCGCAGCCACCGCAGAGGCCGGGACCGGCGTACCGGCACGGAGCGGGGACCCGGTCGGGCGAGGCCTCGAGCACCTCGACGGCGTCCCCGCGCCAGAACCGGTCACCCTCGGTGCCCTCGGTGATCTCGAGCGAGGACCCGCTCCCCCGGGATCGCGTGGCGGGTGAAGACGACGCGGGCCTCGGGCTCCGGCAGCCGGACGATGCAGTGGCCGCCGTGGGCGACCGGACCGACGACGGCCTCGAAGCGCTCGCCGACCCGGGACCGGCCACGGGCCTTGCGCTGGCGCGGCGTGCGGCTCACCGGGGGATCTGCCCGCGTCGGCTGCGGTCCCCGACCTGGCCTCGCCGGAGGTCGCCGGGGCGGACCCGGGACAGCTCGCGCTCCTCGCGCTCCCGGGCGATCTGCGACGAGCGCAGCTGGTAGGGCACCGAGGTGACCATGACGCCCGGCGCGAAGAGCAGGCGGCCCTTGAGCCGCAGCGCGGTCTGGTTGTGGAGCAGCTGCTCCCACCAGCGACCGACGACGTACTCGGGGATGTAGACCGCGACCACACCGCGGGGGTTGGCCTTCTTGATCTCCATCGCGTAGTCGACGATCGGCTTGACCAGCTCGCGGTACGGCGAGTGCAGCACCTTCAGCGGCACGCCGAGGTTGCGCTCGTCCCACTCCTCGAGGAGCTTGGCCGTGGCCTCGGGGTCGGCGGCGACGTAGACGCCCTCGAGCACGTTGGGCCTGGTGGCCTTGGCGAAGGCCAGCGCGCGCAGCGTCGGCTTGTGCAGCTTGCCGACCAGGACGATGGCGTGCACCCGGGTGGGCATCACCTTGTCCTCCTCGTCGGCGGCGAGCTCGGCGTTGACGTTGTCGTAGTGCCGACGGATGGCGCGCATGATGACGAAGAACACGATCATCGCCAGGATCGTGATCCAGGCGCCGGCGAGGAACTTGGTGATCAGCACGATCACGAGCACCACCGCGGTGAAGGACAGCCCGATCGCGTTGATCATCCGCGAGCGGAACATCCGGTGCCGCACCGCCGGGTCCTTCTCGGTCTTCAGGTGCCGCGTCCAGTGCCGGATCATGCCGAGCTGGCTGAGGTTGAACGACACGAACACACCCACGATGTAGAGCTGGATCAGCTGGGTGGTCTCCGCGTTGAACACCTGGATCAGGATGATGGCCATCACGGCGAGGAAGACGATGCCGTTGCTGTACGCGAGCCGGTCGCCGCGGGAGCCCAGCGCCCGCGGCGCGTAGCCGTCCTTGGCGAGGATCGAGCCGAGCACCGGGAACCCGTTGAAGGCGGTGTTCGCCGCCAGCACCAGGATGACGCCGGTGACCGCGCCCACGAAGTAGAACCCGATCGGGAAGCTGTGGAAGAGCGCCTCCGCCATCTGCGAGATCGCCGGGTGCTGGTCGTAGCCCTCCGGAAGCGGCTGACCGTTCAGGCTGAGGCGGTCGATGTCCGACGGGTCGACCAGCTGGACCCCCATCTGCTTGGCGAGCACGATGACGCTGAGCATCATCGTGATCGCGATGATGCCGAGCATCAGGAGGGTGGTGGCGGCGTTCGTGCTCTTCGGCTTCCGGAACGCCGGCACGCCGTTCGAGATCGCCTCCACACCGGTGAGCGCGGCAGAGCCGGACGAGAAGGCGCGGGCGAGCAGGAAGATCAGCGCGATCGTCGTCATCGACTCGCCGTAGCCGGGCGCGGGGGCCATGTCGAGCGCCGCGCTCTTGGCCTGCGGCAGGTCTCCCATCGCCAGGCGAGCCATGCCGTAGGCACACATCCCCAGGATCGCCACCATGAACGCGTAGGTCGGGACGGCGAAGAAGGTGCCCGACTCGCGGATGCCGCGCAGGTTCATCGCCATCAGCAGCAGGACCAGGACCGAGGCGAAGCTCGCCTCGTGTCCGCTGAGCGGAGAGATGAACGAGGCGGCGTACTGCGCTCCCGACGAGATCGACACGGCGACGGTGAGGACGTAGTCGACGAGCAGCGCGCTGGCAACGGTGGTCCCGGCGCGGGAACCGAGGTTGACCGAGGCCACCTCGTAGTCACCGCCGCCGCTCGGGTAGGCGTGCACGGTCTGGCGGTACGACGCCACCACGGCCGCCATCACGAGGGCGACCCCGATGCCGATCTTCCAGGACCAGACGTACGCCGAGGCCCCGGCGAGCGAGAGCATGATGAAGATCTCGTCCGGCGCGTAGGCCACCGACGACAGCGCGTCGCTGGCGAAGACCGGGAGCGCGATTCGCTTGGGAAGGAGCGTCTCCCCCAGCTGGGAGCTGCGCAGCTTGCGCCCCAGCAGGATCCGCTTGGAAACGTCGCCGACACCCACGAGCGGCAAGGCTAGACCCAAACCGGACGAGGTCGTGCGCCGCCACCCGGGCCGGACCCGAGGCTGCGTGTAGCGTCTCCCCCGTGCACGTCGTGATCATGGGCTGCGGCCGCGTCGGTTCCACGCTCGCCCGCAGTCTCGAGGACCGCAACCACACCGTCTCCGTCATCGACAGCGCGCCGGACGCGTTCCGGCGCCTCGGGCCCGGGTTCAACGGCGACAAGGTGACCGGCTACGGCTTCGACCAGGAGGTTCTCGAGAAGGCCGGCATCCGGCGGGCCGACGCGTTCGCCGCGGTCTCCAGCGGCGACAACTCCAACATCATCGCGGCCCGCGTGGCGCGCGAGACCTTCGGCATCCAGCAGGTCGTGGCCCGCATCTACGACCCCGGGCGCGCCGAGGTCTACCAACGGCTCGGCATCACCACGGTCGCCACCGTGAAGTGGACCGCCGACCAGGTGCTGCGACGACTGCTGCCCGCGGGTGCGGAGCCCGACTTCCGGGACCCGTCCGGGACGGTCCGGCTCGACCACGTCCCGGTCACCGAGGCCTGGATCGGCCACCGCACCGTGGACTTCCAGTCCCAGTCGCAGAGCCGGATCGCCTGGATCGACCGGCTCGGCGAGGGCATGCTGCCCACGAGGGAGAGCGTCATCCAGGAGGGTGACCTGCTGCACCTGGTGATGCGTGAGGAGACCGCAGCCCACGCCTACGCCGTCATCGACCGCGGCCCCGAGGAGAGCTGACATGCGCGTCGCCATCGCCGGAGCGGGGGCCGTCGGCCGCTCCATCGCCCGCGAGCTGATCACCAACGGCCACGAGGTGCTCCTCATCGACAAGGAGCCGAGGTCGATCAAGCCCGAGCGGGTCCCGGACGCCGAGTGGCTGCTCGCGGACTCCTGCGAGATGTCGTCGCTGGAGGAGGCCCGCCTGGACCGGTGTGACGTGGTGATCGCCGCGACCGGCGACGACAAGGCCAACCTCGTCACCGCGCTGCTGGCCAAGACCGAGTTCGGCGTGCCCCGGACCGTCGGCCGCGTCAACCACCCGAACAACGAGTGGCTGTTCACCGAGGCCTG
Organism: uncultured Actinomycetota bacterium; assembly: GCA_963817665.1. Lineage (GTDB taxonomy): Bacteria > Actinomycetota > Actinomycetes > Propionibacteriales > Nocardioidaceae > Nocardioides. The sequence continues at coordinate 490,324 of CAWFPE010000006.1, read as the reverse complement.
GGGCGTCGACGTCAACGTCTCGACCCCGCGGATCATGTCGGCGCTGGTCGAGGAGGCGGTGACGGTCGGCGACCTGGTCCGGCTCTTCACCTTCCGCCAGGGCAACGCCAACCTGGTCGAGCTGACGCTGCCGGCCGACTCGCCGTACGTCGGCAAGCCGATGGGACTGATCCCGTTCCCGGAGAACTGCGCCCTGGTCACGATCCTGCGCGACGGCCAGGTCTACGTGCCCGAGCCGGAGCAGCCGGTCGAGTCGGGCGACGAGCTGTTGTTCGTCGTCTCCGCCGACGTCGAGGACAAGCTCGAGCACCTGCTCGCCCCGGCCGGTCACCCCGGCACCTGAGCGCCGGGTCAGGTCACCGGGTCAGGTCCGCCGGGGTCAGGCCGCGACTGGGGTCCGGTCGCGGGACAGCAGCCAGACCATCGCGCCGAGCGCGGTCAGCTGCAGGGGCCAGCCCATCACGACCTTCAGCACGCCCAGCGCGGCGACGGCCGTGCTCGGCTCGATCGCCCCGGAGTGCCCACCGAGCCACAGCGGCGCCTGCACGACGACGCGCAGCAGGCACGGGAGCACCAGCAGCCAGGTGAGGTGGGTGCACAGCCGCACGACCTGGCCGTCCTTGTGCCAGGCGGTGGGGTCGCCGGTGACGCTGCCGACCATGAAGCCGACCAGCGGCCAGCGGATCAGGCAGGTCACCGAGAGCAGCACCGTGTAGCCGGTGTTGTAGATGATGCCGGGCAGGAAGTAGGCGAGCGCCTGGTCGTTGGCGTCGCCGCCGTTGCGCGCCGCCATCGAGACGAACAGCCAGCCGATCCCGATGCCGACCATCGCGTTGACGACGAACTGCACCGTGGACCGCTGCACGAGGCGCACGCCGAGCAGCGCGACCGCCGCAGCCAGGCTGACCACGAGCGCGAGCCGGAGCTCCTTGGTGGTCAGGAACATGATCGTGAAGAGCAGGGTGGGGGTCGCCGCCTCGAGCATGCCGCGCCGGCCGCCGAGCGCCTTGCTCAGCTGGGCGCGCACGACCGCCTCGACCGTCTCGACCGAGGCGGCCCGGGTGTGGGCGCCGTCGCCGTGCTGGTGCTCGGGCTGGCGCTCGTGCTGGTGCTCGGGCTGGGGCGTCTCGTCCGGCGCGCTCATGGCATCAGCTCGTAGCGCGGGTTGTACATGATGCGCTGCCCGTCGTGCTGGCCGATCCGGCCCTGGATCTCCATCGACCGGCCCGGGGACACGCCGGCGATCCGGCGACGTCCCAGCCAGACGACGGTGATCACGCCGGAGCCGTCGAAGAGCTCGGCCTCCAGCGCCGGGACACCGCCCCGTGGACGCAGCGTGACCGTGCGCAGGGTGCCACGCAGCCGTACCCGCTCCCGGTCGGGGGCCTCGGCGATCTGCATGACCCCCGAGTGGGCGTAGGTCTTCCTCAGGTCGCGGGCGTGCTGGTCACTGGTGCTGGCCCACTTGCTGATGTTGCGTCGCAAGCGGCTCTTCTCATGCATGTCTCGAGCCTAGGCGGTGGGTGGGTCGACCCGGCGGGCGTTGTCCGGCAGCACCACGGGGAGCACGTCCCCGACCGGCATCGCGCCGCTGCCCCGGCGGACCGCGACCTTGGTGATCGTGTCCTCCCAGGCCGCCGAGTCCTCGAGCTCCATGGCCGGGCGGCCGAGCAGGGTGGCCCGCAGCATCCAGCGCGGACCGTTGATCCCGATGATCCGGGAGGGCTGCGTGCCGGTGCTGCCGTCCTCACGGCGCACGCTCAGCCTGCAGACGAGCTCGGTGCCGAAGCGACCCTCGCGCTCGCTGGCGACGCCGCCGTGCTGGGCCATGTCCGCGGCGATCTGCGGGCGCACGGTCCCCCAGAGGTCGCCGCCCCGGGGCGCGGCGAACGCCCGCAGCTCCACGGCGCCGTCGGCACCGGCCAGGATCACCGACTGCACCTCGCCGGTGGACTCGTCCACCTGCAGGCGCAGCTCGCGGCCGGGCTCCGGCTCGATCAGCAGGGAGCCGAGGTCGAGACGCTCGACACCGTCCTCGGGGAGCTCGTCGGCGTCGAAGGGACCCTCCACCGGAGCGGCCGGGTCGACCTGCTCGTCGAGCAGCGCGTCCTCGGCGACGTCGGACTCGGTGGACTTGCGACGGAACTTCACTGACTCTCCTCGGTCCGGGGCACGGTCAGGACCGACCGAAGCCTCCGGTAGAACCGTATCCCCCGGAGCCGCGCGAGGAGTCGGGGAGTTCCCCCACCTCCACGAACCGCGCCCGCTCCACGCGCTGGACCACCAGCTGCGCGATGCGGTCGCCGCGCCGCAGCTCGATCGGCTCCGCGAGATCGTGGTTGATCAGCATCACCTTGATCTCGCCGCGGTAGCCGGCATCCACGGTCCCGGGGGCGTTCACGATCGACAGGCCGTGCCGGGCGGCCAGGCCGGAGCGGGGGTGCACCAGCGCGACGTAGCCGACCGGCAGCGCGATCGCCACGCCGGTCGGGACCATGGCCCGCTCCCCCGGCGCCAGGGTGACGTCGACGGTGGTGAGCAGGTCGGCGCCGGCGTCGCCGGGGTGGGCGTACGACGGCAGCGGCAGGTCGGCGTCCAGTCGGACGACCTCGATGTCGAGATCGGCCGGGACGGCGGCCGCGCCGAGGTCGGTCAGGGCTTCGCGGGGCTCTCCACCGGGGGTCACGGCGGGTGACCCTACTCCGGCGTGAAAGTGTTCTCCCCGTGGAGTATCAGGAGCGGCTGGGCGTGCCGCTGCGCTGGTGGGCGCAGGGCACGATGCTGGTCGCCAGCCTCTGGCTGGCCGTCGTCGTCGCGCTTCCCGCGGTGGTCGCCTGGGGTGTCTCGGCGGCCGCGCTGGCACTGATGGCGCTGGGGATGCTGTCCTACGGGTCCGCCCGGGTGAGCGTCCAGGGTGGCGTCTTCCGGGCCGGCCGGGCCCGGATCGAGGCCACCCATCTCGGGCCGGCCACCGCCCTGGACCCCGAGGAGACCCGGCGTACGGCGGGCAGGGACGCGGACGCCCGCGCCTACCTGCTGCTGCGTCCCTACCTCAAGCGCGCGGTGCGCGTGCAGATCGCCGACCCGCGCGACCCCACGCCGTACTGGCTGGTCAGCACCCGGCACCCCGAGGAGCTGGCCCGGGCGCTGCGCAGCCTCGCCGCCGCGGAATGAGGCTCCGCCCGGCTGGGTAAGGTCAGCCCATGGCATCTGGTTCGAAGGTCTGGTCGGTCTTCTCGCTCGGCGCGGCGCTCGGCGCGGCGGCGCTGACGAAGAAGGCGCTGAACACCTCCTGGAGGGCGGCGACGGGCAAGAACCCGCCCGCCAACCCCGCGGATCCCGACGTGGACCTGTGGGAGGCGGTCGCCTGGGCGGCCGTGAGCGGTACGGCCATCGGGTTGGCCCGGATGCTGGCCGCCCGCAGGGCCGCGAACTACTACGCGCGCTCCACCGGCCACCTGCCCCCCGACCTGCAGAAGGACGACCAGGACGCCGAGAAGGCGTCGGTCACGACGACCTGACGCGACCCCCCTCCACGCACGCAGAAGGGCCGCAACCCAACCGGGTTGCGGCCCTTCCTGACGTGCGGGCGAGACGGGGTGGACCGTCAGGCGCAGTCCTTGCAGATCATCTTCTTGGTGTCCGCGAGCTGCGAGCGGTGGTGCACGAGGAAGCAGCTCATGCAGGTGAACTCATCCTCCTGCTTCGGCTTCACCTCGACCGCAAGCTCCTCGTGGGACAGGTCCGCGCCCGGCAGCTCGAACGACTCCGCGGCCTCGGCCTCGTCCTCGTCGACCTTGCCGGAGTTCTTGTCGTGACGCCGCGCCTTGAGCTCTTCGATGCTCTCCTCGGACTGCTCGTCCTCGTTCTTGCGCGGTGCGTCGTAATCGGTGGCCATGCCTCACTCCACTCCCCTGGAACGGCTACCCCACGCAGCCGCCCCAACACGTTGTCTCTTCCCCGTCGTCGGCGCCAGATTGTGCACTATCGGCCTGCGATCGCGCACACCGTCCCACGACGTGTCGCGTGAACATCAGGGGCGGTGGCCGTATTCCCCCAAAACCGGGGCTTCGGGAGCGAGATATCCCGCCCGGCGGACCGCGTCGCGGAACTCGTCGAAGCCGTGGGACGGGGCGCACACCAGCAGGTCCCGGCCACCCGCACCCGTGGTGAGCTCGGTGCGGGCCCCGGAGGCCCGGGCCACCAGCGCCCCCGCGGCGTGGTCCCAGAGGTTCACGCCCTCCTCGACGTAGGCGTCGACCGAGCCCTCCGCGACGTGGCAGAGGTCCAGCGCGCACGACCCCAGCCGGCGGATGTCGCGCACCCGCGGCAGCAGCCGGACCAGCGCACCGGCCTGGATCGCCCGCAGGCCGGCGTCGTAGCTGAAGCCGGTGGCCACCAGCCGCTGGGACAACGGCGCCGGCCCGCGAACGCCGATCGGTCGGCCGTCCCGGGTTGCCACGGCACGACCGTCAGCAGCGACGTGGGCGACGTACTCGGTGCCGGTGGCGGCGTTGAGCACCACGCCCGCCACCACCTCGCCGTCCAGCTCGGCAGCGATCGACACGGCGTACTGCGGAAGGCCGTAGAGGAAGTTGACGGTGCCGTCGATCGGGTCGATCACCCAGCGGACGCCGGACGTCCCGCCCTCCTCGGACTCCTCCTCGCCGAGGATGGCGTCGTCGGGACGGGCCGCGCGCAGCCGCTCGCGGACCAGGGCCTCGCAGGCCCGGTCGGCCTCGGTGACCACGTCGACCTCGCTCGACTTGGTCGCGGCCACCGTGACCTCGCGCCCGGCCCGGTCCCGGACCAGGGCGGCACCCGCGCGGGCGGTGTCCAGGGCGAGTGCCGAGAGCTGCTCCCCCATCTCCGAGCCGGTGGTCCCCGGGCTCACGAGCCGGTCCCGCACAGCGCCGGCCGGTCACCGCGGGGGTTGGGGCAGCAGCCGACCGGGCAGCGGTCCCACAGCGCGTCCATGCTGCCGACGGCGGCCCGGTCGCGCTCGTCGCCGCGCTCGACGGCGGCACGCTCGAGCAACAGGTCGCGCACGGCCGAGACGAAGCGCGGGTCGACGCCGGCGGTCGCGGCCCGGCGGGCGGGCAGGCCGATCTCCTCGGCGGTCGCCATCGCCTCGGTGTCGAGGTCGTAGATGACCTCCATGTGGTCGGACACGAACCCGACGGGCACCATCACCACTCCCGGGACCCCCCGGTCGTGCAGGGCACGCAGGTGGTCGTTGACGTCCGGTTCGAGCCACGGGACGTGCGGGGCCCCCGAGCGGGAGCAGAAGACGAGCTCGTGCGGGTGCCGCCGGCCGGTCTCCTCGCGGACCCGGTCGACGACCTCCTGGGCGACGCTGCGGTGCTGGGCGACGTAGGCGCCGCCGTGCGGGCCGCTGGTGTCGTTCATGGCCACCGGGATCGAGTGCGTCACGAACGCCAGGTGCGCACCCTCGCGGGCCGTGTCCGGGAGCTCCGCGAGCGCCGCCAGGGTGGAGTCCACGACCGCCTCAACGAAGCCGGGGTGGTTGAAGTAGTGGCGCAGCTTGTCCAGCCGCGGTGCGTCCTCGCTCTGCTCACCCAGCGCCGCCACCGCGTCGGCGAGGTTCTCGCGGTACTGCCGGCAGGAGGAGTACGACGAGTACGCGCTCGTCATGAAGCAGGCGGCCCGGGTCACCCCGTCGGCCGCCATCTGCCGGACCGTGTCCGTCAGGTAGGGGTCCCAGTTCCGGTTGCCCCAGTAGACCGGCAGGTCGATGCCGGCGCCGTCGAGGTCCTCGCGGAGCGCGGCCAGGAACTCGCGGTTCTGGTCGTTGATCGGGGAGCGCCCGCCGAACAGGAAGTAGTGCTCGCCGACCTGCTCGAGGCGCTCGCGGGGGATGCCGCGGCCACGGGTGACGTTCTCGAGGAAGGGGACCACGTCCTCGGGCTTCTCCGGGCCGCCGAAGGACACCAGCAGCAGGGCGTCGTACGGGCTGGTGTCGGCCTTCTTGCTGTCGTGCTCTGGGGTCGGCGGCATGCGCCCATCGTAGGGAGCGGTGGGAATTCGTCCGCGGCGCTCCCACGGTCCTACGCTCCCGGCTGATGCTCACCTCCTACCGCCGGGTGCTCTCCGAGCCCGGCACGCTGCGCTTCAGCGCGACCGGCCTGGTCGCGCGGCTGCCGATCTCCATGGTCGGCCTGGGCATCGTGCTGCTCGTCTCGGCGGCCACCGGGTCCTACGGCATCGCCGGCGCGGTCTCCGCGGCATTCATGATCGCCAACGCGGGACTCGCGATCGCGCAGGGCCGGCTGCTCGACAGCTTCGGGCAGGGCCGGGTGCTGGCGGCGGCCGCTGCCGTCTTCGGTGTCGCGATGGTGATGCTGGTCTGGTCGGTCGAGGCGGACTGGCCGGTCGGCGCGACGTACGCCTGCGCGGCGCTGGCGGGCGGGGCGCTGCCGCAGGTCGGGTCGTCGGTGCGGGCCCGCTGGTCCCACGTGCTCTCCGACGGCCGCGAGGTGCAGACCGCCTTCGCCCTGGAAGCGGTCGCCGACGAGGTCGTCTTCATGCTCGGTCCCATCATCGTCACCGTCCTGGCCGCGGCCTGGGACCCGGTGGCGGGGATCGGGGTCGCGGTCGTGGCGTGCGTGGGCGGGACGCTCGCGCTCTGCGCCCAGCGGGCCACCGAGCCGCCGGCCCACCCGCACCGCCGCTCGACCGGCCGGCGGCCACGGATGCCGTGGGCGACGGTCGCCCCGCTGACCGTGGTGTCGGCGGCCCTCGGCACGCTCTTCGGCGCCGCGGAGGTGACGACGGTGGCGTTCGCGAGCGAGCAGGGGAAGCAGGGGTGGGCAGGCGGGCTGCTCGCCCTGTGGGCCCTGGGCAGCCTGCTGGCGGGCGCCCTGACCGGCGCCATCACCTGGCGCCGCGGGCCGACGATCCGGGTCCGGTGGGGCGCCTTCGGCATGTTCGCGGCGATGGTGCCGCTGCACTTCGTCGGGTCGCTCCCGGTCATGGGTGCGGTGCTGCTGGTCGGCGGCTTCGCGATCGCCCCGACGCTGATCGCGGCGCTGTCGCTCACCGAGAGCACGGTGCCGACCGGGCGGCTGACCGAGGGCATGGCGATCATGCAGACCGGCCTGGTCGCCGGCGTCGCACCGGGCGCGACCATCGCCGGCCTGGTCATCGACGCGCACGGCGCGTCCGCGGCGTACCTCGTGTGCGCGGCTGCCGGCGGGGTCGCCGCCATGGCGGCCCAGGTTCTGCCCCGCACCGACTGAGAGGCCCTAGGCTCGCCATCGTGACGGTGTGGCGGAACTGGTCGGGCCTGGAGTCGGCGACGCCGACGCGCGTGGTGGAGCCGACCGACACCGCCTCGGTGGTGACGGCGATCGAGAGGGCTCGCGCCGAGGGCGGCACCGTGAAGATGGTCGGGACCGGCCACAGCTTCACGGCGATCTCCGCGCCCGAGGGCACCATGCTCACGCCCCGGTCGATGAGCGGCATCGTCGCCGTCGACCGGGACGCGATGACCGTCACCGCGCTGGCGGGAACCCCGCTCAAGGTGCTCAACGCCGAGCTCGAGCGGCTGGGGCTGAGCCTGCACAACATGGGCGACATCGCCGAGCAGACGCTGGCCGGCGCCATCTCGACCGGCACCCACGGCACCGGCGGCGTCGCGGCGGGACTGGCCGCGCAGGTCGCCGGCCTGGAGCTGGTCACCGGCACCGGCGAGGTGCTGCGGGCCACCCCCGAGGAGAACCCGGACGTGCTCGACGTCGCCCGGGTGGGTCTCGGCGCCCTCGGGGTGCTCACGACGATCACGTTCCGGGTGGAGCCGCTGTTCCTCCTCGAGGCCACCGAGCAGCCGATGTCGTGGGACGAGGCGCTCGGCTCCTTCGACGAGATGGTGGCGGAGAACCACCACGTGGACATGTACTGGTTCCCGCACACCGACCGGATGCTGACCAAGCGCAACGTCCGGTTGGACGCCGAGCTCTCCGAGGCCGAGCCGCTCCCCCGCTGGCGTTCCTGGCTGGACGACGACTTCTTGTCGAACACCTTCTTCGGGGCGCTCACCGCTGGGGCCAACCGGGTGCCCGGCGTCATCCCACGGATGAACCGGGTGTCCTCCCGGGCGCTGTCCGCGCGCAGCTACAGCGACGTGGCACACCGGGTGTTCACCGCCCGCCGCGACGTCGTCTTCCGCGAGATGGAGTACGCGCTGCCGCGCGAGGCCGGCCTGACCGCGCTCCGGGAGGCCCGGAAGGCGGTCGAGGGCTCGTCCTGGCGGATCAGCTTCCCCGTCGAGATCCGGGTGGCCCCGGCCGACGACGTCCCGCTCTCGACCGCCAGCGGCCGCGACACCCTCTACCTCGCCTTCCACACCCACCGCGACGCCGACCACACGTCGTACTTCGCGGGCATCGAGCCGATCATGCGGGCCCACGACGGACGCCCGCACTGGGGCAAGGTGCACACCCGGACCGCCGCCGACCTGGCTCCGGCCTATCCGCGGTTCGAGGAGTTCCGGGAGATGCGTGACCGCCTCGACCCGGACCGGGTCTTCGCCAACGCGCACCTGCGCCGGGTCCTCGGCGACTGAGCAACCGACCCGCACCGCCGCCGAACCTTTCCGGCCAGCCATCGCGTCACAATGGTGACGGGACGAACGACCCGTCGACGAGAGGACCAGGGTGAGCCGTAGCAAGGCACAGGAGAAGGCAGAGTTCGCGGAGTTCGTGGCCGCGCGCTCGGCGGCACTCCACCGTGCGGCCTACCTGATGGTCGGCGAGCCGTCGCTGGCCCAGGACCTGGTCCAGGAGGCGCTGTCCAAGACGTACGCCGCGTGGCCGCGGCTGCGTGACAAGGGCAACGCCGAGGCCTACGCCCGCAAGGCGATCACCACGACCGCGATCTCGTGGTTCCGCCGCAAGGGCTGGTCGCACGAACGGAGCACCGACGCGCCCCCCGACCGGGCCACGCCCGGGCACGACGACCAGGTGACCCAGAGCGCCTGGCTGTGGGAGTGCCTGCAGGGCCTGCCGGCCCGACAGCGCGCAGCGATCGTGCTCCGGTACTACGAGGACCTGACCGAGGCCCAGACGGCCGAGACCATGGGCTGCGCGGTGGGAACCGTGAAGAGCCAGGTCGCCGCGGGCCTCACGAAGCTCCGCCAGCAGCTGGGCGACGACGCTGACGTCCTGCCCCTCGACCCTCTCACGACCGGACGGTGACCCCCATGACCGAGAAGCTCAAGAACCTGCTCCACGACCGCGCCGCCGCCGTGGACTTCGCCGTCCCCGATGTCGAGTCCCTCACCCGTGCCGGCGACCGGCGCCGCCGCCGTCGCACCGCCGGGATCGTCGCCGGCGGCGTGGCGGTGCTCGCGGTCGTGGGCGGAGGGCTGGCCCTGCCGCAGCTCGTCGGCGACGACGCGTCGTCGCCGCAGCCGGCCACCAGCGCCACGCAGACGCCCGCCCTGAGCTGGGTGATGGGCCAGACCCTGTACGCCCCCGACCTGGCCGACGGCCAGGTCGACCTCGGCCACGAGGTCCGCGCCTACGTCCGGACCCGGGTCGGCTTCGTGTTCGCCGACCCCGACGGCACGGTCTGGTCGTGGACCGACGGGTCCGAGACCCGGGTCGGCAGCACCGACGCCAAGGACCCGCACCTGGTCTCCGACACCGAGGGAGCGCTGGCCGGCTGGCTCGGCACCGACGGCGGCCACCCGTCGTACGTCGTGCTGGACCAGGCGACCGGCGACACCACCACCTACGACGAGCAGCCGGCGGGCGCCGGCGACCCCGCCGGCCCCGGCAGCTCGCCGTACTTCTACGCGATCGACGGCCGGACGGCCTACTGGCGCGACGCCCGGGGTGCGGTGGCCACCGACCTCGACACCGGCGACGCGACGGTGGTCGACCCGCGCGCGGACGGCGACGTCGACATCTCCGCGGCCGAGGACGGGCTGATCGCCTTCACCAGCGACCGGCACGGCACGTCCATCGGCACCACGCCGGCGAACGCCCGCGAGCTGAAGTACTCCTTCGGCGGCCCGGGCGCCTTCAGCCCCGACGGCCGGTGGTTCACCGAGGACGCCGACGAGCCGAAGGTCTACGACAGCCGGACCGGCACGAAGGTCGAGCTGGACCTGCAGTACAACTTCGCCTCGGGCTACGGCTGGCTGGACGACAGCACGCTGCTGCTGCTCGGCCAGGACGGCTGGCGCGACAAGGTGGAGCTGCTCAGCTGCACCCTGCCGGACGGCTCCTGCACGACCGTCCAGCCCGGTCTGGGCACCTTCAGCCAGCTCAACCGGGAGGGTTTCGCACTCCCGGTGGGCTCGCGCATCGGTCAGTGACGGGGCCAGTGACGGGGGTCAGACGCTCGCCGAGCCGGTCGGCAGCGGCGCCTGCCAGTTGCGCCACAGCGCGACCAGGCGCCACACGATGCAGACGCCTGCTCCGGTGACGGCGATGACCTGGACCGGCAGGTCCAGGCGGGAGCCGGCCACGGTGACGAAGGCACCAGCCAGGGCCGGGGTGGCGTAGAGGTCACCCCGGAACACCACCGGCACGCGGGAGGCCAGCAGGTCGCGCGCCATCCCGCCGCCGATGCCGGTGACCATGCCCATCAGGGCGGCCGGGACCGGCCCCAGGCCGTACTCGAGCGCCTTGAGGGTGCCGGTCACGCAGAAGAGCCCCAGGCCGAAGGCGTCCAGCACCGTGACGGCGCGCTCGCGGCGTCCGACGGCGGGGTGGAACCAGAAGGTCAGCAGGCCGGCGACGACCGGGACCATCAGGTAGCGCCAGTCCTCCAGCGCGGCCGGGGGCGTCGCGTCGATGAGCACGTCGCGCAGGAACCCGCCGCCCAGGCCGGTCGTGCCGGCGAGCACGAGCACGCCGAAGACGTCGAGCTCCTTGCGTACGCCGACCAGGGCGCCGGTCACGGCGAAGACGAAGATCCCCACCAGATCGAGCACGACCAACGTCACGTGGGGAGGTTACGGGGCACGCCGCCACGGTGACGCATCCGGCTCCTCCGCTGGCGTAGGCTCGGCGCACCGAAGAACCCCGCTGACCAGCACGGAAAGGACCAGGGCCCTCCCCATGGTGCACCTCACGCTCACCGGAGTGAGCGACGACGGGAAGCGCCTGCTCCTGGTCAGCGACACGGGCGTCGAGTTCACCCTCGACATCGACACCCGACTCCGGGCCGCACTGCGCGGCGACACCGCACGCCTCGGTCAGTTGGAGATACAGATGGACAGCACCCTCCGTCCCCGCGACATCCAGGCCCGCATCCGTGCGGGCGAGACGCCGGAGGCGGTCGCCCAGGCGGCACAGACCAGCGTCGACAAGATCATGGCCTTCGCCGCACCCGTGCTCGCCGAGCGCCAGCACGTCGCCGAGCGGGCGCAGCGGTCCTCCGTGCGCCGACGCTCGGGTGGGGACCAGGCCTCGGGCAGCGGGGCGCGCACGCTCGGCGACGCCGTGGCCGGCCACCTGCGCTCGATCAACGTCGACCCGGAGACGGTGGCCTGGGACGCCTGGCGCCGCGAGGACGGCCGCTGGTCGCTGACCGGCGAGTTCAGCTCGACCCGCAAGAGCGGGTACGCCCAGTTCACCTTCGACGGACCGGGGAACTACGTCACCGCCGACAACGACGACGCTCGCTGGCTCCTCGGCGAGGTGATCGCCACCATCCGGGCGCCCGAGCCCCGCAACGACCTCGAGGAGGCCCGCCAGCGCCGGCTCTCCGCCGTACATCCCTCCGACACGGCCGACGAGCTGCCCCTCGGCGACGACGCGATCGAGATGGTGACCGGCTCCGACCTCGGTGCCGAGCAGCCGCTGGAGGCGTTCCTGACCGAGGAGCCGCCGCCGGCCGAGGAGCGGGCGCTGCGGGAGGAGGCCGCCGACGCGGCCGCGCGGGACACCGCGGCGGACGAGGCGACCGTCGCAGCCCCCCAGGACGAGACCCCCCAGGCCCAGGACCCGGCCGAGGACGAGCCCCCGACCCGGCGTCCGGTGCGCAAGAGCCGCGGACGGGCGTCGGTGCCGAGCTGGGACGAGATCATGTTCGGCGGCGGCAAGTCCGAGTGACCGCCCACCCCGGACCGCTCCCCGTGTGACGTCGTCCGTCACATCGCGGGGCCTGCCCGTGGAGCAGTCTGGCCGGTAGTCTCCCCGCATGTCGTACTTCGTCACGGGTGCCACGGGGTTCATCGGCCGACATCTCGTCCAGGAGCTGGTGGACCACCGCGAGGGTGAGATCTTCGTCCTGGTCCGCCAGGGATCGCTGGCCCGGATGGAGACACTGATCCGGCACTGGGGCAGCGACCGGGTCGTCCCGGTGATCGGCGACCTGACCGAGCCGGGCCTCGGAGTGGCGAAGAAGTGGGTCGCCGAGCACCGGGGCTCGATCGACCACTTCTTCCACCTCGCCGCGATCTACGACATGACCGCGGACGACGCCACCAACGAGACGATGAACGTCGGGGGCACCCGCCACGCGATCGGACTCGCGGAGGCGCTCGGGGCCGGCTGCTTCCACCAGGTGTCGTCCGTGGCGGCCGCCGGCGACTACCAGGGCCGCTTCGACGAGACGATGTTCGACGAGGGCCAGGGCCTGCCGTCGCCCTACCACCGGACGAAGTTCGAGTCCGAGAAGATCGTCCGCGAGGAGGCGACCGTGCCGTGGCGGGTCTACCGCCCCGCCATCGTGGTCGGCGACTCGCAGACCGGGGCCATGGACAAGGTCGACGGGCCCTACTACTTCTTCCCGCTGATGAAGCTGATGCGCGACAGCCTGCCGTCCTGGCTGCCGCTGGTCGGCGTCGACCTCGGCGACACCAACGTCGTGCCCGTCGACTACGTCGCCGCGGCCATGGACCAGATCGCCCACCTGCCCGACCGGGACGGTGAGGCCTTCCACCTGGTCAACCCCGAGCCGCAACCGGTCGTCGAGATGGTCAACGCGTTCTGCGCCGCCGCCGGCGCGCCGCGGTTCGCCACGCCGGTCGACCGCCGGGTGACCCGGTTGGCGCCGTTCTCGGCGGTCCCCCGGATGCTGCGGCCCTCCACCCTCGTCAACGGCCTGGTCCGGTCCGCACCCGCCCAGGTCCTGCTCGACCAGACGGTCGGCCGCCTCGGCATCCCCGCCGAGGTGCTCGCCCACAGCTCGTTCACCGCGGTCTTCGACTCCCGCCGCACCGAGAGGGCGCTGGCCGGCTCGGGGATCGGCGTACCCGACCTGGAGTCCTACGCACGCACGCTGTGGAGCTACTGGGAGGAGAACCTCGACCAGTCGACCGGGCGGGACCCCGCGATCCGCGAGGCCCTCACCGGCAAGTACGTCGTGATCACCGGCGCCTCGTCGGGGATCGGCCACGTCACCGCCCTCAAGGTCGCCCAGGCCGGCGGCATCCCGGTGCTCGTCGCGCGCGGCAAGGAGAAGCTCGAGGACACCCGCGACGCGATCGAGCTGCGCGGCGGTACCGCGCACGTCTATCCCTGCGACCTCTCCGACCTCGAGGCGATCGACCGCCTGTGCGAGGCGATGACCGCCGAGCTGCCCTCGATCGACTTCGTGGTCAACAACGCCGGCCGCTCGATCCGCCGGTCGCTGCGGCTCTCCCAGGACCGGTTCCACGACTTCGAGCGCACCATGCAGCTCAACTACTTCGGCGCGATCCGGCTGGTGATGGGCCTGGTCCCGAAGATGCAGGAGCAGCAGCACGGGCACGTCGTCAACGTCTCCTCCATCGGCGTGCAGACCAACCCGCCGCGCTTCTCGGCGTACGTCGCTTCCAAGGCCGCACTCGACTCCTGGAGCAACGTGGTCGCCTCGGAGCTGGTCGGCGACGGCATCACGTTCACCGGGATCCACATGCCGCTGGTGCGGACGCCGATGATCGCGCCGACCAAGCTCTACGACAAGTTCCCCACCATCTCGCCGGCCCAGGCCGCCGACCTGGTCGTCAAGGCGATGGTGGAGCGGCCGCACGAGATCAACACCCTGCTCGGCAACGCCGGCGCGATCGCGCACACGGTCGCCCCGAAGCTGGCGTTCCGGGTGCTCAACATGGCCTACCACGTCTTCCCCGACTCGGCCGCCGCGAAGGGCGAGGCCGCCGGCGGCACCCGCGAGTCCGAACAGATCATGCTGGCCAAGCTGTTCAAGGGCATCCACTGGTGACGCCGAGCCGTCGTCAATTGACGACGGGTCGGCGTGTCTCAGCGTGAAGAAGCGACGGGTCGGCGGGGGTCGGTGATCCAGCCGCTCCACGAGCCCGGGTAGAGCGCGGCACGGATCCCGGCGACGTCCATGGCGATGATGTCGTGGACCGCGGTCACGCCCGAGCCGCAGTACGCCGCCACGCTCCCCCGCTCCCCGGCCTCCGGCGTGGCGCCGACGCCGGTGTAGAGCTCCCGGAGCTCCTCGGCCGAGCGGAACCGGCCGTCCGCGCCCAGGTTGCGGGTGCTCGGCACGTTCACCGCGCCGGGGATGTGGCCGGCCACCGGGTCGATCGGCTCGGTCTCGCCCCGGTAGCGCTCCGCGGCCCGCGCGTCGACGAGCACCTCCACGTCGAGCACGTCCTCCGCCTCGACCACGGGCAGCGCGCCCGGCACGGCGGCGAAGTCGCCCGCGTCGCCCTCGGTGGTCGAGCCCGTCTCGACCGGCCCGCCAGCGGCCACCCAGGTGGCCCAGCCGCCGTCGAGGAGGCGGACCGCGGCGTGGCCGTGGTAGCGCAGCAGCCACCACGCGCGAGCGGCCGCGTGCCCGGACCAGTCGTCGTACACCACGACCGGCCGACCAGCCGTGACGCCGGCCCGGCGCATCGCCGCCTCGAACACCGCGACGTCCGGCAGCGGGTGGCGGCCGCCCTCGCCCGGCGGCGCGGCGAGCGCGGTGTCCATGTCCACGTACGCCGCACCGGGCACGTGCCCGGCGGCGTACTCCCCCGGTCCGGACGGCCCACCCGTCCGGTAGCGGACGTCGAGGACGGTGACGGAGCCCAGCAGGGAGCGCAGCTCGTCGGCGGAGATCAGCGGGGAGATCAGCGGAACCGGTCATGTCGGCCATCCTGCTGCACGGGTGCTGTGAAAGGATCGCGACCCGTGGCTGAACTGCATTTCTTCACCGGCACCATGGACTCCGGCAAGAGCACCCTCGCGCTCCAGACGAACCACAACCACGCGGCGCGCGGTCGGGTCGGCCGGATCTTCACCACCCGGGACCGGGCGGGCGAGGCCATGCTGTCCAGCCGCCTCGGCCTCACCCACGAGGCGACCGAGGTCGACGACACGTTCGACTTCTGGACCTACGTGGTGCGCACGCTGACCGCGGGCGGCCGGATCGACTACCTGATCTGCGACGAGGCCCAGTTCTACACCCGCGACCAGATCGACCAGCTCGCCAAGGTCGTCGACGAGCTGCAGATCGACGTGTTCGCCTTCGGCATCCTCACCGACTTCCGCACCCAGCTCTTCGAGGGAAGTGCCCGGCTGGTCGAGATCGCCGACCGGATGAACGTCCTCCAGGTGGAGGCCCTGTGCTGGTGCGGCAAGCGGGCGACCCACAACGCCCGCACCGAGAACGGCGTGATGGTCGTCGAGGGCGACGTCATCGTCGTCGGCGACGTCGACCAGCCCGACCAGAGGCCCGCGGAGGTGGCCTACGAGGTGCTCTGCCGCCAGCACCACCGCCGCCGGCTCACCGCAGCCCGCGCGAAGGCGGTCAGCCTCGCCCCCGAGCCGTTGCCGTTCGGCTGATCCTGCCCGCCTGTTCGGGAACAGGCCCTTCCCCGCGGCACCGGATCTCCCCTAGGTTGCTGGACGGCGCCGGCTCAGGCGCCGCCCCCAACCGATCACGTCTCATTCTCGGGAGATCACGTGTCGTCCTCGCACCGCCCCCTGCCCTCACGGCCCCGCAGTGCCGTCCCGGCCGCCCTGGCCGGCCTGCTCCTGACCCTGCTCACCGGCCTGCTCGTCGCCGTCACCCCGACCGCTCCCGCCCTGGCGGACGGGCCCGGGGTCGGCAGTCCCTGGGTGGTGACGCTCGGTGACTCCTACATCAGCGGAGAGGCGGGCCGTTGGGCCGGGAGCTCCAACAGCTCCTCCACCGCCGCCGACGCGCTCGGCTCAACGGCGTACTACGACAACGGCAGCAGCGAGAGCATCCCCCGCTGCCACCGGAGCAAGTCCGCCGAGGCCTACATCGGCGCCGGCGTGAACGGGTTGAACCTCGCCTGCTCCGGCGCCACGACGGCGACCACCACCGGTACCTACTTCAAGCCGGGCATCGACTTCTACGACGACGGAGCCGGGAACCTGGGCCAGGCGAAGTCGCTCCAGCAGTTCGCGGCCGGCCACGACGTCGGGATGGTGGTCGTGTCGATCGGGGGCAACGACTTCAACTTCGGCGACGTCGTGCAGAGCTGCGTCACCGACTTCCTCACCTCCCCGACCTGGGCGAAGGACTACTGCAGGGACGACAGCTCGGTGACCGCCAACTTCACCTCCGGCAACGACGCGGCCGTCCGTGCCCGGATCGCCACGGCCTACGCCAACATCCGGACCGCGATGCGCAACGCCGGCTACGCGGACGACGGCTGGACGCTGCTCGTGCAGAACTACCCGTCGCCGCTGCCCCGCGGCAGCGGCATCCGCTACTCGGAGTCCGGCTACTCGCGCCAGGACACCGGCGGATGCGGCTTCTGGAACGCCGACGCCGACTGGGCCAACGACAGCGCCCTGCCGACGATCAACGCGGCGGTGACGGGAGCCGCCGCCGACGCCGGGCTCACGAACGTGAAGACCCTCGACCTGTCCTCGGCGTTCAACGGCCGCCGCCTGTGCGAGAGCACCGTCGGGCTGTACGAGGAGAAGGGGCTGTCGAGCTGGACGCAGGCCGGCGCGGTCGACCAGACCGAGTGGATCAACCAGATCCGCACCGTCACGACCTGCTGCTCGGGAAGCCCCTACTACGTCCAGGAGTCGCTGCACCCGAACTACTGGGCCCAGCTGGCCACCCGTTCCTGCGTGCGCCAGGCATGGAACGGCGGGGCGCCGCGCGGCGGGTCCTGCTCGATCGCCGGGACCGGGCTGAGCGACGGCGAGCCGCGGATGTCGCTCGGCTGACTGCCGGCTCAGCAGACCAGCATGGGGATGAGCATCTCCGCGGGCGTCAGCGACCCGTGCAGCCCGACCAGCGAGGCCTCGTAGGGGAAGTCGGTGGTGGACAGGATGGCGGCGTCGCCGTGGCAGGCGACCACGACGTCACCCAGCCGCGGGAGGACCGCAGGCTGCACCGGGCCGAACCAGCCCCGGGCGACCGCCACGTCGCGGGTCATCACCTCGGCCCGCTCGCCCAGCACCTCCGACCAGGTCGCGGCCACGTCGGCCACCGCGCCGCGGTGGCAGTAGAGGTGGCGGAAGCGCGCCTCGCCGCCGAGCAGGGCGACCCCGTCGCGCAGCTCGTGGCGGTCGTCGACGTCGATCCTGCTCTCGAGGGGCGAGTCGACCATCCCGTGGTCGGCGACCACGAGCAGCCGGGTGGCGGGCGGCAGCGAGTCGCGCAGCTGCTCGGCCTCGGAGTCGATGATCGAGAGCTGCTGCAGCCACTGGCTCGACGCCACCCCGTAGCGGTGCCCGGTCCAGTCGAGGTCGCCGTCGTAGAGGTAGGTCAACGACGGGCCGTCCCACGAGGACGCCACGGCCGCGGCGATCCGCTCACCCACCTTGTCGGCGCCCACGTAGTCCGCGCCCCGGTGGGCGGCGACCGTGAGACCGCTGCCCACGAACTCGCGCTTGTTGACGACGGTGACCGAGGCGCCGCGCGCCCGCAGCCGGGCGAACGCCGTGGGATGGGGCTGCCACTCCAACGGGTCGACGTCCTTGTCCCACAACAGCGCGTTGAGCAGCCGGTCGGTGCCGGGCACCCGTGAGGTGAAACCGACCAGGCCGTGGGCGCCGGGGGTGAGGCCGGTGCCCAGCGAGGTCAGGCTGGTGGCGGTCGTGGAGGGCACTCCGGCCGTGCCGGTGCGCTGGTCGGCCAGCAGGCCGGCGAGGAACGGCGCCGCGTGGGCGTAGCGCTCCAGCAGCCGGGCACCGAGCCCGTCGACGAGGAAGACGACGTACGCCGGGGCTCCGGGCAGCGCCAGGTCGGACGGCCGGTCCTCCAGCGGCACACCCAGCGCCGACGCGACCGCGGGGACCACGTCCCCGAGCGAGCGCTGGTGGTAGGCCGGCTCGACGAAGCCGGCCCCCGAGAGCTCGCTCACGCCCCGTGGGTCCGTGCGGAGAGCGACTCCGCGAAGGACAGCATCCCGGCCACGGCGTCGGTGCCGTCGGCGGCGGCCGAGACGCGCAGCGAGAAGTCGTCGGAGGCGAGGACGCCGGTGTAGCCGTGGTCGGCCTCGCACTCCGGGTCGCTGCACCCGGCGGGCTCGAGGTCGACGCGGCTGACCCCACCCCAGCCGATCGTCATGACGGCCTCGGCCGGCGGGGTCGGCCCGGAGGTCGGGTTGGCGATCATCCGGGTCACGACCACGGACTTCACCGCCGAGAGCCGCACCGCCTCGGTCGAGGTGGACGTGTAGGGCTCGGGCAGCAGGTCGTCGCCGGTGTGCTCGTCGGTGTGCGCCAGCACCAGCCGGGTCGGCGTGAGCACGACCACGCTGAGGTGGCGGCGCACCTCGTCCCGCTCGAAGGTCGGCTCGTGGTGGACGAAGAAGGAGACGACCTGCTCACCCGCGACGGCCGCCTCGACCCCGTCGGCCACGACCTCGGGGTAGTAGCCGGTGCGGTCGATGGCGTCCCTCAGCTCGAGGGTACGGTCCCGGTCGTCGGTGGTCCTGCTGCGCATGCGTGCAGTCTGTCACGCGGCCTCGACGATCACCGGCACGGCTTCCTCGAGCCCGTCCACGCGGAGCCACGCGGGCCGATCCTCGGCCCTCCGGTTGCCCGTGAGCCACGGGTCATCTCAGCCGGGGATGGTGTCGCCCGGGTGCCCGGCCAGTCGGCGCACGAACCAGTCCGACCGTGGGTCCGCGACCGGGTCGACGCGGGCGGCCGCGGTCAGCACCGGGGCCCCCTCGGCCCCGGCCAGCACCAGCGACAGGTCCAGCGAGCTCACCTGCGGCAGGTCGTTCTGCAGCTGCGCGACCCGGCGGATCAGCCGCTCCACCTCGGCCACGTCGACCACCTCGCTGCCGCGGTAGCCGAACAGCATCGGCGAGGACTTGATCTCCCGCACCATCGCGGCGGCGTCCCGCTCCCCCAGCGGCGGGATCCGGTAGGACTTGTCGGCCAGCAGCTCGATCAGCGGCCCCGAGATCCCGAACGACACGACCGGGCCGAACAGCGGGTCCTCGATGCTGCGGATCGCGATCGGCACCCCCGGGGTGGAGTTCTTCTGGACCACGAAGCCGGCCTTCTCCGGCTCGGTGATCCGCGCGGTCAGCGACTCCCAGGCGTCCTGCATCTCCTCCGCGGTGTCGATGTTGCGCCACACGTGGGCCTGGTCGGGCCGCTCCCGCAGGTGGTCGGCGGTCGCCTTGAGCACGACGTCCCAGCCGAGGTCCTCCCCCGCCTTCCCGGCCTCGTCCAGGCTGGTGACCTGGCGGGTCTCCCACAGCTCGATGCCGTACGCCGCCAGCAGCGCGACGAGGTCGTCCTGGTCGAGGCGGGTGCCCTCGGGGTACCGGCGCAGCAGGTCGTTGACCAGCCGCTTGGCGCCCGGCTGGTCCACCTCGTCCGGCCCGACCGGCGGCCCGTCCGGGGTGCGCAACCACACGGCGTACTCCACGACGCGCGCGAGCGCCCGGACCGCGGCCTCGACGGCGGGGTACGACGGCACCGAGCCGCGGCCGGCCGTGGAGCCGGCCACGTCGGGGACCCGGAGCAGCTCGGGCACGCCCTCCGCGCCGAGGAACGAGGAGACCAGCGGCTTGTCGGACTGCTCGCCGACCGCCGCGAGCACGTTGGCGACGTCCTCGCCGGAGACGTTGAGCGGCGGGATGTAGACCGCCACCACCGAGTCGACCTCGGGGTCGTCGATCGCGGCGTCGAGGGCGTCCTCGAAGTCCTCCGCGGTGGCCTCGGCACCCAGCGGGACGGACTTGTTCACGACCAGCCCGACCGCGGCGGCCGCGTCGGCGGCCAGCAGGCCCAGCGCGTCGGAGTTGCCGACGATCGCGACCCGGCGGCCGCGCGGCAGCGGCTGGTGGGCCAGCAGCTGGGCGACGTCGAACATCTCCTCCAGCGTGTCCACCTGGATCACCCCGGCCTGGCGGAACATCGCGTCGACCGCCTGGGGTGGCGCGGCGATCTTCCGCACCGCGTGGCCCATCGGCACACCCTGGGTGGTGCGGCCCGACCGGACCGCGATGATCGGCTTGCGCAGCGAGACGCGACGGGCGATCCGGGAGAACTTCCGGGGGTTTCCGATCGACTCGAGGTAGAGCAGCACGACCTCGGTGGAGTCGTCCTCCTCCCAGTACTGCAGCAGGTCGTTGCCGGAGACGTCGGCGCGGTTGCCGGCGCTGACGAAGGTGGAGAGGCCCAGGCCCCGGTTGTTGACCTTCTCCAGGATCGCCGAGCCGAGGGCCCCGGACTGGCAGAAGAACCCGGCGCGACCCCGCGGAGGCATCAGGCCCGACAGGGACGCGTTGAGCGACACCGCCGGGTCGGTGTTGATGATCCCGAGGCAGTTGGGGCCGATGAGGCGCAGCCCGTAGGAGCGCGACAGCCCGACCAGGCGCCGCTGCCGCTGCCGGCCCTCCTCGCCGGTCTCGGCGAATCCGGAGGAGATCACGACCAGCCCGTGCACGCCCTTGGCGGCGCAGTCGAGCACGACGTCCTGGACGGCCTCGGCCGGCACCGCCACGATCGCCACGTCGACCTCGTCGGGGATGTCGCCGACGGTCGGGAACGCCGGCATGCCGGAGACGGCCGCGGAGCTCGGGTTCACGGCGTACACCCGGCCGGTGAAGTCACCCATCACCAGGTTGCGGACCAGCGCCTGGCCGATGGTGTCCTGGCGGCGGCTGGCGCCGATCACGGCGACCGAGCGCGGGTTGAAGAACTTCTCGATGGAGGCGGCCTCGGCGCGGTGCTCGCGGTTCATCATCACGCCGATGGCGGTGTCGGTCGGCTCGATGGGGAACTCGAGGGCCAGCACGCCGTCCTCGTACTCGCTGGCCACGCGGTAGCCCGCGTCCCGGAAGGTCTGGATCATCCGGCTGTTGTCGGGCAGCACCTCGGCGACGAACCGCTCGACGCCGCGCTCCCGGCCGGCCTGCGCCAGGTGCTCGAGCAGCAGCTGGGCGATCCCGCGGCCCTGGTGCTGGTCCTCGACGAGGAAGGCCACCTCGGCCTCCCCCGGACGTACGACGTCGTACCGGCCCACGGCGATCATCTGCCCGGACAGCGTCAGCACGAACGCGACCCGGTTCTCGTGGTCGACCTGGGTGAAGCGCGCGACGTCACGATCCGAGAGCTTCGGCATCGGCGAGAAGAACCGGTAGTACTTCGACTGGTCCGAGACGCGGCCGTAGAAGTCCACCAGCAGCGCGGCGTCCTGCGGACCGATCGGCCGGATGTGGGCGGTCCGGCCGTCGCGCAGCAGGACGTCCGCCTCCCAGTGGCGGGGGGCGGCCGAGCCCTGGTCCTGCTGGGTGTCCTCGGTGCCGGTCACGAGGGGCAAATCTAGCGTGCGTGGGCGAATCCGGCGTGCCCCCGGCGGATCGGTGGGACGCACCGGGGACAATGGACCCATGGCGCGGCGATCGACGAAGCAGGACCTTCCCGACGACTTCGAGGAACACATCCTCGACATCGACGTCGGTGACGAGATGCGCTCGTCGTTCCTCGAGTACGCCTACTCGGTCATCTACTCCCGGGCGCTGCCCGATGCGCGCGACGGCCTCAAGCCGGTCCAGCGCCGCATCCTCTACACGATGAACGACATGCGGCTCCTCCCCGACCGCGGCCACGTCAAGAGCGCCCGCGTCGTCGGTGAGGTCATGGGTCGGCTGCACCCGCACGGCGACAGCGCGATCTACGACGCCATGGTCCGGATGGCGCAGCCGTGGTCGATGCGGGTGCCGTTCATCGACGGGCACGGCAACTTCGGCTCGCCGGACGACTCCCCCGCCGCCATGCGTTACACCGAGGCCCGGATGGCACCCGCCGCCGTCGCGATGACCTCCTCCATCGACGAGGACACCGTCGACTTCAAGCCCAACTACGACAGCCGCGAGCTCGAGCCGTCGGTGCTGCCGGCCGCGCTCCCCAACCTGGTCGTCAACGGCACCACCGGCATCGCGGTGGGCATGGCCACCAACATGGCCCCGCACAACCTGGTCGAGGTAGTCCAGGCGCTGCGGCACCTGATCAACCACCCGAACACCGACGTGGACGGGCTGATGCGCTTCATCCCCGGCCCAGATCTCCCCACCGGCGGCAAGATCGTCGGCCTCGAGGGGATCCGCGACGCCTACGAGAACGGCCGCGGCACGTTCCGGATGCGCGCGACCGCCCGGGTCGAGTCGGTCACGCCGCGGCGCAAGGGCATCGTCGTGACCGAGCTGCCGTACGGCGTCGGCACCGAGAAGGTGATCGAGCGGATCAAGGTGCTCGTCCAGGGCAAGAAGCTGCAGGGCATCTCCGACATCAAGGACCTCACCGACCGCGAGAAGGGCCTGCGCCTGGTGATCGAGGTCAAGAACGGCTTCCACCCCGAGGCCCTGCTCGAACAGCTCTACAAGCTGACGCCGATGGAGGACACCTTCGGCATCAACAACGTCGCCCTCGTCGACGGCCAGCCCCGCACGTTGGGGCTCAAGGAGATGCTGCAGGTCTTCCTCGACCACCGGTTCGAGGTCGTCAGGCGACGCTCGCAGTTCCGGCGCAACAAGAAGGCCGAGCGACTGCACCTGGTCGACGGCCTGCTGATCGCGCTGCTCGACATCGACGAGGTCATCCAGGTGATCCGGAGCAGCGACGACTCCGGGGCGGCGAAGGAACGACTGATGTCGGTCTTCGACCTCTCGACCGCCCAGGCGGAGTACATCCTCGAGATGCAGCTGCGCCGGCTGACCCGCTTCAGCCGCATCGAGCTGGAGAAGGAGCAGGAGACCCTGCGCCGGGAGATCGAGGAGCTCGACGCGATCCTCAACGACGACAAGCTGCGCTGGAGGGTCGTCTCCGACGAGCTCGCCGAGGTCGCCAAGACCTACGGCACCCCCCGACGGACCGTGCTGCTGGAGTCCGCCGGCAACACCGTCAGCTCGGCCGCCGTACCGCTGGAGGTCGCCGACGACCCGTGCTTCGCGTTCCTGTCCTCCAGCGGCCTGCTGGCCCGGTCCACCACCGACGAGCCGCTCGGCACCGGCGGTGGGCGCACCAACCACGACGTGGTGGTCTCCGCGGTTCGCACCACCGCCCGCGGCGAGGTCGGCGTGCTGACCTCCCGGGGCCGCCTGCTCAAGCTGGGCGTCCTCGACCTGCCCGCGATCCCGGCCTCGGCGAACGACCCCAACCTGCAGGGCGGCGTGCCGCTCAGCGAGGTGCTCTCGCTCGACTCCGGAGAGCGGGCGCTGGCGCTGACCGCCCTTCCTGCCGAGGGGCCGGGCCTCGCCCTGGGCACCCGCCAGGGAGTGGTCAAGCGGGTGAACCCGGACGTCCTCGGTCGCGACGAGTGGGAGGTCATCTCGCTCAAGGACGGCGACGAGGTCGTGGGCGCGCTCGACCTGGCCACCGGCGAGGAGACGCTCTGCTTCATCACCTCCGACGCCCAGCTGCTGCACTTCGGCGCCGACGGCGTCCGGCCCCAGGGTCGGTCCGGCGGCGGCATCGCCGGCGTCCGCCTCGCCGCGGGCCAGCACGCCGCCTGGTTCGGGGCGGTCGACCCCGCCGACGCGGTCGTGGTCACCGCCTCGGGCTCGTCCACGGCCCTGCCGGGCACCGAGCCGGGCTCGGTGAAGGTGACCCCGTTCTCGGAGTACCCCGCCCAAGGGCCGCGCCACGGGTGGTGTCCGCTGCCACCGGTTCCTCAAGGGCGAGGACGCGCTGGTCTTCGCCTGGGCCGGTGCCGCTCCCGCGAGGGCGGCGGCCTCCAGCGGCGCCCCGGTGGAGCTCCCCGAGGCCAACGGCCGGCGGGACGGCTCGGGCGTGCCCGGCAGCCAGCCGATCGTGGCCTGCGCCGGACCGGTCGCCGTCCGGCTCGCCACCGCGGGTGTGGAAGGCTGAACGCATGCTGACCCGTCCACGACGGACCGCCTCGCTCGCGGCGGCCGTCCTCACCGCCCTGGTGCTGACGTCGTGCACCGACGCGACCTCCTCCACGGGGAACGACAAGTCTCCCGAGGACGTGCTGGCCGCCGCCAAGACCAAGCTCGACGACACCACCGGGGTCAACCTCACCCTGACCACCCAGGACCTCCCCTCGGGTGTGACCGGGGTCGAGAAGGCCTCGGGGGTGGGCACCCACGACCCGGCCTTCGACGGCTCGATCACGGTCGTGCTGTCCGGGCAGGCGTTCGAGGTGCCGGTGGTGTCGGTCGACGGCAAGGTCTACGTGCAGCTGCCGCTGACCCCGGGCTGGCAGGACATCGACCCGGGCGACTACGGCGCACCCGACCCGGCCCAGCTGATGAGCGACGACCGGGGCTTCTCCTCGCTGCTGCCCGCCACGACCGGCGTCGAGAAGGGCGACAGCGTCCGGGGCGGGTCCGGCAACAGCGAGGTGCTCACCGAGTACACCGGAACGGTCTCGGGTGACGTGGTCAAGAACGTGATCCCGACCGCCTCCGGCGACTTCGACGCGACGTACACCGTCAGCGGCGACGGTGAGCTGCGCGAGGCGGACCTGACCGGGGTCTTCTACAAGGACTCCGACTCGATGACCTACACCGTCACGTTCGACGACTACGGCACCGACAAGGACATCACTGCGCCGTGAGGGGCCATGGGTCGGGCGCCGTGAGGCGCCCATGACCGGGCAACCGCGACTGCTGCTCGGGCTCGCGGCCGTCGCCGTCGCGTTCGCGGCAGCCGACACCTACGTGGTGGTCCTCGCGCTGCCGGACATGATGAACAGCGTCGGCATCCCGATCGACCAGCTCCAGCGCGCGGCGCCGATCGTCTCGGGCTTCCTGCTGGGGTACGTCGCGATGCTGCCGCTGATCGGCCGGATCGCGGACCTGCGCGGCCGGGTCCCGGTGCTGGTCGCCGCGCTGGTGCTGTTCGCGCTCGGCTCGCTGGTCACCACGCTGGCCTACGACATGCCGACCCTGGTCGCCGGTCGGTTCCTGCAGGGCGTCGGCGGCGGCGGCCTGGTCCCCGCCACGCTCGCACTGGTGGCCGACCTCTACCCCGCCGAGCGCCGAGGCGTGCCCCTGGGCGTCGTCTCGGCGGTCCAGGAGCTCGGCAGCGTCCTCGGTCCGTTGTTCGGCGCGCTGGTGCTGGCCGTCGCCGACTGGCGGGCCATCTTCCTGGTCAACCTCGCGGTCGGACTGGTGCTCGCGGCCGCGATCCGCGCCGTCGCCCGCACCCCGGCGGCCGAGCTGCGCCCCGGGCGCCGGCGCCCCCCACCCGACTACCTGGGCGGCCTGCTCCTCGTGGTCACCCTCGTGGCCGGCGCGCTGGTCTTCGTCCAGCCCGCCCAGATCATGCGCGACCTGACGTGGGGGCAGATCTTCATCCCGCTGGTGGGCGAGGGCCGCTGGCTCACGCCGGTGGGCGTGGTCGCCCTGGCGGCGGCCCTGCTGCTCGTGGTCCGCTGCGCCACGGCGGCCCGGCCCCTGGTGGACCTGCGCGGGTGGGCGCGCACGCTGGGCGAGGCCGACCTCGTGGGCGCGACCTTCCTGGCCGTCGCGCTCGCCGGGGTGATCCTCGCCTTCGCCACCGCCGACCCGAAGGTCCAGGTCTTCTCCGACCAGGGCGCGTGGTACCTCCTCGGCTCCGCCCTGGCGACGGCCGCCTTCGTCCTGCACCTGCGCCGCGCCGAGGCTCCGCTGGTGCCGTCCGGCGCGCTGCGGCGTACGCCGGCCTGGGGCGCGATGCTGGTGAGCTTCTTCGTGGGGGCGGCGCTGATCGCGGCCCTGATCGACATCCCCCTCTTTGCCAGGACGACCGTCTACTCCGACTCGCAGCTGATGGCCGCCCTGGTGCTGGTGCGGTTCCTGGTGGCGCTTCCGGTCGGCGCGGTCGTCGGCGGCTACCTGACCCGCAGCGTCAACGCCGGCGTGGTCACCGCCGTCGGGATGCTGCTGGCGGCGTTGGGCTTCGCCCTGATGAGCCGCTGGGGGCTGGAGAGCCTCGACCACCTCTCCGCCAACCTGCCGCTGCTCCTCGGGGGCCTCGGCTTCGGCCTGGCGCTCGCCCCGGTGAACGCCGCGGTGCTGGCCAGCACCGACGACCGGGTGCACGGGCTGGCCAGCGCACTGGTGGTCGTCGCGCGGATGGTGGGGATGCTGGTCGGCATCTCGGCACTGACCACGGTGGGCCTGCGTCGCTACTACGCCGAGCAGGCCGACCTGCCGTCCGCGCGCGAGGTCTGCGGCACCAGCACCCGGTGCCCCGAGTTCACCCACCTGCTGCGGGTGGCCGGGATCGCCCAGGAGCACACGGTCTTCGCCGGGGCGGCGATCTGCGCCGTCGTGGCCGCCGGCCTCGCACTGCTGCTGTTCCGGGGAGCACCCACCCGTGCCCTGGACACCGGTGAGATGCTTCGCTCCGGCGGCTGAGGGTCCGCTACCGTCACCCCCGTGGGTGACTTCGACGATCTGCTCTCCGCCAACCGCAACTACGCGACCGAGTTCGAGATCGGTGGCTTCGACGGCGTGGCGCACGCCGGCGTGGCCATCGTCACGTGCATGGACTCACGCATCGATCCCCTGAACATGCTCGGCCTGAAGGCCGGCGACGCCAAGATCTTCCGCAACCCCGGTGGTCGGGTGACCGACGCGGCGCTCGAGGCCCTCGTCCTCGGCGTCCACCTGCTCAACGTGAAGCGGATCCTGGTCGTGCCGCACACCCGGTGCGCCATGGCATCCAGCACCGAGCAGGAGCTGCACGAGCGGGTGGGGAAGTCGGCCGGCCAGGACGTCTCGTGGCAGCGCTTCAACGTCGTCGAGGACCAGGTGAAGGCCCTGGAGGACGACGTGCAGCGGGTGCGCACCCACCCGCTCATCCCGGAGTCCGTCCGGATCGGCGGGTTCCTGTACGACGTCGACACGGGGCTGCTCGAGCAGCTGGTCTGACGGTCGGGGGTGGGTGACCCACGTCATCCTCCCGGAGGCCCCCTGTTCAGGTCTTTGGCAGAAGTGCCCACCTAGCGTCCATCGGGTGACCTCCTCCACGGACCTCCAGCCCACGACCGCGCCCACCGAGCCCCGTCGCCCGCGCCAGCCACTGGCCGCGAAGGTGCCCGAGATCACGGCCCTCTTCTGGGTGATCAAGATCCTCACCACCGGCATGGGCGAGGCCGCCTCCGACGGGCTCGGCGAGGCCAGCCTGGTGCTCGGCGGGATCATCGGGGTGGGCGGCTTCTTCCTGGCCCTGTGGCTGCAGCTGCGCAGCGACCGCTACCACGCCCCGACGTACTGGTTCTGCGTCTCGATGGTCGCCGTCTTCGGCACCATCATGGCCGACATCCTCCACGTCGCGACCGGGCTGTCGTACTACGTCACCTCGGCCTTCTACGCCATCGCGGTCGGCGTCCTGTTCGCCCGGTGGCACCGGTCCGAGGGCACCCTGTCGATCCACCACATCGACACCGCCCGACGGGAGCGCTTCTACTGGGCCACGGTGCTGGCGACCTTCGCGCTCGGCACTGCGGTCGGCGACCTGACCGGCCTGACGATGGACCTGGGCTTCCTGCCGTCCGGGTTCATGTTCCTGGCGGCCATCCTGGTCCCGCTCGTGGCGTGGCGACTGGGCGCGAACGCGACCCTGTGCTTCTGGGCCGCCTACGTGCTCACCCGCCCCCTGGGCGCGTCCTTCGCCGACTGGATCGGCAAGGACCACGAGATCGGCGGCGGGCTCGGCTTCGGCGACCTGCGCCTCACCGGGATCCTCGTCGTGGTGATCGCCGCCCTGGTGGCGTGGGCGCACCGCTCCGGCCACGACATCCAGCAGCCGCGGGCCGTCGACGCCTGAGGCCGGCGTCAGCCCCGACTGTCGGGGCTCCGCTCGGCCCCCAGCAGGATCGCGACCTCGATGACCCCCATGGCGAACACGCTAGCCGACCTCAGGCATCGAGGGCCTCGACGTCGACCTCGTAGGCACCCTGCACGATGAACTCCTTGCGGGGTGCCACCTCCGAGCCCATCAGCAGCTCGAAGACGGTGGCTGCCTGGTCCGCGTCGTCGACGGTGATCCGGCGCAGGGTCCGGTGCCGCGGGTCCATGGTCGTCTCGGCCAGCTGGTCGGCGTCCATCTCACCGAGACCCTTGTAGCGCTGCACCGGGTCCTTCCACCGGACGTTCTTCTTCTTGAGCTCGGCGAGCTTCCGCTGCAGCTCGTCGTCGGAGTAGGTGTAGACGTACTTGTCCATCCCCTTCTTGGGGTTGGAGATCTCGACCCGGTGCAGCGGCGGCACCGCGGAGTAGACCCGGCCCTCGCGGATCAGGTCGGGCATGTACTTGAAGAACAGCGTCGCGAGCAGGCAGCGGATGTGGGCGCCGTCGGAGTCGGCGTCGGCCATGAAGATGATCCGGCCGTAGCGGGCAGCCTCCAGCTCGAAGGTCCGGCCGGAACCGGCACCGACGACCTGGATGATCGAGGCGCACTCGGTGTTCTTCAGCATGTCGCCGACCGAGGCCTTCTGCACGTTGAGGATCTTCCCGCGGATCGGGAGCAGCGCCTGGAACTCGGAGTTGCGGGCCAGCTTGGCCGTGCCCAGCGCCGAGTCACCCTCGACGATGAACAGCTCGGTCTTCTCGTTGTCGGTGGCCCGGCAGTCGGCCAGCTTGGAGGGCAGCGCCGAGGACTCGAGCGCGTTCTTGCGGCGCTGGGTCTCCTTGTGCTGCCGGGCCGCGATCCGCGTCTTGGACGCCCCGACGACCTTCTCCATGACGAGCTTGGCCTGGGCCTTCTCGTCCCGCTTGCTGGAGGTGAGGAACTTCTTCAGCTCCGACGAGACCACCTTGCGCACCACCGTGCGGGCGCTGGGGGTGCCGAGGATCTCCTTGGTCTGCCCCTCGAACTGGGGCTCGGCCAGCCGCACCGTGACGACCGCGGTCATCCCCTCGAGCACGTCGTCCTTGATGACGTCGGCGTCGTTGACCTTGAGCGCCTTGGTGGCGCGCATGGCGTCGTTGAAGGTCTTGGTGACCGCCTGCTCGAAGCCGCTGAGGTGGGTGCCGCCCTTGGGGGTGGCGATCACGTTCACGAACGAGCGCAGCTCGGAGTCGTAGCCGGTCCCCCACCGCACCGCGACGTCCACGTGCAGCTCACGCTCGACCTCCTGCGGGGTCATGTGTCCCTGGTCGTCGAGCATCGGCACCGTCTCGGTGAAGGTGTCCATGCCCTGCAGCCGGAGGATCCCGGTGACCGGCTCGTCGGAGGCGAGGTACTCGGCGAACTCCGCGATGCCGCCGTCGTGGCGGAACTTCTCCTCGACGGGGGTCTCGCCGCGCAGGTCCCTGATGACCAGCTCGAGGCCGGGCACGATGAAGGAGGTCTGCCGGGCCCTCCCCAGCAGTCCCTCGAACTCGAACGTCGCGTCCTTGGTGAAGATCTGCCGGTCCGGCCAGAACCGGATCCGGGTGCCGGACTTCCCCTTGGCGACCCGGCTGCCCTTGCGGCTCAGCCCGGACTGCGGGGTGAACCCAGCGGTCGGCCCGTCCCCGTCGAACACCCCGGGAACGCCGCGGCGGAAGCTGAGGCCCTGCTGGGCCGGAGAGCGGTCGACGTCGATGTCCATGCGGGCGGACAGCGCGTTCACCACCGAGAGTCCGACACCGTGGAGGCCGCCGGTCGCGTTGTAGGAGCCGCCGCCGAACTTGCCGCCGGCGTGCAGCTTGGTGGCGACCACCTCGACGCCGGGCAGCCCGGTCTTGGGCTCCTTGTCGGTGGGGATGCCGCGCCCGTCGTCGTGCACCTCGACGGAGCCGTCCCGGTGCAGCGTCACCTCGACCCGGTGCGCGTGGTCCGCGAGGGCCTCGTCCACGCCGTTGTCGATGATCTCCCACAGGCAGTGCATGAGGCCGCGCGTGTCGGTGGACCCGATGTACATGCCGGGACGCTTCCGGACCGCCTCGAGGCCCTCGAGGACCAGCAGGTGTGCGGCGTTGTACGTGTTGTCGATCGTCGGCTCCCAGCGTGCGCAATCCGTTTGTCGTGCGGAGCCGAATCTACCCGCGACACGCCGTACGACGCAGAAGGCACGCCTGCCGGTGAGCAGCCGGGGCCGGGTCTACCGTTGGTGACAAGCGCAGCACAGCATCACGACAGCACCAACCGAGTGGGGCACGTCACGATGTGGACACGATCGGGTCTCCCGTTCGACGTTCCGCAACCGAGGGCCTCGTCCGGGCGTCACACTCGCAGTGCCGAAGCTCTTCGATTCGCGATCCACGTGCCAACTGAACAGGGCTAGACCGCTTCCTCCCCAATATTGGCCTCCCGAGGTGTGGGAACCAGATCGGCGGGGAAGACACTCCATGATTGGATGACGTGTCCGGTCACACGGGGGGACGGGAATCTTTGGGGCCCGCCACTACGTTGAGCAAGACACGATGATCAGAAATGAGGCCGATGTGACCACTGCAGTTGCCCCCAGCTCCGCCGCTTTGACTGCCGCGGACCGCTGCGACCGGTGCGGAGCCCAGGCCTACCTCCGAGTGGAGCTCCAGACCGGCGGCGAACTCCTCTTCTGCGCCCACCACGCGCGGGAGCACGGCGACAAGCTGCGAGAGATCGCGGCCAACGTCGTGGACGAGACCCACAAGCTCGCCAACACCCCCAGCTCGGCCCCCGAGACCGAGATCTGACCGACACCCACAGACGACCCGACGGCCCCGGACGGATGTCCGGGGCCGTCGGCTATTTCGTCCCACCTGACCCGCCCGTGCGAGGGTGTGCCGCGTGAGTGCCCTGGAGGTCTGCGTCGCCCTGCTCATCCTGGTCGGACTCGTGGGCATCCTGGTGCCGGTCCTGCCGGGCTCCGTGCTGGTCCTGGGCGCCGTCCTCGTGTGGACGCTCGTGCAGGGCGGTGCCACCGCCTGGACGGTCCTGGTCGCCGCGGCCGCGTTCATCGCCGCCGGCACCGTCGTCAAGTACGTCGTGCCCGGTCGCCGCCTGCAGCAGTCCGGGATCCCCGCCTCGACCCAGTGGTGGGGCGTCCTCGGGGCGGTGGTCGGCTTCTTCGTGGTGCCGGTGCTGGGCCTGTTCCTCGGCTTCGTCGTCGGCGTGTACGCCGCGGAGCACCGTCGCGTCGGACGCACGGAGGCCTGGCCGTCGACCCGGGCGTCGCTGCGGGCCGTGGGACTCAGCATCCTGATCGAGCTGACGGCCGCCGTGCTGGCCGCAGCCACCTGGGTCGTCGGCGTGGCGGTCAGCTGAGACGATGGCGATCCTCCTGTCCCTGCTCTCGGCCGTGTCCTACGGACTGGCCGACTTCGTCGGCGGGGTGACCTCGAAGCGGACCAGCCCCTGGGCGGTTGCCCTCGTCGCCCAGTTCGGCGGGGCCGCCCTGATCCTCCCGGTGGCCCTGGCCGCGCCGGGGTCACCGACCGGTGCCGACCTGGCCTGGGGCGCCGTCGCCGGCCTCGGCAACGGCTTCGGCACCGCGTTCCTCTACCGTGGCCTGTCCTCCGGCCGGATGGGCGTCGTCGCCCCGGTCTCCGGCGTGGGTGCGGCGATGGTCCCCGTTGCCGTCGGCGTCCTGACCGGCGAGCGCCCCGCCCTCCTGGTCTGGCTGGGCATCGCCCTCGCCCTGCCCGGGATCTGGCTGGTCGCCCGCGAACCGGCGACCGGGCCCGGGCCCCTCGGGGCCGGCCTCACCGACGGGATCCTCGCCGGCCTCGGCTTCGGCTCCCTGTTCGCCGCGCTGGCCCAGGTCCACGAGGGGGCCGGGCTGCTTCCCCTGGCCCTGAACCAGGTCGTCGCCGGCGCGGTCGTGATCCTGGTGGCGCTGGGACTTGCGCGCCCCCTGGCTGCCACGCGAGAAGCGCGCCCTCGGCGGAGTGGTCAGCGGTGCCCTCGGTGCGCTGGCGACCGGATCGTTCCTGGTCGCCACCCACCACGGCTACCTGACCGTCACTGCGGTCATCGCCTCGCTCTACCCCGCGGTGACCGTGATGCTCGCGGCCTCGCTGCTGCGCGAGCACGTGCACCGCGCCCAGGCGCTGGGCCTGGCCCTCTGCGCTGCTGCCGTGTCGCTGGTGGCGGCGGGCTGACCCGCCGGGTACACATGAGCCATGACTGACGACTCCGCGACGCCCTCTGCCGGCGCCGGCCCGGACCCCGATCCGACCCGTCCCGACACCGCGCCGGTCCCGACGCAGGACCCGCTGCGGGGCTCCCGGACCAGCGGCATCTGGGTCGCGGTCGTCGGGCTCGGCCTCGTGCTCGTGCTGCTGATCGTCTTCATCGCCCAGAACACCCAGACGGTGAACGTCTCGTTCTTCGGCTGGGACGGCCGGGCGCCCCTCGCGGTGACGCTGCTCATCGCCACCACCGCGGGGCTGTTCCTGGCAGCCGTGGCGGGCAGCCTGCGCATCCTGCAGCTGCGCCGCCGGGTGCGCCGCGAGAACAAGCGGTAGGCGGCTCAGCCGGGCGTCGACAACGACAGGGCGAAGTCCCCGGCGGCGTCGGTCCACAGGTGGGTGAGGCGCAGGCCGGCCGCCGCCAGCTCCTGCTCGATCGTCTCCGGGCGGAACTTCGCCGACACCTCGGTGCGGACCTCCTCGCCCTCGGCGAGGTCGACGGCCAGCGACAGCGACCGGAGCTCGACGGTCTGGTCGCGCCGCGAGCGCAGCCGCATCTCGATCCACTCCCGCTCGGCGTCCCACACCGCGACGTGCTCGAAGTCGTCGAGGTCGAAGTCCGCCTCCAGCTCCCGGTTGAGCACGGCGAGGACGTTCTTGTTGAAGGCGGCGGTGACCCCCTGGGAGTCGTCGTACGCCGCCACCAGTCGCTGCGGCGACTTCACCAGGTCGGTGCCGAGCAGCAGGTGGTCGCCGTCAGCCAGGGTGGCCCGCACCCCGGCCAGGAACTCCGCGCGGGTGGCGGGCTCGAGGTTGCCGATGGTGGAGCCGAGGAACGCCAGCAACCGGCGGCCGCCGCCGGGCAGCTCGCCCAGGTGGCTCTCGAAGTCGCCCACGACCGGGGTCACCGCGAGACCCGGGAACTCCTCGGCGACGGCTGCGCTGGCGTCGCGCAGGACCGCCGGGTCGACGTCGAAGGGCACGAAACGGGTCAGGGTCCCGGCGTCGCGCAGGGCGTGCAGCAGCAGCCGCGTCTTGTCCGAGGTGCCGCTGCCGAGCTCGATGAGCGTCTCGGCGCCGGTGGCCGCGGCGATCTGGTCGACGCGGTCGCCGAGGATCTCCCGTTCCGCGCGGGTCGGGTAGTACTCCGGCAGCCGGGTGATCTCGTCGAACAGCTCGCTGCCCCGGGCGTCGTAGAAGTACTTGGGCGGCAACGTCTTCGGGGTGCCGCGCAGGCCTGCCCGGACGTCGGTGGCCATCTGGTCGGCCAGGCTGTCGGGGTCCAGGTGCACGGCGAGCTCGGGAAGCGTCATCAGTCCTCCAGTCGGGAGGAGGTGAGCCCGTCGGGCGTCACCTCCAGCAGGTGGCGGTCCGGGACGTCGACCCAGCGCGGGTCCTCGTCCCACGGCTCGCTGGCCACGACGACACCGTCGGGCTCCACGAGATAGCTCATCGGGTCGCCCCAGCTGACGCCGAGGATGCGGGTGCCGTCGGTCAGCAGCAGGTTGAGCGAGGCCTCGGGGTCCAGCCGGGCGACCTCGCGCACGGTCCGACCCAGCTCGTCGACACCCACGGCGAAGACGTGGGCGGCGAGCACGGCCGAGTCGCACACCGACTCGGCGTCGCTGCGGGCAGGGAGCACCGCGCGGTCCACCCGGCCGTTGTGGGAGAGCAGCCAGCGTCCGTCGGTGAACGGGGCCGCGGCACTCTCGTCGAGGGGCATGCCCACGGTGGCCGAGCGCACGGCGGCCAGCACCGCTCCCGACCTGAGCACCGGGGAGACCGACGCGAACGACGCGTCCCCCCACAGGGGCCGCGCGGAGCGCCAGCGCACCGGCTCGGCGCGGTCGGGGGCGAAGAACCCGACGCCCCAGCCGTCGGCGTTGAGCAGGCCGCGCTGCTGGCGCCGCGGCGCGTAGGACTGCCGCAGCAGCCCGTGCGAGGGAGTCCAGGACGAGCGAGGAGAGCGTGCGCGGCCGCCCCAGCCACGCCAGGTGCCTACACAAGGTCCCACGCCAGTCGCACGCCGGAGAAGATCTGCCGCCGGACCGGCAGGTCCCAGTTGCGGAACGACGGCCTGATCGAGGCGCCGCCGACGGCCCAGGAGCCGCCGCGGAGCACCCGGTGGTCGCCGCCGAAGAACGGTGCGCTGTAGTCGGCGTACAGCATCGGCGTGAACCCGGGCCACGGCTCGAAGCCCGAGGAGGTCCACTCCCACACGTCGCCGATCATCTGCTCGACACCGTAGGCCGACGCGCCGCCCGGATAGGCCCCGGCCGGAGCCGGGCGCAGCGCGGCACCGCCGAGGTTGGCGAGCGCCGGTGTCCACTCCGAGTCGCCCCACGGCCAGCGCCGGCGACGCCCGGCAACGGGGTCCCAGGCGCACGCCTTCTCCCACTCCTGCTCGGTGGGCAGCCGCGCGCCGGCCCACGCGGCGTACGCCTCGGCCTCGAAGAAGCAGACGTGCTGGACCGGCTCGTCCGGCGGGATGTCCTCGACCAGACCGAACCGCCTGCGCGACCCGTCCGCGCACCAGAACAGGGGCCGTTCGAGACCGGCTCGCAGCCGGTGCGCCCAGCCCGCGGGCGACCACCAGCGTTGTTCGTCGTAGCCGCCCGCGGCGACGAACTCCTGCCACTGCGCGTTCGTGACCGGCACCCGGCCGATCCGGAAGGCGGGGAGGTCGACGGTGTGCGCAGGCCGCTCGTTGTCGAGGGACCATGGCTCCCGGTCGCCGTCCACCCCGAGGGTGAACGGCCCGGCCGGCACGAGGACCGAGTCCGGCGGCACCGGCCGGCCGGGAGGCAGCGGCGCCCCCTCCCCCAGGATCGGGGGTCCGTCACGCAGCTGGTGGGTGGCCAGCATCGTCTCGACGTGCTGCTGCTCGTGCTGCTCGACCATCACGTAGGCGAACAGCCCCTCCTCGTCGACGTCCTCGAGGCCGTCGAGGACGCGACCCCGCACGTCGCGGATGAAGCGCCGGGCCTCGGCCGGGGTGAGCAGCGGCAGGGCCACCCGCTCGGCCCGGGGGTGCTCGAAGGCGTCGTAGAGGCGCTCGACCTTGGCCGGGAGCAGCCCCTGGGCGTCGGCGTTCCCGCCCCGCAGCAGCCAGAGGTCCTCCTGCTGGCCGATGTGCGCGAGGTCCCAGACCAGCGGGCTCATCAGCACGCTGTGCTGGGTGGTCAGCTCCCGGTCGTCGAAGTCGGTCAGACGGCTGGTGCGCTCGCGTGCGGCCTCCAGGCCGCGGGCGGTGGTCTCACGCACGGGCTTCCTCCTCGAGCAGTCGCAGTGGTCCGTGGGTTCGGGTCCGGGTGCGGAGCTCGTCGCCGACGCAGCGCCCGTCCGCCGCCAGCTCCGCGATGGTCGCGACGTCGTCCGCCAGCTCCGCCGGCGCCCGCTCCGCAGCGAGGCGGGTGCAGCCGATGACGGCCGCCCGCAGCTCCGGGTCGGCCATCCCGGACCGGGCCGCCTCCTGCGGACGCCGCGACACCGGGGCGCAGAGGTCCGCGGCCAGGTCGGCGGCGACCGGGTCGTCGACCAGGGCGACGGTGAGGGCCGCGAGGGCAGGCCACCACCGGTCGGGCAGGGCGTCGAGGCAGCGGATCTCGAGGTAGCCCCGCGGCCGGACCGGCGGGAAGAGGGTGGTCAGGTGGTAGTCGAGGTCCGCCGAGGTCGCGCGACGCCCGACCGCGCCCGGGTCCGCCAGCCACCGCGCGAACGGGAGCCGCGTGGTCACCGGCGCGAGACGGTCCCCGTCGCGGATCATCATCACCGGGGCTGCCAGGGCGTAGTCGGCCCACGACTCGGCGGGTGGACCGGCCGGCACCGGGCCGGTGCGGGCGGGGTCGATGCCCGCCCAGGTCTGCTGGCGCATGGAGTGCCAGCCGGTCGAACGGCCACCGAGGTACGCCGAGGTCGCCGACACGGCGACCAGCACCGGCACCAGCGAGTCCAGCAGCGCGAGGCGCCTCGACCACCCGGCAGCCGGGCCGGCATCCAGGTTGACCTGCAGGGCCGCCGTGGCGGTCATCATCGCCCTGCCGGGCCCGAGGCAGTCGAGGGCCGCGAAGTGCTGCTCCATGGCGGCGTAGCGGGGGTGCGGGTTGACCCGGCCGGGCTCCCGGACCGGGTCCGTGCCGAGGGCGGCCGCACCGAAGCCGGCCGCCGCCAGCCCGGTGGCCAGGACCGCCCGGTCCGACCTCAGCGCGGCGACCGCCGCGACCACGTCCGGCTGCGGGGGCGTCGACAGCTCGACCTGTCCCCCGGGCTCGACGGTGACCGTGCTGCCCCCGGGCATCGCCGGGAGCGCGGCCGCCAAGGCCTGGACGCGTGCCCAGTCGGGTCGCCGGAGCGGCACCGCCAGGTCGACGAGGTGGAGCTCGAGCTCCAGCCCCACACGGCGTGCGGTGCCGGGGCGCAGCGCGGCGGCGGCGATCCGCTCGCGCGCGGCCTCCACGGGATCGGCGACGTCGGCGAGCGCGTCCCGAACGGTTGCTGTCTGAGCGGCCATCCGCCCCCTCCAGGTCCGGACCGGTCGCAGGGCGACCGCGGGTCGGTGCGGGGGCGGCCCCTCCGGACCGTCCTCGTCGTACGTGCCGTGTGACGCGTACGACTCCATCCTTACCCGATCCCACCGACAAGCCCAACCATCCGGGGCGGGAGTTCGCCGATCCGTCAGGTCCCCGACGCCGGGGCGACCCCCGAAATGCGGCTCGCCCACCGCGGCCGGAGCCGGGGCGGGCGAGCGAGGCGCGGGGGCTTCAGTCCAGGTAGTCGCGCAGCACCTGCGAGCGCGACGGGTGGCGCAGCTTCGACATCGTCTTGGACTCGATCTGGCGGATCCGCTCACGGGTCACGCCGTAGACCTTGCCGATCTCGTCGAGGGTCTTGGGCTGGCCGTCGGTGAGGCCGAAGCGCATGCTGACCACGCCCGCCTCGCGCTCGGACAGGGTGTCCAGCACCGCGTGCAGCTGCTCCTGCAGCAGCGTGAACGACACGGCGTCGGCCGGGACGATCGCCTCGGAGTCCTCGATCAGGTCGCCGAACTCGGAGTCGCCGTCCTCACCGAGCGGGGTGTGCAGCGAGATGGGCTCGCGGCCGTACTTCTGGACCTCGATGACCTTCTCCGGGGTCATGTCGAGCTCCTTGGCCAGCTCCTCCGGGGTGGGCTCGCGGCCCAGGTCCTGGAGCATCTGGCGCTGGACGCGGGCCAGCTTGTTGATGACCTCGACCATGTGCACCGGGATCCGGATGGTGCGGGCCTGGTCGGCCATCGCGCGGGTGATCGCCTGGCGGATCCACCACGTCGCGTAGGTCGAGAACTTGTAGCCCTTGGTGTAGTCGAACTTCTCGACCGCACGGATCAGGCCCAGGTTGCCCTCCTGGATCAGGTCCAGGAAGAGCATGCCGCGGCCGGTGTAGCGCTTGGCCAGCGAGACGACGAGGCGCAGGTTGGCCTCGAGCAGGTGGTTCTTGGCGCGGCGGCCGTCCTCGGCGATCCACTCGAGCTCCTCGAGGAGCTTCGGGGTGATCTTGCCGCCCTTGGCGAGCTTCTCCTCCGAGAAGAGGCCGGCCTCGATCCGCTTGGCGAGCTCGACCTCCATCTCGGCGTTCAGCAGCGGCACCTTGCCGATCTGCTTGAGGTAGTCCTTGACCGGGTCGGCGGTGGCGCCCGCGACCATGACCTGCTGCTCCGGCTCGCCGGTGTCGTCGGCGTCGGAGACGACGAACGTGGCGGACTTCTCGTCCTCCTCGATCGTCGGGTCGGCCTTGACGTCCTTCTCGAACTGCTCGTCCGGCAGGTCCGGGAGGATCTTCTTGCCGTCGGGGCCGATGACGGGTGCGGCGTCGACGACGGCCTCGGTCTCCGGCTCCGCAGCGGCGGCCTTCTTCGCGGCCGTCTTCTTGGCCGCTGCCTTCTTGGCCGGCGCCTCGGCGGCGGCCTTCTTGGCGGGCGCCTTCTTGGCGGCCTTGGCCGTGGTGGTCTTGCGCGTCGAGGTCGCGGCGACCGCGCGGGTGCTGGCCGCATTGACGGTCACCGAGATGCCCAGCGCACTCAGGTGCATGAGCAGTGCCTTGAGGTGGCGTGGCTCGACCGCGGCGTCCTCACTGGCCTGACGCACCTCCTCCGGCGTCAGGCTGCCGGTGGGGGTGCCCCGTTCGACCAGGGCCACGACGGCAGGGTGCGACAGCACCTCGGCAGGAAGCATCTTGCGTGCGTTCGAGGACACGAACACCTCTCGTCAACTGGCAGTTCAGACCACATGGGCGCGGCGAGGCCCGGATACGTCAAGGCCGCGTCGTCATTCTGCCACGGGGTCGGTGAGCGCCGGGCATTCACCCCGCCCGCCCGAGCGTGGGAGTGCGACGAACACCGCACTCGTCACGCCTTGGCCGCCGCCTTCTTCTGCTTCTTGTAGTCGCGGACCTTCTGGAGGGACGTCTCGTCGACCACGTCGGCGACCGAGCGGTAGCCCTCCTCGGCGTAGGCGCCGACGGCCTGCTCCCAGCCCTCGGGCCGGACGCCGAGCTGCTTGGCCAGGAGGGCGACGAAGATCTGGGCCTTCTGCTTGCCGAACCCGGGCAGCGCCATCACCCGGGCCAGCAGCTCCTTGCCCGTGGCGGCCTCGGTCCACAACCGCTCGGTGCGGCCGTCGTACCTCTCCTCGACCAGCGCGGCCAGCGCCTGCAACCGCGCGGCCATCGACCCGGGGAACCGGTGGATCGCCGGCGGCGTGGCGCACAGCGAGGCGAACGCCTCGGGCTCGGCCGCCGCGATCCGGGCCGGCTCGAGGGTCCCGAAGCGCTCCAGCACCTTCGCCGGGCCGCGGAAGGCGTGCTCCATCGGGTACTGCTGGTCGAGCATCATCCCGACGAGCAGGGCGAACGGGTCGTCGCTCAGGACCTGGTCGGCTGCGGGATCACCGGTGATCTGGATGGCCATGGGGTCATCCTGCCGCAGCCCCGGTCGGGAGTCAGTCCCCCGCCTTGACCGCCAGCACCGGGCAGTGGGCGTCGAGGAGGATGCGCTGGGCGTTGCTGCCGAGGATGAGCTTGCCGACCGGCGAGCGGCGACGCAGGCCGATCACGATCAGCTCGGCGTCGTTCGCCTCGGCGATGCTGATCAGGTCCTCGGCGGGCTCGAAGCCCCGGACCAGCTGCCGCAGGTCGTAGCTGACGCCGGCCTCGTCGAGCCGGGCGCGCACGGCGTCCATGTCCTTCTCGGCCTTGACGGCCGCTTCGCCGTCGAACTCCTGACCACCGCGGTGCGAGTTGACCACCACGAGCTTGGTGCCGCGCAGCTTCGCCTCGTCCATCGCCTTGCTCAGCGCGGCCTCGCCCTCCGGCTTCGGCACGTAGCCCACCACGACGGTCCCCATCGGCCCTCCTCGTCTCGCGTCGGCCGTGCACACGGCCCGTGCCATTCACGCTACCGGTTCGCAGCCTCCGGGGGCAGCCTGTGGACGAGCCGCGCGCGGCGGGTGTCGCTTCGGGCAGGCTGGCGGCGTGGAAGGGATCCAGGAGCCGGTGAGCAGCCAGCTCCTCCGGACGCTGCGCAGCGCCGTGCTCGAGCACGTCACCACCGAGCGGCGGCGGGCCTTCGCCCCGCTGCTCCACGTCGGCACGCCGGGTGGGCCCCAGGACCTGTTCGCCCCGCACCCGGACGACGGCCCGCTCGACCACGCGCTGCGCGCCGACGTGCTGGCCGCCCTGCTGCGGCGGCACCGGTCCGCGAGGACCGCTCCCCTGGTGTGGCTGACCCGTCCGGGCGAGCTGTGCCTCCAGGACGTGGACGCCGCCTGGCTCGCGGCGGCGCGGACCGCGACGGCCGAGGCGGAGCTGCCCGTGACGCTGGTCGTGGTCACCCGCCGCGGCTGGTGGGACCCGCGCAGCGGCACCACCCGCACCTGGCGGCGGCTGCGCGCCCGGTGAGATCACTCCCAGGTGTGCACGGGCTCGTTGCTGTGCATCCCCTGCGTGTACTCCAGCAGGGTGGCCCGCAGCGCGTCGTACCGCTCCATGTCGGCCCGGTCCTCCATCCGGCGGACGAACCACTCGGCGCCGTTGACCCCGGTCAGGCAGCGCTGCTCGATGATGCCGAGCAGCCGGTCGCTCTCCTCGGCCGAGGCGCCCCAGGCGGCGAGGCCCTCCCTGGCCATCGGCAGCAGCCGCCGCAGGATCAGCTCGGTGGCCCGGACCTGGCCGACGCCCGGCCAGTAGATCTGCGCCTCGATCCCCTGCTGGGCCGCGACGTGGAAGTTCTCCTCGGCCGCACTGAACGACATCTGCGACCACAGGGGGCGCTCGCTCTCCGCGAGGGCGCGCACGAGGCCGAAGTAGAAGGCGGCGTTGGCGATCGTGTCGGCGACCGTCGGGCCCGCAGCGAGCAGCCGGTTCTCCACGCGCAGGTGCGGGACCCCGGCCGCGATGTCGTAGACCGGACGGTTCCAGCGGTAGATCGTGCCGTTGTGCAGCCGCAGCTCGTGCAGCGTGGGGGTGCCGCCGGCCTCGAGGACCTCGAGCGGGTCCTCGTCCTCGGTCACGGGCAGCAGCGCCGGGAAGAACCGGACGTTCTCCTCGAACAGGTCGAAGACCGAGTTCACCCACCGCTCCCCGAACCACACGCGAGGCCTCACCCCCTGCGCCTTCAGCTCCTCGCTGCGGGTGTCGGTGGCCTGCTCGAACAGCGGGATCCGGGTCTCGCGCCACAGCTGGCGGCCCAGCAGGTACGGCGAGTTGGCTCCCACGGCGAGCTGGGCGGCGGCGATCGCCTGGGAGGCGTTCCAGTACGCCGCGAACTGGTCGGGCGAGGTCTGGACATGGAACTGGGTGCTGGTGCAGGCGGCCTCGGGGACGATCGAGTCGGCGGTGGTCTCCAGCCGTTCGGGTCCGGCGATCGAGATGGTGATGTCCTCGCCACGCGCGTTCAGGATCTGCTCGCTGAGCAGCTTGTAGCGCGGGTTCTCGCTCAGGCTGGCCAGGCTCATGTGGCCCTCGGCCAGCGTCGGGAGGATCCCGATCATCACCATGTGGGCGCCGACCTCGGCGGACCTCGACTCCGCCTCGTTGAGGCTGTCCCGCAGGGACTCCTCGAAGGTCGTCAGCCCGCCGTCGCGCAGCTTGGCCGGGGGCACGTTGATCTCGACGTTGAACTGCCCCAGCTCGGTCTGGAACTCGGGGTTGGCGATCGCCGCGAGCGCCTCGGCGTTCTTCAGCGCCGGGTCACCGGCGTCGTCGATGAGGTTCAGCTCCACCTCGAGCCCGGTCATCGGGTCGTCGGTGTCGAACCGGGCCTCGCGCAGCATCCGCGCGAAGACGTCGAGGCAGCGACGCACCTTCTCCCGGTGCCGGGTGCGGTCCGCTCGGGAGAACTCCTGCAGGTCCACCTCTTCGCCCATGGCCGAACCCTAGGCCGTCTCCCCGGAAACGGGACCCTCCTGCGCGTGGTGTCCGGCCCAGACGTCCTCGCTGCGGCGCACCAGGTCGTCGACCACGCCCACGACGTGGCCGGTGCGGTCGTGTGCCGCGCGCTGGCGTGCGGCTCCCCCGCCGGCGAGCAGCCGCTCCACGCCCTCCTCGACCAGGCCGGTGTCGCCGGACTCCTCCAGCATCTCGCGGACGTGGCCGACCACGGCGTGCAGCACCTCGCGTGCAGGCGCGAGCCGGCGCTGGACGGGGTGCACCAGCGTGTCGGCGAGGCCCAGCCTCGAGGCACGCCAGTGGGCGGCCCGGAGCACCTCGGTGCGCCAGACCGGCGGCTCGTCGCCCGCCCTCCAGCCCCGCACCGAGTGCTCGACCAGGCCGCGGACCAGCGCCGCGAGGAGGACCGCGTCGGCCGGGTCGGTGCACACGTCGAAGATCCGCACCTCGATCGTGGGCTGGCGGGCGGAGAGCCGGGCGTCGAAGTAGAGCATCCCGGGGTCTCGCGCCGCGCCGAACTCCATCAGCTCGCGGCAGAGCTGACGGTAGGCCGCCAGCGACGAGAAGGGCGCGGTCGGGCCGGCGCTCGGCCAGTGCGACCACAGCTGCGACCTCCAGGAGGCGTAGCCGGTGTCGTGGCCGTCGGCGTACGGCGAGTTGGCACTCATCGCGCGCAGGGCCGGGAGCCACGGACCGATCCGGTCGATGATCGCGACCCCCTCCTCCGGGCTCTCGATCCCGACGTGGACGTGCATCCCGCAGGTGCCGGAGTGCCGGGCGATCTCGGCGTAGCGCACGACCATGTCCTCGTAGCGCGCGTCCGGGGTCAGCCGCACGTCGTCGGCGAGCGGGACCGTCGCCACCGCGATCGCGGCCAGCCCCTGGGCCCGGGCGGCCTGCCCGGCGGTCGCCCGCGCGACCAGCAGCTGGTGCGCCAGCGAGCCGAGGTCGCACGTCGGATCGGTACGGGTCTCGACCTGGTGCTGGAACAGCTCCTTGTCCAGGCCGTGGCTCGCCGGCACGGGCCGGACCCCGTACTTGCGGTGGTGGGCTGCCAGCACCTCGCCCGATCTCGGGCTGGCATGGCGCGTCGCCGGGTCGACGAGCAGGAGCTCCTCCTCCACCCCCACGCTGCGCACGCCCATGACAAATCGTAAGCACGGATCCTGACGTCCTCCGTCGCCCTCGGCGGGTGAGGTGCGCGCAGGACTAGGCGGGATCGTCGAAGACCTCGTCGCCGCCGAGGTCGGCGCCCCAGGCCGTGGGCGGCACCGCGTGCTCGAGCAGCTGGGCCACGATGTCGGCCAGCCCGTACGCCGGGTCCGCCTCCCGGCAGGCGTCGACCGCGCACCAGGCCAGCGCCCCGTGGCCGGCGAGCCACGCGGAGAACCCCAGCAGGGCGGCGGGTGCGGCCAGCAGGCCGGCGGGGCTGCGCCGGACGAGGTCGGTCCAGAACGCGACGTGGTCGCGGGCGCTGTCGCGGTCCATCAGCGCCCAGGCCACGTCGCGCAGCGCGAGGTCGCGCAGGCCACCGAGCAGCCGCGCCGCCCCGACGTCGTCCGGGACGGAGCCTGCTGCGAGGTGCCGCACGAGGGTCGCCCGCAGCCAGGCCGCCTCCGCGGCCGGCTGCTGTGCCGCGCGCGACCGGTCGGCCGCAGCGTCGACCGCCGTGACCCGCTCCGGCTGCCGGGCCAGCGACGCCGCCAGCGCGTCTCGGCTGCCGTGCGTCACCCGGCCGTCCACGACGGCCTGCGCAGCGAACGGGTGCGCCGACACCTCGTACGGCACACCGTCCGCCGACCCCCGGCCACGACCCGGCACCAGTGGGAACCAGCGGCGGCCGTCGGCGCGCAGCGCCTCGATCACCTCGACGCCGGCGGTCTCGAAGGCCGTCACCAGCTCCCCACCCACGCGGCCCGCGAACCGGGCGTCGCCGGAGTAGAGCACGAAGACGACCCGCCGCACGCCGTGCCGGCGCGCGGGGTCCAGCAGCGCCGCGACCGCCTCGGGGACCTCCTCGGGGGGCGGCAGGTCGACGCGTGCGTGGAACGGGCTCCGGGCACCGAAGGTGAGCATCACGACGGAGTCGTGGGGGACGAAGCCGAGGACGACGGGCACGACGGCCAGGACGTCCTCCGGGCTGCGTGCGACGAGGGTGGTCGGGGTGGTGGGTGTGGTCATGC
Source organism: uncultured Actinomycetota bacterium (assembly GCA_963817665.1). Lineage (GTDB taxonomy): Bacteria > Actinomycetota > Actinomycetes > Propionibacteriales > Nocardioidaceae > Nocardioides. The sequence continues at coordinate 446,296 of CAWFPE010000006.1, read as the reverse complement.
CGTGCACGCTCCCCCGCGGGACCGACCCTGTCACCGCGCCTGCGGACGACCTGTGGACGAGCCCGGCCCGGCGGGTGCCGGTGGACGACTCCCGGCCCGCGATACGTTGCCGCCATGCCCCCTGCTGCCGGAGGCCGCTGAGTGCGCGCGCACGCCTCGGTGCTGCACCTCGACCTCGACGCGTTCTTCGCCGCGGTCGAACAGCGGGACAAGCCCTCGCTGCGCGGCAAGCCCGTCGTGGTCGGCGGAGTGGGTGGCCGCGGTGTCGTCGCGACCGCGTCCTACGAGGCCCGCCGGTACGGCGTCCGGTCGGCCATGTCGACCCGCGAGGCCCGGTCGCGCTGTCCGCACGCGGCGTTCCTGTCCGGACGCTTCCATGCCTACCGCGACGCCAGCCGGGTGGTGATGGCGCTGCTGCGGGCCGCGTCGCCCCTGGTCGAGCCGCTCTCGCTCGACGAGGCGTTCGTCGACCTCGAGCGCGCCGACCTGCCCGACCTCGAGGTCGACACGGTGACGAGGTTCGGCGAGCGGCTGCGTGCGCAGGTCCACGAGGCCACCGGTGGCCTGACCGCCTCGGTCGGCCTCGGCACCTCGAAGTTCATCGCCAAGGTCGCCAGCGACCTCGACAAGCCGGACGGGCTGACCGTCGTCCCGCCGGGCACCGAGCTGACGCTGCTGCGGCCGATGCACGTCTCGGTGATCCCCGGCGTCGGACCCGCCACCGCGGAGCGACTCCGCCGGGCCGGCATCCAGACCGTCGCCGACCTGGAGTCGGTCAGCCTCGAGGAGCTGGTGCGACTCCTGGGCAAGGCCCACGGCGGCGGTCTCCACCACCTCGCGCGGGCCGAGGACGACCGTCCGATCGTGCCCGAGCGCGAGGCCAAGTCGGTCAGCGTCGAGGGCACCTACGACACCGACCTGACCGACCGCCGGCTGATGGAGGGGCTGCTGACCCGCCAGGCCGGCGAGGTCGCCGAGCGGCTGAGCAAGCACGGGATGTCCGGGCGCACCATCACCATCAAGGTGCGGCTGCACGACTTCACCACCCTGAGCCGCTCCTCGACGCTGCCGTCCCCCACGGACCGCTCCGGCACGATCGCCCGGGTCGCCCGGAGCCTGCTCACCGACCTGGACACCTCCGGCGGCGTACGCCTGCTCGGAGTCGGGGTCTCCGGCCTGGCCGACTGGATCCAGGAGGACCTCTTCGGGGACACCACCGAGGACGAGGACGAGGTGCCGGTGGAGAGCCTGATGCCGACGAGCCGCCAGCGCCGCACCTGGGCACCGGGCATGGACGTCGAACACACCGCGATGGGCCGCGGCTGGGTCTGGGGGTCGGGCCGCGGCGTGGTGACCGTGCGCTTCGAGACGGCCGCGACACCCGCGGGACCGGTGCGCTCCTTCGCCGACGACGACCCGCAGCTCAGGGCGTGGGTCCCCGAGGAGCCCCCGGAGGAGCCTCCGGGGTGAACCGCACCGGGTCACCCGGGCGCAGCTGTGCGCACAGCCAGAGGTCGTCCTCGTGCACCACGGCGAGCACCGGGTAGCCGCCCGTCGGCGGGTGGTCGGCCAGGAACACCACGGGGGTCCCGCTCGGAGGCACCTGCACGGCACCGAGCACCATGCCCTCGCTGGCGAGCTCGTCGCTGCGGACCCGGGGCAGCGGCGGGCCCTCGAGCCGGAGCCCGATCCTGTTCGACGCGACCGACACCGTGTACGTCGTGGCGCACAGCGCCGCCACCGCCTCCACGCCGAACCAGTCCGCGCGCGGTCCGGGAGCCACCCGGAGCGGCCCGGGGCGTCGGGGACGTGGGGTGTCGTGGGGGCGCGGGGCCCCGCCGGGCGGGCCGAGGGGCAGGGTCGTGCCCGCCGAGACGACGGGAGGCCCGACCCCGGCCAGGGTGTCGGTGGACCGGGAGCCGAGCACCGGCTCGACACCGATCCCGCCGCCGACCGCGACGTAGGAGCGGACCCCGCTGCGCGGCTGGCCCAACCGGACCGTGGCGCCCGCGGGCACCCACTCGGCGCGGTCGTGGCCGCACGCGCGTCCGCCGACGTGCACCGGGCAGGGGGCGCCGGTCACGGCCACCCAGCGTCCGTCGGTGAGGCGGAACTCCAGGCCTCCGAGCGTGACCTCGAGCAGCGCCGCCGCCGGGTCGTTGCCCACCAGCCGGTTGGCCAGCGCGGCGGCGGGTGCGTCCAGCGCCCCGGCGCGCGGCACGCCGAGGTGGGCGTGCCCGCGGCGACCGCGGTCCTGGATCGTGGTCAGGGTCCCGGCCTGGAGGACCGTCAGCTCCGCAGTCATGCCGGCACGAACCTCACCCGCGTCCCGGGCGGCAGGAGTGCCGGCTGGTCGCGGACCTGGTCCCAGAGCACGGCTTCGGTGGAGCCGAGGATCCGCCAACCGCCGGGCGAGGCCGTGGGGTAGATGCCGCACCACGACCCGGCCAGCGCCACCGAGCCCGCCGGCACCCGCGACCGGGGCGACTCGAGCCGCGGCACGGCCAGCTCCCCCGCCAGCCCCTGGAGGTAGGCGAATCCGGGTGCGAAGCCGCAGAAGGCGGCGACGTACTCCACCGAGCTGTGCCGCTCGACCACGCCCTCGGGGTCGGTGCCCCACGCCTCGGCGACGAACTCGAGGTCGACCCCGTCGTACCGCACCTCGATCTCGACGGCCTCGCGCCTGGGCACCGCGTCGGTCGGGGACCACCCGGTGAGGACGTCCCGCAGCAGCTCGAGGTCGGCGACCTCGTCGAAGAGCACCGTGGCGGCGCCCGGCACGATCTCCGCGGCCCCGACGCCGCGGTGGCGAGCCCACTCGGCAAGGGCCAGCGCCGCCGCGGCGTCGGGCACCTCGACGAGCAGGGCCTGGCGGCCGACCGGGCGGGTGCGCATCACAGCCCGCGGAGCCCGAAGCCCGCGGCCTCCAGGGAACGGCGTACGGCGTGGGCGTGGGCCACCGCGCCCGGAGTGTCGCCGTGGACGCACAGGCTGTGCAACGACGGCGACTCCTGGCGGGCCAGCTCCACCGCGCGCACCGCGATCGTCTCGGCGTCGGTCAGCACGGCCCCCGGCTCGCCCCGCGGCACCAGCCGGCCGTCCTCGGCGTACGCCCGGTCCGGGAAGCCCTCGTGCAGGACCTGACGCCCCGACCCCGCCGCCAGCGACAGCAGCAACCCGCCCGGCAGTCCCAGCACCGGCAGGGACCCCGATCCGGCGAGCACCGCCGCGGCCTGATCCTCGTCGTGGACCACCCGGTGGTAGAGCGCGCCGTGCGGCTTGACGTAGCGCACGACGGTGCCGCAGGAGACCGCGATCTCGGACAGGGTGCCCAGCTGGTCCGCGACCTGCTCCCGCAGCACCTCCGCGTGCACGTCGAGCTCGACCCGGCCGAAGTTCTCCCGGTCCGCGTAGGAGACCTGCGCCCCCACCGAGACGCCCAGCCTCGCCGCCTCGGCGCAGACCGCACGCATGATCGCGGCGGAGCCGGCGTGGTAGCCGCAGGCGACGTTGGCGCTGGTGACGACCGCCAGCAGCGCCTCGTCGTCGGTGACCTCCTCGCCGAGGTCGGCGTTCAGGTCGACGTGCCGTGTCTCCACGCCTCCGACGCTATCGCGCAGCACCCGCCCCGCTAGGTTCGGACGCATGGAGCACCCCGCCACCGCCCCGACGTCGCCCGAGCCGCCGGTTGCCGCACGCCGGCCGACCACCACCGAGGTCCACGGGACGACCCGTGTCGACGACTACGAGTGGCTGCGGGAGAAGGACTCGCCCGAGGTCACGGCCTATCTCGAGGCGGAGAACGCCTACACCCAGGCCCGGACCGCCCACCTCGCGGACCTGCGCCAGACGATCTTCGAGGAGATCAAGGCCCGCACCCTCGAGACCGACCTGTCGGTCCCGACCCGGATCCGGGGCCACTGGTACTACTCACGCTCCTACGAGGGCCGTGAGTACGGCGCGAGCTGCCGCGTCCCGGTCCGCGCCGAGGACGACTGGTCCCCGCCGAAGCCGGCCGAGGACAGCTCGCCGACCGAGCCGGCACTGCCGGGCGAGGAGCTGCTGCTGGACCTGAACGCCCTCGCCGAGGGCCACGACTTCTTCTCCCTCGGCGGCTCCTCGGTGAGCCCCGACGCCACCCGGCTCGCCTACTCCACCGACGTCACCGGCGACGAGCGCTACACGGTGCGGGTCAAGGACCTCGGCAGCGGCGAGCTGCTGTCCGACGAGATCACCGGCGTGATCGGCGGTGCCACCTGGAACCGGGCGGGCACCGACCTGTACTACACGACCGTCGACGACTCCTGGCGCGCCGACAAGATCTGGCGGCACCGGCTCGGCACCGCCCAGGACGAGGACGAGCTGGTCTTCCACGAGCGTGACGGCCGCTTCTGGGTCGGCGTCGGCCGGACCCGCAGCGACCGGTTCATGGTCGTCGCGTCGGGCTCGAAGACGACCACCGAGTACCACTACCTCGACGAGGACTCCCCGGGCTCCGGCTGGCAGCTCTTCGCCGGTCGCCGAGAGGGACTGGAGTACAGCCTCGACCACTGCGTGCTGGGTGGTGACGACGTGTTCCTGGTCCTGCACAACGCGAGCGGCCCCGACTTCGAGATCGGCATCGCGCCGGTCCTGCCGACAGATCCCGAGGCGTGGAAGCCCCTGGTCCCCCACGACCCGGCGGTGCGGCTGGAGGACGTCGACGCCTTCGCCGGCCACGTCGTCGTGCACCAGCGCAGCGAGGGCCTCACCCAGCTGCGCATCCTCGAGCTCGGTCCCTCGGCCGACCGGCCGGTCGCCGAGGACTACCTCGTCCGGTTCGACGAGGAGGTCTACACGGTGGGCTCGGGCAGCAACCCGAACTTCCACCAGCCGACCGTGCGGCTCGGCTACACCACGATGGCGATCCCCGCGTCGGTCTACGACTACGACGTGCGCACCCGCGAGCGCACGCTGCTGCGGCGTACTCCCGTGCTCGGCGGCTACGACCCCACCGACTACGAGGAGCACCGACTGTGGGCCACCGCCGAGGACGGCGAGCGGGTCCCGATCTCGATCGTCTGCCGCCGCGGCGCCCGCGAGGCCCAGCTGGATTCAGGGGAGGGCGGCGGCACCGCCCCGATCCCGGTGCTGCTCTACGGGTACGGCGCCTACGAGATGTCCATGGACCCGTACTTCTCCAAGCCCCGGCTCTCGCTGCTCGACCGCGGCGCCGGTTTCGCGATCGCGCACGTGCGCGGCGGCGGGGAGATGGGCCGCCGGTGGTACGACGACGGCAAGCTGGCCCGCAAGCAGAACACCTTCTCCGACTTCATCGCCTGCGCCCGGCACCTGGTGGAGACCGGGTGGACCGCCCCGGGGGCGCTGGTGGCCGAGGGCGCCTCGGCCGGCGGCCTGCTGATGGGCGCGGTCGCGAACCAGGCGCCCGAGCTGTTCGCCGGCGTCGTCGCCGGGGTGCCGTTCGTGGACGCCCTGACGAGCATGCTCGACTCGAGCCTGCCGCTGACGGTCACCGAGTACGACGAGTGGGGCAACCCCGAGGCGGACCCGGAGGTGTTCGCCTACCTGTCGGGCTACTCGCCCTACGACAACGTGGCGGCCCTCGACTACCCGCCGATCCTCGCCGAGACCTCGCTCAACGACACCCGGGTCCTCTACGTGGAACCGGCCAAGTGGATCGCACGGCTCCGGTCCACCGCCGCCGGCCGGCGCGACTTCCTGCTGCGCACGGAGATGGCCGCGGGGCACGGCGGCGTTTCGGGGCGCTACAAGTCCTGGCACGACCGGGCGTTCACCCTGGCCTGGATCCTCGACCGGATGGGGCTCGCCGACACGCCTCCTGCGGTGCCGATCGCGGCTCCGGCCACACCCGGGGCGGGGCCGCTGCCCTGAGAAGTGCCTGAGAGTTTTGCGCGGACGCAACTCCAACCCATCTCCAACCGTCCTTGGGTACGAAGAGTTCATGCATCCCGCCGGGATAGAACCGGGAATCTCCGGGTACGTCGGGACGTTGGACATGACGTGTGGCTCTGCCGGTGGCGGGGCCCATGACCTGAGGAGGGCGTCCATGGCGACACGCACCGCAACGGTCGGCGCGCGGGTCGGAGCACGCGAGATCGAGGGGCGAGACAGCGTCGGGCTGTACCTCGACGAGATCGCGCGCAACCCGCTGCTCGACGCTGCCAGCGAGGTCGAGCTCTCCAAGACGATCGAGGCCGGCCTGATGGCCGAGGCCCTGCTCGCGGAGGGCCGAGTCGGCCGCAAGAAGGGCGGCGCCCCGATGTCGGCGACCCAGGAGGAGCTCGAGTGGCTCGCCGAGGAGGGCCGCAAGGCCGTCGACACGTTCATCACCGCGAACCTGCGGCTGGTCGTCTCGATCGCCCGCAAGTACGGCCGGGCCCAGATGCCGATGCTCGACCTGATCCAGGAGGGCAACACCGGCCTGATCCGGGCGGTCGAGAAGTTCGACTACACCAAGGGCTACAAGTTCTCGACGTACGCCACCTGGTGGGTTCGCCAGGCCATCACCCGAGGCATCGCCCAGCAGGCGCGTGTCGTCCGGCTCCCCGTCCACGTGGTGGAGGAGCTCAACCAGGTCGGTGGCGCCCGGCGCACGCTGGAGCGCCAGCTCGGCCGGGAGCCCGAGCCGAGCGAGATCGCCACCGAGCTCGGCATGGACGTCGACCGGGTCCTGGACCTGATCGCGTGGGGCCGTGAGCACGTCAGCCTCGACTCCCCCGTCGACGAGGACGGCGACACCTCGCTGGGCGACCTGATGGCCCAGGAGACGTCCCCCAGCCCGGACCTGACGGTCCTCGACGTGGAGTCCCGCGAGCGCCTCAACCGGCTCGTCGGGCAGCTCGACGAGCGCGCCGCCGACATCATCCGCTCCCGCTACGGTCTCGTCGACGGCCGCCAGCACAAGCTGGCCGACATCGGGGCCAAGCACGGGATCTCCGCCGAGCGGGTCCGCCAGCTCGAGCGCGAAGCACTGCAGAAGCTGCGCCGCCTGGGCGACCCCGACCTGGCTGCCTGACCCCCCTGAGGCAGCCGGGGTCCAGCCCGGCGACGCGCACGAGGGCCTTTCCACCGCCCGGTGGAGGGGCCCTCGTCGTACGTCCGGACTAGGAGCCGTGCGCGAGAGCCTCGTGCACCCGCTCGACCTCCTTGCGGAGGTCCTCGAGCGAGCCGGTGTTCTCGATGACGTACGTCGCGATGGCCTGGCGCTGCTCCCGGGAGGCCTGGGCGCCGATGCGGGCGTCAGCCTCGTCGGGCGTCATTCCCCGGAGCCCGGTCATCCGCTGCACCTGGAGCTCGGCGGGGACGTCGACCACCACGACCGCGTCGAAGCGGTCCGCCTGACCGGTCTCGGCGAGCAACGGGATGTCGTGCACCACGACGGCCCCGGGCGGAGCGGACGCCTCGATCTCCGCGGCCCGGGCCCGCACCCGGGGATGGATGATCGACTCCAGCACCCGGCGCCTCTCCGGGTCGGCGAAGACGATCGCCCCCATCGCGGGCCGGTCCAGCTCCCCGCCCGCGGTCAGCACGTCGTCCCCGAAGGCCGCCACGACCTCCTGAAGGCCCTCGGTGCCCGGGGCCACGACCTCCCGCGCCAGCTGGTCGGCGTCGATCACCACCGCCCCCAGCTCGGCGAGGATCGCCGAGACGGTGCTCTTCCCCGAGGCGACCCCGCCCGTCAGTCCCACACGCATGCGCCCATGCTGCCACCGATCACGCAACACACTCGTCACACGAGAATCGGCACGAACACTGGTGCTCAGGGGCCCCGGTGCCTACAGTCAGTCTGCTGTCGCCGTGATCCAGGTCTCGCGCCGGCCCAACCCAACCTTCATCACTCACGAAGGGCATCACTGTGTTCCTTGGAAACAAGAGATGGCTGGCCACCGCTGCCGTGGGCAGCTCGGCCATCGCCGTCACCCTGCTCGGCATGCCGAGCCAGGCAGCCGTGCACCCCGACGCGGCGGGTCGCGCCAGCGACGCCGGCGCCCAGTCGGGTGACCGCGCACCCGGGTACCTCGACGCTCGCCAGCTCCCCGAGCGCGCGGCACTCAAGGCCGACCGCGGCCGCGTCGCCGGCGAGGGTCGTGCGGAGGCGGCCTTCGCCAAGTCCCTGGGTGCGCAGGGCGTCATCGACATCGACCCGCTGACCGGGACCCCCCGCAACCTCGGACGCCTCGACGGCTACCTGAGCGGTCCCTCCACGGCCCCGGCGCGCACCGTGGCGCTGAACTACGTGCGTCAGCACCTCGCCGACCTCGGGCTCACCCAGTCGGACCTGGCGACCTTCAAGTTCCACCAGGACTACGTCGACCCGATCGGCATCCACCACCTCTCGTGGACCCAGTCCGTCAACGGCACCCCGGTGTTCGGCAACGGCCTGAAGGTCCAGGTCACCCGCAACGGCCGCGTGCTCGCCGTGCAGGGCAGCCCGATCTCGGGCCTCCAGCAGCTGGCCGCCGCCGCTCCCACCGCCGAGAAGGTCTCACCCTCGAGCGCCCGCAGCCGCGCGGCGTCCGACGTAGGTGGCTCCGTGGCGCGCAGCAACGTGGCCAGCAGCCGCGCCGGCTCCACGGCCTCGACCCGCTGGGCCAACCACGACTACGCCACCAAGGTGTGGTTCCTGACCCCGGGCGGACTGCGGCAGGCCTGGTCGACGTACGTCCAGGCCGGTGCCGACCTCAGCTACCAGCACGTCGTGGACGCCGCCAGCGGACAGGTGCTCTTCCGCCGCTCGACGGTGCAGAAGGCCGACGGCGACGCCAAGGTCTACGACAACTACCCGGGCGCGCCCCGCGGTGGGAAGCCGACGGTCGTCAACCTGATCAAGGCCGGCTACCTCGGCAAGCACGCGACCTTCCTGAACGGCAAGAGCGTCATCGCCTGGGCGGACGTCAACGACGACAACCTGCTCTCCGAGAACGAGAAGACCCCGGTCCCCGGCACCCGCAAGAAGGCGCAGTTCACGCTGCACCCGTTCGGCAAGGAGGCGTCGTCGTTCTGTGTCTCCTACGTCTGCACGTGGGACCCGAACACCGGCGGCTCGTGGCGGAAGAACAAGAACGCGGACGTCACCAACGCGTTCTACCTGGCGAGCAAGTACCACGACTACCTGATGAAGCCGCCGATCTCCTTCACCCCGGCCGCGGGCAACTTCTCCAAGGCCGGCGGTGACCCCGTGCTGCTCAACGCCCTCGACGGGGCAGCGACGCTCGACGGCATGCCCGACGGCAACCACATCGACAACGCCAACATGAGCACCCCGCCGGACGGCACCCCGCCGACCATGCAGATGTACCTGTGGCACTTCCCGGGCGCGACCGACGAGCAGGACCCGTTCGTCCCGACCAGCTCGGCGATGGACGCCAGCGTCCAGGACCACGAGTACACCCACGGCCTGTCGAACCGCCTGGTCATCGACGCCTCCGGCAACTCGACGCTGAACAGCATCCAGGCCGGCGCCATGGGTGAGGCGTGGAGCGACTACTACGCCATGGACTACCTGGTGCAGAAGCGCCTCGTGAAGGACACCAAGGCCTCCGGCCAGGTGTTCGAGGGCATCTACCTGACCGCCGGCGCACCGTTCCGCACCATGGCGATCGACTGCGCCGTGGGCGCCAAGGCCCGCGGCTGCGCCGACCTGTACGGCGGCAACGGTGGCTACACCTACGGGGACTTCCCGAACGTCGCCGGTGGGCCCGAGGTCCACTCCAGCGGCGAGGTCTGGGCCCAGACGCTGTGGGACATCCGCAAGCGGTTCGGCCACAACCTGGCCGACCAGCTGATCACCCGCGCCATGTCGATCTCGGCGGAGGACCCGTCGTACCTCGACATGCGCAACGCGATCATCCAGGCCGACCTGGTCGCGCACGACGGCAACCACGCCCAGGCACTGTGGCGGCTCTTCGCCCACCGCGGCATGGGGTACTTCGCCGGCGCCGTCAGCGGCGACGACGCCCAGCCCGCCGAGGACTTCAAGACGCCGCCGCCGGCCTACACGCCCCGCAAGACCATCCGGGGCACCGTGGCCGACAGCAACGGCAAGCCCGTCGAGGGCGCCCTGGTCCAGGTCACCGGGCAGGGCGACCAGTACGCCGACGTCACCGACGCCGACGGCCACTACGCCATCGGCGGCCTGTACGAAGGCACCTACCAGAAGGTCGTCGCCACGGCTCCGGGTTACTTCCCGGAGGCGCAGCCGGTCGACAGCACCGCCAGCACCCCGGCGGACTTCTCGATCGTCCGCGACTTCGCCTCCGCCACCGGTGGCGCCGAGGTCGCAGACTTCACCGGCCCGGACTACACGCCGTACGGCTGTGGCCCCGGTGAGCGCGATCGACATGGGCCTGAGCACCGGCTGGGGCTCCACCACCGGTGACGACGACGGCACGCCGACCAACCAGTTCGTGCCGAAGTACCTGGTCGTCGACATGCACCAGTCGGTGGACATCGACCACTTCGGTGTCGACCCGACCGCCACCTGCGGTGACGGCGGCAGCGCCTCGACCGGCAAGTACAAGATCGAGACGTCCGTGGACGGGAACACCTGGGTGCCGGCCGCCGCGGGTGAGTTCACCTCTGCCGACCGCGGCCAGCTCAACGACGTGCCCCCGACCGCGGGCGCCACCGCCGTCCGCTACGTCAAGTTCACGATCCTGAGCAACCAGACGCCGGACTTCGCGAACAACTGCCCCGCCGGGGCCTACTCGGGCTGCTCCTACACGGACCTGACCGAGCTGGCCGTCTTCGGGGCCGCGACTCCGTGACCGACGCCTGAGCACCACCATCACCACCGGGACGGGCCGGCCCTGCGGGGCCGGCCCGTCCTGCATGTCCGGCGCGCCGTAGGGTCGGCGCGTGGAGCACGTCGAGCTGCGCGAGGGGTCGCGCGTCGCCCTGCTGGTGCCGGGGTCCCTGGAGTACGTCGACCTGGTCATGTCGCTGCTGGCCGCCGGGATGTTCCCCATCCCGCTGGACCCGCGGCTGACGCCCCACGAGCGCGAGCGGATCCTGGCCGGGCTCCGCCCGGACCTGGTCGTCGAGACCCGGGAGCAGCTGGCCTCGATGGTCGAGCACACGCCAGAGCGGTTCCGCTGGGGCATGCCGCGGGGCCGGCCGATGCACTGCACCAGTGGCACGACGGGGACGCCGAAGGGCGTCTTCAGCGGACTGCTGTCCCCCGGGCAGGCCGAGGCCCTCGTCGCCGAGGAGCGCGACCTGTGGGGCTTCCGGGACTCCGACGTCAACCTCGTGCTCAGCCCGCTCCACCACTCCGCGCCGCTGCGCTTCGCGATGGGCACCATCCTCGCGGGCGGCCGCGTGGTGGCCCCCGGACCGTTCGACCCGGCCACCGTCACCGAGGCGATCGAGCGGGACCGTCCGACCACGATGTTCTGCGTCCCGACCCAGCTGCAGCGGCTGTTCGCGCACTGGGACCAGGTCGGCACCCCCGACCTGTCCTCGTTCCGGCTGGTCGCACACGCCGGCGCACCGTGCCCGGTGGCGGTCAAGCACCGGCTGGTCGCGGAGTTCCCCGCCGGCTCCACGTGGGAGTTCTACGGCTCCACCGAGGGCCAGTTCACCGCCTGCCGCAGCGAGGAGTGGCTCGAGCACCCGGGCACCGTCGGCCGCGCCCGGCCGGGGCGCTCGCTGGAGATCGACGACGACGGCACCATCTGGTGCGCGGTCCCGGAGCACGCGCACTTCTCCTACTTCGGCGACCCGGAGAAGACCGCGGCCGCCTGGCGCCCCGCCGCCGATGGCCGGAACGCCTTCACCGTCGGCGACCTCGGCCGGCTCGACGAGGACGGCTACCTCCATCTCGACGGCCGCCGGGAGGACCTCATCATCAGCGGCGGCGTCAACGTCTACCCGCTCGAGGTCGAGCAGGCGCTGCTCGAGCACCCCGGCGTCGAGGACGTCGCCGTCCACGGGGTGCCCGACGAGGAGTGGGGGCAGCGGGTCTGCGCCGCGGTGGTCGGCAGCGCCCGCGAGGACGAGCTCGCGGCGTACGTCCGGGAGCGCCTGGCGCCCCCGAAGCGGCCCAAGACCTGGACCTTCCTCGGCGAGCTGCCCCGCACCCTCACCGGGAAGGTACGCCGCGACCTGCTGGCCCGGGTCAGCCCCCCGGGGTCACCGTGACCACGTTGGAGTAGAGGTCCTCGGCCGCCACCGTCCCCTTCTCGGCCTGGAGCCGGAACTCGAAGACATGTCCGTCGACCAGGCCCCCGGCGGTCCAGGACGAGCCCCTGACGGGGTCGGGGAGCCGGGTCCAGGGTTGCCCGGTGGTGGTGTCGCGGACCCAGAGGTACTCGGCGGTGGCACCCGGTGGGGACGCCCACGAGAGCTCGGCCTCGCCGTCTCGGGGTGTGGCCGACAACGAGGCGGGGACGCGCGGGCCGAGGGGGACGTCCGGCAGTGGCCGGGGGTACGACTCTCCCACGTCGAGGCCGGCGAGGGCGTCGGCGACCCCCGCGGCCACCTTGACCTCGCCGGAGGCGGTCGGGTGGGCGGCGTCCCAGGTGTCGGCCCCCTCGACGAACGGCGCGGCGGGCGTCGCGGTGACGACCCTCGACGTCTCGGTGTCGAGCTCCTCGGCCAGCGCGGACAGGCTCGCGTCGTACTCGGGCACCCCGGGGAGCCAGGTCTGCGGCAGCGCACCGAGCACCACGTCGACCTCCGGGCCGGCCGCCCGGGCGTCGGTGACGAAGGCGCGGGCCAGCTGCTCGACCTCGCCGGGCAGCGCGTGGCTCCAGGCGAGGTCGTTCACGCCGAGGAGCTCGACCACGACGTCGGGGTGGAACTCGTCGACCAGGTCACCGATCGGCTGGTCCTGGCCGCCGAACGACCATCCCCCACCGGGCGGCGTGGTCCTCGTCGAACGCGGGGTCGAGGTAGGCGTGCGAGCCGAACCGGTCGGCCACGTTGTCGACGAGGTCGTCGCGCGGGCCGACGAGGTCCACGCGGACGCCGGTCCCGACCAGGTGCCGCCACAGCCGGTACCGCCAGGTCCAGTCACCCGCCGATCCCTGCGTGACGGAGTCGCCGACCAGCAGGATCCGCACCGGCCGCTCGGCCGTCCCTGGTGCCGAGGACGCGAGCGTGGCGCCCAGCAGCAAGGCCGCGCCGAGACCGGCCGCGACGGCGCGTGGCCATCGCCTCAAGCGCTGCGGGCGGACGCGCCGGAGAAGGTACGCCGGTACTGCTGCGGGCTCACGCCCCGGGCGCGGGTGAAGTGGTGGCGCAGGGTGGCCGCGTTCCCGAAGCCCACCTCGTCGGCGATCCAGTCGACGGAGTGGTCGGTCAGCTCGAGCAGCTCCTCAGCGGCCTGGACCCGCTGCCCCGTGACCCAGCTGTGCGGCGTGGTCCCGGTCTCGGCTCGGAACCGCCGGGCGAAGGTCCGTGGCGACATGTGGCACCGTCGGGCCAGCTCGTCGACGCTCAGGTCCTCACCGAGGTTCTCCACGATCCAGACGAGCAGGGGGCCGAGGGTCTCGGCCTCGCAGTCGGGGACGGCGCGGGCGATGAACTGGGCCTGACCGCCGGAGCGGTGCGGCGGCACCACCATCCGCCGGGCCGCGGCCGCCGCCGTACGCGCTCCGAACTGCTGACGCATCAGGTGCAGCGCCGCGTCGAGGCCGGCCGCCGACCCGGCCCCGGTGACGATGGTGCCGTCCTGGACGTAGAGGACGTTCTCGTCGACATGGGCCGCCGGGTAGCGCTCCGCGAGGGCGTCGGTGTGCCGCCAGTGCGTCGTGCACCGGCGGCCGTCGAGGAGCCCCGCCTCACCCAGCACGAAGGCAGCCGTGCAGTGCGCGAAGACGAAGGCCCCGCGGGCATGCGCGGCGGCCACGGTCGCCGCCACCTCGGGCGAGGGAGTGAGGTAGCCGCGCTTGGGAGCGATGCAGAGCAGGTCGGCGCTCGCCGCTGCGTCGAGCCCCCGGTCGACGTGCAGGTCGAAGCCCGACGGGCCGCGCACGCGACCGGGTCGGGGGGTTGCGACCACGAAGTCGAAGACCGGGTTGTCGTCGTCGGGGTGGTACGGCTCGGCCCACACCTCGCACATGGCGCCGAGGCCGAAGGGCTCGACCCCGTCCTGCACGAGGACGGCCACGCTGGTCACGGTTGGCGGCATGACGCCAGACTGCCGCACAGTTGGCAGAAAATCAATGGCAGGTGTCGTTCCTGCCACTGGTGGCGGGATATCGGTCGGCGCAGACTTACTGCCATGACCTTCCTGATGATCCTCCTGGCGATCGTCGTGGCGATGAGCGCGGAGACCATCCGCCTCGCCGTCCGCGACGGCCGCGGCCCGCAGCGGCCCCCGCGTTCCCACGTCGACGACCCGCGCTTCGAGTCCCCCGCCCTGCCCCACTGAGGGCTGTCCCCCGACAAAGGCACGAGGGCCCGGCCACCTGCTGGTGGCCGGGCCCTCGTTGCGTTCGTGTGCTACCTGCGGATCAGTTGCCGCCGCCGGTGAGCTTCTCGCGCAGGGCCTGCAGCGCCTCGTCCGAGGCGAGCGAGCCGCCCTCGTCCTCGGTGCCGACCGTCTCGGCGCCGCCGCTGGAGTACGACGTGGCCTCGCCGGCCTCGACCTCGGCCTGCTTGGCCTCGGCCTGCTGCTTGACGTGGGCCTCCCAGCGAGCGTGCGCCTTGGCGTACTGCTCCTCCCAGGTCGCGCGCTGCTCCTCGAAGCCCTCGAGCCACTCGCCGGTCTCCGGGTCGAAGCCCTCGGGGTAGACGTAGTTGCCCTGCTCGTCGTAGGTGGCGGTCATGCCGTAGAGGGTCGGGTCGAACTCCTCCACGTCGACCGCGGCAGCGGTGTCGTTGGCCTGCTTCAGCGACAGCGAGATCCGGCGACGCTCGAGGTCGATGTCGATGATCTTGACCATCACGTCGTCGTTGACCTGGACGACCTGCTCGGGGATCTCGACATGGCGCTCGGCGAGCTCGGAGATGTGCACCAGGCCCTCGATGCCCTCCTCGACGCGGACGAACGAACCGAACGGCACCAGCTTGGTGACCTTGCCCGGGACGATCTGGCCGATCTGGTGGGTGCGGGCGAAGTGCTGCCACGGGTCCTCCTGCGTCGCCTTCAGCGACAGGGAGACACGCTCGCGGTCCATGTCCACGTCGAGGACCTCGACGGTGACCTCGTCGCCCACGGCGACGACCTCGGACGGGTGGTCGATGTGCTTCCAGGACAGCTCGGAGACGTGCACGAGGCCGTCGACGCCGCCGAGGTCCACGAACGCACCGAAGTTGACGATCGAGGAGACGACGCCCTTGCGGATCTGGCCCTTCTGGAGCTGGGTCAGGAAGCCGTGGCGAACCTCGGACTGGGTCTGCTCGAGCCAGGCGCGGCGCGAGAGGACGACGTTGTTGCGGTTCTTGTCGAGCTCGATGATCTTCGCCTCGAGCGTCTGGCCCACGTAGGGCTGCAGGTCGCGCACGCGGCGCATCTCGACCAGCGACGCGGGCAGGAAGCCGCGCAGGCCGATGTCGAGGATGAGGCCACCCTTGACGACCTCGATGACGGTGCCCTCGACGACGCCGTCCTCCTCCTTGACCTGCTCGATCGTGCCCCAGGCGCGCTCGTACTGGGCACGCTTCTTGGACAGGATCAGGCGGCCTTCCTTGTCCTCCTTCTGGAGGACGAGGGCCTCGACCTTGTCGCCGACCTCGACGACCTCGGAGGGGTCGACGTCGTGCTTGATCGACAGCTCACGCGAGGGGATGACGCCCTCGGTCTTGTAGCCGATGTCGAGCAGGACCTCGTCGCGGTCCACCTTGACGATGGTGCCGTCGACGATGTCGCCGTCGTTGAAGTACTTGATGGTCGCGTCGATCGCGGCGAGGAAGTCCTCTTCGGAACCGATGTCGTTGACCGCCACCTGGGGCGCGTCGTAATCGGGAAGAGTGGAGATCGTGCTCGTCATAAGGGAAAGGGATCCTTGGGTGGTCATTTGGTCGTGCGGGCGCGCAATGAGTCCAGTTTCACTACCGATGAGATGCCCCGCGTGAGAAGCGGGACTTGATAGCGAGCGAGAGTCCACTCCGTCCGGGACGCAGGCAGACATCAGGCGCGACAGCCAGCGTACGCCGCTGCGCGCGGCAGAGTCCAACCGGGAGCGGGACCGCCGGGCCCCGCGCGGCATCCATCAGGCTACGCCCGAGGAGAGGTCTGACCTCGTAGCGGCACGCAGCCGCCGGTCGAGGGCCACGAGCACCAGCGCCACCGTGGCAGCCAGCACTCCCCCGACCACGTTGCGCACGACGTCCGAGGTCTGACAGGTGCCGACCCCCGTGATGCTCTGCGCGGCCTCGACCAGGACGCTCACGAGCACGGTCAGGGCGAGAACCGGGAAGAACCTGCGGAAGCGAGGACCGCGAAGAAGCAGGCGGGAGCGAAGAGCAGGAGGTTCAGCCTCGCCTCGGGCGACGTCACCGAGAGCCCCGGCTGGAGCAGGCAGCCCCGCCCCCAGCGGACCAGGATCCCGTCCTGGCATGCCCCCCAGGACGCGAACACTAGGGCCACGGCGCCCGGTCAGGCCGCTTTGCTGGCGCAGTGTTGCCACCAGAGTCGGGCGATGCTGCGTTCGAGGGGGTCGGGGCTGGTGAGGGCGTCGATGTCGGCGGGGTCGGCGAGGTGGGTGCCGTGGGCGTCGACGATGCGGAGCAGTCCGTGGGGGGTGCGCCAGACCCAGGCGTCGGTGCCGATCTGGGCGACTCGGTAGCCGAGGTGGGTCTTGGCGCGGTGGCTGGTGCGGGTCAGGGGTGCGGCGTTGTGGTCGCCGGTCTGTTTCGGGGGGCCGGTGGGCCGGTAGGGGGTGGGGTGGTCCAGGTCGATGTGTTGGGCCATTCCGGTGATCCGGGTGGCGTGGGGGGCGGCCTCGGCGGGGGTTCGGAGTCGGGTGCGGTGCCGGATCGATTGGGGGTATTCGTAGCCGTCCACGGCGTGCCGGTCGGCCAGGTCGACCACGGGGGTGACGGTGACCCGGGTGTGGGCGAGCAGGGCGGTGACCTGTTCGAGCAGGTGCGGGCCGAGCCCCTCGACCCGCGCGACGCCGGGGGTGCCGTCCAGGACGGTGTGGTGCAGGTGCACGAACAGCTGCACGCTCGGCGCCAGCCGGGTCAGGTCCACGCTGCGGAACAGGTCCAGGGCCCGCTGCGACAACCCGGTCGAGCGGGACTCGGCGACCGCCGGCACTGCCGGGTCGGCCGGGTCCTCGGGAGCCGCGGGCTCGGGAGCCTCGGCCTCACCGGTGGCTTCCTCGGCTTCGTGGGTGGCCTCGAGGAGGAGCTGGAGGAGCTCGGCGGGGCGGGCCAGCCACCCGAACGCCAGGGCGCGGAGCTCGTCGCGGGTGAGGTCGTCGCCGGGGGCCTCGGGGCGCAGGTCGGGCCGGTCCGCGAGGAGGTCGGCGACCCGGTCCACGGTGGCGTCGATCCAGACCGCGTCCCCGGCGGCGACCCGGGCGATCACGGTGCGCAGCCCGTGCTCGTCGGTGCGCGACAGGCCGACGTAGCGGCGCCGGTGCTCGGCCGCGACCCTCTCGGCGTGCCCGGCGGTGTCGGCCTCGATGATCGCGGCCTCGGCGATCGCCAGCACCCGGCCCGGCGAGACCTTGCCGAGCACCGCGGCGACCGCGACGTCGACCAGCCCCACCGCCGTCAGCGGCAGGTCCCGGGTCTTCGCGGCGACCTTGCGGGCCACGAACGCGTCCCCGGCCAGCGCCTCCAGGCGGGCCCAGGTCCGCGGCAGCCGGTGCTGCAGGTCCAGCACGTCGGCCACCAGCGCCCGCGCGGACAGGGCGTGGGTCTGCCGGGCGATGCCCAGCTCGACGAAGCACAGCTCGCGGACCTTCGGGGTCCCCTCACCCCCGACCGCTGACCAGCCGGTCCCCACCGGGCCGGCCCCGCACGAACCCCGGGTCGTCTCGCGGGTCCGTCGAGTGCAGGACCGCCCAGTGCGCCGCGACCCGCAGCTCGTCCAGCTCCACCCCACGCCGCCGCACCACCAGCCGCTCCGCGCACGCCAGCGTCTGCGTCGCATCGAGCGCGGCGTCCGCCGGCAGCGCGTCGAGCTCGGTGGTGGCCAGGTCCATACCCTCATTCTATCGAACACACGTTCGAATCGACAAGAGGTCTTCGAACGGATCTGTGAATGTCATCTCTCAGGACATCGGTGACGAATCTGCATCAGGACATCGGTGACACTTCTGGCTGTCTTGGGCGGTGCCGACCGCTAATGAGCCCGTTGATCCTCGTGTCCGCCTCTCGATCGTCCAGTGGCCTGATGACGCGCCACGCGGAGTCGTGACCACCTTCTGTGCTGAGCATGAGATCTCCCGCAAGACCTTCTACGCGATCCGCGCCCGGACCCGCAACGACGGTGCTGCCGCGGTCCTCGAGCCCCGAGCCAAACGCCCAACAGCGAGCCCGTCGAAGATCAGCGATGAAGTCGAGGACCCACGCCGCGGCGACGGCCTGATGGCGACAAGATCATCATCGCCAACCTGGAAGGCGAAATCCTCATCGAGCACATCCAGACCCGAACCACTGGTCACATACGTCGACAACGGCAGACGCCCACGACCACGCACCGCAGCAACCCGGAAATGTCACCGAAGTCCTGACACACCAACTGTCACCCATGTCCTGATGCAGAACTGTCACCGATGTCCTGCGACATCACAGCCACGGATCTGTGCCCTATGACGCGGATTCGACTGGCTGTTGCGGCGAGTCTCTCGTGACGATCGGGGTGGAGTCCGCGACTCCGGGGTCACGCGCGTCGAGTCACGAGTCGCAGGGCGACGTCGGTGCAGGCCTCGGGCTCGGGTCAGGGCAGCCGGCGCGCCTGGGCCGGGAGCAGGCGAACCGGCTGCGACCCGCACGGTCCGGTTGGTCACCTCGGCGGGGCAGACCCCGCCCGTGACCTCCCCGTGACCTTCGCCTCTGCCGCACCCCGGGGACTCGTTCCTAGCGTGAGGCGCACCAGCCACGGAGGAACAGCACAGGGGACAGCAGAGGTGTCCCCATGAAACGTCTCTTCATGACGACCTACCGGTTCAAGGAGGGCCTGAGGGCCGACGACCTGCGCGAGCTGACCAAGCAGTTCGCGGAGATCGGCACCGCCCCCGGGACCATCGCGCACTACGCCTCGCTGGACGGCCAGGGCGGTTTCGTCGTCTCTGAAGACATGGAGGACCCGGCCGAGACCTTCAAGGTCACGGTGCAGTACGGACCCTGGATCGACTTCGACGTCGTGCCCGTCGCGACCATCGAGGACGCCTTCCCGGTCATCCTCAGCGTCTACGGCTGAGGTCCGCCTCAGGCAGTCGCCGCGAGGTCTCCCGAGCGGGCGATCGCCCGCAGCAACCGGTCGGCCTCCTGCGCCACCGGGTTGTCGGCGCGCCTGGGCGCGAGGTCGAGCAGCGCCCACAGGTCCGCCGCCCGCGCCAGTGACAGCGCCTCGGCGGCCGTGCCGCCGCGGCGGGCGACGTACGCCCCGAGCACCGCTGCGGTGAAGGCGTCGTCGCGCTCGAAGCGGAGCAGGTTCCCCAGATCGGTGAACGGGTGGCCCGCGTGCGCGTACTCCCAGTCGAGGAGTCCGGTGACGGACAGTGAGCCGGGGTCGACGAGCAGGTTCTTGGGGTTGAAGTCGCTGTGGACCAGACAGAGGCGCCCGACCGTGTCGAGCAGGGTCTGGGCGTCCACGGCCACGTCGCGGAGCCCGTCGAGCTCCTCGGGGGTCCACCACCCCAGCGACGGCTCGACGATCTGCACCATCGCCGGCAGCCCGTCGAGGGGCTCCCCGTCCACGGCGAAGCTGCCCACCGTGAGGTCGCCGTCGACGAACGGGCCGGCCTTCAGCTGCGGCATCCCGCCGAGGTCGGCGAGCAGGCCGCCCAGCTCCGCACCCAGCTCCGCGCGACGTGGGCCGTCCAGGCCCGGCAGCAGCAGGTCGCCGCGCTCCCCCGGCAGGTACGACGTGACCAGCAGCGCGGGCAGGTCCGCGCCCGGGTCCGCGCGGCGTACCTCCAGGACCTCCGGGACCGGCACCAGCCCGCGGACCAGCCGCAGCAGCGCGGCGTCCACCTCGTGCGCGGCCGCGCCGCGATGACTCGGCCGCGCGTAGATCCGGACCACGGTCCGCTCCCCCGCCGCCTCGGCCACGAACGTCTCCCCGGACCAGCCACCGGCCAGCGGGGTCAGGGATGCGAGGTCCATGCAAGTAGTCTGCCGGTCGTGGATGCCGAGCAGTCGTCCGGGCACCCGCCCGTCCGCGTGGAACGCCGTCCGGTCGACGAGGCCGAGTCCCGCAGGGCCAACGGCCCCGACTGGGACCGCTACGCCGACGAGTACCAGGCCACCCACGGCACGTTCCTCGGCGACGTGGGGTTCGTGTGGGGCCCCGAAGGCCTGACCGAGGCCGCGGCCGGGGTGCTCGGTGACGTCAACGACCGCGACGTGCTCGAGGTCGGCTCCGGTGCGGGCCAGTGCTCGCGCTGGGTCCGCGCCCGGGGTGGCCGCGGCTTCGGCCTCGACCTGTCCTTCCGCCAGCTGCAGCACTCCCACCGGATCGACCTGGACACCGGGGTGTCCGTCCCCTCGGTCCTCGGGACCGCGACGCACCTGCCGTTCGCCGACGCGAGCTTCGACGTGGTCTTCTCGTCCTTCGGGGCGCTGCAGTTCGTGAGCGACATCGATCTCGCCGTGGCCGAGACGGCCCGCGTGCTGCGGCCCGGCGGGCGCTTCGCCTTCTCGATCACGCACCCCACGCGCTGGATGTTCCCCGACGACCCGGGCGAGGCCGGCCTGGTCGCGAGCCAGTCCTACTGGGATCGCACGCCCTACGTCGAGGTCGACGACGCGACCGGCGTCGTGTCGTACGTCGAGCACCACCGGACCCTCGGCGACTGGGTCACCCTGCTGGCGGACGCCGGCTTCGCGATCACCCGGCTCCTCGAGCCCGAGTGGCCCGAGGGCCACGACCGGGTGTGGGGCGGCTGGTCGGGAACCCGGGGGCAGTTCACCCCCGGGACCGCGATCTTCGTGGCCGACCTGAGGCAGCGCTAGCGGGCCGCGTGCCCGGCGGGCGTCGGGGGCTGCTCCGCGTCCTCGGCGGGCACCTCGCCCCGGCCCCGGTCACGACGACTCACGAAGAGCAGGCCGAGGCCGATCAGCAGGACCGGGATGCCGACGGCGTACCCCACGATCGGGACGGTGTGGGTCGCCAGGTAGATCTGGTCCCACTTGGTGTTGACCTCGTCGACCTTCGCCTGCTGGGTCGCGTCGGTGAACTCCAGCTTGAGGTCCAGGATCTTCTGGCCGTCCTCGAGGTAGCGCTGCTGGTCCTCGGTGGTGTTGAGGATGCCGCCGGTCCGGGGATCGATGTAGATCTCCTTGACGTCGTCGTAGACGCCCTGCACCCCGTCGAGGACCTCGGCGGGCTCGTCGCTGATCTCGACCCGGTAGACGTAGGCCTCGGTCCCCTTGACGTCCGTGGTGCGGTCGTAGACCGCGTCGACCGCCTTGCCGAGCGTGCCGTCCCAGTAGGGGTACGTCGTCTTCTGTGCGTCGAAGGGCCACTTGTTGTTCAGGCCGGAGTGCTGCACCGTCTCGTCGGGCACGTACTGCTCGTCGTTGAGCATCATCGCCGTGTGCCGGTCGGAGGCGAAGGCGTCGACCTCGTGGGTGAGCAGGTTCGGGTCCTTGTCGCTGACGCAGACCCGCTCCTGGCCGGTGTCGATGACGACGCAGGTGTTCTGCACGAACACCGCGACGTCGCCGTCGGACTTGTTGCTGTCGGTCTGGTTGATCTGCAGCGCGTAGACCGGGTCGCTCTCGAGCTTCCCGGTCTCGGGGTTCAGGTGGTCGGCCGAGCCCTCGAGGTACGTCGTGTTGTTGACGTCGATCGGCGTCCGCTTGACGTTGTCGGGCGCCCAGAACTGCCCCACGACCGCAGCAACGATGAGAAAGGCTCCCAGTGCGACCAGCACCGAGCCGAACCACTTGCGCTTCACGTTGTTCCTCCCCAAGGACCTCCCTCCCCGGGAGGTGAATCGCTGAACGGTAGCAGGACGGACGGGGCTGATGTGGCGACCGCCACGATCCTTCGCCCAGATCGGGGGTGCCGTGTGAGATAGTCCGGCCCGTGTTCGCCCGACTTCGACGGTACCTCCGCGGGACCAGCACGGAGCACCGGATCGTCGCCGGGGGGCTGGCGCTCATCGTCACCCAGCTCGCCTATCGCGCGTGGGCTCTGGCGGGGTCGTGGTTCTACTTCGACGACCTGGCCTTCATGTCCCGGGCGATGAACCAGCCGTTCGACGTCGGCTACCTCACCGAGTCCTACGGCGGCCACCTGATGCCGGCGGGCTTCGCGGTCACCTGGTTGATGACCAAGTGGGCCGTCTTCGACTGGGCCCCGTGGGCGGTCGGCCTGCTCGCGATGCAGGCCGTGGCGGGCGTGGGCATGCTCCGCCTGCTGCGGTCCCTGTTCGGGAACCGGCCCCTGGTCCTGGTCCTGCTGGCCGGCTACCTGGCCTACGTGTTCACACTGCCCGCCGGGCTGTGGTGGGCGGCGGGGATCAACCAGCTGCCGCTCCAGATCGCCCTGGTCTTCGGGCTCGCCTCCCACGTCGCCTACCTGCGCACCCCGCGCACCCGCCACCTCGTCGCGACGCTCGGCTGGACCGTCGGCGGCCTGCTCTTCTACGAGAAGACCCTGCTGCTCTTCGGCGTCTACGGCGATCGTCGCGATCTGCTACTTCACCGAGGGCGACACGACGACGCGGCTGCGGGACCTGTGGGACAGGTACCGGACCGGGATCGTGGCGCACACGGTCGTCGCCGCGACGTACCTGGCCCTCTATGTGGAGTACGGCCTCAACTTCTCGCCCGGCGACAGCAGCAACCAGCCGTGGACCCCGATCGCCTGGGACCTGATCGCCGTAGCGCTGCTGCCGGCCCTGATCGGGGGACCCCTGACCTGGGAGCCGTTGACGGTCGGCTCCTTCGCCGACCCCACGCAGTTCACGCAGCTCCTCTCCTGGGCAGTGGTGGGGGCGGTCGCTCTACTACGCCCAGCGCACCCGCACCATCAGCAAGCGGGCCTGGGCGCCGTTGGGCTTCACGCTGCTCGCCAACGTCGCGCTGCTCGCGTCGGCGCGCGCGATCATCGTCGGCCCCGACATCGCCCGGGAGTACCGCTACCAGACCGAGTCGGGCGCCCTCTTCGTGCTCTGCGCCGGGCTCGCGTTCCTGCCGCTGCTCGGCGCACGGGAGACCAACGAGGAGCGCCCCGACGTGCCGCGCACCTACGAACGGCGCGGCATCGTCCTGCTGGCGTCGGCAGCGGTCGCCGCCGCCGCGATCACCTCCAGCACCCGCTACGTGGACCTGTGGCAGTCGCGCAACCCGACCGAGGCGTACATCGGCGAGGTGCGGCACAGCCTGGCGACGGCCGAGCACAAGCCGGTGCCGCTGGTCGACACGGGGATCCCGCAGACGCTGCTGTGGGCGTTCCGCTACCCCGAGAACACCTACAGCCACGTGCTCCGGCCGTTCGCCGACCAGACGAGCTACCCGCGGTCGGCCGTGGACCGGCTGTACATGTTCGACGACCAGGGGCGCCTCTCCCCCGTCGGTCATCCCACCCACCCGGAGCATGGTGCCGAACGTCGGCTGCGGCTACCCCCTGAAGGGCCGGCGCACCACGATCCCCCTCGACGGGCCGGTCATCGGCGGCGGATGGTGGATCCAGATCGGGTATGCCAGCCCGCGTGAGGTGTCCCTGCGGGTCACCGCGGGGGACGATGTACACGACCTCGACCTGCCCAAGGGCCTGCACAACGTGTTCGTGCAGGCGTCCGGAGAGTTCCAGGAGGTGACGGTGAGCGGGTACCCCCGCGACAGCGGTCTGTGCGTCGTCGACCTGACTCTCGGCATCCCCGCGCCGGGGGGCACCGGGCAATGACCGGCACGCACGTGCGCACCGGCCGGAACTCGTCCGTCGGGAGCGACGCGACGCGGGACTCGTCGACCCTCCAATGGGCAACTCTGCGTCGCGACCGCGTCTGCCAGGCCGCCCTCGCCATGATCGTCGTCCAGCTCGCCTTCCGGGCCCAGATCACCTACGGGACGTGGTTCTTCGGCGACGACCTGAACTTCATGTCCCGGATGGCGAACGAGGGGCCCGGCGCGGCGTTCCGCCAGTACGCCGGCCACCTGATGCCCGCAGGCATGTATCTCTCCTGGGTCGCCGACCTGATCGCACCGTTCGACTTCCGGGTCAACGCCACGATGTTGCTGGGGATGCAGGTCCTCGCCGACGTCGGCCTCCTGGTCCTGCTCCTGCGACTGTTCGGCTCACGGCCGGGGATCCTGCCTCCCCTCGCGATCTATCTCTTCTCGGTCATCTCGGTCCCGGTCGCCATCTGGTGGGCGGCCGGTGTCAACCAGCTGCCGATGCAGGTGGCGCTGTTCTGGGGCCTGTCCAGCCACGTCTCGTACCTGCGGACCGGCCGCTTCCGCTCCGCAGTCGCAGCCGCGGCCTGGGTGGTCGTAGGTCTGGCGTTCTTCGAGAAGACACTGCTGGTCCTCGGCGCGTTCGCGATCGTCGGGATCGCATGGTTCGCCTCCGGCTCCCTCGCTGACCGGCTACGGAGGCTGTTGGCGGAGCGCACTGCGGGAGTGCTCCTCTACGTCGGGATCGGCCTCGTCTACCTGGCGCTCTACATTCCCGTCGGTCTCACCTTCAGTCCGAAGCGAGCCGGGAACGACACCCTGCCGCAAGTGGCGGCGAACGTGGTGGTGCACGGGTACCTGCCCGGCATCTTCGGCGGGCCCCTTCGATGGGCTCACGTCGACCAGTGGTCACTGCCCGCGCCCGGTGACCCGGGGCTGCTGCTCGTGCTCGCGGCGGTCGTCCTGCTGGCCCGCGAGCTGGCGCGAAGTCGTCGCCGGTCGCTGCGGGCCCTGTGGCTCCCCGCGTTCTTCCTCGCATGTGACGTCGTGCTCGTCTCGGCCGGGCGTGCGTCCTTCGTCGGGGCGTTGATCAGTCTCGACTACCGCTACCAGGGGGAGCTCGCCGCCGTCACGGCCGTGGCCCTCGCCTGCGCGACCATGCCGATCCGCGGGGCCACCGAGCCCGTCGAGGCCTCCGCGCCGAGCTCCCTGCTCGACAACCCGCGGCGCGTCAGCGCGGTCGTCGCGCTCATCAGCGTCCTCGGCGTCGTGTCGTCCCTGCAGTACGTCCACCACTGGGACACCAGCACCCAGGCCGGCCCCTACTTCAAGACCCTCTTCGCCGACCTCGACCAGCGGGACCAGCCCGCCCCGGTCGTCGACACGATCGTGCCGACGACGGTGATGCTGGGCTGGTCCTACCCCGACAACCTGCTGAGTCACCTGCTGCGCCACTACCAGGACCAGATCGACTACCCGGACGTGGCGACAGACCACCTGAACATGGTCGACCACCAGGGGGACATCGTGCCCGCGGTCGTGCCCGCCACCCGGCGTGGGCTGCCCGGCCCACAGGAGTCCTGCGGCTACCGGGTGAGGTCGCGGCCGGTGACGGTCCGGCTCGACGGTCCGGTCGCCTTCGGCGGCTGGTGGGTGCGGATCGGCTACATCGCCACCGGCGCGAGCCCGGTCCGGGTGACCACGGGCGACTCGTCGTACAGCACCGCCGTCCGGCCCGGTGTGCACGCGCTCTACGTCCGTGGCGCCGGGCAGTTCGACCGGGTGCGGATCTCGGGTCTCGGCGAGGGTGTGTCATTGTGCACCGACGACGTCACCGTCGGCCGACCAGTTCCCAGGACGGAGTTCTCGCCGTGAGCTTCCAGGACCGGTCCTTCCCGACGCTGAACGCCGTCCGCGCCGCCGGCGCGATCATGGTGGTGCTCACCCACGCCGCGTTCAACACCGGGCAGATCAACCACGGGTGGACGGGTGCCGTCCTCTCCCGGCTCGACTTCGGCGTGACGCTCTTCTTCGTGCTCTCGGGGTTCCTGCTGAGCCGCCCCTACTTCCTCACCCGCGAGCTGGGGCGGGACTGGCCCTCGACGCGGCACTTCTACTGGAAGCGGGCGCTGCGCATCCTGCCCATCTACTGGGTCATCGTCGTGGTGGCCCTGGTGCTGGACCCCGCGAACGACGACGCCACCTGGCAGGACTGGATCACCCACCTCACCCTGACCCAGCTCTACCGGCACGACCTGCTCGCGAGCTCGCTCACCCAGATGTGGAGCCTCTGCACGGAGGTCGCGTTCTACCTCCTGCTGCCGGCGCTCTGCCACCTGCTCGTGCGGGGCGCGATGAAGGACGGACGCCCGCACCTCCCCTCGATCTTCCTGCGGGCGGCCGTCCTCGGAGCTCTCGGGGTCGCCTGGCAGGCCGTGGTCGCCCAGATCCCGGGACACGAGGGGCACTACGCCCAGTGGCTGCCCGGCTACCTGCCCTGGTTCCTCGTCGGCATGTGCTATGCCGCGCTCTCGGCCAGCCTCGCGGCGCGACCGCGGGAGCACCCTGTCGACCGGCTGGCCCGGGATCTGCCCGGCTGCTGGGTCCTCGCCACCGCCGTCTTCGCCATCGCCTGCACCCCGATCGCCGGACCGCGCCTGCTGCTGACGCCCACCGGCTGGGAGGCCGCGCTGAAGGTGGTGCTCTACACGATCGCCGGCGCGTTCTACCTGCTGCCGCTGGTGTTCGGCCCGGAGCGGGAGGGGCGGGTCCGCGCCCAGCTCAGCGGGCCGATCCCGTTCTGGCTGGGCGACATCTCCTACGGCGTCTTCGTGCTGCACATGTTCTTCCTGAACCTGGTCTACCGAGTCCTCGACATCTCGATCTTCACCGGGCACTTCATCACCGTCGCGCTCGGCACGCTGCTGCTGACCGTGCCGGTGGCCACGGTCTCGTTCTACTGGTTCGAGCGCCCGATCATGCGCGCCAAGAACATCAGGTTCTTCGCCCGGATGGACGCCGGGGCCCGACCGGTGCGTGCCACGGTGAGGTGACCCCGTGGCGGGCGGTGGCGGGCCGGGCAGGCACGCCACGACGCCCACGCCCGGCCACCACGTCGTCCTCGCGGGCGCGCTGGTCGTCCTCGCCGCCACCGGGTTCCGGGTGTGGGGCCTGCACGGAGCCTGGTTCTTCTTCGACGACTTCTACTTCATGCAGCTGGCGCTGGGCCACGACCTGACTCCGTCGTACCTCTTCGAGCCCTACAACGGGCACCTGATGCCGGCCAGCACCCTCCTGTGCTGGATCAACGCACGGCTCGACCCGCTCGACTTCGCCCTCCCGGCCACCGAGCTGGTGGTCCTCTTCGCAGGGATCGGCCTGGGCATGCTCCGCCTGCTGGTGCGCCTCTTCGGCCGACGCCGGGCGATCCTGGTGCCGCTGGTGGCATTCCTGTTCTCACCCGCGCTGCTGCCGGCCACCACGTGGTGGGCAGCCGGGGTGAACCAGCTGCCGATGCTCCTCGCCACCGTGCTCGGGCTCGAGGCGTTCGTCCAGCACCTCCAGGGGCGCAGCCGCGGCAGCCTGGTCCGCAGCCTGGTCTGGGTCGCCGTCGGGTTGGCCTTCGTGGAGCGCAGCGTCCTGGCCTTCGTGCTGTTCTGGCTGGTGGCGCTGATGTACTTCTGCGCCGGCACCCTTCCCGAACGATGCACCTGGCTCTGGCAGCACTACCGGGCCGCAGTCGTGTCCCACGCGCTGTTCCTCGCCGCCTATCTCGCCGTCTACGTCCCCTGGGCGCTGAACTTCGACGCCCGCACGGTCACGCAGCGCCCCCTGTTCGGCGTGATGCGGGACATGGTCGCCACCGCCTTCGCCTCCGGAGCGGTCGGCGGACCCCTCAGCTGGCGGGTCTCCGACGTGACCCAGAACGAGGCACATCCGGGCCAGGGCGTGCTGCTGCTCGGCTGGACGGTCCTGGGGGCGCTGGTCGTCGCCTCCGCCCGCACCCGGCGCCGGGGCCTCCGGGCCTGGCTGCTCCCCGCGTCGCTGCTGCTCGCGAACGCCGGGCTGGTCGCCACCAGCCGGGCGATCTACTTCGGGACCGCAGATCGCCCTGGACTACCGGTTCCAGACCGAGGCCGCGCTGGCGCTGGCGCTGGCGATCGGGCTGGCGTTCCTCCCCGTCGTCGGCGCCCGCGAGTGCTCGGAGCCCGTCCCCTCGACCTGGACGGTCGACCGGCCGGCGACCGCGGTGGTCGCGTGCGTGGTCTTCGTCGCCCTGGCCACGGTCAGCACCCACCGGTTCCCGCTGCGCAACCTCACGACGACCAGCCCCCGGGCCTACTACGACCACGTCGAGCAGTCGGCAAGGGCGACCCCGGGCACCCAGCTGCTGGACCTGCCGACACCGGCCTGGCTGTGGGCCCCGCTCGCCTTCCCGACCAACACCTACAGCCACATGTTCCGGCCCATCGACCACGGCCTGCGCATCCGGCCCGTCACGACCGACGACGCGTCGGTCGTGGACGACCGGGGCAGGTTCCGGCCCATCGCCTTCGACCCGGTCCGCCGCCAGGTGGCCCGGACCGACCGGCACTGCTTCGGGCACACCTGGCCGGGCACCAGCCGCTGGCGGCTCGACGGCCCGGTCATCGGCATCGGCTGGTTCCTGCGCCTCGGGTACGACGCGCCGGTCGACACCGAGGCAACCGTGAGCGTGTCGGGCCAGGACACCCGGGTCCGGCTGCTCAGGGGCCGCCACGTGCTGCTGATGCCCGCGATCGGGGCCTACGACTCCGTGGACCTCGAGACCGCGGCCGGCTCCGAACCCGTGTGCCTGCGGACCCTGGCGGTGGGCACGATCGCCCCGGGCTCCTGACCGGCGCGGTGCCGGTGCACACTGCGCAGCGACGCGAGACCGGCCACCGTGCAGCAGATCAGCCGCCAGGCTCCAGGCCTGGCTCCACGTCACCGCCCAGGACCGGTCGGTGATCGGCGCCCACGCCAGCGCGAGGGAGGCCACCAGGATCGACAGCCCGGCCAGCACCGGCCAGCCCTGGAAGCGCCGCAGCGCCAGGCCCAGCCCGATCGCCGTCGTGACGCCGGCCAGTCCCCACCAGCCGCACAGCAGGCCGCCCGCCACGACCGCGACCGACGCGTCGAGGAGCCCCGGCCGTCCGGTGCGCAGCGCCGGCGCGACCGGCTCCTCGTGCCCCCGGCGGTCCCGCCACCACAGCCAGACGAGGGACAGCACGCACAGCCCGGCCAGCACCGCTCCGGCGACCAGGAGCCAGGTGAAGGTGCCAGCCGGGGCGAAGCTCAGGGTGACGGCACCGGCGGAGCCGGCCGGCAGCCGCCAGCCCTGCTTCCACCCGTCGACGCGCTGGGCCGACAGCTCCTCGCCGTGCCAGGTCGCCGTCCATCCCTCGTTGAAGTTCTGGGGCAGCGTCAGCAGGGTGTCGGTCGACCGGTCCGGGACCGTGACCGAGGTCGGGGTGCCGCGGTCGTCACGGGTGACCGTCACCGCACGGGTCACACCGGTCGAGGCGCTGCCGGTCCTGCTCAGGGTCAGGGAGTCGACGCGGAACAACGGGGACGGAGTGGCCACCACGTCGGTCGTGCGGGCGTCGACGGCAACCTGCCCGCGACCGCACACCCGGAACGGGACACTCTCCCCCCGGAGCAGTGCCTTGGTCGAGGCGTGCAGCCGGGTCCTGCGCACCTCGTCACCCACCCGCACCACCGGTCCGGAACCACACCCGAACATCCGGGCGCGCACGGCGTGCGGGTTCAGGGACCGGCCGTTGACACGGAGCGAGCTGATGCCGGCGGGGGTGTCCACGAACCGCTGGCCCGCCACCGAGAAGGTCGGGGCGGTCGCGAGGACCCGGACGGTGAAGTGGTCGGTGCGCCAGCCGGGCAGCCGGGCGGTGCCGTCCTCGTCGAGGTCGACCGCACGGGTCCGTCCACCGGCGGACACCTGGATCCGGGTGGGCGTCGACGCCGGGATGCGTCGGTTGACCCGCACGGTCACCGAGTCCAGCCGCCGCCGCTCGGGCAGCCGGACCTGCAGCTTGGGGTCGGACCCGCCGGCCATCCAGGTGGTGGCGTGGTCGCCGTCCACCGCGGCGATCGGCCCCTCCGCGACGTCCGCGACGCGTCCGTCCGACGTCGCCGTCACCTTCGACCGCAGCAGGGCGCGACCGGCAGTGGTGGTGCGCCGCAGCGAGACCGTCCCCGAGAGCGCGTACTCCGCGGCGTACGCCGGGGTGAACCGGCGCGCGACCGTGTCGCCGTCCTCGCCGGGTGCGACCAGCGCGTCGTCGCAGGGCAGGGCGTGCCGGATCATCACGCAGGCGGCCCGGTCGGGGTCGCGCGCGAGCGAGATCGTGTCCAGCGGATAGCGGTCGTCGGGAAGCGGCAGCTGCAGGAAGCGCTGGGCGACCAGCCCGGGGATGCGCACCTCGGCGATCCCGAACGACCCGGGGAGCCTCAGGTCGCGTCCGGCCGCGGTGACGCGCAGCTCGGCGGCGCCGGCGAAGCCGAGCTGGTAGGTGCGGGACCTGCCGGGCTCGGGGGCCTCCACGACCTGCGAGTCGCTGCCCGAGTCGAGGCGCAGCTGCGGGACGGCGGCCGAGTCCGGGGAGAGCCGGATCGTCACCGCGCCCAGGTCGCGGGGCTGGGTGAACGCAACCTGCCACCACTGCCCCGTGGGGTCGAGCTGCCGGGCCGAGCGCCACGCCGTCGACGGGTCCTTGTCGAGGGCCGCACCGGGGTGGGCACCGATCCGCAGCGGCGGCAGCGCGTCGGCGAACGCCTCCGAGCTGCTGGCCTGGACCTCGCTCACGGCTCCGGTCCAGAGCGCGGTGGTCTGCCACCGCTCGGGGTCGTCGAGGTAGCGGTGGGTGTGCTCGGGGCCGTGCAGCCGCCACGGCTCGGTCGCCGTCAGGGTGCTCGAGCGGTTCCATCGCACCGCGGCGAAGTTGGTCTCCCGGCGCCGGGCGCCGTCGGTGAGCACCTGGGCCGGCTCGTCGCCGCGCGAGTCCTCGGCGAGCACCCGCTGGGCCGGCCCGGCCAGGCCCGGGCGCAGTCCCGCCGCCGGATCACCGGCGAGCACCTCGGGCGTCAGAGGTGAGGCGTGGCGACGCCGCGGGCGCCACGTCGTACACGTCGATCGAGCCGGTGCGGCCGGTGATGCCGGTCCCGGAGACCAGCCGGGTGCGCGCCGTCGGGGCTGTAGGTGAAGGCCCGGGACCCGACCGGGGGACCGAACGACCGGGCCAGCCCGATGCCCCGCGACCGGCTCAGCATGCTCCGCACGTAGGCCGGGTCCGGCGTCCCGGTCTGGAACCGGTCGAGGTCGTTGCGGACCACCAGCCGGCTGACCCCGTTGGCGGCGAGGTAGGACGCGAGGGTGTCGCTCGGGTGCCCGGACTCGACGACCCGGGTCACCGCGTCCAGGAGGACCACGTTGCCCGGCTGGGCCAGCGGGATGACGTTGCGGACCGCCCAGGGGCTGTCGGCCAGGCCCTGCATGACGTCGTCGTGGACGTTGCCCCAGTCGTAGACCCCGAAGGCCGAGGCCGGCAGCTCGAGCGCGACCGATCCGTCGTCCTCGTCCGCGAGGTAGTCGGCCGCGTCGGACCAGTAGGCGGGCACGGCGCTGACGCCGTTGCGCGGCGCGATCTCGTCCTGGGCCCAGGGCAGCGCCAGCGCGACCAGGGCGAGCACCGTCGCGGCCTGCACGGTCCGCAGGGCCGGCCGGGCGCCGGCGCCACGCAGCAGCCGCGGGATCACGCGCAACGCATGGGCCATCCCGAGCACCAGCGGGATCCGGAGGACGACGTCGAACTTGTGCAGGTTGCGGAACGGCGCGAGCGCACCGTCGAGGAGACCGGTGCGGCCCTCGGCCCACCAGCCGGCCAGGTCCCCGGAGTAGCCGAACCCGACGAGGGTGACGCCCACCAGCAGGCCCAGGGTCAGGAAGCGCTGGTGCGGGTTGCCGCGCAGGGCGAGGCCGACCAGGCCCAGCGCGACGATGCCGGCGGCGTCGAGCATCAGGAACGGGGTGCTGACCAGGTGCTGCCCGGCCGGGTAGTCGATGCCCGCGAAGTAGGCGACCCAGTCGGAGGTGCCGAGCAGGCTGCGGGCCAGCCCCGTGGGGATCGTGGTGATGGTGGCGTTCTCGATGTAGTCGAGGAACGGCGGGCTGTAGCGGCCGAGGACCAGCAGCGGCCCCAGCCACCAGGCGGTCGCCAGGCCGGTGAACAGCACCCACCAGCCCAGCAGCGGCCACTTGCGCGGGCCCGCGGCCCGGGTCAGGATCCAGACCACGCCGAGCGGCAGCACCGCGGCCACGGCAACGGCGTTCACTCCCCCGCAGGTCGCCACCACGAGCGCGCTCAGTGCCGCGCCCCGGCGGACCGACCCCCGCTCGCTCGCCGTCACCAGGGGCAGCAGCACCCACGGCGCGAGCGC
The DNA here is from genome assembly GCA_963817665.1 of uncultured Actinomycetota bacterium. Classification (GTDB taxonomy): domain Bacteria; phylum Actinomycetota; class Actinomycetes; order Propionibacteriales; family Nocardioidaceae; genus Nocardioides. Next base: position 413,827 of record CAWFPE010000006.1, on the reverse strand, counting down.
CATCGGCCACACCTCGATCGACACCCCGCCGAGCAGTGTGGTGACCCGCGGGGTCAGCACGTAGGCGAAGCCGGCCAGCACCTGCGTGGTGGGCGATCCGAGGTCCAGCCGCTGGGCCAGCCTGACGATGCCGACGAAGGCGAGGCACAGCAGCAGGCTCCACCACGCCCGCTGGATCGCCCACGGGGGCAGGTTCACCAGGTCGCCCAGCCAGAAGAACGGTCCCATCGGCCAGGCGTAGCCGTAGGCCTGGTTCTGCAGCTGGCCGAAGGCCGCCGTGGGGTCCCACAGGTGCAGCCCTCCGGTGAGGAACTTCCCCGGGTTCGTGACCAGGTCGAACTTCGTGTCCGCCACCATCCGTCCCGCCGACTGCGCGAAGCAGAACGCCGTCAGGATCGCGACGTACCCCCACATGCGCAGGCGCGACGTGGCCGACCCCCGGGCCGACCGCTCCGTTTCCTGGCTCACGCCTTGCGCACCACCAGCACGAGGTTCCAGGTCGCGAGCTCCCGCAGGCCAGGCACCCGCAGCACGCCACGTGCCCAGCGCGGGTGGTAGCGCGGCAGCGCGTCCACGACCTCACCGGCGGTCTGCCGCTTCGCCCAGTCCAGGCCAGCCCGGACGGTGACCGGGAACAAGGACTCGCCGTACCGGTTCTTGGGCTCGTGGCCGTGCCGGGCGGCGTACCGACGGCGGGCGCGCTGTCCGCCGAGGTAGTGCCACGGCGCGGTCTCGTGACCTCCCCAGGGCCCGTACCAGACGGTGTAGGAGATGAAGGCGATCCCACCCGGCCGGGTGACCCGCAGCATCTCGTCGGCCATCCGCCACGGGTCGGGGACGTGCTCGAGCACGTTGGAGGAGTAGCACAGGTCCACGCTGTCGTCGCGGAACGGCAGGTTCATCCCGTCCCCGACGACCGTGCCGGTCTCGATCCGGCCGGCGCCGGACAGCTCACCGACATCGGCGTCCAGCGCCCAGTAGTCCGCGCCTGCGGCGCGGAACGCCGAGCGGAAGTAGCCGGGGCCGCCGCCGACGTCCAGGACGGTGCGGCCGGCGAGGTCGAGGTAGCTCGACAGCTGGCCCACGGAGTCCTCTGCCAGCGCGGAGTAGAACCGGTCGGGGTCGGTCTGCTCGTGGCGGAACTCCCCCAGCAACCGCACCGATCGGCGCAGATCGGGGGTCCAGGCTGCCGCTGTCGAGGTGGACCCGGTCTGCATGGCGCAGACCCTATCCCGGGCCCGCGATAGCCTCGCCGGATGCCGACCTACGACGCCCGGGTGCTCGCCGGCAGGCACGTGGTCTTCCTCAGCTGGCGCGACACCGGGAACCCGGAGGGCGGGGGCGCCGAGCGGTACCTCGAGAAGATGGCCACCGGGCTCGCCGCCCGTGGCGTCCGGGTCACCGTCTTCAGCGCCGCCTACGCCGGCGGACCTCCCGAGGAGGTCGTCGACGGCGTGCGGTACGTCCGACGCGGCTCCAAGCTGTCGGTCTACCTCCAGGGCATGCGGATGCTGGCCACCCGGCGGTTCGGCCGCGTGGACGCCGTGGTCGACGTGCAGAACGGGCTGCCGTTCTTCTCCGCGCTCGTCACCCGGCGGCCGGTGATCGTCCTGGTCCACCACGTCCACCGTGAGCAGTGGCCGGTCGTCTACCCGGGGCTCACCGGCTGGCTGGGCTGGTGGATCGAGAGCCGGTTCGCGCCGTACCTCTACCGGCGCAAGCAGTACGTCGTGGTCTCGCGAGCGACCCGGGACGAGCTGCGCGGGCTCGGGGTCCGTGGCCCCCGGGTGGCCGTGGTCCACAACGGGACCGATCCGGTCGTCGCCGTGGACGCCAGCAAGACCGCGAACCCGTCGATCTGCGTCGTCGGCCGACTGGTCCCGCACAAGCAGGTCGAGCACGCCGTGGACGCCGTGCTGGCGCTGCGCGCGGAGTTCCCGGGCCTTCGCCTGCGCATCGTGGGTGGCGGCTGGTGGGACGCGGAGCTGCGCCGCTACGTCGAGGAGCGCGGCGGGTGCGACGCGGTGGTCTTCGAGGGGCATGTGCCCGAGGTGCGCAAGCAGGAGATCTACCAGGAGTCCTGGCTGATGGCGCTGCCGTCGGTGAAGGAGGGCTGGGGACTGGTCGTCGGCGAGGCCGCGGCCCACGGGACCCCCACGGTCGCCTACTCCGGCGCGGGTGGCACCCGGGAGTCGATCGTCCACGGCGTGTCGGGGGTGCTGGTCGAGGCCCAGCAGGAGTTCACGGCCGCGCTCAGGACGCTGCTGGCGGACGCCGACCGCAGGCGGGAGCTCGCGGAGGGCGCGCGGCGACACAGCGTCCGTTTCAGCTGGGGGCACTCGCAGTCCGCCTTTGCGCACGTCATCGCGTCGGCCCTGAGAGGTGAGATGGTCGACAGCCAGGACGCCGTCGAGGAGTGAGCTCCGGGCCTAAGGCGCCGTGCCGTAGTCGATGACGGGCTCGCTCACGTTCGCCGGGGACTGCGACGGTCCGTCGGTCTGCGACTCGATCACGCCGATCAGCGTGACACCGGCCAAGGTGCCGCCGACGACCATGCCGACGATCGACATCAAAATTGGGTTCACGTGTGGGTTCCTCCCTCTCCCAGGGTAGAAATTAGCACCCAGTCCGTCGACGGCCGGTATCAACAGGCTTTCTTCGCCAAGCCGCGGTAAGCAGGCCGGCGAGCGGGACGGCCAGGAACGCCGCCCAGGCGACCGCGGTCGCCGCCTGCCACGTCCCCGGGACCACGCGGCCGCGCACCGGGGCGTCGAGCCGGACGACCTCCAGCTCGGGGCCGTCGTGGATCCTGGTGCCGGCCACCGCGGCGTCGTACTCCGGGGTCGTCGCGCACCCCGTGCTCGCGGACCACCAGGCCGACGCCGAGCCCACCGAGTCTCGCCGCACGGGCCTCGGGGTCCGGCAGCCGGAGGGCAGCCAGGACGGCGGGCACCCGCGGGTCCTCACCGGCCAGCACCCGTCCGGAGACGCTGAGCTGGTCGTTGGCCAGGTAGTTCGGGGTCAGGAACCGCCCGGTCGGGTCGAGCACCTTGCGCCCCCCGTTCCAGACCGGCGCCCGGTAGCTGGTGAAGGGCAGCAGCAGGACGTCGCCGTCCGCCCCGCTGCGGAGGACGGCCTCGCGTGCCCGGGAGTAGTCCTCGGGGTACGACACCGCCCCGAGGTTGCGCCCGATCCCCCAGGCGACGTCCGGCATCAGGGCCAGCGGCAGCAACGCCACGGCGACCGCCACCAGGGCCCGGGGACCCCGCTCGCGCCAGCGCGACGCGAGCCGCTCGGCCGCAGCCGCCACCAGCGCCGCCGTCAGCGGGGCGCACAGGGCCAGCATCCTGCTCCCGTCACGGAGCAGGCCGCCGCCGGGCACGTGGCTGGCCACCCATCCCGTCGCCCCGGGCGCGACCCAGGTGAACACCGCCACGGCGTACCCGACCAGCCAGAGCGCGACCAGTGACCCGCAGGTGCGCGGCCCGAGCCGTCGCCACAGCGGCCGGAATCCGGCCGCCGCCGCGGCGACCAAGCCCCCGGTGGCGAGGACGATCATCAGGAGGATGCTGCGCGACCCGGGCACGACCTCGGAGTTCCAGATCCCGCCCAGGGTCAGCGCCGCCAGCGGGCCCGGCAGCGCGGCACCCTCGTCGCCGAGGCCGAACACCGCCCCCGCTCCGGTCGAGGTCGCGTCGGACGCGTGCAGCAGGCCGGCGACCAGCCACGGCGCGTTGGCGGCCGACGCAGGCCGCGACCAGCAGTGCGGAGCGCCGGGGCCGGTCGCGAGACACGCCCGTGACCAGCAGGGCGAGCGAGGACATCAGCCCGGCGCTCGCGCTCAGGCACCCCACGGGCAGCAGCAGGAGCAGCAGCGGCCCGACCCGGCCGCCGGCCCGGACCCGGGCACCCTCGACCACCAGCCAGGGCAGTACGGCGTACCCGAGCAGGACCGGCCAGTGGCCCATCCAGAGCCGCTCCACCACGAACGGGTTCCAGACGAAGACACTGATGGCGACGCACCGGCCCAGCGCGGTGCCGTCGGCCAGCCGGAGGATGCCGAACCCGGCCAGCACGAGGCCGCCGAGCAGCACCAGCTTCTGCAGCAGCATCCCGGTGAGCACGGTGTCGAGGACGGACACCACGGCGTCGGAGGGCACCGCCCTCGGCAGGCCGGTGGCCAGGCCCAGGAAGTCCGACCGGAGCGCGAGGTCCGGGACCCAGACCATGTCGTAGGTCAGCACGTAGCCGAACCCCAGTGCGGGCCCGAGCAGCAGCACGGGCAGCAGCACGGCCCAGGCGCCCGGAAGGTGTCTCGTCACGACGGCGCCTCGGTCAGAGCGGTAGCCGTCGGAAGAGCGGGCGCGGCACGTGGCGAAGGCCGGACATGACCCCGCGCAGCGCCGTGGGCACCCAGACCAGGTCGTCGCGGCGGGCGACGCCCCTGACCACCGCGTCCGCGACCTGCTCGGCAGTCACCGACAAGGGCGCCGGGCTGCGCCCCTGCGTCATCTTGGTGCGGACGAAGCCCGGACGCACCACCAGCACGCCCGCGCCACTGCCCCGCAGCGCCTCGCCCAGGCCGAGGTAGAACCCGTCCATCCCCGCCTTGGTCGAGCCGTAGACGAAGTTCGACCGGCGCACCCGTTCCCCGGCGACCGAGGACAGCGCCACGATCATCCCGTGGCCCTGACGCCGCATCACCTCGGCGAGGCAGACCCCCACGCTGACCGCACCCACGTAGTTCACCCGCGCCAGCTCGAGCGCCGCGTCGTGGTCCTGCCACGCCCGCTCCTCGTCCCCGAGCAGGCCGAAGGCCACCACCGCGACGTCGATGTCGCGTCGCTCCGCCACGGCCTCGATCAGGCCGGGGTGCTCGGAGGTCCGCTCTGCGTCGAAGTCGACTGCCTCGACCGACAGCCCGAGCGCGGCCACGCGGGCCGCGGCCCGGTCGCGGTTCGGCCCCGGGCGGGCGGCGAGCACGACGTGTGGACGGCAGGTCGTCGCCCAGGCGGCCACGACCGCCTGCGCGATGTCACTCGTCCCCCCGAGGAGCAGCACCGTCTGGGGCTGGCCGAGCGCGTTGATCATGATCTCTCCCTCACGTGGGTCACAGCTCCAGCCGCCGCGACAGGTCTGACTGGAAGACCCGGGCGGGGTCCACCCGGTGGCGTACCTCCAAGAAGTCGTCCAGACGTGGGTACATCTCGCGCAGCCGCGCCGGTCCCACCCGCGCGTCCTTGGCCAGGTAGACGCGGCCGCCGACCGCCACGACGAGCTCGTCGAGCCGCTCGAGCAGCGCGGCCAGGCCCGGATGGGCGGGCAGGTCCAGGGCCAGCGTCCAGCCGGCCATGGGGAACGAGAGCGGCCCGGGGTTGCCCCGGCCGAAACGCTTGAGCACGGAGAGGAACGACGCATGCCCCTCGCCGGAGATCAGCTCCACGATCCGCGCCATGGTCGCCTCGGCATCGTCGGGGACCACGCACTGGTACTGCACGAAGCCCCGGGGACCGTAGAGCCGGTTCCAGGCCGCGACCCCGTCGAGCGGGTGGAAGAACGCCGGGATCGACTGGATCTCACCGCTACGGTGCCGGGGAGCCTTGTGGAACCAGGCTTCGTTGAAGGCGCGCACCGTCGCCGGCCGGACCAGACCGCCGGGCAGGTGCGGCGGCGCCGACAGCCGCGGGCGCGCGGGCGGGGACAGCGGGTTCCGGGCCGCCGGACCGGTCAGCTCCTGCCGGGTGGCGTGCTCACCCTGCGAGAGGACCGACCGCCCCATGCTGCGGCCCCGGGCCAGGGTGTCGATCCAGGCGACCGAGTAGGTGAACGCCTCGTCGGTGGACCGCATCGCCGCCATCGCGGCCTCGAGGTCGGGCAGCCTCGTGGTCGTGACGGACATCGACGAGGTCTCCACCGGGATCGTGCGCAGCACGGCGCGGGTGATCACGCCGGTCAGCCCCATCCCGCCGACGGTGGCCCAGAACAGCTCGGGGTCGCGATCGGGCCCGATCGTGTGCGGCTCGCCGTCCGCGGTGACCAGGTCGAGCGACACGACGTGCTGACCGAAGCTGCCCACGACGTGGTGGCTCTTCCCGTGCACGTCGCAGGCGATGGCACCCCCGACGGTGACGTAGCGGGTCCCCGGCGTGACCGGGAGGAACAGTCCACGCGGAAGCAGCTCGACCATCAGGTCGTGCAGGCTGGCCCCGGCGGGCGCCCGGACGACGCCTGCGGCGACGTCCACCTCGACCGGTCCCGGCACGGGCAGCAGCACGACGCCGCCGGCGTTCTGGGCCGGATCGCCGTAGGACCGGCCGAGCCCCCGGGCGACCAGGCCGCGCGGCCCGGCCCGTCGCACCGTCTCCGGCACGCCGGCGGCGTCGGAGCGGAGGGTCGTGGCGACCGAGGGGGCGGTCCGGCCCCAGCCGGTGAGCTCGCGGGACTCAGACACCGAGCACCCCCAGCGAGAGCGTGACCAGCCAGACCAGGCCGATCGCCTGGAGGAGCCGGTCGCCCCACACGATGTCCTCGGGCTCCGCGGCCTCGCCCGCGTCGATGTCCACGGCGTACCGGAGCAGGCCCACCACGAACGGGACGATGGAGAAGGTGTGCCACGGGATCTCGGCGTCCCCGGCGTTCTCGAAGGCCCACAGGCAGTAGGCCGTGATGGTGGCGGCGGCCGCGATGCTCCACACGAAACGGAGGTAGGTGTCGGTGTAGCGCACCAGGGACCGTCGGGTGCCGGCTTCGCTGCCCAGGGTGTGCAGCTCGGAGTAGCGCTTGCCGGACACGATGAAGAGCGAGCCGAAGCCGGCCACCAGCAGGAACCAGTCGGAGATGGGCAGGCCGGCCGCGAGGCCGCCGGCGACGGCGCGCATCAGGAAGCCGCTCGTCACGAGCGTGATGTCGAGGACGGGCTCGTGCTTGAGCCAGCAGGAGTACAGCACCTGCGCGGCCAGGTAGGCCACGAGCAACGCGCCCAGCTCCCAGGACGTGAGGAACCCCGCGGCCAGCCCGGCGACCATCAGGACCGCCGCCACGGCCAGGGCCGCCTGCACCGACAGCTCCCCCGCCGCGATCGGCCGGTGGCGCTTGCGCGGGTGGAGGCGGTCGGCCTTCACGTCAGCGCAGTCGTTGACCAGGTAGGTCGCCGAGGACACCAGGCAGAAGGCCACGAACGCGGCCAGCGTCGGCCCCAGCACCCCGGGCTCGGCGATCTGGCCGGCCGCGAGCGGCGCCGCGACCACGAGGAGGTTCTTGGTCCACTGCTTCGGCCGCATCGACCGGAGCACGGCACCAAAAGGACTCACGCGCGGAGTCTAGGGGCCGAGACACTCCGGTGACCCGCGCTCCCGTCGCGTGGCGCGCCCGGTCGCCCACTACGCTCCGTCCCGTGGTTTCCCGATCCGGCCGTCTCGGCTCCCTGCTGAGCGGAGGTGGGTCGATCGCCGTGGCGATGGGCGTGATGAACGTCGCGACCTACGGCTTCACGATGATCGCGGCCCGCCTGCTGGGCCCTCAGTCGTACGGCGCCCTGGCCGCGCTGATGGCGACCCTGCTGGTGATCACCGTCCTCCAGCTGGGGCTGCAGGCGACCGCGGCCCGCCGGATCTCCGCGGACCCCGAGCACGTGGCCCAGATCGAAGGGACGATCCTCGGCGTCACCTACCGGGCCGCGTTCGGGCTCGCGGTGCTGCTGCTGGTCCTGGCCCCGTTGCTGAACAGGCTGCTCCGGCTGGACAGCCTGCCCACCGCGGCCCTGGTGGCCGTCGCGTCCGTGCCGTTCACGATCATGGGCGGGCAGGCCGGCATCCTCCAGGGCGAGCGGCGCTGGGCGGCGCTCTCCGTGCTCTACGTCCTCAGCGGCGTGCCGCGGCTGGTCATCGGCACCGCGCTCATCTGGTGGCGGCCCACCGAGACCAGCGCACTGGTGGGCACCGCCCTCGGAGCCGTCGCACCCGTGCTCGCCGGCTGGTGGTTCCTCCGCCGGGAGCGCGAGCCCGGGGTCAGCAGCGAGACGCACGGGTTCCGCTCGGTGATCGTGGAGACGTTCCGCAACTCCCAGGTGCTGTTCGCCTTCTTCGCCCTGTCGAACGTCGACATCATCGTGGCGCGCAACGCGCTGCCCGAGCACGACGCCGGTCTCTACGCCGGCGGCCTGATCCTGACCAAGGCGGTGCTCTTCCTGCCCCAGTTCGTGGTGGTCGTGGCGTTCCCGTCGATGTCCACCGTCGCCGAACGCCGCCGGGCCCTGACGGTCAGCCTGGCCTCGGTCGTCGGCATCGGGGCCGCGGTGAGCCTGGGTGCCGCCGTACTGCCGAGGCTGGCACTCGTGTTCGTCGGCGGGCAGGACTACACCGAGATCTCCGACAACCTGGCCGCCTTCGCGGTGCTCGGCACCGTGCTCTCGATGCTGCAGCTGCTGGTCTACTCGGTGCTCGCCCGCCAGGCCCACCGCTCCGTGCTGCTCGTGTGGCTGGCGCTGGCGGCGGTCGTCGGCTTCGGCCTGCTCACCACCGAGTTCCAGCAGCTGCTCACGGTCGTGATCCTCGTCGACGCCGCCCTGTTCGCCGCGCTGCTGGTCCTGAGCCTGCAGCGCACCCGGGTCGCGCCGGCCGACCTCGAGCCGCCGCCGGGCCCCGCCGCCTGAATCAGTGGGCCGCCTCGTGCCAGCTGCGGCCGGTGCCGATCGACACGTCCAGCGGGACGGCGAGGTCTGCGGCACCGCCCATCTGTGCCCGCACCAGGGCGTCCAACGTGTCCCGCTCCCCCGGCGCCACCTCGAACACGAGCTCGTCGTGGACCTGGAGCAGCATCCGTGAGCGCAGCCCGGCCTCGGTGATCGCACGGTCGACGTTGAGCATCGCCACCTTGATCAGGTCGGCGGCGGAGCCCTGGATCGGCGCGTTGAGCGCCATCCGCTCGGCCATCTCGCGCCGCTGGCGGTTGTCGCTGGTCAGGTCGGGCAGGTAGCGCCGCCGGCCCCAGATCGTCTCGGTGAACCCGGAGCGCCGGGCCTCGTCCACGACACCGGCGAGGTAGTCGCGCACCCCGCCGAAGGTCTGGAAGTACTCGTCCATCAGGCCGCGCGCCTCGCCCGGCTCGATCCGCAGCTGCTGGCTCAGGCCGAATGCCGACAGACCGTAGGCGAGGCCGTAGTTCATCGCCTTGATCTTGGCCCGCATCTCGACCGTCACCTCCTCGGCCGACACGTCGAAGACACGGGCGGCGGTGATCGAGTGGAAGTCCTGGCCCGACTTGAACGCCTCGATGAGCAGCGCGTCCTCCGAGAGGTGAGCCATGATCCGCATCTCGATCTGGCTGTAGTCGGCGGTCAGCAGGCACTCGAAGTCCTTGCCGTCCCCGTCCTTCCCGACCACGAATGCCTCACGGATCCGCCGGCCCTCCTCGGTGCGGATCGGGATGTTCTGCAGGTTGGGGTCGGTGCTGGAGAGTCGTCCGGTCGCGGCGATGAGCTGGTTGAACGTGGTGTGGATCCGGCCGTCGCTCGCCACGGTCTTGAGCAGCCCCTCGATGGTCTGCCGGAGCCGGGAGACGTCGCGGTGCCGCAGCAGTGCGAGCAGGAAGGGGTGCTCGGTCTTGACGTAGAGCTGCTGCAACGCGTCGGCATCGGTGGTGTAGCCGGTCTTGGTGCGCTTGGTCTTGGGCATGTCGAGCTCGTCGAACAGCACCACCTGCAGCTGCTTGGGCGAGCCGAGGTTGATCTCCTTGCCGATGACCGCGAACGCCTCGTCGGCAGCCTTCTTCACCTCGCCGGCGAAGTGCCGCTCGAGGCTCTCGAGGTGGTCGACGTCGACCGCGATCCCGGTGCGCTCGAGCTGCGCGAGCAGGTGCACCAGCGGGAGCTCGATGTCGGCGAGCAGCTGCGCCCCGCCGTGCTGCTCGATCGCCGCGTCCAGGGCCTCGGCGAGGTCGAGCACCGCCCGGGCGTGCAGCATCGAGGTCTCCGCGGCGCCGGTGTCTGCCCCGTCGAGGCTGTCGAAGCTGAGCTGGCCACCCTCGATGTCCTGGTCCGCGGACCCCTGCCTCAGCTCGCGCTTGAGGTAGCGCAGCGTCAGGTCGGCGAGGTCGTAGGAGCGCTGGTCGGGCCGGACCAGGTAGGCCGCGAGCGCGGTGTCGCTCACCAGCCCCTCCAGCGGCCAGCCGCGTGCCGACAGGGCCAGCATCGGGCCCTTGGCGTCGTGCATGACCTTGGGGGCACCGGCGTCGGCGAACCAGGCGGCCACCGCGGCGTCGTCCTCCGGGGTCACCTGCGCCGCGTCGAACCAGGCAGCGGTGCCGTCCGGGGCCGCCAGTGCGACCGACCAGACCTCGCCGGAGCCCGCCCGCCAGGCGCCCTGCACAGCGACGCCGGTCCTCGCCGACGCCTCTCGGGCGTGGGACGCCAGCCATCCCGCGACCTCGCCGGCACCGAGCCGCGCACCGGCCATCTCGAAGCCGGAGTCGTCGATCTCCTCCTCCGACTGCAGCGTCTCGAAGAGCCGGTCGCGCAGCACCCGGAACTCCAGGCTGTCGAACAGGGTGTGCACCTCCTGACGGTCCCAGGGACGCAGCGCGAAGTCCGCGGGGCGCATCTCGAGGTCGAGGTCGCGCACGAGGGCGTTGAGGCGGCGGTTGCGGATCACCTCGCCGAGGTGCGCACGCAGGTTGTCGCCCGCCTTGCCCTTGACCTGGTCGGCGTGTGCGATGACGTTGTCGAGGCCGTCGAACTGGGTGATCCACTTCGCCGCGGTCTTCGGGCCGACGCCCGGGATGCCGGGCAGGTTGTCGGAGTCCTCCCCCACCAGCGCCGCGAGCTCGGGGTAGCGGTGCGGCGGTACGCCGTACTTGGCCTCGACCGCCTCGGGAGTCATCCGGGCCAGGTCGGAGACGCCCCGCATCGGGTAGAGCACGGTCGAGTGGTCGGTGACCAGCTGCAGGCTGTCGCGGTCGCCGGTGAGGATCAGCACGTCGAGGTCGTCGGCCAGGGCCTGGGTCACGAGCGTGGCGATGATGTCGTCGGCCTCGTACCCCTCCTTCTTCAGGAAGGGGATCCGGAGCGCGTCGAGCACCTCCTCGATGAGTGGCAGCTGGCTCTTGAACTCGTCGGGCGTCTTGTTGCGCTTGGCCTTGTACTCCGGGTACTCGTCGAGACGGAAGCCCTGGCGCGAGACGTCGAAGGCCACCGCGAGGTGGGTCGGCTGCTCGTCGCGGAGCACGTTGATGAGCATCGAGGTGAAGCCGTAGACGGCGTTCGTGTGCTGCCCCGTCGTGGTGGAGAAGTTCTCGACCGGCAGCGCGAAGAACGCCCGGTAGGCCAGCGAGTGACCGTCCAGCAGGAGCAGGCGCGGGCGGTCGGTGTCGGTCGGAGTGGCAGCGAGCTCAGGCACGGCGTGACTCTATCCGGCGCCGGGGACGGTCAGCCTCCCGGTGACGGCGTCGGCAACAATGGCGCCATGCCCCACGAGAACACCGACTCAGCGACCGCAGCAGCCCCCGGCAACCTGTCCATCGACGAGTACATCTCGTCGATGCCCCAGGGCATGGGCAGCCTGAACGAGCGGATGGGCATCGAGCTCGTGGAGGTCTCGGCCGAGCGGGTCGTCGGCACGATGCCGGTCGAGGGGAACACCCAGCCCTACGGCCTGCTCCACGGCGGCGCCTCGGTGGTGCTCGCGGAGACGCTCGGCTCGGTCGGTTCGGCCGCCCACGCGCACCCGGACCGGCTGTCCGTCGGCGTCGACATCAACGCGACCCACCACCGCTCCGCCACCTCCGGCACGGTGACCGGCGTCGCCACCGCGGTCCACCTCGGCCGGAGCACCGCCACCTACGAGGTGGTCATCTCCGACGAGAGCGGCCGTCGGCTGTGCACCTCGCGGATCACCTGCGCGCTGATCCCCCGGGAGAAGTTCACCGGCTGACGGGGCCCGGATCGGCCCTGCCCCCCATCAGCCCTGTCCCGATCAGCCCTGGGCGTCGCCCAGCGGCGACGGCTGGCTCCTGCGCATCGATCGCCGGGCCGCGAGGACCTGGGTGAGCTGGCGGCCGCCCGAGCGGTGCGGCGACGGCCGCTGGGCGGTGAGCTTCGACCGCAGGGTGTGGGTCGTCGCCACGCGGAGCACGGCCTGGGGGCCGAGGGAGAGCCGAGCCATGAACCGGTTCGCGTCCCGCGAGCCGGAGGCGGCGGCGGTCGCCACGTGGCCGATGCCGAGGTCCTCGGCGAAGGAGACGGCCGACTCCATGAGCGCCCGGCCGACGCCGTGGCGACGGAAGTCCGGGAAGACGTGCGGCGAGACCGCCAGCACGGTCGGCTCCAGGTTCAGCGGGGTCATCGTGGTGACGCACAGGTGCACCGCACCCGCGACCTCGCCGTCGTACTCCGCGACGACGATGCGCTCGTCGGTGGCGCCGCCGGCGCGCTCGATGATCGAGACCAGGTCGGCGACCTGCTGCTCGGGGTCGACGCGTCGCAGCACCTCGGACCAGAGATCGGCCAGCCGCGGTGCGTCAGAGGGCATCGCACAGCGCAGCGTCACCAGGGAGCGGGTCATCTTCTCCAGCCTTTCAGGCCCGTCATGCCGTGGCGGCCGCGCCTCTTGGTCCCCCGAGCGCGGCTCCAGAGCGCGAGACTACGCTCATGCCTCCCGACCTGTCAGAGGAGTCCCTTGATCCCCGGTACCGGCACCGCCGTCAACGTCGTCACGGTCCTCGTCGGGGCCACCGTGGGCGTCGTCCTGGGAAACCGGCTGCCGGTCCGGACGCGCGATGTCGTCACCGACTCGCTGGGCCTGGTGACCCTGCTGATCGCGGGCACGTCTGCGGTGGCGGTCCTCGACCCCGACCTCTCCGACTCCGTCGGCACCAGCGCCCCGATGCTGGTCGTGCTCGGGTCGCTGCTGCTCGGCGGGATCCTCGGGTCGCTGCTCCGTCTCGAGCAGCGCGTGGAGTCGTTCGGCGGCTGGCTCCAGGAGCGCCTCGCCGGTGAGACGGGGTCGGTCGAGCGGCACCGATTCATCGAAGGGTTCGTGACCGCGTCCCTGCTCTTCTGCACCGGACCGCTCACCATCCTCGGGTCGCTGAACGACGGCCTGGGCAACGGCGCGGACCAGCTCTACCTCAAGGCGGTCCTCGACGGGTTCGCCGCGATCGCCTTCGCCGCCTCCTTCGGCTGGGGCGTCGCGGCCAGCGCCCTCACGGTGGTGGTCGTCCAGGGGTCGCTGACGGTCGTCGGCCTCCTGCTGGGCGACGTGCTGCCGGCCGCCCATCTCGCCGCGCTGACCGCGACCGGCGGGCTGCTGCTGGTCGGGGTCGCGCTGCGGCTGCTCCGGCTTCGCGAGATCCCCGTCGCGGACCTGCTCCCGGCGCTGGCCTTCGCACCACTTCTCGTGGAGTTCGCGGCATGGATTCATTGACGTAACGGTTCGGTCACGACAGGGTGCGCTGTAACCCGAGGCCCTGTCACCGCACCTAACGTGACAGGGCCTGCCCAACCTCTCGGGGACGGGCTGCGGTGAAGTGCACCGAATCGCGACAGAAAGGTTCACCAAGTGAATCGATCCAGAACCGCCACGTGGGGCAGGCTGATGGCCGGCACCGCCGTACTCAGCCTGGCCCTGACCGCCTGTGGGTCCGACAACTCCTCCGAGAGCAGCGCGTCCGACAAGTCGTCGGCTTCGGGGTCCAGCTCGTCGAGCAAGGACTACACCAACGACAAGTGCTCCGGCAGCCAGACCAGCGCGGACGCCTTCCGCGTGGGTGGCATCCTGCCGCTCACCGGAAACCTGGCGTTCCTCGGCCCGCCCGAGATCGCGGGTGTCGGGCTCGCCGTGTCGGACATCAACGCCGCCGGCGGTGTCGACGGCGCCAAGGCCTGCCACGACATCCAGGACTCCGGTGACTCGACCGACATGTCGGTCTCCACGTCCTCGGCCGGCACCCTCATCGCGAACAAGCCCTCCGTCGTGGTCGGCGCCGCCTCGTCCAGCGTGTCGCTGAACGTGGTCGACACCTTCGCCGACAACAAGATCGTCGAGGTCTCCCCCGCCAACACCGCGGTCGACCTGAGCGGCTACTCGCCGTACTACTTCCGGACCGCGCCGCCGGACGGCGTCCAGGGCAGCGCCCTCGGCACGCTGATCAGCACCGACGGCTACCAGAAGGTCGCGTTCCTGGTGTTCAACGACACCTACGGCACCGGACTCCGCAACGCGGTCCAGTCCACGCTCGAGGCCTCCGGCGGCCAGTGCACCTATGGCTGCAAGGGCGACGGCGACGAGTTCCCCGCCGGCCAGACGACGTTCTCGTCCGAGGTCTCCGGGGCGCTGGCGTCCAAGCCCGACGCCATCGTCGTGCTCGCCTTCGACGAGACCAAGCAGATCATCCCCGAGCTGGCCTCGCAGGGCTGGGACATGTCGAAGACCTACCTGACCGACGGCAACACGTCGGACTACAGCGACGTCTTCGAGGCCGGAACGCTCGACGGCGCCCAGGGCACCATCCCGGGCAACGACCCCGACGCGGCCTTCAAGGAGCGCCTCAACGGGTGGGCCCAGATCGGTGAGAAGAAGTCGCTCAACGACTACTCCTACGGCGCCGAGTCCTACGACGCCGTCATGCTCGCCGCGCTCGCCGCGGTGAAGGGTGGCTCGACCGACTCGCAGACGATCCAGAAGAACTACGCCGCCGTCTCGGGTGCCACGAACGGCGAGGAGTGCAAGACCTACTCCGACTGCGTCGCGCTGCTCAAGGACGGCAAGGAGATCCGGTACGCCGGCCCGTCGGGCATCGGTTCGATCAACGACAAGAACGACCCGTCGTCGGCCTTCATCGGCATCTACACCTACAACGGCGACAACAAGAACGAGCTCTCCAGCACCGTGGAGGGCAACAGCTGATCGTCGCCGTTCCGACGACAGGAGGGCCCCGGACCATCGGTCCGGGGCCCTTCCTGCTTCCCACGTGGGCGTGGCACGCGGGTCGCGGCGCAGGCGTGCGACGGGACGACTCGGCGTGTGGGAGGGTGCGCGCGATGACTGAAGGATCTCGTCGAGTGTGGTGGTTCCGGCGGCCTCGCCGACCCTCGCCCCGCCGAGCATCCGTGCGGCTGTCCCGGTCCGGCACCCGTGGCGTGCGGTCAGGAGTGCTTGGGGTGCTCCTCCTCGACGTCCTTGGCCAGCGTGCCGAGGTAGAGCTCGATGACCTTCGGGTCGTTGGCGAGCTCGCGTCCGGTCCCCGAGTAGGCGTCACGACCCTGGTCCAGGACGTAGCCGCGGTCGCAGATCTGGAGGCAACGGCGGGCGTTCTGCTCGACCATGACGACACAGACGCCGGTCTTGTTGATCCGGCGGGTGCGCAGGAACGTCTCGTCCTGCCGCACCGGCGAGAGGCCGGCCGAGGGCTCGTCGAGGAGCAGCACCGACGGCTCCATCATCAGCGCGCGCGCCATCGCCAGCGACTGGCGCTCACCGCCGGACAGCGCGCCCGCCCGCTGGTTGCGGCGGTCGTGCAGCACGGGGAACAGGTCCCACATCGCGGCCAGCCGTTCGCTGATCTTCTTGGGGCGCATGAAGAGCCCCATCCGCAGGTTCTCCTCGATCGTGAGCGTCGGGAAGACGTTGTTGTTCTGCGGCACGAAGCCGACGCCCATCTCCACGAGCCGGTTCGTCTTGGCGTTCGTGATGTCGCGGTCGCCGAGCATGACATTGCCCGAGTGGACCTTCACCAGGCCGAACATCGCCTTGAGGAGGGTCGACTTGCCGGCGCCGTTGGGGCCGATGATGCCGATCATCTCGCCGGGGTAGGCGACCAGGCTGCAGCCGTTGAGGATGTTCACGCCGGGCAGGTAGCCGGCGACCACGTCCTTGGCCTCGACGACCGCCTGCTGCGTGCTGGGCTGGGGCTCGGCGCTCATGACTCATCCTCCCGTTCGGCGGCGACTTGCTGCTCGATGTCGTCCATCACCTCGTCGGTGAGGAGCGCGTCGTCACCGAGGTCGGTGTCGTGGTGGGCGCCGAGGTAGGCGTCGATGACGGCGGTGTCGGACATGACG
This sequence comes from uncultured Actinomycetota bacterium, assembly GCA_963817665.1. Taxonomy (GTDB): domain Bacteria; phylum Actinomycetota; class Actinomycetes; order Propionibacteriales; family Nocardioidaceae; genus Nocardioides. Next base: position 397,776 of record CAWFPE010000006.1, on the reverse strand, counting down.
GTGTCGGCGGGACCCTCGGCGACCAGGCGGCCCTCCGCCATCACGGCCACCCAGTCGGAGATGTGGCGCACCACGTGCATGTCGTGCTCGACGAACAAGACGGTGGTGCCCTCGTCACGCAGGCTCTGGATGTGCCCGAGCAGCGACTGGGTGAGCGCGGGGTTCACGCCCGCCATCGGCTCGTCGAGCATGATCATCTTGGGATCGCTCATCAGTGCGCGCGCCATCTCGAGGAGCTTGCGCTGGCCTCCGGACAGGCTGCCGGCGTAGTCGTCCTTCTTCTCCAGGAGCTTGAACCGTGCGAGCAGCTCCTTGGCCTTCTCCTCGTTGGCACGCTCCTCGCTGCGCCACAGGGGCTTGAACGCGCACTTGAGGAGGTTCTCGCCCGACTGGCCCTGCGCTCCGAGCATCATGTTGTCCATCACGGTCATCCGGCTCAGCGCCTTGGTGAGCTGGAACGTCCGCACCATGCCGGCCTTGGCGACGCTCGAGGCGGAGGTCTTGTCGAGCTTCGCCCCGTCGAAGGACCAGTGGGCCCCGGTCTTCGCCGAGGTCGGCCGGTCGAAGCCGGTGATCAGGTTGAAGAACGTCGTCTTGCCCGCACCGTTCGGTCCGATCAGCGCGGTGATGATCCCCCGCTGCACCTCGAGGTGGTCGACGTCGACGGCCGTCATGCCGCCGAACTGACGGGCGATGCTGTCGACCACGAGGATCGGGTCGGGCTTGCTGGAGCCTGGCGTCTTGTCGACACCCGCCAGCAGTGCCTGTCGGGCTGCGGGGTCGGCCAGGTCGGAACTGGCCACCGTGGACTCAGACATTGAACCGGAGCTCCCTCTTGTCGCCGAGGATTCCTTGTGGGCGGAAGATCACGATCAGCATCAGCGCGACACCGACCACGATGAACGAGAACTGCTCGGTCTGCTGCCCGTTCATGATGCTGTCCGGGACGTAGGCGTTGGCGATGCCCTTGATCATGATGCGCGCGCTGTAGAACAGCACCGCACCGAGCACCGGACCGAAGATGGTCGCCGCGCCGCCGAGCAGCAGGGCGGTGTAGCAGAAGAACGTCAGCGAGCGGCCCATGGCGTCCGGCTGCACCGAGGCCGGCAGCACGTAGACCATGCCGCCCAGGGCACCGAACAGGCCGCCGATGATCAGGGCCTGCATCTTGATGGCGAAGACGTTCTTGCCGAGGCTGCGGATCGCATCCTCGTCCTCGCGGATGCCTCGCAGCAGCCGACCCCAGGGGCTGCGGACCAGCAGGAACACCACGAGCATGCTCACGCCGACCAGGAGCCAGGCCACGAACCGCACCCACCAGCCACTGACACCGGTGTTCGGGTAGTTGACCGGCATCAGGAAGAACAGCATGAAGACGATCAGCGCGATCAGCACCGCGAGGCCGGCGAAGCGAGCCGGGGCGGGCACTGCGGCGACCTGTGCCGCGTCGGCGCCGAGGTCGGTGCGGCTCTCGGTGCCCGCCACGACCGTGGCCCGGCCGTCCTCGTCGCGGGTCGCCCGGCGCGCCTGGGTCGGTCGCGGCCGCCCCGCCCGGACCAGGAACACGATCCCGGCGACACAGGCAGCGACCACGAGCCAGCCCATCAGGCGGACCCACCCGGCACCGCCGGCGACGTCGAGGTAGTTGAACGGGCTCATCGTGGAGCTGCCGCCCCCGAAGAACGAGAGGTCCGTGAACGGGCTGCGGTAGGACACCCCCTGGAGGCCCTGGGCCGCGCCCGTGAAGTCGGTCAGCAACGCCGATCTGCCGACGTACCTGATGATCTCCGCCGCGGAGATCGTGACGATCGCGAGGTAGTCACCGCGCAGCTTCAGCGTCGGTGCCCCGAGGACCAGGGCGAAGACGAGCGCGGCGCCGAACCCGATGATGATGCCCGCGATCAGCGGCAGGTCGTGACCGAGGGCGATGGCGAACCCGTAGGCGCCGAGGAGCATGAAGCCCGACTGGCCGATGTTGAGCAGGCCGGTGAAGCCGAAGTGGATGTTGAGGCCGATCGCCGCGATCGCGACGGCGGCGGTCTGCGGCGAGATCGCCTCGCGCAGCATCGAGTTCAGAATTGCCTGGATGGTGTCCATGTCAACCCTTCCTTAACCCACGCGCTCAGGCCGGCCGAGCAGGCCCTGGGGCCTGACCAGCAGCAGGAGGATGAGGATCAACAGCGCGGTGGCGTACTTGAAGTCACCGGGCATCCCCAGGACCGGGGAGAGCTCGACGACCAGGCCGATGATGAGCGAACCGACGAGGGCACCGAACGCCGTGCCGAGGCCGCCGAGGGTGACCGCGGCGAAGAGCAGCAGCAGGATCTGCAGGCCGGAGTCCCACTTGATGCCGTTGGTGACCAGGGCGTAGAGCAGGCCGGAGAGCCCGGCGAGCGCCATGGCGACCGTCCACACCAGCCGGATCACCTTGTCCACGTCGATGCCCGAGGCCGCGGCGAGGGCCGGGTTGTCCGAGACCGCGCGGGTCGCGCGACCGACGCGCGTGCGCAGCAGTGCGAAGCCGACGAGGGCGATCACGACGATCGAGATGCCCATCGCCACGAACGACTGGTTGGTCATCGTGATCGGCCCGATCTCGCGGACCGTCGGGTTCGCCTGGAGGACGCGGACCGTGCGCGCCCCGATCGCGTACTGGAAGGAGTACTGCAGCGCCAGCGACAGACCGATGGTCACGATCATCAGCTGGGTGAGCCCGAGGCCGCGGCGGCGCAACGGCTGCCACATCACGCGGTCCTGGAACCATCCGGTGAAGCCGCAGAGGATGACGACGAGGATGCCGCCGAACCACACCCCGAGCCCGTGCTCGTTGATGAGGATGTAGCCGAGGATGCCGCCGAGGCCGACCTGCTCGGCGTGGGCGAAGTTCGAGAGCCCGGTGGTCCCGTAGATCAGCGAGAGACCGATCGAGGCCAGCGCCAGCAGCAGTCCCAGCCGCAGGCCGTTGGCCGAGCTCTGCACCAGCTCGTCGAACTTGCTGGTCGTGGAGACGTACGCCGAGGTGCGGACCGGGATCAGGGCCGGTGTGGTCCTGCTGAACTTGGCCTGGACCGTGATCTCGGAGTTTCCGGAGACGCTGACGTTGTCGGGCAGCGTGTCCTCCTGGAGCGCGACCTTGTAGGGCCCCTCCTCCTTGACCGAGATGTTCCACCTGCCGTCCTCGCCGGTCACGACCTCCTCGGCGTTGCCCGCCTTGTCGGTGACCGTGATCGTGACGTCGGGCACGACGCCCTCGTCCGACCGCACGGTGCCGGCGATGCAGGCCGCCGTCTCCGATGGCAGGCACAAGGTCCCGACTGCGCCCGCTGGTGGGGCGGAGATCAGCAGCAGGAACGGGGCCAGGAGCAGCAGTACGACGTACCCGGCAACGCGCTGCGCAACACCCTTTCCTGCCTCCCGTTCACGGACTGTGGGTCGTGATTTCAACTGGCCCTCCTCCACGCACCCGGGCGGGCGCTGCCCGGCAGTCTAGGGGTCCCGAACGTGTCCCGCGCCACAACCCCCGGGCCGGACCGTGGACTGCGCGTGGCCTGTTATCGAGTCGTGACATCGGCGAGACGTCCCCGTGGCACGACTGCCCGGAGGGGCGACGGTGCGGTCAGTCGGCCAGGCCGGGCCCGTGGGTGACGACACCCTCGGCGACCTGACGCATCGACAGGCGCAGGTCCATGGCGGTCTTCTGGATCCACCGGAAGGCCTCGGGCTCCGAGAGCTGGAGCTGCTCCTGCAGGATGCTCTTGGCCCGGTCGACGGCCTTGCGCGTCTCCAGCCGGTCCTGCAGGTCGGCGACCTCCTGCTCGAGCAGGGTCACCTCGGAGAACCTGCTCACGGCCATCTCGATCGCCGGTACGAGGTCGCCCTTGGAGAAGGGCTTGACCAGGTAGGCCATCGCGCCGGCGTCACGGGCGCGCTCGACCAGCTCGCGCTGGGAGAAGGCGGTCAGGATGACGACCGGGGCGATCCGCTGGCTCGCGATCCGCTCCGCCGCGGCGATCCCGTCGAGGACCGGCATCTTGACGTCCAGGATGACCAGGTCGGGCCGCAGCTGCTCGGTGAGCTCGACGGCCTTGGCGCCGTCGCCGGCCTGGCCGACGACCTCGTAGCCCTCCTCGGTGAGCATCTCGGCCAGGTCCATGCGGATCAGCGCCTCGTCCTCGGCGATGACGACGCTGCGCGTGGCGGTGGTGGCGGGCTCAGTCACGGGCACAGGTTATCGGCAGCGATGCCACTGCTCGCCCGCTGGCCGGGTCGGGACTCAGGCCGAGGCCGCGCGCCGGGTGCGCACCTCCGCCAGGAAGATCTCCACCTCGTCGCGCTCGACGCGGCACCGGCTCAGCTCGGTCGCCGCCGCGCGGGCGTTGGCGACCGCCCGCGCGTTGCTCGCCCGAACCCAGCTCCAGAACCTCAGCATGCCCCGCTCCACTTCGCCGCTCCCATTTGTGGCTTGAGCATAGTGGGTTACTGCAGATTGCCCAAGAGGTGGACCAGCCGGCGAATCCGGTAGCGTATGCGCGGTTCGAGCCGGGTTGGCGGAACGGCATACGCGGTGGTCTCAAACACCACTGCCCGAAAGGGCTTGTGGGTTCGAATCCCACACCCGGCACCGTTGTCGGTGTGGGGCACGAGAGTGTTCTCGTGCCCCACATCCGAACCCCAGACACCGTCGCCAGCGCACTGCGCGCGTCGGACGCGGGGATGACGGACGCAGCCAATGCAGCGCTGCACGGGGTGGCTGTCAAGACGATTCGCCGATGGCGACGCGAGTACCAACGACGCGGGAAGCCACGGGGACAGACACATCTCGCTCCGCCGTGCCCGAGATGTGATGACGCACCGCTCGAGGCTCCGGCGTACGGCGAGCTGCTCGGGTGGTACCTCGGGGACGGGCACATCAGCCTTGGACGACGAGGAGTGTTCAACCTCCACGTCTACAACGACGCCGTGTACACCGAGGACAACCAGCGGATCGCCGACCTGATGAGACGGGTCAAGCCCGGTGGGCGCCCACACACACGTCGCGTTCCCGGTTGCGTCGTGACCACCGTGTCCTGGAAGCACTGGCCCTGCCTGTTCCCCCAGCACGGCCCCGGCCGCAAGCATGAGCGGCCCATCGTCCTCGAGCCGTGGCAGCGAGCCGTGGTCGAGGAGCACCCGGCCGACTTCCTGCGCGGTCTCTTCCACTCCGACGGATCACGGGTTCGCAACTGGGCGACCCGGGTCGTGGCCGGCGAGCGCAAGCGCTACGACTACCCCCGGTGGCAGTTCACCAACAACTCCGACGACATCCGGGGCCTGTGCGGCTGGGCCCTCGACCTGGTGGGGATCTCGTGGCGGCAGTCGAGCTGGAAGACGCTCAGCGTCTCGCGCCGCCTGGACGTGGCGCGGCTGGACGGGCTGATCGGGCCGAAGCGGTGACCTCAGCGAACGCGACGGTAGGCCGGGGCCACTTCCTTGATGGCGTCGCCCATGCAGTGGATCCGCAGCGCATTGGTCGAACCCGGGATGCCGGGAGGGCTGCCTGCGATGATGACCACGAGGTCGCCCTCCTCGACCCGGCCGATGCGCAGCAGCTGCTCGTCGACCTGGCGCACCATCTCGTCGGTGTGCTGCACCGGCGAGGTCTTGAACGTCTCCACGCCCCACGAAAGGGACAGCTGCGAGCGCACCGCGGCCTCGGGGGTGAAGGCCAGCAGCGGGATCGGTCCGCGCAGCCGGGACATCCGGCGGGCCGAGTCGCCGCTCTGGGTGAAGGCCACGACGTACTTGGCCTCCATCCGCTCGGCGACCTCCGCGGCGGCCTTGGCGATCACCCCGCCCTTGGTGTGCGGGTCCCAGTCGATCTCGCGGACCCCACCGGGGCCTTCCTGCTCCATCGCGTGCCGCTCGGTCGCGGTGATGATCCGGGCCATCGTCTCGACGGTGTGGACGGGGTACTCCCCCACGCTCGTCTCGCCCGACAGCATCACCGCGTCAGCGCCGTCGAGCACGGCGTTCGCGACGTCGGAGGCCTCCGCGCGGGTGGGCGCGGGGTTGGACACCATCGACTCGAGCATCTGCGTCGCCACGATGACGGGCTTGGCGTTGAGCCGGGCCTTCTCGATGACCTGCTTCTGCAGGAACGGCACGTCCTCGAGCGGGCACTCCACGCCGAGGTCGCCGCGCGCCACCATGAACCCGTCGAACGCCGCGATCACCTCGTCGAGGTTCTCGATGGCCTGCGGCTTCTCGATCTTCGCGATGACGGGGAGGCGGACCCCCTCCTCGTCCATGATCTTGCGGACGTCGTCGGCGTCCTTGGCGTCGCGCACGAAGCTGAGCGCGATGAAGTCCACGGTGAGGTGCAGCGCGAACCGCAGGTCCTCGATGTCCTTCTCCGACAGGGCCGGCACCGACACCGCGACCCCGGGGAGGTTGATGCCCTTGTGGTTGCTGACCTTGCCCCCGACGAGGACCTCGGTGCGCACGTCCTCACCCTCGACGGCGGTCACCCGCAGGCGCACCTTGCCGTCGTCGATGAGGAGCGGGTCGCCCACGTTCACGTCGCCGGGCAGGCCGGAGTACGTCGTGCCGCACTGCTTCTCGTCACCCGGGACCTCACGCGTCGTGATGGTCCACTCCTGGCCACGACGCAGCGTCACCGGCCCGTCGGCGAAGGTGGCCAGCCGGATCTTCGGCCCCTGCAGGTCGGCGAAGATGCCGACGCCGTGGCCGCTGGCGTCCGACGCCTCGCGCACGAGGCGGTAGGACTCCGCGTGGTCGGCGTGGCTGCCGTGGCTCATGTTCAGCCTCGCGACGTCCATGCCGGCGTACACCAGCTCGCGGATGCGTCGCGGGGACGAGGTTGCCGGGCCGAGGGTGCAGACGATCTTGGCTCTACGCACGCCCGCAGCCTAGCGGGTTCTTAGATCGTTCCAACACCGCGGCCCCGTGCCCAGCCGGCGGCCCTGCAGGAGGCGTCCGTGCAGGGCCGCCGACTCGGCGTCGCTCAGGCGACGACGGGACGCTCGGTCGGCTTGATCGGAGCCGGCAGCGTCGTGGAACCGGTGAGGAAGGTGTCCACAGCGGCCGCGGCGGCCCGGCCCTCGGCGATCGCCCACACGATCAGCGACTGCCCGCGGCCCGCGTCGCCGGCGACGAAGACGCCCGGCACCGAGGACATGTACGCCGCGTCGCGCGCGACGTTGCCGCGCTCGTCGAGGTCCACCTCGAGCTGCTCGACCAGGCCCGGCTTCTGCGGACCGGTGAAGCCCATGGCGAAGAGCACCAGCTCGGCGGGGATCTCGCGCTCGGTCCCCTCGAGCTCGACCAGCGTGCCGTCCTCGAACTTCACGTCGACCAGGCGCAGCGCCCGGACGTTGCCGTCCTCGTCGCCGAGGAACTCCTGGGTGGAGACCGAGTACACCCGCTCCCCCGCCTCCTCGTGCGCCGAGGAGACCCGGAAGATCATCGGGTAGGTGGGCCACGGCTGGCCGGAGGGTCGCTGCTGGGGCGGCTCGGGCATGATCTCGAGCTGGGTGATCGAGGCCGCGCCCTGGCGGGTGGACGTGCCGAGGCAGTCCGCGCCCGTGTCACCGCCGCCGATGATGACGACGTGCTTGCCCTCGGCGGTGATCTGGCCCTCGACCTCGTCGCCCAGCGCGACCCGGTTGGCCTGCGGGAGGAACTCCATGGCCTGGTGGATCCCGCCGAGCTCCCGGCCGGTGATCGGCAGGTCGCGTGCCTCGGTGGCGCCCATCGCGAGCACCACCGCGTCGTACCGCTCCCGCAGGCTCTGGCCGGTGAGGTCGCCGCCGACGTCGACGCCGGCCCGGAAGACCGTGCCCTCACGCCGCATCTGGTCCAGCCGCCGGTCGAGGTGCTGCTTCTCCATCTTGAACTCGGGGATGCCGTAGCGCAGCAGGCCGCCGATCTTGTCAGCCCGTTCGTAGACCGCGACCGTGTGGCCGGCGCGGGTCAGCTGCTGCGCGGCGGCCAGGCCCGCGGGTCCGGAACCGACCACCGCGACCGTGCGGCCCGAGAGCCACTCCGGCGGCTGCGGCCGGACGTTGCCCGACTCCCAGGCCCTGTCGATGATCGAGACCTCGACGTTCTTGATGGTGACCGGGTCCTGGTTGATGCCGAGCACGCAGGAGGTCTCGCACGGTGCCGGGCAGAGGCGGCCGGTGAACTCCGGGAAGTTGTTGGTCGCGTGCAGGCGCTCGATGGCGCCCTCCCAGTCGTCACGCCAGACCAGGTCGTTCCACTCGGGGATGATGTTCCCCAGCGGGCAGCCCTGGTGGCAGAACGGGATGCCGCAGTCCATGCAGCGGCCCGCCTGCTCGGTGATGATCGGCAGCAGCGCCCGTCCGGCACTCCCCGGGTAGACCTCGTTCCAGTCCCGGACGCGCTCCTCCACGGGCCGCCGCTCGGCGACCTCGCGGCCGTTCTTGAGGAATCCCTTGGGATCAGCCATTGCACGCCTCCTTCGCCGGCGAGCAACGGCCCACCATGCTGTGCTGGAACTCCATGCCTTCGCTTCGCTCAGCCATGGAGGACCTCCATGATCCGGGCCCCGGCCTGCTCGTCGTCGAGCCCGTCCTCGACGGCCTCGGCACGGGCATCCAGGACCCGCTTGTAGTCGCTGGGCATGACCTCGGTGAACCGCGCCACGGCCGCCGGCCAGTCGGCCAGCAGCTCCTCGGCGACACCCGACCCCGTCTCCTCGAGGTGGCGGGTGACCAGGGCGTGCAGCTCGTCCACCGCGTCGCCCTCGACCTTGTTCAGGTCGACGAGCTCGGGGTTGACCCGGCCCTCGTCGAGGTCGAGCACGAAGGCGTACCCGCCGGACATGCCCGCCGCGAAGTTGCGACCGGTCGGCCCGAGGATGACCACGATGCCGCCGGTCATGTACTCGCAGCCGTGGTCGCCCACGCCCTCGACGACCGCGTGCACACCGGAGTTGCGGACGCAGAAGCGCTCGCCCACCACGCCGCGCAGGAAGATCTCGCCCGCGGTGGCGCCGTACCCGATCACGTTGCCGGCGATGATCTGCTCGCGGGCCTCGAAGGACGCCTCGCGGTCGGGTCGTACGACGATCCGGCCGCCGGAGAGGCCCTTGCCGACGTAGTCGTTGGCGTCCCCCTCCAGCCGCAGCGTGACGCCCTTCGGCACGAACGCACCGAAGGACTGCCCGGCCGAGCCGGTGAAGGTGATGTCGATCGTCCCGTCCGGCAGGCCCGTGCCGCCGTACCGCTTGGTCACCTCGTGGCCGAGGATCGTGCCGACCGTGCGGTTGACGTTGCGGATCCCGACCTGCGCACGCACCGGCTCGCCCCGCTCGAGGGCGGCCCGGGCCAGCGGCACCAGGTCGGTGACGTCGAGCGCCTTGTCGAGCCCGTGGTCCTGCACCGTGGTGTTGCGCAGCGCGGCACCCTCGGGCAGCTCCGGCTTGTGCAGGATCGGCGACAGGTCGAGCCCGGCGGCCTTCCAGTGGTCCACGGCCTTGGCCACGTCGAGCGCTCCGACCTGGCCGATCGCCTCGTCGAGGCTGCGGAACCCCAGCTCGGCCAGCAGCTCGCGCACCTCCTCGGCGATGTACTCGAAGAAGTTCACGACGAACTCCGGCTTGCCGGTGAACCGCTCGCGCAGCGTGGGGTTCTGCGTCGCGACCCCCACGGGGCAGGTGTCGAGGTGGCAGACCCGCATCATGATGCAGCCCGAGACGACCAGCGGCGCGGTGGCGAAGCCGAACTCCTCGGCCCCGAGCAGGGCGGCGATCACGACGTCGCGCCCGGTCTTCAGCTGGCCGTCGGTCTGCACGACGATCCGGTCGCGCAGCCCGTTCAGCAGCAGCGTCTGCTGGGTCTCGGCGAGGCCGAGCTCCCAGGGACCACCCGCGTGCTTGAGCGACGTCAGCGGCGAGGCCCCGGTGCCGCCGTCGTGGCCGGAGATCAGCACCACGTCGGCGTGCGCCTTCGACACCCCGGTCGCGACCGTGCCGACGCCGACCTCGGAGACCAGCTTCACGTGGACGCGGGCCTCGGGGTTGGCGTTCTTCAGGTCGTGGATCAGCTGCGCCAGGTCCTCGATGGAGTAGATGTCGTGGTGCGGCGGCGGGCTGATCAGGCCCACGCCCGGCGTGGAGTGCCGGGTCCTGGCCACCCACGGGTAGACCTTGTGGCCGGGCAGCTGCCCGCCCTCTCCGGGCTTGGCGCCCTGGGCCATCTTGATCTGGATGTCGTCGGAGTTCGTGAGGTACTCCGAGGTGACGCCGAAGCGGCCGGACGCGACCTGCTTGATCGCGCTGCGGCGCTCGGGGTCGTACAGCCGATCGGGGTCCTCGCCGCCCTCGCCGGTGTTGGACTTCGCGCCCAGCCGGTTCATCGCGATCGCGAGCGTCTCGTGCGCCTCCCGCGAGATCGACCCGTAGGACATCGCGCCGGTGGAGAACCGCTTGACGATCTCGGAGGCCGGCTCGACCTCGTCGATCGGGATCGACTCGCGCCCGGACACCGAGGAGTCGGCGAAGCGGAACATGCCGCGCAGCGTCATCAGCCGCTCGGACTGCTCGTCCACGCGGGAGGTGTACTGCTTGAAGACGTCGTAGCGTCCGGTCCGGGTCGCGTGCTGGAGCCGGAACACGGTCTCGGGGTCGAACAGGTGCGGCTCGCCCTCACGCCGCCACTGGTACTCGCCGCCGATCTCGAGCTCGCGGTGCGCCGGGGCGATGCCGGCCCGGGGGTACGCCGTGGCGTGGCGCCGGGCGACCTCCTCGGCGATCGTGTCGAGCTCGATGCCGCCGAGCTTGGAGGTGGTGCCGGTGAAGTACCTGTCGACGACCGACTGCGACAACCCGACCGCCTCGAAGATCTGGGCACCGGTGTACGACGCGACCGTGGAGACGCCCATCTTGGACATCACCTTCAGCACGCCCTTCCCGAGGGCCTTGATCAGGTTGGCGACGGCCTGCTCGGCCTCGGCCTTGACGTAGTACCCCTCACGGGCGAGGTCCTCGACCGACTCCATGGCCAGGTACGGGTTGACCGCGGCCGCGCCGTAGCCGACCAGCAGCGCCACGTGGTGGACCTCGCGCACGTCGCCGGCCTCGACGAGCAGCCCGACCTGGGTGCGGGTCTTCTCGCGGACCAGGTGGTGGTGGACCGCCCCGGTGAGCAGCAGCGACGGGATCGGTGCCAGCTCGGCGGTCGAGTGCCGGTCGGAGAGCACGATGATGCGTGCCCCGCCGGCGATGGCCTCGCTGACCTCCTGGCAGATCTCCTCGATCCGCTCGGCCATCGCCCGGCCGCCGCCCTCGACGTCGTACAGGCCGCGAGCCACGTGGGTGATGAAGCCGGGCATGTCACCGTCACGGTTGATGTGCCGGATCTTCGCCAGGTCGTCGTTGGAGATGACCGGGAACGGCAGCACCACCTGGCGGCACGACGCCGGGGCGGGCTCGAGCAGGTTCGCCTCGGGGCCGATGGTGCCGTTGAGCGAGGTGACGAGCTCCTCGCGGATCGCGTCCAGCGGCGGGTTGGTGACCTGCGCGAACAGCTGCGCGAAGTAGTCGAACAGCAGCCGGGGCTTGTCGCTGAGCGCCGCGATGGGGGTGTCGGTGCCCATCGAGCCGATCGGCTCGGCACCGGTGCTGGCCATCGGGGTGAGCAGGACGCGCAGCTCCTCCTCGGTGTAGCCGAACACCTGCTGGCGCCGGGTGACCGAGGCGTGGGTGTGCACGATGTGCTCGCGCTCGGGGATGTCGTCGAGGTGGATCAGGCCGGCGTGCAGCCACTCGTCGTACGGGTGCTCCGCGGCGAGCTCGGCCTTGACCTCCTCGTCCTCGATGATCCGGTGCTCGTCGGTGTCGACGAGGAACATCCGGCCCGGCTGCAGCCGGCCCTTGCGGACCACCGTGGCCGGGTCCAGGTCGAGCACCCCGACCTCGGAGGCGAGCACGACGAGCCCGTCCTCGGTGACCCAGTACCGTGAGGGGCGCAGCCCGTTGCGGTCGAGGACCGCGCCGATCTGGGAACCGTCGGTGAAGACCACGCAGGCGGGGCCGTCCCACGGCTCCATCAGCGCGGAGTGGAACTCGTAGAAGGCGCGGCGCCGGGCGTCCATCTCGGCGTGGTTCTCCCACGCCTCGGGGATCATCATCAGCACCGAGTGCGGGAGCGACCGGCCACCGATGTGCAGCAGCTCGAGCACCTCGTCGAAGGACGCGGAGTCCGAGGCCCCCGGGGTGCAGACCGGGAACAGCCGCTCCAGGTCGCCCGGGATCAGGTCCGAGGCCAGCAGCGCCTCCCGCGCGCGCATCCAGTTGCGGTTGCCCATGACCGTGTTGATCTCGCCGTTGTGGGCGATGAACCGGAACGGGTGGGACAGCGGCCAGCTGGGGAAGGTGTTGGTCGAGAAGCGCGAGTGGACCACGGCCATCGCCGAGGCCACCCGCTCGTCGCGCAGGTCGGGGTAGACCTCGTCGAGCTGGGCCGGCGTCAGCATGCCCTTGTAGACCAGGGTGCGGGACGAGAGGGACGGGAAGTAGACGTCGGTCTCCCGCTCCGCGCGCTTGCGCAGGCAGAACGCCAGCCGCTCGAGGGCCATGCCCGTGACCCGCGACCCGGCGCCGGCCACGAACAGCTGCCGGAACGACGGCATCACGCCGCGGGCGGTCTCGCCGAGCGAGGAGGGGTCGACCGGCACCTCGCGCCACCCGAGGACCGCGAGGCCCTCCTCGGCGGCGATCTCCTCGATGCGGCGCCTGGTCTTGGTGACGGTCTCGGCGTCCCCCGGCAAGAAGGCGGTGCCCACGGCGTACGAGTGCTGCGCCGGGAGGTCGAAGTCGACCACCGCGCGCAGGAACTCGTCGGGCACCTGGATCAGGATCCCCGCACCGTCACCGGAGTTGGGCTCGGCGCCCGCTGCTCCGCGGTGGTCGAGGTTGAGCAGGGCGGTGATCCCCTGCTTCACGATGTCGTGGCTGGCGACGCCGGTCAGGGTCGCGACGAACGCCACACCGCAAGCATCATGCTCGTGGGTGGGGTCGTAGAGCCCTTGGGGCGGCGGGAATGCGTGCTGGTACGGCACCGGGCATTCTCCCGTCGTCGTCGTGTCGGGCCGTCCCCGAGGCTCCGGGGCCGCGCCGACGAATCGGCCGTGCAAGTGAGATGCGACTGAAGGCTTTGCAGGGGACGACATTGGCCCTAGCGGAGGCATCAGGCTACCACCGAGTCAGCTGCCGCAGCACCGGCAGACTGAGGGACGGACACCTTCACTCGGTGGTGTCGGACACCCCGTCCGCGGGACGGTCACCGGCGGGCTCGACGGCCCGCGGGCCCTGCCCCGGGCGGTACACGTCCTCCTCGCGGCCCGGCCGCAACCGGCTGCTGACCACGAAGTAGACGGCCGCCGCGACGAACAGCACGATCGAGGTCCACACGTTGAACCGCAGGCCCGCGACGTCGTTGAGCTCGACGTTGTCGATGCGCAGCATCTCGATCCAGCCGCGCCCGGCGGTGTAGGCCATCACGTAGAGCGCCACCACCCGGCCGTGCCCGAGCCGGAACCTCCGGTCGGCCCAGATCACGAAGCCGAAGGCGCCGAGGTCCCACAGGCACTCGTAGAGGAAGGTCGGGTGGAAGGTGTCGTACTGGAAGTAGCCCACCGGGCGGTTCGCGGGGTCGATCTCCAGCCCCCACGGCAGGTCGGTGGGCTTGCCGAAGAGCTCCTGGTTGAACCAGTTGCCCCAGCGTCCGATCGCCTGGGCGACGAGGACGCCGGGCACCATGGCGTCGAGGACCGGCAGCAGCCGGATCCCCTTCCGCCGGGCCCCGATGTAGACGCCCAGGGCGCCGAGCGCGATCGCACCCCAGATCCCGAGGCCCCCGCGCCAGACGTAGAGCGCCTCGATGGGGTGCTTGCCCGCACCGAAGTAGAGGTCGTGGTCGGTGAGCACGTGGTAGAGCCGGCCGCCGACCAGCCCGAACGGGACCGCCCAGACCGCGAGGTCGCTGACGTCCCCCGGCTGACCGCCGCGGGCCACCCAGCGCCGCTCGCCGATCCAGATCGCGGCGACGATGCCGAGGATGATGGCCAGGGCGTAGCCGCGGATCGGCAGCGGTCCCAGGTGCCAGACGCCCTGCGAGGGGCTGGGGATCGAGAGCAGAGTGAGCATCGGTCAGTCCCCCTGGGCGAGCAACGTGTGGATGTCCGCGGCGAACTGTGCCGACGAGGTGTCCTGGGACCAGTAGACGGGCGCCTCGTCCTGCTGGTCGATGGCGGTGATCGTGGTGCCGTGGGTGACGTCGTACCCGCCGGACGGCAGCTTCTGCCCCTGGGTGACGCCCACGCCGAGCGGCTTGCCGAGGGCGGCGATGTCCGTCAGGTCCCCGGTCAGCCCGATGAAGTCCGGGTCCACGTGCTGGAGGTAGTCGTGCAGCACGGACGTGGTGTCCCGGGCCGGGTCGGTGGTCACGTAGACCACGTCCACCCGGGCGCGGTCGGCGTCGCTGAGCCGCGTCATCGCCGAGGCGAGGTTCGCCATCACGACCCCGCAGATGTCCGGGCAGTGGGTGTAGCCGAAGAAGACCAGGGTCAGCGGCTTGTCGGTGTTCTCGGTGAGCGAGTAGTCGTCGCCCGAGGTGTCCGTCAGCGGGGTGCTCACCACCGTGAAGGGCGGGTCGAGGCGCTTCCCGGTGAACCCGGCGGACGACGACGCGTCGCCACCGCAGGCGCTGAGCAGGAACAGCCCCGCGGCGAGGGCGCCGGCGAGCGCCCTACGCACGGCGTACCCCGGCGGCGAGGTCCTCGGCCAGCGCGGTGAGCGCGCGCAGGCCCGCGGCCCGGTCGTCGGGATGGTCGAGCAGGGCGCGGACGAAGGCGGAGCCGACGATCACCCCGTCGGCGTACGACGCCACCTCGGCCGCCTGGTCTCCGTTGCTCACCCCGAGCCCGACGCCGATCGGCAGGTCGGTGTGGGCGCGGGTGCGCGCGACCAGCGGCCCGGCGAGCTCGCTGGTGGTGGCCCGGGCACCGGTGACGCCCATCACCGCCGTGGCGTAGACGAAGCCCCGGCACGCGGCGGTGGTCATCGCGATCCGCTCGTCGGTCGAGGACGGCGCGACCAGGAAGATCTTGTCGAGCCCGTGGGCGTCGGCAGCCGCGATCCACTCACCACCGCTGTCGGGGGTGAGGTCGGGGGTGATCAGGCCCGCACCGCCGGCGCTCGCCAGGTCGGCGGCGAACCGCTCGACGCCGCTGCGCCCCTGGCTCCGCGCGCTGGCGCGGCCGTAGCTCTCCACGGGGTTCCAGTAGGTCATCACCACGGTGGGCGTGCCCGTCGCCGCCACCGCCTCGACGGTGCGGAGCACGTCGGTGGTGCGCACGCCGCGGTCGAGCGCCTGCTGCGCCGCGGCCTGGATGGTCGGGCCGTCCATGACCGGGTCGCTGTAGGGCAGGCCGACCTCGATGACGTCGCAGCCCGCCTCGACCATCGCGCGCAGCGCGTCGATCCCACCGTCGACGTCGGGGAAGCCGGCCGGGAGGTAGCCGACCAGGGCGGCGCGGCCGTCGGCGCGGGCCTTCGCGAACGCGAGGCTGGTGCTCATTCTGCGTCCCCCACCGGCTCCTCGGTGACCTTGTCGGGGCTCGCCCGCGAGCCCGAAGTACTCGATGGCGGTGCCCATGTCCTTGTCACCGCGTCCGGACAGGTTGATCATCATCGTGGCCTCGGGCCCCTTCTCGGCGGCCAGCTGCTCGGCCACCCGGAGCGCGCCGGCGACCGCGTGCGCGGACTCGATGGCGGGGATGATCCCTTCGGTGCGGCTGAGCAGGGCCATCGCCTCCATGGCCTCGTCGTCGGTCACGGGCAGGTAGGTCGCGCGGCCGGTCGCCGCGAGGTGGGCGTGCTGGGGCCCGACCCCGGGGTAGTCGAGGCCGGCGGAGATCGAGTGCGACTCGATGGTCTGGCCGTCCTCGTCCTGCAGGACGTAGGTCCGGGCACCGTGCAGGACCCCGCGCGCGCCGGCGTGGATGGTGGCGGCGTGCCGCGGTGTGTCGACGCCCTCACCCCCGGGCTCGAAGCCGTAGATCGCGACCTGCGGGTCGTCGAGGAACGCCGTGAACAGGCCGATCGCGTTGGACCCGCCGCCGACGCAGGCGGCGATGGCGTCCGGCAGCCGGCCGAACCGGTCCAGGCACTGCTGGCGCGCCTCGTCGCCGATGCCCCGGGTGAAGTCGCGGACCATGCTGGGGAACGGGTGCGGGCCCGCCGCCGTGCCGAAGAGGTACGCCGTGTGGTCGACGCTCGCGACCCAGTCGCGCAGCGCCTCGTTGATCGCGTCCTTCAGGGTGGCGCTGCCGGACTCGACCGGCACCACCTTGGCCCCGAGCAGGTGCATCCGGGCGACGTTGAGGGCCTGGCGCCGGGTGTCGACCGCCCCCATGTAGACGGTGCAGTCGAGCCCGAAGTAGGCCGCCGCGGTGGCGCTCGCGACGCCGTGCTGGCCGGCTCCGGTCTCGGCGATCACCCGGGTCTTGCCCATCCGCTTGGTCAGCAGCGCCTGGCCGAGGACGTTGCGGATCTTGTGGGCGCCGGTGTGGTTGAGGTCCTCGCGCTTGAGCAGGATCCGCGCGCCCACCTTCTCCGAGAGCCGCTCGGCGAGGTAGAGCGGGCTCGGCAGGCCGGCGTACTCGCGCAGGATGGCGTCGAACTCCGCGACGAAGGCGGGGTCGGCCATGGCGTCGTGCCAGGCGACGGTCAGCTCGTCGAGCGCGGCCACCAGCGCCTCGGGCATGAAGCGGCCGCCCCACCCCTCCTCGGGGCCGCCGAACCAGCCCTGGTCGTCGGCGTCGTAGCTCGTCGGCCGCTCCACGTTCGTGGTCATGCCCGGACTCCCGTCATCGCACGGACGGCGTGCTCGGGGTCGCCGTCCTTCACCAGTGCCTCCCCCACGAGCACCGCGCGGGCGCCCTGGGACACGAAGCGCAGCACGTCGTCGCGCCCGAAGATGCCGGACTCGGCCACCTTGACCCGGTCGTCGGGGATCAGCGGCGCGAGCCGGCCGAAGGTGTCGCCGTCCACGGCGAGGGTCTTGAGGTTGCGGGCGTTGACCCCGATCAGCTCGGCGCCCAGCGCCACGGCCCGCTCGGTCTCCGGCTCGTCGTGCACCTCGACCAGCACGGTCAGGCCCAGCCCGCACGCCTCGGCGTACAGCTCTTGGAGCTGGTCGTCGGTCAGCGCGGCCACGATCAGCAGGGCCAGGTCGGCGCCGGCGGCCCGCGCCTCCACCAGCTGGTAGGAGGTGACGATGAAGTCCTTGCGCAGCACCGGGGTGTCCACGGCCGCGCGGACCGCGCGGAGGTCGTCGAGGCTGCCGCCGAAGCGGCGCTGCTCGGTCAGCACGCTGATCGCGGCGGCGCCGCCCGCGGCGTACCGCTGCGCGAGCGCCGCCGGGTCGGCGATGTCGGCCAGGTCGCCCTTGCTCGGGCTGCGGCGCTTCACCTCGGCGATCACGCTGGACCCCTCGGCGCGGAAGTGCGGCATCGGGTCGCGCGGCGGGTCGACGTCGGCCAGGGCGGCGCGCAGGTCCGCCAGTCGCGTCACGGACTCGCGGGCGGCCAGGTCGGTCCGCACGCCGGCGACGATGTCGTCGAGCACGGACATGGGACCTCCGAAAAGCGGTTCGAGACGGGTTCGGTGCAGGGACAAGCCTCTCACCCGAGCGGTGAGCGGCCCGATCCGGGCTCAGGGGGCGAACCAGGCCCCCAACGGCAGGTTGCGGGCCACGGTGAACCCCGCCACCAGCACCGACAGGACGACCCACCACGGGCGCGGGACCGACAGCGGCGTCATCGCGGCTCCCCCGCGCCAGCAGGCGACCACCCGGCGGGCCCAGAACGCCACCACCAGCGGTGCGGCGACCACGAGCAGCAGGTTGCTCGACGCCGCGGCGGCCAGGTCGAGGTGGGTCAGGTCGTTGACGGCGCGCAGGCTGCCGCAGAACGGGCAGCTCAGGCCGAGCAGCGCCACCGGGCAGAAACCCCAGGACCCGGACGTGTGCGGGTCCCGGACGTGCAGGGCCGCCGTGCCGAGCGCGGCCACCGCCCCGGCCGCGAGCGGCACGCCGAGCCGCTGCAGGCGGCCCGGTTCCGCGAGGGGCGCGAGGTGGCGCGGTGACGGTCAAGCCGTCCTCCCGTCGGGTGTCAGTGGCTGGAGGTGTTGAAGCCCATCTTGGCCAACACGCCGTACACCACGACCGACGCCACGCAGATCGCCACGCCAACCCAGAACACGGGCATGCTCACCGGGTCGAGCATCAGGCCGACCCCACCCACGACGAAGCCGAGCAGCGCGACCGCGACAGCACTCCAGGCTGCGGGTGTGTTGCCGTGGTTGTCAGACATTCAGGGCTCCTCGGGAGGCGTGGGTACGTCGTGCGGTCGTGCGCCGCACAGTCTATTCAGCCGGTCCGGCGGTGGGGTCGCGGCCCTCGTCCATCGCCTTCCAGAGGTCGAGGTTGGACTGCTCCGCGGGGTCGATCGGCTCCGGCTCGGCCCGCTCGCCGGCCGGCGCGTCGTACCTGCTGCCCATCTCGGGCCACGCCGGCGCCCAGCGCACGGCGAGCACGGACGCGGCCAGCGACAGCACGGCGCCGACGGCCGCGGCCCAGAGCCACCCGGTGTGGTGGATGCCGATGTCCGTGACGCCCACGTCGGCGTAGTCCGAGCGCAGCGAGTCGACGACCGAGGACCAGCCGGCCACCACGGTGACCAGGACGCCCGCCGAGGCGAGCGCACCCAGCACCGCGACCGCGCGGCGCACGCGGCCCCGGGTGACGAGCACCACGCCCCAGCAGGCGAGCGCCACGAGCGCCAGCGCGCCGGCAGCGGGCATCTCGCCGGGGTCGGTCGTGAGCGGCACCGCGGCCAGCCGCTGCGCCGCGTCGCCCCCGCCCTCGGCCCACGCCTTGTTGCCCGCCACGGCGGCCAGCCCGCTGCCCGCGAGACCGAGCAGCACGACCGGCGCGAAGGTACGGCGGCCGCGCTCAGCCATGTCGGGAGGCATGCCGGGGCGCCATCAGCAGGTCGGCGTCGAAGCAGGTGCGGTCACCGGTGTGGCACGCGACGCCCTCCTGGTCCACCTTCACCAGCAGCGTGTCGCCATCACAGTCGAGCCGGACCTCGATGACCCGCTGGGCGTGCCCGGAGGTCTCACCCTTGATCCAGTACTCCTGGCGGCTGCGGCTCCAGTACGTCGCCCGGCCGCTGGCCAGCGTGCGCGCCAGGGCCTCGTCGTCCATCCAGCCCAGCATCAGCACCTCGCCGGTGTCGTGCTGCTGGACCACCGCGGGCACCAGCCCGTCGGTGGACCGCTTCAGCCGGGCGGCGATGTCGGGGGCGAGGGAAGTCACCCCACAAGTATTGCCGTCGCCCGTTCTCAGGCGCCCTGCTGGGCCACCCACGAGGCGTGCAGGCCGGCGTACACGCCGTCCTGCGCCACCAGCTCCCGGTGCGGGCCACGCTGGACGATGCGGCCCTTGTCGACCACGACGACCTCGTCGGCGTTCTCGGCGGTGGACATCCGGTGGGCGATGGTGACCGAGGTGCGTCCGCTCATCAGCCGCTCGAGGGCGCGGCCGATGCGCATCTCCAGGGCCGGGTCGACGGCGCTGGTCGCCTCGTCGAGGACCAGCAGGTCGGGGTCGGCCAGGTGCGCCCGCAGGAGTGCGACCAGCTGCCGCTCCCCCGCCGAGAGCGACTCCCCGCGCTGACCGACCCGGGTCGCGAGCCCGGCCGGCAGCCCGGCCAGCCAGTCCCCGAGACCGAGCGCGTCGGCGCTGGCCCGCACGTCGGCCTCCGCGGCGTCCAGCCGGCCGTAGCGCACGTTGGCGAGCAGGGTGTCGTCGAAGAGGAAGCCCTCCTGCGGCACCAGGACCACCCCCCGTCGCAGCGAGGTGTGGGCGATCGTGCTGACGTCGACCCCGTCGAGGAGCACCCGCCCCTGCGACGGGTCCATCAGCCGGGTGAGCAGCTTGGCGAAGGTGGACTTGCCCGAGCCCGTCTCCCCGACGATCGCGACCCGGGTGCCGGCGGCGATGTCGAGGGTGACGTCGCGCAGCACCGGCGGGCCGCCCGGGTAGGCGAAGGTGACGTCCTCGAAGCGCACGTCGATGGGGCCCCGGGGCAGGGTCGCGCCCTCGGGTCCGGGGTCGACGAGGTCGGCGGGCGTGTCGAGGATCCCGATCACGCGACGCCAGCCGGCGATCGCGTTCTGGGCGTCGGTCAGGATCTGGGTGCCCATCTGCACCGGGCCCACGAACAGCGACACCAGGAACGCGAAGGCGAGCACCTTGCCGGCCGTGATGTCACCCGCGAACCCCAGCCAGATGCCGACGATCAGCACCCCCGCGTTCGCGAGCCCCGCAGAGACGCCGCCGAGCGAGAACGAGAACGCCGTGAAGCCCTGCGCGCGGGTGCTCGCCGCCTTGTGCGCGTCGATGGCGTCGTCGATGCGGCGCTGCGTGCGGTCCTCGACGGCGTAGGACCGGACCACCGCGGCGCCCACCACCGGCTCGGAGACGGCCGAGAGCAGGATGCCCACCTGGCGCCGGACGGTGCCGTAGGCGTCGGACAGCTTGCGCTGGAAGAAGCGCAGCGAGAGGAACAGCGGCGCGAAGCAGACCCACACGACGATCGCCAGCTGCCAGCTGTAGATCAGCATGATGATCGTGGCGACGAGCATCTGGCCGACGCTGACCACGAAGATCAGGCCACCGAACACGAGGAACTGGCTGACCTGGTCGACGTCGCTGGTCACCCGGGCGACCAGTGCACCCCGGCGCTCGGTGTTCTGCGTGAGCAGGGGCAGGTCGTGGACGTGGCGGAAGGCCTTGATCCGCAGCGTGGCGAGGCCCTTCTCCGAGGCGGTGAACAGCCGGCGGGTCATGGCGTACGACGCCCAGCTGGTCACCCCGACGGCGACCGCCGCCGCGATCCCCATGAGCACCGTGAAGCGCACGTCGGGGCCTCCGGGGCCGTTCAGCCCCCGGTCCAGGGTCTGCTGCACCGCGATCGGGACGATCACCTGGCCGACGGAGGCGAGCACTGCCAGCACGAGGGTCCAGCCGATCCCCTCCTTGAGCTCCGGGGAGAAGCGGACGCCGCGGCGGATCGTCTCCAGGGCGGCGATCTCCTCGCCGGTGTCCATGCGGGTGCCGCTGGTGCGCGGCGCTGTCGTGGTGGTCACGGCGCCTCACCTGCCAGCTCCGGGTGCTCGGCGTGCTCGTAGGCGTTGACGAGCCGGGCGTACGACGGGCTGCGTCCCAGCAGCTCGCGGTGGGTGCCCCGGTCCGCGATCCGGCCGTCCTCGAGGTGCACCACCTCGTCGGCGAGGCCGATGGTGGCCTTGCGGTAGGCGACGACGACCAGCGTCGTGCCCGAGCCGCCGGAGCGCAGCGCCTCGAGGATCCGCGCCTCCACCTCGGGGTCGACCGCGGACGTGGCGTCGTCGAGGATCAGCAGGCGGGGCCGGCGCACCAGCGCCCTGGCCAGCGAGACCCGCTGCCGCTGGCCACCGGACAGCGAGGTGCCGCGCTCCCCCAGCCGGGCGTCGAGGCCGTCCGGCAGCGCGGCGACGAACCCGTCGGCCTGGGCGGCACGCAGCGCGGCCCACACCTCCTCGTCGGGGACGTCGGCACCGAGCGTGACGTTGCCGCGGACGGTGTCGTCGAAGAGGAACGCGGTCTGCGGCACGATCGCGACCGAGCCGGCCAGCTCGCCGCGGGCCAGGTCCCGCAGGTCGGTGCCGTCGAGCAGGACCCGGCCGCCGTCGGGATCGACGAGCCGGGTCATCAGCGTGGTGAGCGTGCTCTTGCCCGAGGCGGTGGCCCCGACCAGGGCGACGGTGCGGCCCGGGGCGACCTCGAAGCTGACGCCGTCGAGCAGGCGCTGCTCGGGGTCGTGGGAGTAGGACAGGCCGTCCACCACGAGGCGTGCGCCGTCGCCGTCTCGCGAGAGGAACCGCTCGCCGTACTGCATCTCCCCGGTCGCCTCCAGCACCGCCGTGACCCGGCTGAACCCGACGACGCTGCGCGGGAGCTCGCCGAGCAGCCACCCGATCGAGCGGATCGGGAAGGAGACGATCGTGAGCAGGTAGGCCACGGTGACCACGTCGCCGGCCTCCGTCGCACCCGAGAGCACCCGGGAGACCCCGACCGCCAGCACCACCAGCACCCCCAGGCTCGGCAGCGCCGCCAGCACCGGGTCGAACGCCGCCCGCACCCGGCCGGCGCGGATGTTGACGTCGCGCAGCTCGTGGGCCTTGGCCGCGAACCGCTGCATCTCCTCCTCCTCGCGCCCGAGGGTCTTGACGACCAGGGCACCGTCGAAGGACTCGTGTGCGATCTCGCTCACCTCCGCACGCAGCTGCTGGGCCCGGGTGATCAGCGGCGAGGCGAGCCGCTGGTAGGCGAGGTTGGCGGCGATCACGGCCGGGAAGACGAGCAGGCCCACCACCGCGAGGACGAGGTCGGCGGCGAACATCTGGGCCACCGCGATCACCATCATCGCGAGCGTGCCGACCGCCATCGGCAGCGGCGCGATCGGGCCCCAGGCGGCCTCGACGTCGGCGTTGGCGTTGGAGAGCAGCTGGCCGGTCGGGTGGCGCTGGTGCCACTCCATCGGCAGGGAGAGGTACTGGCGGGTGACGGCGCGGCGGCTGTGCGCCTGCATGCGGTACTGCATGACACCGGCACCGAGGCGCCGCGCCACGATGCCGACGGCGCGCAGGATCGCGACGCCGAGGAACAGCGCGAGGACGGCCCAGAGCAGGGAGCTGTCGATGCTGCCCTCGTCGAACGCCGGCAGCACGACGTGGTCGGTCGCCCAGCCGAGGACCCACGCGTCGGCCACCGTCAGCGCCCCGAAGAGCAGGCTGCCGATCGTCGAGACGGTGAAGATCCAGGGCTCGCGCCGGATGGCGACTCCCAGCACGGCGAACCCCTCGCGCGTGGTCGATCGGCGCCGGTCCGCCCGCTGGTCCTTCACCGGCACAGGGTATTCGCCGCCGGCGACAGCCGCCGAATCACGCACCGCCCGCCCCCCGGCCGCGGCCTATGCTCGCCGCATGAGCACCCCCTCGTTGGCCCGGCGCGAACGCAGCGACCTGTGCGACACCGCACTGACCCTCGGCGAGGATGCCCCGACCCTCTGTGGCGACTGGACCGCCAAGGACCTGGTCACCCACCTCCTGGTGCGCGAGAACCGTCCACTCGGCGCGGCCGGGATCGCGGTGCCGGCCCTCTCGGGCCTGACCGACCGGGACATGGCCAGCGTCGGGAGGCAGGACTTCGGGGTCCTGGTCGAGAAGCTGCGGCGGCCGCGGTTCACGCCGTACGTCCTGCCGCCGGTGGACCGGCTGCTCAACACCCTCGAGTTCTTCGTCCACCACGAGGACCTGCGCCGCGCCCAGCCGGGCTGGGAGGCACGGAGGCTCGCCCAACGGGACCAGTCGCGGCTCTGGTCGGCGATCAGGGTCGGCGGCCGTGGGCTCGTGCGTCCGGCCGGAGTCCCGGTGCGGATCCGCCGCAGCGACACCGGTGCGACCGCGGTGCTGCGCCGCGGCGAGGACCCGGTCGTGGTGACCGGGCTGCCGTCCGAGATCGTCCTGCTGCTGTTCGGCCGCGACCAGGTCCGCGACGTGGACCTCGAGGGTCCTGCCGCCCGGGTCGCGCGGCTGCGCGGGGCCGACCTGGGGATCTGACCGGCCGTCAGCGGACCGGGTGGCCCGCTGCTGCGAGCGACGCCTTCACGTCGGCGATGCGCAGCGTGCCGAAGTGGAACACGGTGGCCGCGAGCACCGCGTCCGCGCCCGCGTCGACGGCCGGGGGGAAGTGCTCGACGCGGCCCGCCCCGCCCGAGGCGATGACCGGGATGGTCACCTCACGGCGCACGGCGCGGATCAGGTCGAGGTCGAAGCCGTCCTGGGTCCCGTCGGCATCCATCGCGTTGAGGAGGATCTCCCCGGCGCCGAGCTCCGTCGCCCGGGCCGCCCACTCGATGGCGTCGAGCCCGGCGGACTTCCGGCCGCCGTGGGTGGTCACCTCGAAGCCGGACGGCGCGCCGGGGGCCCGGCGTGCGTCGACCGAGAGCACCAGCACCTGGTTGCCGAAGCGGTCGGCGATCTCGGCGACCAGCTCCGGCCGGTTGATCGCGGCCGTGTTGACGGCCACCTTGTCGGCGCCCGCCCGCAGCAGCCGGTCCACGTCCGCGACGCTGGACACGCCCCCGCCCACGGTCAGCGGGATGAAGACCTGCTCGGCGGTCCGGGAGACGATGTCCATCGTGGTGGCCCGGCCCTCGTGCGAGGCCGAGATGTCGAGGAAGGTCAGCTCGTCGGCGCCCTCGGCGTCGTAGGTGCGGGCCAGCTCGACCGGGTCGCCGGCGTCGCGGAGCTCCTTGAAGTTGATGCCCTTGACAACCCGCCCGGCGTCGACGTCCAGGCACGGGATGACGCGGACGGCGAGGCTCACCGCTCCCCCGCCGGTCGGGCCTGCCCGGACCGGGTCAGCGCGAGCGCGTCCTCCAGGCTGAACCGACCCTCGTAGAGGGCCGTGCCGGCGATCGCGCCCTCGACACCCTGCGGCACCAGGCCCATCAGCGCCTCGATGTCGGCCAGGGTCGTGACGCCGCCGGACGCGACGACCGGGCGGTCGGTGGCCGCGCAGACGTCCGCGAGGAGCTGGAGGTTCGGGCCCTGGAGCATGCCGTCCTTGTTGACGTCGGTGACGACGTAGCGGGCGCAGCCCTCGCCGTCGAGCCGCGCGAGCACGTCGTACAGGTCGCCGCCCTCGCGGGTCCAGCCGCGCGCGGCGAGCGTCCGACCGCGGACGTCGAGGCCGACGGCGATCCGGTCGCCGTACTCCGCGATCGCGCGGGCGCACCACTCCGGCTGCTCCAGCGCGGCGGTGCCGATGTTCACGCGGCGGCACCCGGTCGCCATGGCGGCGACCAGCGACTCGTCGTCACGGATGCCACCACTCATCTCGACCCGGATGTCGAGGGTGCCGACGATCCGGGCCAGCAGCTCCCTGTTGTGGCCGCGGCCGAAGGCGGCGTCGAGGTCGACGAGGTGGATCCACTCGGCGCCCGCCTCCTGCCAGCGCAGCGCGGCCCCGATCGGGTCGCCGAACCGCTTCTCGGAGCCCGCGACGCCTTGGACCAGCTGGACCGCCTGTCCCCCGGCGATGTCGACGGCGGGCAGCAGCTCGAGGCGTCGTCCTGAGCTTGTCGAAGGGTAGTCAGGCATGGGGGAGATCCTAGGTTCGGAGGCGGCGGCGCCGAGGTCGGGTCTCATCGGCGGCGGAACAGCAGCGTGTGGATCACCGGGGCGACCAGCACACTGACCATGGCGGCCAGGATGCGCAGCCCCCACTCGGGGCGCACCACCCACACCAGCACGTTGAGGGCGAGCAGCAGGCAGATCGTGAAGGTCAGCTCGCGGCGCCGCCGCTGGGCGAGCAGGCCGGGCGTCCGGCGCGGCCGGGGCAGCCAGCCGGTGAGCGCCCGCCGACGTGCCTGGGCCCGCTGGCGGCGCTCCTCCTCGCGGGCCCGGGCCGCCGCCCGGATCGCGGCCTCGCGCTCGCGCTCGGCGCGGCGCAGCGCTCGCTCCTTGCTCATCGGAGGTTGCTCACAGGTTCGTGACCCAGTTGCGCAGGAGCGTGGCCCCGGCGTCGCCGGACTTCTCCGGGTGGAACTGGGTGGCGGCCAGCGGGCCGTTCTCGACGGCGGCCACGAACCGGTCGCCACCGTGCTCGGCCCAGGTGACCATCGGGGCGCGGGTGCGGTCGTTGGTCTCCAGGGTCCAGTCACGCACCGCGTAGGAGTGCACGAAGTAGAACCGCTCGTCCTCGATCCCCGAGAACAGCGTCGAGCCGGACGGCACGTCGACGGTGTTCCAGCCCATGTGCGGCACCACCGGCGCCTGGATCCGCTCGACGGCTCCGGGCCACTCGTCACAGCCCTCCGTCTCCACGCCGTGCTCGACGCCGCGCTCGAACAGCACCTGCATGCCGACGCAGATGCCGAGCACCGGCCGGCCACCCGCCAGCCGCCGCCCGATCAGCCGGTCGCCGCGGATCGCCCGCAGACCGGCCATGCACGCCGCGAAGGCGCCCACGCCGGGCACGAGGAGTCCGTCGGATTCCATGCAGGTGTCGAAGTCGGAGGTCAGGACGACCGCCGCACCGGCTCGCTCGACCGCCCGCACGGCGGAGCGGAGGTTGCCCGAGCCGTAGTCCAGGACCGCGACCTGCGGCCGCCCGCTGGTGCCGGCGTTCAGAGCGTGCCCTTGGTGCTCGGCACCCCGGTCTCCCGCGGGTCCAGGGCGACCGCGTCCCGGAACGCCCGGGCGAAGGCCTTGAACTGGGTCTCGACCAGGTGGTGCGGGTCGCGGCCGGCGAGCACCCGCACGTGCAGCGCGAGGTGGGCGTGGAACGCGATGGTCTCGAAGACGTGCCGGGTCAGCGACCCCTGGTACGCAGGGCCCGTGGCGCCACCGATGGCGACGTACGCCTGGGCGTCCGGCTCCCCGGTGTGCACGCAGTAGGGGCGTCCGGAGACGTCCACGACCGCCTGCACCAGCGCCTCGTCCAGCGGCACGGTCGCGTCGCCGAAGCGACGGATGCCCCTCTTGTCGCCGAGCGCCTCGCGGAGCGCCTGTCCGAGCACGATCGCGGTGTCCTCGACCGTGTGGTGGGCGTCGATGTGGGTGTCGCCCTCGGTCTGGACGGTGAGGTCGACCAGCGCGTGCCGCGCGAAGGCGGTGAGCATGTGGTCGTAGAACCCGACGCCGGTGGAGATGTCGTGCCGTCCGGTGCCGTCGAGGTCGACCTCGACGAGCACCTTGGACTCGCTGGTCTGCCGCTCGATGCGGGCCGTCCTGCTCATGACTGCTCCTCCGTGACCTCGGTCAGTGCCTGCTTGAACGCGTTCATCTCCTCCGGGGTGCCGATGGACACCCGGAGCCACCCGTCGGGGCCGACCTCGCGGATCAGCACACCCCGGTCGAGGAGCCCCTGCCAGACAGCATGCCGGTCGGGGAAGGTGCCGAACAGCGCGAAGTTCGCGTCGCTGTCCGCCACGGTCAGCCCCCGCTCCCGCAGCCAGCCCACCGTTGCGTCCCGCTCGGCGCGCAGCTCGTCGACCCTGCCGAGCAGCTCGGGCGCGTGCCGCAGCGCCGCGAGCGCGACCGCCTGGGTGACGGCGGAGAGGTGGTAGGGCAGGCGCACGACGCGGATCGCGTCGCAGATCTCCGGCGCGGCCGCCAGATACCCGACGCGGGCGCCCGCGAGTGCGAACGCCTTGCTCATGGTCCGGCTGACGACGAGGTTGCGGTGGTCCGGGAGCAGCTCGAGCGCGCTGGGCGTGCCGCTGCGCCGGAACTCGCCGTACGCCTCGTCGACCACGACGATGCCGCCCTGCTCGGTCGCGGCAGCGGCCTCGCAGAGCGTGGTGACGGCCTCGGGCGGCAGCGCGGTGCCGGTCGGGTTGTTGGGAGAGGGCAGCAGCACGACGCTCGGCTGCCGCTCCTTGATCAGGTCGCGGGCGTGGTCGAGGTCGAGCGAGAAGTCGTCCTCGCGGTGCCCCTGGACCCACTCGGTCATCGTGTCGCGGGCGTACTCGGGGTACATCGAGTACGTCGGCGCGAAGCTCAGCGCCACCCGGCCCGGGCCACCGAAGGCCTGGAGCAGCTGGAGCATCACCTCGTTGGACCCGTTGGCGGCCCACACCTGCGCGGCCTGGACGGCCCACCCCCGGGTCGGCAGGGTGTCGCGCGACAGGTAGTCGGCCAGCGCGGCCCGGAGCTCGACGAACTCACGGTCCGGGTAGCGGTTCAGCGAACCGGCGGTCTCGGCCACCGCGGTGGCGATGTCGGCCATGCACGCCCGCGAGGGGCCGTAGGGGTTCTCGTTGACGTTGAGCTGGACCGGGACGTCGAGCTGCGGCGCGCCGTACGGCTCGAGGCCCCGCAGCTCCTCGCGGAGCGGCGGCCACGTCGAGGGCTCGCTCGTGACCTCACGCGCGCTCATCGCGGCCTCAGCCCTCGAACCGGACGCGCACCGCGGCGCCGTGGCCGGGCAGGTCCTCGGCCTCGGCGAGGGCGACGACGTGGTCGGCCACCTCGGCCAGCCCGTCGCGGCTGTAGTCGATGACGTGCACGGCCTTGAGGAACGAGCGGACCGACAGGCCCGACGAGTGGCAGGCGCACCCGGCAGTGGGGAGCACGTGGTTGGAGCCCGCGCAGTAGTCGCCGAGCGACACCGGGGCGAACGACCCGACGAAGACCGCGCCGGCGTTGCGGACCCGGGCCGCCCGCTCGGCCGCGTCCGCGGTCTGGATCTCGAGGTGCTCGGCGGCGTAGGCGTTCACGACGTCGAGGCCCTGCTCGAGGTCGTCGACCAGGACGATGCCGGACTGCCTGCCGCCCAGGGAGGTGCGGATCCGCTCGGCGTGACGGGCCACGGACACCTGCTTGTCGAGCTCGGCCTCGACCTCGTCGGCGAGGCGCTCGGAGGGGGTGACCAGGACGCTGGCGGCCATCGGGTCGTGCTCGGACTGGCTGACCAGGTCAGCGGCGACGAACGCCGCGTCGGCGGTGTCGTCGGCCAGGACCGCGATCTCGGTGGGACCGGCCTCGGAGTCGATGCCGACGACTCCCTTGAGCAGTCGCTTGGCCGACACGGTGTAGATGTTCCCCGGCCCGGTGACCAGGTCGACGCGGCGGCACGGGCCCGCGCCGTGGGCGAACATCGCGATCGCCTGGGCGCCGCCGACGGCGTACACCTCGTCGATCCCGAGCAGCGCGCAGGCCGCCAGGATCGTCGGGTGCGGGAGGCCACCGTGCTCCTTCTGCGGGCTCGACGTGAGCGCGATCGACTCGACGCCGGCGACCTGGGCGGGGACGACGTTCATCACCACGCTGGAGACCAGCGGCGCGATCCCACCGGGCACGTAGAGACCCACCCGCTGCACCGGCACCATCCGGTGGGTCACCCTGGCGCCCGGGCCGAGGTCGGTCACGACGTCGTGCTCGAGCTCGGCCTCGCAGGTGGCGCGCAGCCGCCTGATCGACTCCTCGAGCCCGGCACGGACGACGGGGTCGAGGCCCTCCAGCGCGTCCCGGATCGCCTGCTGCGGGACGGCGATCTCCGCCTGCTCGACGCCGTCGAACTTCGCGGAGAACTCCTGGATCGCCTCGACGCCACGCTCGCGCACCGCGTCGCAGATCGGACGGACGACATGGATCGCGGCCTCGACGTCGAACTCGGCACGCGGCACGGCCGCGCGGTAGTCGACGGGGGCCACGCCGTCGGAGGCGGCTCCACGCAGGTCGATCCGGCGAATCCGTTGGATCGAGCTTGTCGAGGTCATGGGCCGATTCTACGAGGGAGGCGCGCCGCGGCCGAACCCGCGACGGTGGCTGGACCGCGCCCGCCGATGGCCTAGGTTGACCGTGTGACCGCTCCCCTGCCGATGTTCCCGCTCAACGCGGTCCTGTTCCCCGGCGTGAGCGTGCCGCTGACGATCTTCGAGGACCGCTACCGGGCGCTGGTGCACCACCTGCTGCGGGTGGACGAGCCGGCCGACCGGCTGTTCGGGTCCGTCGGCATCCGCGAGGGCTACGAGGTCGGGGACCACGGCGCCCAGTCGCTCTACCGGGTCGGGTGCCGCGTGCAGCTCACCGAGGTCGAGCCGCACCCCGACGGAACCTTCGACATCGTGGCCGTGGGCCTGGAACGGATCGAGCTGGAGCGGCTGGACACGACCGGCACCTTCCCGGTCGGCCACGTCGTGGAGCGGCCCGAACCAGAGGGCCTGGTCGCCGAGGAGGTGCTCGAGCGGGCACGCGCCACGTTCTCGGCCTATCGGATGGCGCTCACCGACATCCGCAGCGATCCCTACACCGGCAGCCTCCCGAAGGACCCGTCGTACCTGTCCTGGACGCTGGCCGCCGTGGCGCCGCTGCCGATGCACGAGCGCCAGGCCCTGCTCGAGGCCGACGACGCGACCCAGCGCCTTGTCATGGTCACCGACCTGCTCCGCACCGAGCTGCGGGCCATGAACGTCATCCCCTCGCTCCCGGCGACCGAGGTGGCACGCACCCGCTGGTCGCCCAACTGAGCGTCCGACGATGGCGAAGAAGGCCTCCGGCGGCACGCCGGCCACGGTCGCGCTGACCCGCGCCGGGATCGACTTCGCCCTGCACGAGTACGCCCACGATCCCCGTGCCGACTCCTACGGGCTGGAAGCCGCGGACGCCCTGGGCCTGGACCCGGACCGGGTGTTCAAGACCCTGATGGCCTCGGTGGACGGCAGGCTCGCGGTGGCGGTGGTCCCGGTGTCGGGCCAGCTCGACCTCAAGGCGCTGGCCAGGGCCCTCGCCGCAGGCAAGGCCGCGATGGCGGAGCGCGCGGCGGCCGAACGCGCCACCGGCTACGTCGCCGGCGGCATCTCCCCCATCGGCCAGCGGCGCCCGCACCCGACCGTGCTCGACGACTCCGCCCTGCAGCACCCCACCATCTTCGTGTCCGCCGGACGGCGCGGGCTCGACCTCGAGATCGCGCCGGAGGACCTGGTCCGGGTCACCTCGGCGATCACGGCCCCGGTCCGGCGCCCCTGACCCCTGCCGCCGCTGCTGATCTCCCCGAAGCCTCGCGCGTGCACCGGCGACCGTTCGGCGTGTGCCCGAGGGCGTGCCGGCAGGCTCCAGCACCGGGTGGTCCGTTCCGGGTGGTGGAGCCTGCTGTCTGCTCCGCCCGAGCGCGGGTTGCTCAGTTGGTGTCGAGCTGGGTGGTGCCGGTGGGGGTGACGAGGTAGGTGCGGCCGTGGGGGCCGTGCCATTCGTAGGTGTGGTCGGGTCGTCGTCGGTAGCGCCAGCGGCCTGAGGTTTTGCAGCGGTGGTGGCGCCTGCAGAGGGCGGCGAGCTTGTCGGGGTGGGTCTGGCCGGGTGGTCCGCCCTCGTCGAGGGGCACGTAGGGGTGATGTGGTCCTGGTCGCAGGCGCGGGCGTCGCGGGTGCACCAGGGGAAGACGCAGTGTCGGTCGCGGAGGATGACGATCTCGCGCATCGCCTCGGTGGGGTCGTGCCCGTCGATCGGGTGCGCAGTGGTCGGGGTCGAGGACCGGGCGGATGGTCACCTGCGACCCGCCGACCCAGTCGCGGATCTTCGCCAGGGTGGCCGGCCCGAGCCTCTCCACCTGGCCGACGGCCGGCCGGTCGGCTCCGTGCTGGTCGAGGTGGAGCAGGTCGGTCGAGGGACAGGTGCAGGTAGAGGCTGGTCCTCGGCTTCCGCCGCGGCGCCGCCCGCGTGCGGCGGCGCCGCCGGCCGCGCACTCTTGTCCGTCGATCAGGCCGGTGAGGTCGAGCTGGGCCTGGTGGGCGGCGATCACGCCCAACGCTTTGGCCTTGCGGATCTCGAGGTCGTCGGTGTCGCCCGAGCGCCTTCAACGCGGCGGCCTGGTCGCAGACGAGGTCGTGGAAGGCGGTCAGGTCGAGGGTGTCGCCGGCGATGTCCAGGTAGGAGGTGCCGTCGAAGTCGCCGGGCTTGGGGTGCTGGAGGGTGACGTGCCAGGACTGCTTGCCGTGCTTCTCGCGCTGGTCGAGGAGCTCGGGGTGGTACTTGGCGATGGCGTGGGCGACGGCGGTCTGGATCGCGGCGAACCCGCACGAGGCGAGCCTGGGGGCGAGCTGGGCGTCCACGTAGGCCGCGGCGGTCTTGGAGAGGGGGTGGGTGGCCTGGGCGACCTGGCGGGCCTTCCACGGCTCCACCGTCGAGCTGCTCGACGAGCCGCCAGATCCGCGGGAGCCGGTGCTGGAGGTCGAGGGCGTCGGCGATCAGCTTCATCCCGGCCAGGGTGGAGACGCCGAGCGCGGCGGCGACCGGTTCGGGCGTGAACGCGGAGACGGCCGGGGTGCCCTCGCCGCCCAGCGACTCGTCGACGTGCAGGACGCCGGGCAGTGCGTCGCCGGACCAGGTGGCCACCCCGGTGTCGGTGGTGGCGGGGTGCAGCACGCACCACTGCGCGGCCAGCCGCAGCTTGTCCCGCTCGGCAGCCCGGGCCTCCATCTTCTTCTCCTCCAGGACGGCCAGGAGCCGGTCGGGGTCGAGGTCCTCGACCACCACCGGCTGTCCCATCGCGTCCACTTCGAGCATGGGACTAGTCAACCAGCGACCACCGACACTCAGGCCCCGAAAACCGGGTGGTTGAGCGGGTCTGGGGAAACCCGAAGGTAAAGCTTTTCGGACGGTGTTCGTGGTTGGCCGACGTGGCAGTCGGGAGAGGTCGCGCGCCGCCGACCGCGAGCCGGGAGTCGACCGAACCACGGCATCCGTACGCCAGGCCGCGACCACCCGCGAGCCGCCGCGGGACCGAGGCTCGGCGCTGGCGCCTCGCACCTCGACCACCGGGGCGCGACCTCGTGCCGGAACCGGCACGGCGTACCCGCCCCCGTAGCTGCGAAAGACCGCGACCACCCGCGATGTCGCGGGCCGCCGGCGGGGTCTCGAGGCTCGGCGCTGGCGCGCCTCGCACCTCGACCACCGGGGCGCGACCGCGAGCCGGGAGGCAACCGTGAGCCACGGCGGACCCGTCCCCGTAGCCGCGAAAGACCGCGACCACCCGCGATGCCGCGGGCCGCCGGCTGCGGCGTGGTCTCGACAAGCTCGACCACCGATCGGTGCAGGCACGCCTCACACCTCGACCACCGGTGCGGGCGCGCTGGCGCCGCACCCAGACCACCGATCGACCAGCGCGCCTCAGACCCGAAATGACAGCGGGGCGGCGACCACCCGGTCACCGCCCCGCCCCGCGAGGATCAATTGGTCGTCAGTCGGACCACCGCGTGCGCGGCGTCGTCCTCCTGCCAGGCGCTGATGCCGAAGCCCTCGAGCGGCTCGAGGTTGTCGAGCGCTTCCTTGTCGTCGTTGGCGAGCTTCGTCAGCCAGTCGCCGGCGTCGAAGTTGACGTAGACCAGCGCGCTTGCCTTGTCGGCCTCACGCACGACGTCCTTGAACACGGCGGAGTCGCCGAGGTTGCCGTCGTGGAGCACCTGCGAGCGGTAGTCGGCGTTGGGGCCGATCGCCAGCATGTCTCCCTCGGAGTCGGTGTTGAGCGCGCTCGCCTCCTCCGTGCTCATGTCCTGGCCGAGCTTGTCCAGCACCGCCTTCATGGCGTCCGGGTCGCCGTGGAGCTTGCCCGCGATCGGGATGCCGCTGCCGTCGCCGGAGTTGAAGAACGTGTCCAGGTCGAAGTCGCTGCCGACCGACAGCGCCATCGAGTCCCCGGCCAGCGTCTCGGCGTCGTCGGGGAGGTCGAGACCCGACTCCTGGGCGAGCTGGCTCATCATCTCGTCGGCAGTGGTCTCGCCGCCCGAGTACGACGCGATCTGGTCGACGAAGTCGGTGAACCAGCCGTCCTGGAAGCCGATGCCGATGGCCGCGGCGGTGTCCTCGGGCAGGGTGGCGACGACGTCGGCGCCCCGGTCGGTGCCGTAGAGGCCCTCGCGGCTGATACCCGGGTCGCCGGCCATCTCGAGCTCCAGCGCACCGTCGCTGAAGCGCAGGGTCGCGGCGGCGCCCTTGAACTCCTCCAGCGCGTCGGCCATCTCGGTCGGCATGGGGTTGTTGCTCTCGTAGCTCCCGTTGTCGCCGCACGGGTCGATGGACGGATCGGGGGACGGATCGGTCGACGAGTAGGCGCAGGAGCTTGCGGACCCACCGAAGATCCCGGTGAACTCGCTGAGGTTCTTCGCGACGTACTTGCCGGCCGTCGGCGCGGCGTACATGGTCACGACGCCGGGGTCGCCGGCCTCGTCGGTCCATTTCTGGAAGTCGGCGTCGTCGCTGAGCGAGGACTCCGCCGCGTCGTCGGCGACCTGCTGGGCGATCTTCTCGTCCTCCGCGATCACCGCCCAGTCACCGTCGATCGCCCAGCCACCGGTGCTGTCGCTGCTGCCGCCGATGGTGCCGGGCTCACTCGCCTGGCCGCAGTCGCGGAGCTTGGACAGACCCGCGTCGGCCTTGTCCGCGTCCTTGACCTGGACGACCACGACGGGGGTCGGCTGCTCCTCGCCCGTGTCGACGGCGGCCACGGCGGCGCGGTCGCCCAGCCACGGCTCGATGTCGTCGCCGTAGTCGAGGTCCTTGCAGTCGCCGCTCTTCTGGATCTCCTCGAAGAGCCGCTTGCGGACGTCGTCCTGGGCGTCGAGGCCGAGCTGGTCCTTGATCGCCGGGAACTTGTTGAGCATCTTCAAGGCCTCGATCTTCTGCGCACCGCTGGGGTCGAGGTCGATCGACATGTAACCGATGGTCGAGTCGGGCAGCGCCTCGGACGGCTGCGCACCCGTGCTGAAGTACCAGGTGGCGGCCCAGACGCCGCCGCCGACCAGGAGCGCGGCGATCACGCCACCGGCGATCAGTGCCGGCTTCTTGCCGCGACCGCCCTCCGATCGCGGACCTTCGCTCCGTGAGATCGGCGCGCCGCCCCCGTGCTCGAGGTACTCCGGTCCCGGTGAGCCGCCGGGCGGGAAGTTGCTGGACACATGAACCCCCTGTTGTGCGACGGGCTGTGGCGCCCGCTCGTGCCTGCCGGGCGTGAGCCTACCCGCAGGTGGCCGCGCTCAGGGCCGAGTCGCCCGATGTCGCGAAAGCCCCAGGAAGACGATGGTCAGGCCGATCAGGGCACCCCCGGGGAACGCTCGCATCGAGACCTTGCCGGCGACCTTGAGCTGACCCGGCAGGTCGGTGAGGTCCTTGGCCGAGGCGGCGAGCGGATGCGGGTCGGCCGGCCCGAGGGCCATCCCGACGTGGAGCATCACCCAGCCGGCGAGGAGCGAGCCGCCCAGCACCGCGACCAGGGTGACCAGCTCGGAGCGGTTCAGCAGCAGGGCCACGCCCGCGCCGACGAGCGCCCCGGCCACGACGGCGACGAGGACGTAGGTGCCGGTCCCGGCGAAGTTGTCCCGAAGCCCACTCTCGTCCTGGATCCACTGGTGGTGGACCGCCACGCCCGTGGGTGGGGTCCACAGCCACTCCCAGATCACTCCGGCCAGCGCGCCCGCGGCCGCGAACACCGCCACGATGACGAGCGCCTGGAGGGCGTACGGCAGCAGCGCCGTCAACCGTCCGCGCGGCTCGTCGGCGCGCGGGGTTCGTGCCGGTGGTGCGGTCAGTTGCTCAGACATCCAGGTCCCAGGAGGTGCTTCAGGTCGGCGAAGAGCGCGGAGCTCGGGGTGACCCGGAGCCTATCGTCGAGGCGCATGACGGTCGTCGAGCCGCGGGTCATCAGGCGCAGCTGGACCTCGGTCATGCCGGGGTGCGACCCGAGCACGTCGCGCAGCTGCTCCACCACCGGTGCCGTGCACCGCGTCGACGGCAGGCTGATGACCACCGGTCCGGACGGCCCCTCGGACAGGTCGGGCACGGTGACCTCCTGCCCCATGATCTCGGGCTGGTCCTTGCTGCGCGAGAGCCGGCCCTTGACGGTGAGGATCGCGTCCTCGGCCACCATGTGCCCGGCCAGCTGCCAGGAGCTGGGGAAGAGCAGTACGTCGATCGCGCCGTCGAGGTCCTCCAGGGTCACCATGCCCCACGCGTCGCCGCGCTTGGTGACCTTGCGCTGCACCGACGTGACCAGGCCGCTGACGGTGATCGGCGAGCCGTCGGCCCGCTCCTCGTCGAGCATCAGCTGGCCGATGCTGCAGTCGGACTCCTTGGTCAGCAGGTGCTCGAGGCCGAGCAGCGGGTGGTCGGAGACGTAGAGGCCGAGCATGTCGCGCTCGTGGCCGAGCAGGGTCATCTTGTCCCACTCGTCGATCTCCGGGATCGTCACCGAGATGCCGAAGCCGCCGCCCGCGTCGTCGTCGAGGCCGCCGAACAGGGAGTCCTGGCCGATCGCCTCGTTGCGCTTGATGTCGACGTACTGGTCGACCGCCGTCTCGTGGATGGCCACCAGGGCGCGGCGCTTGTGCTTCATGTCGTCGAAG
Source organism: uncultured Actinomycetota bacterium (assembly GCA_963817665.1). Classification (GTDB taxonomy): domain Bacteria; phylum Actinomycetota; class Actinomycetes; order Propionibacteriales; family Nocardioidaceae; genus Nocardioides. The sequence continues at coordinate 361,740 of CAWFPE010000006.1, read as the reverse complement.
GCACCGGCCTTGACCAGCGACTCGATGACCCGCTTGTTGCAGACGTGGGCGGGGACCTTCTCCATGAAGTCGTTGAAGTCGACGTAGCGGCCCTTCTCCTCGCGGCCGGCGACGATCCCGTCGACGACGTTGCCGCCGACGTTGCGGACCGCGGTCAGTCCGAACCGGATGTCGCGGCCGACCGGGGTGAAGTTGGACGCCGACTCGTTGACGTCGGGCGGGAGCACCTGGATCTTCATCCGGCGGCACTCGTTGAGGTAGATCGCCATCTTGTCCTTGTCGTCCTTGACGGACGTCAGGAGCGCGGCCATGTACTCCGGCGCGTAGTGCTGCTTGAGGTAGGCGGTCCAGTAGGAGATCAGCCCGTACGCCGCGGTGTGCGCCTTGTTGAACGCGTAGTCGGAGAACGGCACCAGGACGTCCCACAGCGCCTGGACCGCCGCGGGCGAGTACCCGTTGGCCTTCATGCCGTCGGAGAAGGGGACGTACTCGGCGTCGAGCACCTCCTTCTTCTTCTTGCCCATCGCGCGACGCAGCAGGTCCGCCTGACCCAGCGTGTAGCCGGCCAGCCGCTGCGCGACCGCCATCACCTGCTCCTGGTAGACGATCAGGCCGTACGTCGTGCCGAGGATCTCCTTGAGCGGCTCCTCGAGCTCGGGGTGGATCGGGGTGATCTCCTGCTTGCCGTTCTTGCGCAGGGCGTAGTTGGTGTGCGAGTCGACGCCCATCGGGCCGGGGCGGTAGAGCGCCAGCACCGCGGAGATGTCCTCGAAGTTGTCGGGGCGCATCAGGCGCAGCAGGCCGCGCATCGGGCCGCCGTCGAGCTGGAAGACGCCGAGCGTGTTGCCGGTGCCCAGCAGCCTGTAGGAGTCGGCGTCGTCGAGCGTGAGGTCCTCGAGCACGAGGTCGAAGTCCCGGTTGGCCTTGATGTTCTTGACCGCGTCGTCGAGGACCGTGAGGTTGCGCAGCCCCAGGAAGTCCATCTTGATCAGGCCGAGGTTCTCGCAGGTCGGGTAGTCGAACTGCGTGATCATGGCGCCGTCGGAGGGCCGCTTGAGCAGCGGGATCACGTCGACGAGCGGCTCGCTGGACATGATCACGCCGGCCGCGTGCACGCCCCACTGGCGCTTGAGGCCCTCGATGCCGATCGCGGTGTCGACGACGCGCTGGACGTCCTTGTCGCCGTCGTAGAGCGTGCGGAACTCGCCGCCCTCGCCGTACCGCTTGTGGTTGCTGTCGAAGATGTCCTGGAGCGGGACGTCCTTGCCCATCACCGCGGCCGGCATGGCCTTGGTGATCCGGTCCCCCATCGCGAACGGGTAGCCGAGGATCCGGCTGGAGTCCTTGACGGCCTGCTTGGCCTTGATGGTGCCGTAGGTGACGATGTAGGAGACCCGGTCGTCGCCGTACTTCTCGGTGACGTAGCGGATCACCTCGCTGCGCCGACGCTCGTCGAAGTCGATGTCGAAGTCGGGCATCGAGACGCGGTCGGGGTTCAGGAAGCGCTCGAAGATCAGGCCGTGCTCGAGCGGGTCGAGGTCGGTGATCCGCATCGCGTAGGCGACCATCGAGCCCGCACCGGAGCCACGGCCCGGGCCGACCCGGATGCCGTTGTCCTTGGCCCAGTTGATGAAGTCGGCGACGACGAGGAAGTAGCCCGGGAAGCCCATCTGGGTGATGACGCCGAGCTCGAACTCGGCCTGCTTGCGCACGTGGTCGGGGATGCCGGCCGGGTAGCGGAACTGCAGCCCCTTCTCGACCTCCTTGACCAGCCAGGAGTCCTCGTTCTCCCCCGGCGGGCAGGGGAACTTGGGCATGTACTTGCCGACGGCCTCGGAGAACTGGACGTCGCAGCGCTCGGCGATCAGCAGGGTGTTGTCGCAGGCCTCGGGGAAGTCGCGCCACAGGTCGCGCATCTCGGCCGCGGACTTGAGGTAGTAGCCGTCGCCGCTGAACGCGAAGCGCTGGCCCGGCCCGTCGCCCGCGGGGATGTCCATGGTGCTGCCGGAGTTGATGCAGAGCAGGTGCTCCTGGGACTTGGCGTCCTCCCGGTTCACGTAGTGGGAGTCGTTGGTGGCCAGCAGCGGGATCTGCAGGTCCTTGGCGAGCCGGAGCAGGCCGTCGCGGACCCGGTTCTCGATGTCGAGCCCGTGGTCCATCAGCTCGAGGAAGTAGTTCTCCCTGCCCAGGATGTCCTGGAAGTCGCCGGCGGCCTTGCGGGCGGCGTCGTACTGCCCGTAGCGCAGGTGGACCTGCACCTCGCCGGACGGGCACCCGGTGGTGCCGATGATGCCCTTGCTGTGCTGCGCGAGCAGCTCGCGGTCCATGCGGGGGTGCTTGAAGAAGCCGTCTCGCCAGGCACCGGTCGAGAGCCGGAACAGGTTGTGCATGCCCTCGGTGCTCTCCGAGAGCAGGGTCATGTGGGTGTAGGCACCCCGCGCGGAGACGTCGTCGGACCCGCCGTCGTAGAAGTTGACGCCCTTGCGCTCGAACCGGGAGATGTTGGGCGCGAAGTAGGCCTCGATCCCGATGATCGGCTTGACCCCGGCGGCCTTGGCCTTCTTGTAGAACTCGTAGGCCCCGAACACGTTGCCGTGGTCGGTCATCGCCACCGCGGGCATCCCGAGCTCGGCGGCGCGCTCGGTCAGCGCTCCCAGTCGTGCCGCACCGTCGAGCATGGAGTACTCGGTGTGGACGTGGAGGTGGACGAAGGAGTCCTGTGAACCTGTCGCCATCGTCGCGGGGCGCTCCTCGAGATCAGTCGTTGGGGCATGCAGCATCGACCACGGCCCGTGGCATGGCGGCGATCCTGGGGGAAGGACGCCAGCCTACGCGAACCGTGGAGACCATGCTGGCAGGGCGCACCGACAGTCGCTGCGGTCAGGGGGCCGGCGGCCCGGTCACCGTCGAGAGGGCCCTGACCAGGGCGGCGCGACGCGCCCCAAGGCCCGCGAGCTGGTCGTCGACGTCGTCGAGGAGCCGCTGGAAGAAGCCGCCCGGGTCGGTCCCCGGCCACGCCATCCGGACGTCGGGTGCGTGCTCCTCGTTGGCGGCACCGTCGGTGCGCTCGAGCTCGACGAGTCCGTGGCGGGCGTAGAAGCGGCGGGCGCCGGTGTTGCTCTCGAAGACCCAGAGCGAGAAGCCGTCCGGTCGCAGCGACTTCACCAGGTCGAGCAGCACCGTGCCGATCCCCCGCCCCTTCGCGTCGGCACGGATGAAGAGGTGGTCGACCCACACGGCGTCGATCAGTGCATAGCCGAGCAGCTCGTCGCCACGTTCGGCGACCCAGGCCTCCCGGCCCGGGCTCGCCAGCTGGGTCGCGAACCAGGCCCGGTCCTCGTCGTTGGTGTGCAGCGCGGGCGGCATCTGCGGCACCGCCGCGACCCGGGCCTGCGCTGTACAGGTCGGCCAGCCTCGTCGCCTCGGCCGGCTCGGCCCGGCGCAGGGTCAGGTCGAGCTGGTCAGTCGGCATCACGAATGACCTCGAGCGCGCGCGCCAGGTCGCCGGGGTACGACGACTCGTACTCGACGTACTCGCCCGAGTCCGGGTGCTCGAAGCCGAGGCGTACGGCGTGCAGCCACTGGCGCTGCAGCCCCACCCGTCGCGCCAGCACCGGGTCGGCGCCGTAGGTCAGGTCACCCACGCAGGGATGCTTCAGCGCGGCCATGTGCACGCGGATCTGGTGGGTCCGCCCGGTCTCGAGATGGATCTCGAGCAGACTCGCGAAACGGTGCGCCTCGAGGGTCTCGTAGTGGGTGACGCTGTGCCGGCCGTCGGCCATCACCGCGAACTTGTAGTCGGCGCGCGGGTGCCTGCCGATCGGGGCGTCGACGGTCCCCTCGAGCGGGTCGGGATGACCCTGGACCAGGGCGTGGTACGTCTTGTCGACGGTGCGCTGGCGGAAGGCGTTCTTGAGCAGGGAGTAGGCGTGCTCGGACTTGCAGATCACCATCACGCCCGAGGTCCCGACGTCGAGACGCTGGACGATGCCCTTGCGCTCCGAGGCCCCGCTGGTGGCGATCCGGAAGCCGGCGCCCGCGAGGTGACCGACCACCGTCGGTCCCGACCAGCCCGGCGACGGGTGCACGGCCACGCCGACCGGCTTGTCGATGACCACGATCGAGTCGTCGTCGTGGATGATCTTGATCCCCTCGACGATCTCGGGGACCACGACGAGCGGGTCCCTCGTCACCGGGATCGTCACGTCCAGCATCGAGCCGGGCACCACCCGGTCGCTCTTGCCGACACCCGCGCCGTCCACGAGCACGTGCCCCTCCGCGATCAGCTCCGCGGCCCGGGTGCGGGACAGGCCGAACAGCCGCGCCATGGCAGCGTCGACCCGCTCCCCCGCGAGACCCTCCGGCACCGGCAGGACCCGGTGGTCGGCGGTCGAGCTCACGCTGCGTCCTCCCGGCGGTCCGAGGTGGGCGTGCCGTTGATGCGGATCCCACGCAGCGCCTGGACCAGGATGAGGACCGCGGCCGCGTTGATGCACATGTCGGCGACGTTGAAGACCGGCCAGTGCGGCAGCATCACGAAGTCGATGACGTGGCCGCGGAACGGTCCGGGCTCACGGAAGAGGCGATCGGTGAGGTTGCCGGCGACACCGGCGAGCAGCAGTCCGAGCGCAACCGCCCAGCCCACGGTGCCGACCCGGCGGCTGAGGTAGACGACCACCAGCACCGCCACGATGGCCACGCAGGTCAGCGCCACGGTGTACTCGGTGCCGGTGCTGAATGCGGCGCCGGGGTTGCGGGTCAGGTGCAGCACCAGCAGCTCGCCGACGACGCTCACGTCGGATCGCCCGCTGAGCCGGGAGACGGCGAGCAGCTTGGTGCCGAGGTCCACCGCGTACGCCGCCAGCGCGACGACCGCGAAGAGAGCGGTCAGCCGCGCTCGCCTGGAGCTCGTGGGGCCGGACGGATGGGGGACCTTGGCGTCGCTCAGCGACGTTCCTCGCGCTGCTTGCATGTCATGCACAGTGTGGCACGCGGGAAGGCCATGAGCCGCATCTTGCCGATGGGGTTCCCGCAGGACTCGCACACGCCGTACGTGCCGTCGTCGATCCGGCCCAGGGCGCGCTCGATCTGGGCGAGCTTGTCGCGCTCGTTGCTGAGGACGGTCAGCTCATGGTCGCGCTCGAAGCTGGTGGCGCCGAGATCCGCCTGGTCGTGCCCCGCGCCGTCACCCGCGTCCCGCATCAACCCCGAGAGCTCCGCCTCCTGCTTGGCGATGATGTCCGCACTGTGCTCACGCTGCTCGTGCAGCTCGGCCAGGACCTCGGCCAGCTCTGCCTTGGTCCAGGCCTGCTCCCCCTCCTTCACCACCAGGGCGCTCACGGAGGCCTTCTTCGTCGAGGTCGTCTTGCTCACCACCTTCTTGGCAGGGGTCGCCTTCCTGGCCGACGCCTTCTTCGGGGCCGGTGCGGCCTTCTTGGCAGGTGCCGCCTTCTTCGCGGGTGCGGCCTTCTTCCCCGCCGGTGCCGTCTTCTTCGTTGCTGCGGCCTTCTTGGCGCGGCGCCGCCTTCTTCGCCGCTGCGCGCCTTCTTCGCCGCGGGCGCCGCCTTCTTCGCCGCTGCGGCCTTCTTGGCCGGCGCCGTCTTCTTGGCCGCGGGTGCCGCCTTCTTCGCCGCTGCCGCCTTCTTGGCGGGCGCCGCCTTCTTCGCCGCCGGTGCCGCCTTCTTGGCGGGCGCCTTCTTCGCGGGCGTGCCGTTCGACGTGGCCGCCGACGTGCGGGGGGTCGCGGTCTTCGTCGTCCCCGCGGAGGTCACTGAGTCCCCGGAGGACCGGGTCGACCGTCGGCCGACGACCTTGCGGGCGGCCGAGGCTGCCTGTCCAGCGAGCGACTTGCGAGTGCTGCGAGCCATGGGACTGTGGCCTCCCTCGAGCCGGGACACATGTGGCGGGAGCCACAGTGTTGACGGAGGGTAGCCCCTCCACCCAAACGTTGGAAGGCGGCGCACCGTGAAAATGCGGAACGGCCGGCCCCAGGGGGCCAGCCGTTCCAGACGCTGCGTGGTGCCGGGGCTCCCGGCACCGGCGATCAGCCGTCGTCCTCGCCGAGGATCGAGCGCAGCCGCTTGGGCGCGCGCTGCTCGTCGGAAGGCGCAGCAGTCTCGGGCGAGCCGTTGAGCGCCTCCAGCTGCTGGCTGAAGTAGCTCTTCAGGCGCGAGCGGTACTCCCGCTCGAAGGAGCGGAGGTTCTCCACCTCGCCGTTGAGCTTGTCGCGCTCCTTCTCGAGGTCGCCGAACATCTGCTGACGGCGCTCGGCGGTCTCGGAGTCGAGCATCTGTGCGCGGGTCCGCGCGTCGGCCTCGAGACGGTCGGCCTTGCCCTTCGACTCCGACTCGAGCCGCTCGGCCTTGGTGCGGGCCTCCCCGACGATCCGGTCCGCCTCGTTCTTCGCGTCCTCGACGAGCTCGTCGGCGTTGCGGGTCGCGATCTCGAGCAGGCGCGCCGCGGCGTTCGACGCCTCGGGCACGGTCTCCACGCGGATGGTCTCGACCGGGCTCGCGGCGACCATCGGAGCAGCAGCCGGCGTGGGCACGGGAGCGGGAGCGGGGGCCGGCTCGGGAGCCTTCTCCTCCACCTTGGGACGCTCGGGAGCCTTCTCGGCCACGGGAGCGCCCTGGGCCGTGGACAACTTCGACCGCAGGTCGTCGTTCTCCTTCGTGAGCCGCGCCAGCTCGGCCTCCACCTCATCGAGGAACTGGTCGACCTCCCCCATGTCGTAGCCCTCGCGGAGCCGGACTGGAGTAAAGCGCTTGTTGCTCACGTCCTCAGGCGTCAGCGGCATGACCTCACCCATTCATTGATCGCAGTAAATAGAACTCTTCGTCGAACAATAGCGCTTGCGGGATCAGAAGAAGATCTCACGGTTGATTCGCAGTAATACATAGGCACTGATCATCACGATCAGAAAACTCAGGTCCAGCGCAATGCTTCCCAGCCGCAGCGGCGGAATGACCCGCCGCAGCGCCCGGATCGGTGGGTCGGTGATGGAGTAGACCACCTCCAGCAACACCAGCAACGGACCGCGGGGGCTCCACGACCGGGCGAACACCTGGACCCAGTCCACGACGAAGCGGATCCAGAGCAGCGCGATGAAGAACCACAGCAGGCCCTCGATGACCTGTCCGGCAAGATGCACGTGTTGGGAACCTAGCTCTGGTTGAAGAAGCCACCCTCGGCGATCCGCTGCTTGTCCTCGGCGGCGACCGTGACGTTCGGCGGGGAGAGCAGGAAGACCTTGTTGGTCACCCGCTCGATCGTGCCACGTGTCGCAAACACCAGACCAGCCGCGAAGTCGACGAGGCGCTTGGCGTCGTTGTCGTCCATCTCGGAGAGGTTCATGATCACCGGGGTGCCGTCACGGAAGTTCTCACCGACCGTGCGTGCCTCGTTGTAGGTGCGCGGGTGCAGGGTCGTGATGCGGGACAACTCGGCTACCACTCCGGTGGGTCCGGGCGCCGGGCGCCGGCGCTCGGCCAGGTCCGACACGGGGGCGGGACGGGGCTCGCGAGCCTTGGGGGCACGCGCGGCAGGCGCCACTGCAGGCTGGTCCGCGGTCTCGTACTCGCCGTCGTAGTCGTCGTACCGGCCGGTGTCCTCGACCAAGCCGAGGTACTCGCCGATCCTGCGCATCGCGCCGCTCATGACTGTTGTCCTCCGGTGATCACGAGCCCCCGGGTCCCGGGCGCTGTCTTGATGGATTTGACCCTACTTGACACGGGGCCTCGTTCCGAGGATCGCGCTGCCGACACGCACGTGTGTCGCGCCCGCGCGAACCGCCTGCTCGAGGTCCCCGCTCATCCCCGCCGAGAGCCAGTCCGCGGAGGGATGTGCGGTGAGGAAGTCCTGCCGGATCCGGCCCAGCCGGTCGAACGCGGCCACCGGGTCCTCGCCCAGCGGCGCCACGGCCATCAGCCCCCGCAGCCGCAGCGGCGGGGCGTCCTCGACGGCCCGCCCCAGCTCCTCGAGCCGTGCGGGGTCGGCGCCCGCCCGGCCCGCCTCGCCCGGGGGGTCCAGGCTCACCTGGAGCAGGCAGTCCAGCGGCTGCGAGCGCTCGTGGGCCCCGCGCGCCAGCGGCGCGACCAGCTTGAGGCGGTCGACGGACTCCACGACGTGGGAGTACGACGCGACCGCGGCCGCCTTGTTGCTCTGCAGCGCGCCGATGAAGTGCCAGGCGAGGGGCAGGTCCGCGCACTCGGCGACCTTGGCCTGGGCCTCCTGGTGGCGGTTCTCCCCCACGTCGGTGACGCCCAGCTCCGCCAGGATCCGGACGTCGGAGACGGGGAAGAACTTGGTGACCACGACCAGCCGCACCGAGGCCGCGTCGCGCCCCGCCTCGGCGCAGGCGGCGGCGATCCGGCTGCGCACCGTGGCGAGGTTGGCCGCGATCTCGTCGCGCCGGCTCACCGGCCCCCCTCCCGGGCGTGCATCCGGACCAGGCCGGCCAGCCGACCTGCCGCGTGGCCGTCACGGCGGTAGGAGTAGAGGTCGGGCGACTCGCGGGTGCACCGGGACACGTCCACGACGGTGGCCCCGGCCCGCTCGAGCTGGGCCCGCACGCCGGCGCCGATGTCGAGGGCGGGCGTCCCCCACGAGGTCGTGGCGAGGCTGGCCGGCTCGACGGCGGCGACCTCGGCCTGCAGGGTCTCGGGCACCTCGTAGCAGGCACCGCACACGTGCGGCCCCACCCAGGCGGTGACGCGGCCGGCGCCGAGCTCGCGCATCTGCTCGACCGTGCGGAGCACCACCCCCGCGGCCAGGCCCGGTCGCCCGGCATGGGCAGCACCGATGACCCGGGCCTCCGGGTCGGCCAGCAGGACCGGCACGCAGTCGGCGGCACGCACCATGAGCACGACGTCGGACCGGTCGGTCACGATCCCGTCGGCCTCCGGCCGGCGGCCGGCAGGGTCGTGGGAGACGACGTGCACCCGATCCCCGTGCACCTGGTGGAGGTCCGCGAGCGCCGCCCCCGGGGCGAAGTCCTCGAGCACCCGGCGGAGGTTCTCGGCGCGGGCGGCCTCCTCGTCCTCACCCGTGAGGGCGAGGTTCAGGGAGTCGAAGGGCACACCACTGACCCCGCCGTACCTGTCGGTGAAGGCCAGGTCGACGGGGCCGAGGGCGTCGCTGTGGGAGTACAACCCGTCACTTCAGGAAGTCGGGCACGTCCAGGTCGTCGTCGTCGAACTGGACCTGACGGGGCTGCCTGGCGGGGCGGGCGCGGGCTGCCGAGGCTCCGGCTGACGGGTCTCGGCCGGCCGAGGCTCGGGCTGCCGCTCCTGGGCCGGGGCGGGGCGGCTCTGGACCGCAGCGGGAGCCTGGTCGGTCTCCCGACGGGTGGCGACCTGCGCGGCGGCCGCCCGGGTCTCCTCCTGCGTCTGGGTCTGCTGCGGGCGCGGCTCGCGCCGCAGCACGGTCCCCTCGTCGCGCTTCTTGGGCTGTCCGCCGTCGAAGCCGGCGGCGATGACCGTCACCCGGACCTCGTCACCGAGGGCGTCGTCGATGGTCGCCCCGAAGATGATGTTCGCGTCGGCGTGGGCGGCCTGGGCCACCAGTGCTGCGGCTTCGTTGATCTCGAACAGTCCGAGGTCGGACCCGCCGGCGATCGAGAGCAGCACGCCGTAGGCACCGTCGATCGAGGCCTCGAGCAGCGGGCTCGAGACCGCCATCTCCGCGGCCGCTACCGCGCGGTCCTCACCGCGGGCCGAGCCGATGCCCATCAGCGCGGAGCCTGCGTCCGCCATGACGGACTTGACGTCGGCGAAGTCGAGGTTGATCAGGCCGGGGGTGGTGATCAGGTCGGTGATGCCCGAGACGCCCTGGAGCAGCACCTGGTCGGCCTGCTTGAACGCGTCGAGGACCGACACGTTGCGGTCGCTGATCGACAGCAGCCGGTCGTTGGGGATCACGATGAGGGTGTCGACCTCCTCGCGGAGCCGCGAGATGCCCTCCTCGGCGGAGTTGGCGCGGCGGCGACCCTCGAACGCGAAGGGCCGGGTCACGACGCCGATGGTCAGCGCACCCAGCGAGCGGGCGATCCGGGCCACGACCGGGGCGCCACCGGTGCCGGTGCCGCCGCCCTCACCAGCGGTCACGAACACCATGTCGGCGCCCTTGATGACCTCTTCGATCTCGTCGGCGTGGTCCTCGGCCGCCTTGGCGCCCACGTCCGGGTTGGCGCCGGCCCCGAGGCCTCGCGTGAGCTCGCGGCCGATGTCGAGCTTGACGTCGGCGTCGCTCATGAGCAGGGCCTGCGCGTCGGTGTTGATCGCGATGAACTCGACGCCCTTGAGCCCGACCTCGATCATCCGGTTGACGGCGTTGACCCCACCACCACCAATGCCCACGACCTTGATGATGGCCAGGTAGTTCTGCGCTGCTGCCACGGCGGATTCGCCTCTCGCTGATCGTGTCCGGAACCTCGGACGTACGGTTTCGTGCCCAGTGGGGAAGTGACTCGCTTCGACCAACCCTGACCCTCAGGCTGAGGGTTATAGTTATGTCAACCTCGTCGTAGTGAAGACAGTAGGCAGGCGACCTCGAGTAATCGCGCAGACACGCGGGCGGATGTCGCCGCGCCCCGAAGTTTCTGGTGCTTCAGCGGGTGGTGGGCTGGCCGGGGACGCTGACGTCGTACTCCTGCGCCTTCTTGGCGTCCAGGAGCGCGCCGATGACCTCGGCCTTCTGGTCGGACTCCTCCGCGCTCCCCCACACGACCTTCCGCCCGTCGCGCAGCACGAGGGTGATCTGGTCGACGGTCTCGACCTCGACGTGGTCGACCCGCTGTGCCAGGTCGGCGGGCAGCGCCGAGAGCACCCGGGCCGCCTCCTGGAGCGCGTCGCTGCGCGTCTCGGCCGAGGTGCGGACGTGCGGCAGCCCCGGAGGGGCCTGCCGGTAGTCGCGGAAGACCACGCCGTCGGCGTCCATGCCGCGCAACCGGTCACCGATCTCGACCACGGCGACCACCTCGCGCTCCTGCACCCGGATCATCACCTGGTCGGGCCACTGGCGGGTGACGTCGGCGGACCTGACCACGGCCAGGGACTCGACCCGGGCACGGATCTGGTCGAGGTCCAGACGGGCCAGCGGCTCCCCCGCCGGCACCGACGCCGCGGCCCGGATCCTGGCGGTGCCGGCGGTGGTCGCGCCGGTCACCTCGACGCCCTGCACGGCGAGCAGCGAGGAGAAGTACACCGCCCACACCCCGGCCGCCACCAGGGCGACCACGACGAGCAGGGCCACGACGTACTTCCACGCGAGCCAGCGGCGCGCCCACTGACGGCGGGCGAACCGGCGCCGGCTCTGCAGGGCACCACCTCGCTCGGCCGGTGCGGCCGGGCGCGAGTCGGGGCGCCGGACGGGACTACGCACCGGCGGCCCCGCGGAGCAGGTCGAGCACCCGGGGACCCAGCTCGGTGACGCTGCCCGCGCCGAGGGTCAGGACCAGGTCGCCCGGCCGGGACCGGGCCACGAGCTCGGCCGGGACCGCGTCGAAGTCGGGGACGAACGCGACCCGGTCGGGCGGCAGCGGCACGGCGCCGGCAACCAGCGCGCCGGTCACCTCGGCGTCCGCGTCCTCGCGGGCGAGGTAGACGTCGAGGACGACCACCTCGTCCGCCGCCCCGAGCGCCTCGCCCATCGCGGTGCCGAAGATGCGGGTCCGGGAGACCAGGTGCGGCTGGTAGGCGACGACGACGCGCCCCTCGCCCGCCACCGCCCGGGCCGCCTGGAGGTCACCGGCGATCTCGACGGGGTGGTGGGCGTAGCTGTCGTAGACACGGACGCCCCCGGCCTCGCCCTTGCGCTCCATGCGCCGGCGGGTACCGGTGAAGCCCTCGAGCCCGGTGCGCAGGTCGTCGAAGGAGTGTCCCAGCCGCAGTCCGACCGTCAGGGCGGCCAAGGCGTCCAGGACGTAGTGCCGGCCCGGGATCTGCAGGCTCACCTCGCCCAGCAGCCGCGCCGCCGTCGACGACGCTGAACGTCGAGGTGGAGCCGGCGAAGCGCAGGTCGACGGCGCGGACGTCGGCGTCGACGGACTCACCGACCCCGACCACCGTGATGCCGCGCTCGCGTGCGGACCGGGCCAGGGTGGCCGCACCGTCGTCGTCGATGCAGCAGACCAGGAACCCGCCCTCGTCGGCCGGGTCGATCCGGTCCAGGAACTCGACGAAGGCGGCCCGGTAGGCCTCCTCGGTGCCCCAGTTGTCGAGGTGGTCCGCCTCGACGTTGGTGACGATCGCGGCGTGCGGGCGATAGACCAGGAACGCCCCGTCGCTCTCGTCGGCCTCCGCCACGAAGAGGAAGCCGGACCCCTCCTCGGCGTTGCGGCCGGTCGCGGCCAGGTCGCCGCCGACGGCGTACGTCGGGTCGGCACCGGCCGCCTGCAGCGCGACGGTGAGCAGCGAGGTGGTCGTGGTCTTGCCGTGGGTGCCGGCCACGGCGAGCACGCGCCGTCCGGACATGACCGAGGCGAGGGCGGCCGAGCGTGGCAGGACCCGCACGCCCCGGCGCACCGCCTCGACGTACTCCGGGTTGTCCTCGCGGACCGCGGTCGACACGACCAGGGTGTCGGCGTCGGCGACGTGGGCCGCGTCGTGACCGAGGTCGACCCTGGCCCCGAGCGCGCGCAGCGCCTCCAGGGTCGGCGAGTCGTGGGCGTCGCTGCCGCTCACGACCATGCCGCGACCGAGCATGATCCGGGCGATGCCGGACAGGCCGGCACCGCCGATGCCGACGAAGTGCACCCGGCCGAGCTGGTCGGCGGGCAGGATCTCGTCCGGGACCGGGACCTTCACCGCGCCCCTCCCGTCGCCGCCTCGACGACGATCCGGGCGAGCCGGTCGTCCGCGTCGCGCGGGATCAGGCCGGCCGCGGCGGCCCCCATCGCCGCGAGGCGCTCGGGGTCGGTGACCAGGCCCGGCACGGTGGCCGCGACCCACTCGGGCGTCATCGCCCCGTCGGCGACCAGGAGGCCGCCGCCGGCGTCGACGACCGGCCGCGCGTTGTGCTCCTGCTCGCCGTTGCCGATCGGCAGCGGCACGAAGACCGCCGGCAGGCCGGTCGCCGCAGCCTCGGTCACGCTGGACGCACCCGCGCGGCCGATGAAGAGGTCCGCCGCGGCCAGGGCGAGGTCCATGCGGTCCACGAAGTCCAGCACCACGTAGGGCACGTCGGTCTGCTCCGGGTGCGCCTCGCCGTGCTTGCCCTGCACGTGGAGCACCTGGACACCCGCGTCGGCCAGTGCGCGGGCGGCACCCGAGACCGACTGGTTGAGCCGGCGCGCGCCCTGGGAGCCACCGGTCACCAACAGGGTGGGCCGGTCGGGGTCGAGGCCGAAGAACTCCCGGGCCTCGGCGCGCGCCTCGGCCCGGTCCAGCCGGCTGATGATCGGTCGGATCGGGAGCCCGACGTACTCGGCGTGCGGAAGCTTCGTGTCCGGGAAGGAGACGGCCACCCGGGTCGCGACCCGGGCGCCGACCTTGTTCGCGAGGCCGGGCAGGGCGTTCTGCTCGTGCACCACGAGCGGCAGCCTGCGGCGGCGGGCAGCGACGTACGCCGGCATCGACACGTAGCCGCCGTAGCCGACGACGACGTCGGGGCGGACCCGGTCGAGGACCGCCAGGGTCTCCTTCACCGCGCCGCGCAGCCGGGCCGGGACCTTGACCAGGTCGGCTCCGGGACGGCGGGGCAACGGCACCGGCGGGATCAGCTCGAGCCGGTAGCCGGCCTCGGGCACGACCCGGTTCTCCAGGCCGCGCGGAGTGCCGAGGCAGGTGATCTCGACGTCGGGGTCCAGCCGGCGCAGGGCATCGGCGGTCGCGAGCAGGGGCGAGGTGTGTCCGGCGGTGCCGCCGCCGGCGAGGAGTACGCGCATCGACGTAAACCTAGCCGTGCGCCTACAGGTTCCGACCGGTGACCCGGCCGGCCGACAGCCCGGCCGAGCGGGCACGCCGGCGCTGGGCCAGGGCACGGGCGGCGTCGGGCTCGCGGCGCGCGAAGCCGATCAGCAGGCCGAGGGCCACCAGCGTGGGGACGAGCGAGGAGCCGCCGTAGGACACCAGCGGCAGCGGGATGCCGATGACCGGGAGCAGCGCCAGCACCATGCCGACGTTGATGATCATCTGCCCGAGCATCCAGACGACGACGCCGAACGTGGCGTAGCGCACGAACGGGTCCCGGGTGTCCCGCGCGACCCGGAGCGCGGCGAACGCGATGGTGAGGAAGAGCGCGATGACCAGCAGGGTCCCGACCAGGCCGAGCTCCTCCCCCAGCACCGCGAAGATGAAGTCGGTGTGCGCCTCGGGCAGGTCACCCCACTTCTGCTGGCTGGCACCGATGCCCTGCCCGAACCAGCCACCCGTGGACAGCGCGTAGAGCCCGTGCGCGGGCTGCCAGCCGGTGTCGTGGAAGTCCTTGAACGGGTCCGCGAAGTTGGTGATGCGGGCCAGCCGCTCGGGGCTGGTCGACGCCAGGAAGATCGCGACCACGCTGACCACCGAGATGCACACGACGAAGAAGCGTGCCGGCGCACCCACCACCCACAGCATCCCGAGCAGGATGGCGAAGAGCACCAGGGCGGTGCCGAGGTCGTGGCCGAAGACGACGAGCCCGGTGGCCAGCAGCAGGCCGGGCACGACCGGCATCATCACCTGGTGCAGGCTGTCGAGCCGGCGGTCCTTGTGGGCGTAGACGTGGGCCGCCCACAAGATCAGCGCCAGCTTCGCGATCTCGGCGGGCTGGATGACGATCGGGCCGAGGGCGAGCCAGTTCCGGTTGCCGTTGATCGTGACGCCGAGGAAGGCGGTGAGCAGCAGCAGCGCGAGGGAGACGACGTAGCCCGGCCAGGCCAGCCGGCGGATCCAGCGGTGCGCCAGCCGGCTCGAGACCCAGGCGCACGGGAGCCCGATCGCCACCCACAGCAGCTGGCGCTTGACGATCGCGTAGGAGTCGCCGTCGTTCTGCTGGAAGGAGTAGACGCTCGAGGCGCTCAGCACCATGATCAGGCCGATGGTGAGCAGCAGGGCGGAGGAGCCGAGGAGCAGGTAGTAGGACGTGAGTGGCCGGTCCAGCGCCTCGCGGAGCGCGGCGTACCAGCTGACCGGGCCGTGCTGGCCCCGACCGCGGGACTGCTCGGGGTTGGCGGTCGTCATCGCGCCCCCCTCCCTGGATCGTCCCTACGGCTGCTGCCGCCTGCGCACCGCCGCGGCGAAGGCGTCGCCCCGCGCGGCGTAGTTGGCGAACATGTCCATGGAGGCGCATCCGGGAGCCAGCAGGACCGTGTCGCCGGGTCGGGCCAACCTGGCCGCCGCCTCCACGACGCGCTCCATGGAGCCATGCTCGTGTCCAACGGCACCAGTCTCGTCGTCGCCGACGAGGATCACGGGCACATCGGGCGCGTGTCGCGAAAGCGCCTCGGCGATCAGGTCCCGGTCCCGACCGAGGAGCACGACGCCCCGCAGCCGGTCGCGGACGGCGAGGACCAGCTCGTCGAACCGGGCGCCCTTCGCGAGGCCACCTGCCACCCACACCACGGGGTCGTAGGCCTGCAGCGAGGACTGGGCGGCATGGGGGTTGGTGGCCTTGGAGTCGTCGACCCAGGTGACCCCACCGACCTCGGCGACGGTGGCGATCCGGTGCCCGTCCGGCCGGAAGGACCGCAGCCCGTCGCGGACCGCGGCCTGGGAGACCCCGTGGGCGCGCGCCAGGGCGGCCGCCGCGAGCGCGTTGGCGATGAAGTGCGGAGCCGGCGAGGCCAGGTCGGAGAGCGTGCACAGCTCGGCCGCGCTCGTCTCGCGCTGCTCGATGAAGGCCCGGTCGGCCAGGATGTCCTCGACCACGCCGAGCATCCCCACGCCGGGCATGCCGAGGGTGAACCCGATCGCGCGGGCACCCTCCATGACGTCGGCCTCGCGCACCAGGCGCTCGGTCTCCGGGTCCGCCGCGTTGTAGACGCAGGCGCGCTGCACGCGCTCGTAGATGCGGCCCTTGTCGGCGGCGTACTCGGCCATCCCGGCTGGGCCGGTGTACCAGTCGAGGTGGTCCTCCGCGATGTTCAGGACCGCGGCCGCCTCGGCACTCATGGAGTCGGTGTAGTGCAGCTGGAAGCTGGAGAGCTCGACCGCGAACACGTCGTAGGGCTCGGGGTCCATGACCGCCTCGACGATCGGCAGCCCGACGTTGCCGACCGCCACGCTGCGCAGCCCGGCGGCGCGCAGGATCGCGTCGAGCATCTGGACCGTGGTGGTCTTGCCGTTGGTGCCGGTCACGCACAGCCAGGGGGTGTGGTGGTTCGGGTCGCGCAGCCGCCAGGCCAGCTCGACCTCGCCCCAGACCGGGATCCGGCGGGCGCGGGCCTGCGCGAGCAGCGGGGCGGACGGTTTCCAGCCGGGCGAGGTGACCACGAGGTCGACGTCGTCGGGCAGTGTCGCGGTCGCCCCCTCGCCGAGGCGGACGGTGGCGCCGAGCACCTCGAGGAGCTCGGCCTTCTCGGGGCGGTCGCTGTGCGGCCCCCCGTCGGACTCGTCGAGGGCGGTGACGCTCGCGCCGAGGTGGTTGAGGTTGTCGGCGGCGGCGAACCCGGACACCCCGAAGCCCGCGACCACCGCCCGGACGCCCTCCCACGAGTCGTGGCGTCCGAGCCGGGTGGGGTCCGTCATGTTCCGGCCACCCACTCGGCGTAGAAGACGCCCAGGCCACCGGCGACACAGAGACCGGTGATGATCCAGAAGCGGATCACGATGGTGACCTGCTCCCAGCCGAGCAGCTCGAAGTGGTGCTGGAGCGGCGCCATCCGGAACACCCGGTGCCCGGGCCCGACGCGGAACACCTTCTGCACCAGGCCGGATCGTCGCGACAGCTTGAAGAAGCCGACCTGCACCATCACCGACAGGGTGATCACGAGGAACAGCCCGCCGAGGATGATGAGCAGCAGCTCGGTGCGGGTCAGGATCGCCATCCCGGCCAGCGCGGCGCCCAGGGAGAGCGACCCGGTGTCGCCCATGAAGATGGACGCCGGTGGCGCGTTCCACCACAGGAAGCCGAAGCAGGCACCCGTGATCGCCGCCGCCACGACCGCGAGGTCGAGCGGGTCGCGCACCTCGTAGCAGGTCGGGCCGGGGCTCAGCTCGCAGGACTGGTTGTTCTGCCAGATGTTCACCAGGGTGTAGGCGCCGAAGACCATCGCCGACGCCCCGGTGGCCAGGCCGTCGAGGCCGTCGGTGAGGTTCACCGCGTTGCTGGTGCCGGTGATGATCAGCCAGAACAGCACGATCACCAGGATGGTCGGCAGCGCGAACGCGCCGTAGTCACGGATGAACGAGATGTGGTCGGACGCCGGGGTCTTCTGCCGGTCGTCCTCGAGCGCCGGTGAGAGCGCCAGGATCCCGAAGACCACGCCGACGACCGTCTGCCCGATCATCTTGGCCTTGCTGCGCAGGCCGAGGCTGCGCTGCTTGGAGATCTTGATGAAGTCGTCGAGGAACCCGACCAGGCCCATGCCGACGAACAGGAAGAGCAGCAGCAGCGCCGAGGCCGAGGGCATGCTCTGGGTGATCAGCTTCGCCGAGAAGTAGGCCACGACCGTGGACAGGATGATCACCACGCCGCCCATGGTGGGCGTACCGCGCTTGGTGTGGTGGCTGGTCGGGCCGTCGTCGCGGATCTCCTGGCCGTAGCCCCAGTTGGTGAAGAAGGTGATGGCGACCCGGGTGCCCAACAGGGAGATCAGGAGCGCCAGGCCGCCGCCCAGCAGGATGGCTCTCATGGCTGCACCTCTGTGTTCACCTCTGGGGTCACGGGCGGGGGTCCCTCTTCCTCGAGCAGGCCGTCAGCGATGACTTCGAGCGCGGCGCCCCGAGACGCCTTGACCAGGACCACGTCCTGCGCCGAGACATTCTCGCGCACCCAGGACAGGGCCTCGTCACGCCCCGCCGTGTGGATCGCCACACCGGGCCACCCGGCCGTCCCCCCGGCGCCCTCGCCGATCCCCCGGGCCGGATCGCCCACGGCAACGACCACGTCCACGCCGGCGGCGGCCGCCGCCCGACCGACGGACCGGTGGTCCTCCGCGGCGCCCGACCCGAGCTCCTTCATCTCGCCGAGCACGGCGACGGTACGACGTCCTCTCCGGTCGCCGATCGCGACCAGCGCGTCGATCGCCGCGGTCATGGACTCCGGGTTGGCGTTGTAGGAGTCGTTGACGACGACCAGTCCGTCGGCGCGCTCGTGGATCTCCATCCGCCAGCGCGAGAGCGGCTGGGCGTCGGTCAGCGCGTCGGCCACCTGCCGGAGCGGCAGGCCCGCGGCGAGCGCCATCGCGGCTGCAGCCGCGGCGTTCGGCACCTGGTGGGCGCCCGACTGGGTGAGCCGCACTGCGCACCACTCCCCCGCGTACCCGAGGTCGAAGGACGGGCGGCCCAGGTCGTCGAGCTCGACCTCACGCCAGCCGACGTCGCCGGCCAGCCCGAAGGTCAGCGCCCGGGCGGCGGTCCGGACCGTCATCGGCGCGGTGAGCTCGTCGTCGGCGTTGAGGACCGCGACGCCGTCGCCGGGCAGCGACTCCACGATCTCGCCCTTGGCCACCGCGATCGCCTCGCGGCTGCCGAACTCGCCGAGGTGGGCCGTCCCGACATTGATCACCGCCGCGACCCGCGGCGGCGCGATCTCGCACAGGTAGGAGATGTGACCGATGCCCCGGGCCCCCATCTCCACCACGAGGTGGGCCGTGTCGCGGTCGGCGCGCAGCACGGTGAGCGGCACCCCGAGCTCGTTGTTGAAGTTGCCGGCCGTGGCGACGGTCGGACCGTCGGTGGCCAGCACCTGGGCCAGGTAGTCCTTGGTGCCGGTCTTGCCCTGCGACCCCGTCAGCGCGAGCACCGTCACGTCGAGGGCGTCGAGGACGTGCCGGGCGAGGCGTCCGAGCGCGACGACCGGGTCGTCGACGAGCACTCCGGGCACGCCGGTGGACCGGGCAGCCAGCACCGCCGCCGCCCCGCCGAGGTGCGCGCGCTCGGCGTAGTCGTGCCCGTCCACGCGCTCCCCCGACACGGCGACGAAGAGGCCACCGGGGACCGGGCTCCGGCTGTCGAGGAACGCCTCGCCCGAGACCAGGGTCGTGGGGTCGCCGTCGACCGCGCCGCCGACGACGGCCGCGATCTCCTCCAGCGTCAGGGGGATCATCGGGTGGCCTGCTCCTCGCGAATGCTGGTCGCGGCGACCTCACGGTCGTCGAACGGGTGGACGACCCCCGCCACTTCCTGGCCGGTCTCGTGGCCCTTGCCGGCGACCAGCACGATGTCGCCCGGACGAGCCCGGCGCACCGCCTCGCGGATCGCGGCCCGCCGGTCGCCGATCTCGAGCACCTGTGCGGACCCGGCGCTGGTGCCGGCGAGCACGGCAGCACGGATGGCCGCCGGGTCCTCGCTGCGCGGGTTGTCGTCGGTGACGACCAGCACGTCCGCCAGCCGGGCGGCGATCTCGCCCATGATCGGGCGCTTGCCGGGGTCCCGGTCGCCCCCGGCGCCGAGCACCACGAGCACCCGGCCGGAGGTCAGCGGGCGCAGGGTGCGCAGCGCCGCCTCGACCGCGTCCGGCTTGTGGGCGTAGTCCACCACCACCGCGAAGTCCTGACCCGCGTCGACCCGCTCGAAGCGACCGGGGACGCCACCGCCACGGGCCAGCCCTGCGGCGACCCGGGAGGCGTCGAAGCCGACCTCCGCGCAGGCGGCCACCGCGGCCAGGGCGTTCGCCACGTTGAAGTCGCCGGGCAGCGGCACCTCGGCGTCGATCGCCAGCCCGTCGGGGCCGAGGATCGTGAACCGGGACCCGCTGGCCTCGAGCTCGACGTCGACCGCCTGCCAGTGCGCCTCGCGGCCGGCCGGCGAGAACGTGCGCACCGGCACGCCCGCCTCCTCGACGAGCCGCCGGCCGTGCACGTCGTCGACGTTGACCAGCCCGAGCCGGGTGCGCTCGGGCGTGAACAGGGACGCCTTGGCGGCGAAGTAGTCCTCCACGTCCGCGTGGAAGTCGAGGTGGTCGCGGCCGAGGTTGGTGAAGACCGCGACGTCGAAGACGACCCCGTCCACCCGGCCCATCACGAGCGCGTGGCTGGAGACCTCCATCGCGCACGCGGCCACGTGCTGCTCCCGCATCATCGCGAACAGGCCGTGCAGGTCCGGCGCCTCGGGCGTCGTCAGCGTGGTCTTCAGGTCGCTGCCGGCCACGCGGGTGCCGACGGTGCCGATGACCGCGGCCGGAACGCCGGCCTGCAGCAGGCCGCCCTCGGCCAGCCGGGTCGTCGTGGTCTTGCCCTGGGTGCCGGTGACACCGATCATCCGCAGCCCGGTCGCGGGGTCGCCGTACACGCGGGCGGCCAGCCGGCCGAGCACCGCGCGGGGCTGGTCCACCACCACGAGGGGTACGCCGCAGCGCGCGGCGGCGGTCGCCGCGCCGGCGGGGTCGGTGAGCACGGCGACCGCTCCCGCGGCGACCGCGGCTGCCGCGAACTCGATGCCGTGGACGCGGGCGCCCGGCAGCGCGGCGTACAGGTCACCGGGGCGGATCCGCTGGGAGCTCAGCGAGACGCCGGTGACCTCCGTCGCGCTCAGATCGCCGTCGGTCGAGAGCCCGCCGGCCGCGCCGGACCCGAGCCATGCAGCGAGGTCGGCGAGCGGGGTCCGGACAGGATGCTGCGGGCGCATCGCCGCCACCAGGTCGTCGCTCAGCACCACGTGAGGTTACCCCCCGGGCGCGCACCGCCCGCGCGGCCCCGGGGTCGGGTGACCGTCACCACTCGACGGGCAGCCGGGAGGGATGGGTGCCGGTCGGCGGCACCGCGTAGCGGCGCAGCGCGTAGCTCATGATCTTCGAGAACGCCGGCCCGCCGACCGAGCCACCGCCGCCGCCGTTGCGGGGGTTCTGCACGACCACGTAGATCGTGAAGCGGGGGTCGTCGGCCGGTGCGAACCCGGCGAAGGACACCGTGAACGTGCCGTCGTAGCAGCCGCACTCCTCACCGACGCGCTGCGCGGTACCGGTCTTGCCGGCGACCCGGTAGCCGGGGACCGCGGCGCCGGGCGCCACGCCGACGTCGGGGTCGACCACGCGCTCCATCATGTGCGCGGTGTCGCGGGCTGCCTTGGCGCTCACGACCCGACGGGTGGTGGTGTGGTCGGTGCCGACCACCGTGCCGTCGTCGGCGGTGGCGGTGCCCTGGACCAGGCTGGGAGAGACGCGCACGCCGCCGTTGGCGATCGTGTTCACCGCTGCGGCCATCTGGACCGCGTTGACCGAGAGCGACTGGCCGAACGCGATGCGGTCCTGCACCTGGTGGGTCCACTGGCTCGGGGCGGGCAGGATGCCCGGCGTCTCGCCACGCACCCCGATGTCCGTGCGCTGGCCGAGGCCGAACTTGGTCAGGTACGAGCGCAGCTCGCCGCTGTCGAACTTGTCGGCGGCCAGGACGGTGCCGATGTTGGAGGACTTGGCGATCACGCCGGCCAGGGTGAGGTGGATCAGGCCGTGGGGGAACCAGTCGTGGATCGGCCGGTCCTCCCGGTCCAGCTCGCCCGGCACCTCGAGCCGGGTGCGCGGGGTGACCTTGCCGGCGTCGATCAGCGCGCTCAGGGTGAGCACCTTCTCCACCGATCCCGGCTCGTAGACGCCGCTCATCGAGCGGGCGCCACGATCGGCGTCGGGCGAGTCCAGCGGGTGGTTCGCGTCGAACGTCGGGTTGTCGGCCTCGGCGAGGATCTCGCCGGTGCGGGTGTCCATGACGACGGCGAACCCGGACTCGGCGCGGGAGTCCTGCACGGTCTGGGCCAGCACGCGCTGGGTGTACCACTGCAGGTCGAGGTCGATCGTGGTGCGCAGGTCCTTGCCGTTGACGGCCTGCTCGATGGTGCTCTCCCCCAGCGGGATCCGGTTGCCGCCGCCGACCTCGTAGCGCGCCGAGCCGTCCTGGCCGGCGAGCTGGGCGTCGAAGGTGCGCTCGAGGCCGCCGAGCGCCTCGTCGGTGCCCATGAAGCCCACGAGGTTGGCGGCCACGTCACCGGCCGGGTAGTCCCGGATCGGGTCCGGACGGGTGGCGATGCCCTTGAACCCGGCCTGCTCGGCCGCGTTGACCACGTCGGTGGCGACCGTCGAGGGCACGCGGCGGGCGACGTACTCGAAGCGGCTGTCGCTCGCGCGCAGCTTCTTCAGCGTCGAGAAGTAGTCGATGTCCAGCCGGTTGGAGAGGAACTTCGCCAGCTCCGGGGCCTGGTCGCTGGTCATGTAGGGGTCGGCGACCACCATCTCGCCGTCCACGGAGGCGGCCAGCGGCTTGCCGTTGCGGTCCAGGATGTCGCCGCGCTCGGCCTGGAGGGCCACCTGCACCATGCCCTCGGCGGCCGCCATCGCGGCGTACGAGTTGGGGTCGATGCCCTGCAGCTGGACCAGGCGCCCGGCGAAGACCGAGAGCACCATCGCGATGACGAGGAACCCGAGCCTGAGCCGGACGTGCGCCGCACCGCGCATGCTGCCGCGGGGACGGCGCTGGCCGGCGCGTGGCTGGGGGCGGATCGGGCGCACGGGGTTCTCCGGTCTCAGCGGTGCTGGTGGGTCTTGTGCGTCTGGTGGGACTTGTGTGACGCTGCGTTGTTTCTACCGCCCCCGTGGCCCGCGGACGCCGATGACGCGCCGTGGCCGTCGGCGTGACCGTTGGCGTGACCGTGTCCGTCGGCGTGGCCGTTGCGTGGCCGTGGCCGTGGCCGTGGCCGAGAGTCGCGGGCGCGGCGTCCACGTAGGTGGGCGCCGGGTTCAGCACCGCGGGCAGCTGGGGTGCCGGCGGGAGGATCCGGACGTTCTGGGCCGGGTCCGGCGGAGCCGCGTCCCCGAGGACCTTGCCGTCGGCCAGGCTCAGGAAGGCGGGGCTGCCTGCCGTGACCATGCCCATCTTGCGGGCCTGCTCGGCCACGTGCTGGGGGTTGCGGAGCACGTCGAGCTCCATGCGCAGGGTCTGCTCGCGGGCCGACAACGTGCTGGCCTGGCTCTCCAGCGAGGTGGCCGCGAACGAGGCCTGCTGCATCGAGGTGTTGAACAGCAGCAGGCCGATGACGCCGCCCAGCAGGACGAGCGACACCAGGGTCACGAACGGCACCCGGGCCGCCCGGACCCGACGGCGCGGGACGACCGTGAGGCGGGCCCGCTCGACCGCCGCCTCGGCGATGCGTGGCATGCGAGTGCGGAACTGGACGGCAGGGCTGCTCATGATGCGGCTCCTCGGGTGGTGGGGGCGACTCGTTCGACGGCACGCAGGCGGACCGACGCCGCGCGGGGGTTCTCGGCGATCTCGGACGGCGAGGCCTTCTCCGAGCCGCGGGTGACCAGCCGGAGCGCCGGCTCCGATCCCGCGGGGATGAAGGGCAGGTCCTCGGGCACCTCGCTGCGGGTGGCGGCGGTGAACGCCTGCTTGACCAACCGGTCCTCCAGCGAGTGGTAGGACTCGACGACCACGCGACCCCCGGTGCCGATCGCGTCGATGGCGGCCGGGAGAGCCCGGCGGAGCACCGCGAGCTCGTCGTTGACCTCCATCCGCAGGGCCTGGAAGGTCCGCTTGGCGGGATGGCCGCCGGTGCGGCGCGCGGGCGCCGGGATCTCGGCGTACAGCAGCTCCACGAGTCGCGCCGAGCTGCTGAACGGCTCGACCTCGCGCTCCCGGACGATCGCGGCGGCGATCTTGCGGGCGAACTTCTCCTCGCCGTACTCGCGGAGGACCCGGGTGAGGTCGGCGGCGGAGTAGGTGTTGAGGACGTCGGCGGCGGTGCGCCCCACCGTCTTGTCCATCCGCATGTCCAGCGGGGCGTCCTCGGCGTAGGCGAACCCGCGCTCACGGACGTCGAGCTGCATCGAGGAGACACCGAGGTCGAAGAGGACTGCGTCGACGTGGCCGAGCCCGAGGTCGGCCAGGACCTCGGGCAGCTCGTCGTACACGGCGTGGACGCCGGTGAAGCGGTCACCGAACGGCTCGAGCCGGCGACCGGCCAGCTCGAGGGCGGCGGGGTCGCGGTCGACCCCGATCACGCGGGCGAGCGGACTGTGGTCGAGGACCGCCTCGGAGTGGCCGCCGAGGCCGAGCGTGGCGTCGACCATGACGGCGCCCTCGTGATCGAGCGCGGGCGCCAGGAGAGCGACGACCCGGTCGAGAAGGACCGGGACGTGGCGGGGGCTGTTCATGGTCGGGCCTACCGACCCAGGCTCGTGAGGAGGAGGAAGGCGGTGGCCAGGCCGATCGACACGGCGGCCGAGAAGGCCATCACGGCGGCGGCCTCCCGGGCCTGGTGACGTACCCGACGAACCGGTGCCACTGGTGTGACGCTCATGGTCTCGACCCCCCTCAAGGTGAGATGCGCTGCTGCTGGGCGTGCCGGTGCTGGACGCAGCGCCGGCCGCTGGTGATCCGCAGGACCAGGTCCCTGCCCGCTCCCTCGGTGGGAAGTCGCCCTCTGGAACCGGGGAAGGTGCCCCAGATGACGAAGGAGAAGGAGCGGGCCCGAGACCTCGTCCTGCGGATCGCCCTGTGTAGTTGTCCGTGCGGTGGTGCTCAGCGATGGATCGGTGCTGCTGCGGCCGGGGGTCAGACCCCGGGGAAGACCTCCTCGCTGAGCTCGGAGAACTTCTCCTCCTGCTCCGCGGAGTACTGCTGCCAGCGCGTCGGGTCCCAGATCTCGACCCGGTTCATCACGCCGATGACCACCACGTCGCGGTCGAGCGAGGCGTACTCGCGCAACATCGGCGTGATCGTGATGCGGCCCTGCTTGTCGGGCGTCTCCTCCGAGGCACCCGCGAACAGGAAGCGCGTGTAGTCACGCGCCCCCTTCACCGTGACCGGCGCTTCCTGGGCCCGACGGGTGAGCTCGACGAAGTCGGCCATCGGCCACACCGTCAGACAGCGCTCCTGCCCTCGAGTCACCACGAGCCCCTCCGCGAGCTGGTCCCTGAACTTCGCCGGAAGGAAGAGCCGCCCCTTGTCATCGAGCTTGGGGGTGTAGGTGCCCATGAAGAACATCGAGCACCTCCACTCCCCGTCCCGCGGTGGGCGGTCCCTCCACTTCACACCACTTTACTCCACTTCCCCCCACCGTCAACCATAACGAGCGTGTTTCACCGCCTGATTCGCGCGAGTTCCGACGAGGCGCTCCCCCGGGGCGGCGGCCGTCGTACGACGCCTCTCCTGCGGCATCTGCGCAGGTCAGCGACGTGTGGCGGGCCCGGACATGCCGAAGTGGAGCGCGGGTGGGGAGGATCCGGCGCGAGGAGTGGGGTGAAGTGGAGCGGAACGTGGAGGACGCGCGCGCGGGGCAGCTCCCGGGCCGTGGCACGGCGGAGCCGCAACCAAACCGTGAGGCGCGTCGTCCGAACCATCAAAGAACGCGACGCGTATCTTCTCCCGACGCCCTACGGTTGGGTTTGGGGACGTCGCCGCCGCCGCGGCGAGACGCGCATGGACAGGGAAGGACCGCAGTGGGAACTCCGAGCACGGGAGGAGCCGACCTCGAGACCTTGGCACGGGTCGTCGGTCGGGTGCGCAGGAACATCGAGCGGGTCATCGAGGGCAAGCCGGACGTCGTGTCGTCGACGCTCGTGGTGCTGCTCGCCGAGGGGCACCTGCTGATCGAGGACGTGCCCGGCGTCGGCAAGACGATGCTGAGCAAGGCCCTGGCCCGCAGCATCGACTGCTCCGTGCGGCGCATCCAGTTCACCCCGGACCTGCTGCCCTCCGACGTCACCGGCGTGTCGGTGTTCAACCAGAACACCCGCGAGTTCGAGTTCCGGCCGGGCGGGGTCTTCGCGAACATCGTCGTCGGCGACGAGATCAACCGGGCCTCGCCGAAGACGCAGTCCGCGCTCCTCGAGTGCATGGAGGAGCGTCAGGTCACCGTCGACAACAAGACGTTCCAGCTGGAGTCGCCCTTCATGGTGATCGCCACCCAGAACCCGATCGAGATGGAGGGCACCTACGCACTGCCCGAGGCGCAGCGCGACCGCTTCATGGCCCGGGTGTCGGTCGGCTACCCCGTGGAGGCGGCCGAGCTCGCGATGCTCGACTCCCACACCGGCAGCAACCCGCTCGACGACCTCGAGCCGGTGACCGATGCCGGCGAGGTCCAGAAGCTGACCGGCATCGTCGGCCAGGTCTACGTCTCCGAGGCCGTGCAGCGCTACACCGTCGCCCTGACCTCGGCCACCCGGCGCTCGGAGGAGCTGACCCTGGGCGCCTCGCCCCGGGCGACCCTGCACCTGGTGCGTGCGGCGAAGGCGATGGCGGCGATCCAGGGGCGCGACTACGTGCTCCCCGACGACGTGCACACCCTGGCCCGCCCGGTCCTGGCCCACCGGCTCCTGCCCAGCGTCGAGGCGGCGATGAGCGGCCGGTCGACCTCGGCGATCCTGGACGGCGTGGTCGCGAGCGTGCCCGTTCCCGAGGGGAACCGTGCGTGAGGCACTCGCCGGCCTGACCGTCCGCGGACGGGCGTTCCTGGCTGCGGGCGTCACCGCGATCGTCTGCGCGATCGTCCTGGGCCAGTCGGGGCTCACCCGGGTCGGGGTGCTCGTCGTGGCCCTCCCGCTGGTGACCGCCGTGCTGCTCGCCCGCAGCCGCTACCGACTCGCGCTGGTCCGCACCGTCAACCCCCAGCTGGTGGCGGCCGGGCAGCCGGCCCGGGTCAACCTCACCCTGACCAACGAGGGGCGCACCCCCAGCGGGGTGCTGCTCCTCGAGGACCACGTGCCCTACGTGCTCGGCACCCGGCCCCGGTTCGTGCTGGACGGGATCGGCCAGGGCTGGCGTCGGCACGTGACCTACCAGGTCCGCTCCGACGTGCGCGGGCGCTTCGAGATCGGCCCGATGACCGTGCGGGTGAGCGACCCGTTCGGGTTGATCGAGCTCGGCCGGTCGTTCCGCACCACCGTGCCGCTCACCGTCACTCCCCGCACCGTCCCGCTGCCCACCATCCCGCTGGGCGGCGCCTGGACCGGCTCCGGCGACAACCGGCCTCGCGCCTTCGCGACCGGCAGCGCCGAGGACGTGACGGTGCGTGAGTACCGCCGCGGCGACGACCTGCGCCGGGTGCACTGGCGCAGCTCGGCCCGGGTCGGTGAGCTGATGGTCCGCCGCGAGGAGCAGCCCTGGCAGTCCCGCGCGACCCTCTTCCTCGACAACCGGTTGCGCTCGCACCGGGGCCAGGGCATCGCCTCCTCGCTGGAGGCGGCGGTCTCCGCCGCCGCCTCGGTGGCGGTGCACCTGAGCCACCGAGGTTTCACCGTGCGACTGGTGACCGCGACCGGCGAGGACCCGAGCAGCGCCTGGCACTTCCGCGACGCGGACCTCAACACCGGTCCCCTGCTCGAGGCGCTGGCGGTCGTGCAGGCCGTGCACCAGGCGAACCTCGACACCAGCTGGCTCACCGAGGGCGGGCACGGGGGACTCACCGTGGCCGTCTTCGGCAGCGTCGAGGCCACGGACGTGCCCGTGCTGCGCCGGATGCAGCTGCACGCCGGCTCGGCGCTGGCGATCGCCCTCGACGTCGACGCCTGGGTCTCCCCCACCGCCGGCACCGGCGGGCCCACGCCCGTGCTCACCCAGCAGGGCTGGCGGGCCGTCCCGCTCCGCCCGCGAGACCGGCTCGACAACGTCTGGCAGGAGCTCGGACGCAGCAGCGCCCACCTGTCCCGGTCCGGCGGGCCCGCGGGCCCGGCACCCAAGGTGGTCCGGTGAGCACGCGTCGCCGCAGCAGCCTGACGGGCGACGCCGCCCTCGCCGGCACCGCTGCAGCCACCACCTGGGTGGCGATGTGGTCGTGGACCGGGTTCACGACCGTGCCCGGGCGGTTCCTCGGTCCGCTCTTCGTGCTCGCAGCCGTCGTGGCCGGCACCGGCGTCCTCGCCCGCTGGTGGCGGGTGCCGGGCCCGGCGGTGGCCGGCCTGCAGGTGGTCGTCTCCGGGCTGGTCTGCAGCACCATGCTCAGCGGCTCCCCGATCCCCGTGGGAGCTGCCTGGACGCGCCTGGCCACGTCGTACGCCGATGCGCTGGACACGGCCGGCCGGTACGCCGCGCCGGTCCCGGCCAACGCCCCCGGGGTCCACCCGCTGCTGATCCCCGGTGGTCTGGTCTGCCTGCTCCTGGTCGACGTGCTTGCCTGCACGGCGCGCCGGGTGCCGCTGGCCGGGCTGCCGCTGCTCACCATCTACAGCGTCCCGGTCAGCCTCGTGGGCGGCGGCGTCTCGTGGTGGGTCTTCGCGCTCACCGCAGCCGGCTTCATGACGATGCTCTTCCTCCAGGAGAACGAGCAGGTCGCCCGCTGGGGACGCCCCCTGGGCCAGGACCCTGCCGAGGCCGACCCGTCCGGTTTCGGGATGACGACCGGGGCGACGCGCACCAGCGCAGGCACCATCGGCTCCGTCGCCACCGTCATCGCCCTGTTCGTCCCGCTGCTCATCCCCACGCTCGACCTCCACCTGCTCGACGGTGGCCGGGGATCGGGCGGCGACTCGGACATCACGATCAAGAACCCGATGGCCGACCTGCGTCGCGACCTCAGCCGCGGCGAGGACATCCCGCTGCTGCGCGTCACCACGGACGACCCGAGCCCCGACTACCTGCGGATCTCGGTGCTCAACACGTTCAACGACAACGAGTGGTCCTCCGGTGACCGCGACGTGCCGACCAACAACCTGCCCGACGGGCCGATGCCGGGGCTCGTGGGCGTCTCGTCGACGCTGGGGCGCACCGAGTATCACTACGACGTCTCGGTGTCGTCCCAGTTCTCCTCCACGTGGCTGCCCACCCAGTCGCCGATCAGCCAGATCGTTGCTGAAGGGGACTGGCGCTACGACACGTCGACGATGGACTTCATCGCCGGTGACGAGGACCTGACCACGGCCGGGATGAGCTACTCCATGACCGGCGTGGACCTGGACCTGTCCGCCGCCGACATGGCGCGGGCGCCCTCGTCGGCGGGGATGGTGAGCAGGGCGTTCGTGCAGCTGCCGGCCGGTCTCCCCTCGATCGTGCGGACGCTTGCCAACGACGTGACCCGGGACGCGCCGAGCCGCTACGAGAAGGCCGTCGCGCTGCAGGACTGGTTCAGCAAGAGCGGCGGCTTCACCTATGACCTCCATTCCGCCCCGGGCAACGGCGTCGACGACCTGGTCGCGTTCCTCACCGACGGCAACGGTGGCCGGACCGGCTACTGCGAGCAGTTCGCGGCCTCGATGACACTGATGGCGCGGATCCTCGGCATCCCGTCCCGGGTCGCTGTCGGCTTCCTCGAGCCACAGCAGGTCGGGCCGAAGACGTGGGAGTACAGCTCGCACGACCTGCACGCCTGGCCCGAGCTGTTCTTCCCCGGGTCCGGCTGGGTCCGGTTCGAGCCCACGCCGGCGGGCGCCGGGACCCACATCCCGAGCTACACGACCCAGAAGGTGCCGGTCGGCAACCCCACCCTGCGGCCCGACCGGCCCCAGGCCAGCGAGGACCTGCCGGACCGCGGGTCCAGCGACAGCGCCAGCCCGAGCGAGTCGCCGGCGGCTGCGTCCAACTCCGACTCCGGCTCCGGGTTCCCGTGGCTCCCGGTCGCCGGGGGGCTCGGTGCGCTGGTGCTGCTGGGTGGCCTGGCGCTGCTGCCGCGGGCGGCACGTCGTACCCGGCGGGAACGTCGTCTCACCGGCGGCCCCGAGGAGGCCTGGGCAGAGCTGCGCGCGACCGCGCTGGACCTCGGCGTGCCGTGGCCGGAGGGTCGCTCGCCCCGCGAGACCCGGCGGCGGCTGGTGCGGTTCCTCGGCTCCCCGGTCGACAGCCAGACGGCCGAGCGACCCCGGCACGGCGCGGACGTGGCCCCGGAGGCCGTGGCCGCGCTGGACCGGATCGTCCGGACGCTGGAGCTGTCGCGCTACGCCCGCGAGTCGGCACCGGCCGGACCGTTGCGCCGCGACGTCGAGACCTGCCTGGCCGCGCTGGCCGGCGGTGCGTCCCGTGGCGCACGACGGCGCGCGGAGTGGTGGCCACGGTCCGTCACGGCCCGTCCGGGCCGCCGTCGTCACGTTGCGGCCCAGGCCCCGGTCCAGTCGCGGTACGGCGGGGTCGTCGACCACGTCGGCTGACCGCCCCGATCCTGAGCGTCAAGAAGCGACAGGTCGGCGAGGGGGTGCGGTCAGAAGCCGCCGTTCTCCTCGCGGCGACGGCGCCAGCGGTTCTCCATGCGCTCCATGAAGGAGCCGTGGGAGCGGGAGCGACGCGAGCGGCGGAGCCGCCCGGTTCGTCCGGAACGGCCGCCGTCGATGACGGTGAAGCCGTGGGCGGGGTGACCTGTCGAGCGGGGCTCGGCGGAGCCACCCTGATGACCACGCACCGCCGCGACGGCGACCGTGGCCGAGCCCAGCATGATCACGAAGCCGACGATGCCGACCGGGGTGATCCGGGCGATCGCGCCGGTCATCAGCACCGCGATGCCGATCACGAAACAGACCGCGGCGAAGATCGCCCGCCGGCGCGCCGAGCGGCGCAGGGAGGTGCCCCGGAGAGTCGAGGCGAGCTTGGGGTCCTCCTCGACGAGAGCGCGCTCCATCTGCTCGAGCAGTCGGAGCTCCTCTTCCGAGAGCGGCACCGGTTCCTCCACGGGTCTAACTCAAGCCAGCCGATGTTTTCGCGGCCTTGGGTGCCTCAAGTCTAGGCAGCGGCTGGTGATCGCGGTAGCCGGGTTGGGGAAATTCGTGGGCCGATCTGTCCGGGATTCCCGGACCGGGCCGTTCGGGAGGGTTCGGCGGCGGTCGGTTCAGGACAACAGGCTCGCCGGACGCACCGCGGCCGCCCCGAACCGCAACGTCGCGCGGTCCACCGCACGGTCGGCGTCGGACCAGCCGTGCTCACGCTCACCGAGGACCAGCTGGCGGTGGACCGTCTCACGCGGGACCAGCCCCTCGACCCTGACCCCCACCAGCCGGAGCCGGGCCCGCTGCAGGCCGAGGACGTCGTACAGGCGGCTGGCGGCCCGGTAGACGTCCTGGCTCACGTCGGTGGCCTCGGGGAGGGTGCGGGAACGGGTGATCGTGGTGAAGTCGGCGAACCTCACCTTGATCGTGACCGTGCGTCCCGCCACCCCCGCGACCCGCATCCGGCCGGCGACCTTCGTCGAGAGCCGCAGCAGCTCGCGCAGGATCACCTCGCGGTCGTCGGTGTCGCGTCCGAACGTCTCGTCGGCACCCATCGACCGATCGGGCTCGTCGGGTCCCCGACGCGGCACGATCGTCCGCCGGTCGGTGCCCCACGCCAGCTCGTGGAGGTGGGTGCCGAGGCCTGCTCCGACCGCGCGCTGCAGGGTGCGCACCGGGGTGTGGGCGACATCGCCGACCGTGACCAGGCCCAGCCGGTGGAGCATCGCGCGGGTCTTCTCCCCCACACCCCACAGCTCCCCGACGTCGAGCGGGTGCAGGAAGGAGGTGATCTCCTCGGGCGGCACGACCACCACCCCGTCGGGCTTGGCCCGGCGACTGGCGAGCTTGGCCACCGACACCGCAGCCGCCACCCCGACCGAGCAGGTGATGCCCTGCTCGTCGTGGATCGTCGCACGCAGCTGCTCGGCGATCTCCAGGGGCGACCCGAGCCGCCGCGTCGAGCCGCGCACGTCGAGGAACGCCTCGTCCAGCGAGAGCGCCTCCACCAGCGGGGTCACCCGCCGGAAGCTCTCCATCACCGAGGAGGACACCTGGGCGAACTCCTCGAAGTCCGGTGGCACCACCACGGCCTGCGGGCACAGCCGCCGGGCCCGAGTCATCGGCATCGCCGAGCCCACGCCGTACTGACGCGCGGCATAGCTGGCCGAGAGCACCACGCCGCGGGACCCACCACCCACGATGACCGGGACCGACCACAGGTCGGGCCGGTCGCGGGTCGCCACGGACGCGTAGAAGGCGTCCATGTCGACGTGGAGTATCGGCGTGAGCGGCGACTTGTCGGTGCTCACGCCGACCCTCCCGGCAGCAAGGGCAGGACACCGCCCGCGAGCCGGGCGCGCCACCTCGCCCGCGGCGCGCGTGCTCCTGCCTGCTCGCGCGCTAGCGCGCGAGCAGGTGCAGCTGGGTCGCCAGCGGGAGGTACTCGGGCCGTTCGGAGGCGGCGTGCTCGAGCTCGACCAGGGCACCGGCCGCGCCGGGCTCGAGGTCGAGCAGGGAGCCGGGCACGAGGTCGGCGAAGACGCGCACCCCGTGCACCGAGGCCACCTCGAAGCCGGCGCCGGCCAGCAGCGCGGTGGCCTCGTCGTGGGTGAAGCGGCGGCCGGCCCGGCCATGGGCACCGTCGCGGTGCCCGGCCGGGTCGAGCAGGGCCAGGGCCTGCTGGAAGTGGCCGGCCATCGCCCGGGCGACCACTGCGGCGTGCCGCTGGGCGACCAGGAGGCTGAGGGTGCCACCGGGACGCAGCACCTCGCGGATCGTGGCCAGGGCGGCCGCCGGGTCGTCGACGACCTCGAGCACGCCGTGGCAGAGCACCACGTCGGCACTGTCACGGCCGGTGATGTCGAGCAGGGTCGACAGGTCGCCCTGCTGCCCGGTGACCTCGACACCCCGCTCGCGGGCGCGGCGGGCCAGCGAGGCCAGCGCGTCGGGACTGGGGTCGACCACCGAGACCCGGTGGCCGAGCTCGGCGACCCGGACCGCGAAACCACCGGTGCCACCGCCGATGTCGAGGACGTCGCGAGGCTCGTCACCGAGGGCCGGGAGCAGGGCGTCCCACACGACGGCGGTCCGGGCGGCGCCCCGACGTTCGCTGGGTCGTTCGCTGGGCCGATCACTGGCTGGCATGCCCCACACCCTAGGGCGTGAACGACGTGGGTCATCCCGCACTCCCGGGGCTCCGGTGCCACAGCTTGCGCGCCACGTCCTTGGTGGCCTCGCCGGCCGGCTTGATGTCGGCGTACGGCGAGACCTTGAACCCGCTGGAGTGCACCAGCACCCGGCGCCGGCCCATGCCGCCGGCCGCGCCCTTGGCCGCGGACCTGCTGACCGGGCTCCTCGGAGTCGAAGGCCTGCGGGCGCGCCATCACCGGCCGGGTGGCCCGACTCTCCGCGGCCCCGGCAACAGCCGCCTCCCCGACACCGGCGAAGCCCTCCGGCACCACCGCCATCGCCTCGCGAACCGCGTCGATGCCGTCACGGCGCCACAGCGCGAAGAGCGCGGGCAGCTCCCAGCAGCCGGTGGCCCGCAGGGAGACACCCCGGCGGCCGGTACGCCGCAGCTCGCCGCGGACCACGAGCAGCCAGGAGTGGAAGACGGTGGCGGCGTAGGGGCCCTGGGCGTCCTCGAAGAACGTCGCGTCGACCGGGCCGGTGGCGTCGTCGAGGGTCAGGAAGATGACCCGGCGCCCGGACCGGATCGGCGGGGTCTGGGTCGCCACCTTGACCCCGGCGACCAGCAGCTCGGCCTTGCTCCTCCTCGACAGCAGGTCCCGGCTGCGGGTCACCCCGAGCTCGTCGAGGAACCGGGCGTAGGTGTCGACGACGTGCCGGCTGGCGTCGAGCCCGAGGATCTCGAGCTCGGCCCGCATCTTCTCCTCGGCGTCCATCTCCGGCAGCCCGCTCACCATCTCGCCGGGGCCCTCGCCGGGCGCGTCCCCGAGGTCGAGGGCGAGCTGCACCGAGGTCACCGGACGCGGCGGCGGGGTGGCCCGGGACTGGGCGGCGGCCTTCGCCCACACCCCTGCGTCGGCCAACGGGTGTCGTTCGAGCGCGGGCGCCCCCTCCCGTACGCCGGGATCGGTGCTGTTGCGGGCCGCGGCCTCCTCGGCGCGCGCCTGTGCCGCGGAGGCCGCGCGCGGCACGGTCGGGGACCTCCGTCCGGTCAGGCCGCGCCCGCGGCCGGCCCGCTCGAGGGCCCGGGAGTACCGGTCCAGCTCGGCCACCTGGAGCAGCAGGTCGCGCCGGGTGATCCGGCCACGGCGACGGACGCCGTCGGCCAGCGGCGACCCGATGCCGTAGACCGAGTCGAACCCGCCGGCCAGCACCAGCCGCTCCACGATCGGCCGGGACACCTGGGCGCGGTGCCAGAAGTCGGAGAGCGAGCAGTAGGGACTGTCCGCGCCGACAGCCGTCAGGCTGCCGCGAGCAGCGGTGATGCGCTCGACCTCCCCCTCGTTGATCCCCTTCACCTCGGCCAGCGCCAGCCGGATCCCGTACGCGCCGCCCGGGCGCCCGCCGGCGGCGTTGTCGTCGCTCGACGTGGAGCTCCGCCCTGACCACGCCATCGCTCCTCCGCCTTGCCGGTCGAACGCCCGGATCGACGCGTCCTCGCCCGGCGCGTCCCCGTCGCCGACCTTCTCCACGACGTACTCCTTCTCGCTGGCGTTGACGTCGAGGCCGAGGACGGTGATGCCGAGCTGGCGGGCGTCCTCGAGGATCAGCCGCTTGGGGTACATGCCCGGGTCGTGGGTGAGCACCCCCGCGAGGAAGTGCGCCGGCCAGTGCGCCTTGAGCCAGGCCGACTGGTAGGTGGGCAGCGCGAACGCCGCGGCGTGGGCCTTGCAGAAGCCGAAGGACGCGAACGCCTCGAGGATCCGCCACACCCCCTCGACCACGGGCAGCGGGTAGCCGTGGGCGAGGGCGCGCGGGAAGAACCAGAGCCTCGTCTCCGCCATCCCCTCGACGTCGCCGAGGGCGCGGCGCTTCTCGTCGGCCTCGGCGTTGGTGATGCGGGCGAACCGCGCGATGATCTCGATGACCTGCTCGTGGAAGACCACCACGCCGTGGGTCTGCTCGAGGATCGGGCGCAGGTCGTCGTGGAGGTACGACGGCGCCCGCCAGCCCTGCTTGGCGTCGAGGTAGGGCGTGATCATGTCGCTCTTGACCGGGCCGGGCCGGAACAGCGAGATGTCGGTGATGATGTCCTCGAAGCTCTCGATGCCGGACTTGCCGACCAGCTCGCGCTGGCCGGGCGACTCGATCTGGAAGACCCCCAGCGTCCTGGCGGACGAGATCATCGCGTAGGTCGCCGGGTCGTCGAAGGGCACCTGGGACTCGTCGTCGAGGTCGACCTCCACGCCGTCGACCCGCTGGATCTCGGTGAGGGCGTGCGCCATCGAGGACTGCATCCGGATGCCGAGCACGTCCAGCTTGAGCAGGCCGAGGTCCTCGACGTCGTCCTTGTCGAACTGGCTCATCGGGAACCCGGCGTACGACGCCTCGACCGGGGTCCGGTCGAGCAGGGTGGCATCCGAGAGCAGCACCCCGCAGGGGTGGACGGCGATGTGTCGAGGCAGCCCGTCGAGCCGTTCCACCAGCCGGAACATCAGGTCCAGGCGCTCCTCGCCGAGCCCCGAGGCGCGCAGCTCCGGCAGCTCGCGCAGCGCCACCCGGGCGTCGCGGGCCCGGATGTGCGGGAACGCCTTGGCGATCGCGTCGATCTCGCCCGGCGGCATGCCGAGCGCCGCCCCGACGTCCCGGACGGCGTGCCGGACCCGGTAGGTGTCCATCATCGAGACGCACACGCACCGCTCCCCGCCGTAGCGGTCCAGGATCCGCTCGTAGACCTCCAGCCGGCGGGCCGACTCGACGTCGACGTCGATGTCGGGCAGCGCCTGCCGCAGCGGCGAGAGGAACCGCTCCATGAGCAGCCCGTGCCGGATCGGGTCGACGCCGGAGATGCCGAGCAGGTAGTTGACCAGGCTCCCGGCGCCCGACCCGCGCGCCGCGCAGCGCACCCCCATCCCCCGGATCAGGTCGGTGACGTCGCCGACGGTGAGGAAGTACGACGCGTACCCGAGCCCACGGATCGTCTCCAGCTCGTCGTCGAGCCGCTTCCAGACGACCTGTCGGGGCCCCGAGCCGTAGCGGTCCCCGATCGCCCCCTCGCAGCGGGCCCGGAGCAGGCCGTCGGCGCCCGCACCCCCGCTCCCCTGGCCGGTGCCTCCTGACCGGCACCCCCGACCGGCCGAGAGGTCGAACTCCGGGAAGTGCACCTCCCCCAGGCCCAGGTCGGCGCGGGGGTCGAGCGCGCACCGGTCGGCCACCGCGCGGGTGCGGGCCAGCAGCTGCCGGGCCTCGCGGCCCGGGTCGGCGGCCAGCCCGGCGAGCCGGCAGATCTCCTCGGCGACCTCGGCCATCTCCTTGCCGGACTTGAGGAACCCCTCCGCGTTGCCCCGGAACTGGGAGGGACCGACGTGCCTCAGGTCGGCGGAGCCCAGGGCGACCAGCCGCCGCGCGGCATCGAGGACGTCGACGGTGGGGGCGTCGCGGCGGTCGGCGTAGCGGACCGCGTTGGTGAGCACCGTCCCCAGCCCGGCCTGCCGGGCCACCCCGGCCATCCGGGCGGCGTGGGGCGCGGTCCCCGGGCCCCAGCTGCCGCTCGCCGCACCCAGGCGGTGGGAGACCAGCTCGACGAGCAGGTTCTCGGGGGGCACCAACGACCGCCACGGCCCCCACGCCGCCCGGGCCAGGTCGTCACGGCGTCGGGTGACCGCCGCGCCCAGCTCGGAGGCCGGGCCGAGCAGCACCAGCAGGTCACCCGAACCGAGCAGCTCGGCCACCTCCGGGGAACCCGGGTCGAGGACGGGGGTGCCGCGCTCCCCCGCCAGGTGGGTGGCCGAGACCAGCCGGCAGACCGCCGCCCACCCGGCCCGGCCGCTGGCCAGCAGCGTCACGCGCGGCAGCCGGGAGTCGCGGAACGCCCCACCCCGCACCGGGGTCCGGGGCCGCCCCCGGACGTCGTCCGGACCGGTCGTCCCGGAGAGCGCGGGACGGTGGGCGAGGTCCACCCCCAGCACCGGGCGCACGCCGGCGGACAGGCAGGCCTTGGCGAACTTCACCGCGCCGTAGGTGCCGTCCCGGTCGGTCAGCGCCAGGGTGTCCATCTCGTGCTCGACGGCGCGCTCGACGAGCGTGTGCGGGTGGGAGGCGCCGTACTGCAGGGAGTAGCCCGAGGCCACGTGGAGATGAGGGAAGGGGTCGGGCACGGGTCGCCTCCTGCGCGTTCAGCCGGCTCGACCCCTGACTGTCACCTCGAACACATGTTCGAAGAACACCACTCTACCTCGCCCCTCCACCGGGCGCCACCTCAGCTCACGTGCCGCACGACCTGGGCTCGCGCCGGCGCGTGCGGCACCAGGCCGAGGGCCTGCTCGACGACCGCGAGGAAGCGGTCGGCGTCGCGAACCAGGTCGTCGGCCTCCCGCTCGGTCACCGCTCGCGACGAGCCGGCCTCCGCCGCCGCGCGCTTGCCCGCGCCGGCGGCGAAGAAGCGGGCCCACTCGGTGAGCTCCGGGGCAACCTCGGCGAGCAGCACCCAGGCGTTCTTCTGCGCGCGCCGGCGCGCCGGGGCAGGGTGCGCCCGGGCGGCCAGCAGGGCCGCCGCAGCACGCAGCGCGGCCACGTGCGCACAGGCATAGCGCGCCGGCACCTCGGTCGCAGCCATCGCCTCGCTGAGCGACTCGGCCGAGCGGGCGAGGTAGGAGTGCGTCGTGGCCGGCAGGGCATAGGGGTTGGGAACGCTCATCTCTCCCCCTCAGTCCACGCAGCCGACGAGCTGCCAGCGACCGTCGCTCCAGTCGAAGGAGAGGTCGAAGACCCCGCCCCCGTCGACCTCGGACGTCGGCCCGGCACCACGCCCGGCCTCGACCCGCCACAGCTCGCGCTCGACCAGCAGGTCGCCGGACGGAGCAACCGACCCGCCCGGGAGCCCACCGACGTCGTCCGAGCCGACCACGGCCCGCACGCCGGACGACTGCCACCACGGCGCCGTCTCCACCCAGTGCGCGACCACCGCCCGCACCTTCCACAACCGCCCGCGCCACAGGAACTGCTCGGGCCCCTCGACGCCCGTCACCAAGCCCCTGCGCACCTCCACGGGGTCGTCGTACCGCCTCATCTGGCCGCCTCCCTGCCGCACCGTCTCGACCCCGGACACCGACCCCGCCACATCGACCGACCCGGAGGACCGGCCCGGCGGGGACGGGGGTCGAGGTCGTCCCCGCCGAGCGACGTTCGAACGCGTGTTCGAACACCTCGAACGCTACACCCCGGCACGGACAGTGCGTCAAGAGCCGGTCTGGACGGACCGGTGGCAGGACCGGCAGAGCGGTCGCCAGGAGCCGGCGGGGCCGGTCAGCGGGGCCGGTCAGCGGGGCGTCAGAGCTGACGGGACCCCGGCGTGCCCGAGTGGGAAGCCAGCCGCATGTTCCGGATGTAGGCGCTGGTGTCGCGGTGCCACAGGAAGAACACCAACGCCGCGTCCAGCACCACCGCGACCACCGAGACCACCACGAACACCGCCGGCGGGCCCGTGCGCAGCCCGGCCAGGGTCGCGATCGCCATGAAGGCCGCCAGGCCCGTGAGCGCGAGGCGGGCCCAGTTGTGCCCGCTGAGGAAGAACATCGCCAGCACGCCGGCGAGCAGGGCGAACACCACGAAGAGCACGATCGCCACCGGCACGAACGACGGTGCCTTGACCCCCGTCTCGTCGGGGTGACCCGCGGCCCACGCACGGACCATGTCGTCACGGAAGAGGACCGTCAGCAGGGCCGTCAGGCCGCTGAGGGCCACCAGTCCTCCCAGGACCCAGGTCGCACCGCTGACCGAGCGCGGCTGCTGCCGACTCATGCACTCTCCTCTCACAGGCGCGCCGGGCCAGGCCGACGTACGCCACGAAACCGGACGGACGGGCGCCCCCGCCTCTGGCTAGGGTCGCAGTATGACGACCGAGCACCCCGCGATCCGCCGATTTCGAGACGAGCACCGTCAGCGCGGAGGGACCGGTGAGGTCGTCATTCTCCCCGACTCCGTCCACACCGCCGCACTGGCCGCCGAGGCGCTGGGGTGCGAGGTGGGCGCGATCGCCAACAGCCTGCTCTTCGACGCCGGGGGCTCGCCGGTGCTGATCCTCACCTCGGGCGCGCACCGGGTCGACACCGACAAGGTCGCGGAGCGCATCGGCGTGGCCGGGCTGAAGCGGGCCAGGCCGGAGTTCGTCCGTGAGCACACCGGCCAGGTCATCGGCGGGGTCTCCCCCATCGCCCACCCGGCACCGGTGCCGACGTACCTCGACCCGTGGCTGGCGGAGCACGACGTCGTGTGGGCCGCCGCAGGCCACCCGGCGGCCGTGTTCTCCACGTCGTACGGCGAGCTGCTGGAGCTCACCGGCGCCACCGAGGTCGAGGTCGGCTGACGGGCATGTCCTGATGGAGATCTGGCTCGACCCGCCTGCTCGAAGTGCCAGGCGGCGACGACCGAGCTCGACGCAGCCGGCGTGGACTACACCGTGCGCCGCTACCTCGACGACCCGCCGACCGCGGCCGAGCTCGGTGCGGTGGTCGCCCGGCTCGGCCTCGAGCCGTGGGACGTGGCGCGCCCGAAGGAGACCGCCGACGCCGGCATCACCCTGCCCCGCGAGCCGGAGCAGCGCGAAGCCTGGCTGAGCGCGATGGCAGCCCATCCGGCCACCATCCAGCGCCCGATCATCACCGCAGCCGACGGCACCACCGTCGTGGCTCGAGACGCCGACACGCTCGCCGGAATCGTGACCACCGAGGCGTCGCGCCGACCCGCTGACGACGCAGGAGCGTGACCGGCAAACCGATGGCGGCCACCCGGCGCCCTCACTAACGTCGACCCATGGAGCCCTCGGACCGCCTGACCGACCCCGCCGCCCGCGCGCAGGTGACCGGCCGCCTCGCCTCCCAGTTCGCCGGCCGCCCCGTGATCGTCGGCCCGGGGGTGCTCGCCGGGTTCACCCCGATCATCGGCTGGCTGCGGGAGCTCGGCTGCCCGGTCCTGGTCGTCTCGACCGCCCGGGGTGCCGGGGCCGTCCCGGACGAGGGCGAGTGCGTCGTCGTGGAGGTGGCGCCGCCGGCCGCCGCCTCGGTCACCGACGAGCTGCGCGCCCACGACCGGCTGGCCCACCACCTGCCCCCGCACGCGGTCGCCGCGATCGACGCGTTCGACCCCGACCAGCGAGGCATCTGGTGCACCAGTCCCTTCGTCACCACCGACGAGCCGATCCTCGGGCGGCCGGTCGCGGGAGGGCGTCCCGCGTCGTTCCTCGCGCTGGAGGACAAGATGCTCGCCGACGAGATCTGGGCGGCCGCCGACGTCCCGCACGCGCCGTACCTGATCGTGCCGGTCGACGAGCGTGCCCTCGCCGCGGCCACCGCGGAGGTCGCCGGCCCGCTCGGCGCGGTCTGGTCCGGCGACGCCCGGGACGGCTTCAACGGTGGCGGCAACTACGTGCGCTGGGTCCGCGACGGCCGGGACCAGGCGTTGGCCCGCGGCTTCTTCCTCCCCCGCTGCGACCGGGTGCGGGTGATGCC
Source organism: uncultured Actinomycetota bacterium (assembly GCA_963817665.1). Lineage (GTDB taxonomy): Bacteria > Actinomycetota > Actinomycetes > Propionibacteriales > Nocardioidaceae > Nocardioides. The sequence goes on along the minus strand of CAWFPE010000006.1, from coordinate 321,412 downwards.
GTTCCTCGACGGCGTGCCCTGCTCGGTCCACGGCTTCGTGCTCGACTCGGGCACCGCCGCGTTCCGGCCGGTGGAGATCGCGATGCTCCGCGACCCGACCACCCGACGATTCGTCTACGGCGGCCTCGGCACCTTCTGGGACCCGCCGGCCGCCGACCGCGACGAGATGCGCGACGCCGTACGCCGCGTGGGCGCGCACCTGCGGAAGGCCCACGGCTACCGCGGCGCCTTCGGTGTGGACGGCGTGCTGACCGCTGACGGGTTCCGCCCCACCGAGCTCAACACCCGGATGTCGGCCGGCGCGACCGCGGTCGCGGAGGTGGACCGCAGGTTCTTCACGTTCCTGCAGTCCGCCGTGGTGGCCGGGGCGGACCCGGACCTCGGCGTCGACGACCTCGAGAGCCTGGTGGGACTGATGGACGCCCACCGCACCGGCAAGGCGGTCGCGTTGGCGGAGGGGACCAAGGTCGGCGGGGACTTCCGCTTCCCCGTCACCTGGGACGGCCGCTCGTTCACCCGAGCCCGCGCCGAGACCGGGAACACCCTGTCCGTCGCCGACACCCCCACCGGGTTCTTCGCCAAGGTCGACCCGTGTGTCGCGCTGGCGCCGGGCGACCGGCTGGCCCAGGTCAACGCCGCACTCCTCGCCTTCGTGGACAAGGAGTACGGCACGGACTTCGGCGCGCTCGAGCCGGCCCCCGACCTGCGCAGTGCCGGGGCGGTCGCCGCGCCGTAGGGTGTGGCACCGTGGCGCGCGTCGTGGTGATCGGTGGCGGCTTCGGCGGCCTGGCCTCGGCGGCGCGGCTGGCGAAGCTCGGCCACGACGTGACCCTGCTCGAGCAGTCGGCGCGCCTGGGCGGCGCCCTGACCGAGGAGTCGCAGGACGGCTTCGCCTGGGACGCGGGACCGACCCACACCCTCCTGCCCGCGGTGGTCCGCGACCTGTTCCGCAAGTCCGGGCGCCCCCTGGAGCGCGAGCTGGACCTGGTCACGCTCGACGTGGCCCGCGAGCACCGGTTCGAGGACGGCACCGCGGTCTCGCTGCCTGCCGGCTCCCGCGCGGCCCAGATCGCTGCCTTCGACACCCTCGGCGCCGGGCTCGGCCGGCGCTGGGTGGACCACGTCGCCTCCTACTCCGACGACTGGGACGTGCTCCGCCGCGGCTACCTCGAGCGGCCCTGGCAGCCCGACGCGCTTCCCCGGGAGGTGGCGGCCCGGCTCGACAGTCGCGAGATGTTGCACAAGCGCCTGCGCCGGACGTTCCGCGACGAGCGCCTGCGACTGGTGGCCGGCCACCCGTTCGTCGCCGAGGGACACGACCTCCGCAACGTGCCGGCCTGGCTCGGCGTGACGGCGTACGTCGAGCAGCGGTTCGGCGCGTGGACGGTCGCCGGAGGCATGGCCGCGCTCGGGACCGCGCTCGAGAAGCGGCTGACCACCCGCAAGGTGGACGTGCGGACCTCCGTCGGCGCGACCGACCTGGTCCTGCGCGAGGGCCGGGTGGCGGCGGTCGCGACCACCGCGGGCGAGGTCGACGCCGAGGTCGTGGTCTGCGCCGTGGACCCGCGCCGGCTCCCCGCCCTGGCGGGGTTCGTGCGACGGACGATGCCGGCGATCCCACCGGTGGTCGTCCACGTCGGGCTCGAGGGCGACGTGCCGGACCTGCCGCACGAGACGGTGCTGCACGGCGACCCGCTGCTGGTCGTGCGCACCGGAGGACGCGCCCCCGAGGGCCACGCCGCCTGGACCGTGCACGGGCGGGGCCGGCTGGCCGAGGACATCCTGGTCGCCCTGGCCCGCCGCGGCGTCGACGTCCGCACCCAGGTCGTGGCCCGTGTGGACCGCTCCCCCCGCGAGCTGGTCGAGCGCTGGGGCGGCTCGCCGCTGGGGGTCCTGTGGCAGGGCCGCGGCACCGTGCGGCACCGGCTCGGGCCCGCGACGCCCGTGCCCGGCGTCTTCGCCGCCGGGGCCCACGCGACCCCGGGGGCGGGGCTGCCGTTCGTGGGGCTGTCCGCTGCACTGGTGGCGCAGGCGGTCGGTCCGGCCCGGTGAGCCTCCCTGGACGGTGAGCCTCCCCTAGACGGTGAGCCTCAGCGCCTCGAACATCTCCAGCGTCGCCTTCGAGCGGTTCAGCGTGTAGAAGTGCAGCCCCGGGGCACCGCCGGCCAGCAGCTCCTCGCACAGCTCCACGGCCACCGCGATCCCCTCGGCCCGCAGTGCGGCCGCGTCCCCCTCGTGGGCCGCGATGCGGGACACGACCTCCGCCGGGACGTCGGCACCGATCAGCTCGCCCTGGCGGCGGATGGCGTTGAGGTTCAGGATCGGCATGATGCCGGGCAGGATCGGGATCTCGACGCCACGCTCGCGCACCCGCTCCACCAGGCCGAAGTAGTCCGAGGCCCGGAAGAACATCTGGGTGACCGCGAACTCCGCACCGGCCCGCGCCTTGGCCGCCAGCACGTCCGCGTCGTGGTCCAGCGACAGCGCCGACGGGTGCCCCTCGGGGAAGGCGGCCACCCCGACGGTGAAGGAGCCGCGGCTCTTGACCAGCTCCACGAGCTCGCCGGCGTAGTTCAGCCCGCCCGGCGTGGCTGTCCAGGGCGCCCGGGGTCCGTCACTGGGGTCCCCGCGCAGCGCCATCACGTGGCGCACGCCGGCCTCGGAGTAGGAGTCGAGGATCGTCTCGAGCTCGGCGCGCGTGTGCCCGACGCAGGTCAGGTGCGCCATCGGCGTCATCGTGGTCTCGCGGACGATGCGGGAGGTGAGCCGGACCGTCGAGTCGCGGGTGCTGCCGCCCGCGCCGTAGGTCACCGAGACGAAGGTGGGGCCGGCCGGCTCCAGCGCGCTGATCGCGCGCCAGAGCTGCTCCTCCCCGGCCTCGTCCTTGGGTGGGAAGAACTCGAACGAGAACGAGCGCCCCCCACCGCGGATGAGCTCCCCGATGCTCTGGGCGCGGTCGTTGTCCATGGCGCGAGTGTAGGTAGCACCGACGGCCCTCGGGGGCGTTGTCCACGGGACAAGAGGCTCTGTCTACCCTCTTTGCGTGACGAGCAGCGGGTGGGACAGCGCAGATTTCCGCGATCGCGTCCAGGCCGCGCTCGACGCGTTCCTCGACGAGCAGGCCGCCCGGCTGGCACCGCTGGGCCCGGACGCGTCGCGACTGCTGGACGAGGCGCGCGCCTCGGTGTCCGGCGGCAAGCGGTTCCGCGCGGCCTTCTGCTACTGGGGACATCTGGCCGTCACCCCCGACGTCGCGACGCGCCCCGAGGAGGAGGCCGCCCTCGTCCGCGCCTGCGCCTCGCTGGAGCTGCTGCACGCGAGCGCGCTCGTGCACGACGACCTGATGGATGCCTCCGACACCCGCCGCGGACGTCCCGCGACGCACCGCCAGTTCGAGTCCGACCACCGGCAGGCCCGGTGGCGAGGGGTCCCCGAGCAGTACGGCGCCGCCGCGGCGATCCTGCTCGGCGACCTGCTGCTGACCTGGGCCGACGAGATGCTGCGCCGCTGCGGCCTGCCGCTGGCGCAGGTCGCGCCCGCGCTCGACGTGTTCGACCACTGCCGCTCCGAGGTGATCGCGGGTCAGTTCCTCGACGTCTCGGTGCAGGCCCGCGGGCTCGCCGACGTCGACGCCGCGATGACGGTGCTGCGCTACAAGTCCGCGAAGTACTCCATCGAGCGCCCCCTCCACATCGGGGCCGCGCTGGCCGGCGCCGGGCCGCGGACGATGGCCGAGCTGACGGCGTTCGGGCTGCCGCTGGGTGAGGCGTTCCAGCTGCGCGACGACCTGCTGGGGGTGTTCGGGGACCCGGCCGCCACCGGCAAGCCGGCGGGCGACGACCTGATCGAGGGCAAGCGCACGGTCCTGGTCGCGCTCGCCCTCGACGGCGCCGCCCCGGAGCAGGCGCAGCTCCTGCACGGCTCCCTCGGCACCCCGCTCGACGCAGCGGCGGTGGAGCAGCTGCGCGGCATCATCGACGGTTCCGGCGCCCACCGCCAGGTCGAGTCGGTCATCACCGAGCTGGCCGGGCGCGCGGTGGCCGCGCTGGACCGGGCCGAGGTCGACGGCCGGGCCCGGGCCGTCCTGCGTGACCTCGCCTCTGCGGCCACCGACCGGGCCGTCTGATCCCGCGCCTCGCCGGGCGTGGCGTCAGAACGCCATCGCCTGGGCCCGGCGCTTCACCTCCGAGCCGCGGTTCTCGCGCAGCGCGTCGATGGGCCGGCCGGGCAGCGCCGCGTCGGTGAACAACCAGGCGATGCACTCGCGGTCGTCGTACCCACCGTCGTGGAGCACCGTGAGCAGGCCGGGCAGCCCCTTGACGACCAGGCCGTCCTGGACGAAGTCGGCGGGGACCTGCTGGCCGGCACCCGCCGCGGGGACGGCGGCCGCGAGCTCGTGGTCCCGGATCATCGTGCGGACCTTGCCCACCGTCACCCCGAGCTGACGGGCGGTCTCCGCCCAGTCGATCCACGCGGGAACAAGCGCGCCGAGGTCGGCGTCGGCGAGTCTGGGTTCAGTCATGGGACCACTCTTCCACTCGCTCCGCCGGGGACGAAAACGCGGTGGCTTCCCGGCCACGCGTGCCACAGGCGTCACTTGAGTCACACCCGGGAGCGGGCTACCGTCGAGGGTCGCCCGCGGCTTCCCCCGCCGGGTCGCTCGGGATCCGGGCGCCGCGCCGGCGCGAAGGGAGTCGACCCGATGTCCTCGACGAGACGACTGATCACCGCCGGCGTGGCCGGACTCACCATGCTCCTGCTGCCCACCCCCGCCCAGGCCTCCGACGGCGACCTGCCGCCGGGCCGCCAGATCCTCGATCACCGGGTCCGGCCGGGCGAGACCGTGACCGGGCTCGCCGTCCGCTACCACGCCTGGACCGCCGAGCTGGTCGCCCACAACCACCTCGGCGCGAGCGGCGCGATCCGGGTCGGCCAGCACCTCGAGATCCCGGTGGTGAAGTCTGCGCTGCCGCGCCACCGGACCAAGGCGCACCGGCACCACCGCAGGCCCGGCCACCGCGCCGGCCACCACCGCACCCGGCCCGCGGCCCCGCCGCCCGGCACCGGCACGGTGCGGCGGACGGTCGCCCGGACGGCGGTGCGGCACGGCGTGGACCCCCAGCTGGCGCTGGCGGTCTCCTGGCAGGAGTCCGGCTGGCGGATGGGCCCGCGCTCGGCCGCGGGCGCGATCGGGGCCATGCAGGTGCTGCCCGGCACCGGCGCCTGGATGTCCCTCTACGAGGGCCGGCGACTGCACCTGCACCGGCTCGCCGACAACGCCACCGCGGGGGTCCGGCTGCTGCGGGTGCTCGGCGACGAGACGGGCTCGCAGCGGCACCTGGTCGGCGCCTACTACCAGGGCCTCGGCGCCGTCCGTTCCCACGGGCTGTACGGCGAGACCCGCCACTACGTGGCCAACGTGCTGGCCATCAAGGGCAGGCTCGAGGCGGGTCGGCCACCCGCCTGACCCCCGCACCGGGTGTTGCCTGCGCCACGCCGGTGGCTCCTCAGCACGGACCGGGGCGGCGACGTCCGTACCATGAGGGTCCCGGATCCTTCCCCGTCCGGCCGCAGGAGGGTCGCTGTGCAGTCAGATCGGCACGCCCGCACGGGCACCGAGGCTGTCACTGGCGACCCCATGACCGGCCGGCTGCTGGACGGCCGCTACCGGATCGGGCCACGGATCGCCCGCGGCGGCATGGCCAGCGTGTACGAGGCCACCGACATCCGCCTGGACCGGACCGTCGCGGTCAAGGTGATGCACTCCGGCCTCGGCGACGACGAGGACTTCGCGGCCCGCTTCGTGCGCGAGGCCCGCGCCGCCGCCCGCCTCTCCCACCCCAACGTCGTCGCGGTCTACGACCAGGGCCAGGACGCCGACACCGTCTACCTCGCGATGGAGCTCGTCGCCGGGCACACCCTGCGCGACGTGATCCGCAAGGAGAGCCCGATGCCGCCGGCCCGTGCGCTGGCGCTGCTCGAGCCCGTCCTGTCCGCGCTCGCCGCTGCCCACCGGGCCGGGCTGATCCACCGGGACGTGAAGCCCGAGAACGTCCTCATCGCCACCGACCCCAACACCGGCGCCAGCCAGGTCAAGGTCGCCGACTTCGGGCTGGCCAAGGCCGTCAGTGCCGACACCCAGCACACCGCGACCTCCGGCGTGCTGATCGGGACCGTGTCCTACCTCGCCCCGGAGCTGGTGCTCGACGGCCGCGCCGACACCCGTGCCGACGTGTACGCGGCCGGCGTGATGCTCTACGAGCTGCTGACGGGCACCAAGCCGCACGAGGGTGAGTCCCCGATCCAGGTGGCGTACAAGCACGTCCACGAGGACGTCCCGCCGCCGTCGCGGTCGGTCCCCGACGTCCCGGCGTACGTCGACGCGCTGGTCGCCCGCGCCACGGCCCGGGACAAGCACCTGCGGCCGGCCGACGCCGGCGTCCTCCTGCACCAGCTGCGGCGGGTCAACCACGCCCTCGCCGACGGTGTCCTCGACGACCCCGACCTCACCGCCGACCTCGCCCCGGTGCTGCTGCACCCCGACACCGGCGAGACCGTCGCGGTCGAGGCGCCGTCCCGGGACTCGCACGACACCGCACCCGACCCGTTCGACGGGGCCGCCATCGGCGCGCTGCTGGCGCCGCCGGCGCGTGAGGCCACCGAGCACACCAGCCTGATCCCGCGGTCCACCCAGCGCCGCCGGCGCCGCCGTCCGGATCCTCGGGCGGTCCGCGCGTCCGGCGGCCCACGCCGCCCACGCCGCTCCCGGCGAGGCCCGATCCTGCTGGTGCTGGTGCTGCTGCTGGTCGCGGCGGCAGGCGTCGGTGCCTACTGGTTCGGCTGGGCCCGCTACACCTCCACCCCCGGCGTCATCGGCCTGGGCAAGGCCGCGGCCGTGAAGAAGATCGAGACCGCCGGCCTCGACGCCGAGCTGGGCGACCGGGCCTACTCCGAGACCGTGCCCGCGGGCCGGGTCATCGACACCGACCCCGGCGCGGGCTCCCGGGTCCTCGACGGCGGCACCGTGACGGTCGTGCTCTCGCTGGGCAAGGAGCGCTACGACGTCCCCCGCACGAAGGGGATGAGCGAGGACGAGGCCCAGGACGCGCTGCTCGCGACGCACCTGTCCTTCGGCAGCACCACCGAGAAGTACTCCGAGAAGGTGCCCCAGGGCACCGTCATCGGCAGCGACCCGAGGGCCGGCACCACGCTGAGGCCGGACTCCGCGGTCGACCTGGTCGTGAGCCTGGGCCCACGGCCGATCCACCTGCGCGACTGGACCGGGAAGGACGCCGACAAGGCCCAGCGCTCGCTGGAGGCCAAGGGGCTGTCGGTCGACCGTGGCAGCGAGGAGTTCTCCGACACCGTCGTCGAGGGCCACGTGATCTCGCAGACCCCGACGACCGGCACCCTCTACCGCGGTGACACTGTCCGGCTGGTCGTCTCCAAGGGACCCGAGCTCATCGAGATCCCCGGCGGGCTCGTCGCCTCCGGCGTGGACTCCGCGACGGCCAAGCTCGAGGCGCTCGGGTTCCAGGTCGACGTGGAGAAGAACGACCACTACATCGGCGTCGGCTACGTCTACTCGGTCGACCCGGGGTCGGGGACGATGGCGCCCAAGGGCTCCACGGTGGTCCTCTCCATCCTGTGACCGTCCCCGGTTCGTCCCGGCCGGCCGCTCGCGCCTAACCTGCTCGCATGCCCCTCGATCCGACCGTGGACCCGGCTGCCCGCAACCCGATCGGGACCCACGTGCTGGTGGGCAAGGGCCTCGTCGACGGCGCGCTCGCCAACGCCGACCTGCTGCACTGCGAGACCATGCAGGTCTTCGTCGGGAACCCGCGCGGCTGGGCCCTGTCGGCCGGCAAGCCCGCCGACGACCGCCGCTTCCGCGCCGAGACCGAGCGCCGGGGGATGCGCGTCTTCATCCACTCGCCCTACCTGGTGAACCTCGGCTCCCCCACCCCGGCGACCTACGAGAAGTCGGTCGCCTCGGTCGCCCACAACCTGCGCCGGGCCGCCGAGATCGGCGCCGAGGGCGTCGTCGTGCACACCGGGTCCTTCGTCGACCCGTCGACGGATCCCGCCGAGAGCGAGGCGAGGTACGCCGCCGCGCTGCGGCAGGTGCGCGAGGGCCTGCTGCCGCTGCTGGACCTGGTGTCCGGCGACGACGCCCCGTGGCTGCTGCTGGAGCCCACCGCCGGGCAGGGCCGCTCGCTGTGCGCCGGCGTCGACGACCTCGAGCCCTACCTGGCGGCCCTCGACCTGCATCCGAAGGCCGGCATCTGCCTCGACACCTGCCACGTCTTCGCGGCCGGGGCACCGCTGGACGAGGCCGGCGGTGCCGCCGCCACCGTGGACCGGATCGTCGAGATCGGCGGGCCCGGACGGTTGCGTCTGGTCCATGCCAACGACTCGATGGACGTGCGGGGTGCGTTCAAGGACCGCCACCAGCTGATCGGCCAGGGCCACATCGGCACCGGGGCGTTCGAGGAGCTCTTCGCGCACCCGGCCACCGACGGGGTGCCGTTCGTGCTCGAGACCCCCGGCTCCCGCGGCCCGGACAACGTCGACATCCCGCTGCTCAAGCGGCTGCGGGAGGCGGCACACGCCCGGACCTGCGCCGGATGACCCCGCGCACGACCCGGCGTACCTCCCTGCTGGCCGCGGGTGCCCTGCTCGGCATCACCGCGATGTGGGGGTCGACGTTCTTCCTGATCCGCGACCTGCTCGACCGGGTGCCCACCCTGGACTTCCTCGCCGTGCGGTTCGCGATCGCCAGCGTGGCACTGCTGGTGGTCGCCCCCCGCGCGGTGGCTCGCCTCTCCCCGTCCGCCCGCCGGGGTGCCGTGGTCCTGGGCCTGCTGTACGGCGTCGCCCAGATCCTGCAGACCGCCGGCCTGGCGCACACCCCGGCCAGCGTGTCCGGGTTCATCACCGGGATGTACGTCGTCCTGACGCCCGTCTTCGCCGCGGTGCTGCTGCGCAGCCGGATCACCGCCATGACCTGGGGCGCCGTGCTGCTCGCCAGCGCCGGGCTGGGCGTGCTGACCCTGAACGGCCTCTCCGTCGGGTACGGCGAGGCGATCACGCTGGTCGCGGCCATGCTCTACGCCCTGCACATCGTCGGGCTGGGCGCCTGGTCCACCCCGCACGAGGCCCTCGGGATGTCGATCGTGCAGCTCGTCGTGATCACGCTCGTCTGCCTCGCGGCGACGGCGCCCGACGGGATCGTCCTGCCGCAGACCCCGGCCGACTGGCTCTCGGTCGTCTACATGGCGCTGTTCGCGGGGGCGCTCGCGCTGGTCGGCCAGACCTGGGCCCAGGCACACCTGGCCCCGACCCGCAGCGCGATCATCATGAGCATGGAACCGGTGTTCGCGGCCCTGTTCGCGGTGCTGCTCGGCGGCGAGGTCTTCACCCTGCGGATGGTGACCGGCGGGCTGATGGTGCTGGCCGCGATGCTCGTCGTCGAGCTCGTGCCGCGGCGCAAGGTCGAGGCCGAGGTGCAGCACCTGGCGGTGTGACCGGCAGGTGCTGCGGGTCCGGTCGGTGCTGGCCGATTTCCCTCCGAGCCCACCCCCTCCCTACTCTGGCTGACGGCCCGAGACGACCCGAGGAGGGTGGATGGACACGTGCGCGAGCTGCGGTCACGAGCTCGTCGGCGGTCGGTTCTGCACGAGCTGCGGCCGGCTGCGCGAGTCCGCGCCGACCGATCAGTCCGCCGACGCGACGCGGCAGCTGCCCCCGGTCGAGATGCCCGTCGAGCAGCACGGCGAGCAGCCTGACGACTGGCGCACCGACACCGCCGAGCGGCCCCTGCCCCGCCACGCGGCCCGGCCGAGCACCCCGCCGCCACCGCCGCCGGCACCGGTGGCCCCCGGCGACGGGCCCCGCTTCCCCCTCTTCGCCGACCAGGTCACCGACCAGGTCAGCACCCCCGCCCCCGCCACCCCCGCCGGGGCAGCCGGGCGTGGCGCCGCCCCCGCGATCCGACGCCGGTCGCCGGCGCTGGGCCCCCTGGGCGGCCGGAGCCGCCGCGCTCGTGCTGGTCACGCTGCTCGGCGTGTGGCTGCTCGGCGGCAGCGACACCGAGACGCCCGCGCGGGCCACGGACTCCCGGTCGGGCCACGAGGGTCATGGTGCCAAGTCGTCCGGCGTCACGGGCGTGGCCCGCGACGCCACCGCACGGGTCCCCGCCACCGCCCCTCCCAACCAGGACGTCGACGGCAACATGGTCCGCTACGAGGCGCGCAACATGCTCGACGGCGTTCCGACCACCTGCTGGCGGATGGCCGGCGACGGCACCGGAAAGGTGATCACCTTCGACCTCGCCGCCCCGACGAGGCTGACCAAGGTGGGGCTCGTCAACGGCTACGCCAAGACCGCGACCGACCAGCGCGGCCGCACGCTGGACTGGTACCACGGCAACCGTCGCGTGCTCGCCGTCGAGTGGACCTTCGACGACGGCACCACGGTCACCCAGGACCTGCGGGACACCAAGAAGATGCAGACCCAGCGGGTGGACCCGGTGACCACCGAGCACGTCCGGCTCCGGCTCGTCTCGGTGTCGCCGCCCGGGCACGGACGCGCCGCCCGCAACTACACGCCCATCAGCGACGTGACGCTGCAGGGCTCGGCCGGCTGACGGCACCTCCGGGCGGACCGGCGGAGGGACACTGGACGGGTGCTCGACGCCCTGTCCCCCCAGCGCCGCCGCTTCGTGCTCGTCTCGGCCGCGGCAACGGCGGTCGCCGTGCTGGTGGCCGTCACGCTGGCGGCAACGGCGGGCCGGGAGGACCCCGTGCACCCCGTCTCCCAGGCGGTGCAGGGACCCGTGCTGCTGGTGCCCGGCTACGGCGGGTCCACGAGCGCGCTCGAGGTGCTTGCCGCGGGGCTCCGCGACGCCGGGCGCGACGTGACCGTGGTGCCGGCGGCCGGGGGCGGCACCATCGACCTGCGGGAGCAGGCCCGTGCGCTGGCCGCCTCGGCCCGTCGGGTGCTCGCGCGCTCCGGCGCCTCGTCGGTCGACGTCGTCGGCTACTCCGCCGGCGGGGTGGTCGCCAGGCTCTGGGTGGCCGAGCAGGGCGGCGGCGACGTCGTACGACGCGTGGTCACCCTCGCCTCCCCGCACCACGGCAGCGACGTGGCGGCCCTGGGCAGTGGGCTCGCCCCCGACACCTGCCCGGTCGCCTGCCGGCAGCTCGCCCCGGGCAGCGACCTGCTGCGCCGGCTCGACGCCGGTGACGAGACCCCCGACGGACCGCTGTGGGTGTCGATCTGGACCACCGACGACCGGGTGGTGGTGCCGCCGGAGTCCGCGCGGCTGGACGGAGCCGTGGACTTCTCGGTCCAGTCGGTCTGCCCGGGGGCGGTCCTGGCCCACGGCGACGTGCCCCGGTCGCCCACCGTGGTGGCGATGACGCTCCTCGAGCTGGGCAGCGCCCGACCGCGGGTCCCGGGGACCGCGGTGTGCCGGGGCTAGTCGGTGACGTCCTTGGTCATGAAGTTGGCCCAGCCTGCGGCCAGGAAGACGACCACGTAGACCCCCTGGAGGAGCACACCGCGGAGCACGTCCCGCCACAGGATCGGATCTCGGAACAGGTCGACGAAGGCGAGCCAGTAGCGCGTGAGCAGGAACGGTCGCAGCGCCTCGGCGGCGTCGAGGGTGAGCAGGATGGTCGAGGCGATGAGCACCGCCAGGGTGCCGAGCGCGGCGCCGAGCGGTGACTCCGTGACCGTCGAGAGGAACAGCGCGACCGCCGCCACGCCGAGCATGCAGAGCATCGCGTAGCCGAGGGCCAGGCCGGTGCGCACCAGCAGCTCCTGCGTGGACAGCGAGCTCCCCGACACGCTGGTGGTCGCCGCGGCGACGCTGCCCCGGCCGAGCAGGCTGGTCCCCACCACGTACGCCGTGACGGCCACGACGAGCACCGTGATCGCCACGAAGGCCATCACGCTGACCAGCTTGGCCACCAGCAGCCGGGTACGGCCGACCGGACGGACCAGCACGTACCGGAGGGTGCCCGCCTGGGCCTCACCGGCGATCGCCTCCCCCGCGGTGATCGCCACGGCGATCGGCAGGAACAGCGGCAGCACGATGCCGAGGGCCGCCAGCGGGAACAGGCTGCCGTCGGTCAGCACGGCCGACAGGAACGCGGGCCCCGTGCCCGGCCGCGGGCCGAGGTCGGTGACCGCGAGCAGCACCGCCACCAGCGTCGGCAACGCGTCGATGAGTGCGATCGTCACCCAGGTGCGCCGGCTCAGGACCAGCTTGCGCAGCTCCACGGCGATCATCGGGGCACCCCGCGGTCCCCACCGGCGCTGGTCGCCTCGAGGACCACCTGCTCGAGGCTCCGACGTTCGGCTGCGAGGGACTCGACCCGCACCCCGCCGCGCACCAGCCGGGCGTTGAGGGCCGCCGCGTCGTCGACCCGGACCAGCAGGCGCTCTCCCTCCCGGTGCTCCACCCGCCCGTCGAGCAGGCTCAGGGCGAGGTCCCCGTCGGGCGTCTGCACCACGCACCGTCCGGTGGGGCGCCGCAGCACGTCGAGCTGCTCCTGGACCACCAGCCGGCCGCGGTCCAGCACCCCGACCCGGCTGCACATGTGCTCCACCTCGGCGAGCAGATGGCTCGAGAGGAAGATCGTGGTGCCTGCGGCGTTGAGCCCCAGCAGCAGGTCCCGGATCTCGTGGATGCCCTGCGGGTCCAGGCCGTTGGTGGGCTCGTCGAGCACCAGCAGCCGTGGCTTGCGGAGCAGGGCGTTGGCGAGCCCCAGCCGTTGCCTCATCCCGAGCGAGTAGGCGCGCACCGGTCGTCGGTCCACCCCGGCGAGCCCCACCCGTTCGAGGGCGTCGTCGATCCTCCGGGCGCGCGACCCCCGGTCCCCGCCCGCACCCATCGCATCGAAGATCGCGAGGTTGGCACGGCCCGAGAGATGGGGGTACGCCGCGGGCCCCTCGACCAGCGCGCCGACGTGTGGGAGCACCTCCCGCGCCCCGTGCGGCATGGCGCGACCGAGCACCTCGGCGGCACCCGACGTCGCGAGCACCAGACCGAGCAGCATCCGCACCGTGGTGGTCTTCCCGGAGCCGTTGGCACCGAGGAAGCCGTAGACGTCGCCCTCCCGGACCTCGAGGTCGAGCGCGTCCACGGCCAGGATGCGGCCGTAGCGCTTGGTCAGCCCCTGCGTCCGGATCATCGCTCGCCCTCCACGAAGCGCACCCCGGTCGCGAGGTCCCGGGCCGCCTCGCGGAGCGTCCGCTGCGTCACGGTCCCCGTCACCAGCCAGCCCCCTTGTGAGGGGCCGCCGGTGAGCAGCGTGCCCAGCGGTCCCACGGACACCGAGGTCCCCTCCGGCCCGCGCCGCACCCCGGGCGTGCGGTCCAGCTGCTCCCGCAGCGGCACCGCCTCCCGGTCGCGGAGCGGCAGCGCGAGGACCTGGCTGACGCCGCTGCCGTAGACGCCGACAGCCCCGTCGGAGGTCGGACTGCGCGGCAGCCCGGCCAGGGTCTTCGGCGGGACCAGGGGCGCGTACCGGTTGGCGGCGTCGGCGATGTCGAGGACGTCGTCGGTCGAGACCCGGACGCCCGGCGCGGGCTCGAAACGGGTCGTCGCCGGACCGGGGGCACCCGCCGAGAAGTCCCGGAACTGCGAGGTGAAGACCGGGTCGGCGCCCGCCGCGTCGTACACCTCGACACGCAGCGGGAGCCCCGACACGGCGTCGGCCCACACGTCGACATGGTCGATGCTGGTGCTGGTCGACGCGGGGGTCAGTCGCAGACCCGGCGCATCGCGGCCGGCCACACGCGCTGCCGGCAGCCGGGTCACCTCCTCGTCGGCGGCGCCGCCGAGCAACCGGTGGGCCAGCGGGGCGGGCAGCAGGTCCGAGGCCCGGGGCAGCCGGATGGCGGGGTCGATGCCCTGCCGCGCCTCGCCGTCCTCGTAGTCCCAGCGGGTGGTCAGCGGGCCGTCGTGGACCAGGTCGCTCTCGCCGGTGGCGAGCAGCCGGTCGACCCGCCAGGAGTCGGCCGAGCGCCACCACACACGCATCCGGGTCGGCTCACCGAGCAGGGTGCCGATGTCGAGGAACCGGTCCGAGACCGGCAGCTGGAGCGTGCCGAGGGTCTCGACGTAACCCGAGTACCCCTGGTCCTGCGAAGCGGCGATCCGGGCGAGCAGCTCGGTGGCGCTCGCCGGGTCGTCGTGGACCGGGAGCAGGCGCCGCGCCAGGGGCGCGCACACGACCAGCAGCACCAGGGCGGCCACCACCGCCCAGCGGCGGAATCTGGTCATATCGAAATCTACGTCGCCCGCCCTGATCCGGTTCGACGGGCCGAGGCGCGGCCCCGGCGCGTCAGGCGATCCGGGCGAGCACCGCGGCGGCCTTCTCGGCCTCGTCCCGGCCGACGTCGAGGTGGGTCACCATCCGGACCGCGGCGGGGCCGACGGCCGAGACCAGGACGCCCTCCTCACGGGCGGCCGCCACGAAGTCGGCGGCGTCGGAGCGGGGCACCACCACGATGTTGGTGTCCACCGCCGCGGGGTCCACGCCGCACGCCTCGGCCAGCAAGCGAGCGTGCGCGTGGTCCTCGGCCAGCCGCTCGACGTGGTGCTCGAGCGCGTGCAGCCCGCCCGCGGCCAGGATGCCGACCTGACGCATCCCACCGCCCATCCGCTTGCGCCAGATCCGGGCCTCGGCGATGGCGTCGGCGCTGCCGACCATCAGCGAGCCCACCGGCGCACCCAGGCCCTTGGACAGGCACACCGCCAGCACGTCGGCGACCGCGCCGTACTCCGCCAGCGGGACACCGGTGGCGACGTGCGCGTTCCAGATCCGGGCGCCGTCCATGTGGACGCTGACGCCCACTCCGGTCGCGAACTCGCGCAGGTCCCGGAGGTCCTGCAGCGGCAGCACCGCTCCCCCGGCGAAGTTGTGCGTGTTCTCGACCGAGATCGCCGCGGTGGGCACGAAGAACGGCCCCATGTCGGGGGCGTACATCGACTCGATCGTGGTCAGGTCCACCTGTCCGCGCGGGTGGATCCAGGTGCGCATCGTCAGCCCGGTGTAGGCACCGTGCGCGCCGAGCTCGGCGCGCGCGATGTGGGCGCTGGCCTCGCAGAGCACCTCCTGGCCGACACCGACCACCGAGCGGACGGCGAGCACGTTGGCCATCGACCCCGTCGGGGTGAACAGGGCCGCCTCGTGGCCCAGCAGCCCGGCGACGTGCTCCTCGAGGCGCGCGACCGTGGGGTCCTCGCCGTACACGTCGTCACCGACCTCGGCCCGGGCCATCGCCCGCCGCATGGCTTCGGTCGGGCGGGTCAGGGTGTCGCTGCGCAGATCGATCACGCCGCCGAACCTACCGCCGGGCGCTCGTGTGTTTCGACGCGCCCGTCGCTCGGGCTCGCAAGCTCGCCCCCGCGGGGCTTGCTCAACCCCTTCGGCCGACGCAGCCCGCTCGCAGGCTCGCGGCCAGCTGGCCTCAGGCCTTGCGCAGCATCTCGGCGACCAGGAAGGCGAGCTCGAGGGACTGGACGCGGTTCAGGCGCGGGTCGCAGACCGACTCGTACCGGTTTCCGAGGTCGACCTCGAGCAGCTCCTCGCCACCGCCGACACACTCGGTGACGTCGTCGCCGGTGAGCTCGACGTGGATGCCACCGGGCCAGGTGCCGAGCGAGCGGTGCACGTCGAAGAAGCCCTGCACCTCGTCGATGACGTCGTCGAAGCGCCGGGTCTTGTAGCCCGAGCTGGCCTCGAAGGTGTTGCCGTGCATCGGGTCGCACACCCACGCGACCTCGAGGCCGGCGGCGGTGACCTTCTCGACCAGGTTCGGCAGGCCGTCGCGGATCTTCCCGGCACCGAAGCGGGTGATGAACGTCAGCCGGCCGGGCTGGTTCTGCGGGTTGAGCTTCGCGGCGAGCGCGAGCGCGTCGTCCGGCGTCGTGGTCGGCCCCAGCTTCACGCCGATCGGGTTGCGGATGTGGCTGAGCAGCTCGACGTGGGCGTTGTCGAGCTGCCGGGTGCGCTCCCCGATCCACACGAAGTGGCCGGACACGTCGTACGGCGTGCTCGTGCGCGAGTCGATGCGGGTCATCGCGTGCTCGTACTCCAGCACCAGCGCCTCGTGGCTGGAGTGGAAGTCGACCCGGTGGAACTCGTCGGGGTCGGCGCCGATCGCCTTCATGAAGGTCAGCGCCCGCTCGATCTCGTTGGCCATCGCCTCGTACTGCTGCCCGACCGGCGACTCGCGGACGAAGTCGGTGTTCCAGGTGTGCACCTGGCGCAGGTCGGCGTAGCCGCCGGTGACGAAGGCGCGCACCAGGTTGAGCGTGGCGGCCGAGGAGTTGTAGACGTCGACGAGCCGCTGCGGGTCCGGCACCCGGGCCTCGGGGGTGAAGTCGAAGCCGTTGACCGCGTCACCCCGGTACGCCGGCAGCGTCACGCCGGCGCGGGTCTCGAAGTCCGAGGAGCGCGGCTTGGCGTACTGGCCGGCGAGCCGGCCCACCTTGACCACCGGCACCGACGCGGCATAGGTCAGCACGACCGCCATCTGCAGCAGCACCCGCAGCTTGTTGCGCACGTTGTCGGCCGTCACCCCGGCGAAGGTCTCGGCGCAGTCGCCGCCCTGGAGCAGGAACGCCTCGCCGCGCGTGACCGCCGCGACCTTCTCCGTGAGGTCGTCGCACTCGCCGGCGAACACCAGCGGCGGCATGGTGCGCAGCCGGGCCACGGCAGCGTCGACGGCGCCCTTGTCGGGGTACGTCGGCTGCTGGGCCGGGCCGAGGGCGTGCAGGGCCTCGAGATCGGGGATGCTCACCGGACCAGCGTACGCGCGACACGCCGACGCCCCCGAACCCGCGCGCACCCACGAGACGGCCCGAGCCCCTCGGCGTGACGGGCGTCTCGGCCACGTCGGCGCGGGGTCCCCCGAGAAGGTAGAAAGGGTGGCGATGCGGGTCGCGTCGTTCAACATCCTCCACGGCCGCTCGCCGGAGAGCGGCCGCGTGGATGCGGACGTGCTGGCGCGGGCCGTGCGAGACCTCGACGCGGACGTGCTGGCGCTGCAGGAGGTGGACCGCGCCCAGCCGCGCTCGCACGGCGTGGACCAGACGGCGGTCGCCGCGGCGGCGATGGGGGCGACGGCACACCGGTTCGCGCCCGCCCTGCACGGGACCCCGGGAGGCTCGTGGGTGGCGGCCGGCGGCACCGACCGGCCGGGGGCCACGTCGTACGGCATCGCGCTGCTCACCCGGTTCCCGGTCACCGGTTGGCGGACCGTGCCGCTTCCCGCCCTCGGCCCGGAGGAGCCGCGGGTCGCGCTGGTGGCCGAGGTGGCCGCACCGGGCGGCGGCCTCACGGCCGCCTGCACCCATCTGTCGTTCGTCCCGCTCTCGACCGGGCGGCAGCTCAAGGCCCTGGTCGGTGAGCTGGACGGCGTGCGCCGTCCGCTGCTGCTCCTGGGCGACCTCAACACCGGCCGGGCCCGGGCGGTGCGGACCAGCGGCCTGCGGAGCCTGGGCGAGGTCGCCACCTTCCCCGCCGACGCCCCGCGCCGCCAGCTCGACCACGTGCTCGTCGACGGCCCGCTGGTCGCGGCGTCCTGCGACTCGCGCCGGATGGCGCTGTCGGACCACCGGGCCCTGGTCGTGGACGTCGCCCGGGCGGACGACCAGCCCTAGGACCGCCGGACGGGACCCGATCAGGACTCCCGCTCCCATGCGCCCGGGACCGGTCCCCGCCGATGCTGGACGACATCCGGCACGGTGCCGGATCCTGACCGAGGAGGTCGCCATGCTTCGAGAACACCCCTTCCGCGTCCTGGGCGTCGTCGCCGCCGTGGCCGTCGCGCTCTTCGCCCTCTCCGGTCCGGGCGCCGACGACACCAGCGGCGCGTGGTACTACATCAGCGCGTTCGGCTGGTTCGGTTTCCTGATCATGATGCTCGTGCTCATCGTCCTGGCCGTCGCCGCCGCGGTGATGGCGGTGGGCCGGCGCCGTGGCCGCAGAGTCTGAGCCGAACGGCCCCGCCGGGCGGGCGACGGTGGCACGCTGGCAGCCATGCTGACCGTCGCCGGGGGCACCGCCCGGCGCCTGCTCGAGGCGTCGCTGCACCGTGTGGTGTACACGCTGCTGTTCACGCTCGTCGCCCTGGCGATGGCGACGACCGCCGTCCCCCTCCTGCGGGAGTACTCCGGCACCCACGAGCAGGTCGTCGGCACCGCGGTGATCCTCGTCGTCGTCATCGAGCTCGTCGCCGGCAGGCTGCACCGGTTCGTGGACTGGCTGCTCTACGGCCAGCGTGACGACCTCTCCGCCGCCACCGCACGGCTCTCGCGTGCGCTGGAGGACGTCGACGACGACCACGCCCTGCAGTCCCTCGTGACCGCGCTCGCCGACACGCTGCGGCTCAGCTACGTGGCGGCCGTGCTCGACGCCGACGGCAGCACGGTCGTCGCGGTCGGGGAGCCGTCGACGAGGGTGGCGACGTTCCCGGTCCGGCACGGCGGGACCCCGCTCGGGGAGCTGCGCGCCGGCCGGCGTAGCCAGCCACTCGACCACCGCGACCAGCGCCTGCTCCGGGCGTCGGCGGCCCAGATCGGGCTGGTGCTGCACGCCGCTCGCCTCGCCCGGGAGCTCCGCACCGCCCGGGAGGACCTGGTGCTCTCGGTGCAGGAGGAGCGTCGCCGGTTGCGCCGCGACATCCACGACGGTGTCGGTCCCACGCTGGCGGGCATCGCCCTGGGCGCGGAGTCGGCCCAGCGTGCCGTGGAGCAGGGCGATCTCGGCCGCGCGGCACCACTGCTCGCCGACGTCCGCCGCGACGTGTCCGCGCTCGTCGACGACGTACGACGGGTGGTCGACGGACTCCGCCCTCCCCTGCTCGACGAGATCGGGCTGGTCGGTGCGCTGGAACAGCTCGCCCGCTCCTTCGACGCGCGCGGAAGCTGCCGGGTCGACGTGACGGCCGCGGCGCTACCCGCGCTCCCGGCCGGCGTCGAGGTCGCGGCGTGGCACATCGCCGCGGAGGCGATGACCAACGCCGCCCGGCACGCCGACGCCACGCACGTG
This sequence comes from uncultured Actinomycetota bacterium, assembly GCA_963817665.1. Classification (GTDB taxonomy): domain Bacteria; phylum Actinomycetota; class Actinomycetes; order Propionibacteriales; family Nocardioidaceae; genus Nocardioides. The sequence continues at coordinate 302,339 of CAWFPE010000006.1, read as the reverse complement.
TCGGTGCGGCTGGCGGAGGCCGACGGGGCCCTCGAGGTCCGGGTCTGCGACGACGGCCGGGGTGGCGCCGGGGAGCGGGCCGGCGGGACGGGGCTGACGTCCATGGCCCAGCGCGCGGACGAGGTCGGCGGCGACGTCGGGGTCACCAGCGGGCCGGGAGGCACCACGGTGACGGCCCACCTGCCCCTGAGCCGTGAGGTGCCCGATGAGTGAGCAGGGTCGCCGGCTGCGCGTGCTGGCCGTCGACGACCACCCGGTCTACCTGCGCGGGCTGGTCGCGACCCTGGAGGACGCCGACGGCGTCGAGCTCTGTGCGACCGCCGCGACCGCCGCCGAGGCCGTCGAGTCGGTGGGCCGTGAGCAGCCGGACGTGGTGCTGCTGGACCTGAACCTCCCCGACGGGCACGGCGTCGAGGTGACTCGCACGCTGAGGGAGCGCGGCTTCACCGGGGCGGTGCTGATGCTGACCATGTACGAGGACGAGGTCGCGCTGCGGGCCGCGCTCGAGGCGGGCGCGCGGGGCTACCTGGTCAAGGGCGCCGACCAGGACGAGATCGTCGGCGCCGTCCGCGCGGTGGCCCACGGCGGCGTGGTCGTGGGGCCCCAGCTGGCGGAGGCGCTGGCCGGGATGCTCGCCGGCAGCTCGGCCGAGGCCCCTCGCCGGGTCGCGGGGCTCAGCGAGCGTGAGACCGAGATCCTCGGCCTGATCGCCCGCGGCCGGACGAACGCCCAGATCGCCCGCGACCTGGTGCTCAGCGACAAGACCGTGCGCAACCACATCACGAGCATCTTCGCCAAGCTGGGGGTGACCGACCGTGGGCAGGCGAGCGAGCGGGCCCGCGACCTCGGCCTGCGCGACGGACTGTCGGAGCGCTGGTCGCCCGGCGACGGGCGGGGGCCGGCGGGACCCTAGCCGAAGAAGACCTCGGCCTCGGCGTACTCCTCGGGGCTGACCAGCTTCAGCTCGCCGGTGCCCTCGATCAGCGGCACCCGCACGATCTTGGTCCCGCGCAGCGCCATCATCGTCCCGAAGTCACCCTCGGCCACCGCGTCGATCGCCTGCAGCCCGAAGCGGGTCGCCAACCAGCGGTCGAACGCCGTGGGCGTGCCGCCGCGCTGGATGTGGCCGAGCACCACCGCTCGGGCCTCCTTGCCGGTGCGGCCCTCGATCTCGCTGGCGAGCCGGTCGCCGATGCCGCCGAGGCGGACGTGCCCGAAGGCGTCCTTCTCCCCCGACACCAGCGTCATGTCCCCGCCCTCGGCGGGCACCGCGCCCTCCGAGACCACGATGATCGGCGAGTAGCGGGTCTCGAACCGCTCCTCCACCAGCCGGCACACGGCCTGGATGTCGAAGGGCTGCTCGGGGATGAGCACGACGTTGGCGCCGCCGGCGATGCCGGAGTGCAGGGCGATCCAGCCGGCGTGCCGCCCCATCACCTCGACGACCAGCACCCGGTGGTGCGACTCCGCCGTGGTGTGCAGGCGGTCGATGGCCTCGGTCGCGATGTTCACCGCGGTGTCGAAGCCGAAGGTGAAGTCCGTGCCGGACAGGTCGTTGTCGATCGTCTTCGGGACGCCCACGACGTTCACGCCGAGGTCGGCCAGCTGGGTGGCCACGCCGAGCGTGTCCTCACCACCGATCGCGATCAGGGCGTCGACGCCGTCGTTGGCGAGGTTGTCCTTGATCTTCTCCACCCCGTTGTCGATCTTGAACGGGTTGGTGCGCGAGGACCCCAGGATCGTGCCGCCGCGCGGCAGGATGCCGCGGCACTGCTGGATGCCGAGCTCCATGGTCACGCCCTCGAGCGGGCCCCGCCAGCCGTCGCGGTAGCCCACGAACTCGAAGGCGTGCTGGCGCACGCCCTTGCGGACCACCGCCCGGATCACGGCGTTCAGTCCGGGGCAGTCCCCGCCTCCGGTGAGCACTCCGACGCGCATGCCAACTCCTGGGATTGGATCGTTCACAGCCGGCTCTCGACTCTAGTGGCGCAAGGGGCGCGAGGGCCAGAGGCCCCCACCTGCGGTCACGACGCCGGCGCGACCTCGACGGCCGCCGGCTCCGCGGCGCGGTTGGTGACCCGCTGGGCAGCCTGCGGGAGCGACGTGCCCAACCGGGCGGCGAGCAGCGTCCCGGCCGCGGCCACCGCGAGCAGCGCGAGCCAGGTCGGCCCCGCCCCGCGGTCCAGCAGCCAGGCGAAGGCTCACCGGGGCGATCGTGCTCGACAGGTTCCACGCGAGCTGGATCAGCGAGAGGTACCGGCCGCGCAGGTGCTCCGGTGCGGCCTCGGCGGAGAGGGCTCCGTGCACGGGGCCGCCGAGGACCTCCGCTCCGGTGTAGACGACGGCGCCGACCAGCACCACGACCGTGGCCAGCCCGACCGAGAGCCGGCTGGCGCCGAGCAGGATGACGAAGGACGCGGCGAACACCAGGTTCGTCAGCATCAGCACCCGCCACCGCCGGGCTCCGGTCATCGCACGGACCACCAGGCCCTGGCCCAGGCCGACCAGCACGGTGTTGAGCGTGAACACGGCGCCGGTGACCCAGCCCGGCAGGCCGAGCACGGTGGTGGCGTAGACCGGCAGCGCGAAGTTCAGCACCATCATCGAGGTCGAGAAGGTCAGCTGCGCGGCCCACAGCAGGCGGTACGGCCGGTCCCGCAGGACCACGCCCCAGGCTCCCTCGGGACTGCGGTGGCCGCTGCGCGCGGTGGTCGGGACCGCCAGCAGCAGCACGAAGGCCAGCAGGAACGACAGGGCGTTGGCGAGCACCACGGCGGCGTACGCCGTGTCGGTGCCGATGGTGATCGCGAGCCCCGACAGGAGGCCGCCCAGTGCGAACCCGACGTTGCGCAGCGCCCCGAGGAAGCCGAACCATGTCTCGCGCTCGCCCGGCACCGAGATCGCCGCGACGATGTTGCCGTAGGAGCCCCAGAAGGCGGTCCTTCCGACGGTCACCACGACGGTCCACAGGGTCAGGGCGACGAAGGAGTCGGTGACCAGGTACGCCGCGTAGCCGACCGCCTGGAGGGCGTTGCCGGCGAGCAGCACGTGCTTGGCGCCGAACCGGTCGACCACGCCACCGATCAGCGGTCCGGCGGGCAGGGCCACCGCCGAGGCCAGCGAGATCGCGGCGCCGACCTGCACCAGGCTGAGGTCCGTGGTGACCAGGAAGTAGAGCAGGCACACCGGCATGAACACGCCGCTGCCGACGGCGTCCACGGCGATGGCGGTGACGAAGCGACGGTGGTCGCCGATGGAGGGGAAGCCGAGTCGGTGCAGCACGGGCACATCCTGCGACTTCCACCCGGCTTGAAGGCAATCGACACCACCGGGTCGGGGCGAGTGACCGGAGGAACGCCGGGCGCGTCGGCGCTAAGGTCGCGCCATGACGTTCTCGATCGTGGCCAGGTCCGCCGACGGAGAGTCGTGGGGGGTGGCCGTCGCCTCGAAGTTCCTCGCGGTCGGATCCGCCGTACCCGCCGCCGTGGCCGGCGTCGGCGCCATCGCCACCCAGGCCGACGCCAACGTCGCCTACAAGGGCCAGGCGCTCGCCCACCTCGACGACGGGGCCACCGCCGCCGTCGCGCTGCAGCGCCTGCTGGAGGACGACGAGGGGCGAGACCACCGCCAGGTCGGCATCGTCGACGTCGACGGGACCGCGGCCTCCCACACCGGCCACGCGTGCCTCGACTGGGCGGGCAGCGTCACCGGGGACGGCTACGCCATCCAGGGCAACATCCTCACCGGGGAGGAGGTGGTCGAGGCGATGGAGTCGGCCTGGCAGGCCTCCGAGGAGGATGCGCCGCTGGCCCACCGGCTGCTGGCCGCGCTGGCCGCGGGCGACGCCGCCGGCGGCGACAGCCGGGGGCGGCAGTCCGCCGCGCTGCTGGTGGTCCGCGACGGGGCGGGGTACGGCGGTCTCGACGACATCGCGGTCGACCTGCGAGTCGACGACGCACGCCGACCCACTGGTCGAGCTGGCCCGGCTGCTCGACCTCAACGACCTCTACCTCACCGCCTCCACCGAGGAGGAGAAGGTGCCGGTCACCCCCGAGCTGGCGCAGGAGCTGGAGGCCTTCGCCCACGCGGGCGGGCACCGGGACTTCCACGCCTGGGTCGGCACCGAGAACTACGAGATGCGCGTCGCCCCGGACCTGTCGTGGATCGACCGGCGGATCCTCGGCATCGTGCGCGGGACCCCGGCGTCATGAGCGTCCTGGCCATCGACGCCGGCACGACCGGCGTCACCGCGGTCGTCGTCGAGGACGACGGCACCATCGCGGCCACCGGCTACCAGGAGTTCGCCCAGCACTTCCCGCACCCCGGCTGGGTCGAGCACGCTCCCGAGGAGATCTGGCAGGCCACGCTGGAGGCCACCCGCGCGGTCCTGAAGAAGTACGACGCCGGCCGGCTCCAGGCGGTGGGCATCACCAACCAGCGCGAGACCATCGTGCTGTGGGACCGGGAGACCCTCGGCTCCCCCCGCCGGGCGATCGTGTGGCAGGACCGTCGTACCGCCGACATCTGCACCCGGCTGCGCGACGAGGGCCACGAGGACCGCGTCGCCGAGCTGACCGGCCTGCGGCTCGACCCGTACTTCTCGGGCACCAAGCTGATGTGGCTGGCCGAGCACGAGCCGCACACCTGGGCGCTGGTCGAGTCGGGCCGGTACGCCGTCGGGACCGTCGACTCCTACCTGATCGCCCGGATGACCCGCGGCACCTACCACGTCACCGACGTGTCGAACGCCTGCCGGACGCTGCTGTTCGACCTGGCGAAGGGCGACTGGTCCGAGGAGCTGTGCCGGCTGTTCGGGGTGCCCCGGGACGCGTTGCCGGACCTGGTGCCGAACTGGGGCGAGGTCGCCACGACCGACCCGAGGTCCTTCCTCGACCTGTCGCTGCCCATCGCCGGCCTCGCCGGCGACCAGCAGGCGGCGCTGTTCGGCCAGACCTGCTTCGACGAGGGCGACTCCAAGTGCACCTACGGCACCGGGTCCTTCATCCTCACCAACACCGGCAGCACCCTGGAACGGTCCGAGGCCGGCCTCCTGTCCACCGCGGCCTGGCGCTCCCCCGACGGTGACCTGACCTATGCCCTCGAGGGCGCGATCTTCGTGACCGGCGCGGCGGTGCAGTGGCTCCGCGACGGGCTGCAGATCGTGGGCTCGGCGGCCGAGACGGCCGCCATCGCCGCCACCGTGCCGGACAGCGAGGGCGTGGTCTTCGTGCCGGCGCTGACGGGCCTCGGCGCTCCGCACTGGGACCCGCACGCGCGCGGCCTGATCATCGGCCTGACCCGCGGCACCACCCGCGCCCACATCGTCCGGGCGACCCTGGAGGCGATCGCCTTCGAGGTCCGCGACGTGCTCGAGACGCTGCCCGCCCGCGCCGCGCTGCGCGTCGACGGGGGCGCCTCGGCCAATGACCTGCTCTGCCAGGTCCAGGCCGACCAGATCGGGGTGCCGGTGGAGCGGCCCGAGATCGTGGAGACGACCGCGCTGGGCGCGGCGTTCCTGGCCGGCCTCGGCACCGGTGTCTGGTCCTCGACCGACGAGCTCCGCGAGACCTGGCGCCTGGACCGCCGGTTCGAGCCGGCGGCCGACCGCAGCCAGGCCGACAAGGCCCACGCCCGGTGGCTCGAGGCGGTCAGCCGCTCCCGGGGCTGGACTACCTGAGGGCTGTCTGGGGAAAATCTGGATAGTCCGTGACGCTTCTGCTGTGGATGAAGCGTTGTCCACAGCAGAAGCGTCACGGACTACCCCTTGTTCTCCACAGCCCTGGCCTCGTCCGCCGCGGCCGCGTCGTGCTCCCGGGTGGCCTCCGCCACCGCCGTCTCGGCCTCGGTCCGGGCGTCCTCGGCCTCCTCGAGGGCCTCGTCGACCTCCTCGGCCTGGTCCTCGAGCTCGGCCAGTCGTCGTCGGAGCTCGTCGATCTCGCCCTGGACCTGGAGCCCGCGGGCCTCGAGCTCCTCGACCCGGGCGGCCGCCGACGCCAGCGCCTCCCGGGCCGATGCCAGCTCCGCCTCGGCCTCCTCGACCCGGGCCCGGGCGGCGGCCCGTGCCTTCCGGTCCGCCTCGGGGTCGGGTACGACGTGCAGCTCGGGCCGCGCCGGCGGTTCGGCGTCGCGGGGGGTTGCGGTGAAGCCGAGCGCCTCGGGGACGGCCACCGCCGACCCGAGGTCCACCGCGTCCACGCCGGTGGCGGCCAGTGGCGCGACCAGCAGGCCGCTGCGCACCGCCCGGGCGCAGTCCGCGTCGAGGATCGCCGCGGTGAGCGTGGCCTCCACCTGGTCCGAGACGGCCGGGGTGACCTTCTGCCCCTCCTCGGCCGCCACGGCCCGGGCCCGCGCGGCCACCGCCGCGGTGAGCTGGCGACGCTGCCGGGTGAGCGCCCGCAGCTCGTCGCCGGCGAGGTTGGCCTGTGCCTCGCGGAGCGCGGCGCCCACCTCGAGCACCTGGCCGACCTGCCCGGCCTCGCGGCGGACCAGCAGGTTGACGACCCACGCCGCCGTCGTCGGCTTGCGCAGCGCCTTGACCCGGGCCGCGAGCTCGGGGGCATCCTTCTTCATGGTCTTCGCGCGGGCGTCCCGCGCTGGGGTGAACTCCGGCAGGCCGAGACCGTAGAGCTCGTCGGCGATCGCGAGGAGCGCGTCGGGCTCAGCCACGGCCGGGCTCCGCGGCCGGTTCGTCGAGGCCCTGCTCGATGGCGTAGCGGGTGAGCTCGACCCGGTTGTGCATCTGGAGCTTGCGCAGGGTGTTCTGGACGTGGTTCTGCACCGTCCGGTGGGAGAGGACGAGGCGCTCGGCGATCTGCCGGTAGGACATGCCCTTGGCGACCATCCGGAGCACCTCGGTCTCCCGCTCGGTCAGCTCCGGGCGGTGGACGGGGTCGGCCTCCGCTCGCGCCGTCGGCAGCGGTGCCGGACAGCCGGCGGAACTCCCCCAGCACCAGCCCGGCGAGACCGGGCGTGAAGACCGTGTCCCCGGCCGACACCCGGCGTACCGCCGCGAGGAGCTCGTCGCGGGACGCGGACTTCACCAGGTAGCCGGTGGCCCCCGCCTTCACGGCGGCGAGCACGTCGGCCTGCTCACCCGAGGCGGAGAGGATCAGCACCCGCGCCGACGGGTCCTGCCGGATCACCTCCGCGGTCACTTCCACGCCGCCGGGCGCCGGGATCTGCAGGTCGAGCACCACCACCTGCGGGCGGGTAGCCGTGAACCTCGCCAGGGCCTCGCCACCGCTGGCCGCGACCGCCACGACGTCGAACCCGGCCGCGGTCAGGTCCCGCTCGACCGCGTCGCGCCACATCGGGTGGTCGTCCACGACCATCACACGCACCGGCTGATCCACCGCTCCCCCTTCCGCCTGTCACGCTCCGTCATGAGCTCTGGGGACCCGTCACGAGGGGCTGCCAGACCGGACGACAGCGCGTGACATGAGTCCTACTCGCCGCGACTGTAGCGACCCCGGCGGTGCACGAGCGGCATGTCGTCCTCGCCGACCTCGACGTGCTCGAGGGTGCAGGTGACCAGGCTGGACCAGCCGACGTCGGTGGCGGACTCGAGGGTGACGCCCGCCCAGGTGGGGGCCGAGACGAGGCGCGGCCCCCAGTCGGTCTGCGCGAACTCCCCGGTGCGGAACGGGCCGCCGGGCGCCGGCGCGGTCCCCGCGAACGCGTCCGCGAGGTCCCGGTGCGCCCAGCCGAGGAGCTGGACCACAGCACGGCCGGTACGGGTCAGCACGTCGGCGAGGTCGGAGTCGGGATCGATCAGCGCCAGCACCCGCGGCGGCTCGCCGTTGGCCACCATCAGCGAGGTCACGGTGAGGCCGGCGCGGCCGTGCTCATCACCGGCCGTCCAGAGGCTGACGGCGCCGCCGAGCCGGCCACGCCACCGACGCACCGGGTCCGGCTCCGGGTCCAGGAACGGGTGCTCGCTGTGGATCGTCACGCAGCCGAGGGTACGGCGGCCCGCGACCCGGTCAGCAGGGGACGCGGATCTCCCACTCGGTCCCGGACGCGCCCGTGCTGAGGCTGACGGTTCCCCCGAGGTCCGTGATCCGGCCCCGGATCGACTCCACGACGCCCAGCCGCCCCTCGCGCTCGGCCTCGTCCAGGCGCCCCTCGGGGATCCCGGGCCCCTCGTCGCGAACGCTGAGCTCGAGCCGGTCCGGTAACGCCTCGAGCAGCACCCACGCGGGCGCCTCGGGCCCGACGTGGCGGGCCACGTTGTCCAGGCACGCCTCCACCACGGCGACCAGCTCACCCACCATCGGCGCCGGCAGGCGCACGGGTTCGCCGGGTGCGGCGACGCTGACGCGGCGTACCGACTCCAGGCGGCCCAGCGCCGCGACCAGGTCGGCCGCACCGGTGGCCGCCGGCGCGGTGACGGCGTCCTGGCGCCGGATGAGCGAGCGGAGCGCGGCCTCCTGCTCGCCGGCCAGTCGCCCCAGCTCGGCGGACTCGCCACCGAGCTCGACGCCACGCCGCTGGACCAGCGCCAGCACCTGGAGGACGCCGTCGTGCACCGCCCGCGCCAGCCGGGCCCGCTCCGCGGCGGCCGCCGCGGCTCGCTCGGCGACGTCGCGCTCGTCGGCCATCTGCTGCAGCGACGCACTCATCAACCCGACCACCGGCCCGCCGACCAGCAGCAGGAAGACGTTGCCGTAGTTGGCCTGCGTCAGGTGGCTGCGCACCGCGAGGTCGGCCGCGGCCAGGACCGCGCCCGCCGCGAGGCCGCCCGCCCACCGCCAGTGCAGCGCCCACGCGAGCAGGGCGCCCATCACCCAGAAGCCCGGGATGGTCGCCTCCATCCCCGGCCCCTCGACCAGCGGGGAGACCAGCAGGAGTGCGACGGCGACGGCGAGGTCGAGCACCAGCAGCACCGGGGTACGCCGTGCGGGTTCGGCGTACCCCCAGATCGCCACGCCGGTCCACACCGCCATCAGCACCACGCAGGCGGCACCCGCGACCGGGTGCCGGAAGCTGTCGGCGCGGTAGAGGTTCAGCGCGACCGCGTTCAGCAGCACGAGGACGCGGAGCACCGCGAGCGCCCGGAAGAGCCGGTTCTCGACGGCGACGGCCGCCGGCCCGCCGCCCACGAGGGTCGCGGTCAGGACGCCTTCTTCTGCTCGTCCGCGGCGGAGGCCTCTGCGGCCTCCTTCTCGAGCCGCTTCGACTCGTCCTTGGCACGGCCGGCGTACATGTCGACGTACTCCTGGCCGGAGAGCCGCATGATCTCGTACATGATCTCGTCGGTGATCGACCTCAGGATGTAGCGGTCGTTCTCCATGCCCTCGTAGCGCGAGAAGTCCAGCGGCTTGCCGAAGCGGACCACCGGCCGGGTGAAGGTGCCGAACTTCTTGCCGGGCGGCGCCACCACGTCGGTGCCGACGACGGCGACGGGGACCACCGGGACGCCGGTCTCGAGCGCGAGCCGGGCCACGCCGGTCTTGCCGCGGTAGAGCCGGCCGTCGTGCGAGCGGGTGCCCTCGGGGTAGATCCCGAAGAGTCCGCCCTCGCCGAGGACCCGCTTGGCCGACAGCAGCGCGCCGGCCGCCGCGTCCGCGCCGGAGCGGTCGATCGGCACCTGCCCGGAGCCGGAGAAGAACGTCTTCTGCAGCCAGCCCTTGAGGCCGCGGCCGGTGAAGTACTCCGCCTTGGCCACGAAGGTCACCCGCCGCGGCAGGGTCAGCGGCATGAACAGCCAGTCGGCGTAGGAGAGGTGGTTGCTGGCGAGGATGGCCGGCCCTTCCGCAGGGACGTGCTCGGCACCGGAGACCCGCGGCCGGAAGAACAGCCGCAGCCAGGGCCCGAGGGCAACCCACTTCAGGAACCAGTAGAACACCGCTGACCTCCCCGACTCCTGCTGCTGGCCAACCTGACCGATGCAGGAAGCCTACTGCCGAGTTGCGTTCCTTTCGGACTCACGCTCGCCGGAGCGTGTGCTGGGGCACAATGCCGCCCATGACGATCCACCCCCTCGCCACGCCACTGTCGGTCCCGGCCCGCCCCGAGCTCACCGGTGGCCGCCCGCTGGGGGTGCTGCTGCTGCACGGCTTCAGCGGCTCGCCGGCTGCGATGAAGCCCTGGGCCCACGACCTCGCGGAACGGGGGTACGCCGTGGAGGTGCCCCGGCTGCCCGGGCACGGGACCCGCTGGCAGGACCTGAACCAGGTGTCCTGGACCGACTGGTACGCCGAGGCCGAGGGTGCGCTGGACCGGCTCCGGGCGACCACCGATGCGGTCGTGGTGGGCGCACTGTCCATGGGTGGGTCGGTGGCCCTGCGGCTCGCCGAGGAGCGCGGCTCCGACGTGGCCGGCCTGGTGCTGGTGAACCCCTTCGTCTCCAGCACCCGCAAGGAGCTGCTGGCGCTGCCGGTGCTCAAGCACGTGGTGCCGTCGCTCAAGGGGGTCATCAACGACATCAAGAAGCCCGGCCAGGACGAGGTCGGCTACTCGCGGCTGCCCGTCAAGGGGCTGGCCCAGGTGGTCGACATGTGGCGGTCGGTGGTCCCCGACCTGCCGAAGGTGACACAGCCGCTGCTCTACTTCCGGTCCTCGGTGGACCACGTCATCGACCCCTCCTCCAGCCCGACGGTCCTGCGCGCGGTCAGCTCCCGCGACGCCGAGGAGCGGATCCTCGAGGACAGCTTCCACGTCGCCACGCTCGACAACGACGCACCGCGGCTCTTCGCGGAGAGCGCGGAGTTCGTCGCCCGGGTTACCGCAACCTGACGAACCCGGGCGCCCGCGGTGGTCCCGGGACGCCGGACGACCTACCCTCGACCCGTGCAGCCCGACAGCGAGGACGACGCCTGGCGCTCGATCGTGGAGAACTACGGCGACCGCGCCGACCTCGACCCCGAGGAGATCCCCGAGCCTGCCCCGGGAACGGTGCCCGGCCGCGACGACGCCGAGGACGAGCCCGCCTTCGAGGAGGAGCGGTACGTCCCTCCCCCGCCACCTCCGCTCCCGCACGTGACGCCGGACCGGCTCGCGGCCTGGACCGGGGTGTTCGGCGCGCCCACCGTCCTGCTGCTCGCCCTGCTCGTCGGTGTCCACCTCCCGGCCTGGCTGGGCTACCTGCTCGTGGCGTCCTTCGTCGGAGGCTTCGTCTACCTGGTGGTCCAGATGCCCCGCGGACCACGCGATCCCGGGGACGACGGCGCGCGCTTGTAGGACTCGCCTGCCCTGTGGCTAGGCTCGCACTCGTGAGTGAGAGCGAGACCGTAGAGATCACCGGCCACCTGATGGACCACGGCATCCTGTCGCGGGTCCTGGACGACATCCGTGAGTACAGCGGCGACTACACGATCGACCGCTTCGACGTCGGCCGGGAGACCGACGACACCTCGCACGCCGTGATCACGGTGACGTCCGAGGACGACGACGCCCTGCAGCGGCTGCTGATGCGGCTGCAGACCCGCGGGGTCAACATGGTCCACCCGGGCGAGGCGGAGGTCGCGGCCGCCGCCGCGGACGGGGTGTTCCCCGACGGCTTCTACTCCAGCACCAACCTCGAGACCCGGGTGCGGGTCGACGGTCGCTGGCTCAACGTCGGCAACCCGGAGATGGACTGCGGCCTCGTCCTCGAGCGCGATCCCCACGGCAGCCCGAGCCGGGTCTACACGCTGCCGATGTCCGACGTGCGCGCCGGCATGCTCGTGGTGTGTGGCGCGGCCGGTGTCCAGGTGAGCGTGCCGAAGCCGAACAAGACCGCGGGCAGCTTCGGCTTCATGGAGTCCGACGTCTCCTCGGAGAAGCCGCAGGCCGTGCTGGTCCGCCAGGTCGCCGAGGGCATGCGCGAGGCGAAGAAGTCGGGACAGAAGGTCCTGTGGGTCGGCGGCCCCGGCGTCGTCCACACCGGCGCCGCACCGGCGATGGTCGCGATGGTGAACGCCGGCTACGTCGACGTGCTCTTCGCCGGCAACGCGTTGGCCACCCACGACATCGAGTCCGCGCTCTACGGCACCAGCCTGGGCGTCGACCTGGCCATGGGCAGCGGTGTCGAGCACGGCCACGAGCACCACATCCGCGCGCTGAACACCATCCGCAAGGAGGGCTCGATCCGGGCGGCTGTCGAGTCCGGCGTGCTCACCGGCGGCATCATGCACGCGATGGTCACGCACGACAAGGAGTTCGTGCTGGTCGGCTCGGTGCGCGACGACGGCCCCCTGCCCGACGTCTACACCGACGTCCTCGAGGGGCAGCGCGCGATGCGGGCGCACCTCGACGGCGTCGGCTTCTGCCTGATGGTGGCGACCATGCTGCACTCGGTGGCGACCGGCAACATCCTGCCCGCCTCGATCCCGCTGGTGTGCGTGGACATCAACCCGGCGACCGTCACCAAGCTGGCCGACCGCGGCTCCTCGCAGGCCCGCGGCATCGTCACCGATGTGGGGCTGTTCCTCGAGCAGCTCGCCGTCGAGCTCGTCCCCGACTACCGCCGGTCCTGACCCGGCGCCCCTGGCCCCGCACGACGGTGCGGGCCAGGTCGGCGGCGCCCACCGCGCCGGCCTCGGGGCCGAGCGTGGCCCGGAGCACCGGCGGGATCACCCGGTGGGCTGCGCCGACGAGGGAACCCCCCAGGGCGGCCCGCGCAGGCTCCAGGAGCAGGTCGCCGGCCGCCGAGACGCCGCCACCCACCACCACGACCTCGGGGTCGAAGGCCGCCACCAGGTTGGCCAGCCCGATGCCCAGCCACTCACCCACCGACTCGAACGCCTGCAGCGCCACCGGGTCGCCGGCCTCGGCGGCGGAGGTGACCATCGGGCCGGTCAGCTGGTCGGGCTCGCCCTGGCAGAGCTCCCGGAGCATGGTGGAGTCCTCGAGCCGGGCCCGCGCCCGGCGCACCAGGGCGTTCCCGCTGGAGTACTGCTCCCAGCACCCCTGGCCACCGCACTCGCAGGGCAGCCCGTCCGGGACGACCTGCATGTGCCCGAACTCGCCGGCCATCCCGTTGCTGCCGCGGTGCACCCGGCCGCCGATGACGACCGCGCCTCCGATCCCGGTCCCGAGCGTCACCACGACGCTGTCCTCCGCACCGCGAGCGGCACCGTAGGCGCACTCGGCCCGCGCGGTGCAGTTGGCGTCGTTGTCCAGCACGACGGTCGTGGCCCACCGCTCCATCAGCCGGGCCCGCACCTCCTCGCCGCGGAACGGCAGGTGCGGCGCGAACATCACCCGCTCACCCGCGGCGTCCACGAAGCCGGCGGCGGCGATCCCCACGCCGTCGACGCGCCGGCCGCGGGCGACGTCCCGGACGGCCTCGGTGAGCGCGTCCTCCACGACCGTGGCGTCCACCCGCCGATCCGGTGTCGTACGCCGGGCCGTGCGCACCAGGCGTCCTGAGGACGACACGGCCGCGGCGAGGACCTTGGTCCCCCCGACGTCGACCCCGATGAAGAGCGGCACCGCTAGGTCCGGGCCAGGTCGGCGGCGCCGATGAGGCCGGCCCGGTTGCCGAGCCGCGCCTTGCGGATCTCCAGGCTGGGCCGGAAGTCACGGTCCGGCATCTGTCCGGCGAAGGCGGCGCGCACCGGGTCGAGCAGCAGCTCGTCCGCTTCGCTGACCCCACCCCCGACGACCACGACGGCGGGGTCGAGGATCTCGGTCAGCGAGGCGATGCCCTGGCCCAGCCAGGTGCCGAGCGCAGCCAGCTGCTCGAGTGCGAACGGGTCGCCGTGCCGTGCCGCCTCGGTCACCAGCGGACCGGTGATCTGCTCCGGGTCACCGCCGGCCCGGTCGAGCAGTCCCTGGGCGGGAGCCGAGCCCCGGTCCGCGGCGGCGCGGACCTCGCGGACCAGCGCGGAGCCGCTGGCGTACTGCTCGAAGCAGCCGTGCTTGCCACACCCGCACAGGATTCCGTCCGGCACCACCCGCATGTGGCCGATCTCGGCGCCGACGCCGAACGCACCGCGGTAGAGCGCACCGTCGAGCACCAGTCCGCCGCCGACACCGGTGCCGACGGTCACCATCAAGATGTCGTCGACGTCGTGCCCGGCCCCGAAGCGGAACTCGCCCCAGGCAGCCGCGTTGGCGTCGTTCTCGATGACCACCGGGAGCCCGACGCGCTTCTCGAGGTCGGTCCGCAGGTCCACGTTGCGCCACGCGAGGTTGGGCGCGAAGAGCACCTCCGCCCGGGACTTGTCGATGTAGCCGGCGGCGCCGACCCCGACCGCCTCGATCGCGTGCCGGGAGGCGAGCTGGGAGACCAGGTCGGCGATCGCGTCCTCCATCGCCTCGGCGTCGGCCGCCGGCGACTCGACCCTCAGCGACTCGAGGATCTTCCCGTCCTCGTCGACCACGCCTCCCGCGATCTTGGTGCCGCCCACGTCGATCCCACAGGCCAGCGTCATTCGTCGTCCTCCTCGGGCCAGGCCCCGTCGATGTCGTCGTCCAGGTCGATCCGCTCGACCCCACCGGCCCGGTCCCGGGCCTCGTCCGGCACCGCCGTCGCCAGCATCCCGGCGGCGGCCTGCAGCAGCGACGAGGCCGCGACCGCCAGGTGGGCGCGCACCTCCGGGCTGGTCTGCCGTACGGCGTGCACCGCCCGGCAGATCGGGCAGTAGGTGCACTCGGGCGCCCCGGTCGAGAGGTGCTCGTTGACCTCACGCGCCGACGCGGCCGCCTGGTCCGCGAACCCGGACAGACCCTGGCCGAGGTCGGAGCCGTGCTCCCTGGCCCAGTCCGAGAGCGCACCGACGAGCTTCAGCGCCTCCTCGGACACGCTGCCCACGTGGTCCCGGCCGCCGGGATCCCCTGGCTCGCTCACGTCCCTGCTCCTGATCCCGTCGTCTCGAACCTCACCTGCAGCTCCCCGCCGTCCACCCGGGCGCCGGCGACGCGGTGCCGCGAGAGCCCGGCGGGCAGCGTGAGGAGACGACGATACGACCCCACGGTCACGACGAGGTCGTCGCCGTGCCTGGCGAGATCGACCTCGGCGCGGGTGACGTTCGGCAACGCCAGTCGGAGGACAGCGCCATCGGTGTTGCGGCTGACCCGGAACGGGCCGCTGCCGCCGGGCGCGGCGAGCGGGTCGTGGCCGTCGTACAGCTCGCGGGCGAGCGCGGTGAGCGTCTCCACGCCGACGGGTTCGCCGGTGCGGTAGACCGAGCGCCAGATCGGCAGGCCGGCAAAGGACTGCGCGGCCTCGGTGAGCACCTGGTCCTGGGCGTTGACCCACCCGGCGCGCCAGTCGTCGGCGCCGTCGGCGGGGAAGACGCGGTTGGCCACCACCCCGTCGACGCGGTAGCCGTACAGGGACAGCGTGGTGTACGAGCGCCGGGCCTCGGCGAGCACCACGTTCTCGGGGGTGAGGACCAGCCGGACGCTCGCCCCGGGGCCCGACAGCAGCGCCTGCACCTCGTCGAGCTCGGCGTGCAGCCGCTCCACCGCGTCGAACACGCTGTCGCCCGGCATCGGTACGCCGGCTGCCCGGGTCAGCACCGGCTTCAGCGCCCTGACCACTCGCCGCTCGACCGGGAGCACGCGGTGCATGTACCACCCGAGCGCCTCCGGGAGGGCCAGCAGCCGCAGCGTCTCGGCGGTCGGCGCGCAGTCCACGACGATCACGTCCCACGCACCGGAGAGCGCGTGCAGCCGCAGCTCGAGGAGCGCCAGCACCTCCTCCGCTCCCGGGATCACGGTCAGCTCCTCGGCCGCCAGCGGGTCGACGCCCGCGACGTCGAGGACCGAGAGCAGGTACCGCTGGATCTCCGACCACGACTGCTCGAAGCGCAGCTGCGCGTCGACCTGCTGGACGAACAGCCGCTCCGCGACGGGGGTCGGCTCGGCGCCGACCGGGGCCCCGAACGCGTCCGCCAGCGAGTGCGCCGGGTCGGTGGAGAGCACGAGCGTGCGCTGCCCCTCGGCCGCGGCCAGCGCGGCCGTGCCCGCGGCCACGGTCGACTTCCCGACGCCGCCCTTGCCGGTGAACAGGAGGATACGCACGGTCAGCCGGAGGTCGCCCTGCTCAGGCGAGGGTCTCGACGCGCTTCTTCAGGCCCTTGAGCGCGGTGTCGATGAGGATCTTCTCGCCCTTGCGCTTGAGCATCCCGATCAGCGGGATCGACACGTCCAGCGCCAGGCGGTAGGTCACCTCGGTGAGCCCGCCGGCGCGCTCGCGGAGGATGTAGGCGCCGTCCAGCGCCCGCAGCATCTTGCCCTCCACCAGGGTCCAGGTGACCGTGCGGTCGGCGTCCCACTCGTAGGCGAGCGTGTACTCGTCCTTGATCGGCGAGACGTCGAGCTCGAAGAACACCTGCTCGGCCCGACCCCTCGCATCGCCCGACTCGTAGGAGGAGACGACGTCGGCGACCCGGACCCCCTTGGCCCACTGGGGGTACGCCTCGAAGTCGGCGATGACGGCCATGACGTCAGCCGGGGCGGCCTCGATCTCGATCGAGGACGTCGTCTGCTCGGCCATGGGGCTCCCCTGTCCGTCGGTGCACCAGGGGCCCGGACCCCTGCGCGTGGTCGCTTCGTGGCGCGAGCGTACCGGATGCGGGTACCCCGACTCGCAACGGTAACCTCCGTCGTTGACCCTCGTTCCGGAGTGCAGCAGCCGTGCCGTCGTCCCGTGACGGCCGCTCCGAGAACAGCCCCGAGGAGGCACCGTGCGTGAGTTCTCCACGCCCCTGACGATCGAGGTCCCGGCGACGGGAAACCTCACCGACGACGTGGTGACCAACGCCCACGAGGCTCCCGACTCGGTGGTCTTCAGCCGCCACACCGCAGCCGGCTGGGAGGACGTCACCTCGGCGACCTTCCTGGCCGAGGTGAGCGCGGTCGCCAAGGGCTTCATCGCCGCCGGCGTCGAGGCGGGCGACCGGGTGGTGCTGATCTCCAAGACCCGCTACGAGTGGACCCTGGTCGACTACGCGATCTGGTTCGCGGGCGCCGTGACCGTGCCGGTCTACGAGACCTCCTCGGCCGAGCAGATCGCCTGGATCCTGGAGGACTCCGGCGCCCGGGCGGTGGTCGCCGAGACCGCCGACCACGTCGCCCGGGTCTCCCAGGCGCGCGCCGGTCTCGAACAGCTCAACCACGTCTGGTCCATCACCGACAACGCCGTGGACGTGCTCGGCCGACTCGGCGCGGACATCGCCGACGAGGCGCTCGAGGAGCGCAGGCGCACCGCGACGCCGCTGGACCTGGCGACACTGATCTACACCTCGGGCACCACCGGCCGCCCCAAGGGCTGCATGCTCACCCACGGCAACTTCATGTTCGAGCTCGGCGTCGCCGTGGAGGAGCTGGACCGGCTCTTCACCACCGAAGGCGCCTCGACGTTGCTGTTCCTGCCGCTGGCCCACGTGTTCGCACGGATCATCCAGGTCGGCGCCGTGAAGTCGCGGACCCGCCTGGGCCACAGCGCCGACATCAAGAACCTCCTGGCCGACCTGCAGGAGTTCCGGCCGACGTTCATCCTCGCCGTGCCGCGGGTCTTCGAGAAGGTCTTCAACACCGCCTCCCAGAAGGCGACCGCCGACGGCCGCGGCAAGATCTTCGACCGGGCCGCCGAGACGGCCATCGCCTGGTCCCGCGGCCTCGACAGGGGTCGGCCCTCGCTGGCGGTTCGGGCCCGGCACGCAGTCTTCTCGCGGCTGGTCTACGGCAAGCTCCGCGACGCGCTCGGCGGCCGGTGCCAGTACGCCGTCTCGGGCGGCGCGCCCCTGGGCGAACGCCTCGGCCACTTCTACCGCGGCATCGGGCTGACGGTCCTGGAGGGCTACGGGCTCACCGAGACCACCGCTGCGCTGACGGCGAACCTGCCGGACGCGGTGAAGATCGGCACCGTGGGACGTCCGCTTCCCGGCACCGCCGTCCGGATCGCCGACGACGGCGAGCTGCTGTTCAAGGGCGGCCAGGTCTTCGCCGGGTACTGGGGCAACGAGGAGGCCACCCGCGAGACCCTGCAGCGCGACGGGTGGTTCCACACCGGCGACGTGGGCGAGGTCGACGACGAGGGCTTCGTGCGGATCACCGGCCGCAAGAAGGAGATCCTGGTGACGGCGGGCGGCAAGAACGTCGCCCCCGCGGTGCTCGAGGACCGGCTGCGCGCACACGTCCTCGTCGACCAGTGCATCGTCGTCGGCGACGGACAGCCGTTCATCGCCGCGCTCGTCACCCTGGACCGCGAGTCCGTCCCCGCCTGGGCGGAGGCGAACCAGAAGCCGGGCTCGTTCGAGGACCTGGTCGATGACCCGGACCTGCGGGCCGAGGTCCAGGCGGCGGTCGACGAGGCGAACAAGGCCGTCTCGAAGGCCGAGTCCATCCGCAAGTTCTCGATCCTCCCCGACGACTGGACCGAGGAGGGCGGGCAGCTCACGCCGAGCCTCAAGCTGAAGCGCAACGTGGTGATGCGCGAGTTCCGTGACGAGGTCGCCGCGCTCTACCCCTGACCGGCTACCCGGCGTACTCCTGACCGGCTACCCGGCGTACTCCTGACCGGCTACCCGGCGTACTCCTGACCGGCTACCCGGCGTTCGTGACCTGGTTGCGTGGCGTCGGCAGGTCATACATCTGCCGGGCGATCGCGATCCGCGTGAGCGTGGTCGGGTGGCTGCCGAACCAGAACTGCGACCACGCAGGGGGCGCGGGGTCGGACAGGGCCCGCAGCGACAGCTCGCGCTGCATCCTGATGAACGCAGCCGGGTCGTGCGTCGCCCGCAGCGCATCGACGTCGGCCCGGGTCTCGATGTGCCGGCTCACGGCGTTCTGGACCGGGCTGGCCAGGAGCGTGCCGACCGCCAGCAGGGCCAGCACCAGCGGCACCAGGGCTGGGTCCCCCATCACCCGGCGACGACCGAGCGCATCCACCGCCAGCCCGAGGAGGCCGACGGCCGCCAGGGCCGCGGAGGCGCCGAGCACGGAGCCGATGACGACGTCGTCGTGGCGCGCGTGCGCGAGCTCGTGCGCGATCACCGACAGGGCCTGGTCGTCCGGCAGGTCGTGCACCAGGGTGTCGTAGACCACCACCCGCCGGGTGCTGCCGAAGCCGGAGACGTAGGCGTTCAGCGTCGTCGTACGCCGCGACGCGTCGACCACCAGCACGTCGTCGATGTGCACGCCCTCCCGATCCGCGAGCTGCAGGATCTGGCTGCGCAGCGCTCCGTCCGGCAGCGGCTCGAAGGAGTTGAAGACCGGCTCCACCAGCACCGGGTAGACGAAGGACCCGACCAGCACCAGGCCGGCCAGCAGCCCACCGGCCACCGCAGGCCAGACCCGGGGCCAGCGGCGGGCGCAGCCGACGAGGACGACGAGTCCCACCGACGTCGTCAGGATCGTGACCAGCTCGGTGCGGACCAGGTCGGCGGCGAACCCGCCCCAGGGCTGCCGGGTCAGGCCGTTGTCCAGCAGGTGCCGATGCATCAGCACCGCGAACGGCAGGGTCACGAGCCGGCCGATCAGCACGAGCGCGGCGACGGCGAGCACGACCCGGACCCACCACGGACCCCGAATCCGCTCGACCAGCCGGATGCCGTGTCGGGTGAAGCCGAACCAGCACACGACCAGCAGCGACACCGCGAGCGAGCCCCAGCTCCACACCCGCGACCAGCGGGCGAACTCGTCGGCCGCGGTGACCTGGTCGGCGGTGAACACCGAGCGTGCGGGCGCCGCGGCGGGCGTCCCTCCGGGTACGGGGTGCCACGGCACCAGCCAGACCGCCAGGACCACGAACGCGACCCCTCCGACGAGGAGGGCGGCGAGGGCGGTCCTCCGGTCGGCGTGGGTCACGACGCCAAGTCTGACAGGCCGTTGCGCCACCGCTCGGTGAGCTGGCCCACGGTCATCCCGAAGGACGAGCGCAGGGTCGGGCCGAGAGCAGCTCCGTGGTCGACGCGTTCGTAGAGGCGCACCAGCGCCGCCTCGCCGCCACTGCTGGCCAGCAGCCGGCACGCGAACCACGCGCTCTCGTACGTCGCCCCGAGGTGAGTGGTCGTGGTGTCGAACTCGGCCGAGCCCGGGAGGTGGTCGGGGGGACCGGTCCGGCGCACCTGCCGGATGACCTGGCCGGCCGTGGTGGTCAGGGGCAGGTCCACGTCGCGCAGTGCCACGTAGTCGGCAAAGCCCTCCAGCAGCCACAGCGGCAGGTTGCTGGTGGCGGCCCCGGTCGCGACGTGGACGGCCTCGTGGCTCATCACGACCTGGGCGCCCTGCGGGCGCAGCGAGTCGAAGACCTCGGGATTGACGAAGACGTGGACCGGGGAGCCGGGCGCCAGCGAGCCGTCCACCGTGGAGGTGACGGCCGCGATGTTGGCGTACTCCCCCGGGTCCGCGTCCAGGGTCGCGTCGAGCGCGTGCGCCGAGGCCGGGACCTCGACCACCAGGCCGGCATGCCAGCGCGGCAGCACCCGGCGTACGACGGGCACCGCGGCGCGGGCGCGTCGCGCGTAGCCGTCGGCCTCACGGTCCGAGCCGTCGACCATCACCAGCGCCGCCGGGCTGCGCCGGACCTCGAGCCGCTGGGCCAGCCACAACGGCGTGCGGCGACCGCCGCCGCCGATGCCGGCCACCCCGACCCGGCCGCCCCGGGCCGCGAACCGCACGGTCACCTCGGCATGCGCGGGTTCGGTGTCGAAGCCGTCGAAGCGCCAGGTCGCGTCCACCGCGGCGGCCCACGACCCGTCGTCGGCGACGCCGCCCTCCTCGTCGACGTAGCGCAGCGAGAAGTCGCGCACGTGCAGGGCGCGGGCGTTGCCGGCCACCGCCGCCAGCAGCGCGCCGGCACCGCGGTCGCCCTGCGGGGCGAGCGCCCGGGCGGCGCCGCGGTCGCCGTCGTCGACCGCGTCCTCGAGGTCGTGCAGCGCAGCGGCGGCCAGCGACGACTCGACCCCGGGCGCGTGGCTGCCCGCCGGCGCGGCGACGTAGGGACCACGGTCGAGCACCGACCAGGTGACCAGCCCCGCGACCAGCAGCAGGGACAGCGAAAGGCCGGCCACCCACCAGAGGGGGCGACCGGCCTTCGTACGAGCTGGGTCAGCCAGGGCGGACCGCACCGACGTACGGCATCGAGTGCAGGCTCGTGACCTTCACGCCGACGCTGGGGTTCTCGGCGTTCACGATCATGCCGTTGCCGATGTACATGCCGACGTGGCTGATCGGGCTGTAGTAGAAGACCAGGTCCCCGGGCATCAGCTCGGACTCCGCGATGTGCGGGCCGGAGTTGTACTGGGCGCTGGACGAGTGGGGCAGGGAGACGCCGGCCTGGGCCCAGGCCACCATCGTCAGGCCCGAGCAGTCCCAGGCGTCGGGGCCGGCCGCGCCGTAGACGTAGGCGTCTCCGACCTGGGCCATGGCGAACTGGACCGCCGCCGCGGCGTTCCCGGACGCGGACACGGCGGGGGTGCGGGTGGGGGCGCTGCGCGAGGTGAGCTCCGCCCGCTGGCGGGCCTCGAGCTTGCCGAGCAGCGACTTCGCCTCGGCCAGCTTGTCGTCGACCGTGGCCTTCTCCTTGGCCAGCTTCTCCTTGGTCGCTGCGACCTCGGCCGCACGCTTCTGCGTGGCCTCACGCCGGATGTCGAGGGCCTTGAGCTCGGTCGAGTAGTCGTCGAACAGCTGGCCCTGGAGGTCGTCGAAGGCCGACATCGTCGAGAGCTGGGCGAGGAAGGACTTCGGGTCGTCCGAGACCACGACCTGCCCCACCGCGGAGAGGCTCTGACCCTCGTACTGGCGCACGATCGAGTCCTTGACCTGCTCCTGGACGGCACCGAGGCGGTCGTCCTGGCGTCGCTGGTCGGACTTGAGGGAGGACATGTCGTGACGCAGGTCCTTCAGCTCGAGCTTCGCGTCGTTGTACCGCTCCGAGGCCACCTCGGCCTGGTGGTACAGCGTGTCGACCCGAGACTTCACGTCATCGATGTTCGGTTCTGCCTGGGCGGGCGTCGAGGGGACGACCCCGACCACGGCCGCGAGGGCCAGTCCGGACAGTGCGGCGCCGAGTGGGCGCGCCATGATTCGCTTCCGACCGTTCAGCACGAGCGGGCGGTCTCCCTTGCGTGTCGTACGCCTACCGGGTGAGCTGACGGGTTCGGGCACGACAGGCCCTACTCCCGCTCCTCGGTGGCACACGTGCCACCGCCTTGCGGGAGATTCACCCCAGGTGGGTTGGTTCCCCGGCTCCCGGGCCTCCGAGAAGGCCCGAGACTCAGCGCGATGCCCGCGTGGATCCGGTCTGATCCACGTTCACGGACACCTGAGCGGCACACACTAGTGGGCCCGGAGCGCCACCTTCAAACTTTCGTCCCCAAGTTTCGGGGTGTTTCCTGCCACGCCCATGGTCATTTCGGGGGAAGCAGCCCCAGCCGTCACTCTGGTCACGCCGACTCGATCTCGATGCCGGGCACGGGCTGGACCAGCCGGAGCGGGGGCACGAGGCCGCCCTCGGCCAGGACGTCGAGCGCGCGGCGCTCGTCGTCGTCGAAGGTCAGCTCGGGCGGCGGCCCGAGCAGCACGGTCACCACGCAGTCGTGGCACGCCAGCCCACGCACCACGCAGCTGTCGCAGTCGATTCGTGTCGTCATGTGCCCGACGCTCCCAGCCGCCACCGACAGTCCGGCCCGCCGGCGGGCTGCCGCGGCGTGTCGCGGGCCACGAGGCCCCGCGCCGGGGGCATCAGCTCAGGAGCCCCAGGAGCGCCTCGGCGGAGTGGCTGCGTGCCCCCGCCCGCGCGACGTCGGTGGCCACCTCACGGTCGCTGCTCACCACCACGACCACCCGCCCGGGCGGCTCGGCGGCCACGAGCTCCCGGATCACGTCGTCGGCGATCACGCCCTCGGGGCTGAAGACCACCTTGACCCCGCGCGGCGCCTGCGCGACGGCGCGCGCCGAGGCGGCGGCGGCGTCGAACACGACGGTGGTCTCGACCCCCAGGCGGGCCACCAGCGGCGCCAGGCCGCCCAGGAGCCGGACCCGCTGGGCCTCCAGCGGCGAGGTCGGCCAGGCGGTCTTGCTGACGTTGTACCCGTCGACGATCAGCCGGGCCCGGGGCATGCCGAGCACCCGCTCGAGGAGCGCCGGGCTGCTCGACGCCGCACCGGTCCCGCCGGTGCGCGCCTCGCCCGCCCGGGCCAGGTCGGCCTCGACCCGGTCCCCCGGTGCCCCCTCGACACTCGGCAGCGCCAGCTCCCGGCGCAGGCCGGAGGCCGCGTCGATCACGGTGTCGAGGAGCAGTCGCGTGCGCAGCGTCACCTCGTCCCGGTCCGACCGCGCTGCGCGCCGGCCTGCCGTCGCCTCTGCCTCGAGCTGTTCCACCCGGGCGCGCAGCCGGCGCAGCTCCTTGTCCTGGCTCGCGGCCCGGGCCGCGGCCATCGACCGCGCCTCCTCGACCGCCTGCTGCTGCTCCTCGAGGGCCGTCCGGGCCTCCCGCTCGGCGGCGCGCGACTCCCCCAGCTTGCGGCGCAGGGAGGCGTTCTCGGTCTTGTACTCGCCCACCTGGGTGCGGTTGCGTGCGCGCAGGTCGCGCACGGCCTGCTCCGCGTCCGCGAGCTTGTCGCGCAGCCGGGCGAGCTCGGCGGCCTCGCGATCCGCGACGTCGGGGCGCTCCTGCAACCGCTCCACCGCGGTGCGCAGCACGTCCTCCCACCCCTCAGGCCTGGTCAGCCACGCTGTGGCGGCGACCTCCACGAGGTCGACCCCCTCCTCGCCGTCCGCGAGCCTCGGCAGGGCGCCCGCGTCGTACGACGCCCGCGCAGCCACCTGGGTCCCGACGCGCTCGCGGAAGTCGTCGTCGGCCTCGAGGGCGGCCGCGATGGCCGAGGCGCCCAGACGGGCCCGGCGCTGCGGCGCGAAGCCGGCCACCCGGCGCAGGGCAGGCGGCAACCGCACCAGGTCAGGCAGGGTCTCGGACGTGAGCGCCACGACGCGCGTGCGCACGGCGCCGGGCAGCCCGCCGAGCGTGAGCGGGGGCTGGGACACGGCCGTCACCGTCAGCCGCTCGCGGACCGGTCGACGACGGTGGTGCGCGCGACGACCTCGATCGCGTCGTCGCGACCGCACCAGCGGCACACGACCGCGGCGACGGACTCCGACTCCACGTCGGTCTCCTCGATCCGGTGCTCGCCGGCGAGGTCGAAGTGCCAGAACTCGCGAGTCCGCCGGGTGCGCGTCACGTCGAAGCGGGTGAGGTTGCCGCAGCCGGAGCAGCGCCAACGGTGGGCCGCATCGGGGATCACGGTGCTCACGGGGCTCCTAGGTCCGGTCGGGTGGCGATGCTCTCACCGACACCCTAGTCCGCGCGCCGCGGCCGGAATGTCGGCGCTCGCCTCTAGCGTCGAGGACATGAGCAGCGCCGTTCAGGGTGCGCCTTCCCGCTGGGAGTCGCAACGCAGTTTCGATGAGCTGGGGCGCCCGCTGCGCGACATCACCTTCTGCGTGGTCGACCTCGAGACGACCGGCGGCTCGGCCCAGGGCGGGTCGATGATCACCGAGATCGGGGCGGTCAAGGTGCGCGGCGGGGAGGTGCTCGCCGAGTTCCAGACGCTGGTCAACCCGCGCACCGAGATCCCGGCCTTCATCGCGGTCCTCACCGGCATCAGCAACACGATGGTCGCCGACGCGCCGGCCATCGAGTCCGCGCTGCCGGCGTTCCTCGAGTTCGCCGCCGGCACGGTGCTGGTCGCCCACAACGCACCGTTCGACGTCGGCTTCCTCAAGCACTTCGCCGAGCAGCAGGGTCGCCCCTGGCCGCGGTTCGAGGTGCTCGACACCGCCAAGCTCGCGCGCCGGGTGATCACCCGCGACGACGCCCCGAACTGCAAGCTCTCCTCGCTGGCGCGGGCGTTCGGCTCCACGACCACCCCCAACCACCGGGCGCTCTCCGACGCCCGGGCCACCGTGGACGTGCTGCACGGGCTGATGGAGCGGCTCGGCGGCCTTGGCGTGCACACGCTGGAGGAGCTGCAGACGTTCTCCTCGCGCGTCTCGACCGCGCAGCGCAAGAAGCGGCACCTCGCCGAGGCGCTCCCCCACTCGCCGGGCGTCTACCTGTTCCGCGACGAGCGCTCCCGCGTCCTCTACGTCGGCACCTCCCGAGACCTGCGCACCCGGGTCCGTTCCTACTTCACCGCCTCCGAGACCCGCTCCCGGATGGGCGAGATGGTGGGCCTGGCGTCGGCCGTCGACGGGATCGAGTGCGCCACCGCGCTGGAGGCGGAGGTGCGCGAGCTGCGCCTGATCGCCGAGCACAAGCCGCGCTACAACCGGCGCTCCCGGTTCCCCGAGAAGGTCCACTTCATCAAGCTGACCCGGGAGCCGTGGCCGCGGCTCTCGCTGGTGCGCCGGGTGCTCGACGACCAGGCCGACTACCTGGGCCCGTTCGGGTCGAGGAAGACCGCCGAGAAGTGCCTGGCCGCGCTCCACGACACGTTCCCGGTGCGGCAGTGCTCGGACCGGCTCTCCCGCGAGCCCTCCCGAGCCGCCTGCGTGCTCGCCGAGATGGGGCGCTGCCTGTCCCCGTGTGACGGCAGCGTCGACGCCACGACGTACGCCGCGCTGGTGCGGCAGCTGCGCGACACCCTGCTGCGCCGCCCGGACGAGGTGGTCGAGGCCATCAACGCCCGGATGGCCGGGCTCGCGGCGGACGAACGGTTCGAGGAGGCCGGCATCCACCGCGACCGGCTCGCGGCGTTCGTGCGCGCGGCCGCCCGCACCCAGCGGCTCTCGGCGCTCACCGGGTGCCCCGAGGTGGTCGCCGCCCGGCGCGAGGACGACGGACGCTGGGCCGTGCACGTGGTCCGCTTCGGCCGACTGGCGGCCGCGGGCACGATCCCCCCGGGGGCCGACGCCCACCAGTTCGTCGCCGAGCTGCGGAGCTCGGCCGAGACGGTGGCGGCCGCCCCCGGGCCGGTGCCGGCCGCGACCGCCGAGGAGACCGAGAAGGTCCTGCGCTGGCTGGAGTCCCCGGGCATCCGGCTGGTCGAGGTGGACGGCGAGTGGACCTGCCCGGTCGCCGGCGCCACGCGGCACCTCGCGGTCCACGACGCGGTCAACCAGTCGCGGCTCTCGCTGGTGCCCTTCGAGGACCGCCGCGGCCTGGCGCCGGTGCACCAGCCCGCCCGTTAGGGTGCTCCCATGATCACCGCCATCGTCTTCGTCAAGGCCGACGTTGCCCGGATTCCCGAGGTGGCCGAGGGCATCGCCGCCCTCGACGGAGTCAGCGAGGTCTACTCGGTGACCGGGCAGATCGACCTGATCGCGCTGGTCCGGGTGCGCAACCACGAGGACGTGGCGAGCGTGGTCGCCGATCGGCTGAACAAGATCCCCGGTGTCACCTCGACCGAGACGCACATCGCGTTCCGGGCCTACTCGCGCCACGACCTCGAGTCGGCGTTCGCGCTCGGCCTGGACTGAGCGTGACCTGGTTCGGTGACCACTGGCTCGACATCCTGGGCTGGGGCGGCAGCGCCCTGCTGGTCTTCTCCCTGCTGCAGGCGCGGGTGCTGCGCTTCCGCACCCTCAACCTGCTCGCCTGCCTGATCCTCATCGTCTTCAACGCGCTCATCGGCGTCTGGCCGATGGTCGGCATGAACGCCGTGCTCAGCGTGATCAACATCTGGTTCATCGTGCGACTGGTGGGCCAGCGGCACGACGAGACCGTCTTCGACGCGGTCGAGGTCGGCACCGGCGACGAGTACCTCCGCCACGTGCTCCGGGTGCACGGCGCCGACATCCTCCGGTTCCAGCCCGACTTCGTGTGGGACCCCACCGACGAGGCCGGCCACGCGTTCGTCGTGATCAAGGGCGACGAGATGGTGGGCGTGGTCCTGCTCCGCGCCGAGGAGCGGGTCGCGCGGGTCCTGCTGGACTACGTCACGCCGCGGTTCCGTGACTTCTCCCCCGGCGAGTTCGTGTGGCGCCGCAGCGGCGTGCTGCGCGACCACGGGTTCACCCGGGTCGTGACCCCGCCCGCGATGGTCGGCGCCTACTACGACCGGCTCGGCTTCCACCGCGAGGGCGACGCCTGGGTCTGGCCCTAGGCTGCGTCGCCAGTGGCGCCGTCGCGAGCGGGGTTCGCGCCGTATCTGGCAAGGCGGAGGCGCGAAGGGCGGGCGGAGTCCCGACGAGTCGCCGACAACGCTGCAGATCGGATGCGAAGGCCCGCTAGGCCCCGCGGAGACGGCCAGCCAACGGTCAGGCCGCGGAGGCGGCCGTCTCGCCGCCCCCGAGTCGATCGACTCGCGGGCCCTGACCAGCCCGGCGGCCAGTGCCTCGTCCACGGACGCCCCGGACCCGTCGTACACCGCGAGCGCGGCACCGGCGTTGAGCAGCACGGCGTCGCGCACGGCGCCCTGCTCCCCCTCGAGGAGGCGGAGCACCACGTCGGCGTTGTGGGCGGCGTCGCCGCCGCGCAGGGCCTCCGGGGTGCTCAGCGTCATGCCGTGCTCGCGCGGGTCCACGGTGGCGGGCTCGACCGCGCCGCCGCGGACCACCCAGACCGAGGAGGTCGTGGTGGTGGTGAGCTCGTCCAGCCCGTCGTCGCCGCGGAAGACCCAGGCGTCGACGCCGCGCCGGGCGAACACGCCGGCCATCACCGGAGCCATCCGCCGGTCGGCGCAGCCGATGGCCTGGGCCTGCGGCCGGGCCGGGTTCGCGAGCGGGCCGAGGAAGTTGAAGGTGGTGCCGATGCCGAGCTCGCGGCGCGGCGCGGCGGTGTACCGCATCGCCGGGTTGAAGACGGCGGCGAAGCAGAACGTGATGCCTGCCTCCCCCGCCATCTCGGCCACCCGCGCCACCGGGAGGTCGAGCCGGATGCCGAGCTTCTCGAGGACGTCGGCCGAACCGGACATCGACGAGGCGGACCGGTTCCCGTGCTTGACCACGCGGGCCCCGGCACCGGCCGCCACGATCGCGGCCATCGTGGAGATGTTGACGGAGTTCGAGCGGTCCGCCCCCGTGCCGACCACGTCGAGCAGCCGACCCGGCACGGAGATCGGGGTTCCGCGGGAGTACATCGCCTCGACGAGCCCCCACACCTCGTCGGTGGTCTCCCCCTTGGCACGCAGGGCCACCGCGAAGCCCGCGATCTGGGCGTCGGTCGCCTCGCCGGCGAGGATCTCGCCCATCGCCCAGGTGGCCTGCTCCGCGCTGAGGTCCCGACCCGCGACCAGCGCCCCGAGGACCTCGGGCCAGCCGAGGGACGTCGAGGCCATCAGGTGGCGGCGGGCACGCGCGAGCGCAGCAGCGTCACCGCGGTCTCGGCCAGCTGGATCGGGTCGAGCGGGTGCGGCACCGCGGCGTCGGCCCGCGACCAGGTCGCCAGCCAGGCGTCCTGCGGGCGCCCGGTCAGCACCAGGATCGGCGGGCACCGGTAGATCTCGTCCTTGAGCTGCTTGGCGATCCCCATCCCACCGGCGGGCACGGCCTCCCCGTCCAGGATCGCGAGGTCGACGCGGCCCGCGTCCATGTTCTGGAGCACCACCGGCTCGGTCGCGACCTCGACGTACTCCACCTCGGGGAGGTCCGGGTGCGGTCGGCGGCCGAGGGCGAGGATCACCTGCTGGCGGGTGTTGACGTCGTCGCTGTAGACGAGCACCTTCAGCGGCGCGGTCCTGGTCGAGGTCGAGTCGTTCACGGCCGCGATGCTACCGGTCCGCGCCCGCCGCCCCGGGTCTGGTCACCGCCGCGTCGGAGTCCCGTGCCGCGGCCCGCGCCTCCAGCAGGTCCAGCCGGCGGTCCTCGCGGGCCGCCTCCTTCATCGAGGCCCGCACCCACTGGGCGAAGAGCACGCCGAAGAAGAACAGCCCGATCAGGTCGCCCGAGCCCCAGAGGATGCCCCCGGCGAGGTGCTGGTCGTCGTACGGGTCGGGCAGCCAGGAGCCCATCGGCCCGTCGTGAAGCGAGGGGTACCAGTCGTGCCCGATCAGCGTGTCCTGGGACATGATCGTGACGCCGAGGAAGGCGTGGAAGGGCAGCGTCAGCACGACGAGCAGCATCCGGGCCGGGTAGCCGACCCGCCCCGGCACCGGGTCGATGCCCATCAGTGGCCAGAAGAACAGCGCGCCGACGAGCACCAGGTGCAGGTGCATCATCTCGTGGACGTACGTCGAGTGCAGCGACGCGTCGTACCAGGCGGAGAAGTACAGGGCCCACGGCGAGATGACGTAGAGGGCCAGCGTGAGGGGCGGGAACGACAGCACCCGGGCGACCCGGGAGTGCAGCACCACCAGTAGCCAGCCGCGCGGCCGGGACGGCAGCGTCCGCAGCGCCAACGTGACGGGTGCGCCCAGCGCCAGCGCGAGCGGCACCAGCATCGACAACACCATGTGCTGGACCATGTGCACGCTGAGCAGCGTCAGGTCGTAGGTGCCCAGTCCCGAGGCGGTGGCGAAGTAGAACGACCCCATCCCGACCACCACGAACGACAGCGTCCGGCCCACCGGCCAGCGGTCCCCGCGGCGGCGCAAGGTGTGGACGCCGAACAGGTAGAGACCGACCACCCAGACGGTGATCACGAACGGGACCGGCTCCAGCGACCACGCGGTGAACACGCGTCCCAGCGTGAACCTCGGCAGGGTCGCGGAGGCGTCCCAGGAGACGACGAGCGAGGACACCAGCACGTTGTGAAGAATATGACTGCGCAACAGGAGGGGGTCGGGGTGCCCTCCTCGACGGGTCACGACATAATGGCGCCCGTGGCGACAGCAACAACGATTCCGGCATCCCGACTGCACGGGCATCACGACCGGCCGAGCATGGTCAGCGTCGGGACGATCATCTGGCTCTCCAGTGAGCTGATGTTCTTCGCGGCGCTCTTCGCGTCGTACTTCACGATCCGCGCGGTGAGCCCGGACCTGTGGGCGGCGAACACCGAGAAGCTCAATGTCCCGTTCGCGGCGGTCAACACCACGATCCTGGTGCTGTCCTCCCTGACCTGCCAGCTCGGCGTCTTCGCGGCGGAGCGCGGCCAGGTCGGACGCACCGGCTCGGTCCTCAACGTCAAGGGCTGGGGCCTGCGCGAGTGGTTCGTGCTGACCTACGTCATGGGCGCGGTCTTCATCGGCGGCCAGGCCACCGAGTACGCCTCCCTCGTCAAGGAGGGCGTCACGATCCAGGACTCCGCCTACGGCACGATGTTCTACCTCACCACGGGGTTCCACGGCATCCACGTGACCGGCGGCCTGATCGCCTTCCTCTTCGTGCTGGGACGCACCTTCCTCGCGCGACGCTTCACCCACGAGCAGGCGGTCAGCGCGATCGTCGTCTCCTACTACTGGCACTTCGTCGACGTGGTCTGGATCGGTCTCTTCGCGACCATCTACCTCATCAAGTAGCTCCGAACCACCAGTGATGTCGGATCCCTCCAGGACTTCCAGCAAGGACTCAATGTGCGTCTCCTGAACCGCTCCGCAGGTCGACTCTCACGGCACCGCCGCGGGCCGCTCGCCGGCCTCGCGGTGCTGCTGCTCGGGCTGCTGATGACCGGCACCCTGTACGCCGCGTTCGCGCCCGCCCAGGCCACCCAGGCCGAGAGCGACGCCGACCAGGCAGCGAAGGGCCGTGAGCTCTTCCTCGTCGGCTGCGCCTTCTGCCACGGCCAGAACGGCGAGGGCGTGAAGACCGAGAACGGCAACCAGATCGGCCCCTCCCTGGTGGGTGTGGGCGCCGCGGCCGTCGACTTCCAGGTCGGCACCGGCCGCATGCCGATGGCCCAGCCCGGCGCGCAGGCCCCCCGCAAGAAGCCGGTCTACACCGACGAGGAGGTCGCCCAGCTCGCGGCGTACGTCGCCTCGCTCGGCCCCGGCCCGGCCATCCCGTCCGCGGACGACTACAGCATCGATGGCCTCAGCGACAGCGAGCGCGAGGACGCCATCACCCGCGGTGGCCAGATCTTCCTGACCAACTGCACCGCCTGCCACAACTTCGAAGGCTCCGGTGGCGCCATGCCACGCGGCGGCTACGCGCCCAAGATCCGCGGCGTGGAGCCCAAGTACATCTACGAGGCGATGCTGACCGGGCCGCAGGCCATGGACAACTTCTCCAACGGCAACCTCTCCCCCGAGGAGAAGCGTGACGTCATCGCGTACCTCGGCTCGCTCGAGGAGGCGCCCGGCTACGGCGGCTTCGGCCTCGGCGGCCTCGGCCCGGTGACCGAGGGCATGTTCGCCTGGCTGGTCGGGCTCGGCTCGCTGGTCGGGTTCGCCGTCTGGATCGCCGCCCACACCACGCGCTCGCAGAAGAAGAAGGTGGAAGCGTGAGCGACCAGAACTCCCACGACCACGACCACGACCTCGTCCCGGCGACCTTCGAGGACGAGCCGATCGCCAACCCGGGCCTGCCGGCCCACACTTGGCGCCCGACCGACGTGGACGCCAAGGCCGAGAAGCGCGCGGAGCGCCAGGTCGCAGCCCTGTTCGGGCTGTCGATGCTCTGCGCCGTCCTCTTCCTCGTCTCCTACTTCGTCTTCGACGTGGGCGACAACTGGGACACCGTCGGCGGCCTGGGCGCGTCCAACGTGGCGCTCGGCGTCTTCCTCGGTGGCGCGCTGCTCTTCATCGGCATCGGCGTCATCCAGTGGGCGCGCAAGCTCATGGGTGACCACGAGATGGTCGAGTACCGCCACCCCGCCAAGTCGCCCGAGGAGGACCGCGAGGCCACCCTCGCCGCGCTCGGCGCCGGGCTCGAGGAGTCCGGCATCGGCCGCCGCCCGCTGGTGCGCAACACGCTGCTCGGCGCCGTGGGCATCCTCGGCCTCCCGGCCATCGTGATGCTCCGCGACCTCGGCCCGCTACCCGGCGACAAGCTGAATCACACCCTGTGGCGCAAGGGGATGCGCGTCGTCCGAGACGTGGTCGGCACGCCCATCAAGGTCTCCGAGCTCGAGATCGGTGACCTGGTCAACGCCGAGCCGGAGATCCTCTTCGCCACCGACGCCGAGGGCGAGCCCGTCCTCGAGGGCGTCGAGGTGCAGGTCGCCAAGGCGAAGTGCGCCGTGATCCTGAACCGGATGGAGCCCGACGACATCGTCTCGGAGCAGACCCTGAACTGGTCCGTGAACGGCATCGTCGCCTACTCCAAGATCTGCACGCACGTGGGTTGCCCGATCTCGCTGAACGAGCGGACCACCCACCACCTGCTCTGCCCCTGCCACCAGTCGACCTTCGACCTGACCGACTCCGGCAAGGTGATCTTCGGGCCCGCCGGCCACGCCCTTCCCCAGCTGCCGCTCGCGGTGGATGATGAGGGCTACCTGATCGCCCAGAGCGACTTCACCGAACCCGTGGGACCGAGTTTCTGGGAGCGTGACCCGAGTTGAGCATCGACACGAGCAAGGTCGCCACGACCAACGCCGGCAGCGCCGCGACGGCCTCCAAGCCGAGCAAGGTCGGCGCGGCGGCCGCGTGGGCCGACGACCGCCTCGGCCTGGCCACGGCCATGAAGAAGAACCTGCGCAAGGTCTTCCCTGATCACTGGTCCTTCATGCTCGGTGAGATCGCGCTGTGGAGCTTCGTCGTGCTCCTCCTCAGCGGCGTCTTCCTGACCCTGTGGTTCACGCCCAGCATGGGCGAGGTCCAGTACCAGGGCTCCTACGACCCGCTGCGCGGCGTCACCATGTCCGAGGCCTACGCCTCGAGCCTGAACCTGTCCTTCGACGTCCGTGGCGGTCTGCTGATGCGGCAGATGCACCACTGGGCCGCGATGCTGTTCGTCGCCTCGATGATGATCCACCTGCTGCGGGTCTACTTCACCGGCGCGTTCCGCAAGCCCCGCGAGCTGAACTGGGTCATCGGATCCCTGCTGCTGCTCCTGGGCACGCTCGAGGGCTTCACCGGCTACTCGCTCCCCGACGACCTGCTCTCCGGCACCGGTGTCCGCGCCGCGGACGGCTTCATGAAGTCGATGCCGCTGGTCGGCAGCTACATGTCGTTCTTCCTGTTCGGTGGCGAGTTCCCGGGTGAGTCGATCATCCCGCGCCTGTTCACCATCCACGTGCTGCTCATCCCGGGCCTGCTCCTGGCGCTGATCGCCGCGCACATGCTGCTGCTCGTCTACCACAAGCACACGCAGTGGCCCGGCCCCGGACGCACCGAGCAGAACGTCGTGGGCTTCCCGATGCTGCCGGTGTACGCCGCCAAGGCCGGCGGGTTCTTCTTCATCGTCTTCGGTGTCAGCGCGCTCATGGGCGGCCTGCTGTCGATCAACCCGGTGTGGAAGTTCGGACCGTACGACCCGAGCAAGGTGACGGCGGGATCGCAGCCCGACTGGTACATGGGCTGGCCGGACGGCGCCCTGCGCATCATGCCCGGCTGGGAGTTCGCGTTCTGGGGCCACACGTTCCCCTTCAACGTCTTCCTGCCGATCATCGTGCTGCCGGGCCTGATGTTCACGATCCTGCTGCTGCTGCCGTTCATCGAGGCCTGGATCACCGGGGACAAGCGCGACCACCACCTGCTCCAGCGGCCGCGCAACGCTCCGACGCGCACGGCGGTGATGGTGTCCCTGATGACCTTCTACGGCCTCATGTGGGCCGCGGGCGGCAACGACATCATCGCGATCAAGCTGCACGCGAGCATCAACCAGATCACCTACTTCATGCGTGCCGCGGTCTTCATCGGCCCTGCCATCGCGTTCTTCATCACGCGTCGCTGGTGCATCTCGCTCCAGCGTCACGACAACGAGACGGTGCTGCACGGCTACGAGAGCGGCATCATCATGCGGTCCCCCGAGGGCGGCTACAGCGAGCGGCACCTACCGGTCTCGCCCGCCCGTGCCTACACCATGACGGCCCGGGAGCGCGACGAGGTGCCCGAGCTCGAGTCGGCGACCGACGCGAACGGCGTACCCGCTCCGCACAGCCGCTCCCAGAAGCTGAAGGGCAAGCTCCGCACGCTGATGTACTCCGACAACGTGCAGAAGCCCACGTCGGAGGAGCTCGAGGACGCGCACCACCACGTCGAGCACGAGAACGCGCTGCAGGCGGGTCTCGACCACCCGGCGGACGGCCACCAGTTCGACGGCCACCACCTGGTGGACGAGGAGCACCTCCGCTCCCACTGAGCGCGACGCGCACCACCTGCACAGCGCGGCGGCCCGCCCGGACCTCGGTCCCGGCGGGCCGCCGCCAGTTCCGGCCCGTCGCTTCTTCACGCCCCGCGACGCCGACCCGTCGCTTCTTCACCTCGTACGACGCCGACCCGTCACTACCTCACCAGTAGCGGGGTGGGCGGGGTTACGGTCCTGACCGCGCCAGGCACGGGACCCGTACCGTCGCTTCGCCGCGGCCTCGCCCTCGTGAAGACGCCGCTGGACACACTGACCGGCCCCGAAGAGGTCGTCGTCGACGAAGACGTCGATCATCCAGTCACCGTGTTCGCGCAGCCAATCACGACGTGCGTCGTCGTGCTCCTCCTGACCAGGACCGTGCCCCAGCTTCCCGTCGTACTCCGCGGCGTAGCGCAGCCCCTCGACACCGAGGTCGAGGTACCAGAGGCCGTGTGGGCCCTGCACGGGCAGCTGGGGCGTCGGCGCGGGCAGGCTCGTGCAGTCCCCCACCGGAGCAGGAGCACGCATTCGCAGAAGGACTCCGGCCGCGGGTCGACCTTCGGTGCGAGCTCGCGGAACTGCCGGACGCGCCGATAACCGCGGAACCGTGGTCCGGTTGCCGTGTCGCACAGCGACTGCAGGTCGGAGGCGTCGCCCGCGACCCGGGCGGAACATCGAGACCCGTGCACCTGCGATGGTCGTTGGGCGCCAGGATCCTGGGGGCGCCGTGCAGCCAGCCTGCCGTGCGGTCGGTGATGACCGCGTCCTCGGGTACGACGAGCTTCAAGCAGGCGATCCTCAGCTCGAGGCCGCCCGGCAGCTGTGAGGCGTGGTAGACGTCGCGGATCGGGTGCTTCAGGTCGCCCTCCCGCACAGCAGGGCGAGCTCACGATCGGGCACACCGTGCCGCAGGGACTCGGCCCGGGTGAAGGGACGGTCGAGGGGCACGCCGATGCCGGGGTCGAGAAAGAGACAGTCGCCTGGTTCGTCGATCTTCATGGTGACGGCATGCCCGTGCCCGATCGTGCACGGTCAGGCGTCGGCCGAGGCTGTGGAGGCGGTGGACGGCTCGGGCACCTGTGAGCGCCCCGCGGTCATCGAGCGACGGGTCGGCGCAGCAGGCCGTCAACAAGCGACGGGTCGGCGGGTGGATCAGGAGAGGGCGGAACCGGCGCTGTAGTCGGCGAAGGACTCGTTCCAGTCGCCGTACCCGTTGGTCAGGGTCATCGGGCGGTCGGTGCCGGTGTACTCGACGACGTCACCGCGGCGGGACATGTTGTAGAGCCACTGGGCGTCGGCGGTGCTCATGCCGGTGCAGCCGTGGGAGACGTTCGCGTGGCCCTGCGAGGAGACCGACCACGGGGCTGCGTGCAGGAACTCACCGGAGTACGTGACGCGCATGGCGTACCGCACGTCGTCGATGTCGTAGTACTCCGGGTTGTTCTTGCCGATGCCGACCGTCTCGGAGTTCATCCGCTTCTTCGCGAACTTCTCGATGATGACCTTCGTCCCCGAGCGGGTGGTGAAGCCGGCCTTGCCGGTCGTGATCGGGACGGTTCGCAGCAGCTTGCCGTTCGAGAAGACCTGCATCTGGTCGGTCTGCGCGTTGACCTTGTAGACGTGGGCGTCGCCGATGTGGAAGTCGACGTGCCGACTCTCCTGGCCGTAGATGCCCCCGCCTGCCGGGATCGAGTTGATGTCCACGTCGACCGAGACGTCGGATCCGGCCCTCCAGTAGGCCTTCGGACGCCAGTGCGCCTCGGTGTCGCTGATCCAGTGCCACGAGCCCTGCTGGCGCGGCGTGGACGTGACCGCCATGTGCTTCTCGATCGAGGCCTTGTCGGTCACCGGCACGTCGAACGTCACGATGACGGGCATACCGATGCCGACGGTCTCGTCCTGCAGCGGGGCGACCGAGGCGTAGGTCTGCTGGTCCAGGCTCAGGTCCTCGGTGTGGAACCGGGAGAGCTTGGTGACCTCCTCGCCGTCGCTGCGCGCGGCAACGGCCCGCACCAGGTAGTCGGTGCCGGGCTCGAGGCGGCCACTGGAGGACCAGTAGCCCTGCTTGGCCATGTCACCCGTGAGCTCGCCAGCCTTCGAGGTCACCTGGACCGACTTCAGGCTCCCGCCGGAGGCGGAGACCTTGACGGTCTCGTCGACCGCGACATCCTTGGCGTTGCGGCCCACGTTGGTCGTCAGCCGGACGGGATCGGGCGTGGCCGACGTCGAGGCGGCGCCGGGCTCCGACGGCGACCCGGCCGAGTTCGGCGAGTCGGACTGGCAGGCCGCCAGCGGCAGGCTGGCCAGGACCAGGGTCGTTGCGCCGGCCAGGCCACGGCGCAGGCGCCGCCCCTGGATCTGGGCGCGAAAACGACTCTCGGACATGCAGGAACTCCCCGTGACTGGCGATCAGTTGGCGTTACCAGAGTAACCGTTGGTCGCGAATACACAGACCCCGCGCGACGTGGGAACGCTCACGCGGGGTCTGGGCAGGCGTACGACGCGTCAGTGCGCGTGCTCCCCGCGGTAGTACTCGAAGATCCATCCGGACAGGGCCAGGCCCCCCAGGACGCCGCCGATGATGAACATCCACCACGCTCCGGCCGCGATGCCGAACACGCACACGCCGAGTGTGGCGCCACACCACAGCGGCCACCAGGAGTAGGGCGGGAAGAAGCCCAGCTCGCCGGCGCCGTCGGCGATCTCGGCGTCCTTCCGGTCCTCGGGCCGCGGGTCCATCTTGTTGGCGTGGAAGCCGAGGTACATCGTGACCATCGCCGACAGCAGCAGCGTCATGGTCAGCGCCGAGGTGCCGGTCCAGTCACCCGTGATGAGCCAGTAGGCCGGAGCCACCAGCAGGAAGAAGACAGTACAGATCCCGAAGATCCAGGCCTCAGACTTCATCAGGCGTTCTCCTCCCCCGGGTCACGGGGCTCGGTGTCGTGGCCGGTGACGTGCTCGCTGCGGCCGTCCATCTCCGGGGCGTCGGCCAGGTCACCGTTGCGGGCGGCCTCGTTCTGCTCCAGCTCGATCGCCGCGATCTCCGGGTGGTGCAGGTCGAAGGCCGGCGACTCCGAGCGGATCCGCGGGATCGTCACGAAGTTGTGGCGAGGCGGCGGGCAGGAGGTGGCCCACTCCAGCGAGCGGCCCCAGCCCCACGGGTCGTCGGTCTCGACCAGTGGTGCCCGGCGCGAGATGTAGACGTTGTAGAAGAACGGCAGCGTCGAGGACGCCAGCAGGAACGCACCGACCGTGGAGACCTGGTTGAGCAAGGTGAAGCCGTCCTGGGGCAGGTAGTCGGCGTAGCGCCGGGGCATGCCCTCGACACCGAGCCAGTGCTGCACCAGGAAGGTGGTGTGGAAACCGACGAAGAGCAGCCAGAAGTGCAGCTTGCCGAGGCGCTCGTCGAGCATCCGGCCGGTCATCTTGGGCCACCAGTAGTAGAAGCCCGCGAACATCGCGAAGACCACCGTGCCGAACACCACGTAGTGGAAGTGCGCCACCACGAAGTAGGAGTCGGACACGTGGAAGTCCAGCGGGGGGCTCGCCAGGATGACGCCGGTCAGGCCACCGAAGAGGAAGGTCGTGAGGAAGCCGAGCGACCACAGCATCGGGGTGTCGAACGACAGTGACCCGCCCCACATCGTGCCGATCCAGTTGAAGAACTTGACGCCCGTTGGCACCGCGATCAGGAACGTCATGCCGGAGAAGAACGGCAGGTCGACAGCGCCGGTGACGAACATGTGGTGGGCCCACACCGCGACCGAGAGGATCGCGATGCCCAGGGTCGCGCCGACCAGGCCGACGTACCCGAAGATCGGCTTGCGGCTGAACACCGGCAGGATCTCGGTCACGATGCCGAAGAACGGCAGCGCGATGATGTACACCTCCGGGTGCCCGAAGAACCAGAACAGGTGCTGCCACAAGATCGCGCCGCCGTGGGCCGCGTCGAAGACGTGGGCACCGAGCTGGCGGTCGGCCTCGAGCGACAGCAGGGCGCCGGCCAGGACCGGGAACGCGATCAGCACCAGCAGGCTGGTGACCAGGGTGTTCCAGACGAAGATCGGCATCCGGAACATGGTCATGCCGGGGGCGCGCATGCAGATGATCGTGGTGATGAAGTTGACCGCACCGAGGATGGTGCCGAGACCGGCCATCCACAGGCCCATGATCCACAGGTCACCACCGACACCCGGCGAGCGCACGGCGTCGGAGAGCGGGGTGTAGGCGAACCAGCCGAAGTCGGCCGCCCCCTGCGGGGTCAGGAAGCCCGAGGCCGCGATCAGGCCGCCGAACAGGAACAGCCAGTAGCTGAACATGTTCAGGCGCGGGAACGCGACGTCCGGCGAGCCGATCTGCAGCGGCATGATCACGTTGCCGAAGCCGAAGAACAGTGGCGTCGCGAACAGCAGCAGCATGATCGTGCCGTGCATGGTGAAGAGCTGGTTGTAGAGCTCGTCGTTGACGATCTGCATGCCCGGATAGGCCAGCTCGGACCGGATCAGCAGCGCCATGACGCCACCGATGAGGAACCATGCGAACGAGGTCCCCAGGTAGAGCTTGCCGATCAGCTTGTGATCGGTGGTGGTGAGGACCCGGACGACCTGCTGGCCGAGGGGCTTGCGACCGGTGACGGTCGTCGAGGGTGCAGCTGTCGCGGTCACTCCGCGCCTCCGTCGGACTCGGTGCCGGACCCCAGTCCGGCCTGGGTGTACGCGTCTTGGGCGCCGATCAGCGGCGTCTGGGACTCCCTGCCGGCATCCTGCAGGTCCGAGACGTACTGCTCGTAGTCGGCCTCGCTGACGACTTCGACCTTGAAGAGCATCCGCGAGTGGTAGACACCGCAGAGCTCGTAGCACTTGCCGTCGAACGAGCCGGTGCGGGTCGGCGTGATCTCGTAGTGGTTCACGCGGCCCGGCACGACGTCCATCTTCATCAAGAAGGCGGGGACGCCGAAGTCGTGGATCACGTCGGGCGAGTGCAGGTTGAACCGGGTGGTCTTGTCGACCGGGAGCACCAGCGTCGGGATGTGCGAGCCGGTGCCGGCCTCGTAGACGTACGACGAGTACGGGTAGTTGCTGGTCCGTGGGGTCGTCGTTCGCCGCCGCGTCCATCTCACCGATGCCGTAGTTGAACGTCCACGACCACTGCTGGCCGGTGACCTCGACGGTGTTGTCGACCGGGAGGTCGTCGTCCAGCACCGCGTTCTGGACCTTCACGGTGTGCTGGAAGAAGACGATCACCATGATGATGGGGGCGATCGTGTAGAAGATCTCGAGCGGCAGGTTGTACCGCGTCTGGATCGGGACCTCGTCCTCGCTTCGCCTCCGGTAGCGGAACAGGGCGAAGAAGATCAGGCCCCACACCACGATCCCGGTGATCAGCGCGGCGATCCAGGCGCCCTGCCAGAGGTTCAGGATGTGCTCGCCCTGCACGGAGGCGGGGTCCGGCATGGCGCCGCGCTCCCACTCACCCCTGGTCTCGGACGAGCAGCTGCTCAGCAGCAGAAGGCTGGTGCCCAGCGCGGCCGGCAGGGCCACCCGGCGCAGGTTCCCGGCCGCACGCTTGGGGAGTTGCAGACCCACGAACGAGCCTCTCTCTCAACGATCACGGATAGGCCGAACACTATCGGAATGACACCCTGGGCCAACGGGTGGGTCACCTGGGGCGCGTGCCCGGATCGGTGGACTAGGTTCGCCCTGTGACCAATGCCTCGGGGGCACCCGGCCCGGGCCCGGGAGCGCCGCCTCCCGTCTACCTCGACTCGGCCTCCTCGGAGCGCCTGCACCCGGCTGCGCGCGACGTCCTGCTCGCCGCGCTCGACCAGGGGTACGCCGACCCGCGGCGCCTGCACGGACCGGCCCGGTCGGCACGGCTGCTGCTCGACAACGCCCGGGAGGCGGTCGCCGGGTGCCTCGGGGTGCGGCGGGACGAGGTCACCTTCACCTCCTCGGGCACCGAGGCGGTCCACCGGGGGCTCCTCGGGCTCGCCCGGGGCCGCTCGCGGCAGGGCTCGGTCGTCGTGCACTCGGCCGTCGAGCACTCGGCGGTCCTCCACGCTGCCGCGTGGCACGGCGGCGGCACCCGCTCGGTTCCCGTGGACCGACTGGGTCGGGTCGACGACGGCGAGTTCGTGGCGGCCACCGGCGCTCCGGACGTCGCCGTCGCTGCGCTGCAGTCGGCCAACCACGAGGTCGGCACGGTGCAGCCGGTCGACGGGCTCGAGACGGCCGGCAGCGTGCCACTCTTCGTCGACGCCTGCGCTTCGATGGGCCGGCTCCCCCTCCCCGCGGGCTGGGACGCGGCGGCCGGGTCGGCGCACAAGTGGGGCGGTCCTGCCGGTGTCGGGGTGCTCCTGGTCCGCCACGGTGCCCGCTGGCGCACCCCCTTCCCCGACGACGACCGCGTCGACGGGCGCGCCGGCGGCTTCGAGAACGTCCCGGCCGCCCTCGCCGCGGCGGCGGCCCTGCAGGCCGTGCTGGCGGAGCGGGACGAGGTCGCCGCCCGGCAACGGGACCTGGTCGACCGGATCCGCGCCGCAGCGGCCACGATCCCCGACGTCGAGGTGGTGGGCGACCCTCGCGACCGACTCCCCCACCTGGTCACGTTCTCCTGCCTCTACGTCGACGGCGAGGCGCTCGTGACCGAGCTCGACCGTCGCGGGTTCGGCGTGGCCAGCGGGTCCGCGTGCACCGCCTCCACGCTCGAGCCGAGCCACGTGCTGGCCGCGATGGGCGTCCTCACCCACGGCAACGTGCGCGTCTCCCTGACCCGCGACACCACCCCGGCCGACGTCGAGCGGTTCCTGGCCGAGCTCCCCGACGTGGTGCGAGGAATCCGTGCGGAG
Organism: uncultured Actinomycetota bacterium; assembly: GCA_963817665.1. GTDB lineage: Bacteria > Actinomycetota > Actinomycetes > Propionibacteriales > Nocardioidaceae > Nocardioides. Next base: position 261,508 of record CAWFPE010000006.1, on the reverse strand, counting down.
CTCGGCCTGTGACGCCCGATCCGGACGTGGACCTCGAGCTGGACTGCCGGGGGATGCTCTGCCCGCTGCCGGTCATCGAGCTCGGCCGGCACCTCACCGACGTCGGGGTCGGGGGGACCATCGCGGTCGTGGCGACGGACGTGGCGGCGCGGGTCGACGTACCGGCCTGGTGCCGGATGCGCGGGCAGGAGTACGTCGGCGAGGGCGCCGCCGGGGACGGCACGCCGCGCTACGTGGTGCGCCGCCTCTCCTGACCGGCCCGGTTCCCGCTCGGCGCCGACTCCTTCAGTGCGAGTGCTGGACGCCCGCGAGGTGCGCCTCGATGTCGGTCGCCGCCTCCGCGCCGTACGACTCCTCGACCCGCGCCAGGAACTCGTCGGCGGTGAAGGAGTACTCCTGCGTGCCGACCGTCTCCACGACGTACGCCGCGAGGACGCAGCCCACCTGCGCGGACCGCTCCAGCCCCACGCCCCAGGTCATCGCCCCGAGGAACCCGGCCCGGAACGCGTCGCCGACGCCGGTCGGCTCCAGCGCCGCGACGTTCTTGGCGGCCGGCAGCTCGATGGTCTCCTCGCCCTGGCGCAGGATGCGCACGCCGTCGGCACCGAGCGTGGTCACCTGCGTGCCGACCCGGGCCAGGATGTCCTCCTGCGTCCAGCCGGTCTTGGACTGGATCATGTGCGACTCGTACTCGTTCGAGAACAGGATCGCGGCACCGTCGATCAGCTTGCGGATCAGGTCGCCCTCACCGAAGGCCAGCTGCTGGCTGGGGTCCGCGATGAACGGGTAGCCGCGCTGGCGGCACTCCTCGGTGTGGCTCAGCATGGCGTCCGGGTCGTCCGCGCCGACCAGCACGTAGGTCGGGTCGCCGACCCGCGCCACGATCGGGGCGAGCTCGATCAGCCGGGCCTCGCTCATCGCCCCCGGGTAGAACGACGCGAACTGCGCCATCGTCGAGTCGCTGGTGCACACGAACCGGGCGGTGTGCCGGGTCTCGGAGATGTGCACCGAGTCGCAGTCGACACCGTTCTGCTCCAGCCACGACCGGTAGTCGCCGAAGTCCTGCCCGGCCGCGCCGACGAGCACCGGGCGCAGGCCCAGGCGGCCGAGGCCGAAGCACATGTTGGGGGCCACTCCCCCGCGCCGGATCTCGAGGTCCTCGACGAGGAAGGAGACCGACAGCTTGTCCAGCTGCTCGACGACCAGGGAGTCGGCGAACTTGCCCCCGAAGGTCATCAGGTGGTCGGTGGCGATGGAGCCGGCGATCAGCAGCGACATGCCACGGAACACTACCCGTGGGTACCGCTGGGAGTACCCAACGGTAGCCAATACCGTCGAGGACATGACCGCTGCCAAGCCTTCGCACCGTCTCGCCTACGACGACGCCTCCACGCCGGCGGAGATGTCCGCCGACTGCCGTGCCGCGGGCCAGAACCTCCACCTGCGACGCGCCGCCGCGGCCGCCGTCGCGCCGGCACCCAGCCTCCACTTCGAGGACTTCCCGCGCGAGGTGGGCAAGCGCGGGGAGATCGAGATCTCCGAGGCCGCCGCCCGGCTGGCCGGAGCGCTGCACCTCCACCTGGACTGATCGCAGCCGCGCCAGCGGATGCGATCGCCGGTGGTCGAGCAGCGACCGCGGCTGAGGGACGAAGCCGCGACGGAGCGTGTCGAGACCCGGTGACGTGACCGCGGGCCGCAACCACGAACAGCACGAAAGCCCCCGCCGACCGGCGGGGGCTTTCGCTTGCTGTGCTTCGGTGGTTCAGGTTGCTCGTCGGCGCACCGGCTCGACGTCGGCAGTCATCTCACCCGGTCTCGACACGCTCCGTCGGGTCCGCTGACGCGTCCCCGGTCGCTGCTCGACCACCGACGATCGGGTCGGCTGCGCCGCCCCGATCAGTGGAACGAGTCGCCGCAGGCGCAGGAGCCGGTCGCGTTGGGGTTGTCGATGGTGAAGCCCTGCTTCTCGATCGAGTCGACGAAGTCGATCATCGCGCCGTTGAGGTAGGGGACGCTCATCCGGTCCACCACGACGGCCACGCCGTCGAAGTCGGTGACCACGTCGCCGTCGAGGCTGCGCTCGTCGAAGAAGAGCTGGTAGCGCAGACCCGAGCAGCCTCCGGGCTGCACCGAGATGCGCAGGGAAAGGTCGTCACGGCCCTCCTGCTCGAGGAGGCTCTTCACCTTCGCGGCGGCGACCGGGCTCAGGTTGATCTGGTCGGTACGGCGCTCGGTGCTGGTCTCGACCTGCTCGGTCATGTCGCGTGCTCCCAAGTGGCTGAGGGGTTGGTACTGGCTTCAATGGTCGCACACCGCCGGATATTCCTCTCGCTCAGCGAGCCTCCGGCCGCGACCAGGTGCGGGCGACCCGCTCCGCCACGTCGGCCAGCGCGGCGGCGGCGTCGCCGAGCGCCCGCTCCTCTCCCACCATCTCGACCAGGGAGTACGCCGACTCCACGCCGAGCGCGCGCATCTCCCGGGCCCCGACCAGCACCCGCCCCGCCAGCGCGATGCACGGCCGCAGCGCCCCCTCGGCCACCGAGGCGACGCCGTACGGCACCTTGCCGGCCCGGCTGGAGTAGTCGAAGGCACCCTCGCCGGTGACCACGAGCCCGGCCGCACGGGCGCGCTCGTCGAGCCGCACCGCGTCGGCCACCAGGGCGATCCCCGGCTCGCGAGTGGCGCCGAGCGCGAGCAGCGCGAAGCCCAGGCCCCCGGCGGCGCCGGCGCCCTTCTCCAGGGCGGTGCGGCGGTCGACGGCGGCGGCGAGCTGCTCCAGCCAGCCGTCGACCGTCACCAGCGCGTCCTCGGGGATGCCCTTCTGCGGCCCGAACACCTTGGTGGCGCCGAAGAGGCCGGTCAGCGGGTTGTCGACGTCGCTGGCTGCCACCAGCCGGACATCCCCGAGCCGGGCCCGGGCCGCCGAGAGGTCGACCGCGCGGACACCGTCCAGCCCGGCCGCCCCGACGTCGAGGCGCGCGTCCGACGTGGCTCCGAGTGCCGCCAGCAGCCCGGCGCCGCCGTCATTGGTGCCGCTGCCGCCGAGCCCGACCACGACGGTCGTCGCGGAGGTCCCCAGCGCGGCCGCCACCAGCTCCCCGACGCCCAGCGTGGTCGCGGACTCGGCGCCCTCGGCGCCGGTCAGGTGGATGCCGCAGGCCTGCGCGCTCTCGACGTACGCCGTGTCCCCGGCCAGCAGGACCGTGGCAGGCACGGGCGCACCGAACGGGCCGGTGACCGTGACCGCGAGCAGCTCGCCCCCCAGCGCGGCGTGCAGCACGTCGACGAAGCCCGGTCCCCCGTCGGACATCGGCGCCAGGTCCAGCTCGTCGCCGGGCGCCTGCCGGCGCCAGCCCTCGGCGATGGCGTCGGCCGCCTCGAGAGCGGTGAGCGTGCCGGCGAACTTGTCGGGGGCGACCAGGATGCGCATGCGGGGCATTGTCGCCCACCTCTACGGTGTCCGCGTGGAGGAGTCGAGCCCCGACGTGGTCATCCGGCCGATGCGCCCCGAGGACGTGCCCGCCGCCGAGCGGCTGAGCGCCGAGGGCTTCCACGAGCTCAGCAGCCGGATGTCCCGCAGGTCGTGGCCCGAGCCGCAGCTCCGGCCCCCTGCCCGCGCCGCCAGCTGGATCACCCGCACCCGACACCTGGTCGGGACCGACCCGGGCGGCTGCTGGGTGGCCGAGGACGAGGCCGGGATGCTCGGCGTCGTCACGTCCTTCAACCGCGAGAAGCTCTGGTGCCTGGCGACGTACGCCGTGCGGCCGCGGCTGCAGGGCCGGGGCGTCGGCAAGCCCCTGCTCGCCGCCGCGCTGCACCACGGACGGGGGTCGTTGCGCGGGATGCTCTCCTCCTCGTCGGACCCCAAGGCGGCGCGGCGCTACCGCCTCGCGGGGTTCTCGCTGCACCCGCAGATGTTCCTGTCCGGCACGGTCGACCGCACCGCCCTCCCGGTCGTGGCGAAGGTGCGCGAGGGCGGCGCCGGCGACATCGACCTGATGGACTCCGTCGACCGGCAGACCCGCGGCGCCGGGCACGGCCCCGACCACGAGGTGATGCTCGACGCCTGGCGGCTCCTGGTCAGCGACACCACGACCGGTTCGGGGTACGCCTACGTCGATGAGCAGGGGAACGTCGCACTGCTCGCGGCCACCAACCGGCGCACCGCGACGCGGCTGCTGTGGGCCGCCCTGGCCGACGCCGAGGGCGAGGTGGGGATCCACCACGTGACCGCCGCCAACGAGTGGGCGGTCGACGTCGGCCTGGCCGCCCGGCTCGAGCTCCACCAGGAGGGCTACCTCGGCCTGCGCAACATGGCACCGCCCACGCCGTACCTCCACAACGGGGCTCTCCTGTGAGGCTCACTAGACTTGCGCCATGACGACTGTCGACCTCCCGCTGCTGCCGCTCGGACACGGCCGTGACCTCTCCGCCGAGCGCGGCGTCGAGTGCCCCGGCGAGCTGCCTGCCGCCTCCGACCCGGACCTGGTGGCCCGGGCCCGCGCGGCGAAGGAGGCACTCGGCTCGAAGGTGTTCGTCCTCGGCCACCACTACCAGCGTGACGAGGTCATCCAGTTCGCCGACGTCACCGGCGACTCGTTCAAGCTGGCCCGCGACGCCGCGGCCCGCCCCGAGGCCGAGTACATCGTCTTCTGCGGCGTGCACTTCATGGCCGAGTCCGCCGACATCCTCACCGGCCCCGGGCAGCAGGTGATCCTGCCGGACCTGGCGGCCGGCTGCTCGATGGCGGACATGGCGCGCCTCGCGCAGGTCGAGGACGCCTGGGACGCCCTGACCGAGGCGGGCGTCGCCGAGTCGGTGGTCCCGGTGACCTACATGAACTCCTCCGCCGACATCAAGGCCTTCTGCGGCCGCAACGGCGGCGCGGTGTGCACCTCCTCGAACGCGGAGGTGGCGCTGGAGTGGGCCTACGAGCAGAAGCCGGACGCGAAGGTGCTCTTCCTGCCCGACCAGCACCTCGGCCGCAACACGGCCGTGCTCAAGATGGGCCTGGCGCTCGCCGACTGCGTCGTGTGGGACCCGCGGCTGCCGAACGGCGGGCTCAGCGTCGAGCAGCTCCGGGACGCCCGGATGATCCTGTGGAAGGGCCACTGCTCGGTGCACGGCCGCTTCTCCGCCGACGTGGTCGACGAGCTGCGGGCGACCATCCCCGGCGTCCAGGTCCTGGTGCACCCCGAGTGCCAGCACGAGGTGGTGCTGAAGGCCGACCTGGTCGGCTCGACGGAGTTCATCATCAAGACCGTCGAGGCCGCACCGGCCGGGTCGAGCTGGGCCATCGGCACCGAGCTCAACCTGGTCAAGCGGCTCGCCGCCGCCCACCCCGACAAGAACATCGTCTTCCTCGACAAGACGGTCTGCTACTGCTCCACGATGAACCGGATCGACCTGCCGCACCTCGTGTGGGCGCTGGAGTCACTGGTCGAGGGCACGGTCGTCAACCGGATCGAGGTCGACCCCGAGACCGAGGCGCAGGCCAAGGTCGCGTTGCAGCGGATGCTGGACCTGCCCGGGCGGTCCGCCCGGGACTGAGCCGCCCGCAGGTCAGGCCGGGAGCTCGAACCAGGCGGTCGTGCCACCGCCGGGCGTCTCCGCGAGCCCGAGGCGGCCGCCGTGCGCGTCGACCACGCGGCGCACCGTGGCGAGCCCGATGCCCGAGCCGGGGACCTTCGCGTGGACCCGGGTGAACGGCTCGAAGACGCGCTCGCGCTGGTCGGTCGGGACCCCGAGACCGCGGTCGACGACCTCGACCCGCCATCCGGCCCCGACCCGCACGGCCCGGACGTCGATCCGCGCCGGCACGCCGACCGGGGTGAACTTCGCGGCGTTCGCGACCAGGTTCTGCAGGACGGCGCGAAGCTGGACCTGGTCCCCGACCACCGTCGGCAGCGGCCCCACGGTGAGGGTGGCACCCGCCAGCGCAGGCGCGAGATCGTCAACGACCTCGGCCATCACGGCGCCGAGGTCGACGTCGACCCGGCCGAGCTCGCCGCCGAGGCGCGCATAGGCCAGCAGCCCGTCGATCAGCGACTCCATCCGATCGACGCCCCCGATGGCACGGGCGACCAGCCAGGCGGTCTCCTCCGCCTCGCTCTCCGGTGCGGCGAGCTGCTCGTTCGAGCGCTCGAGCTCGACGTGCAGGTGCCGCATCTCGGCGACGGTGGTGCTGAGCTCGCAGGTGCGCAGCTCGAGCTCCAGGAGGTCGACCACCCCGTCCGCCAGCGAGGCCAGCGCGTGCTCCTGCTCGTCGGTCAGCGAGCGCGGCTGCTCGTCGAAGCCGCACAGCGTGCCGATGATCTCGCCGGCGGGGGTGGCCAGCTGGTGGGTGGCGTAGATCCGGACGTGGCCGATGACCCCGGTGACGAACGGGTTGTCGCGGAAGCGCTCGTCGAGGCGGGCATCGGGCACGATCACCGGGTGCCCGGTGTGCAGCACCACGTTGCACATCGAGTCCTCGCGGGCGCACACGGAGGCCTCGAAGCCCACGGCGGCGACTTGGACCTGTTCGCGGTCGGTGATCAGGTTGATGGTCGCCATCGGCACGCGAGCCACCTGGGCCGCGACCTCGACGAGCGTCACCAGGTCCTGGCGCGGCGGCTCCCAGAGCACCCGGTAGCGCCCGATCTCGGCCACCCGCCTGGCGTCGGTCCTGATCATGGTCGTGCTGGACACCCTGGCGCCTACCTCTCCCCCTGCTCCGGCCTGCTGCGGCCGTCGACGACGGCGAGGACAGCGGGATCGCCGGACCGCGGCAGGGTGTCAGAGGCCCGGCGCGCCCCAGAGGGCCAGCCACCGGCTCAGGTCGCGCTCCATCGGCAGCTCCGCGGCCAGCACGTCGCGCACCTGGATCTCCAGCAGGTTGTCGCGGGACTGCCGGCGGGTGGGCGCGAACGGGTAGAACGTGCCCTGCTTGTACAGGTAGACGAGGCCGACCCGGCGACCGGACGGGTCGGCGAACGGCACGAGCGAGCAGAGCAGCCCGGAGCCGAACCCCTGCCCCTCGAGCGCCGTGTTCACGGCGTGCAGGTCGGTGCACAGGCCGCTGGTGTCGTCCGGCTCGCGGTGGGCCACCAGCCAGGTGAACCCGAAGTCGTCGCGCGTGAGCGTGACGTCCGGCGCCGTGGGGTCCTCGTTGAGCAGGGTGACCACCTCGTCCTGCGTCTGCTGGAACGCGGCCCCCGTGGCGGCACGGAAGCAGACCGAGCCCTCGCCGGTGGGCGCGAGGCCGAGCGAGGTCTGCAGCGTGACGGCCGCGCTCGGAACCATGAACAGCGAGTCGAGGTTGGCGGCCTTCGGCCGGGTCCGCCCGGCCACGACGTCCCAGAACCCCATCAGGCTTCCGGGCGGCCGAGCTCGGCCTGGATCCGGGCGAGCTGCTCCAGTCGCTGCTCGAGGGTCGGGTGCGTCGAGGTCAGGGTCTTGAGCGAGACCCCGCGGACCGCCGGAGCGATGAAGAACGCGTTCATGGCGTTCGAGGCCCTCAGGTCGCGCTGCGGGATGGTGTTCATCTCGCCGGTGATCTTCTGCAGGGCCGACGCCAGGGCGGCGGGCTTCATGGTCAGGTAGGCGCCCGCCCGGTCGGCCGACAGCTCCCGGTAGCGCGAGAGCAGCTTGAGCAGGAAGAAGCTGATCGCGTAGACGACCAGGCTCACCACCAGGACGACCAGCCACACCGGGAGCCCGTTGCTGTCGTTGCTGCGCCGGCCGCCGAACAGCCCGAGGCCGCCGTACTGCGCGCCCCGCGTCACCATCCCGGCCACGATGCCGGCCGACGAGGCCACCGTCATCACCAGGACGTCTCGGTGGGCGACGTGCGAGAGCTCGTGCGCCAGCACCGCCTCGAGCTCCTCCGCGTCGAGCGTGTGGAGGATGCCGGTGGTGACGCAGACGACGGACCGCTCCGGTGAGCGTCCGGTCGCGAACGCGTTGGGGATCGCCATGTCGGCGATGCCCACCCGGGGCTTGGGCATGTCGGCCAGCGCGCAGAGCCGGTCGATCATGCCGTGCAGCTCCGGGGCCTCCTGCGGCGAGACCTCACGGGCCCGCATCGCCCGCATCGCCAGCTTGTCGGAGGAGTACCACTGCCACCACGCGACGCCGAGCCCGGCGATGCCGATCAGGACCGCGATACCCGGCCCGCCGGAGCTCCAGAAGATGCCCATGAGCACGACCACGAGCGAGACGAACAGGGCTCCCAGCAGGAACATGACCAGCGTCATCCGGGCCGTGAGGCCGGTGTCCTTGATGAACCGCGAATGCGCCATGTCACAAAGTCAAGCAGGAGGTGCCAACCATCGTGGTCACCCCGGGATCAGGCCCTCGTCCGAGAGCAGCTCGCGGACCTCCTCGAGGCTCGCGTCGGGCGGCGGCAGGATCAGGTCGGACTCGTCCAGCGCATCGGCGGCGTGGGGCACCCCGGCGGTGCGGACGCCGTCGAGCAGGTCGGCCAGGGCGGTGGCGAAAGCCTGCTCGTCGCCGCGCTCCACGGCCGACTCGACCGCGGAGTCGAGCTCGTTGAGCCGCGGCAACGCGTCCGCGGAGAGGTCGTACTGACCCTCGCCGAGGATCCGGATGATCACTGCGTCCCGCCCTCGGTCGTGTTCTTCTGCGGCTCCGACTCGAGGATGTCGCCGCCCTCTGCCGGCTCGATCGCCTGCGGCTGCGCGCCGGCCTTGAGCCGGGCCAGCTCCATCTCGACGTCCGCCTCGGAGCTCATCGAGTCGAGCTCACGGGCGATGTCGTCGCCGGCTCCGATGGCGCTCGCGTCCTCGAGGGCGCCGGAGGCGATCAGCTCGTCGATCGCGCCCGCCCGGGCCTGCATCTGCGCGGTCTTGTCCTCGGCGCGCTGGATCGCCATCCCGACGTCGCCCATCTCCTCGCCGATGCCCGACATCGCCTCGTTGATCCGGGTCTGCGCCTCGGCGGCGGTGTAGGTCGCCTTGATCGTCTCCTTGCGGGTGCGGAACGCCTCCACCTTGGCCTGCAGCCGCTGCTGGGCGAGGGTGAGCTTCTCCTCCTCGCCCTGGAGCTGCGCGTGCTGCGCCTGGAGGTCGTTGATCTGCTGGGTGAGGCCGGACTTGCGGGTCAGCGCCTCACGCGCCAGGTCCTCGCGGCCCATCGTGATCGCCTTCTGGGCCTGGTCGCTCAGCTTGGCCGACTGCTGCTCGAGCTGGTTGACCTGGAGCTCCACGCGCTTGCGGCTCGTGGCGACGTCGGCGACGCCACGGCGCACCTTGGAGAGCAGGTCGATCTGGCGCTGGTAGGAGTAGTCGAGGGTCTCGCGTGGGTCCTCGGCGCGGTCGAGGGCCTTGTTGGCCTTCGACCGGAAGATCAAGCTGATGCGCTTCATGAGACTCATGGGGTGCGGTCCCTCTCCCAGCTGGTTCAAAGGTGTGCGTCAACCCTAGGCGCAAACGCAAGGTCGCGCACGAACGCCGGTAGGGTTGGCCTGACCCGATTCGCAGCACCCCGAGAAGGCCCCCGCGTTGTTCCGTCGCACCAAGACCGAGTCCCCCGTCCCGACCACCGACCAGGCGCCCGCCAAGAACGGGGGCAAGGGTCGTCCCACGCCGTCGCGCCGCGAGGCCGAGGCCGCCGCGAAGGCGCGGGCCAAGGCGCCCCGCACCCGCAAGGAGCTGGCTCGTGCCCAGCGCGCGGCACGCACCGAGTCCAGCCAGAACGTGCGGGCGGCCATGAAGGCCGGCGACGAGCGCTACTACCTGCCCCGCGACCAGGGCCGGGTCCGCAAGTTCGTCCGCGACTTCGTCGACAGCCGCTTCTCGTTCATCGAGCTGATGGTGCCGCTCCTGGTGGTCACCATGGTCCTGGGCTACTCCGGCAACGCGCGGCTGGCGGCGATCGGCAACGCGATCCTGATGGGCACCCTGCTGCTCGTCATCGGCGACATGCTGCTGCTCCGCTTCCGGCTCCGCCGCGAGCTGGCCCGCCGGTTCCCCGACGAGTCCGCCAAGGGCGCCACCTACTACGCCGTCACCCGCGCACTGCAGATGAAGTTCATGCGGCTGCCGAAGTCCAAGGTCAAGATCGGCCAGAAGCTGCCCGAGCAGTACAAGTGACCCCACGCGCATGACGAAGGGGCCGCCCCGGTCGGGGTGGCCCCTTCGTCGTCGGACCGCTCAGAAGTCCCGGCGCCGCGGCGACTCGGTCTTGGCGGGGTCCCGCTCGACCACCGGGTCGAGCACCTCGTCGATGGCCTTCAGCGTGGCGTCGTCGAGCTGCACACCGGCCGCACGCACGTTCTGGGTCACCTGGTCGGGACGGCTGGCGCCGATGATCGCGGCGGAGACGTTGTCGTTCTGCAGCACCCAGGCCACCGAGAGCTCGGCCAGGCCCAGGCCCGCCTCGTCGGCGATCGGCCCGAGCTGCTGGACCCGCTCCAGCACGTCGTCGGACAGCCATCGCTTGATCATCCTCGCGCCGCCCTTGTCGTCGGTGGCGCGGGAGCCGGCCGGAGGCTGCTCCCCCGGCCGGTACTTGCCGGTGAGGACGCCCTGGGCGATCGGCGACCAGACGATCTGGCCGATGCCGAGCTCCTCGCAGGTGGGCACGACCTCGGCCTCGATGACACGCCACAGCATGTTGTACTGAGGCTGGTTGGAGACCAACGGGATCCGCAGCTCCCGGGCCAGCGCGTGGGCGGCGCGGATCTCCTCGGCCCGCCACTCCGAGACACCGATGTAGAGGGCCTTGCCCTGCCGGACGACGTCGGCAAAGGCCTCCATCGTCTCCTCGAGTGGCGTCTCGTAGTCGTAGCGGTGTGCCTGGTAGAGGTCGACGTGGTCGGTGCCGAGGCGCGACAGCGACCCGTCGATCGACTCCATGATGTGCTTGCGGGACAGGCCGTGGTCGTTGTGCTTGCCCGGGCCGGTCGGCCAGTAGACCTTGGTGAAGATCTCCAGCCCTTCCCGACGCTCCCCCTTCAGGGCCTTCCCCAGGACGGTCTCGGCCGCGGTGTTGGCGTAGACGTCGGCGGTGTCGAACGTCGTGATGCCCTCGTCGAGGGCCTGGCGCACGCACGCCGTCGCCGCCTCCTCCTCGACCTGGGAACCGTGGGTGAGCCAGTTGCCGTAGGCGATGGCCGAGATCTTCAGGCCGCTCGCTCCGAGGTTGCGAATCTCCATGGGTCCGACCCTAGGAGAGCCAGTCAACCCGCAGCCCGGGGTCGCTGGTTGGATGGGTCCCATGAGCAGCCCGACCTCCGACGTCTCCGTGCGCGTGGCCTGGGCCGACGACGCCCCCGCGATCGCGGAGCTGCAGCTGCGCACCTGGCAGGAGAAGTACGCCGGGCTGGTGCCCGCCGAGACCCTGCCCGGCGACCCCGAGGACCTGGAGGCGGCCGCAGCGGCGTGGCGTTCCTCGCTGTCCGCCCCGGGCGACGCGCGCAACCGGGTGATGGTGGCGTTGGAGCGCAACCGGGTCGTCGGCTTCGCGATCACCGGCCCCGCGGCGGACCCCGACTGCAACCCGGTCGCCGACGCCGAGCTCCGGGAGTTCACGGTCGACCCCGCGGAGCGGGGCCGGGGCCACGGCTCGCGACTGCTCCAGGCGAGCGTCGACACGATGCGCGCCGATCGCTTCACCCGCTCGGTGCTGTGGGCCGTCTCGACCGACGACGCGTTGCGCGGCTTCCTCACCGGCGCCGGCTGGGCGGCCGACGGCGCACATCGCGAGCTCGAGCTCGAGTCGGAGGGTGGCACCCGCCTCCGTGAGGTGCGCCTCCACACGGCGCTCACCTGAACGCTCGGCAAATTCCCCAATCCGGAGCCTTGATTTTCCGGCCCGGAGGGCGACGATGGAGGTCGGTCGGCAACGGCACCCAGCTCCGGGAACCGCAGCCGACCTGGAACGGGGTTCACGTGTTCGGTCCACTGCCACAGCTCCACCGGCTGCTGTTGGTCGCAGCCGCTCTCCTGGTCGGCGTCGCATCCGGCGCCTGGCTGGCGCACTTCACCGCCCTGCCCGTCGCGGCCTCCGCAGGTGCACTGATCGGCGCGGTGGCCGGCGTCCTGCTGGCGTACGCGCTGGTGCACGACTTCCACGACCGCGCTCGGCCGGTCCGGGTCCGGAGGCACTGAAGCCGGAGCGAGCGGGTGGGCGGCCCGTTGTTACCGTCGCCCCGTGCCCGAGGAGTCCCTGAGCGCCCGTGAGCGCTCCGCGATCGTCCGCGACGGCCTGGGCGTCGGCGTCGCCACCGGGGCGTACGGCGTCTCGTTCGGCGCCGTCTCCGTGGCCTCCGGGCTCTCGGTCGCCCAGACCTGCGCCCTGTCGCTGGTGATGTTCACCGGGGCGTCGCAGTTCGCCTTCGTCGGCGTGCTCGCCGCCGGGGGCACACCGCTGTCCGGCGGCCTCACCGCCCTGCTGCTCGGCACCCGCAACACGCTCTACGGCCTACGCCTGGCTCCCCTGCTCCGGTGGCGAGGACTACGCCGGGTGCTGGCCGCGCAGGTGCTGATCGACGAGTCGACCGCGATGTCGATCACCCGGCCGACGACCGCGGCCGCACGTGTCGGCTTCCTCAGCACCGGCCTGTCGATCTTCGTGCTCTGGAACGCAGCGACCCTGATGGGTGCGCTTGCCGGCCGGGCGCTCGGCGACCCGCGCACCTACGGTCTCGACGCGGCCGTCGGTGCGGCGTTCCTGGCCCTGCTCTGGCCCCGGCTGACCGACCTGCGCAACCGGGTCGTCGCCCTCGCTGCGGCGGTGGTGGCACTCGGGATCGTCCCCGTCTCCCCCGCGGGCGTCCCGGTGCTGGCGGCCGCCGGCGTGGCGCTGCTGGCCGGGCTGCTGACCCGACGACCGGACCCGACCGAGTTCCCGGAGCCACCGCGGTGACGTGGCTGGCGATCGTGCTCGCCGGGGCCGGCTGCTACCTGCTCAAGCTCACCGGGCTGTCGGTGCCACCGCGGGTGCTCGAGCACCCGGTGGCCGAGCGGGTCGCCGACCTGATCCCGGTGGCGCTGCTGGCCGCGCTGGTGGCCGTCCAGGTCTTCGCCCGGGGCCATGAGCTGGTGCTCGACGCCCGGGCGGCGGGGCTGGCAGTGGCGGTCGGCCTGCTGGTGCTGCGCGCGCCGTTCCTGGTGGTGGTCTTCGGGGCGGCGCTCACCGCGGCCCTGCTCCGGCTCTGACGCAGCCCCTGCGGACCGGCCCCGGCAGGTACAGGGCCCGCGCCGGAGTCCGGCGCGGGCCCTGCCCCCCGATCGTGGCGGAGTGGTCAGCTGACGCTGACCGCGCTCCAGGCGGCCGCCACCGCGGCGTACTGCGTGCTGCCGCTGCCGTAGAGGTCCTTGGCGGCGTTCAGCGTGGCGGTCCGGGCACCCGAGTAGTCGGTGTTCGAGGTCATGTAGACCGTCAGTGCGCGGTACCAGATCTGCGCGGCCGCGTCGTGGCCGATGCCGGTCACGGTGGAGCCGTTGCAGGTCGGGCTGTTGTACGACACGCCGTTCAGGGTCTTGGCGCCCGATCCCTCCGAGAGGAGGTAGAAGAAGTGGTTGCCGACGCCCGAGGAGTAGTGGACGTCGTCCTGGCCGACCAGCGCCGACCAGCAGTCGTACGACGCGCCGTCGCTGCTCGGCTTGTCCATCCGGCGGAAGCCCTCGTGGTTCTTGAGGTCGAACTCCTCGCCGATCAGGTAGTCGCCGGGGTCGTTGCTGTTGGCGGCGTAGAACTCCACCATCGTCCCGAAGATGTCGGAGGTGGACTCGTTGAGGCCGCCGGACTCGCCGGAGTAGGTGAGGCTGGCGGTGTTCTCGGTGACGCCGTGCGACATCTCGTGGCCGGCGACGTCCAGCGACGTGAGCGGGCCGTAGCTGGTCCCGTCACCGTCGCCGTAGGTCATCTTGGTGCCGTCCCAGAAGGCGTTGACGTAGCCCGACCCGTAGTGCACCCGGTTGTAGGAGCCGGTCCCGTTGCCGAAGATGCCGTTGCGGCCGTACGTGTTCTTGTAGAAGTCCCACGTCATGTTGGTGCCGTACTGGGCGTCCACCGCCGCCGACTCGCGGCTGCTGGTGCTGCCGTTGCCGAACTGGTTGTCGGGGCTGGTGAACAGGGTGCCCGTGGCGCAGCCGCTGCCGAAGATCTGGCAGAGGTAGGAGTCGGACTTGTTGTTCATGTCGGTCGTGTAGGTGTTGCCCCGGGTCGGGTCCTTGAGCTGGTACGTCGAGCCCGACAGCGTCAGCTGCAGCGGCACGGTGCCGCCGTAGAGGGACTGGCCGGAGCCGTCCACCGTCTCGATCTGCTCCTCGCGGCGCAGGACCGTGCCGGTGCGGGCGTCGACGTAGGTGGCGAGGCGGCTCGGGGTGCCGTCGGCCCGGACGCCGCCGGTGAGCACCTCCCACGCGAGCCGCGGGGCGGCGCCGGTCGCGTCGACCACCAGCCGCGGCTCCCCCGCGGAACGCAGCCCCGAGATCGTCCGGGTGGCCTTCGCCGGCGCGAGCGCCCGCGTCGAGGCCCGGGCGGCGCTCAGGGCCGGCGTGGTCGAGAGGTGCAGCGGCGCTGCGAGCGTCTGGCTCACGCCCCGCCACCCGGCCCGGGCGCCACGGTGCACGACGAGGTCGCCACCGAGCACCGGCACGCCGTCGAGGGTGCGCTGCATCCGGACGTGCGTGCTGCCGTCGCGGTCGGTGAGGGTGTCGGTGACCCGGAAGGCCTGGCCCGCGGTGTCGCGAGCGGCCCCGGGGTGCTGCTGGAGTGCCGCGACCGCCGCGGCCGCCGTCCCGGGCGTGCCGGCCGCCGCACCGCTGGCGGTCCCGGCCTGCACACCGATGGTGCCGGCAGCGAGCACCGCCGCCGTGGCGAGCCCCAAAGTCCTACGCATGAAGTTCCTCTCGTCGTACCCGAAGTTGACCGGCCCTGCCCTGGTGGGCGACGGGCCTGCAGAGCCTTGCAAGGGCACAACGACGGAGGGAACGAAGCGTCACCTGCAGGTTCGTGCAGCGCAGGAACCTGCAGGAGTGTGCGGCACTCAGCCTGGATCCACCGCTCTCCGCCTGCTGCGCGCCACCATCCGGGCACGCTGGCTGCGTTGCCGAGGCTCGAGAGACGTCCAGTCTGACTTCGCCCCGGCGCCTTGCCAGCGCACCCGTCTGGTGACGCTCGCGACGGCGGCCATCGGTGGATGCAGGCTCAGCCCAGGTCGAGGAACGCCTCGAGGCCGACCGTGAGCCCCGGGTGCGCCGCGATGGCACGCAGGCCGGTCAGCACCCCGGGGGTGAAGGAGGCCCGGTCCATCGAGTCGTGCCGGATGGTGAGGGTCTCCCCCACCCCGCCGAGGATCACCTCCTGGTGGGCCACCAGGCCCCGGATCCGCAGGCCGTGCACGCGGATGCCGGCGACGTCGGCACCCCGCGCGCCGTCCAGGCTCGTGCTGGTCGCGTCGGGGACGGCCGCGCAGCCGGCCTCGGCCCGGGCGGCGGCGATGAGCTCCGCCGTACGCCGCGCGGTGCCCGAGGGTGCGTCCGCCTTGTCCGGGTGGTGCAGCTCGACGACCTCGACGGACTCGTAGAAGGGAGCCGCGGTGGCGGCGAAGCGCATCATCAGGATCGCGCCGATCGAGAAGTTCGGGGCGATCAGCACGCCGGTCCCCGGCGAGTCCGCGAGCCAGCCGCGGAGCACGTCGAGCCGCCCGTCGTCGAAGCCGGTGGTGCCGACCACCGCGTGGATGCCGTGGCGGACGCAGAACTCCAGGTTGTCCATCACCACGTCGGGATGGGTGAAGTCGACGACGGCCTCGGCCCCGGCCGAGACCAGCTCCTCGATCGCGTCGCCGGCGTCGATCCGCGCCACCAGCTCCAGGTCTCCTGCGGCCTCGACCGCGCGGCACACCTCGGACCCCACCTTGCCGCGCGCACCGAGCACGCCCACCTTCGCCACCGTCTGCTTCGTGCTCACCCGTCACAACCTAGGCCATGCTCCGACGCGGCGAGTGCCGGTGGCTGGGCCCCGGACCATCTGGCAGGCTGTGACCCATGGTGGTGCAGACGATTCCGGCGCGGATCCGGTGGGCGGTCGATCTCATGGATGTCCAGCCTGCCGACCACGTGCTCGAGATCGGGTGTGGTCCCGGCGCCGGCGCCGAGCTGATCTGCAGCCGGCTGCAGACGGGCAGGATGTTCGCGATCGACCGTTCGGAGTCCGGCGTGGACCGGACCAAGCGGCGCAACGCGAAGTACGTCGAGGCCGGGCGGCTCACCGTGCGGCAGATCGACCTGGCCACGCTGCGGGTGCCGGTGAAGCGACTGAACAAGGTGTTCGCGTTCAACGTCAACCTGTTCTGGGTGCGCGAGTGCGCCGACGAGATCGCGCTGCTGCACGAGCGGGTGCTGCCGGGCGGTGCCGTCTTCCTGTTCTACGAGGCGAACCGGCCCGAGCTCGTCTCCACGATCGTGCAGAAGACCTCCGCCGCCCTGTCCGGCGGTGGCTTCCGCGTCTCGGTCGTGGAGCAGAAGGCTCCGGCCGTCGTCGGCGTCATCGGGCGCCGCTGAGCCTATTTCCTTATGCCGCGATTGCATAAGGCAATTCCCTAATGTAAGGTCGCCATCAGACCCTGCCCGAGGAGACGCCGTGGCCGTTGCCGTCCTGACCGTGGACCAGCGTGGCAGCCGCACGAGCGCCGACCGGGTCCCCGCCACCCTCGAGGCACTGGCCGGCGTCGCGCTGCTGCGCCCCTTCGAGCGCACGGCCGGCGACGAGTTCCAGGGAGTCCTGGCCGACCCGGCCGGGTTGGCACCGGTCGTGGAGGCACTGCTCCGCGAGGACGCCTGGAACATCGGCATCGGTCTCGGCGAGGTCGAGGAGCCGCTGCCGCCGCACGCCCGGGCCGGCCGGGGCGCGGCGTACCTCCACGCACGCGGGGCCGTGACCGGCGCCAAGAACAGCCCCTGGCACCTGCGGGTCGCCGGTGACAGCGCGGACGTGCGGGCGCTGGAGACGACGCTGTGGCTGTGGGCCGCGGTGCTGGCGAGACGGACCGCCCGCGGCTGGGAGGTCGCCGACCTCGTCGACGAGGGCCTGTCCTACGAGGAGGCCGGGAAGCGGCTGGGCATCAGCCAGTCCGCGGTCAGCCAGCGCGCCCAGGCTGCCGGGATCGTCGAGGGCCGCCGCGCCCGCGAGCTCGTCACCCATCTGGCCGCGGGCCTGCTCGACGACGAGGCGCAGGTGCGGGCATGAGCCCCGACAACTACGGGCAGCTGGTGGTCGCGCTCCTGGCCGCCGGCCTGGTCTCGGGCACGGCGGCGTGGTCGCGGCTGGGCAGGGAGATCTGGACCCCGGCCTCCGTCGTCCTGCTCGCCGCCGCCGCCGGGGTCGCCGCGATCCCCGCGGAGGTCACCCTGGACGGGCGCGGCGGGCGAGCCGCACTCGTGGCCCTCGCCGGAGCGCTGGCCGTGGTCGGCGGCGGGCCGGTCACCGCCCGGGTCTTCAACCTCGTCGACCGGGGCGAGACCCCCGCGCAGTCGATGGATCGGGCCGGCCAGGTGCTGCGCGGCGGGGCCTGGATCGGGGCGCTGGAGCGGGCGGCGATCTTCGCCTCGCTCGCCGGGGGCTGGCCCGAGGGGCTGGCCGTGGTGCTGGCCCTCAAGGGCCTCGGCCGCTACCCCGAGCTGCGCGCCGCCGAGGACGGGGTCCGCACCGGCGCCGCCGAACGGTTCATCATCGGCACCTTCACCAGCGTGCTGTGGGCGGCAGCCTGCGCCGGCGTCGTCGCGCTCGTGGTGTGACCCCCGGTCAGCGCGGCCCGACGACCGCGAGCACCTCGTGGCGCGAGAAGATCTCGGCCGCGACGGCGCGGATGTCCTCCAGCGTGACGCCGTCGATGCGCGCCATCACCTCGTCGATGCTCAGCAGCTCGTCGTAGACCAGCTCCGCCTTGCCGATCCGCGCCATCCGGGACCCGGAGTCCTCCAGCCCCAGCACCAGTCCCCCGCGCAGCATGCCCTTGCCTCGGGACAGCTCCTCGGCGGTGATCCCCTCGGCGGCCACCTTCGCCAGCTCGGCGCGCACCACGGCCAGCACGTCGTCGAGCTTGCTGGGCAGGCAGCCCACCGAGACGCCGACCAGGCCGGACTCGGCGTGGTGGCTGGCGAAGGAGAAGACCGAGTACGCGAGTCCGCGATGCTCGCGCACCTCCTGGAACAGGCGGCTCGAGGTCCCGCCACCGAGCGCGGTGTTGAGCACGCCGAGCGCGAAGCGCCGGTCGTCCTGGCGGGTGAGGCCCTCCATGCCGAGCACCACGTTGACCTGCTCGAACGGACGGGTGGCCTCGATGGTCCCGGGCGTGACCCGACGCGGCCGGGCGACGTGGCGCGGAGGCACCGGCGCCTCCTCCCGGTCCAGCCAGCCGTTGCGCCCGAAGGCCTTGCGCACCTGGCGGACCAGCGCGGCGTGGTCCACGTTGCCGGCCGCGGCGACGACCATCGTGGCCGGCCGGTAGTGCCGCCGGTGGAACCGGGCGATCTGGTCGCGGGTCAGCGTCGTGATGGACTCGACGGTGCCGGCGATCGGACGACCCAGGGGCGAGTCGCCCCAGGCCTGGGCAGCGAACAGGTTGTGCGCCACGTCGTCGGGGTCGTCGTCGTGCATCGCGATCTCGTCGAGGATCACGTCTCGCTCGGCCTCGACGTCCGCGGACTCCAGCCGCGAGCTGGTGATCATGTCGCCGAGCACGTCGACGGCCAACGGCAGGTCCTCGTCGAGGACCCGGGCGTGGAAGCAGGTGTACTCCTTGGCCGTGAAGGCGTTGAACTCACCGCCGACCGCGTCGAGGGCGATCGAGATGTCCAGCGCCGACCGCTCCTGGGTGCCCTTGAAGAGCAGGTGCTCGAGGAAGTGCGAGCAGCCGTGCAGCGCGGGGGTCTCGTCCCGGGAGCCGACGCCGACCCACACTCCGATGCTGGCCGACCGGACACCCGCCATCTCCTCGGAGATGACGCGCAGCCCACCCGGCAGCACGGTGCGGCGTACCCGCGAGGTGACCTGCCCCGCGCCGTCGGTGACGGTCTGCAGGGTCCGGGTCGTCGCGCCCTTGCGGGCGTTCGTCGAGGTGGAACCGGACGACCGGCCAGCAGAACCCTGCTGGCCGGTCGTCGGAGCGTTGAGCTTGCTCACGCAGTGATCACTCCGCTGCTTCGTCCTCGGCCGGCTCGTCGGTCGCCGCACCCTCGGTCTCCTCGACCACCGGGATCAGCGAGAGCTTGCCGCGGTCGTCGATCTCGGCGATCTGGACCTGGATCTTCTGGCCGACCGAGACGACGTCCTCGACGGCGTCGACGCGCTTGCCACCGGCGAGCGGACGCAGCTTGCTGATGTGCAGCAGGCCGTCCTTGCCGGGCAGCAGCGAGACGAACGCACCGAAGTTCGTCGTCTTCACCACGGTGCCGAGGTAGCGCTCGCCGACCTCGGGCATCGTCGGGTTGGCGATCGCGTTGACGGCGGCGCGGGCGGCCTCGGCCGCCTCGCCGTTGGTGGCGCCGATGTAGACGGTGCCGTCGTCCTCGATCGACAGCGTCGCACCGGTGTCGTCCTGGATCTGGTTGATCACCTTGCCCTTGGGGCCGATGACCTCGCCGATCTTGTCCACGGGCACCCTCACGCTGATGATGCGCGGGGCGTGGACCGACATCTCCTCCGGCGTGTCGATGGCCTCACCCATCACGTCGAGGATCGCCATCCGGGCGTCCTTGGCCTGGGTCAGCGCCTGGGCGAGGACCTCGGCCGGGATGCCGTCGAGCTTGGTGTCGAGCTGCAGCGCGGTGACGAACTCCCGGGTGCCGGCGACCTTGAAGTCCATGTCGCCGAAGGCGTCCTCGGCACCGAGGATGTCGGTCAGGGCGACGTACTCGGTCTTGCCCTCGACCTCACCGGAGATCAGGCCCATGGCGATACCGGCGACGGGCGCCCGCAGCGGGACGCCGGCCTGCAGCAGCGACAGCGTCGAGGCGCAGACCGAGCCCATCGAGGTGGAGCCGTTGGAGCCCATGGCCTCCGAGACCTGGCGGATCGCGTAGGGGAACTCCTCACGCGTCGGCAGGACCGGCATCAGCGCCCGGCCGGCCAGCGCGCCGTGGCCGATCTCGCGGCGCTTCGGCGAGCCGACGCGGCCGGTCTCACCGGTGGAGAACGGCGGGAAGTTGTAGTTGTGCAGGTAGCGGCGGCTCGTCTCCGGGGAGAGCGTGTCGAGCTTCTGCTCCATGGTCAGCATGTTGAGCGTCGTGACCCCCAGGATCTGGGTCTCGCCGCGCTCGAACAGCGCCGAGCCGTGCACCCGCGGGATCACGCCGACCTCGGCGTGCAGCGGGCGGATGTCGGCCAGGCCACGGCCGTCCATGCGCACCTTGTCGCGGAGCACGCGCTCGCGGACGAGCTGCTTGTTCAGCGAGCGGAACGCCGCGCCGATCTCCTTCTCGCGACCCTCGAAGTCACCGGCCAGCTTCTCCAGCAGGCCGGCCTTGATCTCGTCGAGCTTCTCCTCGCGCTCCTGCTTCGGACCGATGGTCAGCGCGGCGGCGGTCTCGGTCTTCGCCGCGGCCTCGACGGCGGAGTACACGTCGTCCTCGTAGTCCAGGAAGATCGGGAACTCCTGGACCGGCTTGGCGGCCTCCTTGGCGAGCTCGGCCTGGGCGTCGCAGAGCTGCTTGATGAACGGCTTGGCCGCGTCCAGACCGCCGGCGACGATCTCCTCGGTGGGAGCCTGGGTGCCGGACTGGACCAGGTTCCAGGTCTGCTCGGTGGACTCGGCCTCGACCATCATGATCGCGACGTCACCGGACTCGGTGACCCGACCGGCCACGACCATGTCGAAGACGGCGTCCTCGAGCTGGCTGTGCGTCGGGAAGCCGACCCACTGGCCCTCGATCAGGGCCACGCGCACGCCACCGACCGGGCCGGAGAACGGCAGGCCGGAGAGCTGGGTCGAGATCGAGGCGGCGTTGATCGCGAGCACGTCGTACGGCGTGTCGGGGTCGAGCGCCAGGACGGTGATGACGACCTGGACCTCGTTGCGCAGGCCCTTCTTGAAGGTCGGGCGCAGCGGACGGTCGATCAGGCGGCAGGTGAGGATGGCGTCCTCGGAGGGGCGGCCCTCGCGGCGGAAGAACGAGCCGGGGATGCGACCCGCGGCGTACATCCGCTCCTCGACGTCGATCGTCAGGGGGAAGAAGTCGAAGTGGTCCTTCGGGTGCTTGCCGGCCGTCGTGGCCGACAGCAGCATCGTGTCGTCGTCGAGGTAGGCGGTCACCGAGCCGGCGGCCTGACGGGCCAGCAGGCCGGTCTCGAACTTGACGGTGCGGGTGCCGAACTTGCCGTTGTCGATCACGGTCTCGACGGCGGAGATCACGGGACCCCCGGCGTTGGATTCAGTCAAAGGGGTTCATTCCTTCTGGATTCGCGGAGCGATCCGCGGCGTCCCGCTCGGAGGGCGGGGCTCGAAGAGCTCGAGGTTCCCGCCGGGTCCCTTCCCTGGCACTGCCGGAAGGGGGCCGGTCTTCGATCGAGGCCCGCAGCCCGTGTCGGTGGTCGACCTCGTCGAGTCCACGTCCACGTCTGAGAGCCACTACCGAGGACCGGGCCGAAACGTGCGGGTCGCTCCTGGTTGCTGAGGCGTTGGTTCAGTTGTGTGCTACAGGTCCGACCCTAGCCGGAACGGACCCAGATGTGACGGGAGCGGCTGCCCGGACGGGCAGCCGCTCCACAGGTCATCGACGCAGGCCGAGACGCTCGACGATCGAACGGTAGCGATCGATCTCGGTCTTCTGCAGGTAGTTCAGCAGGCGACGCCGCTGACCGACGAGCAGCAGCAGGCCACGACGGCTGTGGTGGTCGTGCTTGTGCGTCTTCAGGTGCTCGGTGAGGTGGCTGATGCGGTGGCTCAGCAGCGCGATCTGCACCTCGGGCGAACCGGTGTCGCCCTCGGTCGTGGCGTACTCGGCGATGATCTTCTTCTTGGTCTCCGCGTCGGTACCGATCGACATGCGGGGCTCCTTCCGGTTCTCTGCTGCGCGGCGCGCCGGGGCCTGTTCACCCGGGCACTCTCGATCCGCGGCCGTTGGACGGCAGTCACCCCTTTCCGGGGCAACCGGACGAGACTACCAACGCCCGGTCGGGACCACCGAATCGTGGTCCCGCCGGGCGTCGGGCAGCGTGTCAGGAGCCGTGGGTGCTCAGACGGCGGGCGGCGGCACGTCGTCCCGGCGCTCGCTGACGGTCCGCGAGCCGTCGGCGTGGGTGGTGACCGCCGTCGCGCGGCGGCTCCGGTTGGCCTGGACGGCGGTGAGCACGAGGACGAGCACTCCGGCCAGCGTGAGGATCCAGCCGATCATGGTCAGGTCCACACCGCTGATCGAGTCCGTGACCGCGAGGGCCAGGATCAGGCCGAGCGCGAGCAGGAAGACTCCGAGTCCGTATCCCATCGGTATCCCTTCGTTGTGCCGCCCCGGTGGGGCGGATCTGGAGCAGGCTAGCGCCCCCGTACCCGCTGCGGGGTGCGACGATGCCGTGGTGGAGACCACCCGGATCGGCGTGTGCAACCTGTGCGAGGCCATCTGCGGCCTCCGGATCACCCTCGAGGACGGGGTCGTGACCGGCGTACGCGGCAACCCCGACGACCCGCTCTCGCGCGGGCACGTCTGCCCGAAGGGCGTCGCGATCGCCGACATCCATGCCGACCCCGACCGGCTGCGCCGTCCGGTACGCCGCGTGACCGACGCGTCCGGGGAGACCACCTGGCAGGAGATCGGCTGGGACGAGGCGCTCGACCTGGCGGCCGACGGGCTCGCCGCCACCGTCAACCGGCACGGCCGGCACGCCCTGGGCGTCTACCTCGGCAACCCGAACATCCACAGCCTGGGGTCGATGACGCACGGCACCGCCATGGTGCGGGGCTTCCGCACCCGCAACACCTTCAGCGCCACCTCGGTCGACCAGCTCCCCCATCAGCTGGTCGCCCACCTGATGTACGGCCACCAGCTGTTCCTGCCCGTCCCCGACATCGACCGCACGTCGTACTTCCTGGTGTTCGGCGCCAACCCGATGGCGTCGAACGGCTCGCTGATGACCGTCCCGGACTTCCCCGGGCGGCTGCGCGAGCTGAAGGCACGCGGCGGGCGGATGGTCGTCTTCGACCCGCGCCGCACCGAGACCGCCAAGGTCGCCACCGAGCACCACTTCGTCCGGCCGGGCAGCGACGCCCACGTGCTGCTGGCGATGGTCCAGGTGCTCGTCGCCGAGGGCCGCACGCGGCCCCCGTCGTACGTCGACGGGCTGGACGCCGCGGTCGCGGCGGTGGCCGACTTCACCCCGGAGCGCGCCGAGGTCGCCAGCGGGGTGCCCGCGGAGGAGATCCGCCGGGTGGCCCGGGAGTTCGCCGCGGCCGACGGTGCGGTCGCCTACGGGCGGGTCGGGGTGTCGACGCACGCCTTCGGCACCGTGTGCCAGTGGGCGGTGCAGCTGCTCAACCTGCTGACCGGCAACCTCGACCGGGCCGGTGGCGCGATGCTCACCACGCCCGCGATCGACGCCGTCGGAGCCGGGCTGATCGGGCGGGGCCACCACGACCTGTGGCGCAGCCGCGTCCGCGGGCTGCCCGAGTTCGCCGGGGAGCTGCCGGTCGCCGCGCTGCGCGAGGAGATCGAGACTCCCGGCGACGGGCAGGTCCGGGCACTGCTGACCCTGGCCGGCAACCCGGTCCTGTCCACGCCCGACGGCGCGCGGCTGGACCGGGCGCTCGCGGGACTCGACTTCATGGTCGCGGTCGACATCTACGTCAACGAGACGACCCGGCACGCCGACGTGATCCTGCCGCCCACCACGGCGCTCGAGCGCGACCACTACGACCTGGTCTTCCACCTGCTGGCCGTGCGCAACACCGCGCGGTTCACCCCGGCCGTCCTGGAGCCCGAGAAGGGCGCGCTGCACGACTGGCAGATCTACCGCGAGCTGGCGCGTCGTACGGCGCGCCGGATGGATGTCCGGCCGCCCCTGCGCCGGCGGCTGCGACAGCGGGCCCGGCTGTCGGCCAGCCCGACCCTGCTCATCGGCCTGCTGCTGCGCCGCAGCGGCTCCGGGGTCACGCTGCGGCGGCTCCGCGCCAACCCCTCGGGCGTCGACCTCGGCCCGCTGCGCCCGGACCAGCTCCCGGACCGCCTCCCCCATCGGGACCACCGCGTCGTGGCCGCGCCCGAGCTCGTGCTCGCGGACCTCGACCGGCTGCGGGACCAGCAGGCACCCGATCCCGAGCGGCTGCTGCTCATCGGGCGTCGCCACCAGCGCGACTGCAACGCCTGGATGCACAACGCCGAGCGACTGACCCGCGGGCGCTCCCGCCACCAGCTGCTGATGAACCCGCGTGACCTCGCCGAGCGCGGGATCACCGACGGCGCGGTCGTCACCGTCTCCTCGACCGTGGGCTCGGTGCAGGTCGAGGTGCAGGCCAGTGACGACCTGATGCCCGGCGTGGTGTCGCTCCCCCACGGGTACGGGCACGGCCGACCCGGCTCCCGGATGTCGCGGGCCGCGGAGGTGCCGGGCGTGTCGATCAACGACCTCACCGACCCGGCGCTGCTCGACGTGTCCGGCAACGCCGCGTTCAGCGGGGTACCGGTGACCGTCACGGCCTGACCTCCCCGGACAGGCCCGGACTGGCCGGCGGGTCAGCCCTGGAGCAGGGCCAGCACGGCCTCCCGGGCGGCCCGAGGGTCGGACGCGGCCAGGGCGGCCTCGGCGGCGTCCTCGCAGGTCTCGATGGAGACGCTCGCCAGCCGGGCTCCCACCGGGCGGACCGCGGCGGCGGCCATCGAGAGCGAGGTGACGCCCATGCCGACCAGGGCGCAGGCCAGCAGCGGGTCGGCAGCGGCCTCGCCGCACACGCCGACGGGCTTGTCGGCCCGGCGCCCCGCCTCGGCCGTGATCGCGATCAGCTGCAGCACCGCGGGCTGCCACGGGTCGGTCAGGTGGGCGAGGTCGGTGGCCATCCGGTCGGCGGCCATCGTGTACTGGGTGAGGTCGTTGGTGCCGATCGAGAGGAAGTCGACGACCTCCAGCATCCGGTGGGCCAGCAGCGCGGCGCTCGGCACCTCCACCATCACCCCTGCCTTGAGGTCGCGGCGGCGAACACTGTCGGCGAACTCCGCAGCCTCGGCGACCGTGGCGACCATGGGCGCCATCACCCAGGCCTCGGTCCCGGTCTGCTCCGCTGCGGCCGCGATGGCGTCGAGCTGGCGCTCGAGCAGGCCGGGGTTGCCGAACGAGAGCCGCAGCCCGCGCACGCCCAGCGCCGGGTTCTCCTCACCCTCGTGGGTCGCGAACGCGACCGGCTTGTCCGAGCCCGCGTCCAGCGTGCGGACCACGACGTACCTGTCCCTCCCGAAGGGTCCGAGCACACCGGTGTAGATGCTCGCCTGCTCCTCGACCGTGGGCTCCTCCTTGCGGTTGAGGAAGCACAGCTCGGTCCGGAAGAGCCCCACGCCCTCCACGGGCGCGTCCGCGGCCGAGCGGGCGGAGTCGCCGTCGGCCACGTTGGCGAGCAGCTTGACCGGCGTGCCGTCGGCGGTCTTGCCGGGGCCGGCCCAGGACGCGAGCGCCTCCCGGCTCTCGCGGTCGGCGACCACCCGCTGGGTGGCGAGCTCCTCGTCGGGCCCGCTCTCGACCGTGCCGGCGGTGCCGTCGACGAGGAGCGGCGTGCCGGCCGCGACGGTCATCGCACCGGTCGTACCGACCACGCACGGGATGCCGAGCTGACGGGCGATGATCGCGGTGTGGCTGGTCGGGCCGCCGCGCTCGGTCACCAGCGCGACCACCACCGCGGGGTCCAGGCCGGCGGTGTCGGACGGGGCGAGGTCCTCGGCGACCAGCACCGACGGCTTCTCCGGCGTGGGCACGCCGGGCTCGGGCTCGCCGACCAGGTGCGCCACCACCCGGCGCTCGATGTCGCGGAGGTCCGTGACCCGCTCGGCCATCAGCCCGCCCATGCCGGTGAACACCGTGACGAACTGCTCCACGCCCGCATGCACCGACGCCAGCAGCTCCTCGCCGGCGCGCAGCTGCTTGCGGACCGCGCCGCGCAGGCCCTTGTCGCGCGCCAGGCCGGCGCTCGCGGTCAGCACCTCGGCGGCCGCGCCCGAGGCGGCGTTCGCCTTGCGCTCGAAACCGTCCGCGACCGCGGCGCTCGCCCCGTCGAAGGCGGCCAGCGCCGCGTCCTCGTCCAGGGAGGCGCCGTCGAAGGCGGCCACGGCGGCCGGTGAGACCTCGGTCCGGGCGACCAGGGCGGGGCCGAAGGCCACGCCCGGGACCACCGGGGTGCCGCGCAGGAGAGCGGGCTCGCCCGCGTCGGAGGAGGAGCCGTGCGTGGTGTCGGTACTGGTGACCATGGTCACAAGTTAACCCCTCGACCCCCTTGACAGTCAACACATTCGGGCGTAAAACAACATATACACAGATTCATCCCGGCCCGTCGAGCCAGAGAGGAGGGCACCGATGACGATGTACGCCGAGGAGCGCCAGCAGGCGATGGCCCAGCTCGTGGCCGAGCGCGGGCGACTGTCTGTCTCCGTGCTGGCCGAGGAGTACGACGTCACCACGGAGACGGTGCGCCGCGATCTCTCGGCGCTGGAGCGGATGGGCCTGGTCCGCCGGGTCCACGGCGGAGCGGTGCCGCCGCACAGCCTGGCGGTCATCGAGTCGGGTCTCGTGGAGCGCGACGCCGCCAACACGAGCGAGAAGGACCAGATCGCCCGCGCCGCCCTGGCCCTCCTGCCGCCGGCCGGTTCCACGATCCTGGTCGACGCCGGGTCGACGACCAGCCGCTTCGCGAGCCTGCTCCCCCGCGACCTCCGGCTCACGGTGGTCACCCACGCGGTGCCCGTGGCGGCGCGGCTCGCCGGCAACCCCCAGGTCGACCTGCACCTGCTCCCCGGCCGCGTCCGGGCGACCACGCAGGCCGCCGTCGGGCCCGAGACGGTGTCCGCGCTGGCCAACCTGCGCGTCGATGCCGTCTTCCTCGGCACCAACGGGATCACCGCCGGCCACGGGCTGACCACACCCGACTGGGACGAGGCGGCCACCAAGCGCGCCATGGTCGCCAGCGCCCGCCGCTGTGTCGTCCTCGCGGACGCCAGCAAGATCGGCACCGAGTCCCCCCAGCGCTTCGCGTCCCTCGACGAGGTCGACGTCCTCGTGACCGACTACGCGATCAGCCCCGCCGACCGGCGGGAGCTCACTCGGGCCGGCCTGGAGGTCGTCGTCGCATGATCGTCACCCTCACCCCCAACCCCAGCCACGACCAGACCGTGGCCCTCAACGGCCCGTTCGAGCGGGGTGCCGTCCAGCGCGCGGAGTCGGTCACCTCGCAGGCCGGCGGCAAGGGCGTCAACATCTCGCGGGCCGCGGTGTCCGCCGGCATCCCGTCCATCGCCGTGCTGCCCGCCCCGGCGGACGACCCCTTCGTGCTCGAGCTCCTCGCGGCCGGCATCGACTGCCGCGCGGTGCCCACCACCGGCGCACTGCGGGTCAACATCACGATCAGCGAGCCGGACGGCACCACCACCAAGCTGAACAGCCCCGGCCCCACGGTCACGCCCGAGGTGCTGACGGCCCTCACCGAGTCGCTGCTCCGACGGGCCGCGTCCGCCGACTGGGTGGTGCTCGCCGGCTCGCTGCCGCCGGGCGCCCCGGCCTCGTGGTACGCCGACCTGGTCGGCGCGCTGCGCGGGCACGGCGCCCGCGTCGCCGTGGACACCAGCGAGGCCCCGTTGCGGGCCCTCGTCGAGGGGCTCCCCGACAGCGCCCCCCACCTGATGAAGCCCAACGGCGAGGAGCTGGCCTCCTTCACCGGTGGCGACGCCGACCTGCTCGAGTCCGACCCCTACGCCGCGGCGAAGGCGGCGCGCACCCTGGTCGATCGTGGTGTCGAGACCGTGCTCGCGACCTTGGGCGCCCACGGCGCGGTGCTGGTCACCGAGCGCGGCGCCTGGCACGCCACTCCCCCGCCCACGTCGGTGGTCAGCACCGTCGGCGCGGGCGACTCCAGCCTGTTCGGCTACCTCCTCGGGGACATCCGGCAACGGACCCCCGACCACAGACTCGCACTCGCCGTGGCCTACGGCAGTGCGGCAGCCGGGTTGCCCGGCACGACCATCCCGCAACCCTCGCAGGTCACGCCCGAGCTCGTCTCGGTCCGGGACCTCGACCTCACCCAAGGAGGGTGACGATGTCCGACCTGATCACCACCGATCTGGTTCGCCTCGACGTTGACCTGGGCTCCGACAAGCTCGACGTCATCCGGGCCCTCGCCGACGTGGTCGGGGGCGCGGGCCGCGCCTCTGACACCGCCCAGCTGGCCGAGGACGCCCTCGCCCGCGAGGCGACCTCGACCACCGGGCTGCCCGGCGGCATTGCGATCCCGCACTGCCGCACCGCGGGTGTCGAGGACCCGACCCTGGTCTTCGCCCGGCTCAGCCCGGCCGTCGACTTCGGCGCCAAGGACGGCCCGGCTGACCTGGCGTTCCTGATCGCGGCTCCGGCGGGCGGGGACGCCACTCACCTGCAGCTGCTGACGAAGCTGGCGCGGGCACTGGTCAAGCCCGCCTTCACCGACTCGCTGCGCAGTGCCGAGACCAGCGAGGAGGTCGTCGGGCTGATCGAGCACGAGCTCGGCATCACCCCGTCCGCGGCACCTGCGCCGGCCCGGGCCGGCGCTGCCACCGCCGGCGCCGCTGCCGCCGGCTCGGGGGCCACCGAGGCAGCCGCCGGGGGCACCGCGACCGCCACCAGCGGACGTCGCAGCCTGGTGGCGGTCACCGCCTGCCCGACCGGCATCGCGCACACCTACATGGCCGCCGAGGCCCTCGAGGCCGCCGCTGGCCGCGCCGGCGTCGACATCTCCGTCGAGACCCAGGGCTCCGCGGGATCGACCCCGCTGCACCACGACACCATCGCCGCGGCCTCGGCCGTGATCTTCGCCGTCGACGTCGGGGTCCGCGACCGGCACCGGTTCGCCGGCAAGCCGGTCGTCTCCTCGGGCGTGAAGCGGCCGATCGACGACGCCGACGCGATGATCGCCGAGGCACTGCGGTACGCCGAGGACCCGCACGCACCGCGCGTCGAGGGCACCGTCTCCGCCGCGGAGGAGGCACACGGGGGCGAGAGCTGGGGCCACCACGTGCGCCGGATCCTGATGACCGGCGTGTCGTACATGATCCCGTTCGTCGCCGCCGGTGGTCTGCTGATCGCCCTCGGCTTCCTGTTCGGCGGCTACGAGATCGTCGGACCCGGCGGCGACATCGTCGTCAACAACACCCTGTGGAACCTGCCCGACACCTCGGCGCTCGGGCTCGACCACGCCCTGTTCGACAACGGCTTCTTCGCCTACCTGGGCGCGATCTTCTTCGTCCTCGGCGCCACGGCGTTCAAGTTCCTGGTCCCCGCGCTGGCCGGCTACATCGCCTTCGCGATCGCGGACCGGCCGGGCATCGCCCCCGGCTTCGTGATGGGCGCCCTGGCCGTCGACCTTGCCGGCTTCGGCCTCCCCCAGAGCGGCTTCCTCGGCGGCATCATCGGTGGCGTCCTGGCCGGCTTCATCGCTCTGTGGATCACCCGCTGGAAGGTGGCGCCCTGGGCTCGTGGCCTGATGCCGGTGCTGCTCATCCCGCTGCTGACCACGCTGCTCAGCGGCATCGTGATGCTCGTGGTGCTGAGCAAACCGCTGGGCAAGCTGATGGACAAGCTCAGCGAGGGCCTGACGAACATGAGCGACAACTCGAGCCTGTCCATCCTGCTCGGCGTCATCCTCGGCCTGATGATGGCGTTCGACATGGGCGGCCCGTTGAACAAGGTCGCGTACGCGTTCGCGACCACCGGCCTCGCCGCGGCCGCGACCGCCTCCGACGCTCCCGAGCTCAAGGTGATGGCGGCCGTCATGATCGCCGGCATGGTGCCCCCGCTCGGCCTGGCGCTCGCGACCGTGATCCGGCCCGGGCTGTTCAGCCTGCCCGAGCGGGAGAACGGCAAGGCGGCCTGGGCGCTGGGGGCGTCCTTCATCACCGAGGGGGCCATCCCGTTCGCGGCGGCCGACCCGCTGCGCGTCATCCCGTCCATCATGGCCGGCAGCGCCGTGGCCGGTGGCCTCGCCATGGCCCTGGACGTCACCCTGCGGGCACCGCACGGCGGGATCTTCGTCCTCTTCGCGGTCGGCCACACCTTCGGCTTCCTGATCGCCCTGGCGGTCGGCACGGTCGTCGCCGCCACCTGCGTCGTCGCCCTGAAGTCGCTCGGTGAGAGCGACGCCGACCTCGAGCTCGTCTGATCCCCGTACCCGCACGTCCCTGCGACTCGTCCACCAACGAAGGAGAACCATGCCCACCAAGTCCGTCGCCGTCGGCTCGGCCGTCGGCCTGCACGCCCGGCCCGCAGCGATCATCTCGGAGGCAGCCGCCGAGCTCGACCACGAGGTGCTGATCGGCATCCCCGGTGACGAGCCTGTCGACGCCAGCTCGGCGCTGCTGATCATGACCCTCGGCGCCGGCAAGGGCGACACCGTCGAGGTCTCCGGCGACGACCAGTCGGCCGTCGACGCGATCGCGGCCCTGGTCGAGAAGGACCTCGACGCCTGAGCAGGACGCGTCAGCGAACTGCTCGTCGGAGGTCGAGCAAGCCGCGCGGCTGAGGAACGAAGCGGTGTCCTGAGGAGCGAGCGAAGCGAGCGTCTCGAAGGGTCGCGACCGGCGTGTCGAGACCCAGTGACCCGACCGGGAGCAGTCGCCCGACAACCGCGACCGGCCCGCCGTCACCCGACGGCGGGCCGGTCCCGTTCCCGCAGCGCGAGGTAGACCGCCCGCACTCCGACGGCGCGCTCGAGCTCGCGCGAGACACCGCCGAAGAACTGCTCGCGGTAGGTCTCGTCGATCACCGTCGAGACGGTCAGGTAGAGGCCCGAGAAGGCCGAGAGGAACACCGCGACCTGGAGCAGGGCCACCGAGATGCTGTCGACGCCGGGGATGCTGTGCGTCGGCGACGTCAGCCAGGCGGCCATCACCGGCTCGGTCATGATCAGCGCGCCGAAGACCATCAGGAACACGAAGACCGAGAGGGTCACCAGCAGCACCTGGACCGACTGCACGATCACCAGCACGAGCACCAGGTTCCACCGCTCGAAGCCGGTCACCTCGGCGTACGACGCCGGGTCGGCGTCGGGGTCCTCGACCATTGCGTGGCAGGCCTCCTCCAGGGGAGTGCCGCGGCACGCGGAGATCAGGAACTGGTCGGTCACGTGGTCGTCCGTGCGGTCCACCTCCTCGGGCAGCCGGACCAGCAGGAACCCCAGCGCCAGGAGCAGGAAGAGCACCACGGTCAGCCACAGGGCGCCGGCGCTCAGGTTCGACGCGACCTGCCACACCTCGGTGTTGATGAACAGGAAGGTGATGAACAGCAGCAGCAGCGGCAGCGCCCGGGTGGTCATCGGCAGCAGGGAGCGCAGGCTGCCGAACGTGCGGCCGAGCGCCCAGGTGACGATCGGCGCCGCATGCAGGGCGGTGAGCGCGTACCAGCCCGCGGCGAACAGCAGCAGCGACGCGAGCGTCGCCGGCCCGAGCGTGAGCTGGTCGGCGAACCACGCCACGACTCCCCCGGCGCCGGAGGCGACCACGGCGACCACGAGCAGGAACGGGACGATCCGGCGCGCGCGGGCCGCCTGCCGGACATGGGCCCGCTGCTCGGGGACGAAGTAGGTCAGCCCGTGCTGGAGGAACCAGGTCTCGGTCGCCGGGAGCTCACCGGCCCCGACGCCCTGCCGGGTCACGCGGGGGCGCCCAGCAGCTCGCGGGCGCGGTCCACGTCGGCACCCATCTGCTCGACGAGCGCCTCGACGGACTCGAAGGCGACCATGCCGCGCAGCCGCTCGACGAAGGAGACCTCCACCTCGACGCCGTAGAGCTCGAGGTCGTCCCGGTCGAGCACGTAGCTCTCGACGCGCCGCTCTCGGCGACCGTCGAAGGTCGGGTTGGTGCCGACGCTGATCGCCGCCGGGAAGGCCTCACCGGTGTCCAGCCGCCTCAGCCAGCCGGCGTAGACGCCGTCGGCCGGGGCTGCGGTCAGGGTGCTGGTCGGGACGTTGGCGGTCGGGTAGCCGAGCTCGCGACCACGCTGGTCCCCCCGCACGACCGTGCCGCGCACGGCGTACGCGCGTCCCAGCGCCTCCGCGGCGCCGGCGACGTCGCCGGTCGCCAGGCAGGTACGGACGTAGGTCGAGGACCAGACCTGCGGACCGCCGTCGAGCGCGATCCCCTCGGCCTCGAAGCCGTGCCGGGCACCGGTCTCGCGCAGGGTGGTCACGTCGCCCGCGGCCCGGTTGCCGAACCGGAAGTTCGCGCCCACCACCACGGCGGCGGCGTGCAGGGTGTTCACCAGGACGCGCTCCACGAACTCCTCCGGGGTCCAGGCGGCCACGCCGCGGTCGAAGGGCAGCACCAGCACGTCGTCCGCGCCGCAGTCCGCGAGGAGCTCCGCGCGCGTCTCGAGCGAGGTGAGCGAGGTGGGGGCGTGCTCGGGACGCAGCACCGCCATCGGGTGCGGGTCGAACGTGACGGCGACCAGGGTCAGGCCACGCTCGTCGGCGACCTCCCGGGCCCGGCGGAGCACGTGGCGGTGCCCGAGGTGGACGCCGTCGAAGTTGCCGATGACGACGGCGGTCGGGCCCAGACCGGGCGGGACCTCGTCGATGGATCGCCAGATGTGCACGGCGAGAACACTACTGGCGAGGGCTCAGACGAAGACCGCCACCGGCTTCGCGGCCCCGTTGCGCGGCTCGTAGAGCGCCAGGAACTCGCCCGCCGGGTCGAAGACCGCGGTGACTCCGTCGACCGCGAGGTCCAGGGAGCGACCGACCCGCACGTCGGCGGCGCGGGTGTCGTCCAGCTCGCGGGCCGGGAACGCCCGGCGCGCGGCCTCGGCGATCGGCATCAGCGCGAAGTCCTCGCCGAGCTGGTCGAGCGTCCGCGCGGTCGCGAGGTCGTAGGGACCCACGGCGGTACGCCGGAGCGCGGTGAGGTGCCCGCCCACGCCGAGGGCGGCCCCGAGGTCGCGGGCGATGGCGCGGATGTAGGTGCCGCTGGAGCAGCGCACCGAGATCGTCACGTCGAGGTGGTCGCCCACCGGCCGGACCTCGTGCGCGACCAGCTCGTGGACGGTCACCGGCCGTGCCTTCAGCTGCACGTCCTCCCCGTCGCGGACCCGTTGGTAGGCACGCTTGCCGTCGACCTTGATCGCGGACACCGCGGTGGGTACCTGCTCGATCTCCACCCACGAACGCGGCCAGCGCGGACCGCACCGCTGCCTCGTCGAGGCCGGCGGTCGACGCGGTGGCGGTGACCTCGCCCTCGGCGTCGTCGGTGGTGGTGGCAACGCCGAGCCGCACCGTGGCGTCGTACGCCTTCTCGGTGAGCATCAGGTGGCCGAGCAGCCTGGTCGCACGGTTCACGCCGAGCACCAGCACGCCGGTCGCCATCGGGTCCAGCGTGCCGGCGTGGCCCACCTTGCGGGTGCCGGCCAGCCGGCGGACCCGCGACACGACGTCGTGCGAGGTCAGGCCGGCGGGCTTGTCGACGACCACCAGCCCGGAGGCGGGAGGCGTCACCGCTCGACGTCGTCCTGCTCGCCCGCGTCGGACCCGTCGAGGTCCTCCTCGCGCGGCTTCTTGTACGGGTCGCTCTCGCCGGCGTAGCTCGAACCACGCCGGGCGGCCACGGCCTCGTCGGCCGCCCGGGCCCGGGCCAGCACCTCGTCGAGGTGGCGGGCGTTCTCCGGGAGGGCGTCGTGGACGAAGGTCAGCGACGGCACGTGCCGCATGCCGAGCTGCTTGCCGACCTCCGAGCGGAGCAGGCCCTTGGCCGACTCGAGCGCCGCCGCGCTGCCGACGAGCGCCTCCTCCTCGGCACCGTCCTCGCCGAGGACGGTGTAGAAGATGGTCGCCTGCTGGGTGTCACCGGTGACCCGCACGTCGGTGACGGTGACGAACCCCAGCCGCGGGTCCTTGATCCGCCGTTCCAGCATCTCCGCAACGATCACCTGGATCCGGTCCGCGATCTTGCGCACCCGTGGGTTGCTCATGTTCCTACTCTCTCAAATGGCCGAGTCGGCGCGAACCTCCCGGTGGACCAGGAGCTTCGCGCCGACTCGCAGGTTGATCTCAGCTGCGCGGGATCTCGCGCATCTCGAAGGCCTCCACGACATCGCCTTCCTTGATGTCCTGGTAGTTGCGGAGCACCAGACCGCACTCGAAGCCCTCGCGGACCTCCGACGCGTCGTCCTTCTCCCGCTTCAGCGAGGCCAGGTCGAGGTTGTCGGAGACCACGGCGCCGTCACGGATCAGGCGCACCTTGGCGTTGCGCCGGATCAGGCCGCTGGTGACCATGCAGCCCGCGATGTTGCCGATCTTCGACGAGCGGAAGATCGCACGGATCTCCGCCTGGCCGAGCACCGACTCCTCGAACTCGGGCTTGAGCATGCCCTTGAGCGCCGCCTCGATCTCCTCGATCGCCTGGTAGATGACCGAGTAGTAGCGGATCTCGACGCCCTCCTTGTCGGCCATCTCCGTCGCCTTGCCCTGGGGCCGGACGTTGAAGCCGATGATGATGGCGTCGGAGGCCGCGGCCAGGTCGACGTTGGTCTCGGTGATCGCACCCACACCGCGGTCGATGACCCGCAGGCTGACCTCCTCGCCGACGTCGATCTTGGCGAGGGCGTCCTCGAGGGCCTCGACCGAACCGGACACGTCGCCCTTGAGGATGAGGTTGAGCTCCTGGCTCTCGCCCTTCTCCATGGAGGCCATGAAGTCCTCGAGGGTACGGCGCACCCGACGCTTGGCCTGCATGGCCGCACGCTCGCGCGCCTCCCGCTTCTCGGCGATCTGGCGAGCCATCCGGTCATCGTCGACGACGATGAAGTTCTGGCCCGCACCCGGCACCGCGCTCAGACCGAGGACCATCGCCGGACGCGACGGGTCGGCCTGCTGCAGCTCGGCACCGTGCTCGTCGAGCATGGCGCGGACGCGGCCGTGGGCCGGGCCCGCCACGATCGAGTCGCCGACCCGGAGCGTTCCACGCTGCACCAGCACCGTGGCGACCGGACCGCGACCGCGGTCGAGGTGCGCCTCGACGACGAGGCCCTGGGCGTCCTGGTCGGGGTTCGCCCGCAGGTCCAGGGACGCGTCGGCGGTGAGCACGACGGCCTCGAGCAGCTTGTCGAGGTTGAGCTCGGACTTGGCCGAGACGTCGACGAACATCGAGTCGCCGCCGTACTCCTCGGGCACCAGGCCGTACTCGGTGAGCTGGCCGCGGACCTTGGTCGGGTCCGCCTCCGGCTTGTCGACCTTGTTGACCGCGACCACGATCGGCACGCCGGCCGCCTTGGCGTGGTTGAGCGCCTCGATCGTCTGCGGCATCACACCGTCGTCGGCCGCGACCACCAGGATGGCGATGTCGGTGGCCTGCGCACCACGGGCACGCATGGCGGTGAACGCCTCGTGACCCGGGGTGTCGATGAAGGTGATCCGTCGGTCCGCGCCGTCGACGTCGGTCGTGACCTGGTAGGCACCGATGTGCTGCGTGATGCCACCGGCCTCCTTGTCGACGACGTTGGCGCTGCGCAGCGCGTCGAGGAGCTTGGTCTTTCCGTGGTCGACGTGACCCATCACGGTCACGACCGGCGGACGGACGACCAGGTCGCTCTCGTCGCCCTCGTCCTCACCGAACTCGAGGTCGAAGGACTCCAGCAGCTCGCGGTCCTCGTCCTCGGGGGAGACGACCTGCACGACGTAGTTGAGCTCCTCGCCGAGCAGCTCGAAGGTCTCGTCGTTGACCGACTCGGTCGCGGTCACCATCTCGCCCAGGCTGAACAGCATCTGGACCAGGGCGGCCGCGTCCACGCCGATCTTCTCGGCGAAGTCGGTCAGGGACGCACCACGGGGCAGCCGGACGGTCTCGCCGTCGCCCTTGCGGACGCGCACGCCGCCGATCGTCGGGGCCTGCATGGCCTCGAACTCCTGGCGACGCGCCCGCTTCGACTTGCGGCCACGACGCGAGGGCCCACCCGGGCGACCGAAGGCACCCTGGGTCTGGCCACGCTGGCCGGGACGACCGCCACCGGGACGTCCGCCGCCACCGGGGCCGAAGCCACCGGGACGACCGCCGCCGCCGGGAGCGCCACCACGGCCCGGCGCACCGCCACGACCGGGAGCGCCACCACGACCGGGCGCACCGGGACGGCCCTGGCCGCCGCCGGGACGGCCACCGGGACCGGAGCCGAAGGCGGCCGGGGACTTGGGCATCATCGCCGGGTTGGGGCGCGGCATGCCACTGCCCCGACCCGGTGCGCCACCGTCACGACCGGCCGGCGGGCGCGGCGGACGCTGGTCGCCGGAGCCTGCGGCACCGCCGGAGGCGGGAGCGCCACCGGCCGGGCCACGGTCACCACCGGGCGCGGGACGACGTCCCATGCCCTGGCTGGACGAGAACGGGTTGTTGCCCGGACGCGGGGTTCCGGGACGCCCGACGGGACGGGGAGCCGGCGCCTTGGGTGCCGGCGACGAGGCCGACGCCGCGGGCGCAGCAGGCTCCGCCGGCGGCGCGGCGGGCTTCTCCGCCGCCGGAGCCGGCTTCGGGCCGGGCTTCGGGGCGGACGGCGCCTTGGCAGCAGGCGCAGCAGGCTGCGCGGGAGCGGCCGGCGCCTCGGCGGGAGCCTCGGCGGCGGGAGCCTCGGCGGCGGGCGCCTCGGCGGCCGGCGTCTCGGGGGCCGGGGCGGCGGGGGCCTTGGGAGCAGGCGCCTTGGGGCCGGGCTTCCCAGCGGCCGGCTTCTCGGCGGCCTTGGGGGCCGGCGCCTCGGCAGGAGCGGACGCGCCAGCAGCCTTCAGCTGCTCGCCGAACTCCTTCTTGAATCGCATTTCGACGGGGGGTTCGACCGTCGAGCTCGCCGACTTGACGAACTCCCCCATCTCCTTGAGCTTCTCGAGAACGAACTTGCTCTCGACGCCGTACTGCTTGGCGAGCTCGTGAACTCGGGTCTTAGCCACGCTTCTCCTTCTGGCCTCAGACCCGGGTCCAGCGGTGCTGGGGGGAAACTGAGACCGTTAGTGGTTGTGCAAACTCATCGCGAAGTACTCATCGAGTGCTCATGAGCTGCTGCTCCAGTTTCTGTCGGTCGATCACGGTCGGACTGCGCGCGAGTCGATGTAGTCCCCCACCGGTGCGCTGGACAGCCCCTTCCCGGCCCGGAGGGCACGGGTGAAGGCTTTCCGCCGCACCGCGAGGTCGTAGCACTCGGCGTTGGGGTGCAGGTGCGCGCCCCGGCCGGGTGCGGTGCCGTCAGGATCGGGCACGACAGCGGTGAGGCCGTTCGCGTCCGAGCCGGCGGTGACCCGCAACAACTCGCGTTTCGTGGCCCGCTGGCGGCATCCGATGCAGGTCCTGACCGGCACCGACGGTGCGGTGGGATCCGGGCAAGGGGCAGAGACGTGTTCGCGAACCACTGTCGTCCACCTTACCGTGTCGGGGCTGCGGATCTCGAACCGAGGTCTTCGGCCGCCCTGCCGACCGCCCTGCCGACCGCCCTGCCGACCCCGCCTTGGCTACCGTGCGTGCGTGCCCACCATCTCCGGTCTCCTCGGCCCCCTGACCCGCCGAGCCGTCTACCCGGCCAAGGCCACCCGGATCCCGGTTGACGGGACGACGCTGAGCCTGGACGCCGGCGGCGTGACGCTGCGCGGCTGGCAGGTCAAGCCCGGCCGGTCGCGCGCCCTGGTCTACTTCGGCGGCAACGCCGAGTCGCTGGACCGTCCGCGGGCGGAGCTGGAGCGCCGGATTCCCGGGCACACCGGCTACCTGCTGGCCTACCGGGGGTACGGCGCCAGCGGCGGACGCCCCAGCCAGCCGGCCCTGGTCAGCGACGCACTCGCACTGCATGACCTGGTGGCCGAGCAGCACCCGGGGCGGCCGGTGGACGTCATCGGCCGCAGCCTCGGCACCGGCGTCGCCATGCAGCTGGCCGCCAGGCGCCCTGTCGAGCGGCTGGTGCTCGTGACCCCGTTCGACAGCGCCGCGGCGGTCGGCCAGGACCACATGCCGCGGCTCCCGATGCACCGGATCCTGCACGACCGGTGGGACTCCACCGCGGTGGCCGCCGAGGTCACCGCCCGGATCCTGGTGGTCCGGGCCGGCCGGGACCAGGTGGTCAGACCGGCCCGCACCGACCGGCTGCTGGCCGCCCTGCCCGGGCGGCCCGAGGTGGTCGAGCTACCCGAGGCCGACCACGCGGACCTGGTCGAGGACCCGGCGTACTGGCGAGCGATCCAGGACTTCCTGCCCGGCTGACGCGCTCGACGGCCGTGGTCACCGCCGTGCGCCTCTCACCGGGTCTCGACGCGCTCGCGCGACTTCGCCTCGCGGCCACCGTCCCGGCACCCTTGCTGGGTCTCGACGCGCTCGCGCGACCTCGTTCCTCGGTCGCGTCGCTTGCTCGACCTGGCCGAGCCCACGCGCCGCCTTCGTACCTCAGGCGTCGCTGGTCGCCTCAGCCTCGTCGCTGCGGATGTCGATGCGCCAGCCGGTGAGGCGGGCGGCCAGGCGGGCGTTCTGCCCCTCCTTGCCGATCGCCAGCGACAGCTGGAAGTCCGGCACGACGACGCGGGCCGACTTGGCCGTGGCGTCGATGATCTCGACCGAGGACACCCGCGCCGGCGACAGCGCGTGCGCGACCAGCTCGGCCGGGTCCTCGGACCAGTCGACGATGTCGATCTTCTCGCCGTGCAGCTCGGACATCACGTTGCGCACCCGCTGGCCCATCGGGCCGATGCAGGCACCCTTGGCGTTGACTCCCGGCGTGCGCGAGATCACCGCGATCTTGGTGCGGTGCCCCGCCTCGCGGGCGATCGCCGCGATCTCGACGGTGCCGTCGGCGATCTCGGGCACCTCGAGCGCGAAGAGCTTCTTGACCAGGTTCGGGTGGGTGCGCGACAGCGTGATCTGTGGGCCACGCATGCCCTTGCGCACCGAGACCACGAGGCACTTGATCCGGGTGCCGTGCTCGTACTTCTCCCCCGGGACCCGCTCACCCGTGGGCAGCAGCGCCTCGAGCTTGCCGAGGTCGACCATCACGTCGTCAGGGTTGCGACCCTGCTGGATGATCCCGGAGATGATGTCGCCCTCCTTGCCGGAGAACTCGCCGAACCGGATGTCGTCCTCGGCGTCGCGCAGCCGCTGCAGCATGATCTGCTTCGCCGTGGTCGCCGCGATCCGGCCGAAGCCGGCAGGCGTGTCGTCGTACTCACCGACGACGTTGCCCTCCTCGTCGACCTCGGAGGCGAGAACGGTCACGTGACCGCTCTTGCGGTCCAGCTCGACGCGCGCGCGCTCCTGGGCGCCGGGCGTCTTGTGGTACGCGGTCAGCAGGGCCTGCTCGATGGCCTCCACGAGGACGTCGAAGGAGATCTCCTTCTCGCGCTCCAGCATCCGCAGGATGCTCAGGTCGATGTCCATCAGGCATCCTTCTCCCCGGCGTGGCCGGACTCGTCGTCGCCGGCGGCCGGCTTGCGGTTGAACTCGACCTGGACCAGCGCCTTGGCGACGTCGCTGTACGCCACGTCTCGACGCTTGCCCGACACCTCGAGCGTCGCCTTGGCCTCGTCGCAGCCCGAGATGCGGCCGGTGAGGGCCGAACCGTCGGCGAGGGTCACCTTCACCAGCCGGTCGGTGTTGCGGCGCCAGTGGCGCGGCAGCGTGAGCGGCCGGTCGACACCGCGGGAGGTCACCTCCAGCGTGTAGGGCTGCTCCCCCATCACGTCGGAGTCGTCGAGCACGCGGGAGACCTCGCGGGTCGCGTCGGCCACGTCGTCGAGGGTCACGCCCCCGTCCTTGTCGACGGCGACTCGAAGAATCCGGCGCTTGCCGGCGGGCGAGATCTCGACGGCTTCGACGTCGAGGCCAAGGGCACTCAAGGGGTCGACGAGCTCTGTCTCGATCCGGTCCCGGGTGGCATCCTGCCTGGCACTGCTCACGGGTGGGCGACCTCCTTGTGCTGTTGTCGAGGCCCACGATAGCCGCTGGTGCGGCCACGCTTCACCCGGCCGTGGGGCGACCCGGCACTCCCGGCGATAGGGTCGGCGCGTGCTCCGCCCCCTGCGCCCGCTGCCCCGCGCGGCGACCACCCGCCGGACGGCCATCGGCGCCGCACTCGCGGGCCTGGCCGCGGCATCGGGGTGTGACGCGAGTCGCGGTGGTGACGACGCCGGTCCGGGCGTGTCGGAGGCCGAGGATCCGGACGCCTCCCTCGTCGACGACCTGGTGTCCGAGCTCTCCGACCTGGCCGGGCTGGTGTCCGCCGTGGCGGCCACCTACCCCCGGCTGGCACCGACGATGCGCCCGTTCGGCGAGCTGCACGCAGCCCACCTCGAGGTCCTCGGGGCCGAGCCGCCCACCGGGGCCGCCGGGCGTGGATCGTTCGCCGGCGCCGCGGCAGCCGGCCGCGAGGTCCGTCGCCGCGAGCAGCGTGCCCAACGACGACTCGTCGACGGGTCGATCGCCGCTCGGAGCGGCGACCTGGCGCGGGTCCTGGCCTGCATGTCCGCCGGCGCCGCCCAGCTGCTCGCCCGGTGGAGCCCGGAGCCGGCCGGGGAGGGGGACCGATGACCACGCTCGAGGCCGTCCAGGCCACGCTCGCGGCCGAGCACGCCGCGGTCTACGTGTACGGCGCGCTGGGCGCCCAGACCTCCCGCTCGGCCCAGGCCACCCTCTACGCCGACCTCTCGGCGGCCTACGCGCAGCACCGCGCCCGGCGCGACCTGCTGACCCGGACCGTCGTCGACCTGGGCGCTGACCCGGTGCCGGCGGCGCCGTCCTACGAGCTGCCGGTCAGGCTGGACACCCCGGCCCGGGTCACCCGCGCGGCGAGGGAGCTGGAGGAGGGCTGCGCTGCGACCTACGCCTCGCTGGTGGCCAACACTGCGGGAGCTCGCCGCCGCTGGGCCGTCAATGCCCTGAACGACGCAGCGGTCCGTGTACTCGCCTTCCGGGGAACTCCCGAGATGCTCCCCGGAGCAGACGAGTACGCGGACCGCTGAGGCCTGAGGAATCGAGGC
The DNA here is from genome assembly GCA_963817665.1 of uncultured Actinomycetota bacterium. Lineage (GTDB taxonomy): Bacteria > Actinomycetota > Actinomycetes > Propionibacteriales > Nocardioidaceae > Nocardioides. The sequence continues at coordinate 220,371 of CAWFPE010000006.1, read as the reverse complement.
CCGGTGAGGAACTCGCCCGATGTGGGGGGACCGGCGAGCTCCTCATGCAAAATCATGCAACAGACCGCGGCAGGGTGCGATGCCGAGAGATCCTCACAATCCTGCATTGCACTAACCTGCAATTCGGGCCCTGATCCCGGCCGGCGCGGGGCTCGGCCTCAGGCCCAGGCGGCGACGATCGCGTGCACCTCGGACAGCCGGTGCGCGACCGCATCCGGCTCGCCCTCGGTGTGCCCGACCTGGCTCTCGGGGATGGTGCTGTGCGGGACGTGGATCGTCCGCATCCCGGCGTTCTGCGCACCCCAGATGTCATCGAAGAGCCGGTCCCCGACGTACACGCAGCGGGACGGGGCGGAGGCGCCGACCGCCTCCATCGCCGCGGCGAACGCGTCCGGTGACGGCTTCGTCCACGGGATCTCGCTGGTGTAGACGTCGCCGTCGATCAGGTGGAGCACGCCGTCGCGCTCGAAGAAGCCCCGGTGCCACTCCCGCGGCCAGATGGTGTTCGACAGCACCCCGACCCGGATCCCGTCCGCGCGCAGCGACTCGAACAGCGGGCCCACCTCGGGGTCGGTCGGCGTGTGCGGCTGCCAGAACTCGAGGTAGGCGCTGAGCAGCTCCGGGTCGTGGTCCAGCCCCGCCTCGTCGAACAGGTCGGCGATCGTCGAGCTCTGCTGGTGGTCCCGGCTACGACCCCAGATCGTCGCACCGGCGGCGTGCAGCCGCTGGGCGTGGACCTGATGGTCGTGGTGGGAGTTCACCACCGCCTGGGCGAGGGCCAGCGACTCGGCGTGGAAGTCCACGTCGTGCCACCGGGTGAGGGTCCCGCCCCAGTCGAAGATGACGGCCTCGATGCCGCCCGCCTCAGGCACGGACGCGACGGACCAGGTGGTCCACGACATGGTCGGCCGGGACGTTCTCGCGCTCCCCGGTCGCCCGGTCCTTGACCTCGATGGTCCCGTCCGCGAGACCCTTGCCGACCACCACGATGGTGGGGACGCCGATCAGCTCGGCGTCCTTGAACTTCACGCCCGGGCTGACCTTGGGCCGGTCGTCGTAGAGCACCTCGATGCCCTGGCTCGCAAGCTCGTGGGCGATCCGCTCCGCGGCCGCGAAGACGTGCTCGTCCTTGCCGGTGGCGACCAGGTGCACGTCCGCGGGGGCGACCTCGCGCGGCCAGGCCAGGCCCAGCTCGTCGTGGGTGCCCTCGGCGATCGCGGCGACGGCTCGGGAGGGGCCGATGCCGTAGGAGCCCATCGTGACCGTGACGAGCTTGCCGTTCTCGTCGAGCACCTTCAGGTCCAGGGCGTCGGCGTACTTGCGGCCGAGCTGGAAGATGTGGCCCATCTCGATGCCACGGGCGGTCTCGAGCGTTCCTTCCTCGCAGTTCGGGCAGGAGTCGCCGTCGCGGACCTCGGCCGCCTCGATGGTGCCGTCGGGGGTGAAGTCCCGGCCGGCGACCAGGTCGATGACGTGGCTGCCGTCGACGTCGGCGCCGGTGACCCAGCGGGTGCCCTCGACCACTCGGGGATCGACCAGGTAGCGGATCTCCGACTCGCTCTTCTCCCCCAGCGCGCCGGGACCGATGTACCCCTTGGCCAGCGAGGGGTACTTCTTGAACTCGGCCTCGTCGAAGGGCTCGACCTCGGTGGGCTCCATCTGTCCCTCGAGCCGCTTCTGGTCGACCTCACGGTCTCCGGGCAGGCCGATCGCCACGGGCTCGCGGGTGCCGTCGGGGTGCTTCAGCACGACCAGGACGTTCTTCAGGGTGTCCCCCGCGGACCAGGGCCGGTCCGCGCGCGGGAACTTCTCGTTGAGGTGGTCGACCAGCGTCTCGATGGTCGGGGTGCCCGGCGTCTGCTCCGCGTGCGCGGCAGGCACGTCGTCGTACGACACCGGGTGCGGCGCGCGCACCTGCACGGCCTCGACGTTCGCGGCGTAGTCGCAGCGGGCGCATCGGACGTAGGTGTCCTCCCCCACGTCGGCCTTGGCCAGGAACTCCTCCGACCTGGAGCCGCCCATGGCACCCGAGGTGGCCCTGACGATGACGTACTCGAACCCGAGCCGGTCGAAGATCCGGATGTAGGCGTCGCGGTGGGTCTGGTAGCTGCGCTCGAGGCCGGCGTCGTCGATGTCGAAGGAGTAGGAGTCCTTCATGACGAACTCGCGACCGCGCAGCAGACCGGCTCGGGGCCGAGCCTCGTCGCGGTACTTGGTCTGGATCTGGTAGATCGAGAGCGGCAGGTCCTTGTAGGAGGAGTAGAGGTCCTTCACCACCAGGGTGAACATCTCCTCGTGGGTGGGGCCCAACAGGTAGTCGTTGCCCTTGCGGTCCTTGAGCCGGAAGATCCCGTCGCCGTACTCCGTCCAGCGACCGGAGGCCTCGTAGGGCTCCCGGGGCAGCAGCGCCGGGAACGACAGCTCCTGCGCGCCGATGCCGTCCATCTCCTCCCGGATGATCCGCTCGATCCGGCGCAGCACCCGCAGGCCCAGCGGCAGCCAGGTGTAGATGCCGGGGGCGGCCCGGCGGATGTACCCCGCACGGACGAGGAGCCGGTGGCTCGGCACCTCGGCGTCCGCGGGGTCCTCCCGCAGGGTCCGTACGAACAGGGTGGACATCCGGGAGATCATGGGCTGAAGGCTACTTGTGGGTGCAGGCCGACTGCGAACCAGTTCCGCGCTACTGCAACCTCCGGCTCCGCAGCCGCGTCCACCACACAGCACCGGGAACCACCCGGTCCGGACCCGGAGTTCACCATGAAGCTGACCGCCGTCGCGGCAACCGTCCTCACGCTCCTCCTCGCGGCCGCCGCGCCGGCGGCCGCGGTCCCGCAGACCGTCCTGAGACCCGCCGAGCTGCAGCGCGGTCCGGACATCTCGATCCCGCATCTCGAGGGGCGCACGGTCGTGGACGGCAGCATCCGCATCAAGGTCGACGCCCCCAGGGTCCGCCTGCTCGGCCGCTCGGGCAGCGACTACGTGGTGGGCACCAGCAACGCCGACGGCACGGCCCGGTTCCGGGTCCTGCGCCTGACCCCGTCGGGTGCCCGGACGGTCCTGTTGCGCGGAACACCGATCTGGGAGCTGCTGCTCTCGGCCGACGGCGCCCGGATCGCCTTCGCGAAGGCCGGCCGCGACAACAGCCGGATCCGCGTCTTCGGTGCCACCGACGGGGCGAAGCAGGCAGACCGCACGTTCCGGGGGTCGGTGTCGGTGCTCGACTTCGCGGAGCGACGGATGGTGCTCGGCGGCTGGGGACCGAACCGCACCTTCTGGTGGAACATCCGCACCGACACGACCCGCCGGATCTCGGCACGGACCGGCTACGCGGCGAGCATCGCCGCGGATCGCGTCGCGTCGTTCACGAAGGATCCCTACCGGGGCGGATGCTCCGTGCTCACCACGCTGCGCGGCCACGAGCGACTCTGGCGGTCCTGCACCCAGCGGGTCGCCACGTTCGCTCCTCGCGGGACCCGGATGGCCACCATCCACATCCTCAGCGACGGCCTCGGCCCGCGGGACGTGCTGCTGCGCAAGCCCCACGGCCGGGTCCTGGCGCACTACTCCGCCCGGTGGTTCGGCGCGCTGGACTGGGAGTCCGACCGGCGGCTGCTGCTGGACACCAACGGCGCCGAGAAGTCCGCGACGGTACGCTGCGAGGTCGCCGACTGCGAGCGCGCCTCGGACCTGCGGCCGGTCCCGAACCTCCGCGGCACCCTCCGGTGAGGGTCGCTCAGAACATGACCGTGGCGAAGGTGGCGGTCTGCTGGAATCCGACCTTCTCGTAGGCCCGACGGGCCGGGCCGTTCCACTCGTTGACGTACAGCGACACCACCGGCGCGACCTCGCGGCGGACCAGGTCCACGACCGCGGCCACGCCGGCCGTCGCGAGGCCCTCGCCGCGGCGGTCGGGGGGCACCCAGACGCCCTGCACCTGCGCGGCGTGCGGCGACGCGCAGGCCACCTCCGCCTTGAACACCAGCCGCCCACCGTCGAAACGGGCGTAGGACCAACCCCGGTTGACCAGCTGGGTCACCCGCGCCCGGTAGAGCTCGGCTCCCCCGCCGTGCTCAGGGGAGATCCCGACCTCCTCGGTGTACATCGCCACGCACGCGGGGTACAGCTCCTCCATGTCCTGGCGGGTGGTGCGCCGCACCCTCGGGTCGGGGGTGACCGCGGGGCTGTCCGCGATCTCCAGGTGCGGCTGGTTCCAGCGGATCTCGCGGGGCGCGCCCCACCCGCGGGCGACCCCGTTCCAGAAGGCCTGGACCGCGTCCTGCGGTCCCACGACGGTCGAGACGGTCCGCCCCCGGGTGAGCGCGCGCTCCGCGAACGCCCGGGCGTCGTCGACGCTCGCCTGCACGGGCACGAGGTTGGCGCCCACGTGGCAGGCGGCCACCAGCTCGCCCTCCTCGAATCGCCCCCACATCTCCCCGCCCAGCCAGCGCGGCTCGAGGGTGGTGGTGCGCGCCCGGTAGTCGACGAAGACGTTCACGACCGGGTCGCGGCCGGCGAGCGCCAGGAACGCGTCGAGGTCCGGCGGCCCCAGGGGGCGCACCCCGTGACGGGTCGTGAGCACGAGGGGGAGCCTACGCGGCCGGGGGCCGCGGCCGCACCGCACGACACCGGGCTGGTCGCGGAAGCGGTGGCGGTGGGCGCGTGGCTCCTCCTGCGCCACAAGCAGTGACGCGAGTCACAGGACCGGTACCCTCATCGCGTGGAGAGCCCCCCCGACACGCACGTCGAGCCGGTCGCGCGGCTGCGCGAGCTGCTGCGCGCCCAGGGCGACATCATCGGCGCCCTGGACCTGCAGGTCGTGCTGAAACGCATCATCACCGCCGCGTGCGAGCTGGTGGGCGCGCCCTACGGCGCGCTCGGTGTGATCACCCCCGACGGGGACGGCCTCGAGCAGTTCATCCACGTGGGCATCGACGACGCGACGGTCTCGGAGATCGGCCGGCTCCCCGAGGGCAAGGGGCTGCTCGGGGCGCTGATCACCGACCCCCGGCCGATCCGCCTCGAGGACATCGGGACCGACCCGCGCTCGGTCGGCTTCCCCGAGGGCCACCCGCCGATGCGGGGATTCCTCGGGGTGCCGATCCGGGTGCGCGACCAGGTCTTCGGCGCGCTCTACCTCGCCACCCTGGTGCCGCGCGGCTTCAACGAGGAGGACGAGGAGCTGATGACAGCCCTGGCCGCGACCGCGGGAGCGGCCATCGAGAACTCCCGTCTCTTCGAGACAGGTCGTCGTCGCCAGCGCTGGTTGCAGGCCTCCACCGACCTGACCGTGCAGATGCTGACCGAGCCCCCCGAAGAGGTGTTCACCACGATCGGGCGCAAGGTCCGGGAGATGGCGGGGGCCGACGCCGTCACGTTCGTCCGTCCCTCGGCGGACGGCGACGAGCTGGTCGTGGAGGTCGCTGTCGGGGCCGGCAGCCAGGAGCTGATCGCCTCGGCCTACCCGATCGAGAACACCTTGAGCAAGCACGTCCTCGAGACCGGCCGGGCGGTCGTCGTCGACGCGAGCCGGGACGCGCTGCCGATCCCGGGAAGTATCTTCCTCTCCTCCGTGGTCCCCGTCGGGCCGGTGATGGCGCTTCCGCTCGTGGGCGCGAAGTCCACCCGGGGAGTGCTCTTCGTCGGACGGCTCCAGGGTCGGCTGCGCTTCACCGAGGACGAGGTGGAGATGGCCACCGCCTTCGCCAACCACGCCTCCATCGCGCTCGAGCTGATCGAGACGCGGCGCGACCAGCAGCGGATGCTGCTGCTGGAGGACCGGGCGCGGATCGCCCGCGACCTGCACGACCACGTCATCCAGCAGCTGTTCGCGGCCGGCATGGGGATCCAGGGGCTGGCCGCCGGGCTGGACGACCAGCGCGCCGACCAGCTCGAGGAGGTCGTCGGACGAGTCGACGAGGCGATCCGGCAGATCCGCTCCTCGATCTTCCAGCTCACCCCGCACCAGTTCGGCGGCCACCTGCGGACGGCGGTCATGGAGGTGGCAGCGGAGGTGACGCCGGTGCTGGGCTTCTCGCCGGACGTCAGCTTCAACGGGCCGGTGGACATCCTCAGCGACCCAGCGCTGACCGGCGACGTCGCGGCGGTCGTGCGCGAGGGCTTGACCAACATCGCCCGCCACGCGTCGGCGAGCCGAGCCCAGGTGACCGTGTCGGGCAGCGCCGACCAGATGAGGGTGTGCGTGACCGACGACGGGGTCGGCCCCGGCGCGAGCGGACGGCGCAGCGGCCTGGCCAACATCCGGCGTCGGGCCGAGAAGCGGTCCGGCACGCTCACCGTCGAGGACTGCGCGCCGGGGACCCGGATCACCTGGACGGCGTCAGTCGTCTGACCCGGGGTGGCCGGGCACGACGGCCACCGTGCACGCGGCGTGCTCGACCACCGCACGACGGATCCCGCCGAAGCCCCATGGCCCGACGCCGTGCCGCGGCCGGCTACCGACCACGACCATGCTCGCCCCCTCCGACACCCGGGTCAGGTATCCGCTGGCGGACCCGCGGCGCAGCTCGGTGTCGACCCGCACCTTGCCGTGCAGCTCCGCAAGCCGGGAGACCGACTCCTCCAGTGCCCGGCGCTCGGGGCAGTCTCCCACCACCGGCCCCTCGTGGGCGCGGTGGAAGCCCCCCACCTCGACGGGCAGGCAGCGGACCACGGTGAGACGCGCGTCCCGGAACGCTGCCTGGGAGAACGCGAACTCCAATGCCGTCTCGGCCACGGGCGTGCCGTCCGAACCCACCACGATCCATCGGCGGTCGACCGGCTCCCCCGCCGCGTCCACCTCGCCCCGGACCACGACCACGGGACTGTTCGCGTGCTGGGACACCCACAGCCCCACTGAGCCGAGCAGCAGGTGCGCCATCCGGCCGTGCCCGCGCGAGGCCACCACCATGAGCGCGGCGGTCTGCGCCGCCTCCGCGAGTGCCTCCCGCGGGTCCAGCGTGCTCCACACCAGCGTCACCGGCAGGTCGGGCGCCTGCTCCCGGACCAGGTGACGGGCCCGGTGGAGCACCTCCTCGGCCGCCGTGTCCAGGGCGTCGCTCAGCTCGACCCCGGGGAAGGTCGCACCCACCCCCGAGTAGACCGCCGGCCGCGGGTCGTAGGCGTGCACGATGCACAGGGGGCGCTCCTCGAGCTGGGCCTCGCGCACCGCCCACCGCAGCGCCACCAGGCTTGCCTCGGAGTCATCGACGCCGACGGTCACCGCGCCGGCCGGGACCTCACCTGTCATGCCCCCCAGCGTCGACGATGCCGCCCGCGCCCAGGCAGCGGCGTACGACACCTCGCCGGTGGACCAAAGGCCCTGCCGGCTCAGAGCGTGTCGAGGATGGCCGCCCGGCGGGCGTCGTGCTCCTCGATCGAGACCAGCGCCTGGTCGCGCAGCGCGGCGAGCTCTCGGAGCCGCTCCGCCACCGACGTCGTCGGCGACGCAGGCGGGGGTGCTGCGTCGCGGCCGCGCAGGTTCGAGGCGAGGTACGTCGCCTCGAAGCCGTCGTCGCTGAGCAGCGTCATGGCAGTGGCGTCACGGGTGCTCATCCCCGAGTCCCGGGCCATCCGGCGGGCCGTGGACACCTTCCACACCGTGAGTGCCACCCCCGCCACGACCACCAGGACGAACAGGACGGCGACACCGCCGCCCCCGGCGGTGGCGCCACCTTCGTAGCTCCGGTGCCAGGCCGTCCCGTCCCAGGTGCAGGTCGGCAGCTCGCCGTGCCGGTTGGCCCGCAGGCACCGCTGCGGCGGATCGCCGCCACCGACGGCCTCGGCGACGCCCCCGCCACCGAGGAGGCAGGCCGCCGACACGAGCCCGACGAGCCAGACGCGATGGGCCGTACGACGGCCGCGGCCGAGGACCCGAGACATGGCGGCAGCCTAGGCGACCGAGGACGTCCGGCGCGGCGGATCGGCGGAGATCAGGAGACGGTGACCTGCGCGCCCGCACCGTCGACGGAGTCCATGCCCTCGGCGATGCGCATGGCCTCCTCGATCAGGGTCTCGACGATCTTCGACTCCGGGACGGTCTTGATGACCTCGCCCTTGACGAAGATCTGGCCCTTGCCGTTCCCGGAGGCGACGCCGAGGTCGGCCTCGCGCGCCTCGCCGGGGCCGTTGACGACGCACCCCATGACGGCGACCCGCAGCGGCACCTCGAGCCCGTCGAGGCCGGCGGTCACCTCGTCGGCGAGCTTGTAGACGTCCACCTGGGCGCGACCGCACGACGGGCACGAGACGATCTCGAGGCGGCGCGGCCGGAGGTTGAGCGACTCCAGGATCTGGAGGCCCACCTTGACCTCCTCGACCGGGGGCGCGGAGAGGGACACCCGGATCGTGTCGCCGATGCCCTTGCTCAGCAGCGCCCCGAACGCGGTGGCCGACTTGATCGTGCCCTGGAAGGCCGGGCCGGCCTCGGTGACCCCGAGGTGCAGCGGCCAGTCGCCCCGCTCGGCGAGCATCTCGTAGGCGCGCACCATCACCACGGGGTCGTTGTGCTTCACCGAGATCTTGAAGTCGTGGAAGTCGTGCTCCTCGAAGAGGCTCGCCTCCCAGACCGCGGACTCGACGAGCGCCTCGGGGGTGGCCTTGCCGTACTTCTCCAGCAGGCGCTTGTCCAGCGAGCCCGCGTTGACGCCGATGCGGATGCTGGTGCCCCGGTCCTTGGCGGCGGCCGAGATCTCCTTGACCTGGTCGTCGAACTGCCGGATGTTGCCGGGGTTCACCCGCACTGCCGCGCAGCCGGCGTCGATCGCTGCGAAGACGTACTTCGGCTGGAAGTGGATGTCGGCGATCACCGGGATCTGTGAGTGCTGCGCGATCTCCGGCAGCGCCTCGGCGTCGTCCTGGCTCGGGCAGGCCACCCGCACGATGTCGCAGCCCGAGGCTGTCAGCTCGGCGATCTGCTGGAGGGTCTTGTTGACGTCGGCGGTCAGGGTCGTCGTCATCGACTGCACCGAGATCGGCGACTCGCTGCCGACACCGACCTTGCCGACCTTGATCTGACGGGTCGGACGGCGGGGGGCGAGCACCGGCGGGGGTGCGGCGGGCATGCCCAGGCTGATCTCGGTCATGGCTTCAGGTTACTGGTGGTCCCGGCACGCCCGACCACCGACGGCTCGAGCCCGTCAGCCGTCGATGTGCAGCGGGACCACGAGGTCCCCGACGATCAGCACGACACCCATCACCAGCAGGCAGGCCGCGACGCCGTACGCGATCGGCAGCAGCTTCGCCACGTCGACGTATCCGGGGTCCGGGCGGCCGCGCAGCCGCGCGAGCGCCCGGCGGGCCGCCTCCCAGAGCGCGCCGGCGATGTGCCCGCCGTCGAGGGGCAGCAGCGGGATGAAGTTGAACATGCCGATGAAGAAGTTGAACCCGGCGATCAGCATCAGCAGGAACACGGCCTTGTCGACCAGCGGGAAGCCCTGCTCGGAGACGGTCTCGCCGGCCAGCCGGCCGCCGCCGACGATGCTGACCGGGCTGTCGATCGCCCGGTCCTTGACCCCGGCGATGGCCTCGGCCACGCCCCAGACCTTCACCGGGAGGGTGCCCAGCGCCTGGACCGTCTGGACCGTCATCGTGCCCATCTGGTCGATCGTGTAGACCGGTCCGCCGGTCCCGAAGTGTGAGGTCGGCGTGAAGCCCAGGAAGCCCACCGGCCGGAGGGTCTCGTCGGTCGCCGAGGTTGGCCGCGGCGTGACCATGGTGTTCGTGGTGAGCACCTGGGTCGCACCGTCCCGCTCGACGGTGATCCGCGCGGTGCCGGCTGCGTTGGCCCGGATCAGGTCCTGCAGCTGCTTCCAGTCGGTGATCGTGGTCCCGTTGAAGGCGACGATCCGGTCGCCCTCGTGCAGGCCGGCCTTGACCGCGGGGCTGACCGGGTCCTTGTCCGTGCAGACGCGGCCGGACTCGGCCGCGGGGACGACGCACGCCTCGACCCGGTCGACCACGGTGGAGACCCGCTGGTCGCTGGGGTTCCCGTAGGTGGCGAACACGGCGAGGAAGATGCCGAACGCGATGAGGATGTTCACCGACGGGCCGGCGGCCATCACGATGACCTTCTTCCACCACGACATCTTGTAGAACAGCCGGTCGGAGTCCTCGGGACGGATCGTCTCCCACTCCGCGGCGCGGGCGTCGGAGATCAGCTGGGTGAACATCCCGGTGTTGGACTTGCGGACCCGCACGACCTGGTTGCCCTCGGCGTCCTCGGTGACCTCGTCGGCCAGCTGCTCCGCACCCGGCGGCAGCATGCCGACGATCTTGACGTAGCCGCCGAGCGGGATCGCCTTGACGCCGTACTCGGTCTCGCCGACCCGCTTGCTCCACACGGTCGGGCCGAACCCGATGAAGTACTGGGTGACCTTCCCGCCGAACTTCTTGGCGGGGATCATGTGGCCGAGCTCGTGCAGGCCGATCGAGGCCAGGATGGCGAACGCGAAGATCACCACGCCGAGCAGGTAGTACAGGGCAGTCATTCGCCACCTTCACAAGCCGAGCCGTCGATGATCCGCGTGGCCTCGTCCCGCGCCCACGCGTCAGCCGCGAGGACGTCCGCGACGCCCAGCCGCTGGTTCGAGGGTACGTCGTGGGCCCCGAGAACTGCGGAAATCGTCACCACGATGTCGTTGAACGCGAGCCTCCCGCGCCGGAACGCATCGACGCACACCTCGTTGGCGGCGTTGTAGACCGCGGGTGCGGTGCCACCGGCCTCTCCCGCCCGTCGGGCGAGCGCGACGGCGGGGAACGCCTCCTCGTCCAGCGGGAAGAACTCCCAGGTCTCCGGCCGGCTCCAGTCCACGGCCGGAGCCGCGTCCGGGACCCGGTCTGGCCAGTTCAGCCCGAGCGCGATCGGGATCAGCATCGTGGGCGGGCTGGCCTGGACCAGGGTCGAGCCGTCGACGAACTCCACCATCGAGTGCACGACGCTGGTGGGGTGCACCACGACCTCGATCCGGTCGAACGGGATGTCGAAGAGCAGGTGCGCCTCGATGACCTCCAGCCCCTTGTTGACCAGCGTCGCGGAGTTGATCGTGATCACCGGACCCATGTCCCAGGTCGGGTGGTTCATGGCCTGCTGCGGGGTGACTCCGGCGAGCTCCTCGCGGGTGCGGCCGCGGAACGGCCCGCCGCTCGCGGTCAGCACCAGCCGGCGTACCTCCGTGGACGCACCGCCGCGCAGGCACTGGGCCAGGGCCGAGTGCTCGGAGTCGACCGGCACGATCTGGCCCGGCCGCGCGCGCTCGAGGACCAGCGGGCCGCCCATGATCAGCGACTCCTTGTTGGCGAGGGCCAGGGAGTTGCCGGCGTCCAGGGCGGCCAGGGTCGGGCGCAGGCCCACCGCCCCGGTGATGCCGTTCAGCACGACGTCGCAGTCGTGGCCCGCGGCCTCGACGCTGGCGTCCTCGCCCAGGCCGTGGAAGGCGGGCGAGAACTCCGCCACCTGCTGCGCGAACAGGTCGGGGTTCGAGCCGCCTGCGGTCAGGGCCACCACCCGGAAGCGGTCCGGGTTGGCGCGGACCAGGTCGAGGGCCTGGGTGCCGATCGAGCCGGTGGAGCCGAGGACGACGACATCGCGGGGCTTGCTCACCGGCCCATCCTCGCAGGGACCAAGATCGGGTATGGCGGAGGCATTGCCCGGCACGGACCGGGCGCCCACCCCACGCTGTCCCCGTGCCCCGCCTCCTGGTCACCGCGACCCTCGGGCTCGCCCTTCTCACCGTGCCGTACGCCGGCAGCGGCGCCGCCGGCGCGGCAAGCGCCTGCTCGGCCGGGTCCGTCTCGCTGACCTTCGACGACGGCCCGTCGGCGACGGCGACGCCGCGACTGGTCGGGATCCTGCGGCGGCTGCACGCCCCCGCGACCTTCTTCATGGTGGGAGAACGCGTGGCTTCCGCGCCCGCCGCGGCCAGGCTGGTGGGGGCGTCGGGATTCCTGGTCGCGAACCACAGCTACCGGCACCAGGACATGACGACCCAGACCCGGGCCCGGATCCGCGCCACGTTGCGGGGCACCGACCACCGGCTGCGCAGCACCGGCCTGCGGCCCACCCCGCTGATGCGGCCGCCGTACGGCGCGATCGACGACCGCGTCCGCAGGGCGGTGCACGGCGTCGGCCTGGTCCCCGTGCTGTGGGACGTGGATCCAAGGGACTGGGCCGGCGGGTCGGCGCGGACGATCGCCGATCGCGTCCTGGCCGGCCTGCGCCCCCACCAGAGCAACATCGTGCTCCAGCACGACGGGGTCGGGAACTCGCCGGCCTCGATCGCCGCGGTGCCGCGCATCGTCCGGGTCGCCCGCAGCCGCGGGTACTGCTTCGTGGCGCTAGACGAGCAGGGGCGGCCGGGCTTCCCGACACCCGTGGCACGCCTGTCCGTCACCGCAGCCGACGAGGGCGGCGGGGCGGTGGCCACGGTCCGCCTCGACCGCCCGACCGCCCGGACCACGACGGTCCGCCTGGACACCCGGGGGCTGGGCGCGACGGCCGGCACGGACTTCACGGCACGCCACGTCGTGCTGAGACTGCCGGCCGGCGTGATGCGGTCGACGGTGCGGATCCCGGTCCTCGCCGACGGGCTCGACGAGCCGGCCGAGCGGTTCGAGGTCCTGCTCTCGCACCCTGTCGGCCTGCGCCTCGGCACCGCGCGGCAGGTCGTCACGATCACCGACCGGGACCCACCGGTGGGCGTCTCTGCGGTCGACCGGAGCGTGCCGGAGCCCAACGACCAAGCGGTGACCGTGCCGGTGCGACTGCGCCTGGCCGCTGCGAGCGGACGCCGGGTGCTGCTGCGGGTGCGGACCGTGGCCGGCACCGCCGGGGCCGCGGACTACCTGCCGTTCCGGGTGCGCGTCACGGTCCCGGCGGGCCGCCGGTCGACGACGGTCCCGGTCACGATCCTCCCGGACACCCTCGACGAACCGGACGAGACGTTCGTCGTGAGGATCACCCGGGCCGCCCATGCCCGGGTCGTGAGGCAGGACGCCACGGTGACCATCACGGCACCCACGAGTCAGTGACGGAAATCGTGGCGGTTCCGCAGTGGAGCGGCGGGATCCGTCGCCAGAGCAGCGATTGACACCTATTCTCGGTCCATGGCTTCCCACCTGTCCGGCGGCCCCTCCCTCCCCCAGGAGCGCCGCCTCGTCACCGAGATCCCCGGCCCCGGCTCGCTCGAGCGCCTCGACCGCAAGAAGCAGCACGTCGCCGACGGGGTCGGCACCACGCTCCCGGTCTTCGTCACGGCGGCCGGCGGCGGCGTCCTCGTGGACGTGGACGGCAACTCGCTGATCGACCTCGGGTCGGGCATCGCGGTGACCAGCGTCGGCAACGCGGCTCCCTCGGTGGTCTCGCGGGTCCAGGAGCAGGCGGCGGCCTTCACGCACACCTGCTTCATGGTCACGCCGTACGACGGCTACGTCGACGTCTGCGCGGCCCTCGCGGAGCTGACGCCCGGGGACCACGCCAAGAAGTCGGCGCTGTTCAACTCCGGCGCCGAGGCGGTCGAGAACGCCGTCAAGATCGCCCGGGTCGCCACCGGTCGGGACGCGGTCGCGGTCTTCGACCACGCCTACCACGGGCGCACGAACCTGACGATGGCGATGACGTCGAAGAACATGCCGTACAAGCACGGGTTCGGGCCTTTCGCCGGCGAGGTCTACCGCGCACCGATGTCCTACCCGTTCCGCGACGGGCTCTCCGGAGAGGAGGCCGCGGCCCGGGCCATCGACGTCATCGAGAAGCAGATCGGGACGGGCAACCTGGCCTGCGTGGTCATCGAGCCGATCCAGGGCGAGGGTGGCTTCGTGGTGCCCGCACGCGGCTTCCTGCCGGCACTGTCGGAGTGGTGCTCGCGCCACGACGTGGTCTTCATCGCCGACGAGATCCAGACCGGCTTCTGCCGCACCGGCGACTGGTTCGCCTCCGACCACGAGGGCGTGGTCCCCGACCTGGTGACCACCGCCAAGGGCATCGCCGGCGGGCTGCCCCTGGCCGCCGTCACCGGGCGCGCCGACCTGATGGACTCCGTCCACGTCGGTGGGCTCGGCGGGACCTACGGCGGCAACCCGGTCGCGTGCGCCGCAGCACTGGGCGCGATCGAGGAGATGCACGCGCACGACCTCGCCGGGCGGGCCCGGCAGCTCGGTGCGCTGATGCACGAGCGGCTCGCGGCGATCGCCGGCGACCACCCGGTCGTCGGCGACCTGCGCGGCCGCGGGGCGATGATGGCGATGGAGCTCTGCGAGCCGGACACCACGCTGCCCGACCCGGTCCGCACCGCCGCGGTGTCGGCGCACTGCCACCAGCAGGGCGTCGTCACGCTCACCTGCGGGACCTGGGGCAACGTCCTGCGCCTCCTGCCCCCGCTCGCGATGCCCGACCCCCTGCTGGCGGAGGCCCTCGACGTGCTGGCCGAGGCGTTCGCCGCCACCGCCTGACCCGTGGCCGCACGCCTCGTGGTCAGCGGGCGCCGGTGAGCCCCTCGGAGGTGCTGCCGGAGAGGCGCTGCGCCAGGTAGATCGGGATCGCCGAGAGGAGCACGAGGACCGCGGCGACCACGTTGACCACCGGCCCCTGGTTGGGCCGGAAGAGGTTCTGGAAGATCCAGATCGGCAGCGTCTGGTCGGTGGCGCTCGCGGTGAACGTGGTCACCACGATCTCGTCGAACGACAGCCCGAAGGACAGCAGCGCGCCGGCCAGCAGGGCCGAGCGGAGCATCGGGAAGGTGACCAGCCGGAACGTCGTGAACGGCCCGGCTCCGAGGTCCATCGACGCCTGTTCCATGTTGCCGCCGAGCCGCTGGAGCCGGGCCTGCACGTTGTTGAAGACGGTGACCATGCAGAACGTCGCGTGCGCGACCACGATCGTGAAGAGGCTCAGCCCCACGCCCAGGATGGTCGTGAACGCGTTGCTCAGCGCGATGCCGGTGACGATCCCGGGCAGCGCGATCGGGAGGATGATGATCAGGGAGACGACGTTGCGCCCGAAGAATCGCGTGCGCCTCAGGGCCAGCCCGGCGAGGGTGCCCAGCACCAGCGAGATGCCGGTGGCCGCGAGCGCCACCTCGACGCTGGTCCACAGCGCCGACCGGGCACCCTTGCTGTGCGCCGCCGCGTCCCACCAGTGCATCGTCAGTCCCGGCGGCGGCCAGGTGAACGTGCGGTCGACGTTGAACGAGTTGATCACGACCAGCGCCAGCGGCGTGTAGACGAAGACGAGCACCAGCCCGGTGAACGCGAGCAGGAAGGCCCGCAGGCCCCGGGACATGGTCGTCGAGCCGGTCGTCGAGCTCATCGGCGCCTCACAGGTTCTCCAGGGCGCCGGTACGACGTACCGCGGCGAGGTAGATCAGGATCACGGCGATCGGCACCGTCGCCACCGCGGCGGCGAACGGGAGGTTGTTGGCGGCCCCGATGTTGTTGTAGACGACGTTGCCGAGCAGCTGGTTGGTGCCACCGACGATCCGCACCGCGATGAAGTCGCCCATCGACAGCGAGAACGTGAAGATCGAACCCGCCACCAGTCCCGGGAACGCCATCGGCAGCACCACCCGGCGCAGCGTCGTCCACGAGTGCGCCCCGAGGTCGGAGGACGCCTCGAGCAGTGAGTCCGGCAGCCGCTGCAGCCCCGCGAAGACGGGCAGGATCATGAACGGCAGCCACAGGTAGGCGAGCGTCAACGTGGTGGCCGTGAGCCCGAAGCCGGGGGAGCCGACCCCGAACGGCTCCCCCAGCCAGTCGATCAGGCCGCCCTGGGAGAGCATGCCGCGCCAGGCGTACGCCTTGACGAGGTACGACGCCCACAGCGGCATCAGCACCGCGATCACCAGCAGCCGCTGCACGCGCGGGGACGCGACCTTGGCCATGTACAGCGCGATCGGGAACGCCAGCACCGCGTCGATCACCGTGACCAGCGCCGCGACCCACAGGGTGCGGACCGTGATCGTGCGGTAGACGTCGATGGTCACCAGGTCGCGGAAGTTCTCCAGCGTCCAGGTCCGCTGGATCTGGCCGGTGAAGTCGTCCTGGGTCCACAGCGAGGTGATGAGCAGCGCCGCCAGGGCGCCGATGTAGGCGACCCCGAGCCACAGCATCGGCGGGATCAGCAGGACCCCGGTTCGGACGTTGGGCCTGTGGCCGAGGCGCGAGACCGCGGAGGTCCCGCGCCCCGGGCTGCCCGTCGCCGGCGGCGGCGCCTGGGTGGCCGTCACGCTCTCAGCCCTTGATCTCCGTCCAGGCCTGCGTCCAGTCGCCGTAGTCGGTGCACTTCACGTCCGTGCGTCCGTCCAGGCAGTCGGAGATCGGCGTGGTCCAGTACCAGATCTGGTCCGAGAAGGCCTTGTCGGTGGCGTGGTACTGGTCGCAGTGCTTCGGGTTGGTCGTCAGGTCGCAGGCCTTCGCGTTGGCGGGTGCCTCGCCGAAGTACTCCGCCACCTGCGCCTGCGCTGCGGGGCTGGTGATGTAGTCCATCCACGCATAGCCGCAGTTGGAGTGATCGGAGTCGGGACTGATCATCCAGGTGTCCGACCACCCGGTGGAGGTCTCTTCCGGGAAGACCGTCTTGATCGGCGCCCCCTCGTCCGCGGCGAGGTAGGCGTTGATCTGCCAGGTGGTCCCGATGACCGAGTCACCGGTCGTCAGGGTCTGGACGTCCTGCAGGTAGTCCGCCCAGTACTCCGAGACGTACTTGCGCTGGTTCTTCAGCAGGTCGACCGCGGCCTTGAGCTGGTCCTGGTCGAGGGCGTAGGGATTCTTGATCCCCAGGTCCGGCTGGTGGTGCATGAGGTACAGCGCGGCGTCGGCGATGTAGATCGGCGAGTCGTACGCCGTGACCTTCCCCGGGTACTTCGAGGCGCCCTCGAAGACCGCGCCCCAGCTCGTGGGGGCCGGCTTGACCACCTCGGTGTTGTAGGACAGCAGGTTGGCACCCCAGCCGTGCGGCACGCCGTACATCTGGCCGTCGACGGAGTTCCAGTCGCGGTCCTTGAGGAAGGGCACGATGTCGGGATAGCTCTGGATCAGGTCGGTGTTCACCGGCGCTGCGTCACCGGAGGCGATCAGACGGAGCGAGGCGTCCCCGGAGGCGGAGACCACGTCGTACTGCCCGGTCTGCATCAGCTTCACCGCCTCGTCGGAGGTGTTGAAGACCTTGACGTTGACCTGGCAGCCGGAGTCCTTCTCGAACGGGGTGACCCAGTCGACCTTCGGGTCGTTGCTGCCGTCCTCGGCGTAGCCGGGCCACGCCAGGACGTTCACCTCGCCCTCCATGTTGCCCAGCGACTGCTTCATCGGGACGTCCGGCGGCTGGAAGCCACCGCCGCCGTTGCTGGACGACCCACTGTCCGAGCTGGTGCCACATCCCGAGACGACGGCCAGCAGGGCCACGCCCGCGAGGGCGGTGAGCCTGCTCGAGCTGATCTTCTTCATGCTGTCTCCTCCTCAGGGGACGCCACCGGTGCGGGATGACTCCCGCCCAGGGACACCAGGTTGTCGCGCTGCCACACGAGCACGACGGGTCGGTCACGCCGTTCGAGAGCGGCGTCGATGGAGCGGTCGCTGTTCTGGTGGGACACCGTCAGCGTCGGTCCGCCGTCGAGGGCGACGACCGAGTGCGTCGTCGCGCCGAGGTAGACCACCTCGCGGACGACGCCCGGGGCCACACAGGTCCCCGGGTCGGCGGCGGGCGCATCCTTCGGGGGCCACCATCGCGACCTTCTCGGGCCGGATGACGAAGGTGCCGTCGGTGCCCACGAGGCTCCGGGCCACCTCGCCGTCCAGCAGGTTCGAGGTGCCGACGAAGCCGGCCACGAACGCGCTGGCCGGGTGCTCGTAGAGCTGGACCGGCGAGGCCAGCTGCTCGATGCGCCCCTCGTTGAAGACCGCGATGCGGTCGCTCATCGTGAGCGCCTCCTCCTGGTCGTGCGTCACGAACACGAAGGTGATCCCGACCTCGCGCTGGATCTCCTTCAGCTCGATCTGCATCTCCCGGCGCAGCTTCAGGTCCAGCGCGCCCAGCGGCTCGTCGAGCAGCAGCACCTTCGGCCGGTTGACCAGCGCGCGGGCCAGCGCCACGCGCTGCCGCTGGCCGCCCGAGAGCTGGTTGGGCCGCCGGTCGCCGTACCCCTCCAGCCGGACCGTCTCCAGCGCCTCCTCGGCACGTCGCCGGCGCTCGGTGCGCGGCACCTTCTTCACGCGCAACCCGTACTCCACGTTCTGCCGCACGTTCATGTGCGGGAAGATCGCGTAGTCCTGGAAGACGGTGTTCACGTCGCGCCCGAACGGCGGGCGACTGCTCACGTCCTCGCCGCCGAGGGTGATCGTGCCCGCGGTCGGCTGCTCGAACCCGGCGATCAGCCGCAGCACCGTGGTCTTCCCGGAGCCCGACGGGCCGAGCATCGAGAAGAACTCGCCGTCCGCGATCTCGAGGTCGAGATCGTCCACGGCACGGACCTCACCGAAGTGCTTGCTGAGGCCCCGGAGCTCGATCGCAGCCGACATGGCTGAACGGTAGCGTCACCGAACTGCGACTTCCATCGTCAAAGAACGTGAAGACGACGGTTTTCGCGGTCATGCCCGGCCGTGACGCAGAAAAGCCCATCCAGCTGCCGCTTCCGACTTACGCCGTCAGAGCTCCTGCTGACCCCAGGGACTGCCGTACTCGGTGAGGAGGTCGAGGAACGGGACCGCGTCGAACGCCTCCGGGCCCAGCACCCCGGAGCCCGACCAGGTGCCGTTCGCGAGCAGCTCGAGGGCGACGACCGGGTTGATCGCGGTCTGCCACACGACGCACTGGTGCCCGTACTCCTGCATCGACCACTCGTTGTCGACCACGTGGTAGAGGTACGTCGACCTCGCGGCCCCGTCCTTGCCCGTGCCGGTGACCCACAGGCCGGCACAGGTCTTGCCCTTCATCCGCGGCCCGAGCTCGGCGGGGTTGGGCAGGCAGGCGGCGACGACGTCTCGCGGACTCACCTCGACTCCCCCCACCTTCACCTTCTCGGTCCGGTCGAGCCCCAGCTTGTGCAGTGTCTTGAGGACGTCGATGAACTCGTCGCCCAGCCCGTACTTGAAGGTCGCGCGCCTGCAGTCGACCCAGCGCGGCATCAGGAGCACCTCTTCGTGCTCGACGTTGACGCACTCGACCGGCCCGATGCCCTCGGGGAAGTCGAACACCTCCGGCTCGGAGAAGGGAGGCGTCGTGCGCCACTCGCCGTCCTCCCACACGACCGGCGGGTTGAGGCACTCCTCGATGGTGGTCCAGATGGAGAAGCTCGGCGCGAAGTCGTAGCCGTCGACGGTCAGGTTGGCGCCGTCGCGGGTGCCGAGCTCGTCGATCTCGCTGAACAGGTGGTCGGCGGCGTACCTGGCGAACACGTCGGAGAGGCCGGGCTCGACGCCGATCCCGACCAGGGCCAGGCGCCCCACCGACTCCCAGTCCCCGGACCTGGCGAACTGCTCGTCGCCGAGCTTGACCCCGGGCTTCTCGTACGGCGCCTCCGGGTGCGGCCGGGAGAGCGACATCGCCATGTCGAGGTAGTCCGCGCCGGCGGCGAAGGCCCCGTTGAAGATCGGCATCACGAACCGCGGGTCGACGGCGTTCATCACGTGGGTGATCGCGTGCTCCCGGCACAGCGCGGTCACCGAGTCCGCACTGCTCGCATCGACCCGGGCCGCCGTGAACCGGTCGTCGCCGACCGCTGCCTTCTCCGCGCTCTCCAGGTTGTAGTCGGCGATGACCACCGACTCGAAGAAGTCGCGGCGTGCGGCGATCGAGGCGAACGCCGCCCCGACGCCCCCGGCGCCGACCAGAAGAATCCTCATGTCGTTCCTTCCCTGTGGGGGCCGAGGTCACTCACCGATGTAGCTCATGACGTGCTTGATGCGGGTGTAGTCCTCCATGCCGTACATGGACAGGTCCTTGCCGTAGCCGCTGCGCTTGAAGCCGCCGTGCGGCATCTCGGCGACGATCGGGATGTGGGTGTTGATCCACACCGCGCCGAAGTCCAGCTTCTTGGCCATCCGCATGGCCCGGCCGTGGTCCTTGGTCCACACGCTGGAGGCCAGGCCGTACTTCACGCCGTTGGCCCACGCCAGCGCCTCGGCCTCGTCGGTGAACCGCTGGACGGTGATGACCGGGCCGAAGATCTCGTCCTGGATCTGCTCGTCGTCCTGCTGGAGCCCGGACAGCACGGTCGGCTCGTAGAAGTAGCCCGCCTCGCCCTGCTGCTTCCCGCCGATCTCCACCCGGGCGTGGTCCGGCAGCCGGTCGACCATCCCCGCGACCCGGGCCAGCTGGTCGGGGTTGTTGAGGGGGCCGAAGGCGACGTCGTCGTCGGGCATGCCGGTCCTGGTGCTGCGGGCCTGCTCGGTCAGGGCGGCGACGAAGTCGTCGTGGGCCCCGGGGCCGGCGAGCACCCGCGTGGCTGCCGTGCAGTCCTGGCCCGCGTTGAAGTAGCCCGCGCCGGCGATGCCCTCGGCGGCCGCCTCGATGTCGGCGTCGTCGAAGACGATGACCGGCGCCTTGCCGCCGAGCTCGAGGTGGACGCGCTTGAGGCCCTGGGCCGCGGAGGCGGCGACCTGGGAGCCGGCGCGCACCGAGCCGGTGATCGCGACCAGCTGCGGCGTCGGGTGCTCGACGAGGGTGCGCCCGGTGTCCCGGTCGCCGGTGACGACGTTCAGGACGCCCGGCGGCAGGAACTCCTGGGCGAGCTCGGCCAGCAGCACCGAGGAGGCGGGCGTGGTGTCGGAGGGCTTGAGGACGATGGTGTTGCCGGCGGCCAGCGCCGGCCCGATCTTCCAGACCATCATCATCAGCGGGTAGTTCCAGGGGGTCACCTGGCCGACGACGCCGATCGGCTCCCGGCGCACGAACGAGGTGTGGTCCTTCATGTACTCCCCCGCCGACCGGCCCTCCAGGACGCGTGCGGCACCGGCGAAGAACCGGATCTGGTCGACCGACGGCGGCAGCTCCTCGTCGAGGGTCAGCTGCTTGGGCTTGCCGGTGTCCCGCGACTCGACGTCGACGAACTCCTGGGAGCGCTTCTCCAGCGCGTCGGCGATCTTGAGCAGGGCCTGCTGGCGTTCCGCGGGGGTGGTGTCGCCCCACGCCTCGAAGGCCTTCGCGGCGGCGTCATAGGCCCGGTCGACGTCCTCCTTGCCGGACATCTGCGCCTGGGCGTAGACCTCGCCGGTGGTCGGGTCGAGCACGTCGTAGGTCTCCCCCGACGCTGCGTCGACGAGCTTGCCGTTGATGACGTTGCGGAACGTCGTGTCAGCCATGGTGCAGCCCTCCGGTGTTGTCAGCGGTGGCAGTGAGCCTAGCCATGACGCAACGGAATCTGTAGGGCCTGCGCCCCTTCAGTGACGGATTCCGTCCATTCTGGGGACTCAGGCTTCGAAGACCGGCACTCCGTCGATCCACGTCGAGACGACGGCAGCCGCCCCGATCTCGTCGACGGGGCCGGTGAACGGGTCCCGGTCGAGCACGACCAGGTCGGCCACGGCCCCGGCCTCCAGGACGCCCGCGTCGTCGCGGTGGTTCACCCACGCCGAGCCGCAGGTGTAGGCCGCGAACGCGTCCTCGAGGGACAGTGCCTGCTCGGGCAGGAACGGCACCTCCCCGGCCGGCCCGTCCTCGCCGTACGCCGTGCGGTTCACCGCGACGTGGACCGCGGCGAGCGGGTCGGGCGTGCTGACCGGCCAGTCGCTGCCCGCGACCAACCGGGCGCCGGCCCGGCGCAGGTCACCGAACGGGTACTGCCAGCGCGACCGCTGCTCGCCCAGGACGGGCAGCGTCAGCTCGGTCATCTGGTCGTCGAGGCACGCCCACAGGGCCTGGATGTTGGCAGCCACCCCGAGGGAGGCGAACCGTGCCACGTCGTCGGGGTGCACCACCTGCAGGTGCGCGACGTGGTGCCGCAGGTCCCCGGCCGGGCCCGCCGCTCCGATCGCGTCGAGGGCCTCGCGGACCCCCCGGTCCCCGATCGCGTGCACGTGCACCTGGAAGCCCTCCGCCGCCAGCACCGCGACGTAGCGTCCCAGCGCTGCGGGATCGACGAAGGAGTGCCCCGCGTTGGTCGTCGCGTGCCCGCAGCGGTCGAGGTACGGCGCGGTCATCGCCGCCGTCCCGTTCTCCGCGACGCCGTCCTGCATGATCTTGACGCTGGTCGCCCGGAAGCGGCCGTGGCTGTGACTCGGCTCGCCGTGCGACGAGGTCCGGCACCTGCTCCTCCCCACGGTCCCGGTCCCACCACAGCGCCCCGACGACGTCGCCGGTCAGGTCACCGGCCCGGGCCGCGCGCAGGTACGTCGGTCCGGGGTCGTCCATGCCGGCGTAGGCGCCCACGATCGCGTCCTGCCACCCCGTCACGCCGACCGAGTGCAGGTAGGACTGGCCGGCCATGAGCGCGGCGTAGTAGTCCGCCTCGCTGGTGTGCGGCGTGTGCCGCGCGACGACGTGCATGGCCCCTTCGTGGAGGGTGCCCGACGGGCGCCCGTCGGCGTCCCGCTCGAACCGGCCGTGCGCGGGGTCGGCACTGCGCTCGTCGACGCCCGCGAGCTCGAGGGCGCGAGTGTTGACCCAGGCGCCGTGGTGGTCGCGGTTGGGCAGGAACACCGGACGATCCGGGACCACGGCGTCCAGGTCCGCGGCCGTCGGGGTGCCGCCCGGGAAGGCCGCCATCGCCCAGCCGCCGCCCAGGATCCACGGCAGGTCCGGGTGCTGCCGGGCGTAGTCCGCCACGAGGGCCAGGTAGTCCTCGCGGGTGCGCCCCTCGGACAGGTCGCAGCGGACCCGCTCGAGGCCGCCCTGGACGGCGTGGACGTGGGCGTCGACGAAGCCCGGGGCGACCAGGCCGCCCTGGAGGTCCACCTCGGTCGTCGGACCGTCGCGACCGAGGTCGTCCAGGAGCCGGTCGAGATTCCCGGGGTCGCGCCCCGGCACCAGCGCGGCGATCCGGCCGCCGCGGACGACCAGCGCGCCGGGGCCGGCGTACCGGCGCCCGTCGAAGAGGGTCCCGTTGCGGAGCACCAGTGTCGCCATGGCGGCATTCAAGCAGCGCAACGTCCCCAGGTCACCCGTCGAGCCCGCAGAACCCTGCGGATTCCGCGTCAAACATCGCCGTCTGCCACGGATTCACTTGCCCAACAGGGCTTCATTGGCGAACATGGTTGCCATGCACCCGGACTACGACCATCTGCAGCAGGCCGCCAAGGACCACCTGTGGATGCATTTCACGCGGCATTCGACGTACGACCACTCGGACGTGCCCGTCATCGTCCGGGGCGAGGGTCCCTACATCTGGGACGCGCAGGGCAAGCGCTACCTCGACGCGCTGGCCGGGCTGTTCGTGTCCCAGCTGGGACACGGGCGCACCGAGCTCGCGGACGCCGCGGCCAAGCAGGCCCGCGAGCTGGCCTTCATGCCGCTGTGGTCCTACGCGCACCCGAGCGCGATCGAGCTGGCCGAGCGGGTGGCGGGGCTCGCCCCCGGCGACCTGAACCGGGTCTTCTTCACCAGCGGGGGCGGTGAGGCGGTCGAGACCGCCTGGAAGCTGGCCAAGAACTACTTCAAGCTGACCGGCAAGCCGACCAAGCACAAGGTCGTGAGCCGCGCCATCGCCTACCACGGCACGCCGCACGGCGCCCTCTCCATCACCGGTCTGCCGGGCATGAAGGCGCCCTTCGAGCCGCTGGTGCCCTCGACCTTCCGGGTGCCGAACACGAACTTCTACCGTGCTGCCGAGCACGGCGCCGGCGAGGCGGCCCACGACGAGGAGGCCTTCGGCCGCTGGGCAGCGGACCGGATCGCGGAGGCGATCGAGTTCGAGGGCCCCGAGACCGTGGCCGCGGTGTTCCTCGAGCCGGTGCAGAACTCCGGCGGCTGCTTCCCGCCGCCGCCCGGCTACTTCCAGCGCGTCCGCGAGATCTGCGACGAGTACGACGTGCTGCTGGTCTCCGACGAGGTCATCTGTGCGTTCGGCCGCCTCGGCCACATGTTCGGCGCGGAGCGGTACGGCTACCAGCCCGACATCGTCACCTGCGCCAAGGGCCTCACCTCCGGCTACGCGCCGCTCGGCGCGATGATCGCGTCGGACCGACTGATGGCACCGTTCCTGGACGGGATGAACTCCTTCGCGCACGGCTACACGTTCGGTGGGCACCCGGTCTCCACCGCGGTCGCGATGGCCAACCTCGACATCTTCGAGAGCGAGAAGATCAACGAGCACGTCCGCGACACCGAGGGCGCCTTCCGCGCCACGCTCGAGAAGCTCAACGACCTGCCGATCGTCGGCGACGTCCGCGGCGACGGGTACTTCTACGGGATCGAGCTGGTCAAGGACAAGGCGACCAAGGAGACCTTCAACGACGCCGAGGCCGAGAAGCTGCTGCGCGGCTACCTCTCCAAGGCGCTCTTCGACGAGGGCCTCTACTGTCGCGCCGACGACCGCGGCGACCCGGTCGTCCAGCTCGCTCCCCCGCTCATCTGCGACCAGGAGCACTTCGACGAGATCGAGCAGATCCTTCGCGTCGTCCTCGACAAGGCCTACTCCCTGATCTGACCCTGACCCGTCGACGTACCCAGCCGTCAACAAGCGACGGGTCAGTCGTGCTGGGGGAAGCCGAGGTCGATGCCGGGGCGGGCGTGGTCGGGCGAGGGCCAACGAGACGTGACGACCTTGCCACGGGTGTAGAAGTGGATGCCGTCCATGCCGTGGGCGTGGGTGTCGCCGAACAGCGAGGCCTTCCAGCCGCCGAAGGAGTAGTAGGCCATCGGCACCGGGATCGGGACGTTGACCCCGACCATCCCGACCTCGACCTCGCGCTGGAACCTCCGGGCCGCCCCGCCGTCGTGGGTGAAGATCGCGGTGCCGTTGCCGTAGGGGTTCGCGTTCACCAGGGCCAGCGCCTCGTCGTACGACGCCGCGCGCACCACCGACAGCACCGGCCCGAAGATCTCCTCGTCGTAGATCGACATCCCGGGCGCGACCCGGTCGAAGAGCGTCGGCCCCATCCAGAACCCGTCGGCGTCGCCGTCGGGCACCACCTCGCGTCCGTCCACCACGAGCTCGGCGCCGGCCTCGACCCCCGCGGCGACGTACGACGCCACCTTGTCGCGGTGCTGCCCGGTGACCAGCGGGCCCATGTCGCAGCCGCGCCGCCCGTCACCGGTGCGCAGGCCCGCGATCCGCTTCTCGACCAGCGGCACCAAGGCGTCGGCGACCGGATCCACGGCCACGACGACCGAGATCGCCATGCACCGCTCCCCCGCCGACCCGAAGCCCGCACTGACCGCGGCGTCGGCGGCCGACTCGAGGTCGGCGTCGGGCAGCACCACCATGTGGTTCTTGGCGCCGCCCAGCGCCTGGACCCGCTTGCCGTGCCGGGTACCCGTCTCGTACACGTAGCGCGCGATCGGCGTCGAGCCCACGAACGAGACCGCCCGCACCTCGGGGTGCTCGAGCAGTGCGTCGACGGCCACCTTGTCGCCGTGCACGACGTTGAAGACCCCCGCGGGCAGCCCCGCCTCGGCCCACAGCTCGGCGATCAGCAGGGAGGCGGACGGGTCCTTCTCGCTCGGCTTGAGGACGACGGCGTTGCCACAGGCGATCGCCACCGGCACGAACCACAGCGGCACCATCGCCGGGAAGTTGAACGGCGAGATCACCGCGACCACCCCCAGCGGCTGGCGCAGCGAGTAGACGTCGACGCCGGTCGAGACGCCGTCGCTGAACGAGCCCTTCAACAGGTGCGGCGCTGCGCACGCGAACTCCGCGACCTCGAGCCCACGCTGGACCTCGCCGAGCGCGTCGTCGAGCACCTTGCCGTGCTCGGCAGTGATCGCGGCCGCCACCTCCTCGCGGCGGCGGTGCAGCGCCTCGCGGAAGGCGAACAGCACGGAGGTACGCCGCGACAACGACGCCGCGGCCCACTCACGCCCGGCCTCGGCTGCGCCCGTCACCACCGTGCCGACGTCGTCCCCGGTGGCGAAGGCGACCCGCGCCGAGACCCGACCGGTCGCCGGGTCGTGCACGTCGCCGTACCGGTCACCGGCCCCGGGCCAGCGGGTCCCCGCGTGCCAGTGCGTGATGGTGGGCAGATCGGTCACGAAGGCCTCCTGGCACTTGCGAGCTCTCCCGCAACCGGGCCGGCGGTCAGGCTGCGACGGCGCTGCCGGTTGCGTGCCTCGCCGGCCAGGACGATGGCGATGGAGATCAGGAACATGACGGTGCCGACGACGTTGACCTGCATCGGCACGCCGCGCTGGGCCACACCCCAGACGTACATGGGGAACGTCGTGGTGTTGCCGGCGTTGAGGTTGGTGATGATGAAGTCGTCGAAGGACAGCGAGAAGCTCAGCAGCGCGGCGCCGAGGATGCCCGGGAACACCAGCGGGAAGGTGACGCGCCAGAAGGTCTGGGACGGCGTCGCGTAGAGGTCCATCGCCGCCTGTTCGAGGTTGTCGTCGAGCCCCGCGAGCCGGGCCCTGACGGTGACGACCACGAACGACAGGCAGAACATGATGTGGGCGATGAGGATCGTCCAGAACCCGAGCTGGCCGGCGAACCCCGAGGCGACGAAGAGCGCCAGCAGCGAGGAGCCCATCACGATCTCCGGCGAGGCCATCGGCAGGAAGATCAGCAGGTTCGACGAGGACCTGCCGGCGAAGTCGTAGCGGACCAGCGCGAAGGCGGCCAGGGTGCCGAGGAGCGTCGCCACCAGGGTCGCGAAGAGCCCGATCTCGACGCTGCGGCCGAGCGCGTGGCACATGCTCGGGTCCTCGCACGGGTTGAGCCAGTTGTGCAGCGTGAAGGCGTCGAACTGGTAGACGAGCCGGTTGGCCGGGTCGTTGAAGCTCATCAGGACCACGACCGCGATCGGGATGAACGTGTACGCCAGGACCAGGAGGCCCAGCAGCAGGACCAGGTTGTCGCGAAGCCAGCGTCCGATCACAGCAGCTCCTCCGTCCCGGCGCGGCGGATGTAGACGAGGACCATGCCGACGATGATCACCATCAGGATCATCGAGAGCGCGGCCGCGGCCGGATAGTCGTTGGCATCGGTGAACAGGCTCTGGATGACGCTGCCGACCATGCGCTGGTTGGGGCTGCCCAGCAGCTGGGCGTTGATGAAGTCTCCGGCCGCCGGGATGAAGGTCAGCAGCGTGCCCGAGACGACCCCGGGCAGCGAGAGCGGCCAGGTGACCTTGAAGAAGCCCACGACCGGATTCGCGTAGAGGTCGCCGGAGGCCTCGATCAGCCGGTGGTCGATCTTGTCGATGCTGGCGAACAGCGGCAGCACCATGAACGGCAGGAAGTTGTAGGTCAGGCCGGCGACCACCGCGATCGGGGTGGCCAACAGCCGTCCGTCGGGGCCGAGCAGGTGCACCGCCTGCAGCGTGTTCACCACGAGACCGTCGTCGGCCAGGATCAGCTTCCACGACAGCGTCCGCACCAGGAAGCTGGTGAAGAACGGGGCGATCACCAGCACCAGCATGAGGTTCTTCCACCGGCCGGCCTTGAACGCGATCGCGTAGGCGAGGACGTAGCCGAGGACCAGGCACAGCAGGGTGGCCACCCCGCCGTACAGCAGCGACCGGACCAGCGGCCGCCAGTAGTCCTGCAGGGCGTGCTGGTAGTTGCTCCACTCGTAGGTCATCTGGTAGCCCCGGAAGTCCGACCCGGACGGGTCGTAGAGGCTGGTGGCGAGCAGCGAGTAGAACGGGACCACGAAGAACAGCACCAGCCACAGCGCGGCCGGGATCAACAGCACGTAGCCGACCGCGCCGCGCCGGCGCGTGAAGTCGCTCATGGGGTCAGCCCTCGCTGCCGCGCTGCGCGCCGGCCGCCGCGTCCTGGCTGTAGTCGAGCAGGAACGCGTAGTCCGGGCGCCAGGAGAGCTCGACCCGCTCGCCCTGTCGGAAGAGCCGGCGGTGCCCGGTGTTCTGCTGGAAGATCTGGAGCTCCTGGCCCCAGGGCATCCGCACGAGGTACTGGGTGCTGACCCCGACGAAGCTGACGTCGGTCACGACGCCGCCGGGCACGCTGTTGCCGGGCGCGTCGAGCTCCTCGCCCTCCTCCCCGATCAGCACCTTCTCGGGACGGATCCCGACCCAGCCCTTGTCGCCGTCGGCGTGCGCCCGGGCCAGCGGGACCGAGACGCTGATGCCGTGCATGTCCACGGTCACGACGTCGGCGTCGCGCCGCCGCACCGTGCTCTCGATGAGGTTGGACTGGCCCAGGAAGTTGGCCACGAACGTCGAGCGGGGGTTCTCGTAGAGGTCGGACGGCGACCCCATCTGCTCGATCAGCCCGGCGTTCATCACCGCGACGGTGTCGGCCATGGTCATGGCCTCCTCCTGGTCGTGGGTGACGTGCACGAACGTCTGGCCGACCTCGTTCTGGATCCGCTTGATCTCGATCTGCATCGAGCGCCGCAGCTTGAGGTCGAGCGCTCCCAGCGGCTCGTCCAGCAGCAGCACCTGCGGCTCGTTGATGAGCGCGCGGGCCAGTGCCACGCGTTGCTGCTGGCCGCCGGAGAGCTGGGCGGGCTTCTTGCGCGCCTGGCTGGTCAGCTCGACCAGCTCGAGCATCTGGTTGACCTGGGCGTCGACGTCGGACTTCCTGCGCCGGCGCAGGCCGAACGCGACGTTCTCGAAGATGTCGAGGTGCGGGAAGAGCGCGTAGCTCTGGAACACCGTGTTCACCGGGCGCCGGTAGGGCTTGGCGTAGGTGATGTCCTCGCCGCCCAGGGTGATCGACCCCGACGTCGGGATCTCCAGTCCGGCCACCATCCGCAGGGTCGTGGTCTTCCCGCACCCCGACGGCCCGAGGAGCGCGAAGAACGATCCGCTGGGGATGTCCAGGTCCAGCGTGTCCACTGCCGTGAACGCCCCGAAGGACTTCGTCAGCTCGCGGAGCCGCAGCCCGTCGAAGTCGCTCGCCGCATCGGGCGTGGTGTCGTCCTGCTCAGCCACCTGTGACATCGGAGAACTCCCTTTCGTACTCGACCGTCTGGCGGTCATCGAGCGGCATGAAGTCGAACGTCGACCGAGAGCGTCTTCTCGTCGGGGAAGATCAGCTTGTTGTCGACCAGCGAGGGGTCGATCTTCTCCATCTCCTGCCGTGCCCCCTCGACCGGACAGATGTAGTTGACCCACGCGGCGAGCTTCGCAGCGGGCTCTGGCTCGTAGTAGTAGTTGATCCACTCCTCCGCATTGGCCTGATGAGTCGCGAGGTTGGGCACGAGCATGTTGTCGCTCCACAGCGACAGCCCTTCCTCCGGCGTCACGAACTTGATGTCGGGGTTGTCGAACTGGAGCTGGATCACGTCCCCCGACCAGGCCTCGCAGGCCACGATGTTCCCTGCCGCGAGGTCCTGGATGTACTCGTTGCCGGTGAAGGCCCGCACCTGCCCGGCCGCGACGGTCTCGCGGAGCCGGTCCATGGCGTTGCCCCACTGGTCCTGGGTGAACTTGCTCGGGTTCGCGCCCACGACCTTGAGCATGAACCCCATCGTGTCGCGCATCTCCTGACAGCAGCGTGATCCGTCCCTTGAGGTCGGAGCGGGTGATCAGCTCCTCGAAGCTCCCGACCTCCTTGGTCTTGGCAGCGTTGTAGGCGATCCCCGTCAGGCCGCTCTGCCACGGCGCGTGGTAGTCGAGGTCGGGGTCCCACTGCCGGTTGCGCAGCGGCTCGATCAGGTTGGCGTGGAGGTTCGGGACCTTCTGCTTGTCCAGTGGCTGGATCCAGCCGAGTCCGATCATCCGCGCCGCCATCCAGTCGGTCAGGATGATCATGTCCCGCCCGATGGTCTGGCAGGAGCCGAGCTGGTTCTTCACCTTGGCGTAGAACTCGGCGTTGTCGTTGACGTCGTCGGTGTAGTCGACGGTGATGCCGGTCCGGTCCTGGAAGACCTGGAAGGTCGAGGTGTCCTTCTTCTTGGGGTCGATGTACCCGGGCCAGTTCGAGATGACCAGCCGGTTCTCGCTCGCGGAGACGTCCGTGGCCCGGCAGTCCATCGGTTTCTGCTGGGCGCCGTCGGTCGCGAAGAACGGCAGCTTGAGGGCGGCGAGGCTGGCTCCGACGAAGGCGACCCCACCCGCACCCTGCAGCAGCCCGCGGCGGGTGAGCCCCCGACCGTTCGCCATGTCCGGTGTCATCGAACTCCCTTCGAGCGGTCCCCCTCGATGCTCGGATCGTGCCACGCCGATCGCGCCCCCGACAAGCGATCCCGTCGATCCGAAACCCCTGCGCAACGAAATCCTTCGTTTTGTTACCGGAAACCTTTGACCCGCACCGGTACGCCCTGCGAGCATTCGCGCATGAACCGCAAGACCGAGCGCCCCGCCACCCAGCTCGACGACGTCTCGAAGGCGATCATCGAGGAGCTCCAGCAGGACGGGCGCCGGTCGTACGCCGCGATCGGCAAGGTCGTGGGCCTGTCCGAGGCCGCGGTGCGCCAGCGGGTGCAGCGGCTCATCGACGGCGGCGTCATGCAGATCGTGGCCGTCACCGACCCCCTCGAGCTCGGCTTCGCGCGCCAGGCCATGGTCGGGATCAAGGTCACCGGCCCGCTCGAGCCGGTGGCCGACAAGATCGCCGAGCTCAACGAGGTCGACTACGTCGTGGTCACCGCCGGCGCCTACGACCTGCTGGTCGAGGTGGTCTGCGAGAGCGACGAGCACCTCCTCGAGGTGATCTCGTGCCGCATCCGGGCGATCGAGGGCGTGGCCGCGACCGAGACCTTCATGTACCTCCGCCTGCGCAAGCAGACCTACTCGTGGGGCGTCCGCTGAGGCAGCCAGAACCCTACGACCGGCTCTCGTTGTGGCACGAGACGGCCGGCGACGACTGGACGCCGCGACCCTCGCTGCCGGGCGACCTCGACGTCGACGTCGCCGTCGTGGGCGCCGGGTTCACCGGGCTGTGGACCGCCTACTACCTCGCCGAGGCAGACCCCACCCTGCGGATCGCGGTGCTCGAGGCCGAGGTCGCGGGGTACGGCGCGTCCGGCCGCAACGGCGGCTGGTGCTCCGCCCTCTTCCCGGCCTCGCTGCCCGCCCTGGCCGCCTCCTCGGACCGACAGGGTGCGCTGGCCCAGCACCGGGCGATGCGCGAGACCGTGGACGAGGTGGCCCGGGTCGCCGCGGCCGAGGGCATCGACGCCCACCTGGCCAAGGGCGGCACGATCACCCTGGCCCGCAACCGCGCCCAGTGGCAGCGGGCCCGTCGGGAGGTCGCGGCTGCACGCGACTGGGGACGTGGCGAGGACGACCTGCGGTTGCTGGACCCCGCCGAGGCCACCGCGGTCCTGGCCGGCGCCGGCACCCGCGGCGCGACGTACACGCCCGACTGCGCGGCCGTGCACCCCGGACGGCTGGTGCGCGGGCTGGCCGAGGCGGTCGAGCGGCGCGGCGTGCGGATCTTCGAGCGCACCCGCGTCACCGGCATCGAGGCCGGCCGGGCGCGCACCGAGCACGGCAGGGTCCGCGCCGAGACCGTCGTCCGCGCCACCGAGGGCTACACCGCCACGCTGCCGGGGCAGTCTCGCACCCTCGTGCCCGTCTACTCCCTGGTGATCGCCACCGAGCCGTTGCCCGCCGAGACCTGGCGGCAGATCGGCCTCGCCCGGCGCGAGACGTTCACCGACCACCGGCACCTGATCGTCTACGGCCAGCGCACCGCCGACGACCGGATCGTGTTCGGAGGCCGTGGCGCGCCGTACCACGCGTGGTCCCGGGTCCGACCCGAGTTCGACCGCGACGAGCGGGTGTTCATGAAGCTGTACGCCGCGCTGCTCGACCTGCTGCCCGTGCTCGCCGGCACCCGCGTGACCCACGCGTGGGGCGGGGCGTTGGGGATCCCCCGCGACTGGTGCGCCTCGGTGGGGCTGGACCGCGGGACCGGCCTGGCCTGGGCCGGTGGGTACGTCGGGGACGGCGTGAGCACCACCAACCTCGCCGGCCGGACGCTGCGCGACCTGGTGCTCGGCCGGGACACCGACCTCACCGGCCTGCCCTGGGTCGACCACCGGTCCCGGCCGTGGGAGCCCGAGCCGCTGCGCTGGCTCGGCATCAACAGCGGGCTGCGCGCGATGACGCTCGCCGACGCCGAGGAGCGGCTGACCCGACACCCCAGCGTCGTGGCTCGTGCGGTCGCACCGCTACTGGGCGGATGATGGGACGGTGAACCCGCGCGCACTCGTCCGACGCCCGAGCCCCCGTCTCGCCGAGGGGCTGGTCACGCACATCGCCCGCACCCCGGTCGACGGGGAGCTCGCCCACGCGCAGTGGGAGGGGTACGTCGCGGCGCTGCAGGCCGAGGGCTGGGAGACGGTGGAGGTGCCGCCGGCCGACGACTGCCCGGACGCGGCGTTCGTCGAGGACACCGTCGTGGTCTACGGCGACCTCGCGGTGATCAGCCGCCCCGGCGCGGACGAGCGCAAGCCCGAGACCGCCGGCACCGAGGAGGCGCTGGCCGGCCTGGGCTACCGGATCGCGCGGATCGAGGCCCCGGGCACCCTCGACGGGGGCGACGTCCTCAAGCACGACCACACCGTGTGGGTCGGGCTCGGCGGCCGCACGAACGCCTCCGGCGTGGAACAGCTCGCCGCGCTGCTCGGCCCGTTGGGGGCCACGGTGACCGGCGTACCGGTCAGCCGGGTGCTGCACCTGAAGTCCGCGGTGACCGCGCTGCCGGACGGCACCGTCGTGGGGTTCCCACCCCTCGTCGACGACCCCGCCGTCTGGGAGTCGTTCCTGCCGGTGCCGGAGGAACCGGGCGCCCACGTGGTGCTGCTCGGCGGCGACACGGTCCTGATGTCGACCAGCGCTCCCCGCACCCAGGCCCTGTTCGAGGCCCGCGGGCTGCGCGCCGTCACCGTCGACATCGGCGAGTTCGAGAAGCTCGAGGGCTGCGTGACCTGCCTCTCGGTGCGGCTGCGCGGCTGAGCACCCTCAGGCGAGGCCGTTCGCCGCGGTCCGGGCCGGACGGGCTGCGTCGCTCAGCCACGCCTGGAAGAACCCGCCGAGGTCCTGGCCGCTGACCTCCTCGGCGAGGGCGACGAAGGCCTCGGTCGACCCGTTGCCGGCGCGGTTGTCGTGCACCCACCGCCGCAGCAGCCGCCAGAAGGTGTCGCTGCCGATCCGGTGCCGCAGCGCCTGCAGCGCCATCCCGCCACGCTCGTAGACCGCCCAGTCGAACAGGTGGTCGGGACCCGGGTCCGCGACGTCGAGCTGCCAGAACGCGGAGTCGTCGCCGTGGTCGTTGTACTGGGCGAGCATCCAGCTCTGCGCCGGAAGGCCGCCGTGCGTCTCGGAGTACCGCGCCTCCATGAACGTCGCCGCGCCCTCGTTGAGCCAGATGTCGCGCCAGCTCTCGACGGCGACGGAGTCGCCGAACCACTGGTGCGCCAGCTCGTGCACGACCGTGCTCAGCGTGAGGTAGTCCGCCTCGTAGGTGGGCCGGGTCTGGTTCTCCAGGGCGAAGCCGGGACGCAGGCCGGTGGTCAGCCCACCCGTGGTCGAGAACGGGTAGCGTCCCAGCTGTCCCTGCAGCCAGTGCACGATCCCCGGCGTACGCCGCATCAGGCTCAGCGAGCGGGTCCGGTCCGCCGCCGGCAGCCGACGCGAGACCGCGACCAGCCACGGCAGCCCGTGGGCCCGCCCCTGCCGCACCACGAAGTGCCCGGCCGCGAAGAACGCGAGGTAGGGCGCCATCGGCTCGTCGGCGTGCCAGTGCGTGGTGGCCCGGTTGCCGTGCACCGTGCGGGAGACCGGCCGGCCGTTGGCGATCACGTCCATCTGCCGGGGCGCGGTCACGTGGA
This sequence comes from uncultured Actinomycetota bacterium, assembly GCA_963817665.1. Taxonomy (GTDB): domain Bacteria; phylum Actinomycetota; class Actinomycetes; order Propionibacteriales; family Nocardioidaceae; genus Nocardioides. The sequence goes on along the minus strand of CAWFPE010000006.1, from coordinate 186,544 downwards.
TGTCCATCACGGCCTTGTCGCGGGGGTGGTCGTTGGCCGGGAACCACCAGGCCGCCATGTGCGGCTGGTTCATGGCGACGACCTCGCGGCCGCTGGCCAGCCAGTTCCACTCCCCGTCCCATCCCTTGGCGCCGGGCCGTCCGCAGTAGCGGACCACGACGGCGTGCGTCGACCCGTCGTCGATCGGGGCGTCGATCGCCAGCTCGTGCGCGTCGGGACGGGTCCAGTCGACCGGGTGGCCGTCGACCAGGACCTCGCGCACCGGGAGCAGGAAGTCGAGGTGGAAGCCGCTCAGCGTCTCGGTGGCACGCAGGGTCACGCGCGTCCACCCCGAGAGCCGTCGGCGGTCGAAGTCGTAGGCGTCGTGGATCTCGTAGCGCTGGACGTCGATCCCGCCGTTGCCGTCCAGCGGGAAGTAGGGGTCGCCGATCCCGTCGCTGCCGTACGACGCCGCGGTCCCCGCGACCGACTGCCCGGGCAGCAGACCCACCAGCATCGTGGCGGCCACCAGCACGACCACGCGTCGCAGGCGTCGTCCGGGCCGGTCGGGGCCGGGGCCTGGATGTGGTCGCTGCACGGCGCGAACCTAGCGGACCCCCACCCGCGGGCGCCGCCGCATCACCGACAGCTGCCGAGGCGGCCGTAAATCGATTGCGACACCCGAACGCCGGCGCGCACCATGGTCGGACCCCGGGCGCTGCACCATCCGCAGCCGTGCCCATGACCGAGAGGAGCCGTGACATGTCGACGACTGTCCCCGGCCTGTCCGCAGACCGACCCCCTCTCACCTCATGGAGCACCACCAGCGATGTCCCAGGACTTCACCCAGCACGAGCAGTACTTCTCTGACAACCTCGTCCGCCTCCCGGAGCAGGAGCACGACGAGACCCGCCTCGACGGGATCGACCCGTCCTTCGTCATCGACTTCACCGCGTACGACGAGATCGACGACTCCCAGCGCTGGTCCACCTGGCTCAGCGTCGAACCGCTGTCCCGCGGCCCGGAGCCCCGCCCCGACTGGGTGGTGACCTCGCAGGGCGCGATCGACACCGACCTCGGGATCCTCAAGACCGGCAAGGAGGCCGACGTCTTCCTGGTCGAGCGGGCCGACCCCGCCGATCCGGCCGGTGGTGTCGTGATGGCCGCCAAGCGCTACCGCAGCACCGAGCACCGCAACTTCCATCGCGCTGCCTCCTACACCGAGGGCCGCAGCACCAAGCGCTCCCGTGACGAGCGCGCCCTGAAGCGCAAGAGCACCTGGGGCAAGGTCGTCGCCGCTGGCGAGTGGGCGGTCTCGGAGTGGGACGCGCTGAAGCGCTTCTGGGAGATCGGGCTGCCGGTCCCCTACCCCGTGCAGATCGACGGCACCGAGATCCTGATGGAGTGGATCACGGTCGACGGCGACAGTGCGCCCCGCCTGGCCCAGACCCGGCCGGAGCCCGCGACTGCTGGCGTCGTACTTCGACCAGCTGCGCGAGGCGATGGCCACGATGGTGCAGCACGGCGTGGTGCACGGCGACCTGTCGGCGTACAACATCCTCGCTGCGGGCGAGCGGCTGGTGATCATCGACCTGCCGCAGATCGTCGACCTGGCCGGCAACGCGGCGGGCATGGACTTCCTGATGCGCGACTGCGCCAACGTGTGCACGTGGTTCCGGGGGAAGGGGCTCGCGGTCGACGAGCACGAGCTGTTCGGCGAGCTGGTGGCACACGCCTTCTGAGGTCCGGGCGGCCTAGGTTGCGCGTGTGAGACACACCCGGGGCCGCGTCGTCGAGATCGAGTCGCTCGAGGAGTTCGACCGCCGGATGGCGCGCGGCACCACCACCATGTCGGGCTGGTGGGTCCAGGCGGTCGACCTCTCCGGGCGCACGCAGGACCTGTCCCGCTGCCGGGTCGCGGGGGCGTCGTTCCTCGGCTGCACCTTCGCCGAGGGCGACGCCGAGCGGATCGAGCAGCGCGGCGGGATCGTGTTCCCGACGATCCCGGGAGTGCCGGTCGATCCCTACCGCTCGTCGCTCTACACCGCCGGCGAGCTGTACGACGCGGCGACGTACCCGACCAGCCTCGACGCCCGCGCCTACGCGTGGTCCCGGGGACCCGTCGACCAGGAGGCGATGCTCGCCCGGGCGCTGCACGACCACGCGATCGACCAGGCGCTGGTCGACTGGGTCCGGCCGCGCCACCTCGTCGGCGTCATGGGCGGCCACGCGCTGCGGCGCGACGAGCCGGCGTACGCCGACGCGGCGCGGCTCGGCCGGCTCCTCGGGCAGTCCCTCGTGGTCACCACCGGTGGCGGCCCGGGCGCCATGGAGGCCGCCAACCTCGGGGCCCGCCTGGCAGAGCGGCCCCAGGAGGACCACGAGAAGGCCCTGGCGCGCCTGGCGGCGGTCCCGGGCTTCCGGCCCTCCGTGGGGGCCTGGGCCGACGCCGCGCTCGAGGTCCTGGACCGCTGGCCCGGAGCCACCGACTCCCTGGGCATCCCGACCTGGCACTACGGCCACGAGCCGCCGAACGTGTTCGCGACCGCGATCGCGAAGTACTTCCGCAACGCCACCCGTGAGGCGATCCTGGTCGAGGTCTGCGACGCCGGCATCGTGTTCCTGCCCGGCGCGGGCGGCACCGTCCAGGAGCTCTTCCAGGACGGCTGCGAGAACTTCTACGCCGACGAGTCCTCGGTCGCGCCGATGGTCCTGGTCGGCGGGCGGTACTGGACCGAGACCGTGCCCGCGTGGCCGCTGCTCGCCTCGCTGTCGCGCGGCCGCGTGATGGAGCACCACGTGCACCTGGTGGACACCGTCGAGGAGGCTGCGGACCTGATCGAAAACACCACGCGGGAGGACGCTGAAAACTAGGGTTTCGGCTCGTGACCCTCACCCGTCGTGACCTCTTCCGCTCCGCAGGCGCCGTGGGCGCGGCCGCCGCCCTCACCGGCGTCGGCGGCCTGGCCGACCAGGCCGTCGCCGGCACGTCAGGGCGCCGTCGCGCGACCCTCGACAGTGTCATCGCGAAGGGCAGGAAGGGCCGCGGCGACTGGCGTCCGCTGGTCCGGCGCGACGGTGAGCGACACCTCGTGCGCACCGCGCTCGGCACTCCCGCCAAGGACGGCCGGAAGGGCCGCCGCACGGCGCTGCTGGCCTTCGCCCAGCTCTCCGACGTGCACATCGTCGACGCGCAGTCCCCCGCGCGGCTCGAGGGCGGGGACGTCGTGGTCTCGGCGGCCTACCGGCCCCAGGAGGTCCTCACCGCCCACGTCGCCGAGGCCATGGTGCGCGAGATCAACGAGGTCGGGCGGGGCCCGGTCACCGGCAAGAAGCTCGCCTTCGCGATCCAGACGGGCGACAACTCCGACAACAGCCAGTACAACGAGATCCGCTGGAACATCGACCTGCTGGACGGGGGACGGATCCGGCAGGACTCCGGCGACCTCAGCCGGTACGAGGGCGTCATGGACGGCGACCCCGACTTCTACGACCCCAGCTTCTGGCACCCGCACGGCACGCCGGCCGGCAAGCAGAAGGACAAGTACCGCGCTCAGTACGGCTTCCCCCGGGTGCCCGGCCTGCTCGACGACTGCCGTCGCCCGTTCCGTGCGCGCGGCCTGGACTTCGAGTGGTTCGCCGCGCTGGGCAACCACGACCAGCTGATGCAGGGCAACGCACCCCGGACCGACGCGCTGGCCGCGCAGGCGACGGGTGAGAAGAAGTCGACGTCGATGGGGATCCGCACCGTCACCCCCGATCCGGACCGCCGGCCGCTCACCCGTTCCGAGACGGTGGCCGAGCACTTCACGACCATCGGGCTCCCGGTCGGCCACGGGTTCACCGAGCAGAACCGCACCGACGGCACGGCGTACTACACCTTCGACCGCGGAGTGGTGCGCTTCGTCGTGCTCGACAGCGTCAACGAGAACGGTGGCGCGGAGGGCTCGATCGACCAGGCCCAGCACACCTGGCTGCAGGAGCAGCTCGCGGCCGCCACCGACCACCTCGTCGTCGTCGCCAGCCACCACACCTCGTGGACCATGGACAACGCGACCGCCGGTCCGACCGGGCCCCGGGTGCTCGGCTCCGACGTGGTCGCCACGCTGCTCGCGCACGAGAACGTCGTGGCCTGGGTCAACGGGCACACCCACAGCAACTCGGTGCGCGCCCACGCGCGGCAGGGCGGCGGCGGGTTCTGGGAGATCAACACCGCCTCCCACATCGACTGGCCACAGCAGTCCCGGATCATCGAGGTCGTCGACAACCACGACCGGACGCTGTCGATCTTCACGACCATGCTCGACCACGGTGCCCCGTTGAAGCCGGGCCCCGACCTCGACGGGCCGATGAAGCTCGCGGCACTGGGCCGGCTGCTCGCCGCCAACGACCCCCAGGAGCGCGACACCCGCCGGCGAGGAACCCGCAAGGACCGCAACGTGGAGCTGCTGCTGCCCGCGCCGGCGCTGCTGCGCTGAGCCGGTCAGGCCAGGGGCAGGCGGTAGGAGCGCTCCTGGCCGTACGCCGTGAAGCCGACGCGCCGCAGGATCGGACCGGAGGTCTCGACCCGACCCTTGACCAGGGCGAGATGGGCGCCTCGCTCGACCGCGTAGCGCAACCGGGCACCGAGCAGCGCGCCGTAGATCCCGCGCCGGCGGAACTCCTCGCGCACGCTCCCGCCCCAGAGGCGGGCGACCCCGTCGGCCATCGCCAGCCCGCCCGTACCCACCGCGCGGCCGTCCACGTAGGCCACCACCGATCCGCCCAGGCCGGTCTCGACCTCCCTCGCCCCCTGCTCCGCCATGGCCCTCAGCCGGTCCTCCGGGGGCATCGACCCGCCGAAGACCTCCATGGCGACGTCCTGGGAGTCGCGCACCACGTCGAGGTCGGTCTGCCAGCGGATCTCGACGCCGGCACCCGGGAGGTCGGGGAGGCCGTCGGACAGGTCCAGGGCGAGGACGTCCAGGGTCTCGTCGGGCTGGCCGCCGCGCGCGGCCAGCAGGTCACCCAGGCCGTCCGGTCCACCCAGCCCGACCCACCACCACAGGTACGGCGTGTCCATGGTGCGGGCGCGCTCGAGCACCTCGTCGACCAGCGACTGCTGGTCGGCCGTGTGGTCGAAGCGGACCAGCTCCAGCGGATGCTCGGTGTAGTCCGGGAACCGCACCATCAGCCAGTCGTCGGTCTCGACGGTCGTGGCGGTGTCGGGGACCCACAACCACGCGGCGACGGCCGCGTGGACGGCCTCCGCTGCGGGCCGTCGCGTCACGACTCGGTGGCGGCCAGCTGGCCGCAGGCTCCGTCGATCTCCCGGCCGCGCGTGTCGCGAACCGTGGTGGGGATCCCCTTGGCCTCGAGCCGGCGCACGAACTCGCGCTCGTCGGCCGGGTCCGACGCGGTCCACTTGGAGCCGGGCGTCGGGTTGAGCGGGATCAGGTTCACGTGCACCCAGCCCCAGTCCCCGTAGGAGTTGAGGACGTCGCCGAGCAGGTCCGCGCGCCAGGCCTGGTCGTTGATCCCCCGCATCATGGCGTACTCGATCGAGACCCGTCGCTTGGTCGTCCGCGCGTAGTTCCAGGCCGCCTCGACCGTCTCCGCCACGGAGAAGCGCGTGTTGATCGGTACCAGCTCGTTGCGCAGCTCGTCGTCGGGGGCGTGCAGGCTGAGCGCGAGCGTCACCGGGATGCCCTCCTCGGCCAGCTGGTTGATCCGGGGCACCAGGCCGACCGTCGAGACGGTGACCCCTCGTGCGGACATGCCCAGGCCGTTCGGCGTCGGGTCGGTGAGCCGGCGTACCGCGCCGATGACGGCCTTGTAGTTGGCCAGCGGCTCCCCCATGCCCATGAACACCACGTTGGACACGCGGCCGGGGCCGCCTGGGACCTCACCCCGGGTCAGGGCTCGAGCACCCGCCACGACCTGCTCGACGATCTCGGCGGTGGACATGTTGCGCTGCAGGCCGCCCTGCCCGGTGGCGCAGAACGGGCAGGCCATGCCGCAGCCGGCCTGGCTCGAGACGCACATCGTGGCGCGGTCGGGGTAGCGCATCAGCACCGACTCGACGAGCGCGCCGTCGAAGAGCTTCCAGAGGGTCTTGCGCGTGGTGCCCCGGTCGGCCTCCATCGTGCGCAGCGGGGTCATCAGCGACGGCAGCAGGGCCGCCACGAGCTCGTCGCGCTGCGCGGCCGGCAGGTCGGTCATCTGGGCCGGGTCGTCGACCAGCCGGGAGAAGTAGTGCGTCGAGAGCTGCCTGGCCCGGAAGCCGGGCAGGCCCTGCTCCTCGAGCAGCACCTTGCGCTCGTCGGCGGCGAGGTCGGCGAGGTGCCGCGGCGGCTTGCGGCGACCCCGCGGCTCGTCGAAGACGAGCGGAAGGGTCTTGGTGCCCTCGGCGGCAGCAGCGTCGGGGGTGGGCTCGGGAGGTGTGGCGGCGTCGGACATCAGGTCTCGATCATCGCATCCGGGCGGCTGCGGCGGCTAAAGCGCGGTGCGGAGGCCGTTCTCGCGCCCGATCAGGACCCACAGCACCAGGAGCGACACCCCGATGACGACGAGCGCCGTCGTGACGACCCCGATCAGCATGTACTGGCCGAAGCGCCGCGTGCGCGGCACGACCACCAGGGCGAGCGGCACGGCCAGCGAGACCAGCACGAACGGGAAGAGGTCCTCGGCCTGCCGGTCGTCGAACATCCAGTGCAGCACCGCCGCGTAGAGGCCCGGGACCACGACGACGTAGGCGAGCCCGGTGAAGAAGCCCGTGATCGCCGTGAACGTCGGGTGGTCGCGGTGCCACCAGTCCGGCTGGCGTGCCGGGCCGGCGTCCTGTTCTGTCTGCTCGCTGCTCATCATCACGATCCTTGCAGACCGGGCCGCGGGGAGTCAGCAGTCCCCGCCGAACACAGGCTGTGTCTTGTGGCACCCCGCCGTCCCGGTCACGCTGTCCCCATGGAGGTCCGTTTCGTCGACGCATCGGGAGCACACCCGCGCGAGCCCGAGGACGTCGTCGAGCTCTTCGGCCACGAGGACGGCTTCTTCTGGGTCGACGTCCCCGAACCGGACGGGGAGAGCGACGCGCTCCTCACCGGACTCGGCTGCCATCCGATGGTCGTGGAGGGCTGTCGGCAACGGAACTACGTGCCCACCGTGCACGGGTACGAGGACCATGTGTTCGTCACCACCCAGTCGCCGTACCTCGGGGACGCCGGCCACGTGCACCTGCTCGAGCTCGACCAGATCATCGCCCACCACTACCTCGTGACCGTGCACGGACCCATCAACCCGGACCTGCACCAGTCCGTCGCCCAGGTCGAGACCGACGGCGTGCTGGCCCGCATCGAGGCCGGCCGGTTCCGGCCCGAGACTCCTGCCGAGCTCTCCTACGCGGTCACCTCGGCCGTGGCGCGTCGCCAGAGCAGCCTGATCCGCGAGGTCGCCCAGAAGCTCCCGGGCCTGGAGCGCCAGGTGATGTCGTCGCAGCTGCGCGACCCCGAGGCACTCCTCGAGGAGCTGTTCCTGATCCGGCACGAGCTGATCACCACCCGCACGATGGCCGCCCAGTGCCACGACATCTGGGTCCGGATGGCGGGAATCCACCGGATGGCCGACGACCCCGACGCCACTCGGGCGCTCGACCTGGCCGACCAGTTCGACCGGGTGCGGTCGCTCGCCGACGGCGAGGCGCACTTCCTCTTCGGCGTGATCGAGCTCTACCAGACCAAGGTGCACACCAAGATGACGGTGGCGATGGAGCGGCTCGCCGTGATCGCCGCGGTGACGCTGCCGATCACCGCCATCGCGTCGGTCTACGGGATGAACGTCATCGTGGCCCGGCACACCCACTACACCGAGCTCGGCATCGTGCTCGTGGTCATGATCGCGATCAGCCTCACCCTGCTCCGCTGGGCGCGTCGGCAGGGCTGGTGGTGACCTGCGGCGAGGGCTGTCCGCCGCCGGCCAGCAGGCGTAGCGTGCGAGAGGACAACGCGGCTCTCTGAGGTCCTGCGTCCCGGTCCGGCGTGGCCGACGACGGACCATTCCCAGGCGGTGAGTGATGGCGGACGTGCACCCGGTGCCCGACGAGGTGCTGATCAACGACATCCCGCGGGAGCCGGTCACCGACCCGACGCTCGGCATCGACGTACCCCGTGCGCCCAGCAGGCCGGCCAGGCACCGGCTGGTGACGGTGGGCGACTCCCTGACCCATGGCTTCATGAGCGCCGCCGTGCACCGCACCGACCTGTCCTGGCCGGCGATCACCGCCTACGAGCTCGGCCTGACCGCCGGACAGTTCACCTACCCCACCTACGAGTGGCCCTCGGGTCCGGGCGGGCTCCCGCTCGACCTCGAGCGACTGGCGCGCGCCTTCGAGGCCCGCTTCGGGGACCGGCTCGACTTCTGGGAGATCGTCAGCGCCGGCGCGTGGCTCCGCTCCTACCTCGACCACATCGAGGACTACTGGGAGCGCGGACCCGGGTCCGCCGTCCCGGAGACCGGGGCGCCGTTCCACAACATGGCGGTCTACGGCTGGGACCTGCTCGACCCGCAGCTCCAGACCGCGACGACGGTGGCCGCCCGGGTCCGGGAGCCCACCAAGGACGACTTCTTGGCCCAGCTCGTCGAGCACCACCAGGACCGCGCCGCCTGGCCGGTCCTCCAGCGGGCACGCAAGGGCACTCGCGGACGCTCCGTGCTCGACGCCGTCACCGACATGAGCCGAGCGGCCGAGGGCGTGGAGACGCTCGTCGTGGTCCTGGGATCCAACAACGCGCTGGGCTCCGTGCTCAGCCTCCGCGCCGCCTGGACCCCCGCCGACTACGCCGAACGGTCCCCCGAGGAGCGGCTCGAGGCCCGCGTCGGCTGCACCGTCTGGAGGCCCAGCGCGTTCGCGTCGGACTGGGACCTGCTGGTGCAGCGCCTGCGCGCCGTCCCGGCCCAGCACGTGATCGTCGCGACGGTGCCCTCGGTCACGATCGCGCCGATCACCCGGGGCGCGTTCCGGAAGATCCGCCCGGACTCGCGCTACTTCCCCTACTACACGCGGCCGTGGATCACCGACGACGACTTCGACCCCGGGCACGACCCGCACCTCACCGGCGAGGAGGCTCGCGCCATCGACTCCGCCATCGACGCCTACAACGAGGCGATCATCGCCTCGGTCGGCGCGGCCCGGTCCGACGGCCTCGACTGGTACCTCTTCGACATGGGGTCGATCCTCGACCGGCTCGCCACCCGACGCTACCTGGAGAGCCCGTGGGCACGGCCGACCTGGTGGACGCCGTACGAGCTGCCGCCCGCGTTGCGCGCCCTGGACCCGGTGCCCTCGACGCGCTTCTTCCGGTCCGGCCCGGAGGGCCGCACCGAGGGGGGCCTGTTCTCCCTCGACGGGGTCCACCCCACCACCGTCGCCTACGGCATCCTCGCCCAGGAGGTGATCAAGGTGATGGAGCTGGCCGGCGTCGCCTTCCAGACCCGGGACGGCCGGCCCCGCCCCGGCCCGGTGACCGTGGACTTCGAGCGGCTGCTGCTGGCCGACACCCTCATCAGCAGTCCGCCGGCGTCGGTGGGCAGCACCCTGGGCCTGCTCGGCTGGCTCGACCAGCGGCTCGACTGGGTCAGCAGGTTCCTGCCCTTCGTGCACTCTCCCCTGTGACCCGCGGCCGCTGGTCAGCGGTCCAGCACGAGCACGTCCGGCATGGCGAGGCTGCGCCAGCGCTCGAGGTCGGGCGCGCGGCCGGTGAGCTCCGCGACGAGGACCGTCCACGCGGTGCCGTGCCCGACCAGCACCACGTCCTCCCCCGCATGCACCTCCAGGATGCCGCGAGCGGTCCGTACGACGCGGTCCCGGCAGGCCGCGAGCGGCTCCCAGCCGTCGTACGCCGGGGTCTCGGGGTCCGCGAAGGCCCGGGCCACCGTGCCGGCGAAGTCGTCGATCCGGTCGGTCGACTCCCGGACGTGCTCGCGCAGCCCGTCGACGACCCCCACCTCCGCCTCCGTGAGCAGCTGGGCGGTCGCGGTCGCCTTGGGCTCCGGCGAGCTGAACCAGGTCGCGCGCACCGGCAACCGGCCCGACTCCCGCAGCGCCCAGACGTCGTCGAACCCGGCGGGGTCGAGGTCCCACGCGCGTGCCGGAACCCCGACCCGGGGTTCGGGGCGGCCGTGCCGGACCAGGAAGAGAGCCACGTCAGAAGACGAGGTAGTGCAGCAGCAGCCAGATCGGGGCGATCGTGGCGAGCAACGAGTCGAGGCGGTCCATGAGGCCGCCGTGGCCGGGGATGACCTGGCTCATGTCCTTGATGCCGAGGTCGCGCTTGATCACCGACTCGCAGAGGTCCCCGAGCGTCGCCATGACGACCGCGATCAGCCCGAGCAGGACGCCGACCCACCAGTCACCGTCGAGCAGGTACACCACCAGGGCCCAGCCCGTCACGACGCAGAACAGCACCGACCCCGCGAACCCCTCCCAGGACTTCTTCGGGGAGATCACCGGGGCCATCGGGTGCTTGCCGAACAGCACGCCGGCGACGTAGCCACCGATGTCCGACGCGATCGTGACGAGGACGAAGGTGAGGATGCCCTGCACGCCCTCGTCGTCGAGCCCTCCCCCGCCGGTGCCGCCCTCGGCGAGCATCAGCGCCACGAACGAGCCCAGGAAAGGCACGTAGACCAGCGTGAAGACCGACGCGGTGGAGTTCATGACGTAGCCGTCGATGCCCCGGCGCAACAGCCAGAGCATGATCACCAGCGCGGACACGGCCGTGGCGGTGACCAGGGCCGCCGAGCCCCACACGTAGGCCACCACGACCATGACGACGCCGCCCAGCATCAGCGGCTGCTCGGGGAGGTCGATCTCCTTGGCCAGGAAACCCTTGTGCAGCTCCCACACCGCGACCACGACGGCCGCGGCCACGATGAACATGAACGCCGTCTTCCAGATGGCGAGCGACAGGGCGATCGCGACGAGCAGGACGACCGCGGAGGCGACGGCCTTGCGCAGGTCGCGGCCCGCGCGCCCGTAGCCCGGCGGGGGCACCGGCGCCGGGCCGGACGAGGTCTCGGTCATGGTGGGGAGCGTCGAGGCCGTCAGACCTCGAGCAGCTCGGCTTCCTTGTTCTTCAGCATCTCGTCGATGGAGTCGGTGTGCTGCTTGGTCATCGCGTCCAGGCGCTTCTCGGCACCGGTCACGTCGTCCTTGCCGACCTCGCCGTCCTTCTCGAGCTTCTCGAGGTTCTGCTTGGCGGTACGTCGCAGGTTGCGCACGGCCACCCGGCCGTCCTCGGCCTTGCCCTTGGCGACCTTGATGTACTCCTTGCGGCGCTCCTCGGTGAGCTCCGGGAACACGCAGCGGATGATCCTGCCGTCGTCGGCAGGGTTCACGCCCAGGTCGGAGTCCCGGATCGCCTTCTCGATGTTGGACATCGCGCCCTGGTCGTAGGGCTGGATCATGATCACGCGCGCCTCGGGCGCGGTGAACGAGGCCAGCTGCTGGAGCGGTGTCGGCGAGCCGTAGTAGTCGACGACGATCTTGCTGAACATGCTCGGGTGCGCCCGACCGGCCCGGATCGCCGCGAACTCCTCGCGCGTCGCCTCGACCGACTTGTCCATCTTGCTGTCGGCCTCGTTGAGGATGTCGTTGATCACGGCTGCTCCTGATTCGTCACGTACGTCGATGGTGTCGCTGGTCGAGCCTCGGACCCCGCCCGCGGTCGAGCCGGCATTGTGCGTCGAGCCTGTCGAGGCTCAACCAGCGCTGACCAGTGTTCCGATCTTCTCACCCTGCACGACGCGCAGGATGTTGCCCTCGGGCTCCATGCCGAAGACGACCATGGGCAGCTTGTTCTCCCCGCACAGGGCGAAGGCCGTCTGGTCCATGATCCGCAGGCCGCGGCTCATCGCCTCCTCGTAGGTCAGGTCGTCGAACTTCGTCGCGGTCGGGTCGACCTTGGGGTCGGCGGTGTAGACGCCGTCCACGCCGCTCTTGGCGACCAGCACCACGTCGCACTTGCTCTCCAGGGCGCGCTGCACCGCGACGGTGTCGGTGGAGAAGAACGGCATGCCCATGCCGGCGCCGAAGATGACGACCCGGCCCTTCTCCATGTGCCTGATCGCGCGCCGCGGGACGTAGGGCTCGGCGACCTGCCCCATCGTGATCGCGGTCTGCACCCGGGTCTCGACGCCCAGCTTCTCCAGGAAGTCCTGGAGGGCCAGGCAGTTCATGACGATGCCGAGCATGCCCATGTAGTCGGCCCGCACCCGGTCCATGCCACGCTGCTGGAGCTCGGCACCACGGAAGAAGTTGCCACCGCCGGTCACCACGGCGATCTGGACGCCGGCCCGCGACACGGCCGCGATCTCCCGGGCGATCTTCTGCACCACGTCGGGGTCGATGCCGACCTTGCCGCCCCCGAACACCTCACCGGACAGCTTGAGCAGGACTCGCTTGTACCCGGTCACGGGCGGCTCCTTCGTAGGTCTCGGGGGCGCAGGTGCGACGAGGCCGGTCCGATGATCAGGATCTCTGTCATCGAACCGGCCTCCTCGTGCACGTCTGGCGCCAATCTATTGCATCAAGCGCTGCGGATCAGGCTCCGACCTCGAACCGGGCGAAGCGCGTCAGGCTGGTGCCCGACGCGTCGAGGACCGCCTTGACGGTCTTCTTGTTCTCGGTGACCGACGGCTGCTCGAGCAGGACGACGTCCTTGAAGAAGCCGTTCAGGCGGCCCTCGGTGATCTTGGCGATCGCCTGCTCGGGCTTGCCCTCCTCGCGCGAGGTGGCCTCGGCGATCTCGCGCTCCTTCGCCACGATGTCCGCGGGGACCTCGTCACGGGAGAGGTACTGCGGGCGCATCGCGGCGACCTGCATGGCGGCACCCTTGGCGGCGTCCTCGTTGCCGTCGTACTCGACCAGCACGCCGACGGCCGGCGGCAGGTCAGCGGCACGCTTGTGCATGTACGCGACGACCGGGCCGTCGAAGTAGGCCACGCGGCCGAGCTCGATCTTCTCGCCGATGGTCATCGCGAGGCTGTCGACGACCTCGCCGACCGTCTTGTCACCGAGCGGGACGGCCTTGAGCGCCTCGGTGTCGGCCGCCTTGGCCTCGGCGGCGGCGTCGGCGATCTGCTGGGCGGCGGCGACGAAGTCGTCACCCTTGGCCACGAAGTCGGTCTCGCACTTGAGCTCGACCAGCGCGCCGCCGGAGGTGGCGACCAGGCCGGCCGAGGCCTCGCGCTCCGCACCCCGCTCGGCCATCTTCTTGCCCAGCTTGATGCGGATCAGCTCGGCGGCCTTCTCGAAGTCGCCGTCGGCCTCGGTGAGCGCCTTCTTGCAGTCCATCATGCCGGCGCCGGTGAGCTCGCGGAGCTTCTTGACGTCGGCGGCGGAGATGTTCGCCATGGTCCTTCTTCCCTAGACGTGTCTGTGAGTGGAGCGGTTCACGGGCGCCGTCGTGCGCCCGGCCCGGCCGGGCGCACGACGGGCTTGCCGTGGAACCGTCAGGCCTTCGCCTCGTCGGTGGCCGGAGCAGCGTCGGTCGCCGGAGCAGCCTCGGCGGCCTCGGTCGACTCGGCAGCCTCGGCGGGGGCCTCGGTCGACTCGGCAGCAGCGTCGGCGGCCTCGGTCGACTCGGCCGCCTCGGCGGAGGCACCGGTGGCCTCGGACGCGGGGGTCTCGTCGGCAGCGCTGTCGCCACCGGTCGCCTCGACGGCGGCCTTCTCGGCGTCGCCGCCGAGCAGCTCGCGCTCCCACTCGGCCAGCGGCTCCTCGGCACCGACCTCGGCGCTCTGGGCACCGGCCTTGCCGCCGGAGCGGGCGATGAGGCCCTCGGCGACGGCGTCGGCGACCACGCGGGTCAGCAGGCCGACGGCGCGGATCGCGTCGTCGTTGCCCGGGATCGGGAAGTCGACCAGGTCGGGGTCGCAGTTGGAGTCGAGGATGCCGATGATCGGGATGCGCAGCTTGCGCGCCTCCTCGACCGCCAGGTGCTCCTTGTTGGTGTCCACGATCCACACGGCCGAGGGGGTGCGGCTCATCTCGCGGATACCACCGAGCGACTTGTTCAGCTTGTCGCGCTCGCGGCGCATCTGGAGCAGCTCCTTCTTGGTGCGGCTGCTCCCGGCCACGTCCTCGAAGTCGATCTCGTCGAGCTCCTTGAGGCGGTTGATCCGCTGGTGCACGGTCTGGAAGTTGGTGAGCATGCCGCCCAGCCAGCGCTGGTTGACGTAGGGCATGCCGACGCGGGTCGCCTGCTCGGCGATCGCCTCCTGGGCCTGCTTCTTGGTGCCCACGAACATCACGGTGCCGCCCTTGGCGACGGTCTCCTTGATGAAGGCGTACGAGCGGTCGATGTAGGCCAGCGACTGCTGCAGGTCGATGATGTAGATGCCGTTGCGCTCGGTCATGATGAAGCGCTTCATCTTCGGGTTCCAGCGACGGGTCTGGTGTCCGAAGTGCACGCCGCTCTCGAGAAGCTGGCGCATGGTCACGACTGCCATGTGAATCTCCTGTTTGGTGAGCACGCCGCCGTGCTGCTCGACCTTGGGACAGGACGAGCCGGAGACGTGCTCTGCGTTGGTTTTCAGTTGCTGCACCCGACGGGTGTCGGCTGCCCTGACGCTCGCGCGGGACCCGACCCGCTCCGTCGCCGGAGAGGACTGAGGGTCTCGCCCACGGGTGGCCGGAGTCCAGAAGTCAGGCTCCGTCGCGGTCTGCGAGCGTGCGAAGTCAATCCGCAAGGATTGCGTCGACCAGAGTAGTCGACGGCTGCGGTCGCGGGCCAATCAGCGACCTGTGGGCCGGCATCCGTCCACAGGCGGCGCAGGTGCCCCGTCCCTCCCCAGCCCGCACGGTACGCCGTGCAGCCCGGTGGCGGCGCCGACAGGCTGGCCGCATGTCCTCCGTCACCGCCCACCGGACCCGGGTCCCCGGGCCTGTCCTCGTCGCCGTCCTGGGCATCGTGCTGGCCCTGTCGGGCCCGGCGGCCGCTCACGGCGTCCCCGGGGGCCCGGACCCGGTGGGCGTGTGGCCGCTGGACCCGGTGCCCGAGGTCGTCGCCGGGTTCGACCCGCCGACGTCCACCTGGGGCGCCGGCCACCGCGGCGTCGACCTGCTCGGCACCCCGGGGCAGGCGGTGCGCGCGGCGATGGCGGGCGTCATCTCCTTCTCCGGGACGATCGCGGGCCGTGGCGTGGTCGTGGTCGACCACGGTGACACCCGCACCACCTACGAACCCGTGGACGCGCGCGCGGCCGTGGGCGAGTCGGTGCCCGCCGGGGGCCGGATCGGGGTGCTGGCGCTGCCGGGCTCGCACTGCTTTCCCCGGGCCTGCCTGCACTGGGGGTGGCGGCGGGGTGCGACGTACCTCGACCCGCTCGGCCTGCTCGGCGCCGGTCCGGTGCGGCTGCTGCCACTGTGGCGGGAGCAGCCGGTCGACGCGGGGGCGACGATGCCACCCTGGCAGCCGTTCCCGCTCCCCTACGCGGGATGGCGACCCCTGCTCCGACCGCTCTTCGCCGCGGGCTGAAGCCTTGGATCAATGACCCTGAGTCCCTGCTCGGGTCTCGACACGCCGGACGCGACTTCGTTCCTCAGTCGCGCGGCTTGGGGACCACCATCAGTGAATCCGCTGACGCGGCTCCGCTCGCCACGAAACATCGAGGCTAGGCGCGGGGGTGCGCCTGCTGGTAGGCCCTGCGGAGCCGGTCGGTGGTCACGTGGGTGTAGAGCTGCGTCGTGGCCAGTGAGGCGTGGCCGAGCAGCTCCTGCACCGAGCGCAGGTCCGCCCCGCCCTCGAGCAGGTGGGTGGCGGCCGTGTGCCGCAGCCCGTGCGGCCCGATGTCGGGGGCTCCGGGGACCTCGGCGATCCGCCGGTGGACCAGGGTGCGCACGGCCCGCTGGTCGATCCGGCGTCCCCGCACGCCGAGGAACAGCGCGGCGCCGGCCCCCTCGACCGCCAGCCGCGGACGGCCCTGCTTGAGCCAGAAGTCCAGCGCCCGCGCGGCCGGCCGTCCGAACGGCACCGAGCGCTCCTTGCGCCCCTTGCCGAAGACCCGGACCACGAACCGGTCCCGGTCGACGTCGTCCACGTCGAGCCCGACCAGCTCCCCCACCCGGATGCCGGTGGCGTAGAGGAGCTCCAGCATCGCGACGTCACGCAACCCCACCGGGCTGCCGTCGTCGGCGATCTCCGCCGCGGCGCGGATCAGCTCGTCGGCCTCGTCCACGCGCAGGACCGACGGCAGGTTGTGGTGCGCCTTCGGTGAACCAAGGCTGGCGCCGGCGTCGACCGGAGCCCGCCCGGTGCGTGCGAGCCAGGCGGTGAACACCCGGGCCGCGGTGGCGCGCCGGGCCAGCGTTGTCCGCGACCGCCCCAGGGTCTGCTGCTTGGCCAGCCAGCTGCGCAGCGTGCGCAGGTCGAGTCCGGAGACGTCGGTGTGCCCCAGTCGGGCGGCGTGGTCCAGCAGTCCGGCCACGTCCGCCATGTAGGCGCGCACGCTGTGGTGGGTGAGGTCCCGCTCGGACACGAGGTGGCGCTCGTAGTCACCGAGCACCCTGGCCATCGGCTCGGGCAGCTCGTCGGCCCCGTCGGCCTCATCGGTCACAGGCTGAGTGTAGGAGCGCCCGAGCCTCGGCGGCGTCAGGTGTGTGCCAGCGCGGCGAGCCGCCAGCCGTCCTCGCACCGCTCGACGAGGCCGTTCCGCTCGAGCCGGTCCAGCGCGGTCCGCACCTCCCTGAGCCCGATGCCCGCGGCCCGGGCGATGGAGTCGGCCGCCGCGGTCCGCTCGGACGGAACCGCGTCGAGCACCTGCTGGTGACGCAGGGAGAGCCGGTCACGAGGGTGGGTCCGGCCGCGAGGTTCGGCGACGAGGTGCTCCCCCGCCTCCCCGAGCAGCTCGAGCACGTCGTCGCCGGAGGTGACCAGCGTGGCCGCGCCCAGGCGGATCAGCTCGTGCACCCCCTGGGAGGGCGCGCTGGTGACCGGACCGGGGACCCCCATGAGCGGGCGGCTCAGGCGGGCGGTCCAGTTCGCGGTGTTGAGCGCCCCGCTGCGCACGGCGGCCTCCACCACCACCGTCCCGCGCGCGAGAGCAGCGATGATCCGGTTGCGGGAGAGGAACCGGATCCGGGTGGGAGCCCCACCCGGCGGGGTCTCGGAGACCACCGCACCCTCGGCGGCGAGGTGGTCGATGAGGTTCCGGTGCGCGGCGGGGTACACGCGATCGGCCCCACACGCCAGCACCGCGACGCTGCGCCCGGCGGCGGCGACCGCGCCCCGATGTGCTGCCTGGTCGATCCCGAAGGCGGCACCCGAGACCACCACGAAGCCCGCCCGCGCCGTGCCCGCGGCCACGTCGGCGGCGACGCCCGCCCCGTAGGTCGTCGCGGACCGCGACCCCACCACGGCCACCGACCGGTCGATCTCGTCGAGGCGCAGCGGCCCGCGCACCCACAGTCCCACGGGCACGCCGCCGCGCTCCTGGACCGGCTCCGCCGCCGCGAGTGAATCGAGCTGAGTCGGCCACTCCTGGTCACCCGGCACCACGAAGCGCACCCCGAGGTGCGCCGCCCGGTCCAGCTCCCTCCCGGGATCGACGGCCTCCAGGCGGGCAGCGACGTCGGTCAGCACGCCCTCCAGGTCGCGCTCAGCCCGGAGCGCCCCGTAGACGGCCCCCGCCCCGAGCTCGTCGACGAGCCGGGTGACCCGCAGGTCCCCCGGCTCGGAGATCCGGGAGAGCGCCGCACGGGCCAGCCGGTCGTCATCGGCCGCCGTCATCCGGCGTCCCGCTCGAGTGCCGACAGCAGGAGCGGCTCCCCCGTTCGCAGCTGCAGCGCCACCTGCGCCTCGACGAGACCGGGCCGGCGCACGCCACGGAGGTCCGCGACGGTCCAGGCCAGCCGGTGCACCCGGGCCGCGCCTCGCTGGGTGAGCAGTCCGTCGTACGCCGCGTCGTCGACGAAGCTCTGACCGGCCGGCTCGAGCGGCCAGCTCTCGCGCAGCAGCGGGCCCGGTGCCTGCGCGTTCAGCCGCCAGCTGGTGCCGGCGTAGCGCTCGGCCTGCCGCAGCCGGGCCGCCTGCACGCGCGCCAGCACCGCCGCGCTCGGCTCCGGCGGGCCGAACGGGTCGTTGCGGTCGTGCGGCCGGACGGGCGTGAGGTGCCGCAGGATGTCGATGCGGTCGGAGACCGGGCCGGTGATCCGCGCCCGGTAGTCGCGCCGCTGGGCCGCTCGGCACTGACACCTGTTCAGGCCCACCTGGGGCGCGAACTCCCCGCAGGGGCAGGGGTTGCAGGCCAGCACGACCATCCCGCGCGCGGGCAGTGTCACCGACTCGTCGCGACGGGCGACCGTCACCTCACCGCTCTCCAGCGGCTGCCGGAGCGCGTCGATGACGTCGGTGCGGAAGAGCGGGAACTCGTCGAGGAAGAGCACCCCGGCGTGCGCCCGGCTGAGCTCGCCGGGCCGGACCTGCCCCAGCCCACCCCCGAGGAGGCTCGTCTTGCTCGCGTCGTGGTGGGGCGCGCAGTACGGCGGCCGGACCAGCATCCCGTCCCCCGGCTCCAGGGCCCCCGCCAGGGAGTGGATCGCGGTCAGCTCCAGGGACTCCTCCGGGGTGAGGTCCGGCAGGATGCTCGGGATGCGCTCGGCGAGGCTGGTCTTGCCCGACCCCTTGGGCCCCGAGAGCATCAGGTGGTGCCCGCCCGCGGCGGCCACCTCGACGGCGTACCGGGCGTCGGCCATGCCCACCAGGTGGGAGAGGTCGAGCTCGTCCCGGCGCTCCGACCCGCGCCACGACAGCAGCCGGCTGCCGGACATCGGCGCGACCGGAGCGGCCTCGGGCACCTCCTCGCCACGCAGCTCGGCCACCACCTGGCCCAGCGACCGCATCCCGATCACGCTCATCCCGGGAACCATCGCCGCCTCGCGAGCCTGTGGCTCGGGCACGAAGACCCGATCGACGCCGCGCTCCGCTGCGGCCAGCACCATCGGCAGCACCCCCGGCACCGAGCGCAGGCCGCCGTCCAGGGTGAGCTCGCCGATGAAGGCGGTCCCGTCGAGGGCGCGGGTGGGGACGATGCCCGCGGCGGCCAGGATGGACACCGCGACGGCGACGTCGAAGTGGGTGCCGCGCTTGACGAGGTCGGCCGGGGACAGCAGCACCGTGATCCGCCTGGTCGACGGCCACTCCAGCCCGCTGTTCACGACGGCCATCCGGCAGCGGTCCCGGGCCTCGTTCAGGGAAGGGTCCGGCCGCCCCACGAGGGTGAGACCGACCTGCCCCGGCGACACGTCGGTCTGCACGTCGATGAGATGGCCCAGCGCCCCGTGCAGGGACACCGTCCGGGCGGTCGCGAAGGCCATCAGCCGAGCCCCCGGACGTGGTCGAGATCCGATGGACCCCGCGGCGGTCGGAGGACAGCCACCAGATCGATGCGTACGTCCGCGGGCCGCACGCCGCGGGCGGACGCCCAGCGCTCGGCCAGCCGCCGAAGCCGGTCGAGCTTGACCGCGGAGACCGCCTCGTGCGGCGTCCCGCAGCCGACCCCGCTGCGGGTCTTCACCTCGCAGACCACCAGGACGTCGCCGTCCCGCAGCACCAGGTCGATCTCACCCTCGTCGCAGCGCCAGTTGCGGTCGAGGACCACCATCCCCTGGGCGCACAGGTGGCGCTCCGCGAGCCGCTCTCCGTACGCGCCGAGAGCCTGCCTGCTCGCCGCCGTTGCCGATCCCGTCATCGTCCGACCTCCTGCACCCAGCGTCGCCGGGTGCGGCGACGGCGGCGGTGCGGCGGAGCCCGGGCTGTGGACGAAGCGGCCCGGAGCCGTGCCTGTGCAGGACTCGTGGCCCGGTCAGCGCGGATTCGCCGCGCTCAGGCCTTCGGCGGATCGATGTCGGCCGGGCTCAGCTCCTCGACGTTGACGTCCTTGAACGTCAACACCTTGACGTTCTTGGCGAAGCGGGCCGGGCGGTACATGTCCCAGACCCAGGCATCGCTCATCGACACCTCGAAGAAGACCTCCCCCGCCTCGGTGCGCGCCTTCACGTCCACCTGGTTGCACAGGTAGAAGCGGCGGTCGGTCTCCACGACGTACTTGAAGATCGACACGACGTCGCGGTACTCGCGGTAGAGGGTGAGCTCCATCTCGGTCTCGTACTTCTCGAGATCCTCGGCACTCATCAGCTCTCCTAGGTCGCGTGCACCAACGGCAGGTCCGGGATGGAGTTCCACCCCGACTGGCATCGTAGACGCGTGACCGAGGATGCCGATGTCGTTGTGGTGGGTGGCGGGATCGCCGGGCTGCTGTGCACGCGCGAGCTGCAGCGTGCGGGCCACGACGTGCTGCTGCTCGAGGCCGACGAGGCACCCGGCGGCCGGGTCCGGACCGACGTGGTGGACGGCTACCGCTGCGATCGCGGCTTCCAGCTGCTCAACCCCGCCTATCCGGCCGTACGTCGGCACGTGGACGTGGCGGCCCTCGACCTGCGCGTCTTCGGCCGGGGCATCGAGGTGCGCACCGCCGACGGGGTGTCGACGGTGCTGGACCCGCGTCACCACGCCCGCTCGCTGCCGGCGACCCTGCGCAGCGGCTACGCGCGGCCGGTCGAGCTGGCCCGCCTGGCGCGATGGGTCGCCCCGGCCCTGGGCTCGGTCCCCCGGCTGCTCGCCGGAACCGACCGGACCCTGACCGCCTCACTGGACGCCGGCCACGTGGACGGCCGGCTGCGCCGCGAGGTGCTCGAGCCGTTCCTCGCGGGTGTGCTGGCCGACGACAGCGGAGAGTCCTCGGCGACCTTCGTCCGGCTGCTGCTGCGCAGCTTCGTGCGTGCGACGCCGGGCATCCCCGCCCTGGGGATGCAGGCCCTGCCCGACCAGTTGGCCGCGCTGCCCGGCCGTCCGGCGCGCACCGGCGTGCGGGTCCGGGAGGTGCGGGCCACCCCGCACGGGGCCGAGGTCCGTGCCGAGGCCCTCACGGCTCGCGCCCGGGCCGTCGTGGTCGCCACCGACCCGCCCGCCGCCGCCGGGCTGCTCGGCCTGTCGGAGCCCGTGATGCGCGGCCTGCAGACGTGGTGGTTCGCCAGCGACGTCGCGCCCACCGCGTCGAGCCTGCTGCGCGTCGACGGTCGCCGCGGACCGGGCCCGGTCGTGAACACGGTCGTGATGACCAACGCCGCGCCCTCCTACGCGCCGCCCGGTCGGCACCTGGTCCAGGCCACCACCCTGCTCCCGAGCGGGGCCACCGAGGCCGAGGTCCGCGGCCACCTCGCCGACCTGTACTCCGCCCCGACCGGGGAGTGGGACCTGGTGGTGCGCCACGACGTGCCGCACGCCCTGCCGCTGGTGCCGTCACCCCTGCGGGTCCGACACCCCGTGGACCTCGGCGACGGGCTCTTCGTGGCGGGCGATCACCGTGACACCTCGTCGCTGCAGGGTGCGCTGGTCTCCGGGGCGCGCACGTCGGCGGCGGTCCGCCGGCGCCTCGCGGGCGCCTGAGCAGGCTCCTCAGCCGACCGCGGGCTCCTCCGACACCTGCGCGCACGGCACCTCCGGCTCCAGCCCGGCGGCGCGACGTACGTTCACGAACCGCATCCGGTGCACCGGGGAGGGACCGTGCACACTCAGGGCGGCGGCGTGGACGTCGGTGATGTAGCCCTTGTGCGTCTTGAAGTCGTACGCCGGCCAGTCGGTGTCGAGCTCGCACATGATCCGGTCCCGGGTCACCTTCGCGAGCACCGAGGCTGCCGCGATGCAGGCGGCGACCCGATCCCCCTTCCAGACCGCCAGCCCGGGGACGCCGAGGCCGTCGACGGGGAAGCCGTCGGTCAGGACGTACGCCGGGGCGACGTCGAGCAGGGCCACCGCGCGCCGCAGCGCCTCGACGTTCGCCACGTGCATGCCGAGCCGGTCGCACTCCTCCGGGCCGATGACCACCACCGACCAGGACAGCGCGCGCTTGACCACCTGCTCGTAGCAGCGCTCGCGTGCCTTCTCGGTCAGGAGCTTGGAGTCGGCGAGGCCGGGGACGATCCCGGCCCTGCCGGGAGGCAGGATCGCGGCGCCGGCCACCAGCGGTCCGGCGCAGGCGCCGCGCCCGGCCTCGTCCACGCCGGCGATCGGCTCGATGCCGTGCCGACGCAGGGCACGCTCGTAGCCGTAGAGCCCGGCGTCACGACGGACCGTGGATCCTCGGGGAAGTGCACTCACGGCGACCAGCGGGCCTCAGGAGGGGTCGGGCACGTCCGCGAAGGTCGCGGGACGCTTGATCCAGCGGAAGTGGTCACTGGGCCAGAGCAGCACGAACACCTTTCCCACCACTTGGTCCACGGGTATGTACTCGTCCCCTGGCACGCAGTCGGTGGACGTCTTGAGACACATGTGCACGGTCGAGTCGGCCGAGTGCCCCCGGTTGTCGCCCATCACGAAGATGTGGCCCTTCGGGACCGGTCCCGCGGTCCAGGAGTTCTTCGAGCAGTCGCCGATCATCGGGCCGTTGCAGTCGATCCCCTTCTCCTTGACGTAGGAGTCCTCGTCCAGGGGTTGGCCGTTGACGGTGATCCGGCCCTGCTTGTCGCAGCACTTGATGACGTCGCCGGCGACGCCGATGACGCGCTTCACCAGGTGCCCGCCGGACGGGTAGAGGCCGATCTTGGCCATCAGCTTGGTGACGCCGGACTGCGGTCCGGTCTTCTCCGCGGGGCTCAGCCAGTCACCCGGGTCCTTGAAGACCACGACGTCGCCACGCTCGGGACTGCCACCGAACCAGTAGGAGACCTTCTGGACCAGGATCCGGTCGTTGTTGACCAGTCCGGGCTCCATCGACTCCGAGGGGATGTAGAAGGCCTGGACGAACAGCGCCTTGATGACGATCGCGAGGACGAGCGCGATGCCGAGCAGCAGGATCGTCTCCTGCCACACCGGCAGGTGCTTCTTCTTGCGGGAGCGCGAAGACCGCGACCCCTCCTCGTCTGGATCGACGACGGACGTGGAGTCGCGGTCTTCGGAAGTCACGCGCAGAGCGTATAGAGCGGTTGGCTGAGACTCGCTCAGGCCTCCCGGCGCTCCTTGATCTTGGCCTTCTTGCCGCGCAGGTTGCGCAGGTAGTAGAGCTTCGCGCGGCGCACGTCGCCGCGGGTGACGACCTCGATCTGCTCGAAGATCGGGGAGTTGATCGGGAAGGTGCGCTCGACACCGACGCCGAAGGAGACCTTGCGGACGGTGAAGCTGCGGCCCACGCCGGAGCCCTGCACGCGGATCACGACGCCCTGGAAGACCTGGACGCGGGACCGGTTGCCCTCGACGACCTTGACGTGCACCTTGACGGTGTCGCCGGCGCGGAAGTCCGGGACGTCGTCGCGCTTGATCGAGTTGCCGAGCTCGGCAATGACGTTGCTCATTGTCTCTCCTCGCGAGTGCCACAGGTCAGCCGCGGTGCGGGGAATCGTTCTGTTGTGGGCCCGTCGTGGTGGCCGGCGGCGTCATGCTCCCCCTGTGGCAGGAACCGACGCGGGTCCCCCGTCCGGAACGAGTCCTCGGGGCGATCCTTGTTTGGCCGACTGGCCGGTGCGCAAGTCTGCCACAGGCGCGCCACCCGCCGGAAATCCGGATCCCGGGGTAGTCCGTGACGCTTCTGCTGTGGACAACGCGATATCCACAACAGAAGCGTCACGGACTAACTTTTCCCGACCGCCTTGGTCATCCTCACCACGCCCGGTTCGATCTCACCCCGTAGCCGGTAGCCGGCCTTCTTGTACAGCTTCTGGTTGCGCACGCTGCCGGCGCCGGTGACCAGGGCGTACGACGTGGCCCCCTGCGGCGCGGCGGCCTCGATGCGGCCGAGGAGCAGCCGGCCGAGCCCGCGGCCCTGGAGGTCGGGGGCGACCATCAGCCGGCCGATCTCCCAGGTCCCCTCGTGCAGGCTCGCGCGCACCGCGGCGACCAGCCGGCCCGCGGACCGGGCGACCAGCACGGTGTCGCGCGCGATCCAGCCGCGCAGGTCCTCGAGCGTCTCGTGCAGGGCCGGGATCTCGACGCCGGGGTTGTCCTGCTCCTCCTGCACCCAGCAGGCCCGCTGCAGCGTGAACAGCTCCCCGGCGTCACCGGGCCGCACCAGCCGGACCTCGACGTCGTCGAGCAGGACCGACGGGTGCGCGAGGTCGGGGCGGCGCTCGGCGGTCCGGCGTACCGCCTGGTCGTGGCGCCAGGCCCGGATCGCGGCGTGGTCGCCCGACAGCAGGACCGCGGGAACGTCGTGGCCGCGCCAGGAGGCCGGCTTGGTGTAGACGGGGTACTCCAGCAGCCCGTCCTCGTGGGACTCCTCCGTGAGGGACGCGGGGTTGCCCATGAAGCCGGGCAGCAGCCGGACGACCGCCTCGGTGATGGCCAGCGCGGCCACCTCTCCCCCGTTGAGCACGTAGTCCCCGATCGAGATCTCCCGGACCTCGGCGCGGCTCCGGGCCTCGTCCAGCACCCGCTGGTCGATGCCCTCGTAGCGACCGCAGGCGAACACCAGCCGGTCCCGGGTCGCGAGCTCGCGCGCCAGCTCCTGGGTGAAGGGCTCGCCGGACGGGGTGGTCACCACGAGGGTCGCTCCGTCCACGTCGAGCGCGTCCAGCGCCTCGCCCCAGGGTTCGGGCTTCATCACCATGCCCGCGCCGCCGCCGTACGGCGTGTCGTCGACCGTGCGATGCCGGTCCCGGGTCCATCGCCGCAGGTCGTGCACCCGGATGTCGAGGAGCCCCTTGTCCCGCGCCTTGCCGGCCAGCGACAGCTCCAGCGGGGCCAGGTAGCCGGGGAAGATCGTGACGACGTCGATCCTCACGGCGCCTGCTCGTCGTCGGGCAGCGGCGTCACCAGGCCCGGCCGGTCGGCGACGACCACCCGACGGGCCGCGAGGTCGACCTCGGGCACCAGCGCCTTGACGAACGGCACCAGCGTGTCGCGGCCGTCGGGGGTGCGGATCGTGAGCAGGTCCTGGGCGCCGCCGTGCACCAGCCCGGTCACCTCACCCAGCGGGGCGCCGTCGAGGTCGTGGGCCGTGAGCCCGACCAGCTGGTGGTCGTAGAACTCGTCGGGATCCTCGGGGGACTCGTCGGCGGGGATGTCCGCGTGCAGCACGAGGCCGCGGGCCGCCTCGGCGCCGGTGCGGTCGGCGATCTCCTCGAAGGCCACCAGCAGCGTGCTCTGGTGCCAGCGGGCGCGGGCCACCGTGAGCGTCGTCAGGCGGGTGGCCGACCCGCGCGGCGGCTCGGCCCGGAGCACCGCTCCCACGGCGAACCGGCGCTCGGGCTCGTCGGTGCGCACGTCGAGGGTCACCTCGCCGCGCACGCCGTGCGGCTTGCCGATCCGGCCGACCACGACCTCGATGGTCTCCACGTGTGCCTTCCTGTCCGCGCCTGGGGTGCTGCTCGAAAATGCTGAACGGGTGCCGCCCCGCAGGGCGACACCCATTCAAGCGAATGCCTCGTCGGCACCGACCGCCGGCTAGCTCCTCCGGTCGACGTCCACGAAGTCGATCCGGGCCCCACCACGGCCCGCCAGCGCGGAGATCACCGTGCGGAAGGCGGTGGCGGTGCGACCACCGCGGCCGATCACCTTGCCGAGGTCGTCGGGGTGCACCCGGACCTCCAGGATCGAGCCGCGGCGCAGCTGCTTGTCCCGGACGCTCACGTCGTCCGGGTGCTCGACCACGCCTCGCACCAGGTGCTCGAGGGCCTCGGCGAGCATCATGCTCAGGCCTCGCTCTTGCCGGCGTCCTCGGCGGTGACCTTCTCGGCGGTCTCGGCCTCGGCGGCCGCACCCTCCGGGGTCTCTGAGGCGGGGACCTCGGCCGGGGCGTCCTCGGCGGGCTTCTCGGCCTCGGTCTTCTTGGCGGCCTTCTTGGTCACGGCGTCACCCTTGGGCGCGCTCGCGGCCTCCTTGAGGGCCTCGTTGAAGATCTCGAGCTTGTCGCGCTTCGCGTCAGCGTGCTTCAGGGTGCCCTCGGCGCCCGGCAGGCCCTTGAACTTCTGCCAGTCACCGGTGACCTTGAGGATCGCCTCGACGGCCTCGGTCGGCTGCGCGCCGACACCCAGCCAGTACTGCGCCCGGTCGGAGACGACGTCGATGTACGACGGGTCCTCCTTGGGGTGGTACTTGCCGATCTCCTCGATCACGCGACCGTCGCGCTTCTTGCGCGAGTCGACGATGACGATGCGGTACTGCGGCACCCGGACCTTGCCGAGGCGCTTCAAACGGATCTTGACCGACACGTTGGTGGTGTCTCCTTGGACGAATGGTGTGTGGTGAGGACCCGCGGACCTGAGTGGGGACACCGGTTCGGGTTCCTCGTGGGCACTGCTCCGCCCGGATGAGAGGGGCCGGGCGCACAGGACTCAGCCGGAGATTCTGCCAGATCGGGTGCAGCCCACCTAAATCGGGCAGGGTGTGGCCATGAGCCAGTACCCGCCCCCGCCGTACGGCCCTCCCCCGCCACCGCCGTACGGCGGGCCGCCGCCGCCGCGTCCCCCGCGCCGGCCCAGGCCCAGCGGCTGGTGGTTCGTGCTCGGCGGCGGGCTCATCCTCGCCGGGCTCGCGATCGGGGTCGGGCTGTTCGTCTGGACGCTGCGGGGATTCCTCCACACCGACGCGACCGTCCCCGCCGACGGCCGGCAGCACGCGGTCTCGGTCGGCACCGACGGGGACCGCGTGCTCTGGGTCCACCCGTTCGACCCCGCGCGCTGCGTGATCGCCGACTCGGCCACCGGCGAGGAGGTCGTCTACTCGCCGGTGAGCGGCGACTTCACCCGCTCCCACGGCTCCGGCGAGTGGGTGGCCGACCGTCGCTTCGACCCCGGCTCCGGAGACCTGGTCGTCATCTGCGCCCGCAGCGGCGGGCCCGCCGAGATCGGTCCTGCGCCCCGGATCGGCAGCTTCGTCGCCGGCCTGCTGGGCACGATCCTGTTCCCGCTCGTGTTCGGCGCGATCGGCCTCATCGTCCTGATCGTCACCGGGGTGAAGTTCGCGAACGGGGCGCCTCGCAAGCCGCGCCCGACGCCGGCGTACGGACCGCCGCCGGGCGAGCAGCCCCGTTGACCGGGCGCCGCGGCGCCGGTCCCGGCGCTGCTCTGGGCCAGCCGTGGACCCAGCGGGTACCGACGCCGGACGCAGACCGGCATGCCGTTCCTGACCCGTGCCCGGTCTCACGCCACGACGCGGCCGCGGAGCACGACCCGCGACGGGGTGCGCAGCACCGTGAGGTCCTCGAGCGGGTCCCGGTCGAGCACCACGAAGTCGGCGGGCGCCCCCTCGGCGAGGGTGGCGTTCCAGCCCAGCCACTCCCGGGCCCGCCACGAGGCGGCACCGAGCGCGTCCTCGGCCGAGAACCCGTAGGCGGCCAGCTCCAGGACCTCGCCCGCGATGCCGCCGTGCGGAAGGACTCCCCCGGCATCGGTGCCGGCGTAGATCGCCACACCGGCCTCGTAGGCGGACATGATCGTCTCGCGCCGGTGGGCGTGCAGGTCGCGCATGGTGGCGGCGTACGCCGGGAACCTCGCCTCCCCGGCCTCGGCGTACGCCGGGAAGTTGTTGAGCTGCACCACCGTCGGCACCAGCGCCGTGCCGCGCTCGACCATGGTGTCGATGAGGTCGGTGGTCAGCCCGGTGCCGTGCTCGATGCAGTCGATGCCGGCCTCGATCAGCTCGGGCAGCACGGTCGTGCCGAAGCAGTGCGCGGTCACCCGCGCCCCGTGCTCGTGGGCGGTGGCGATCGCCTCGGCGAAGGCCTCGGCCGGGAACGACGGCGCCAGGTCGCCCTCCTCGCGGGAGATCCAGTCGCCCACCAGCTTGACCCAGCCGTCGCCGCGCTCCGCCTCCCGGGCGACGTAGGACGCCAGCTCCCCGGGCTCGACCTCGTGCGCGTAGTTGCGGATGTAGCGCTTGGTCCGCGCGATGTGCCGGCCGGCCCGGATCAGTCGGGGCAGGTCCTCGCGGTCGTGCACCCAGGCGGTGTCGGCCGCCGACCCGCAGTCGCGCAGCAGCAGCGCGCCGGCGTCCCGGTCGGTGAGCGCCTGCTCCTCGGTCGTGGCCCGGTCGACCGCGCCGTGCTGGTCGAGGCCCACGTGGCAGTGGGCGTCGACGAGGCCGGGCACGATCCAGCCGCGGCCGGCGTCCTCGGCACCGGCGACGCGCTCGTAGGTCACCCGGCCGTCGACGACGTAGAGGTCCCGGTGCTCGCCGTCGGGCAGGACCGGTCCGCTGAACCTGAGGGCGGTCGAGGAGGCAGTCATGCCCCCGGACGCTACCGCGACCTCAGCCCAGCTGGTCGAGCAGCCACGAGGGGCTCAGCGCCGTCGCACCGACACCCTGCACCCGGGCCTGCAGCATCCGGTCCGCGGTCACGACCGTGACCCGGTGACCTCGCTCGGCGGCCGCTCGCGCCTCGGCGACGATCGTGTCGTCACCGCTCCGGGGCGCGTGCACGGTCCGCAGGTGGCCGTCGCGGCCCGGACGGACCCCGCCCTTGGCAGCGCCCTCGAGGACCAGCACCACCTCGTCGTACGGCGTGTCCGCGACCGCGAGGCCCTCGTGCAGCCGGCGCGCGGCGCCGGCCCGGTCCTTCCACCAGCCGTCGGGGCGACTGCCCACCACGTTGGCGGCGTCGACGACGAGGACGGTGGCCATCAGGTTGCCTTTCGTCTCACCGGGTCTCGACGCGCCCACTTCAGGTTGCCTTTCGTCTCACCGGGTCTCGACGCGCTCGCGCGACTTCGTTCCTCAGCCGCGTCGCTTGCTCGACCTGGCCGGCCGACGCATGCCCGCGCAAGCGCGGGCACGCTGGGCGACTCACTTCAGGAACTTGGAGAAGTCCTTGGGCAGGTCCAGCGCGGCCGCGGCCTGCTCGTAGTCGATGTCCTCGCCCGCGGGCGCACCGAACGGGTTGCCCCCGGACGCCGCCTTCTCCTTCTCCGCGGCGGCCTGCTGGGCCGCCTTCGCGGGGTTGCCGGAGCGCTTGGCGCCCTTGCCCTTCTTCGGCTGGGGCTTGGTCTTCCCGCGCTTGCCGCCACCCATCCCCGGCATGCCCGGCATCCCGGGCATCCCCGGCATGCCGCCGCCGCGAGCCATCGACATCATCATCTTGCGGGCCTCGAAGAACCGGTCGACGAGGCTGTTGACGTCGGAGACCTGGCGGCCGCAGCCCTTGGCGATGCGGGCCCGGCGTGACCCGTCGATCATCTTCGGGTTGGCGCGCTCGGCCGGCGTCATCGACTGGATGATCGCCTGGATCCGGTCGATCTCGCGCTCGTCGAAGTTCTCGAGCTGCTCGCGGAACTGGCCCATCCCGGGCAGCATGCCCATGATCTTCGACATCGAGCCGAGCTTGCGGACCTGCTGCATCTGCTCGAGGAAGTCGTCGAGGGTGAACTCGCCGCCCTGGCCGCTGAGCTTCTTGGCCGCCTTGAGCGCCTGGTCCTGGTCGAAGGCCTTCTCGGCCTGCTCGATCAGGGTCATCACGTCACCCATGTCCAGGATGCGCGAGGCCATCCGGTCCGGGTGGAAGAGGTCGAAGTCGGTCATCTTCTCGCCGGCGGAGGCGAACATGACCGGCTTGCCGGTGATCGAGGCGATGGACAGCGCCGCACCACCGCGGGCGTCACCGTCGAGCTTGGTCAGGACCACGCCGTCGTAGCCGACGCCCTCGAGGAACGCCTGAGCGGTGACCACCGCGTCCTGGCCGATCATCGCGTCGACGACGAAGAGGACCTCGTCGGGCTGGACGGCGTCGCGGATGTCGGCGGCCTGCTGCATCATCTCGGCGTCGATGCCGAGGCGGCCGGCGGTGTCGACGATGACCACGTCGTGCAGCTTGCGCTTCGCCTCGTCGATCGACGCGCGGGCGACGCCGACCGGGTCGCCCACCCCGTTGCCGGGCTCGGGGGCGAAGACGGGGACGCCGACGCGCTCACCGTTGACCTCGAGCTGCTTGACCGCGTTGGGACGCTGGAGGTCGCAGGCCGCCAGCATCGGGGTCTTGCCCTGCTCCTTGAGCCACAGCGCGAGCTTGGCCGCCAGCGTCGTCTTTCCGGCACCCTGGAGGCCGGCGAGCATGATGACGGTGGGGCCGCTCTTGGCGTACCGCAGCCGGCGGGTCTCGCCGCCGAGGATGTTGACGAGCTCCTCGTTGACGATCTTGACGACCTGCTGGGCCGGGTTGAGGGCCTGGCTGACCTCCTCACCGCGGGCCCGCTCCTTGACCGCGCCGACGAACTCCTTGACCACGGGCAGCGCGACGTCGGCCTCGAGCAGCGCGATCCGGATCTCCCGGGCGGTCGCGTCGATGTCGGCCTCGGAGAGCCGGCCCTTGCCGCGGAGGTTCTTGAAGGTGTCGGCGAGCCGGTCGGAGAGTGTGGCGAACAAGTCGGTCCTCGTCAGTCGTACGTCGGCCGGATGACGGCCAGTCGAGGGTCAAGCCTAACCGGCGTCACCCGAGAGCGCGGCGCGGACGGCATGGGCGGCCTCCGCGGCGCGGGTGTCCCCGAGCGTTCCGGCGGAGTTCTCCTGGAGGTAGAACACGTCCACCGCCTGCGGACCGAGCGTGTCCACGTGGGCGGAGCGTACGGCGATCCCGAGGTCGGCGAGCGCCGCGCAGACGAGGTAGACCACCCCCGGCCGGTCCGAGGCCCGGACCTCGAGCACGGTCGCGTGCTCCGAGGCCTCCGGGCGTACGACGACCGTGGGCGCGAGCGTCTCGGCGTCGGGCGGACGCAGTCGACCGGCGGGGTCGACGCGGCCGTCGACCACTGCGTCGTACCGCTGCCGCAGCACGGCGGCGTCGAGGTCCTCCCCCGCGACCTCCCAGACCGAGACGCCGTAGTGGTCCTGCGCCCACGCGCGGGCGGCCCGCACCGGCACCCGCTGGAGTGCGAAGACGGCGGCCTCGTCGGCGAGCAGGCCGACGCGGTCGGGCGCGACCAGGGTCACCCGCGACCCGTCGGGACCGGCCTCGATGACGACCGAGAGCCCGCCGGCCCGCGCCTCGGCCGGGACGGGGACGTCGTCGACGACCACCCGGGCGGGCGTCCTCCCGGCGTCGAGCGCGGCGCCGGCGCGGCGGGCCAGGTCGAGCACGAGCCCGGCGCGCCAGCGGGTCCACGCCTTGGCCGAGGTGGCCCGGGCGTCGGCCTCGGTCAGCGCCGTCAGCAGCGAGAGGGCCTCGGCGCTGCCCACCCCGGTGGTGACCAGCTCGACGGTCGCCGGGTCGTCGGGGTCGCGCGTGGTGGCCGTCTCGGCCAGGAGCAGGTGCCGCCGGACCAGGGTCGCGACCAGCTCGACGGCCTCCTGGTCGAACCCCATCCGGGTCGCGATCGCGCGGGCGATCGGCTCACCGGCCACGCTGTGCTCCGTCAGGTTGCCCTTGCCGATGTCGTGCAGCAGCGCCGCGACCATGAGGACGTCGGGCCGGGCGACGCTGCGGATCAGCGCCGAGGCCTCGATGCAGGTCTCCACGACGTGCCGGTCGACGGTGTAGCGGTGGATCGCCGAGGCGTGCGGCAGCAGCCGGATCCGCTCCCACTCGGGCAGCACCATCGCCAGCGCACCGGTCTCCTCCAGGGTCTCCCAGACCGGCAGCAGTCCCCGACCGGACGCGAGCAGCCGCACCAGCAGCCGGCGCGCCTCCGCGGGCCACGGGTCCGGCAGCGGTGGCGACTCGCGGACCAGCCGCGCCGCGGTCGGCGGCGCCAGGAGGGCGTCGTGCTCGGCCGCGGCGGCGCAGGCCCGCAGCAGCAGCACCGGGTCCTCGGCGGGTCGCGCCCGCCGGTCGAGGACCACCTCCCCGGACGCCAGCGCGATCCCGGGTGCCAGCGGGGTCAGGGAGGGGCGCCGCGCCCCGCGCACGGTGGCCGGCCGCGAGAGCACGCCGTCCACACGCCGCCACGTGAGGCGGGAGAGGTGCGTGATCCGGCGGCCGAGCTCCCGCACGTGGACCTGGGCCGACCGCTCGTCCGGCAGGTCGAGGCCGGCAGCGAGGTCCGACCACGCCTCGGGGGTCACCCGGTCGGTGGCGCGCCCCGCGAGCGCCTGGACCACGTCGCGCACGTCGAGCAGCGCGAGCCGGGTCCGCTCGAGGTCGGCGTGCGGCACGTCGACCAGCCAGGTGGCGACCAGCGCCTTGAGCACGGTGGCGTCACGCAGGCCCCCCTCGGCCTCCTTCAGGTCGGGCACCGAGAGGTGCGCCAGCTCCCCCACCAGCTGGTGCCGGGAGCGGACCAGCTCTCGCAGCGCGGGCAGCTGGTCGCGGGCCTGGCGCCGCCAGTGGGCCAGCATCGTGGTCCGCAGCCGCAGGGTGAGGTTCGGGTCGCCCGCGAGGTGGCGCAGGTCGAGCAGTCCCAGCGCCACCCGCAGGTCGCCACCGGCGGCAGCCACCATCTCGGGCAGGGTCCGCACCGAGTGGTCGAGCTTGCTCCCGGAGTCCCACAGCGGGTACCACACCCGCTCGGCCAGCTCGCCGAGCTCGACCCCGTCGTCGGAGACCAGGACCACGTCGAGGTCCGAGTGCGGCGCCAGCTCCGAACGCCCGTAGCCCCCGACCGCGACCAGCGCCACCCCGGTGTCCGGGCCGCCGCACTCGTCGTACGCCGCGGCGCACAGCGCGTCGGCGGCGGCGGTGCGCTCGGCGCGTTCGGGAGCCGTCATCGGGGGCGCGGGCGGCGGTCAGATCGCGGCGTCGTCGCGGTCGCCGGTGCGGACCCGGACCACCGACTCGACCGGGGCGACCCAGACCTTGCCGTCCCCGATCCGCCCGGTGGCCGCGCTGCTGAGGATCGCGTCGACGACGGCCGTCGCGTCCTCGTCGTTGACGACGATCTCGACCCGGATCTTGGGGACGAGCGCGATGTCGTACTCCGCGCCCCGGTAGACCTCGGTGTGACCCTTCTGCCGTCCGTAGCCACTGACCTCGCTCACCGTCATGCCGGTGACGCCGACGGTCTCGAGGGCGGCGCGGGTGTCCTCCCACTTGTGCGGCTTGATGACGGCGGTGACCAGCTTCATGGACGTGGTTCCTCTCGCTGCTGGGTGGTCGCACCCAGGATCCCGTGTCCCGCCGAGCGGGCCCCGGCGGTGGCGTGCAGGTCGTAGGCGGTCTCGGCGTGCACGACCAGGTCGATGCCGCTGACCTCGTGCTCCTCGTCGATCCGGAAGCCCAGGAGCTTCTCCACGACGAGGCCGATGATGCCCGAGACGACGAAGGCGTAGACCAGCACCACGCCGCCGCCGAGCAGCTGACGGCCGAGCTGGTCGAGCCCGCCGCCGTGGAGCAGGCCGTCGACCCCCGTCGGGGCCGCGGCCGTGGCCAGCAGCCCGATGCCGAACGTGCCGACCAGCCCGCCGACCAGGTGGACGCCCACCACGTCGAGCGAGTCGTCGTACCCGAAGCGGTACTTCAGCCCGACGGCCCAGGCGCACACGGCGCCGGCGACCGCGCCCATCACGATCGCGCCGAGCGGCGAGAGCGAGCCGCAGGACGGGGTGATCGCGACCAGGCCGGCCACCATGCCCGACGCGGCGCCGAGCGAGGTGGCGTGGCCGTCACGGATCCGCTCGAGGACCAGCCAGCCGAGCGCACCGGCGGCTCCGGCGACCAGGGTGGTGACGAAGACGACCGCGGCCGCCTGGTCGGCACCCAGCGCGGAGCCGGCGTTGAAGCCGAACCAGCCGAACCACAGCAGGCCGGCGCCGAGCATCACCAGGGTCAGGTTGTGCGGTCGCATCGGGTCCTTGCCGAACCCGATGCGGTGGCCGAGCACGAGCGCGAGCGCCAGTGCCGAGGCGCCCGAGCAGATCTCGACCGCCGTGCCGCCGGCGAAGTCCACCAGACCGACCCTGTTGGCCAGCCAGCCGCCGACGTGCCCGCCTCCGGAGAAGTCGAAGACCCAGTGCGCCACCGGGGCGTAGACGACCAGCGTCCAGACCCCCACGAAGACCAGCCATGCGCCGAATCGCGCCCGGTCCGCGATCGCGCCGGACACCAGCGCACCGGTGATGACGCAGAACAGGCCCTGGAAGGCCGCGAAGAGGATGAGCGGGACGGTCGAGTCGCCGTTGCTGTCGGGCGACATCAGCTGGCCGAGGCCGGCGTACTGCGTCGGGTCCCCGAGCAGCCCGGCGCCGAGGTCGTCACCGAAGGCCAGCGAGTAGCCGACCAGCACCCACAGCACCGTGATCACCGCGAGCGACCCGAAGGTCATCATCATCATGTTCAGCACGCTCTTGGAGCGGACCATGCCGCCGTAGAACAGCGCCAGCCCGGGAGCCATCAGCAGCACGAGGGCCGAGGCCGCCAGGAGCCAGGCCGTGTCACCGGTGTCGAGGGCTGCGGGGGTGGCAGCGGCAAGGGTGAACATGGCCGCCCAGCCTCGCCAGTCCCTGTTACGTGAACCCGCCCGTTCTGTTTCAGGCACGTTAACGAGCCCGTTGTGAGGCAGGTAACGCGATGCCCGGCCGGCCGGCGCCCGCACGGCGTACGTGCGGAGCGCCGGGGGCCCTCACTCAGATTGCTGCTTCGTCGCGGTCGCCGGTGCGGACCCGGACGACGGTCTCGATGGGGCTCACCCAGACCTTCCCGTCCCCGATCCTTCCCGTCTGGGCGGTCTTGACGACGATGCCGACGATGTCGTCGGCGTCACCGTCGTCCACGACGATCTCGATCCGGATCTTCGGGACCAGCGCGATGTCGTACTCCGCGCCGCGGTAGACCTCGGTGTGGCCCTTCTGACGGCCGTAGCCGCTGACCTCGGAGACCGTCATCCCGGTCACCCCGAAGGTCTCGAGGGCCTCGCGGACGTCCTCCCACTTGTGCGGCTTGATGACCGCGGTCACGAGCTTCATGCGTTCACCCCTTCCGTGACAGTGTTCCTGGCGAGCACCGGGCCGGTGCTGCCGTAGCCGCCGAGGTCGCGACCGAGGTCGTACGCCGCCTCGCCGTGCTGGTCGGAGTCGATGCCCTCGACCTCGGCCTCCTCGGTGATCCGCCAGCCGATCGTGTACTTGATCGCCAGGCCGATGACGCCGGTGAAGAAGGCCGACCACACGATCGCGATCGCCGCGGCGCCCACCTGGTCGCCCAGCGACCCGAAGCCGCCGCCGTAGAAGAGGCCGTTGATGCCACCGGGGGCCGACGCGGTCGACAGGAACCCGATCAGCACGGTGCCGATGACGCCGCCCACGAGGTGGACGCCGACGACGTCCATCGAGTCGTCGAGGCCGAACTTGTACTTCAGCCCCACGGCGTAGGCGCAGGCAGCACCCGCGACGGCGCCGATCACGATCGCCCCGGTGACGTTGACCGCGCCGCAGGAGGGCGTGATCGCGACCAGGCCGGCCACGATGCCCGAGGCCGCGCCGAGCGAGGTGGCCTTGCCGTGCAGGATCCGCTCCATCAGCAGCCAGGCCAGCATCGCGGTGCAGGTGGCCACGGTGGTGTTGAGGAACGTCACGCCCGTCTCGGACATGAACTGCGCGGTGTCCTTCGGGCCACCGTCACCAGCGGTGAAGACGATCGACCCGACGTTGAACCCGTACCAGCCGAACCACAGCAGGCCGGCACCGATCATCGTCAGGGTGAGGTTGTGCGGCTTCATCGGCTCCTTCGCGAAGCCGATCCGCTTGCCGATGATCAGGGCGAGCATGCCGCCCGCCACGCCGGCGTTGATGTGGACGACGGTGCCGCCCGCGTAGTCCTGGGCACCGAGGTGCTCGGCGATGAACCCGCCGCCCCACACCATGTGGCCGATCGGGAAGTAGCTCAGGGTGACCCACAGCGGGAGGAAGACCACCCACGCGGAGAGCTTGACCCGGTCGGCGATCGCACCCGAGATGAGTGCCGCGGTGATGACCGCGAACGTCATCTGGAAGCAGACCGCGATGTAGGAGTCCCAACCCACGTCCTTGAGGCCCCACAGCGAGAAGGGATTGGCGAAGATGCCGCCGACGTCGCTCGGGCCGAAGGACATCGACCATCCCCACAGCACATAGACGATGCCGACGATGCCGAGCGAGATGTAGGACATCATCATCATGTTGAGCACTGACTTCGAGCGGCTCATGCCGCCGTAGAACAGAGCCAGCGCGGGGGTGGTCATCATCAGGACGAGGGCTGTCGCCACGATCATCCAGGCGTAGTAGCCGTCCACGGAACCTCCAGGGGTTTGCTGTCCGGGAGGGCGGAGCACCTGCGTCGATCCCCGTGATCTCGACCGCCGACCGCGCTGTCGGCCAGGGCTCCGGCCCCATTGGCAGAAACCTTCGTGGTGGCACGTTTCGAGGTGCGCCGCGCCGTGTTGCGGTCAGGAAACGAGTTCCGGGCTTGTGTTACTTCGGCGTTACGGATGCCGGCGACAGGTTTGGTGCGTCCGGCGCGGGGTCACGCCGTGGGACCTGCGCGGCTCAGGAGCCACCCAGCAGCGCGTCCACGAAGGCGCCGGCGTCGAACGGCGCGAGGTCGTCTGCGCCCTCGCCCAGTCCGACGAGCTTCACCGGGACGCCGAGCTCACGCTGGACGGCGACGACGATGCCGCCCTTGGCGGAGCCGTCGAGCTTCGTCAGCACGATGCCGGTCACGTCCACGACCTCGCTGAAGACGCGGGCCTGGATCATGCCGTTCTGGCCGGTGGTGGCGTCGAGCACGAGCAGCACCTCGGTGACCGGGGCCTGCTTCTCGATGACCCGCTTGACCTTGCCGAGCTCGTCCATCAGCCCCGCCTTGTTCTGCAGCCGGCCGGCGGTGTCCACCAGGACGGTGTCCGCACCGGTGTCGACCCCCTCGCGCACCGCCTCGAAGGCGACGCTGGCGGGGTCGGTGCCCTCCGGCCCGCGGACCACGTCCACGCCGACCCGCTCGCCCCAGGTGGCCAGCTGCTCGACCGCCGCCGCACGGAACGTGTCGGCCGCGCCGAGGACGACGCTGCGGTCGTCCGCGACCAGGATCCGGGCGATCTTGCCGACCGACGTGGTCTTGCCGGCCCCGTTGACGCCGACCACGAGGACCACGCCCGGCTTGCCGTCCGCACCGCTGACCCGGAGCGCGCGGTCCATGTCGGGGTCGACCAGCGCCAGCAGCTCCTCCCGGAGCACGGCCCGGGGGTCGGTGTCCGGGCCCCCCTCCACGCGCAGGCGGGTCCGCAGCCGGTCGACGAGCTCCTGGGTGGGGGCGACACCGACGTCTGCCGTGAGCAGGGTGTCCTCGATCGACTCCCAGGTGTCCTCGTCGAGCCGGTCGCGCGAGAGCAGGGCCAGCAGGCCACGGCCCAGACCGCCCTGGGAGCCCGCGAGGCGCTGCCGGAGCCGGGCCAGCCGGGAAGCGGTGCCCTCCGGCTTCTCGAGGACCGGCGCCGCCGGCGCCTCGGGCACCTCGACCGCGGCGGGCGCCTCCGCGGGAGCCTCCGCCTCGGTGGGCGGCGGGGCGATGACGTCGGTGCCCGCACCGGGAGCCGTCGGCTTGCGCCGGACGCCCCGGACGAGCAGCCCGACGCCGACACCGACGGCGAGCACCGCGACGACCGCGATGAGGATGATGAGGAACAGGAGGTCCATGGGATCAATCCAACCAGAGGAGGTCAGAACAGCGGGCCGCTGTCCTCCCTGCCCGCCGCCTGCCGGTCGGCGCCGCGCTGGAGGTGCTGCTCGGGGCTCGCGCCGTCGCTGTTGTCGATGGTCGGGAGCGCGCCGGCCGCCTTGGTCATCGCCTCGCCGAGCCAGGGCGCCGCCGGGAGATCCTCACCCCGGTGCGGGAAGGCCACGAACGTCACCACGAGGGCGGCGAGGACGAGGATGACGAGCATCACGAGGGCGATCACGAGCATGGCGTGTCCTTCGGGGAAGTGGTTCGGACGGGCGTACCCGAACCTCCACGGTCGCACACCCCGTGCGGGTCATCGCTCCTCGGTCACCCCAGGAGGGGCACCACTGCGGCCCTGATCACGTCCGGCATCGGGGTCACCGGTCGGGCGGGGTCGACGCTGTCGACGTACACGTGCACGAAGCGGCCCTCGGCGGCCGCCTCCTCACCGTCCCCCTGGAAGAGACCGATCCGGTACACGACGCTGGACGTGCCGACCTTGTCGACGACCACCCCCAGGTCGACCGGCTCCGGGTAGCCGACCTCGGCGAAGTAGCGGCAGGAGACCTCGGCCACCACCCCGATGGCCGGCAGCTTCCGGATGTCGACGCCGGTGGCCTCGGCCAGGTGGTTGTTGACCACGGTGTCGATGAGCTCGAAGTAGCGGGCGTTGTTCATGTGCCCGTAGACGTCGATGTCGGCCCAGCGGGTGGTGACCCGCTCCCAGTGGACGTACTCGGCGCGGGTGGGCCTGCCGACGGGCGAGGCTGGCGACGCCACTAGGCGGGCTCCGCCTCGCGCAGTCGCTGGCTGATCACGGCCGAGACACCGTCGCCCCGCATGGTCACGCCGTACAGCGCGTCCCCCACCTCCATGGTCCGCTTCTGGTGGGTGATCACCAGCAGCTGGGAGTTCTCCCGGAGCTCCTCGTAGATCTCCAGCAGCCGGCCGAGATTGGTGTCGTCCAGCGCGGCCTCGACCTCGTCGAGGATGTAGAACGGCGAGGGACGGGCCTTGAACAGGGCCACGAGGAACGCCACCGCCACCAGGGACCGCTCGCCACCGGACAGCAGCGAGAGGCGCTTGACCTTCTTGCCCGGAGGGCGGGCCTCGACCTCCACGCCGGTGCTCAGCATGTCGTTCGGCGCCGTGAGCACCAGCCTGCCCTCGCCACCCGGGAAGAGGCGGGCGAAGGTCGCGTCGAAGGCCTTGCTCACGTCGGCGTAGGCCTCGGTGAAGACCTGCTCGACGCGGGTGTCGACCTCCTTGACGATGTCGAGGAGGTCCTTGCGGGTCTTCTTGAGGTCCTCGAGCTGCTCGGTGAGGAACTTGTGTCGCTCCTCCATCGCGGAGAACTCCTCGAGCGCCAGCGGGTTCACCTTGCCCAGCATCGAGAGCGCCCGCTCGGCGGCGCGCAGCCGCTTCTGCTGCTCCTCGCGGACGAACGGCACCAGCCGGGGTCCGGCCTGGTCAGCCTCCTCGTCCTCAGCGGCCCCCTGACCCGGCTCCGCCGCGTCCTGCTCGATCGGGACGGGCCGGTCCGGCCCGTAGTCAGCGACCAGGCCGTCCGGGTCGAGGCCCAGCTCCTCCAGCGCGCGCTCCTCGAGCTGCTCGATCCGCATCCGCTGCTGCGTGCGCGCCATCTCGTCGCGGTGCACCGAGTTCACGAGCTCGTCGTGCTCCCGGCCGAGGTCACGCAGGCTGGCTCGCACGGTGAGGAGCTCCTGCTCCCGGCCCTGCCGCGCCTGCTCGACCGCGGCCCGGGCCTCCGCAGCGCGGTGCACCGAGACCTCCAGCCGGCCCAGCACGTAGGCCACGGCGGTGCCGACCGCTTCCGCGGCCCGTCCCTCGCGCAGCAGCCGCTCGCGGCGCTCCGCGGCACGGGCGCGAGCCTCGCGCTCCGCACGCGCCGCCCGCACCAGCGAGTCGGCCCGACCGTGCAGGGCCCGGGCGCGTTCCTCCGAGGTGCGCAGCGCGAGCCGGGCGTCCATCTCGCCCTGCCGGGCGGTGCGCGCCTCCTCGGCGAGGCGCTCGCGACCGGAGGTGTCCGGCTCCTCCTCGGGTGCCTCCTCCGCGCTCGCGAGCCGGGCCTCGAGCTCGGCGAGCCCGGCCAGGGCCTGGTCCCGGGACCCCTCCGCCTTCTCGATGGCCTGGGCCAGCCGCTCCGCCTCACCGCGCGCCGCACGGGCCTGGGAGCCGTACTGTCCCAGCTCCTCGGCGACCGCGGCCAGGGTGGCGTCGGACTCGTGGAGCCTGGCGAGGGCCACGTCCACGCGCTTGTGCGCCTCGAGCCGCTCGCGCTCCAGCCGCGACATGTCGAAGGCCAGCCGCTCCGAGGCTGCGACCGCCTCGGTGAGCTGCTCCGCGGCCTCGTCGACGGCCGCCTGGATCTCGATCAGGCTCGGCTGGCTCGAGGAACCGCCCGACGCGAAGTGGGCACCGAGCAGGTCCCCCTCCCGCGTGACCGCGGTGACGTCGGGCAGGTCGGCGACCAGGCTCCGGGCCGCCGACAGGTCGTCGACGACCGCGACCTTGAACAGCAGCCGGGCCAGGCCCGGCCGCAGCGCGTCGGGGCACTCCACCACGTCCACGGCGTACGCCGCGTGGCCGGGCAGGCCGGGCCAGTCCCGGTCGTCGGACCCGGGCCCGGATCCCAGCAGCATGCCGGCGCGGCCGAGGTCGTCGTCCTTGAGCAGCCCGATGGCCCGCACCGCGGCGTCCGCGTCGGCGATCGCGACCGCGTCGGCGGCCGAGCCGAGCGCACCCGCGACGGCAGCCTCGAAGCCCGCACGGACCGAGAGCAGCGCGGCGACGGAGCCGAGCAGCCCGGAGACCGAGTCGGAGGCGGCGAGCAGGGCACCGGCACCGTCCTTGCGGTTGAGCCCCATCTCCAGCGCGTCCTTGCGGGCCAGCAGCCCCGTCCGGTCGCGGTCGGCCTGCTGGGCCTCCTCGCGCGCCTTGGCGAGCCGCTCCTCGATGTCGTCGAGCGCGGCGCTCGCGGCCTCGTGCTCGGCGTCGAGGCCCTCCTCACCGGCGTCGAGGCCGGCGACCTTCGTCTCCAGCGCGGTGAAGTCGCGCTGGGCGCGCTCGGCGCGCGCCACGGCGTCCTCGCGCGCCAGCGTCAACCGGCCCAGCTCGTCGTCGGCGGCAGCGGCGCGGGACTTCAGCGCGTTGACCTGGCCGTGCAGCCTGGCCAGCCCCTCGCGGCGGTCGGCCGCCGCGCGCTGGAGCCCGGCGACCCGACGCTCCTCCTCCGCAGCCGCGTCCTCGGCGGCCTTGCGGGCGCCCACCGCCTGCTCCAGCGCGGTGCGGTGGCCGTCGACCTCCGCGGCGATGCGTTGCTCCTGCTCGCGCACCCGCTCGGCCTCGGCCTCGAGCTGCTCGGGGTCGCGGCCCGAGTGCGTGTCGTCGGAATCTGCCGACCCGGCGGCGTTCCGCACCCGCTCCGCGGCCAGCGACTGGGTGCCGCGCAGGCGCTCCCGCAGTCCCGACAGGGCGAACCAGGTCTCCTGGGCGGCCGAGAGCGCCGGCAGGTCCTCGCGCAGCGCGGCCTCGAGCGCGGCCTCGGCCTCCCGGGTGGCGGTGATCGCGGCCTCGACCTGCTCGCGACGCTCGAGCAGCACCGACTCGTCGGCGAGCTCCTGCTCCAGCGAGGTGCGGGCCGTGACCAGGTCGTCGGCCATCAGCCGGGCGCGCGCGTCCCGGACGTCGGCCTGCACGGCGGCGGCCTTGCGGGCCACCTCGGCCTGCCGGCCCAGCGGCTTGAGCTGGCGACGGATCTCGCTGAGCAGGTCCGCCAGCCGGGTCAGGTTGCCCTCGGTGGAGTCCAGCTTGCGCAGCGCCTTCTCCTTGCGCTTGCGGTGCTTGAGGACGCCCGCGGCCTCCTCGATGAAGCCGCGCCGGTCCTCGGGGGTCGCGTGCAGGATCGTGTCGAGCTGGCCCTGGCCGACGATGACGTGCATCTCGCGGCCGATGCCGGAGTCGGAGAGCAGCTCCTGGACGTCGAGCAGGCGGCAGGAGCTGCCGTTGATGGCGTACTCCGAGCCACCGCTGCGGAACATGGTGCGGCTGATCGTGACCTCGGCGTACTCGATCGGGAGCGCCCCGTCGGAGTTGTCGATGGTCAGCAGCACCTCGGCCCGGCCCAGGGGCGGGCGGCCGGAGGTGCCGGCGAAGATGACGTCCTCCATCTTGCCGCCGCGCAGGGACTTGGCGCCCTGCTCCCCCATCACCCAGGCGAGCGCGTCGACCACGTTGGACTTGCCGGAGCCGTTGGGCCCGACGATGCAGGTGATGCCGGGCTCGAGCTGCAGGGTGGTCGAGGAGGCGAAGGACTTGAACCCCTTCAGGGTCAGGCTCTTCAGGTACAACGCGGCTCCTCAGCATCGTCGGGACGACGGTCTGTCCGTCGGCCCGTCACGGGGCACTGAACGAGAGCTGCCTCATCGCAGCACGCCGTGGGGAAGCTCAGCGCCGCTCACCCTACCGGCAGGGTCCCCCGGACCGCGGGATCTGGGGAGGACTCAGGCCGAGCGTTGCGCCAGAGAGCTGGGTGCGGCGCGGCTCCCGCACTCACCGACCGGCCAGGCCCAGCTCGGGTGCCGTGGGCGCGGGCTGCAGGCGCCCGACGATCTCCTGGCGGGGCCCCGGCAGTCGCGGCACCCACGTCGGCTGCGGCAGTCGCAGCGTCACGACGGCGCCCCCCTCGGTCCCACGGCCGGCGTGGATGGTGCCCCCTCGGGACTCCACGATCTCGCGGACCAGCGACAGGCCCAGCCCGGTCTGGGAGCGGGGGTCGCTCGGCAGCGGCCCGTCGCCGTCGTGCTCCCCGTGGTCGTTGACCGCCGCCATCTGCTCCGCGGACATGCCCTCTCCGCCGTCGCTCACCCCCAGCACCAGGTCCGTGCCCTCCTGGCGCGCGAAGACGCGGATCGTCTGGCCCTCCGCGGTGTAGCGGACGGCGTTCTCCACCAGGGTGTCGAGGCAGGCCCGCAGCCGTTCCTCGCTGCCCACCACCAGCTCGGCCGACGCGTCAGCCCGCCAGGCACGGGGCGCAACCACCCCCCACCGCAGCACCAGGCTGTGGACCAGCAGGTCGAGGTCGACGGCCTGCGTCGGAAGCTCCTCGTGGAAGCGGATCATCCGCAGCAGCCGGTCGGCGGCCCGCGAGATCCGCTCCAGCTCGTCGTGCACCACCGCCAGGTCTTCGGACTGCCGCGGGCTCACCTCGCTCTCCCGGAGGAGGTCGACGTAGCCGGTCGCGATCGCGAGGGGCGTGCGCATCTCGTGGGACGTGACCCGGACGATCCGCTCGCGGCGCAGGGCCTGTTCCCGGTCACGATCGGCGAGCTCGGTCACCCGGGCGAGCGCCGCGTGGCGCCGCCGGACGTGCCAGACCATCAGCGCCATGAGCAGGCACATCAGGGGGACTTCGCTGGTCTCCTCCCAGGCGAGGACCCCCGAGGCCGCCCGCTCCACCAGCACGGCGCCGGTGGCCAGGGTGAAGCCGGCCAGCGAGAGGTAGGCACGACGGGCGCTCCACGCGTCGACCCCGAACGCGACGGCGAGACCGGCGTACCCGAGGTGGTAGGGCACCGTCTCGTCGCCGGGCCGGATCACCATGCCGGCCAGGCACAACGACGCCCAGGCGATCCAGGGCCAGAAGAGCTGGGTGGCGGTGCGGCCCATCAGGCGGCCTCTCCGTAGAAGCAGTAGCCGACCCCGCGGACGGTCTCGACCGGCAGCAGGGCGATCTTGGCGCGCAGCCGGCGCAGGCACGCCTCGACGACGTTGCTCCCCGGGTCGAAGTCGAGGTGCCAGACGTCGTGCAGCAGCTCGTCGCGCCGGCACACGTCACCCCGTCGGCGCATCAGGTGCGCCAGCAGCGCGAACTCGCGCTCGGCCAGCGCCACCTCCTCGTCACCGGCGCGCGCCCGCCGCCGGTCGAGGTCGAGGCGGATGCCTCCCGCCTCGAGGTACCGCTGGGTCTGCGGACGTCCCCCCGTCGCGGCCCCCAGGTGGCGCCGCGTCCGCGCGATGAGCTCGGAGACGTGGAACGGCTTGCCGACGAAGTCGACGGCGCCGGCGTCGAGCGCCTGGATCCGGGCCGCGACGTCGGAGACACCGGACAGCACGATGACCGGTGGCACCGGGCCGGCCTCGGCCATCGCGGCCAGGCACTGCAGCCCGTTCATCTCGGGCATCACCAGGTCCAGCAGCACCAGGTCGACCTCCTGGGCCGCGAGCACCTTCAGCGCCTGGGCGCCCGTGGAGGCGGTGACCACCTTGTGCCCCTGGGGTGACAGGGAGCGCGCCAGGAACGACGTGATCCGCTCCTCGTCGTCCACCACCAGAACCCTGCTCATTCGAACCCCCCGGTCGTCGTGTCGCGACCAGATCGTCCGGCCGGCTCCTCGTGACACCGCGGCGAAGGGTGGCCCACTTCCCCAACATGGGGTAGAGCTCCCCACCCGTTCGGACCAGGTCACGCCCCGCGCGACTTCGGGGAGCCAGACGGGCCGGGGATGCGCCTCGAGATGACGGTCCGATGACGTCGCGGTGACCGGCGATGACGGCCCGGTGTCAGGGGACCGACGCCCCGCTGACCCGGGATCGACGGATTCCGCAGTCCCACTTCTCGACCCGGGTGCACAGCCTCAAGGTGACGCCTACAGCGCCGTCGGCGCAGAACCGCGAAGCAGAGGAGGGGCCGTGAGAACCACCATCGTTCTCAAGCCGTGGATGCGAGTCGTGCTCGTGATGAGCTGGCTCGCCGT
Organism: uncultured Actinomycetota bacterium; assembly: GCA_963817665.1. Classification (GTDB taxonomy): domain Bacteria; phylum Actinomycetota; class Actinomycetes; order Propionibacteriales; family Nocardioidaceae; genus Nocardioides. The sequence continues at coordinate 142,214 of CAWFPE010000006.1, read as the reverse complement.
GTTCGTGCCGGTGCTGGCCGGCACCGGGGCGACCGTTCCGACGGCATCCGCCGCAGCCGACTCCCCTGGCAGCATCACGCTGCACGTCCAGAGCGCCCGCTCCGTCGGGGACGGGCCGGGGTTCGTCCACCAGGGCGACCCGGTCACCGACTACACGTGGCTGATCAACGTCGACGACACCGGCGACCCGGGGACGTCGGCCGACCCGGGTACGGAGGACTGCCTGCCCCCGGGTGCCGCCGGCGGCAGCTCGAACCCCGACTTCGCCGACACCTGTCCGTGGCCGTCCATCCGCAACACCTCGGGCTACGCCCCGATCGTGGCGCAGGGCAACCAGGACGACCTGAACGACTCGACAGCCCTGGACGACCTGCCGGCCGGGAAGTACCTGATCTCCGTGACCGCCGACGGCTTCAAGATCGACGGCGCGCACTTCACCGTCCAGCCCGGGGCAACCCAGCCGGTGACCGTCCGGATGAACCCGACGCCGCTGCCTCTGGCCACGATCCAGATCCAGGTCTTCGAGGACCAGGCGCCGGTCGACGCGACGTACGAGGCCGACGCGGAGCGTGGCCTGTCCGGCTTCGGCGCCCACCTCACCGACGTCTTCGGCGACGTGAGCACCGACTACTACGGCAACCCGCTCTGCACGGTCTACCGGCACGTGGGTGGCGTCCCCAGCGCCCCGATCGTCTTCGACAGCGACAACCACCCGGTCGTCGACAGCTCCTCGACCGGTCGCTGCGTCAGCGACCGCGACGGCATCATCACGATCCCGAACCTCGGCCCCAACCGGTACGCCGCCGTCGTGACGCCCCCTCGCGGCCAGCGCAAGGACTGGGTGCAGACCACGACCCTCGAGGGCGCGACCGACCACGACATCTGGGTGCAGGAGGGCGAGACGGGCCTCGACAACGAGGTCCTCAAGGGCGGCGAGCCCGTGCCGATGGTGGTCTTCGGCTTCGCGCGGCCCCGCGAGGTCCAGGTCCCCCACAACAACCCGCCGACCGGCGCCGTCAAGGGCGTGGTCGTCGGCGGCCTCCCCTACATCGGCGGCGCCCCCGGCCTGTCCTACGAGACAGGCTTCCCGAACACCAAGGTGGAGGGGCCGATCAAGCGGCCCTGGGTGGCACTGTCCGACCTCGGCGCCGGTGACGCCGCGATCTACGTGGGTCGCGGCAACGCCCAGGGCGCGTTCGACATCCAGCACGTGCCGAACGGCACCTACCAGCTCTCGGTGTGGGACGACAACCTCGACTACATCCTGTGGAGCTTCAACGTCACGGTCCGCAAGGGCAGGGTCAGCGACGTCGGCAACAAGATGATCGTCGGGTGGTTCACCCACCTGCACGGCCACGTCTTCATCGACTCCAACGAGAACGGCCGGCGCGACCCCGGGGAGAAGTCGGTCCCCGGCTTCGCCCTGACCGTCCGCGAGCGCGACAACTCGCTGATGGACCAGTACACCAACACCAAGTCGACCAACGACCAGGGCGAGTACGTCATCAAGGAGACCTACCCGCTGGGCAAGTGGCTGGTGCTCGAGGCGTTCAACACGCGCTACCGCACCACCGGCATCAGCTACCGGGGCGAGAACGAGAAGAAGTGGACGACGAAGCTCGGCGGCCTGGTCGACCTGAACTTCCTGCCGATCATCGGCCTCGGCGGCGAGATCGACTGGGGCGTCAAGCCGTACGCCGGCCGCGAGAACGGCGGCATCGCCGGCACCGTCAGCTACGACACCACCCGCAACGAGCTCGACCCGGCCGACGCGGCCTCCGAGTCCTACCAGCCCGGCATCCCGGACCTGAAGGTCCACCTGTACGCCACCACTCCCTGCACGGCCAGCACGCCCGGCGACAAGGCCAACACCTGCCGCCAGGGCAAGGCGATCGAGCCGCTCCAGCTGTCGGACGCCTCGGTCTCGTCGCTGCTCCTCACGCCCCGCGCCGTGCTCAACGACGCCGACGCGGACGGCCTCGCCGACGCCGACGAGACGGTCGACTACTCGTTCACCGTGACCAACACCGGCAACAGCGATCTCTCCGCCCCGACCGTCGACGGCATGGGTGCCGACAGCGTGCAGTGCCCGGCCGATCCGCTGCCGGCCGGCGGCTCCGTGGACTGCACCGCCACCCACACGGTCACCCAGGCCGACGTGGACCAGGGCGTGCTCCGGCGCGAGCTGACCGCGACCGCAGCCGACGCGAACGCAGCGACGGTCTCCAGCGTGGTCGCCGACGTCGAGGTCGCGACCGACGCACCCTCGGGCCTGGCCGTGGTCGAGCGGGCCACGCTGGCCGACATCGACGGGGACCACCGCGCCGACGCGGGCGAGACCGTCGAGTACACCGTCACCGCCACCAACAGCGGTGATGTCGACCTGGGCGACCTGGCGGTCCGGGACCAGCGTGTCGGGGACCTCACCTGTCCCACCGGCCCCCTCCCGAACGGCACGCTGGCCGCCGGCGCCCAGGTCGAGTGCACCGGGTCGTACGTCGTCACCCTCGACGACGTGCTGCGCCCGGCGCTGGCCGACACCGCCCACGCCACGGCGACGCTGCCGGACGCCACGACCGTCACGTCGGCGGACAGCACCGACACGCTGCCCACCGACCTGATGCGCACCAACCCGAGCGCCACGCGGGGTGCCCTGGTCAAGGGCCCCGAGCTCTCGGACGCCTACACCTCCGAGACCTGGCAGCCCACGCGCGGTTGCACGGCGTACGACTACAAGGGCCGGCCGCTGACCGACCAGCGTGCGCTGCCGGAGTTCGGCGAGACCGCCGACCGGATGTGCCTGGAGGCGCCGATGATGGGCGTGGCCATCGGGCCGAGCGACAAGACGCCGGGCGACGCCGGACAGACGGTCAACGGCAACTACGGCTTCTCGTCCTCGAACGTGAACCTCTACAAGCCGGGCGACCCCCGCAACCCCGCCCCCGACCACCAGATGCCGCTCTACGCACCGCTGCCCGACGGCGAGGAGCAGGACCTGGTGCCGGGCGACTACATCATCGCCGTCGACATCCCCGACAACCCGGTCGGCGGCGGCCCGATGTACAAGGCCACGGCCGAGGAGGACCTCAACGTCTTCGACGGCGACTCCTACCTGCCGCAGGAGAACATGGCGGCCATCACGCCGGCCGAGGCGGCCGACCCCGCACCCGGCGACCAGCCCACGGCCGTCGAGCCGTCCCAGCCGCCGTCGCAGCAGGCCGGCATCGTCTCCGCCTGCGCCGGCGCCCTGCACCAGGTGCAGGTGACCAACCAGAACATCCTGGACAACGGCGGCAGCCCCTTCGAGGGCCTGGACCGGCCCTCCTGCGAGGCCAAGCTGGTGACGGTCCGGGCCGGCCAGACCGCGGCCCCGAACTTCAACCTGTTCACCGACGTGCCGCTGCCCACGCACTTCTGGGGCGTGACCCTCAACGACCTCGGGTTGACCTTCGACAAGCGCAGCGTGAACTACGGCGAGGCGCAGGGTCTGCCCTTCGTCCCGGTCGGCCTCTACGACTACGCGGGCCGCCTGACGGACACGGTGCACACGGACTTCAACGGCCTCTACGAGGCGCTGGAGCCCTCCACGGACACGTTCAACTGCCCGGTGCCGGCGGGACCGTGCCCCAACATGTACCGCTTCGTCGGCAACGACCCGGGACAGCCCGGGGCGCTCAATCCCGACTACAACCCGCGGTTCCGCACGATCGCCGCGAACTTCCAGGGCTGGCCGGGCCTCTACACGGTCACCGACGAGGCGCCCACCCAGGTCGCGAGCATCGCGCTGGCGCCGGACGGCACGACGGCCAACCCGACCCAGTGCGACCTCGATGCCTCCTACCCGCAGCTGTTCTCCGTGAACCTGCCGGTGGTCAGGATGAACGTGACCGGGTCCCCACGCCAGGTGACGGTCCGGGGCACCCACTTCGGCACGACCCCGGGTCAGCTGACGCTCGGCACGGCGACGGTCACCCCCACCTCCTGGACCGACGACACGATCGTGTTCACGGTGCCGACCGGCACGCCGTACGGCGCGCAGGCCCTGCGGATCACCACCGCCACCGGCACCAGGAGCGTGAACGGGGTGACGGTTCAGGTCGTGGACGGACGCACCCCGACCGGCAGCTCGGCGAACAACCCCCGCGTCGTCGAAGTGGGTCCGGGGGCCGGGCAGCAGCCGACCATCCAGGCCGGCATCGAGGCCGCCGGCTCGCGCTACTCCGTGGTCGTCGTCTGGCCCGGCGCGCAGACGCCGGGCAACCCCCGGGGTGAGTACACCGAGAACGTCATCCTGCACGGGTACCAGCACCTGCAGGGCGTCGGCCCCGGCGGCTTCCTGCCCTCGGGCGAGTTCGTCCCCGGCTCGATCGTGGACGGGATCGGCTTCAACCCCGACAACCAGCAGGGCGCGGACTGGATCGACCTGCTCTCGCAGCTCGACTACAGCGGCGACCCCGCCGTGCCGGTGGGAGCCGTGGTGACCGTGCTGCACGACAACCGTGGCCAGACACCCAACGGCTGGTCCCCCAGCATCGACGGGTTCACGCTGACCGGCGGTGTCCAGCTGGACTTCCCGACGAACATCAACACGATCGGCGGCGGCACCCACACGCCCTACGGCGCCACGGGCTCGCTGACCGCCCAGGGCGGCGGCATCTACGTGCACGACAGCGTGCGCAACCTCCAGGTCGCCGACAACGTCATCGTCGGCAACAGCGGCTCCTACGGCGGCGGCGTGCGCGTCGGGACGCCGTACCTGAACAGTGGGAACTCGAACCTGACCCTGACCCGCAACCAGATCCGGGACAACGGCGGCAGCAACCTCGCCGGCGGCGTCGGGATCTTCGAGGGCAGCAACGGGTACGCCGTGACCGACAACGCGCTCTGCGGAAACTTCTCCGCCGAGTACGGCGGCGCGCTGACCGCGTTCGGCTACCAGGGCAGCTCCAGCAGCAGCACGGGGAACGTCATCAGCGGGAACCGGATCTGGTTCAACGGCTCCTACGACGAGGGCGGCGGCGTGATGATCGCCGGCGAGCTCCCGCCGAAGCCGAGCCAGCTCTCGCCCGGCACGGGACCGGTCACCATCGACCGCAACGTGATCTCGACCAACATCGCCAACGACGACGGCGGCGGCATCCGGCTGCTGATGACGACCGGGTCCACCAGCTCGCGCACCAACCCCGGCCGGATCCGGATCAGCAACAACACGATCGCCAACAACGTCTCGGCCCACGAGGGCGGCGGCATCGCCCTGGACGACGCGGTGTTCGTGGACGTGGTCGGCAACACGATCACCAAGAACCTGACCACGGCCACCGCGGTGACCAGCGACGGACGGGCAGCGCCGGCGGGCCTCTCGACGGCGACGAACAGCGACCCGCTGCAGTCGCGACTGCGCAGCTCGTCCTTCTCGGGCTCCAGCTCGACCCTGGCCAACACGACCTTCAGCAAGCCGACGCTCTTCGACAACGTCTTCTGGGACAACCGGGCCGGCAGCTACCTGGGGGGCCGCGTCACCGGGCTCGGAGCCATGCCGGACGGGACCGACGGCGGGATCGTGCAACTGGGACATGGGCATGGTCGACGTCCCGGTGGGCCAGCTCACGCCGACCTACTCGGTGCTCCAGACCGACCGCGGAACCGCTCCCTCGTCGACGGTGACCCTGTCCGACGACCCGGCGCTGAAGGATCCCTTCGACCTCCAGGTGGACGTGCTGTCGTCGCGCACCTACCCGGCCTTCCGGCTGGCGTGGATCACGGCCGCGGTGCTCCCGCCGACGCTGACCGGTGACTACCACCTCGCCGGGACGGGATCGCCCGCCTACGGGCGGGGCACCGCGTCCAAGGCCGTGAGCTGGGCCTCCAACTTCCAGTACACGGTCAACGCACCGACCAACGACCGCGACCTGCAGCCGAGGCCGACCAGCGGTCGGTGGGACGCCGGTTCCGACCAGTACCTCCCATGAGCCCCGAGGGCCCGCGCGGGATCGCGCCCCCCGCCGTCCCGCACGGGCCCCCGGCACGACCACCACTGACCAGACCACCGACCAGGAGGAAGCCATGACCAGCACCTCACCCCGTCAGTCGCTGTCCCGGCGCACCCTTCTGACCGGGAGCGCCGGCCTCGCGGGAGCCGTCGTCATCGGGTCGAGGTACGAGAGCTCTCCCGTTGCCTCGCCCCGGTTCCGCACCGTCGCCGGCCGCCCGACCAAGGAGCTGCACCTGGTGGGCACCGACGGCTGGGTCTCCATGCCGCTCGGCGCGCCCGCCGATCCGCCGTTCTACCCCGACCCGCTTGCGCCCGGCGCCTTCGACACCTACGTCTTCGGCTTCCGGGACGTCACCGGGCTGACCGCGCCCCAGGTGGCGGCCCAGCGAGGGCCGCGCCCAGATCAGCGCCCCGGTGCTCGCCTTCGACGAGGAGGACGACATCTACATCACGCTGACCAACCTCGGGCTGGTCCAGCGCCCGGACCTCTTCGACGGGCACACCCTGCACTGGCACGGGTTCGTCAACGCGATCCCGCTCTTCGACGGTGTGCCGGAGCTCTCGATGGCCGTGCCGATCGGCCGCGACTTCACCTACTTCTACCGGCCGCACGACGCCGGCACCTACATGTACCACTGCCACTTCGAGGACGTGGAGCACGTCCAGATGGGCATGACCGGCGTGGTCTACGTGCGCCCGAAGCAGAACTCCGGGAACTTCGGCCAGCCGGCCGGTCGCTACGCCTACAACGACGGCGACGGGTCCACCCGCTACGACCGGGAGTTCACCTTCATGATCACCGAGCTCTGGTCCGCCTCCCACTTCCGGGACGCCCACATCCAGGTCAGCGACTGGACCGACTTCGACCCCAGCTTCTGGCTGCTGAACGGGCGCGGCTACCCCGACACCCTCGCGCCCAACGGCAATCCCCTCTCGGCCGCCGCCGGGCGCCTGCAGTACCAGCCGATCTCGTCGCTGGTGCACTGCAACGCCGGCGACCGCGTGCTGCTGCGGATGTCGAACCTCGGCTTCCAGCAGCACGCCATGACCGTCGACAACATCGACCTGACGATCGTCGCCAAGGACGCGTCCCTGCTCCAGGGGCGCGACGGCACCCGCAACTACATCGAGACCAACACCGTCGACGTCGGACCGGGTGAGAGCAGGGACGTCATCTTCACGGCGCCGGCCCCCGGCGAGTACCTGCTCTACGACCGCAACTACTGCTACCTGGACAACGGCGGAGGCCCCGGCTACGGCGGCATGATGACGAAGATCGTCGTCGAGCCCGCGGGCACCCTCGGCCCCCAGACCAAAGCGAACGCGTGAGAGCCGAGGAGACCTGATGAACGCCCTGATGAACCTCGTGACCAGGCGCCGCCTCGCGGTCCTGGTCGTGGTCGCCCTGGCCCTCGTGGCAGCAGGGGTCACGCCCTCCTCGGGCGCAGACCCGGACACCTCGGAGGGCCTGGTCTGTGACACCGACCCGCACGACACGTTCTCGCTGACCGCCCGAGACGGCTACATCACGACGCCGGACGGCAACTCGCTCTACATGTGGTCCTACGCCGACAGCACCAGCGACTTCCAGCTCCCCGGTCCGGTCCTGTGCGTGACCTCGGGCGAGCACGTCACGGTGACCCTGCACAACACGCTGCCCGAGCCCACCTCGATCATCTTCCCGGGCCAGCTGCACGTGACCGCCGACGGCAAGCCGGCGCAGCCGCAGCTCAACAGCGCAGCCGCCCTGACCTCGATGGTGCAGGCTGCGGAGGCGCCCGACGGCTCGGGCTCCCCGGGCTCGGTGACCTACGAGTTCGACGCCGGCAGCCCCGGCACCTACCTCTACTCCTCGGGCACCGACACCGACAAGCAGCTGCAGATGGGGCTGTACGGTGCGCTCGTGGTCCGGCCCGCCGGCCACGCCGACCAGGTCAACGACCGCAGCGACTCGGCGTTCAGCCCCGACCACGAGTACCTGTTCCTGCTCTCGGAGGTCGACCCCGACGTCCACCTCGCCGTCGAGCGCGGGGAGCCGGTCGACCAGAACAGCTACAACGCCCGCTACTACATGATCAACGGGCGGAGCATGCCGGACACCCTGGCGCCGAACAACGCGACCTGGCTGCCCAGCCAGCCGTACGGCGCGATGGTGCACATCCAGCCCTACGACGAGCAGACGAACCCCCGCCCGGCCCTGATCCGGTACCTCAACGCCGGTGCGGTGAGCTACCCCTTCCACCCGCACGGCAGCGACGAGCGCGTCGTGAACGTCGACGGCCACGCCCTCGAGGGTCCCGGAGGCGAGGACCTCGCCTACCTGAAGTACGACCTGGTCGTGCAGCCGGGCCAGAGCCAGGACGCGCTCATGGACTGGCGCGACGTCGAGAACTGGAACGCCGCGACCAACCCGATCCCGGTGGAGATCCCACCGCTGCAGGACCAGAGCCTGCCGGGCACGGACACGTGGTTCAGCGAGAGCGGCTACCTGGGCACCAAGGAGAGCCTGCCGAGCAGCATCACCGACAACAACGTCTGTGGCGAGTACTACCACATCGCCCACAGTCACGCCCTCGAGCAGGCCACGAACTACGGAGCAGCCTTCGGCGGCATGATGACGGTCTACCGCATCGACCCGCCGTCCGGTTGCACGACGAACTGAGGACAGCGCGATGACCACGAAACGTTCCCTCATGGCGGCCGTCCTCGGTGCCGGCCTGGTCCTGGCCACCGTGCCCGCCGCTTCGGGCGCCGCAACCGCGGCGACAGCCACCCGCCAGCTGGGGGTGCTCGCCGCGACGGCACCTGCGGCCGCCGCTCCGGCCGGCAGGCTCTCCCCGTCCGGCTGCGAGCGCGCCGGCTCCGAGGTCAGCTGCGCCCTGTGGGCGAAGCCGGGCACGGCCCAGCTCCTCGGCCAGCCGCTGCCGATCTGGGGCTTCGCCTCGCAGGAGGCGGACCCCGCCACCGCACCCGGACCGGTCCTCGTCGTCCAGCAGGGCGACCACGTCACCGTGACGCTGCACAACGGCCTGACCCAGCCGATGTCCCTGGCCCTGCCGGGCCAGCCGTCGTCGGCCTTCGACGCCGGTCTCGACAACGCCACGGGCGTGGCGCCCGGCGGGAGCACGGCGTACACCTTCACCGCGACCCGGCCCGGCACCTTCGCCTACGAGGCCGGGCACACCGCCAACGGGGCCCGCCAGGTCGCCATGGGGCTCGCGGGCGCGCTCGTGGTGCTGCCCTCCGACCCGTCCGGCGCCTACGGCACCACCGCCACGGCGTACGACGACGAGGCCGTGCTGGTCCTCAGCGACCTCGACCCGCGCCTCAACCTCGCGCCGAGGACGTTCGACATGCGCAACTTCAAGGCGCGCTACCGCCTGATCAACGGCAAGGCGTTCCCGTCGACCGACCCGATCCCCACCGACCAGGGGCACACCGTGCTGCTCCGCTACGCCAACGTCGGTTCACTCCCCCACCCGATGGGGCTGCTCGGCGCCGACCAGACCGAGGTGGCACAGGACGGGCACCCGCTGGCCTTCGCGACGCACCAGCTCGTGGCCGACCTGCAGCCCGGCATGACCATGGACACCCTGGTGTCCGTGGCGCCGGGTCCGGAAGCCAGGCTCACGCTCTACGAGGCCGGTGGACACCTCGACAACAACGGCCAGACCGAGACCGACCCGACCCGGCTCGCGTTCGGCGGGATGATGACGTTCCTCGACACGAACGCGCCGCTGAACACCGTGGACAGCGTGGGCCCGGTGCCCTCGCACGTCTCGGTCTCGCCCGACCCGTCCAACGGGAAGTCCGACGTCACCGTCACCGCCGACCTGAGCGACGCCGGGACGGGCGGCGCAGACGTGGACGCCGCGGAGCTCGTGGTCGATGACGCCACGACCGTCGGGGTCGGCTTCGGCACCCCCATGTCCCTCCAGGGAGCCGGCACCACCGTCAGCGCCACGGGGACGCTGCCTGCCCAGGGCGACTGCGCGGCCACGCCCGCCGCGCTCAGCTGCCTGTCGGCCGGCAAGCACCGCATCTTCGTGCGGGCCCGCGACGCCGCCGGCAACTGGGGCGTGATCGGCATGGTCGTGCTCCGGCTGCCCAAGACCGGGCCGCTGACCCGTGACGGCTCGCTGGACACCAGCCCCAGCAACGGGCTCGAAGGCGTGGGCATCGCCGCCACCGGTGACGACAGCGTCGCCGGCGGCACCATCGACCGGGCCGAGTACTTCATCGACACCCTGGGCGCGCCCGGTGAGGGCGCCCCCCTGGCCGTCAACCGGGCCGCGAGCGTGGTCTCCCTCGACGGCAGGATCCCCGCTGCCGACCTCGACGCGCTGGGTGAGGGCGTGCACCACGTGCTGGTGCGCAGCCACGACGGCCTGGACCTGTGGGGTCCCGAGCTGGACATCCCGCTCGTGATCGACCGCACCGGTCCCACCGTGAACGCCGCCGCCGTGATGCCCAACCCGAGCAACGGCGAGCTCGACGACCCCGGCAACCCGGGCAACGTGGTGGTCTCCGCCCAGATCGAGGACGCATCCGCGGGCGGCACCGGGCGGATCGTGGAGGCCGAGGGCTTCCTCGACGCCGGCGCCGACCCCCAGCCCGGCACGGGCTTCGACATGCTCGCCGTCGACGGGGCCTTCGACAGCACGACCGAGGCGGTCTACGGCCTGATCCCGGTCTCCGAGATCCACGCCCTGGACAACGGCGACCACGTGGTCGCGGTCCGTGGCCGGGACGCTGCCGGGAACTGGGGCGAGCTGTTCAGCGCGCCGCTGACGGTCGACAAGACCGCGCCGGTCCTCGGCGACGTCGCCGCGGCCCCGAACCCGACCGCCGGCGCGGCCACCGTGCGGCTGACGGGATCGGTCAACGAGACGGGCTTCGGCGGCGCCGAGGTGTTCCTGGGGACCGATGATCCCGGCCCCGGGAACGCGACGCCGATCCAGCTGTCCCTGGCTGGCGGCAACGCGACCGTGGACGTCCCGTCCCGCCGTTCACGACCGGCTTCGTGCCGTTCAACCTGCGGGTCCAGGACCTGGCCGGCAACTGGAGCAACACCTCCACCGTGGTCGTCCGCATCACGCGGAGCAACGGCGGTCCGGCCGGGCTGCTCGGGTTCGCGTCCTCGGTCGGCAAGGTCACCCGGTCCAGCGCGGCAGGCATCGCCAAGGACGGCAACAAGTCCGGCGTCGTCGTCTCACTGCCGGGTGGTGCCCGCAACGCCCCGGCGTTCGTCAAGGACAGCAGCAAGAAGGCGGTCCGCAGCTACAGCGCCGGCTTCGCGATGGCACCGCACAGCCTCCGCCTTCCCGGCGGTGGCCCGGTGACCCTCTTCGAGGGAAGGACGTCGTCCGGGAAGGGGGTCTTCAGCCTCCAGCTGCGGACCTCGGGCTCGGGAACCCAGCTGCGCGGCGTGCTCCACCGGTCCAACGGCTCCGCCATCAAGGGCGACTGGACGCGACTCTCGCCGTCGGCGCACCGGGTCTCCCTGCACTGGGTGTCCGGCAAGCCCCGGGGCGCGGCCGCCCACGGATCGCTCCAGGTCCTCGTCGACGGCCGACGAGCCTTCGAGGAGGACGCGAACACCGCGAAGCTGAAGCTCGCCGCCCTGCGCCTCGGCCTGGTCGACGGGATCTCCCGTGCCGGATCCGGGTCCGCCTACCTCGACGGCTTCAGCTCCGTCGGCGGCATGGTGCCGTGAGCACCCGCCGGAACGTGAGGAGAGAGACATGTCGGTCATCGCACTGAGCCGCCCCCGGTGGGCCCCACGGGTGCCCCTGGTGCCGGTCGTCCTCGGGCTCGTGGCCGCCGTGCTGCTGGGCTACATCGTCAGCGCGGTCGGGGCCGACCGGGGCCGCGCGGCGCCCGGGGCGCCGATGCCGCAGAGCGCCTCGATGGAGTCGGCCACCGGGGTCCGCTTCTCCCGGGTGGCCGTCGTCGGGGACGGCGGGCTGGTCATGGTGGAGTACGTCGTGCTGGACGTCGAGAAGGCCACTGCCTTCCAGGAGGACAGACCGCACGTGCCCACCCTGACCAGCGAGGCGCGGGACGGCAGCACCCAGCGGGTGTCGATCATGAAGCCGGGTCACCTGATCCGGGCGGGCCAGACCTACTACTTCGTGTACCAGGACACCGGGTTCGCCATTCGGCCCGGGGAGACGATCACGGTGCAGTACCTGTCCCACGAGCTGCGTCACGTCCCGGTGCTGTAGCGATGGCCACGCGTCGAGCCCCCCGGGTGGCCGCGGTCCTCGCGGTCGTGTGGTCCCTGCTGCTCCTGCTTCCGGCCCCGGCAGGTGCGCACGCCTACCTCGTGCGCACCGACCCCGGCGACGGCACGACCCTGCAGCGGGCACCGCACGAGATCACGCTCTCGTTCAGCGAGCACGTCGTCCTCGATGCGACCCGGATCGAGATCGTCGACGGCGACGGCAAGACCGTCAAGGTGACCGACCTGAAGCTCGCCACGGAGGACGCCGAGGACACCGAGGTTCCCTCGGCGATCATCGCGACCCTGCCGGACCTGCCGGTCAACAGCTACCACGTGGCGTGGGAGACGCTCTCCAGCGACGACCTGCACATCACCAGCGGCTTCTTCGTCTTCGGTGTCGGCCGGGCCGTGGCACCGAGCGAGTTCGTCGAACCGGTGCCGAGGTTCGAGGAGAGCGCGCTGCGCTGGCTGCTGCTGCTCGGCGTCTGCTTCGCGCTGGGCAGTGCGCTGCTGGAGCCGACGTTGCGGGGTCGCCCGGAGCTCGCGGCGGGTCGTGCGCGGCTGCGCGGGCTGGCCTGGGTCGGCTCGCTGGCCGCACTGCTCACCTCGGTGGTGCTGCTGCTGAACCAGATCACCCCCAGCGGCCTGACACTGACCCGGCTGCTGGACAGCGGCTACGGAGCTCGCTGGGGATGGCGGGAGACGGGGCTGCTGATGCTCGCCGCGAGCTCCCTGCTGGCGCTGCGCGGGTTCGCGCCGCGGTGGCGGCGTGGACTCCTCGTCTCCGGGGCCGTCCTCACGGCGACGGGCACCGCCGCGCTCGGCCACTCGGGTGCCGCGGCCGGGACGACCCGGCTGGTCGCGACCGCGGCGCACATCCTGGCGGTGACCACCTGGGCCGGCGGCGTGCTGTGCCTGGTGGTGCTGGTGGCGTCCGCGTTCCGCGCCGATGGACCTCCGGTGCCTGCGCTGCGTGCCGTGCTGCGTGCGTTCGCGCTGCCGGCCGCCGCCTGCGTGTCGGTCGTCGTCGTCACCGGGATCTACCTGTCCTCGGCCGTCGTGGCGTCGGTGGACGCCCTCCTGGCCACGACCTACGGCCGGACGCTGCTCGTCAAGGTCGGCGTGGTCGCCCTCATGGGATTGGTGGGGCTGGTCAACCATCGTCGCGTGCGCGGGCGGCACGACCTCGATGTCCCGCGACGCACGGTCACCGCGGAGGCCTTGCTGGGCGTGCTGGCGCTGGCGGCCAGCGGAGTGCTCGCCAGCGGTCAGCCGGCGACCGAGCCCGAGTTCCTGCAGACGCCCGCGGCCACCCGTGGCCCGCTCGCCGCGCAGGTCGGGGACCTGCAGGAAGCGGTCAACATCCGACCCAACGTGCCCGGCCGCAACCTGGTCACCGTCGACGTCTTCGACGCCAGGCGTCCCTCCCCCGGCCCCGTCACCGGAGTCGAGCTGGCGCTCGCCGGCGCGACCGTGCCGGCCACCTCGACCGGCGACGGGCACTGGACCGCCCCGCTGGACGACGTCCGGTCGGGACCGGCCCAGGTCACCGTCATCGTCCACCGGGCCGGGCTCCCCGAGACGACCTGGCGTGAGGACTGGGTGGTGGGAGACTCCCACCCCGCGCGGCAGCCGGTCGTGTCCATGGCACCCGTGTCCGGGCTGCTGCGCTGGACCGCGGCCGGGCTGGCGGCCGTCCTGGCGTGCACCTGGGGCTGGTTCCTGCTGCGCAGGTGGCGGCGGCGCACCGTCCGGCCGTCCGCCCCGAGCCTCCCGCCCGAGGACGAGCCGGCCGGAGTGACGGCCGGGGGACCCGGCGCGCCGAGCCACGAGCCCCGGCTCAACGAACGGAGGTGACCGGCTCCTCGTCGGTGTGCGCGATGTGCGAGAGCTGGCCCCAGATCAGCACCACGAAGACGGCCGAACCGGCGAAGGCGAACCAGAAGGGAGCCGTCACGCCCCAGTGCTGCGCGAGCAGGCCGCCGATGCCCGACCCGACGACCAGACCGCCGAAGACGCCGACCAGGTTGACACCACCGACCCGGCCCTGGAGCTCGGAGGGCACCGCGCGCTGGCGCACCGTGATCGACGTGGTGCCCCAGATGAACGCATGCGCACCGAAGACGAAGAAGATCACCATCGCCACCCAGGGCGTCGTGGTCAGCGCCAGCGCCAGGTGCGTGAAGGTCTCGATCACCAGCCCGATGCGCATCAGGTCCCCGAGGCTCACCCGCCGGGTGATCCAGCCGTAGCAGAGGGTGCCCAGCAGGCCACCGACCGCCGAGATCGTCGTCAGCAGGCCGAAGCCGATCGCGCCCATGCCGAGGTGCCGGGTGGCGTAGAGCACGAGCACCGACCAGGCGGCGCCGAAGGTGATGTTGAAGACGAAGATCGTGAGCACCAGGGTGCGCACCGCCGCGTGGTGGACCACCCAGCGGAACCCCTCCGCGATGTCCTGGCGAACGTGGCTCTCGCCGCCGCGATCGCGGCCGTGAGCAGGCAGCACGATCCGCGAGACCAGCACCGCCCCGAGCGCCACCAGCACCGCCTGGGTGACGAAGGGCAGGGCCATGGCCGTCGCGAACAGCGCCGCCCCGATCGGAGGTCCGGCCAGCTGGTTGACGGTGATGAAGCCGGTCTGGAGCCGGGAGTTGGCGATCGCGAGGTCGTCGCGGTGCACCAGCATCGGGAGCAGGGTGCTCGAGGTGTTGTCCGCGAACACCTCGGCGGTGCCGAGCAGGAACATCGCCACCAGCACGAGCGCGATGGAGACGGTCCCGCTGACCACCGAGAGCGCCAGCAGGACCAGCACCACGGCCCGGAGCAGGTCGACGACGACCACGATCAGCCGGCGGTCGAGCCGGTCGGCCAGCGCGCCGGCGTACAGACCGAAGACCAGGGGCGGCAGCCACTGCAGCAGCGCGGCCAGCGCCACCAGGAACGCATCGTGGGTCTGGGAGGCCACGAGCAGCGGACCGGCGGCCAGGGCGATGCCGTCGCCGAGGTTCGACACCCAGGACGACGCGAGCAGCCAGCGGAAGCCGCTGCCGAGCCGCTGGGGTGCGAAGGTTTCACCGATTCTGCTCACAAGCAGGAAACGCTAGTGGGCGGGTGCGCGCCCCGTCATCCGGATTCTCGGCTGGCCACCGGCTCACCGGCCTCCGCGCCGCGACTCCCGAGGCCTCGCGCGGCGCGAAGCGTGGCGTGGCATGGCATGGCGCAGGGACGCATGACGGCTCAACGAGCCACCGGGTCCACGGTCACGCCGTGGACTGCGAGGGTGCACCCGGGGTCAGACGGGCTGCATCTCCTGCATCGAGGCGGACTCGAGATCGAGCATGGAGGCTTGGGTGGCCGCCAGCTTGTCGTTCTCCTCGGAGAGTCGGCGGACCAGAGTCTCGAGCTCACCCACGCGGGTGCGCAGCCGGTCGTTCTCGGCCACGAGTCGCGCGGGGGTCCGCAGGTCGCTGTTCATGTAACCGATCAGCGCCTTGGCCATGGATTAGCCTTCCGGGTGGATGGTAAGCCCGCGGTGGCGGGCCGTCTTCAAGAGTCTCACCGGATCCGCGCCCGGTCAATCGACCGTGGGCAAAGCCTGCGGGAGCGTGCGGCGACGCCTTGCGGACCGCCTGGGGACCGGCTGGCAGGTCGGGCAGAAGTACGACGACCTGTTCATGAACGCGACCCGCCGGATCGGGGTTCCGCACCGCTCGCACGCCTCGCCCTCCCGCCCGTACGCGTGCAGCGAGCGGTCGAAGTAGCCCGACTCGCCGTTGACGTTGACGTAGAGCGCGTCGAAGGACGTGCCGCCCTGGCCGAGCGCGTCGGACATGACCTCGCGAGCGTGGCCGAGCAGGTCGTGGACCTGCCGGGCGGTCAGCCGCTCCCCCGGTCTCTCGCCGTGCAGGCAGGACCGCCACAGCGCCTCGTCGGCGTAGATGTTGCCGACGCCGGAGACGAGGTTCTGGTCGAGCAGCTGCCGCTTGATCCCCGACGCGCGACGCCGCACCCGGCGCACGAACTCGTCGTCGTCGAACTCCGGGTCCAGCGGGTCCCGCGCGATGTGGGCGATCTCCGGCGGCAGGTCCGCGCCGCCGGCCGAGACCGACAGCCCGCCGAACATGCGCTGGTCGACGAACCGGAGCTCCCAGTCCTCGATCACACCGTCCTCGGCCGTGGTCCCTGAGGAGGCGAGGGACGAGCCGTCTCGAAGGGCACCGTGCAGGGCGACCCGCACCCGGAGGTGACGCTCGTCGGGCGCACCCGGCGGCTGGACCAGGAGCTGGCCGCTCATGCCGAGGTGGCCGAGGATCGCGTCGCCGTTGTCGAGCGGGAGCCAGAGGTACTTGCCGCGGCGGCGCGCTGCTTCGACCCGCCGCCCGGTCAGCGCCAGGGCGAAGCCGGCGGGGCCGCGGGGGTCACGGCGCACCGGACGCGGGTGCAGCACGTCGACGCGGGTGATCGTGGCGCCGACGACGTGGCGCTCGAGACCGGCGCGGACGACCTCGACCTCGGGCAGCTCCGGCACCGGTGCCAGCCGTGGTTCAGTCGGAGACCGCGGCGCCGCGGGCCGCGCTGACCGCCGGGTCGTCGACGCCGAGGTCCTGGGCGATCTCGCCGTAGGCCGTCTCGGCGGCGGCCTGCTCGGCCTCCTTCTTCGAGCGGCCCACGCCGTTGCCGTACAACCTCTCGCCCACCTTGACCTGGGCGGTGAAGGTCTTCATGTGGTCGGGGCCGTCGTCCTCGATGACGTACTCGGGGACACCGAGCCCGTGCTCGGCGGAGAGCTCCTGCAGCGAGGTCTTCCAGTCCAGGCCCGCACCGAGCGCCGACGCGGCCTCGATGAGCGGGTCGAAGAGCCGGTGCACGACGTCGGCCGAGACCGTGAACCCGCCACTGAGGTGGACGGCACCGAGGACTGCCTCGACGGTGTCGGAGAGGATGGAGGCCTTGTTGCGGCCCCCGGTCGACTCCTCGCCACGACCGAGCTTGACGTGCTCGCCGAGCCCGATGCCCCGGCCGACCTCGGCGAGGGCGCGGGCGTTGACGACCGCGGCACGGAGCTTGGCCAGCCGACCCTCGGAGAGGTCGGGGTGCGTCCTGTACAGCGTCTCGGTGACGACGACGCCGAGCACCGAGTCGCCCAGGAACTCCAGGCGCTCGTTGGTCGGCAGGCCGCCGTTCTCGTAGGCGTAGGACCGGTGCGTGAGGGCGCGCTCGAGGAGCTCGGGATCCAGCTCAGGGTTCCCGAGCGCCGCTCGGAGCTCGCCGTAGTTGGTCAGCGGACCGGGATCGTGATCAGAGGACCTGACGACGGTCAGCCCGGGCGCCGTACTGGCCACACTCGCCGCACGCACGGTGCGGGAGGTGCTTGGCACCGCAGGCGGGGTTCGCGCAGGTCACCAGGGACGGCGCGACGGCCTTCCACTGCGAGCGACGGTGACGCGTGTTGCTGCGCGACATCTTCCGCTTCGGGACAGCCACTGTTCTCTCCTCTACCAGGACCGGGACGTCCGGCCGTACGTGTTACTCGGGTCGTTCGGGGTCGTGCTCGAGCATGGACAGCTTCGCCCACCGCGGGTCTGTCCCGGCCTCGTGCCCATGGTCCGGGTCGTCGGCCAGACGGGCCCCACACTCGGGGCACAGTCCGGGACAATCCTCCTGGCACAACGGCTGGAACGGTAGTGCGAGCACCACCGCGTCCCGCAGCAGGGGCTCGAGGTCGAGCAGGTCGCCCTCGAGCATGCTGACCTCGTCGTCCTCCTCGGAGGTGGCGTGGTCGTCGTAGACGAACAGCTCCTGGAACTGACCCTCGAGCCCGTCGGTGATCGGTTCCAGGCACCGTACGCACTCGCCCTCGAGCCCGGCGTGCGCCGTGCCCGTGACCAGGACCCCCTCCATGACCGCCTCCAGCCGCAGGTCCAGCTGGACCGGCGAACCTTCGGGGACACGGAGAACTTCGATGCCCAGATCTGCCGGTGCCGGCACCGTTCGTGTCACCTCGCGCTGGGACCCCGGGCGGCGGCCGAGCTCGCGTGTATCGAGCACGAGCGGCGCTCTCGGGTCCAGGTTGCTCAGGGGATTCACTTCCGGGTCCGGACAGGACAGATCGCTGAGAATGCTAACGGTCGAGGGCACGAGACGGCAAAACTGCCCCGTCCCCGGCTCACCGGTCGCCGGGAGCACCGTTCTCCGACAGCCGCTCCAGCAGTCGTTCGTGCACCATCGACGGGAGCAGTCCCGACACGTCGCCGCCGAACATCGCGACCTCCTTGACCAGGCTCGAGGCCAGGAAGGAGTACTCCGGGCTGGTGGGGACGAACACGGTCTCCACCTCGGCCAGCGAGGCGTTCATCTGGGCCATCTGCAGCTCGTAGTCGAAGTCGCTGACCGCCCGCAGTCCCTTGACGATGGCGTGGATGCCCCGGTCCGCACAGAACGTCGTCAGCAGGCCCTCGAAGCCGTCGACGGTCACGTTGGCGAAGTCGGAGCAGACCTCCCGGAGCATCGCGATCCGCTCCTCGGGGCTGAACAGCCTCTTCTTGGACTTGTTGACGCCGACGGCGACCACGACCTCGTCGAAGAGCCCCGACGCGCGGGAGATGATGTCGAGGTGTCCGTTGGTGACCGGGTCGAAGGATCCGGGACAGACGGCTCGGCGCACGGGCTTACTCCTCGGGGGCTGGCGTGGACGCGGCGTGACCGTACCAAAGCACGGTCTCGCCGTAGCGCTTCTCCCGGATGGCGGTGAACCCCTCGGGCCACTCCGGCTCGGGGCTGCGGGACGAGCGTTCGACGACCACGAGGGCCCCCGGCACCAGCCAGGCGTGGGCCACCAGTGCCTGGAGGTCCTCGGCCACCGCCTGGTCGCTCATCGGGTACGGCGGGTCGAGGAAGGCGACGTCGTACGGCGCAGCCGGGGCCCGGCGCAGCGTGGCGGTCACGGAGGCCGCGAGGACGTTGGCCCTCGCGAACCCGAGGGCGCGGGCGTTGGAGGAGATGAGGGCGGCGGTGCGGCGGTCCTGCTCGACGAGCGTGACGACACCGGCACCGCGTGACCACGCCTCGAGGCCGACCGCGCCCGACCCGGCGTACAGGTCGAGGAAGCGGAGGCCGTGCAGCGACCCGCACCAGGACTCCACCGCCGAGAAGAGCGCCTCGCGCACCCGGTCGCTGGTCGGACGCGTGTTCGCGCCGCGCGGGGTGGTGATGCGCCGGCCGCCAGCGGACCCGCCGATGATGCGGGTCATGCGGGCTGCCCGGGCGCGGCGGGGCGCAGCGAGCGCTCGGCTCGCGTGCTCATGACTTCTCCATGAAGTCGGAGTGCCGGGACAGCTCCATCTCCCGCACCGCGGAGGCGAGGCCCGGGCAGGACCCGAGACCCGGGTCGGCTTCGAGGAGCGTGTCGGCGGCCGAACGCGCCTCGACGATCGTCTTCTCGTCGCGCAGCACCCGCAGAGTCTGCAGGCTGGAGCGGAACCCTGACTGCGATTTGCCGAGAACGTCACCCTCCCGGCGCTGCTCGAGGTCGACGCGGCTGAGCTCGAAGCCGTCGCTGGTGCCGGCGACGGCCTCCAGCCGGTCCCGTGCGTCCGTGCCCGGCTCGGCACGCGAGACGAGCAGGCACAGGCCGGGCAGGCCACCCCGCCCCACGCGACCACGCAGCTGGTGGAGCTGGGAGACGCCGAAGCGGTCGGCGTCGAGCAGCACCATGGCGGTCGCGTTGGCGACGTCGACGCCGACCTCGATGACCGTGGTCGACACGAGCACGTCGACCTCACCGGCGGCGAAGGCCCGCATGGTGCGGTCCTTCTCGTCGGGCGGCAGCTTGCCGTGCAGCCTCTGGACCCGCAGCCCGGCGAGCGGACCCTCGGCGAGCTCGGCCGCCACGTCCTCCACGGCGCTCAGCGAGCCGGCCGGGGCGACGACCTGGCCCTCCTCGTCGAGGTCGACCTGGTCGGTCTCGCCCTGCTCCGGCTCGTCGCCGGAGATCCGCGGGCAGACGACGTAGGCCTGGTGCCCCTTGGCGACCTCCTCGCGGACCCGCTCCCAGACCCGGCCGATCCACTGCGGGCGCTCGGACAGCGGCACCAGGCTGGTCTGGATGGGTGCCCTGCCGGCGGGCAGCTCGGTGAGGGTGGAGGTCTCGAGGTCGCCGAAGACGGTCATCGCCACGGTGCGCGGGATCGGGGTCGCCGTCATCACCAGGACGTGCGGCGGGGCGCCGGCCTTGTCGGTCAGGGCCGCGCGCTGCTCGACCCCGAAGCGGTGCTGCTCGTCGACGACCACGAAGCCGAGGTCGGCGAAGGAGACCCTCTCCTCGAGCAGCGCGTGCGTGCCGATCACGATCCCGGCCTCGCCGCTCGCGATCTGCAGCAGCGGCTCGGTGCGCTGCGCCTTCGTCATCGACCCGGTGAGCAGCACGACGGCGGTGGCCTCCTCGGCACCGCCGAGCATCCCGCCGGCCGCGAGGTCGCCGAGCATGGCGGTGATCGAGCGGTGGTGCTGCTGGGCCAGCACCTCGGTCGGGGCGAGCAGCGCGGCCTGGCCGCCGGAGTCGACCGTCCGCAGCATCGCCCGCAGGGCGACGAGGGTCTTGCCCGAGCCCACCTCTCCCTGGAGCAGCCGGTTCATCGGGTGGGGCTGGCCCAGGTCGTGCTCGATCTGGGCGCCGATCTCGCGTTGTCCGTCGGTCAGCGCGAACGGCAGCCGGTCGTCGAAGGCGGCGAGCAACCGCCCCTCTCCCCCGGTGCGCGCCTGCGCACCCTGCTCCCGCAGCTCGCGCCGGCGACGCGCCAGCACGAGCTGGGTGACGAGCGCCTCCTCGAACCGGTAGCGCCGCTGGGCGCGCGAGACCTGGCCGAGGTCGGCGGGCGCGTGGATCCAGTCCAGGGCGGTCCGGGCGTCGATCAGCCCGTAGTCGTGGCGGACCCCGTCGGGCAGCAGCTCCGGGACGTCGTCGAGGACTGTGCGGGCGAAGGTGATCGCACGCTGCAGGTCCCAGGAGTCGACGCCCTGGGTGAGCGGGTAGATCGAGTAGTAGTCGCCCATCGTGTCCAGGGACATCTTCGCGGCGTCCTCGTCAGCGGTGCCGAACAGCGCCATCTGCGGGTTGGTGAGCTGCCACTCGCCCCGGAAGCTGCCGACCTTGCCGAGGAAGATGCCACGACGACCCACGCGCAGCCGGGAGGCGTTCCACTCCGAGACGTGCTGGGACTTCGCGAAGAACGACATCCGCAACGACGGCCCGTCGGTCTTGAGCACCGTGTCGAGGCGGTAGGCGGCACGCCCGGTGCGACGGTCGCGGTACTGGTTGACCCTGCTGCTCACGATGTCGCCGACCAGCGTGAGCATCTGGCCCTCCTCGAGGTCGTCGACGCGGGTCAGCTCGCCGGTCCGCACGTAGCGGCGCGGGTGGTGGGCGAGCAGGTCGCCGACGGTGCGCAGACCGAGCTTGTCCACGATCTTGTCGCGCTTGGCCTTCTTGTCCCCCAGCACGGTCTCGATCGGGGAGTCGAGGCTGATCATCGTTCTCCCCTCACTCGACGGACATGAGCAGCTGGTAGCGCTGTTGGCCACCGTCGTACACCACGACGTCGACAGCCGGGTGGTGCTCCTCCACCCAGGCGGCGCTGCGGGCGGCCAGGTCGGCCGGCTCGGAGTCGGCGTACGCCGCCGCGTGGGCACCGTCGTCGACCGTGCCGGCCACGATCGTGACCAGCTCGCCGCCGCCGCCCAGGAGCCGGTCCAGCACGCCGGTCGCCACGTCGTACAGGTCGGAGCCCACCAGCGCGAAGTCGCCCGCGACCACGCCGAGGACGTCGCCCGGCTCGCAGGGTCCGGCCATCGTGATCGCCTGCCTCGCCGCGACGGTGACCGCGCCGTGGCGGGCGTGCCGGGCGGTCGCCGTCATCTCGAGCACGTCCTGGTCGAAGGTGCGTCCCGGCTCGTGCACGGCGATGGCGGCCAGTCCCTGGACCTGGGCCTGGGTGGGGATGACGACGACCCGCAGCCCCTGGTCCTCCTCGGCGGTGCGGGCGGCGATCTGGGCGGCGCGCACCGAGTCGGGGTCGTTGGGCAGGACGACGACCTCGACGGCGCCGCAGGAGGTGATCGCCTCCAGGAGCTGTCCGGTGGAGGGTCGCAGGCCGGGACCTGCCTCGACCACGACCGCGCCGGCCTCGGAGAACAGGCGCGCCAGCCCGGGCCCCGCGGCGACGGTGACGATCCGGCGGCCGGTCCGCTCGCTGGCGCGCTGCCGGGCCGTCTCGCGGGCCCGGTCGACCTGCTCGGCGAAGTGGGTGACCCGGACCCGGTGCGGACGCCCGGCGTCGATCCCGGCCTCGATCGCCGCGCCGACGTCGTCGACATGGACGTGCACGTTCCACAGGCCCTCGCCGCCGACGACGACCAGCGAGTCGCCGAGCCCCGCCAGCGACTTCTTCAGCGTCGGGATGTGCTCGTCCTCGGCGTCGAGGAGGTACATCACCTCGTAGGACGGCCCGTCCTCGGTGAGGTCACCCTCCTGCGGCCGCGCCGGCTGCGGGACCGGGATCGCGTGCTGGCCGAACGGCACGGTGACGGGCATCGGCCGACGACCGGTCAGGACCGTCTCCGCGGCGTCGAGGATGACGCTCACCCCGCGACCGCCGGCGTCCACCACTCCCGCGTTCTTCAGTGCCGGGAGCTGCTCGGGGGTGTGGGCCAGCGCCTCGCGGGCGGCGGCCGCGGCCGCTGTGAACACGTCGCGAGCGCGGGCCCCGGGGTCGGCGGCGCGCTCGCCGGCGGCGTCCGCGGCGGCCCTCGCGACCGTCAGCATGGTCCCCTCGACCGGCGTGCCGACCGCGGCGTAGCTGGCGTCGGCGGCCTGCTGGAGCGCCTCGGCCATGACCACCGCGCTTCGCTCGTCGGGCCCGGAGGCGGCGATCCGGTGGCAGATCGCGCCGAGCATCTCGCTCAGGATGACGCCCGAGTTGCCCCGGGCGCCGAGCAGGGCACCCCGGCCGCACGCGGCGAGGGCGGCGCCGCGGTCACTGTCGGGGTCTCCCCCGGTCGCCTCGCGCATGGCGTCGCGGGCGGCGGAGACGGTGAGGAACATGTTGGTCCCCGTGTCACCGTCAGGCACCGGGTAGACGTTGAGAGCGTCGATCTCCTCGCGAGCCGCCGCCAGGGCGTCGGTGGCGATGTCGACGAAGCGCAGCACGACTGCGAGCCCGATCGCGCCCCCGTGTGGAACTTCCATCGCCGTGCCTCGTGTCCCGTCGCTTCGCGTCGGCGTGGTCGCACCACGCCGGGTGAAGGCCACAGGATAGGGCGTGGCACCATGGACCCGCCCGCGCCGCCCGTCGGCGAGCGCGGACACCAGTCGTCGGAGACACCGCCTCCCGCCACGATTCGCACCCGGGCCGGGCCATCGGATACTCTGATGCGGTTGCCCGCTCGTCGGGCTCTTAGTTCTGCAACCTCGATCTTCAGGAGTTCACGGTGGCTGCCGTCTGTGACATCTGCGCCAAGAAGCCGGGCTTCGGTCACAACCGGCCCTGGTCGCGCAAGATTACGAAGCGTCGCTTCAACCCCAACATCCAGCGCGTGCGGGCGACCGTCAACGGCACCCCCAAGCGCCTCAACGTGTGCACCGGCTGCCTCAAGGCCGGCAAGGTGTCGCGCTGATCTGATCCATCGCCGAGAGGCCGTCACCCATCGGGTGGCGGCCTCTTCGCATGTCCGGTCGGTGGCAGGCGGACAGCGTCAGAAGTGCACCCACCCGTCGGGCCCTCGTACGGCGCGCCGTCGACGGTCACCGCCGGGCCCTCGGGTGCGGCATCGGCGACCGTCCCGATGACCGCCCAGCCCTTGGGGACCGCCCCCTCGGGGAAGGTCGCCAGCAGTGCGTGGTCGTCGCCCCCGGCCAGGATGAACTGCAGCGGATCGGCCCCCAGCGCGGCGCCGACGGCCTGGAGCGGTTCGGGCACCTCGAACGCCGAGCGGCGCACGTCGATCGAGACGCCGGACTCGGCGGCCACGTGCCCCGCGTCGGCGAGCAGCCCGTCGGAGACGTCGATCATGGCGGTGGCGCCGGCCTCGGCGGCCACCCGGCCCGCGGCGTACGGCGGCTCCGGGCGCCGGTAGGCCTCGACCAGCACCCGCGGCGAGCGGAACCCCCGCCCGAGCACCGCCAGGCCGCCCGCGGCCCAGCCCTGCCGCCCGCAGAGGGCCAGCACGTCGCCCGGCTCGGCCCCCGAGCGCACCACGGGCGCCTCGGTGCACGCGCCCAGCACGGTCACCGCGATGACCACCTGGTCGGCGCGGGTCACGTCACCGCCGACCACGCTCGCGCCCACGAGGGCGCACTCGTCGGCGAAGCCGCGCGCGAAGTCGAGCGCCCACTGCGCGGGCAGGTCGGCCGGCGCGGCCAGCCCGATGGTGAGGGAGGTGGCCCGTCCCCCCATCGCGTTGACGTCGGAGAGGTTCTGCGCCGCGGCCCGGTGGCCGACGTCCTCCGCGGACGCCCACTCGCGCCGGAAGTGCCGGCCCTCGACCATCAGGTCCGTCGAGACCACCACGTGGCCGGTCTTCACCCGCAGCACGGCCGCGTCGTCACCGGGGCCGATCAGCACCTGCTCGCCCTGGGGGAACAGGTCGGTCAGGGCCTTGATGAGTCCGAACTCGCCGGCGTCGGCGAGGGTGGCGTCGGGGGGAAGAGACATGCGCTCATCCCACCAGATCACGCCGTGCGGCCAGTGCATGGGCGCACCTATCGACACACGCGTCCCGCACGGTAGGTTGACCGGCACACGATCCCCGCGAAGAACGAGGAGTCCACGATGGTCGTCCAGGCGTACATCTTGATCCAGACCGATGTCGGCAAGGCGGCCGAGGTTGCCTCCGCCATTGCCCAGGTCAAGGGCGTCACCCTCGCCGAAGACGTCACCGGACCGTACGACGTGATCGTGCGTGCCGAGGCCCGCAACGTCGACGAGCTCGGCAAGCTGGTCGTCTCGAAGGTGCAGAACCTCGATGGCATCACCCGCACGCTGACCTGCCCGGTCGTGCACATCTGAGTGCCTGACCGCCCCGCACGCCGACGACGCCCCGTGTCCCACCGGACCCGGGGCGTCGCCGCGTCCGCCTGCCTGCTCCTGCTGGCGGCGTGCAGCGGATCCGACCGGGTCGAGATCGACTCCACCGCATCCTCGGGAGAGGACCGGCAAGCCTGCGAGTCGTTCGTCGCCGACCTCCCCACGACGCTGGCGGACCAGCGCGCCCGCACGGTCACGCCCGCCGACGCGCTCGGCGCCGCCTGGGGCGATCCCGGCCATCACGGTGACCTGCGGCGTCGACGTCCCCGCCGGCTTCGACCGGCTGGCCCGGTGCGTGCAGGTGAACGGCGTGGGCTGGTTCGTCCCGGAGGACGAGGCCCAGGGCGACCGGGACACCACGTTCACCGCGGTGGGCTACCGGCCCCGGGTGGCGCTGCACGTGCCGGAGGACTACCTGCCCGAGGGTGGCGCCGCGGCGCTCGCCCAGCTCGCCGGGCCGGTCAAACGACACCTGGAGCTGGTCAACAGCTGCAGCTGAGGCTCAACGCAGGCCGGTGTCGCGCTGGAGCGCCAGCCGGAGGAGCCGGTCGACCAGGGCCGGGTAGTCCAGGCCGGTCGCGTGCCACATCCGCGGGAACATCGAGGTGGGCGTGAACCCCGGCATCGTGTTGATCTCGTTGATGACCAGGGAGCCGTCCGGCATCACGAAGAAGTCGACCCGGGCCAGGCCCTCGCAGTCCACCGCCTCGAACGCGCGCCTCGCGAGGTCCTGCATCTCCTCGGTCTTGCCGGGGGGCAGGTCCGCCGGCACGTCGAGCTCGGTGGCCTCCTCCGGCAGGTACTTCGCCGCGAAGTCGTAGAACTCGTGCTCGCCGGTGATCCGGATCTCGGCCGGGACGCTCGTCTCGGGGGTGCCGTCGAGAGCCTGCAGCACGCCGCACTCGACCTCCCGGGCGCCCTCCGCCGAGACCTCGATCAGCACCTTCGGGTCGTGGCGCATCGCCTCCTCGACGCACTCGTCGAGCTCGGAGGCGTCGTGGGCCTTGGAGATGCCGAAGCTCGAGCCCCCGCGCGCGGGCTTCACGAACAGCGGGTAGCCGAGCTCCGCCGCCTGCTCACGGCAGCCGGCCGCGTCTCGCGCCCAGTCACGGGCGGTGACGGTCACCGACGGCATCACCGGCAGCCCGGCGGCCTGCAGGACGACCTTCATGTAGGCCTTGTCCATGCTCACCGCAGAGGCCAGGACCCCGGCGCCGACGTACCGGACGCCGGCCATCTCGAACATCCCCTGGATGGTGCCGTCCTCGCCCCACGGCCCGTGCAGCAGCGGGAAGACGACGTCGACCTCCCCGAGGGTGTGCGGCGGCTGGGCCGGCTCGGAGACGACCAGATCGGTGGAGCCGACGTGCTGGGCGAGCGCCACCGACGCGCCGGTGCCGTCGACGGAGGGCAGCTTGTCCGCGCTCTCGATCCGCAGCCGCTCGGGGTCCCCGGACTCCAGCACCCACCGGCCGTCGCTGGCGATGCCGACGGGGACGACGTCGTACTTCTCCGGATCGATGGCCTGCAGCACGCTGCCGGCCGTCACGCAGGAGACTCCGTGCTCGCTGGAGCGGCCGCCGAAGACGACGGCGACGCGGGGCTTGCGGTTCGGGGTGGGCTCGTTCATCGGCTCGACCATATCCACCTAGAGTCGTCCGCATGTCCGAGGACTCCCCCGCCACCCCCCAGCCCGTGTCCGGTTCCACACCCGACCCCGCCTGGCGCCCGTCGACGGTCGCCGTGACCGCCGGTCGCCCCGAGCACCGGCCGGACCAGCCGCTCAACGAGCCGATCGTGATGGCCTCGACGTACGTCGCCGGCGGTGACCTCGAGTACGGCCGCTACGGCAACCCCACGTGGGCGGCCTTCGAGGACGCGCTCGGCGCGCTCGAGGGCGGCCGCTGCCTGAGCTTCGCCTCCGGGCTGGCCGCCGTCGCGACGGTCCTCGACCTGGTGGGCCGGGACGCCAAGGTCGTCGCCCCTCGGCACGCCTACAACGGCACCGTGCTGCAGCTCGGCGACCTCGAGGCACGCGGCCGCCTGCAGACCGAGCTG
This sequence comes from uncultured Actinomycetota bacterium, assembly GCA_963817665.1. GTDB lineage: Bacteria > Actinomycetota > Actinomycetes > Propionibacteriales > Nocardioidaceae > Nocardioides. Next base: position 114,859 of record CAWFPE010000006.1, on the reverse strand, counting down.
GTCGACGTCACCGACACCGCCGCCGTGGTGGCCGCCTGCGAGGACGCGGCCCTGGTCTGGCTGGAGTCCCCGACCAACCCGGCGCTGGAGATCGCCGACATCGAGACCATCCGCAAGGCCGCGCACGACGCCGGGGCGTACGTCGTCGTCGACAACACGTTCGCCACTCCGCTGCTGCAGAAGCCGCTGGACCTCGACGTGGACCTGGTCATCCACTCGGCGACCAAGTACCTCGCCGGCCACAGCGACGTCCTCATGGGCGCGGTGGTCACCCGCGACGAGGAGCTCTACGCCGTGCTCAAGGGCCGGCGCGACCTGCTCGGCTCGGTGCCCGGCACCCTGGAGGCCTGGCTCGCGCTGCGCGGCCTGCGCACCCTGCACCTGCGCGTCGAGCGGTCCCAGGCCAACGCGCAGGATCTGGTGCGCCGGCTGTCCGCGCACCCGGCCGTGGGCGAGGTCCGCTACCCGGGCTTCGGCGGGATCGTCTCGATCGTGCTGGCGCAGGGGGCGCTGGCCGCGGACCTGCTGACCCGGAAGACGAGGCTGTGGGTGCACGCCACCTCGCTCGGTGGTGTCGAGTCGACCTTCGAGCGGCGCCGCCGCTGGAAGTCCGAGCCCGCCACGATCCCGGACGGCCTGGTCCGGCTGTCGGTGGGGATCGAGGACGTCGACGACCTGTGGGACGACCTCGCGCGGGCGCTGGACGACCTGACGTAGCCGGTGGTCATGCGAGGTTGCGCAGCAACCGAGCCTCGAGACCCCTTGCCCGGCGCTGGGCCCGTGACCGCGGTGGTCAGCGCGCTGCGTCCCTCACCGGGTTTCGACGCGCTCGTGCGACCTCGTTCCTCGCGCGCCGCTGCTCAGTCAGTCTCGGCCTTGGTGTCGCGGGCGATGAAGGAGTCCATCATCTCCTGCGCGGTCATCCGGCCGGCCACGACCGCATCGACGTGGTGCGCGATGGGGGCGTCCACGCCGGTCTCCTGGGCCAGCGCCAGCAGCGAGGAGCAGGACTTGGCGCCCTCGGCGACCTGACGCGTGGTGGCGTAGATCTCCTCGGTGGTCATCCCCTGGCCGAGCCTCTCGCCGAACGTGCGGTTGCGCGAGAGCGGCGAGGAGCACGTCGCCACCAGGTCGCCCAGGCCGGCGAGGCCCATCAGCGTGAGCGGGTTCGCGCCGAGCGCCGTCGCCAGTCGGGCGGTCTCGGCCAGCCCGCGGGTGATCACCGACGCGGTGGTGTTGTCGCCGAAGCCGAGCCCGACGGCCATGCCCACCGCCAGCCCGACGACGTTCTTGTAGGCGCCGCCGAGCTCGCAGCCCAGCACGTCGACGCTGGTGTAGGGACGGAACGCCGGGGAGTGGATCCGCCGCTGGACCTGCTGGGCGACACCCTCGTCCTCGCAGGCGACCACCGAGGCGGCCGGCTCGCGGCGGGCGATCTCCAGGGCGAGGTTGGGGCCGCTGATCACGGCGATCCGCTCGGGTCCGGCCCCGGTGACCTCGGCGATGACCTCGCTCATCCGCTTCAGGGTGCCGAGCTCGACGCCCTTCATCAACGAGACGATCACCGCGTCGTCGGCGATGTGTGGCGCCCACTCGGTGAGGCTGGCGCGCAGGGTCTGGGACGGGGTGGCCAGCACGACCATGTCGGCGCCGGCCAGGGCCTCCTGGGGCTCGGTGGTGGCCGAGACAGCCGGCGGCAGCTCGATGCCCGGAAGGTAGTCGGGGTTCTCCCGCTCCTTGTTGATGGAGGCACAGACCTCCTCACGGCGCGCCCAGAGCGTGACCTCGTTGCCGGCGTCGGCCAGCACGATGGAGAAGGCCGTCCCCCACGACCCGGCGGTGAACACGGCGACCTTGCCGTGCTTCGTCGGCGCGAGGCTCATGGGCGGTCCTTCCTGGGCTTCTTGGTCTTGTTCGGGTTGCCGGTCTCGGGCACGCCGGCCTTGCGCATGTCGAAGCGCTCGGTCGGCGCCTTCTCCCCCCGGAGGTCCTCCACCAACGCGGTGATCGCGGCCATGATCCGGGCGGTCGCCTGCTGGGTGACGTCGTGCGTCGGCGGCAGGTCGAGCAGGTCGGACAGGTCGACGGGGTCGCCGACCTTCATCGTGACCTTCTTGCGTGGGACGAGGTCGGGCTTCTTGGCGTACGGCGCGAGCAGGTCCTGGGCGCCCCACTGCCCCACCGGGATGACCGGGCAGCCGGTCGCGAGCGCGATCCGGGCCGCCCCGGACTTCCCGGTCATGGGCCACTGCCCCGGGTCACGGGTGATGGTCCCCTCCGGGTAGACGACCACGCACTCGCCGCCCTGCACGGCGCGCACGGCGGCGTCGTACGCCCCGATGGCGTTGCGACTCAGCCGCTCCACGGGGATCTGGCCTGCCGAGGTGAGGAAGCGCGCCAGCGCCTTGTTCTTGAACAGCCCCGACTTCGCGAGGTAGCGGGGCAGCCGGCCGTGGTCGTAGACGATGTGGGCGGCGGTCAGCGGGTCGATGTGCGAGACGTGGTTGAGCACCAGGATGAAGCCGCCCCGCTCGGGGATCTTCTCCCCGTCGATCCACTCGTGCCGGGTCGTCGCGAGCAGCGCCGGCTTGATGATGGCGACACCGAGGCCGAACGCCCATCCTCGCCGCTGGTGCAGCTTGCGAACCTTCACGTGCGTCCCTGTCGTCTCCATCGGCCGGTGGCCGTGACGTGCTCTACGTCGAGTGCAGGCTATCCGGTCCGACGGGTCGGAGGCCCGGGCGGACACACCGGCAGACCACCCCTGATCCCGGCCTGCGAGGATCGACCCGATGAGGTCCCCGCAGTACGCCGCGCTGGTGCCGGTCAAGCCACCGGCCCAGGGCAAGTCCCGGCTCGTCGGCCCCTCCGACGACCGGCGCCGCGACCTCGCGGCGGCGTTCGCGCTGGACACCGTCACGGCCTGTCGAGCGGCCGAGCGCGTCGGCGCCGTGCTCGCGATCACCGACGACGCGCGCTTCTCGGCGCGGCTCGCCGGCCTGGGCTGCGCCTCGATCCCGGACGGCGTCGCCGGGGACCTCAACGCGACGCTTCGCCAGGCCGCGGCCGAGGCGCTGCGCCGCTGGCCCGACCTGCTGCCGGTGGCCGTCTGCGCGGACCTGCCGGCGCTGCGCGCCCCCGACCTCGACGCGACCCTGGACCGGGCGGCGCCCGACGCCCCCTCCTTCGTCGCGGACGCCGCCGGGACCGGCACCACCCTCTACGCCGCGCCGCACTCCTCGTTCGACCCGAGGTTCGGGCCGGGCTCCCGTCTGGCTCACCTGGACGCCGGGGCCGTCGAGATCACCGGGGCACCGGCGTCCCTGCGCCGCGACGTCGACGACCTCGACGACCTGCGGGCGGCCCTGGCCCTCGGCGTCGGCCCGCTACACCAGGGCCACCGAAATGCAGTGATGGTGGGCCTCCCTTCCGGGAGGCCCACCATCGGGTGCCGCTGCTGGTCAGGACTTCTTGGCTGCAGCCTTCTTCGTCGTCGTCTTCTTCGTCGTGGCCTTCTTGGCCGCCGACTTGGTGGCGGGCGCCTTCTTGGCCGGCGCCTTCTTCGCGGGCGCCTTCTTGGCGGCGGTCTTGGCCGTCGTCGTCTTCTTGGCCGGCGTCGACTTGGCCGCCGTCTTCTTCGCGGGCGCCTTCTTCGCAGGTGCCTTCTTGGCGGCGGTCTTGGCCGTCGTCGTCTTCTTGGCCGGCGTCGACTTGGCCGCCGTCTTCTTCGCGGGCGCCTTCTTCGCGGCCGTCGACTTCTTGGCGGCCGCGGACTTCTTCGTCGGAGCGGCCTTCTTCGCGGCCGAGGCTGCGGCAGCCCCCGAGGCGGCCGCCTTCTTCGCGGCCGTGCCCGACGCAGCCAGCGTCAGCTTGGGGAGCTTCTTGGCGCCCGAGACGACGTTCTTCAGGTCGGCGCCGGGGCTGAACTTCGGCACGGCCGTCTTCTTCGCCTTGATCCGCTCGCCCGTCTGGGGGTTGCGCACCCAGCGCGCCTCGCGGACGCGCTTCTCGAAGGAGCCGAAGCCGGTGATGGCGACCTTCTCCCCTCGGGCGACCTCGCGGGTGATCGTGTCCAGGACGGACTCGAGCGCGTGCGCGGCAGCCTTGCGATTCCCCTCGTAACGCTGGGCCAGTGCATCGATGAGCTGAGACTTGTTCACTAGCTTCCCTTCCAATGAACCTGTGAGGCCGAGCCCGTGCTCGACTTTCTCCAACGCACGCTAGGTATTCGTGGCGTTTGTCACAATCACCACGCCGACTATTCGGCGACCTTTTTTGGAAGTCCAGACCGGTCAACGCCGCTGGAAACCGCGGAAATCGTGCACGTCCAGCGCATTCCGGTATCCCAGCAGGACGGGAATCCCCAGTCCTGCTTGGGTTTTGAGCACCTCGCGAAAACCTCGTGGCACGCATCGGCGGGCGCGCCTAGGGTCTGCGGCGTGCAGCGGCAGACCGAGGAGTACCTCCATCACTGGTGGGCCGAACGATTCGGCATCGATCGGTCGGCGCTCTGGAGATCGGTCAGTGCACGACCGCACGGGATGCTCGGCGACTACCCGGGCTTCTTCGTCGCGTGGCGCGATGCCGGGGTCCACGTCTCGCTCCCGAAGGGCGTGGATCCCGGTGTCGAGCGCGAGCTCACCGGCCGGGCGGTCGAGGACCTGCAGCAGCCGGCGTTCTGGGACGACTTCGCCACTGCACACGGAGTCCAGCTGATCGGCCCGAGCACCCACCTCTACCTCGACGAGGACCCCGGCACCGGCGCGGGCGTCCGCACCCCGACCGCGGACGGGCTCGCGTCCTTGCGGCAGCGCGCAGGCGACGACGACTGGCGGGAGGCGGGCTTCGCCGACGCTCCCGCCGACCGCACGTTCGGGTGGCACGACGACGGGGTGCTGATGGCGGCGGCCAACCTCGATCTCTTCGACGAACGGCCCCGGGACATCGGCGTGCTCGTGGCACCCGAGGCCCGGGGGCGCGGCCTGGCGGCGATGGTCGCGCGGCACGCCGCGTCCTACGCCGTCCGCGAGCACGGGCTGGCCCGCTGGGGAGCGCGCAACACCAACCTGGGCTCGCTCGCCACCGCTCGGCGGCTCGGGTTCGAGCCGTTCTGCACCCAGCTCGCGATGCGCTGAGCCGCCCTAGAGGGTGGCCGGCTTCCAGGCCGGACGGGCACCCTCGTAGCGCTCGATGTCCTCCTCGTGACCGAGGGTGATGCCGATGTCGTCGAGGCCCTCGAGCAGGCGCCACCGGGTGTAGTCGTCGATGTCGAAGGAGTCCTCGATGGCGTCGGGCCCCTCACCGGCGCGCACGGTGCGAGTCTCCAGGTCAACCGTCACGGTTGCCTTGGGGTGCGCGTCCAGGTGGTCCCAGAGTCGCTGGACGACCTTCTCGTCGACCTGGGCAGCGAGCAGGCCCGCCTTGCCGGCGTTGCCGCGGAAGATGTCGGCGAACCGCGGCGAGATCACGACCTTGAAACCGTAGTTCTGCAGTGCCCACACGGCGTGCTCACGGGAGGAGCCGGTGCCGAAGTCGGGCCCCGCGACGAGCACCGAGCCGTCGGCGTACGTCTCGTCGTTGAGCACGAACGACGGGTCGTTGCGCCACGCGGCGAAGAGGCCGTCCTCGAAGCCGGTGCGGGTCACGCGCTTGAGGTAGACCGCCGGGATGATCTGGTCGGTGTCGACGTTGCTGCGGCGCAGCGGCACGCCGACTCCGGTGTGGGTGGTGAACTTCTCCATGGCTGGCTCTTTTCCGGTGGTCGAGGTCAGTCGAGGTCGGCGGGCGACGACAGCGTGCCGCGCACGGCGGTGGCCGCCGCCACGGGCACGGACACCAGATGGGTCCGACCGCCCTTGCCCTGCCGGCCCTCGAAGTTGCGGTTGGAGGTCGAGGCGCTGCGCTCGCCCGGCGCGAGCTGGTCGGGGTTCATACCCAGGCACATCGAGCAACCCGCCCCGCGCCACTCGGCCCCGGCCTCCTTGAAGATGACGTCGAGGCCCTCCTGCTCGGCCTGGAGCCGGACCCGGACCGAGCCCGGCACGACCAGCAGTCGGGTGTCCTTGTCGACGTGGCGGCCCTCGATGATCGCGGCCGCGGTGCGCAGGTCCTCGATGCGGCCGTTGGTGCACGAGCCGACGAAGACGGTGTCGACCTTGACCTCGCGCAGCGGGGTGCCGGCCTCGAGCCCCATGTACTGCAGCGCTTTCTCGGCGGCGATCCGGTCGCCCTCGTGCTCGAAGCTCGCGGGGTCGGGCACGTCGGCGCCCAGCGGCACTCCCTGCCCGGGATTGGTGCCCCACGTGACGAACGGGGTCATCGTGCTCGCGTCGAGCAGGATCTCCTCGTCGTACTCGGCGTCGTCGTCGGTGACCAGCGTCTTCCAGTGCTCGACCGCCGCGTCCCAGTCGGCCCCGTCGGGGGCCTCGGGACGCCCCTCGATGTAGTCGAACGTCGTCTGGTCCGGCGCGATCAGGCCGGCCTTGGCGCCCCACTCGATGCTCATGTTGCAGACGGTCATCCGGCCCTCCATCGAGAGCTCCTCGATCGCCTGGCCGCGGTACTCGACGATGTAGCCCTGCCCTCCCCCGGTGCCGGTGTGCGCGATCAGGGTCAGCACCAGGTCCTTGGCCGTGACGCCCTCGGGCAGGCTGCCGTTGACGGTGACGGCCATGGTCTTGGGCTTCGCCTGCGGCAGCGTCTGCGTCGCGAGGACGTGCTCGACCTCCGAGGTGCCGATGCCGAAGGCGATGGCGCCGAAGGCGCCGTGCGTGCTGGTGTGGCTGTCACCGCACACGATGGTCATGCCGGGCTGGGTCAGTCCCAGCTGCGGTCCGACCACGTGCACGATCCCCTGCTCGATGTCGCCGAGCGGATGGAGCCGGATGCCGAACTCGTCCGCGTTCTTGCGCAGCGTCTCGACCTGGGTGCGGGAGACGGGGTCGGCGATCGGCTTGTCCCAGTCGACCGTGGGCACGTTGTGGTCCTCGGTGGCCAGGGTCAGGTCGGGACGACGCACCGTGCGACCGGCGAGCCGCAGTCCGTCGAACGCCTGCGGCGAGGTGACCTCGTGCAACAGGTGCAGGTCGATGTAGAGCAGGTCCGGCTCTCCCTCGGCGGACCGGACGACGTGCCCGTCCCAGACCTTCTCGGCCAGGGTCTTGCCCATGACTGTCTCCCTCACGTGATCGGTGCTCGTGCTGTGCGCCCGCCGACTCGAGTGGGTTCACCCTCGGTGGTGGTGCGTTCACCCTCGGTGGTCGAGCCTGTCGAGACCACACTCCCGGCGATGTCACACCAGCGTACGCTTGCATCCCATGATCTGAGACGGCAGTATTGCCATATGGACAACACCAGCGGAGTCGGCGTCCTCGACAAGGCCGCCCTCGTCCTGACCGCCCTCGAGTCGGGCCCGGCGACCCTCGCCGGCCTGGTCGCCGGCACCGGGCTCGCCCGCCCGACGGCGCACCGGCTCGCCGTCGCGCTCGAGCACCACCGGCTCGTCGCCCGCGACATGCAGGGGCGCTTCGTCCTCGGCCCCCGGCTCGCCGAGCTGAGTGCCGCGGCCGGCGAGGACCGGCTGCTGGCCACGGCCGGACCGGTTCTGGCGCGGCTGCGCGACATCACCGGCGAGTCCGCCCAGCTGTGGCGGCGCCAGGGCGAGCACCGCGTGTGCGTCGCCGCCGCCGAGCGTCCCAGCGGCCTGCGCGACACCATCCCGGTCGGTTCCCAGCTCACCATGCGCGCCGGCTCCGCCGCCCAGGTGCTGCTGGCGTGGGAGGACCCGGACCGCATGCACCGCGGGCTCCAGAACGCCGCCTTCTCCGCCGCCGCCCTCTCCGGGATCCGCCGCCGCGGCTGGGCGCAGTCGGTGGGCGAGCGCGAGCAGGGCGTGGCCTCGGTCTCCGCCCCGGTCCGCTCCCCCAGCGGCAAGATCATCGCCGCCGTCTCGGTGTCCGGTCCGCTCGAGCGGCTGTCCCGCCAGCCCGGCCGGATGCACGCCCCCGCCGTCCTCGCCGCCGCCGAGCGGCTCTCGGAGTCGCTGCGCCGCGCCGCCGCCGAATGAGGTGCCTCGGACCGAGCTTGCGGGGTCCGAGAAACAGCGCCCAGGTCGAGCGCGACCGCGACCGAGCCTGCGAGGTCGCGGCGGAGCAGTCGAGACCCCAGAGGTCGCCTGTCGCCTCACCCGGTCCCGACACGCGCCGTCGCAACCTCCTTCGTCGGTAGCGGGCGCTGCTCGACCTTGCCTTGCCCAACTGAGCGGATCGCTTCGCGATCCGATCAGAACAAGGCATCCTGCTCGAGCTCGAGGAGGGTCTGCTTGCGCTCGAGGCCGCCGGCGTAGCCGGTGAGGCTGCCGCTGGCGCCGACGACGCGGTGGCAGGGGATCACGATCGGGATCGGATTGCGCCCGTTGGCCAGCCCCACGGCCCGGGCACCGTGTCCGGTCAGGCCGAGCCGCCCGGCGATCTGGCCGTACGACGCGGTCTCGCCGTAGCCGATCGCCTGGAGCTGGTCCCACACCCGAGCCTGGAACTGGGTGCCGACCGGCGCGAGCGGCAGGTCGAACTCCTTGAGGTCCCGGTCGAAGTAGGCGCGCAGCTGGCGCACCGCCTCGACCAGGACCGGGCTGTCGTCGTCGCGGGCGCCGCTCGGCCCGTCGAGGTCGCTGAACGGCGTGAACTCGATCGCGACGATCGCGCCGTCGCGCTCGACGATCCGCAGCTCGCCGACGGGGCTGTCCATCAGGGTCCACATGTCAGTTCTCCTCGGTCTCTCCCGGCGCATCCGGCGCCGCGGTCGCCACGGGTGGCATCAGGGTGTTCCAGAGGTGCATCAGGGCGTAGGAGCGCCAGGGCCGCCACTCGTCCTGGCGGCCCACGGCCGCGACCGGGTCGTGGCCGAGCCCGACCAGCGCGTTGCGGACACCCACGTCGGTGGGCAGGAAGACGTCCGGGTGGGCGAGGGCACGCATCGCGACGTAGTCCGCCGTCCACGGCCCGATGCCGGGCAGCTCCAGCAGGGCACGGCGTACGTCGTCGCGCTCCGGGCCGCGGTCCAGGGCGACGTCGCCGGACGCCAGGGCGTGCGCCAGCCCGACCAGGGCCCGGCCGCGGGCCCGGGGCATCGGGAGCGCGCCGGGGTCGACCTCGGCCAGCGTCGCGGCGTCCGGGAAGAGGTGGGTGAGCCCGGGCACCGCACTGGTCATCGGACGGCCGTGCTCGGCGACGAGACGTCCGGTCACCGTGCAGGCGCCGGCCACGCTCACCTGCTGGCCGATCACGGTGCGGATGGCGACCTCGTCACCGTCGACCTGACCGGGCACCCGCAGGCCGGGGTGGCGGCGGGCCAGCGGCCCGATCACCGGGTCGCCGGCGAAGTGGTCGGCGATCGCCAGCGGGTCGCAGTCGGCGTCGACGAGGCGTCGTGTGCGCTCGACGGCCGCCGCGGTGTCGCGGAGGTCGTGCAGCTCGAAGGTGGCGGTCACGAACGCGGTCTGACCGGTCTCCAAGGCGTCGTCGACGTCGAGCCGGACGGTGCCGGGCCCGTGCGGGAGGTCCAGGGTGCGCGCGTACCAGCCCTCGCCGGCGACCTCCACCCCGGGAATCAGGTGGTGGGCCAAGAAGTCCAGGAGCGCCCGGCCGGCGAACGGAGTGCGGACGGCCAGGCGCATGGTCACCGACCCGGTCGCGGGTCGGCCGCCTCGTCGGCCCCGCAGCTCGGTCGGGGTGGCGGCGTACACCTCGCGCACCGTCTCGTTGAACTGCCGCACGCTGGAGAAACCGGCGGCGAACGCGATGTCGGCGTAGGTCAACGGGGTCGTCTCGATCAGGACTCGCGCGGTCTGCGCCCGGCGGGCGCGAGCGAGCGCGAGGGGTCCGGCGCCCAGCTCGGCGGTGAGCAGCCGGCTCAGGTGGCGCGGGGTGTACCCGACGCGCCGGGCCAGTCCGTCCACCCCCTCGCGGTCCACGACACCGTCGGCGATCAGTCGCATCGCCCGTCCTGCGGCGGTCGCCGCCACGTCCCAGTCGGGGCTGCCCGGTGTCGCGTCCGGCAGGCAGCGCTTGCAGGCCCGGTAGCCGGCGGCCTGGGCGGCCGCCGCGCTGGGATGGAAGCTGACGTTCTCGAAGGCGGGGGTCCGCGCCGGGCACGACGGCCGGCAGTAGATGCCGGTGGTGCGGACCGCGGTGTAGAAGACGCCGTCGAACCGACGGTCGCGCGACTTCACCGCGCGGTAGCAGGACTCCGGGTCGAGTCCGGTGGCGACGACGGCTGCTGCGCTCATGGCTCCATCATCACCCACGCCACCGACCGCATCTGGCGGGAATCGGACACTGCCTGTCCCCGCGGCGATGCAACATCCGGGACATTGCTCGCGTCATAGTCTCCGGAGGCCCACCCGATCCACCGAAGGACGAGCATGACCGTGAGCACCAGTCGTCGACGCCACTCCTCGGTGCTGCGCGTCGTCCTCGTCGCCGAGCTCCTGGTCGGGCTGGTCACCGGCGTGGGAGTGGCCCTCGCCTATCGCCACCTCGACGGCAACATCACCGCCGGCCCGGCCATCAGGCACCACAACACCAAGGGACCCCAGGCCGCGGACCAGCCGCACGTGCCGCTCAACATCCTGATCATGGGCAACGACACCCGCGACTGCAACGGCTGCCGCGTCGACGCCGAGGCGGGCGGCGGCGTGTCGGACACCACGATCCTGTTGCACGTCGCGGCGGACCGGAAGTCGGCGTACGGGATCTCGGTCCCCCGCGACCTCCTCGTCGACCGGCCGGACTGCACGGTCGACGGCGAGGTCGTCGCCGGCGGGCCCGACGAGCTGTGGAACGCCGCGTTCGCCCAGGGCGGCCCGGAGTGCACGGTCGAGCAGTTCGAGTCGGTGTTCGCCCCGGTCTACGTCGACGAGTACCTGACGATCGACTTCGCCGGCTTCAAGGACATGGTCGATGCGATCAACGGCGTCAACGTCTGCATCCCGGAGCCGCTCGACGACCCGTTGTACCTCCACGTCCACTTCGACGCCGGCCCCGAGATCCACCTCGACGGCACGCAGGCCCTCAACTACGTCCGTCTGCGCCACGTCCTCAGCGGCACCGACATCGGCCGGATGAAGCGCCAGCAGTCCTTCATCGCCGCCATGACCAACAAGGTGCTCTCCGCCGACACGCTCACCCGACCGGACCGGCTGCTCGGCTTCGCGAATGCGCTCACGAGCTCACTCCAGGCCAGCCCCGACCTGGCCAGCGCCAGCGCCCTCGTCGACCTCGCGGGGCAGCTCAAGGACACCGACCTGACGCACATCAAGTTCGTCACGATGCCGAGCTTCCTGTACTCCCCGGGGACGGCCGGCTACCCGCACGTGGGCCTCGACCCGTCGTACGAGAAGCTCATCCAGCACGTGTCCGACGACGCGCCGTTGGGCTCGTTCGTGCGCGACTCGCTGTCCGCCGACGGCCCGAAGAAGCACGCCAGCCAGGCCCAGAAGGACGCGGCCGCGGCCGCCGGGATCTGCGCCTGAGATCGTCGACCACTGTCGGCGGTTCGAGGGAGGTTCCCGCCTCTGCTGTTGCCCCAGGCGGTCGTCCCGGCATCCGGGACCTGGTCGATCCGCGCCCCGAGACCGCGCCACCGCCGAAGCGCCCTCCCGCCCCAGACATCATCCGGACCGGGTGATGCCCGCTCGGCAGGTCGCTGGTCAGGCTCGTGGTCACGACGGAGATCGGGCGGCGCGGGCACGGGCGCCGGAGAGGAGGCCGCGGTGGTCGTGAACGCAGCCGTCGGCGCGCTCGGAGTCCTCGCCACCGCCGACCCGGTCCCCTGGGCCCGGGCCCAGATGGCGTTCACGCTGGCCTTCCACATCATCCTGGTTCCGCTGGGCGTGTCCTGGGCCTTCATGACGTTGATCGCCAACTACCGCGCCCTCAAGCACGACGACGCCGACGCGCTGCTGCTGGCGCAGCGGTGGTCGAAGTACATGGCGGTGACGTTCGCCGTGGGTGCGGTGACGGGCACGGTGCTGAGCTTCGAGTTCGGGCTGCTCTGGCCGAGGTTCATGGGTCGGTGGGGCGAGGCGTTCGGGGTGCCGTTCGGGTTCGAGGGGCTGTTCTTCTTCACCGAGGCGATCTTCGTCGCGATCTACATCTACGGGTGGCGACGGATGCGGCCCTGGGCGCACTTCTGGACCGGCGTCCCGGTCGTGCTGGCCGGGATCCTCGGCGCGGTGTCGGTGGTCGCCGCGAACGCGTGGATGAACGCGCCCTCCGGCTTCACCCTGGACTCCTCGGGCGCCGTCGTCGACGTGGACCCGGTCCGGGTGATCTTCAACGACGCGATGCCGCTCCAAGCGGCCCACATGCTCGTCGCCGCCTACCTCGTCGGCGGGTTCCTGATCGCGTCGGTCTACGCCGCGGCGATGCTCCGGGGCCGGCGCGACCGCTACCACCGGCTGGCGTTCGTGATCGCGTTCAGCGTCGCTGCGGTCGCGACCCCCGTCCAGATGGGCGTCGGGGACGCGCTGGCGCGCTGGGTGTACGACGAACAACCGGTGAAGTTCGCCGCGATCGAGCTCGTCCCCCAGACCTCGAGTGACGTCCCCGAGACGCTGCTCGGGAAGCTCAACAGCGACGGCTCGGTGAGCGGCGGGATCCCGATCCCCGGTCTCGCCTCCTGGCTGTCGGATCCGAGCACGGGGAAGTCCACCGTCGTGCAGGGGCTCGACACCGTCCCCGCCGACGAGCGCCCCACCGTGCACGAGGTGAACGTGGTCCACCTCGCGTGGGACGTGATGGTCGGACTCGGCACGCTGCTCTTCCTGCTGTCGCTGTGGTACGGCGCCAGCTGGGTCTTCCGAAGGCGGATGCCGACCGGCCGGGTCTTCCTCACGCTCGCCGCGAGCTCAGGCGTCCTCGCCGTGGTCACGATGGAGGCCGGGTGGGTCGTCACCGAGGTGGGGCGCCAGCCGTGGATCGTCTACCACCACATGAAGGTCGAGGATGCGGCCACGGCCAACACCGGCGTGTGGATCACGTTCATCGCGGTCACCCTGCTCTACCTCGCCCTCGGCCTCACCGCGATCCTCGTCCTGCGCGGGATGAGCCGGCGGTTCCGGCGCGCAGGCGGATTCCATGAGACCTCGGGGCCCTACGGGCCCCCGGCGTCCGGTGGCGAGGAGCCCGCGCACCAGGAGGCGGACCGGTGAGTGACGTGGTCGCAGCCGTCCTGCTGCTCGCCCTCGCGGCGTACGCCGTGTTCGGTGGCGCCGACTTCGGCGCCGGGTTCTGGGATCTCACGGCCGGCGGTCCCGCGCGTGGGCAGCGGGCGCGCGCACTGATCGAGCGCTCGATCGGGCCGGTGTGGGAGGCCAACCACGTCTGGCTGATCTTCGTCTTCGTGGTCACGTGGACGGCGTTCCCGGAGGCCTACGCCTCCATCATGCTGACGCTGTTCGTCCCGCTCACCATCGCCGCGCTCGGCATCGTCCTGCGTGGCGCCAGCTTCGCGTTCCGCAAGTCGGTCGTCACGCTCCGCAGCCGTCGGCTCTTCGGGGCCGCGTTCGCCGCCTCGTCGGTCCTCGTCCCCTACTGCATGGGAGCCGTCGCCGGCGGGATCGCCTCCGGACGTGTGCCCGCCGGCGGGAAGGCGGGAGACGCGGTCGACAGCTGGCTCAACCCCACCTCGACCGTCACGGGCGTCCTTGCCGTGACCGCGGTTGCCTACCTGGCGGCGGTCTACCTGGTCTGGGAGGCCCGCCGCGACGGGGACACCGAGCTGACCGGGTACTTCCGCCGACGCGCGCTCGTCTCCGCGGTCGTGGTTGCCGTGGTGGGAGCGGTCGGGATGGTCGTGCTGCACGGCGACGCGCCGTACGTCTTCGACGGCATGACGGGACGGGCGCTCCCGATCGTCCTCGTCGGTGTCGCCTGCGGCTTCGGCGCGCTGGTCCTGCTCGCCCGTGACGCCGACCGTGGCGCCCGGGCGCTCGCGGTCCTCGCGGTGGCCGGGCTCGTCGTCGCGTGGGGCGTCGCCCAGTGGCCCTACCTCCTGCCCGAGAGCCTCACGGTGTCTGCCGCCGCCGCCCCGTCCGGCACGTTGAAGGTGCTGATCCTGAACGTCGTGCTCGCGGTGCTGATCGTGCTGCCGGGGTTCGTGCTGCTCTACGTCCTGGCGCAGCGGCACCTGCTGCCCGAGGAAGGCGTCCCGGACGCGGCAGACGAGGCGATGGACCGTCCCGGCGGCTGATCTGCGGACCACCGCATCGTCCTGACGGGGTGATGCCACGTCGGTGAGATCCGGCCGAAGGTGGAGTGACGGCGATGCGCCGGCAGGCCGCGGACAGCAAAGGACGGCGATGTGAGCCCCACCACCTCTCCATTTCCCCCCATCGCCGACTACGGGTTCCTGTCGGACTGCCACACCGGCGCTCTCCTCGCTCCCGACGGGTCTGTCGACTGGTTGTGCCTACCGGCGTTCGACTCGGCCAGCGTCTTCGGCAACGTCCTGGACCGGGGAGCCGGGTCGTTCAGGTTCGGTCCCTACGGGATCAACGTGCCGACGGCGCGCAGCTACGTCCCGGGCACCAACGTGCTCACGACCACGTGGCACACACCGCGGGGCTGGCTCCTGGTGCACGACGCGCTGGTGATGGGACCCCGGCAGGTTCCCGACACCGTGACGCCGCACACGAGACCCCCGGCGGACGACGACGCCGGCCACCTGCTCGTGCGCACGGTCGAGTGCCTCGAGGGGGCGGTCGAGGTCGAGCTGGTCTGCGAGCCGGCGTTCGACTACGGGCGGGTCGAGGCCGCCTGGACCCTGGCCGACGACGGCCACCATGCCGACGCGTCCGGTGCCGACCAGACCTTCCGGCTCAGCACCGACATGCTGATCGGGATCGAGGGAGGCAGCGCCCGTGCCCGCCACGTGCTCTCCAAGGGCGACAGGGCGTTCTGCGCCGTGTCGTGGGCGGAGGGGCTGGCTTCTCCTGCCGATGTCGAGGAAGCCACGGCGCACGTCGACGCCACCGTCCTGTTCTGGCGCAACTGGCTGGCGCGGGCCCGGATCCCCGACCACAGGCTGCGGCACCCGCTCGAGCGTTCGGCGCTCACGATCAAGGGCCTCACCTACATGCCGACCGGGGCGACGGTGGCCGCGTTGACCACGTCCCTGCCGGAGACTCCGGGCGGGGAGCGAAACTGGGACTACCGCTACACCTGGATGCGCGACACCACGTTCACGCTCCAGGCGCTGCACTACCTGAACCTCGACTGGGAAGCCGACGAGTTCATGCAGTTCGTCGCCGACCTCGAGCCGAACCCGGACGGCGGCCTGCAGATCATGTACGGCATCGACGGCCGCCGCGACCTCTCCGAGTCGACGCGCGAGGAGCTGTCGGGCTACGAGGGCGCGAGCCCGGTACGGCTCGGGAACGGCGCCTTCGACCAGCGACAGAACGACGTGTTCGGGGCGGTCCTCGACTCGCTGCTCCTGCACACCCGACGCAGCGAGCACCTCCCGCGGCGGCTGTGGCCCCTCGTGCAGTCGCAGGCAGCCGGCGCCATCGCCGCGTGGCGCGAGCCCGACCAGGGCATCTGGGAGGCACGCGGGAAGCCGCAGCACTACGTGTCGTCGAAGCTGATGGGCTGGGTCGCGCTCGACCGGGCCGCGAAGCTGGCCGCGATCCGCGACGACACCAAGCTCGAGGACGAGTGGGCCACCATCGCCGAGGAGATCAAGGAGGACATCCTCGCCCACGGCGTGAGCGACCGTGGCGTCCTGCGGCAGCACTACGACACCGATGCGCTCGACGCGTCGACCCTGCTCGCCCCGCTCTTCGGCTTCCTGCCGGGCAGCGACGAGCGGATCCGCAACACGGTCACCGCGGTCTCGGAGGAGCTGACGGAGAACGGGTTCGTCCTGCGCTACCGCACCGACGAGACCGACGACGGGCTGGCCGGCAAGGAGGGAACCTTCCTGATCTGCTCGTTCTGGCTGGTCTCCGCCCTCGCCGCGATCGGCGACCGCGAGCAGGCGTCCGGACTGATGGAACGGCTGCTCCGGATCGCGTCGCCGCTGGGGCTGTACGCCGAGGAGTTCGAGGTCGAGCGGGCCCGGCACCTCGGCAACTTCCCCCAGGCGTTCTCGCACCTGGCCCTGATCCAGGCCGCCGGACGCATCATCGTCACCGATTTCCTGGAGGAGCTGTCGCTGTGACGGTCGTGGTGCTCGGCGGCGGACTGGCCGGCGTCGCGTGTGCGCACAGGCTCGGCGACGAGGGCGTCGACGTGGTGCTGGTCGATCGCAACGACTACCACCAGTTCCAGCCCCTGCTCTACCAGGTGGCCACCTCGCAGCTGCCGGCGGAGGACATCGCCCGCCCGCACCGCACGATCTTCCGTGACTACCCCACCGTGGAGGTCGTCACGGCGCAGGTCGAGGAGGTCTCGCTGGCCGAGCGCACCCTGCGCCTGGCCGACGGGCGGACCCTGTCCGGGACGCACGTGGTGATGGCGGCGGGCGCCCGCCCGAACTTCTTCGGCGTCCCGGGGGCGGAGGAGCACGCCTTCCCGCTCTACTCGGTCGCCGACGCCGAACGGCTCCGGCTGCGTCTCCAGGAGCAGGCGCGGGCCGCCTCGTCGGGATCCGCCGAGGACGACGACGGTCCCTCGACGTCGTCGTCGTCGGCGGTGGCCCCACCGGGGTGGAGACGACGGGGGCGCTCGTCGAGCTGATGACCGCCTGGGCGAAGACCGGCCAGACTCCGCTTCGTGGGCAGGTCACGCTGGTCGACCGGGGCGACGCCCTGCTCGGCGCCTTCGCCGAGAAGGCCCATCAGTACTCCCTCGACAAGCTGACCGCGCACGGGGCGAAGGTCAAGCTCGGGGCGGGGGTGGCCGCGGTGCACGCCGATCACGTGGAGTTCGACGACGGCAGCAGCATCCGTGCCAGGACCGTGGTGTGGGGCGGCGGGGAGTCCGGGTCCGCCATCGCGCAGGACGCCGGCGCACCCACCGGCCGCGGCGGACGGATCGACGTGCAGCCCGAGCTCACGGTCGACGGCCTGCCGGGCGTGTACGCCGTCGGCGACGTCGCCAACATCCCCGACCGCGACGGCAGCACGCTCCCCCAGCTCGGCTCGGTCGCCCAGCAGTCCGGTGCGTGGGCCGCGGAGAACATCCTGCGCGAGCGTGGCGGGAGCCCGGCGGAGCCGTTCCACTACAAGGACAAGGGCATCATGGCCATGATCGGTCGCAACGCAGCGGTCGCCGAGGTCGGCAAGCACCGGCATCTCGTCGAGGGCCCGATCGCGTTCGCGGCCTGGCTCGGAGTGCACGCGACGCTGCTCAGCGGCGCGCACAGCCGGACCGACGCCTTCCTGACGTGGGCCTGGGACTACTTCGACCGCGATCACGCCGCCACCGTCGAGGCGTCGGCCGCGCCCAAGCGGATCGCCTGGGGCGACCGCGAGGCGGACGTCCCGCACATCTCTCTCGACGACCGACCCACCACCACGACCGACCACCCGAACGTCCCAGGAGGCACGACCACATGAGCGACCACTACGACGTGATCATCGTCGGCTCCGGGGCGGGCGGCGGGACCCTGGCCCACCGGCTGGCCCCCTCCGGCAAACGAGTCCTGATCCTGGAGCGCGGTGACTGGCTGCCGCGCGAGGTCGAGAACTGGGATGCCGCGGCAGTCTTCGTCGAGAACCGGTACGTGTCGACCGACCGCTGGTCCGACGAGCACGGCAAGCCGTTCCAGCCCCAGGTCCACTACTTCGTCGGCGGTGCCACGAAGTTCTACGGCGCGGCGCTGTACCGGCTCCGGGAGCGCGACTTCGGCGAGCTCAAGCACCATGGTGGGATCTCGCCGCCCTGGCCGATCGACTACAGCGTGCTCGAGCCCTACTACACCCAGGCCGAGCAGCTGTACCAGGTGCACGGCGCCCGCGGCGAGGACCCCACCGAGCCGCCGGCGTCGGCGCCGTACCCCTATCCGCCGGTGTCGCACGAGCCGCGCATCCAGCGGCTGTTCGACGACCTGAGCCGGGTCGGCCTCCACCCGTTCCACTCCCCGTCCGGCATCATGCTGAACGAGGACGAGCCCGCCTTCAGCCAGTGCATCCGCTGCGCCACCTGCGACGGCTTCCCGTGCCTGGTCCACGCCAAGGCCGACGCGGAGGTGGTCGCCGTACGCCCGGCGCTGCAGCACGACAACGTGGAGCTCGTCCTCAACGCCGTCGTACGCCGGCTCGAGACCGACGGGTCCGGACGCACGGTGACCTCGGTCGTCGCCGACGTCGACGGTGCCGAGCGGCACTTCACGGGGGACATCGTCGTCGTCTCCGCCGGGGCGGCCAACTCGGCCAAGCTGTTGCTCGCCAGCGCCAATGACCGTCACCCGCGCGGCCTCGCCAACGGCTCGGACCAGGTCGGGCGCAACTACGTGTTCCACAACAGCCGCGCCTTCCTGGCCGTGTCGACCGAGCCCAACGACACCCGGTTCCAGAAGACGCTCGGCCTCAACGACTACTACTTCGGGGACGCTGACTTCGACTTCCCGATGGGGAACCTCCAGATGGTCGGCAAGTCGTCCGCTCCGATGTACCGCGGGGAGAAGCCGATCGAGACCAAGCTGGCGCCGACGTTCTCACTCAAGGACGTCGCCACCCATGCCGTCGACTTCTGGTTGTCGGTCGAGGACCTGCCAGACCCCGACAACCGCGTCACGCTCGACGGCGACGGCAACATCGTCCTGAGCTACACACCGAACAACCAGGAGCCCATGGAGCAGCTCTACCACCGCGTGAAGAAGCACCTCAGCCACCTCGGCATGCACCCGCACCACCTGATCCCGCGGGACGTCTACATGAAGAACGACATCCCGGTGGCCGGGTGCGCGCACCAGGCCGGAACGGTGCGCTTCGGGGCCGACCCCCAGACGTCGGTGCTGGACACCGACTGCAAGGCGCACGAGGTCGACAACCTGTACGTCGTGGACACGAGCTTCTTCCCGAGCATCGGCGCGGTCAACCCGGCGCTCACCGCGATCGCCAACGCGCTGCGGGTGGGCGATCACCTGCTTGCCAGGCTCGGCTGACCCGTCGCACCGCCGCGAACCCCCCGGGACGGGTGCGACTGGTGCGGGAAACCGGCGCTCAGGCGCCTCCCCAGGGCGTGCGCCAGCCACCCAGCCCGGCCGTGATCTCGTGGCCGGCTTCCGGTCCCCAGGTTCCCGGCGCGTAGGGATGCACGGGCGGTGGCGCGTCCAGGAGGGGCTGCATGACCCGCCAGGTCTCCTCGATCCCGTCCTGCCGGCTGAACCGGGTGCTGTCCCCCATCAGGGCGGCGTGGAGCAGCACCTCGTAGGGGGTCGCGCCCTCGCCGCCCTCGGCGGCGAACTCCATGTCGAGCTGGATGGGTGCGATCCGGGCGACGTCGGCGCGACGTGCCTCGACCTGGAAACGGATCCCCGTGGAGGGGTCGAGCTTGACGACGAGCTGGTTGGGCTGGGGCCGGTGGTCCTTCGGCCAGAAGCCCAGCCGGGGTGGGCGCTTGAACACGAGGCGCAGCTCGGTCTGGGTGACCGGGAGCCGCTTGCCGGTCCTGATGAGGAAGGGCACACCGGCCCAGCGCCAGTTCTCGATGTCGAGCCGCAGGGCGGCGTAGGTCTCGGTGGTCGAGCCGGCCGCGACGCCCTTGATGTCCCGGTACCCGTCGTACTGGCCGCGGACGTAGTGGGCCGGATCGGCCTCCACGACCGCGCGGAACAGCGCGACCTGCGACTCCTTGACGGTGTGCAGGTCGCCGCGTGACGGCGGTTCCATCGCCGCCGCCGCGACCAGCTGCATGAGGTGGTTGACCACCACGTCGCGCAGGGCGCCGACCGGGTCGTAGAAACTGCCCCGGTCGTCGACGCCGAAGCTCTCGGCCATCGTGATCTGGACGCAGTCGAGGTAGTTGCGGCTCCAGATCGGTTCGAGGATCGCGTTCGCGAAGCGCAGGTGCAGGATCTCCTCGAGGCCCATCTTGCCGAGGTAGTGGTCGATGCGGAACAGCTGCGCCTCGTCGACGTGCTCGTGCAGCTCGTCGGCGAGGGCGCCCGCGGACTCCTGGTCATGGCCGAACGGCTTCTCGATGACGAACCGCGCGCCGTGTGCGAGTCCGGCGTCGGCGATGCCCTTGACGACCTTGCCGAACAGGAACGGCGGGATCTCGAGGTAGAAGACCGGTGTCGCGGCGCCCTTGATCGCGTCGCCGACACGTCCGTAGGTCGCGGGGTCGGTGAAATCCCCGCTGACGTAGGACAGCCGCTCGACGAACCGCTGGAACACCTCCTCGTCGATCTGCTCCCCGGTCCCCTCGATCGAGTCGCGTGCCCGCTGGACGAGCTGGTCGACGGTCCAGTCATCGGCGGCCACGCCGACGATCGGGCAGTCCAGGAGGCCGCGCGCCTCCAAGCGGTAGAGCGACCTGAAGGTCATCACCCTCGCGAGGTCGCCGGTGATGCCGAAGATGACGAAGACGTCCCCTGGGGCTTGCGTGCTGTCGGCGGTCGTGGTCATACCTGCCTCCCCTTCACTCACACGTCACGATGCCGAGTCGCCGGAGCGGACGAATCGCCCGCGGTGGGTGATTACGGGAGGCGTGGACACAGTCTGACCGACTGTCGCCGCGACAAGGAGGACCTCTGCGTCGCCAAGCCGGTTGCCACGCGGGAGGACCGCCACTTCGTCAACGCACCGCTTGGCGCGGTCTTGTCAACGCGAGCCTCATCGCGTCGCGGCCGAGCACCATCCCGCGTGAACACACCCCGCAGGCGAGGCCCCGAGCACCCGAGTCACTCGCCGGGTCGCACGAGCCCGAACTCGTATGCCGTCACCACGACCTGGACCCGATCGCGAACACCGAGCTGGGCGAGGGTGCGCGCGACGTGGGTCTTGACGGTCTCGAGGCTCACGAACAGCTCGCGGGCGATCTCGACGTTGGAGAGGCCGCGGCTGACCAGCACCAGCACCTCGCGCTCTCTCTCGGTCAGGTCGGCGTACCCGGGCGGCGGGCCGCGGCGCTCCGCGCGCGTGAACTGCTCGATGAGCCGGCGGGTGATGGGCGGGGCGAGCAGCTCCTCGCCACGGGTGGCCGCGTGGATCCCCGCCACGAGTTGTGCCGCCGGAGCGTCCTTGAGCAGGAACCCGGTGGCTCCGGCCGCGAGCGAGTCGTAGACCAGCCGGGAGCGGGTCGAACGTCGTGAGCATGACGACCTTTGTCGACGGGCTCGTCCGCAGGAGTCGACGTGTGGCCTCGATCCCGTCTGTGCCCGGCATCCGGATGTCCATCAGCACCACGTCCGGCCGGTGCGCCAGCGCCGCGCCCACTGCCGCGTCGCCGTCCTCAGCCTCGGCGACCACCTCGATGTCCGGCTCGGCCGCGAGGATCAAGCGCAGGCCGCTTCGCACCAGCTCCTGGTCGTCGGCAAGGAGAACCGAGATCACGCCGACGCCTCTGGTGTCGTTCGGACGGGGAGCTGCGCCCGCAGGAGGTAGTCGTGAGTGGTCGGTCCGTGGTCGAGCCGGCCACCGGAGGACGCCAGCCACCTGCCCAGCCGTCGCAGCCCCGTACCTGTGCCGTGATCGAACCCGTTCGCCCGAGGGACCGGGTTGCTGATCGCCAGGCAGAGGTCGGCGACGAGCCGCACCTCGACGCGCACCGGGGCGCCGGGCGCGTGGCGGGCCGCGTTGACGAGGGCTTCGCGAAGCACGCGGCGCGCTCGGCCGGCGACCACCGGCTCCAGCTCGCGGTGCTCGTCGATGAGGTCGACCGTGCACGGCACACCCAACCCGTCCGCGGTCTCGTGTGCGATCCGGGCCAGGTCGGCGAGCCTCGGGTGGTGATCCGCGGTCGGGTGCAGGGGGCCCTTGAGCTGCTGGACCCCGTCGCGCAGCTCGCGGATGGCCTCACGGGTGGTCTGCGCCACCGTCGCCAGTGCCGCGCCCACTTCCGCCTCGTTGTCGGCCACCCGTTGGGCCGCGCCGGCGTGGAGGCAGACCACCGTCATCGAGTGGGCCACGGTGTCATGCAGGTCGTGTGCCATGCGTTCGCGCTGCTCGGCGACTGCGAGGCGAACCTCCTCACCCCGACCCTGCTCGATCTCGATCAGCAGCGTCTCCAGCTGTGACTCGCGACGAGCGTGGTGTTGCACGACCACTCCCGCGCCCACGGCCAAGGACAGCCACACGAGGGTCGGCGCGATTCCCTCCGGATCGCGGGAGCCCGGCGGACTGGCGAGCACGTCAGCGAACACCCCCACGAGGATGACCGCCGTGCCGCCCAGGAGACGTGCACCGTGGGTGCCCTCGCCGATTGCGTAGGCGACGAGCGAGAGGGGCAGCAACGCGGTCACCAGTGCGGGATACGGCGTCAGGACAGCGCTCGCCGACGAGGCGAGGACGAAGAATGCCAGGGCCGATGCCAGGGGCGCGCGGCGGCGCCAGAGCAGGACACCTCCGACGAGCAGCGAAGCGAGGACGTTCGCCCAGGCAGGGCCGCGGGCGGCGCCCGAGGTGACGGTCTCGACCGCGAGCGGGATGCCCGAGCAGGCGCCGACGAGCTCACCTGCGGTCCACCGGGGACGATCGGATCCGGCGGACGGCGGTGTCCGTGGCGCCCGGGGAAGGCTCTGGTGGACCGGATGACCGCTGCTTGGCGGCAGGTCGTCGAGCACCTCACGGAGCTCGGCGAGCGCGGTGCGGCCAGTAGCCTCGATGGTCTCCAGTCGTGCCCGCGCGGCTTCGGGCCGCCTTGCCCGGTCCGACCGCTCCGCCTCATCGGCGAGCGCGTCCAGGCGGCGCACGAGTGAGCCGGCAAGATCGGTGGCAATGCGGTTGCGCTCCTCCACCGCAGCCGCACGCACCTGGGCCGTGCCCTGCTGCGCGCGCAGAGCGGTCAGCTGACGCAGACGGCGCGTCTGCCGACGGCGGACCCCTGTCGACCATCCGACTGCTGCGGCGCCGCCGAGCACGAGGAGATAGAAGAAGAGGTCGTTGGCCACGCTGTAGTCACCGGGGTGCGCGCGCTGGTTGGCGATGGTCATGAGCACCGCAGCAACGGTGCAGGTAGCCGACACGATGGCCGGCCTCGCCCAGGCGCCGGCCAGCAGCGCGGCAAGGACCGCTGCCAGCACCGGGAAGGGTGTGTCCATCAAGGAGCCCCCGCCGAGCACGTCTGGCACCGACACGGCCGAGACAAGGATCAACGCGGCAAGGGCGCACACGGTCCGCAGTCGAGCGCCGGGCCGCCGTGCCATGCGGTCAGCGTAGATCCGCCCGCCATCACCGAGCATCACTCTCGAGGGGGACACGCGCCGACCACCTGAGGCACTCGCCGCCACCTGGTCGCACTGATCGCAGGGCCCGACCAGCGAGCTGGCAGCGCACGTCAGGAGCAGGCATCCGGACGACTTGTCTTCGCCGGCCTCTGCGACGGCCAGCCACTGCCTGTGAGCACTTCCGGACCGCGTCCAGCGCAGCAGCCCGGGCGATCGGCGTACCTGACCTGCACCCCGCACCAGCTCCGGCACACCGCTGCCAGCCTTGCGGTCGCCAGCGGCGCGGATGTCAAGGTGGTTCAGCAGATGCTCGGGCACGGCTCAGCGAGGATGACGCTGCCCATCGACGGACACCTCTCCGAGGACCGGCTCGACGAGGCCGGAAACGAAGAAGCGGCCCTCCCAGCGTTTCCGCTGGTCAGGGCCGCTTCTCCGACTTGTACCCCCGACCGGATTCGAACCGGCGCTACCGCCTTGAGAGGGCGGCGTGCTAGGCCGCTACACAACGGGGGCTTGCCTTGCATCTACTGCTTGGAGCAGCGGGTGAAACCTTAGCGAAACCGCTTGTTTCACACCAAATCCCGGCCTGCTGACCGGGACTTCGCTGGGATACTAGGACTCGAACCTAGACTAACTGGACCAGAACCAGTCGTGCTGCCAATTACACCATATCCCAATGGTCTGGCCCGTCCGGAACACCGTCCCCGAGCCGAGGAGAAACCTTACACAAGACCTCTCGGGGCCACCAAAACGGCCGGGTTGGTGACCGTCCGGAGGCCGGTACGACGGGCCACGAGCAGCGCCAGGGCGAGGTAGACGAGCGACTGGGTGAGGGTCACGGGGATGCTCCACCAGCTGCCGCCGGTGGGGTTCAGGGTCGAGCCCATGTCGCCGAACGCGAGGGCCAGGCCGAAGGCCAGCCAGTTGTTCAGGACGTGCATGGCGATCCCGGCCTCGAGTCCACCGGTCGCGATGACGAGGACCCCCGCGACCACGCCGAAGGCGAACCGGTCGAAGAACACCGGCGCGCTCTGCGCCCCGTGCGCCAGCGCGAACAGCACCGCCGGACCGAGCACCGCGGCCACCCGGGTGTGGAAGAGGCCGCCGAAGGCCTGGGTGAGGTAGCCGCGGAAGGCGTACTCCTCCCCCGCCGCCTGCAACGGCGTGAGCAGGAGCACCACCACCAGGAAGTCGCGCGTGGTGCTGGTGAAGTCGTTGAGCGTGCCGCTGACCTGCGCGTCGCTGGAGGAGGCAGGAATCATCGCCGAGACCACCAGGGTGGCGAACAGCGAGACGACCGCGAGCCCCAGGCAGACGGCGAACCACCGCCAGCGGATCCGCGGGAACACCGAGGCCAGCCAGCGCGGCCGCAGCCCGTGCACGACCCGGATCGACCACCCAGGTCACCGGGATCGCGGCAGCGAGGACCAGGTTCAGGTAGGCCAGCCCCAGCGGCGTCGGGTTCTCGAGGTCGACCAGACGCCGCATGCTGTCGCCGACCGGCTGCCCGGCGACGGCGTACCCCACCGCGAACGGGAGCCTGCACCAGGAGCGGGACCAGCCCCAGCATGACCACGATGAACGTGAGCGTGCCGAGGACCGGCCGCCACCAGCCGGGCCGGCCGGCACCCAGGACGCGGTGGTAGGGCAGCCCCTCCCCGGGGGCGGAGGACGGGCTGCTCATGTCACGCGAGCGCGCCGCTCAGGCGACCCAGGCCACGCTCGCGGCCCAGCAGCTCCAGCGACTCGAACAGCGGCGGCGAGACCCGCCGCCCGGTGACGGCCACGCGCACCGGCCCGAAGGCGTTGCGGGGCTTGAGCCCCATCTCCTCGACGAGCTTGGCCTGCAGGGCCTCCTGGATGGCGGCGGTGGACCACTCGTGCAGCCCGGAGAGCGCGTCGTACGACGCCTGCACGACCGCCTTGCCCTGCTCGTCGAGCAGCTTCGCCACGTCGGCCTCGTCCCGGGTGAAGGAGTCCTCGTCGGCGAACAGGAAGCCGAGCATGTCGACCGCCTCGGTGAGCTTGTTGATCCGCTCCGCCACCAGCGGCATCGCCTGGTCCAGCAGCTGCCGGTCCGGCAGGCTGGTCGGGTCCAGCACGCCGGCGGACTCCAGGAACGGCAGCACCCGCTCGGTCATCTCCTCGACCGACAGCAGCCGCATGTGGGCGGCGTTGATCGCCTCCGCCTTCTTCAGGTCGAAGCGCGCCGGGTTCGGGTTCACGTCCCCGATCTCGAAGGCCTCGACCATCTCGTCGAGGCTGAAGATGTCCCGGTCGGCCGCGATCGACCAGCCGAGCAGGGCCAGGTAGTTGAGCAGGCCCTCGGGCAGGAAGCCCTGGTCCCGGTAGGCCATCAGGTGCGCCTGCGGGTCGCGCTTGGACAGCTTCTTGTTGCCCTCCCCCATCACGTAGGGCAGGTGGCCGACGCGGGGCGTGGTGCCGTTGCCCACGCCGATCTGCGCCAGCGCGTCGTAGAGGGCGAGCTGGCGCGGGGTGGAGCTGAGCAGGTCCTCCCCGCGCAGCACGTGGGTGATCTCCATCAGCAGGTCGTCGACGGGGGCGACCAGCGTGTAGAGGGGCGCGCCGCTGGCGCGGCAGAGCGCGAAGTCGGGGACGAACTCGGTCTGGAAGGTGATCTCGCCGCGGACCAGGTCGTCGAAGGTGATCTCGCCCTCGGGCATCCGGAACCGGACCACCGGCTCGCGGTGCTGGTCGCGGAACGCCTCGACCTGCTCGTCGGTCAGCTCGCGGCAGAAGCCGTCGTACCCCATCACCTTGGAGCCGGACTCCTTGCGCCGCGCCTCGACCTCCTCGGTGGTGCAGAAGCAGTCGTAGGTGAACCTGCTCTCACGCAGCTTCGCGAGCACGTCGGCGTAGATCTCCGACCGCTCGGACTGGCGGTACGGCCCGAACGCGCCACCCTTCAGCGGCCCCTCGTCCCAGTCGAGGCCGAGCCACTGCATGACCTCGATCAGGCCCTCGTAGGACTCCTCGGTGTTGCGTGCGGCGTCGGTGTCCTCGATGCGGAAGACGAACGTGCCCTGGCCGCCGTTCAGCGCGGCATGACGGGCGAACGCCCAGTTGTAGAGGGCCGTCCGGGCGAGGCCGACGTGCGGGCTGCCCGTCGGGGACGGGGCCATCCGGACGCGGACGGGACGGCCGCCGGTCGAGGCCGTCGTTCTCGTTGGTCGAGCCGTCGTTCTCGTTGGTCGAGCTTGTCGAGACCATTTAGCGCAGAGCCACCTTGTTCGTGAGAGTGCCGAGTCCGGCGATCGAGACCTCGACCTCGTCGCCGACGTTCATGGGGCCGACACCCTCGGGGGTGCCGGTCAGGATGACGTCACCGGGCAGCAGCGTCATCACGCTCGAGACGTGAGCGATGAGTGTGGGGATGTCGAAGATCAGGTCCGAGGTGCTGCCGTCCTGCACGACGTCGCCGTTGAGGAAGGTCTGGATCTTCACGCCGTCGTTGAAGGTCTGCGGGTCGAGGTCGGTCTCGATCCAGGGGCCCAGCGGGCAGAAGGAGTCGAACCCCTTGGCCCGGGTGAACTGCACGTCGGACTTCTGCAGGTCGCGCGCGGTCACGTCGTTGGCGATCGTGTAGCCGTGGATCACGTCGGTCGCCCGCTCCGGCGGCACGTCGCGGCAGATCCGGCCGATCACCACGGCCAGCTCGCCCTCGTAGTGGAGGTCCTGCGTCTGCGGCGGGTAGAAGATCGGGTCGCCCGGACCGACCACGCTGGTGTTCGGCTTGAGGAACATCAGCGGCTCGGTGGGCACGTCGTTGCCCAGCTCGGCGGCGTGCGCCGCGTAGTTGCGCCCGATCCCGACCACCTTGCTGCGCGGCAGCACCGGCGCGAGCAACCGGACGTCCTCGAGGCGGTGCTCCTGGTCGAGCAGCTTGACCCCGACGTAGAGCGGATCACCCGCCAGCGCGACGACCATGCTGTCCTCGGCGGGCTGGCCGAGCTCGTCGAGCTCGCCGGTCACGACGCCGTAGAGCGGATCTTCTCCCGTGGTGAACCTTGCGATACGCACCTCGAGAGCCTATCGACCTACCCTTGCGCACCATGGAGGTGCTCGACGAGACGCAGTGGCGCGGGTGCGCCACGGCACACGCCGAACGCGTCGACGCCTTCGTGGCCCCGCACCTGGCCCGGCGCGAGTCCCGGGTCAAGCACCCGGTCCACGACTTCCTGTTCACCTACTACTCGCAGCGGCCGGCGCAGCTGCGGCGGTGGCACCCGGGCTACGGCGTGGCGCTGGGCGGCGACGCCTCGGCGTACGTCGGGCTGAAGGGGTACGTGGTCTCGACAGGCTCGACCACCGAGGGGCCTGTCGGGACCACAACGGTGAGCGAGGCGTACGTCGCGTCGCAGCGGCCGCTGCTCGACTCGCTGCACCGGCTCCTCTCCGCGACCGCGGGCCGCGCGCCCAACTTCGGGTGCTTCGGCATGCACGAGTGGGCGATGGTCTACCGGCTGGACCAGGACGAGACCCGGCACGCCGACTGGCCGCTGCGCCTGGGCCCGGCCGGCACCGACGCGGTGGTGGAGTCGCACCGGATCGCGTGCTCGCACTTCGACGCCTACCGGTTCTTCACCCCACCGGCCCGCCCGCTCAACACGCTCTCCCCCACCTCCGCCGACCGGCCCGCGTTCGAGCAGCCGGCCTGCCTGCACGCCGGGATGGACCTCTACAAGCACGCCTTCCGGCTCACCCCGATGATCTGCTCCGACCTGGTCGCGGACTGCTTCGAGCTGGCCCGCGACATCCGGGTCCTCGACATGCGGGCCGCGCCGTACGACCTCGCCGACCTCGGCTTCGACCCGATCCGCGTCGAGACCGCCGAGGGCAAGCAGGAGTACGCCGCGGCGCAGCGCGGCTTCGCCGAGCGCGGCGCGCCCCTGCGCGCTCGGCTCGTCGCGGAGTGCGAGCGGCTGCTGGCGCCGTAACGTGTCTCGCATGAAGCGAGCCGTCGTCGTGGTCCTGGCCCTGGTGATGGTCGGGCTGCTGCCGTCCTCCGCCGACGCGGATCCGCGGTGGCACTTCTACACCAAGGACAAGACCCGCTACTCCTCGCCGTGGTTCGCCGGCGCGCACCGGATCATGGTGCCGTTCGGCTGCACCACCGCGCCCTACTACGCCCCCGACCCGCGGTGCGAGCACGACCGCGGCTTCCACCACGGCATCGACATCGCGATGAAGTGCGGGACGAAGCTGTTCGCGAGGTACGGCGGCCGCGTGGTGTCGCACGAGTCGCTGGGGCCGGCCTACGGGGACAACCCGATGCTGATCCGCAACCGCCACCGCGGCTACGACCTGGTGATCGGGCACACCCGCAAGGTGTTCGCGCACCCCGGCGACCGGATCCACCGGGGTCAGAAGATCGCCCTGGCGTCGGACAACGGTGCCCCCGACGGCTGCCACCTGCACTTCGAGAAGCGCGCCGTGGAGGGTGGGCTGGACACGGCCACCAAGCCCCGCAAGCTGCTGAAGCTCACCGCGCCGGAGCCGCCCGCGGCCCGATACTCGCGTGCGGGCTGTCGGCGGTCCCACCTACGGTGAGGACATGGACGAACGCGACCGGAGAGTGCTCGGCAACTTCCTCACCGAGGACGGGCGGCTCCACACCATCCCCTCCAAGCGGTCCAAGCTGATGGTCGTCCTCGACCACCTCGCCCAGAGCTTCGAGCCCGGCCGGCGCTACCCGGAGTCGGAGGTCAACGACGTGCTCGGCCGGGTCCACCCCGACCACGCCGCGCTACGCCGCTACCTGGTGGAGAACCAGTTCATGTCCCGCGAGGACGGCGTCTACTGGCGCAGCGGCGGCACCGTCGGTGTCTGAGACCGCGACGGGTCGACACTTCCGCGGCGAGGACTGGTACGGCGAGGACCTCGGGGACGCCCGCTTCGAGGAGTGCACCTTCAGCGACGTCGACCTGTCCGAGGTGAGCACGTCCGGGGCGGCGTTCGACCGGTGCACCTTCCACAACTGCCGCCTCAACGCCTCGGTGCACCAGAGCACGGCGTTCGTGGCGTGCGACTTCCGACGCACCAGCTTCTTCGACGCGACCTTCGAGGGCTGCAAGCTGCTCGGCTCGGTCTTCGCCGACTGCACGCTGCGACCGATCCGGGTGACCGGTGGCCAGTGGCGGGGCGTCACCATCCGGGGCGGCAACCTGTCGAAGCTGGATCTCACCGGCGTCGACCTGCGCGAGGCCGACCTGTCGCTGTCGGACCTCAGCGGCACCTCGCTGCGGCAGGCCCTGCTGGACGGCGCCACCCTGCGTGACACCGATCTCGCCACCGCGGACCTGCGGGGCGCCAGCCTGGACCGCGTCGACCTGGCGGCCGCGCGCCTGCGGCGTACCAGGCTGGACCTCGCCGGTGCGGTCCTCCTCGCCGAGCTGCACGGCGCGGACGTGGACCCGGCACCAGGGCCGTAGCGCGGCGGCTACCCCGCGCTCGTGCGCTGCCGCAACCGGATCCCGTCCACCACGATGCCCAGCCCCAGCCCGAAGTCGGACCCCTCGCGCGGTGGTGCGTCGATCGCGCCCGCGCTGCCGGCCTGGAGGTGGGTCTGCTCCTCGGAGACGTGGCCGAAGACGAAGTGCAGCAGGGTCCGGGCGGCGGTACGTCGCAGCTCGGGCGGGAACCCACCCGCGGCGAGCGCGTCGACGAGCTCCTGCCCGGGCGCGCCGGCACCGAGCCCGAAGGCGTGCACGGTCGCGACCACCTCGGCCCCGTCGCGGTAGGCCAGCATCGCGTCCCGCAGGTCACCGCAGACGGCCAGGACCCGCTCGTCCCACGCGAGCTCGTCGTGCCGCGGTCGACGGCCCCGGGCCAGGATCTCGTCGGCGACGGCGGCGAGCAGGGTCTGCTTGTTGGTGAAGTGGTGGTAGAGCGCGCTCGGCTGGACGCCCAGCTCGGCGCCGAGCCGCCGCATGGTCAGGTCGGCCAGGCCGTAGGTGTCGAGGACGAGGAGGGCCCGCTCGACGATGTCGGACCGTTGGTAGCGCATGGAGCTCCTGTGCTCGGCTCGAGGTCGGGCCCGCTTTGACGGACACCCGCCCCGAACCTAACCTGAACGCCGTTCATCTCACCACCCCGCCGGCCAGCCCGAAGGAACCCACGTGAAGAGCAACGACCCGGCCCGGCGCAGCACCGACATCGCTCTGGTCGCCGGCTTCGCCGCACTGGTGGCGGTCTGCGCCGTCCTGCCGTCGATCAACCTGACCGGCCCGGTGCCGATCACGCTGCAGACCTTCGGGGTGCTGCTGTGCGGCGCCGTGCTCGGCGCGCGCCGCGGCTTCCTCGCGGTGCTGCTCTACCTCGTGGTCGGCGCGGCCGGGCTCCCCGTCTTCGCGGGCGGCGCCGCGGGACTCGGCGAGTTCTCCACAGCCGTCGATCGGCTACCTGATCGGCTTCCCGCTGGGGGCCGCGCTCTGCGGCCTGATCGTGGAGCGGCTCCCCCGCCGCACGATCCAGTCCAGCGTGCCGGCGATCTTCCTGGCCGGCCTGGTCGGCACGCTCCTCATCCATATCCTCGGCATGGCCGGCCTGGTGCTGCGCATCGACGGCATGACCTGGTCGGGCGCCTTCGACATCGACAAGGTCTTCTGGATCGGCGACGTGCTCAAGTGCGTCGCGATGGCCCTCGTCGCCACCGCGGTCCACCGCGCATTCCCGGACCTGCTGGACCGCCGCCGTCCGGTCGCCAGCCGGGAGAGCTCGCTCGTCGCGTGAGCACGATCAGCCTGGAGCGGGCCAGCGTCCGGGTGCCCACCAACGACGGGGACCTGCTGATCCTCCACGAGACCAGCCTCGAGCTCACCGAGCAGCGGATCGCGCTCGTGGGCCCCAACGGCTCGGGCAAGTCGACGCTCGCCCGCCTGCTCAACGGCCTGGTGACCGCCACGTCCGGCCGGGTGCTCGTCGACGGGCACGACGTCGCCCGCCGGGGCCGCGACGTACGCCGCCGGGTCGGCTTCGTCTTCACCGACCCGGCCGCCCAGCTCGTGATGCCGACGGTGGTCGAGGACGTCGCGCTCTCGCTGCGACGTGCCCACCGTGACAAGGCGCGACGGCGTCGGGCGGCCCTCAGGGTGCTGGACGCCTACGGGCTCGGAGAGCTCGCGGACCGCAGCGTGCACACGCTCTCGGGCGGTCAGCGGCAGCTGCTGGCCCTGGCCGGGGTGTTGGCCACCGACCCGCGGGTGCTCGTCGCCGACGAGCCGACGACCCTGCTGGACCTCGCCAACAGCCGGCGCATCGGGGACCTGCTGCTCGGCCTCCCCCAGCAGCTGGTGCTCGTCACCCACGACCTCGACCTCGCGGCACGCTGCGAGCGGGCCCTGCTGGTCGACGGGGGTCGGGTCGTCGCCGACGACGAGGCCACCGCCGTCGTCGAGCACTACCGGGCCACGGCATGAGCAGCTCCCGATGAACATGCTGGGCCTGCACCGACCCGGTTCGACCCTGATGCACCGGCTGCCCGCCGGGGCCAAGCTGCTGGGACTCGTCGGCGCGGGCGTGGTCGTGGTGGTCCTGCACGGGCCGGTCAGCAGCATCGTCTTGATGGTGGCCGCCGCGCTGCTGGTCGCCTGGTCGGGCGCAGGTCTCCTGCCGACGCTTCGAGCGCTCCGGGGGATCCTGCTCGTGGCCGCCGCGCTGGGGGCCTACCAGGTCTGGCAGCAGGGCTGGCCGCAAGCGGTGGAGTCGGTCGGCGACCTGCTCACGCTCGTCCTGCTCGCGACCCTCCTGACGGTGACGACACCGGTCGACGAGATCCTCGACGCCGTGACCCGGGCACTGCGGCCGTTGCGCCCGCTGCGCGTCGACGCCGACCAGGTGGCGCTGGCCTTCTCGCTGATGATCCGGGCCATCCCCACGACGATCGAGATCGCCGACGAGACCCGTGACGCCGCCCTCGCGCGCGGCCTCCAGCGCGACCCGCGCGCCCGGCTGACGCCGATGGTGATCCGCGTGGTCGCCCACGCGCGCGCCACCGGCGACGCGCTGCACGCACGCGGGATCGGCGACGACTGACCTCGTGACCGCGGCCTCAACCGGTGAGCAGGCCGTGCTCGACACACTCGGCAGTCCACCCGCGCGGGGTGACCTGGACCTTCATCCGGCGGCGGCAGCGGGTGCAGAACCGCGGGGGCTCCAGGACGAGCCGGCCCCGGCACCCCGCATGGTCGGACGCGATCCCGGAGCCCGGCGCCGTGGGCTCGCCGCAGTGGCCGCAGTACTCCTCCCTCGCAGCACTCATCGCGCTACAGGGTCTTCGCGAGTTCCTTGATCGGCATCTTGAGGTCCGAGAGGAGCGCGAGGTCCTCGTCGGCGTCGCGGCCGAGCGTGGTCAGGTAGTTGCCCACGATGACGGCATTGACACCGCCGAGCAGGCCGTCGCGGGTGCCGAGGTCGCCGAGCGTGAGCTCGCGCCCGCCGGCGTACCGCAGGATCGTCCGCGGCATCGCCAACCGGAACGCCGCGATCGTGCGCAGCGCGTCGGCCGATCCCATGACCGGCAGGTCGCCGAACGGGGTGCCGGGCCGCGGGTTCAGGAAGTTCAGCGGCACCTCGTGCGGGTCCAGATCGGCCAGCTGGGACGCGAGCTCGGCGCGCTGCTCCAGGGTCTCCCCCATCCCCACCAGGCCGCCGCAGCACAGCTCCATGCCGGCGTCGCGGACCATCTGGCAGGTCTCCCAGCGCTCCTCGTAGGAATGCGTGGTGACCACCTGCGGGAAGTAGGACCTCGCCGCCTCGAGGTTGTGGTTGTAGCGGTGCACGCCCATGGCTGCGAGGTCGTCGACCTGCTCCTGGGTGAGCATGCCCAGCGAGCAGGCGACGTTGATGTCGACGGCCTCCTGGATCGCCTTGATGCCGTCGCGGACCTGCGACATCAGCCGCTCGTCGGGCCCGCGGACGGCGGCGACGATGCAGAACTCGGTGGCACCGGTGGCCGCGGTCTCCTGCGCGGCCTTCACCAGCTGCGGGATGTCCAGCCACACCGAGCGCACCGGGGAGGTGAACTGGCCGGACTGGCTGCAGAAGTGGCAGTCCTCGGGGCAGCCGCCGGTCTTGAGGCTGATGATCCCCTCGACCTCGACCTCGGGCCCGCAGTGCTTCATCCGCACCGCGTGGGCGAGCTCGAGGAGCTCGGGGACCTGGTCGTCGGGCAGCTGGAGGACCTCCACCAGCTCGTCGTACGACAGGGCCTCGCCGCCGTCGAGGGTCTTGGTCCGGGCACGCTCCAGGATGTCGGTCACGGGCCACAGGGTAGACCGGAACCCGGCTGGAACTGAACAATGTTCTGAACAGTGTTCAGGAGGTGGGACGGACCCCTCGCGGAGCCGTCCCGGGAGCCTAGACTCGGCCCGCCATGACCGTCGTACCCCACGATCACGATGCCCTCCTCGACTTCGACCGCGCCCACGTGTGGCACCCCTACACCTCGATGACCGAGCCGACGCGGACGCGGCTCGTCACCGGCGCTGCGGGGACCCGGCTCAGGCTGGCCGACGGGCGCGAGCTGGTCGACGCGATGTCGTCCTGGTGGGCGGCCATCCACGGGTACAACCACCCGGCCCTGAACTCCGCGCTCGCCGGCCAGGCAGCCGAGCTCGCGCACGTGATGTTCGGCGGCCTCACCCACGAGCCGGCGATCCGGCTGGCGCAGCGGCTCGTCGACCTGACCCCCGCCGGGCTCGAGCACGTCTTCCTCGCCGACTCGGGCTCGGTGAGCGTGGAGGTCGCGCTCAAGATGGTGCTGCAGTACCAGCGCGGCGTCGGCCACCCGGAGCGGACCCGGATGCTCACCGTCCGCGGCGGCTACCACGGCGACACCTTCGGCTGCATGAGCGTGTGCGACCCGGTCGGCGGGATGCACTCGATGTTCGCCGACGTCCTGCCCCAGCAGGTGTTCGCGCCCCGGCCGCCGGCCACCGAGGACGGGGTCGCGGCCTGGGCCGAGGCGTTCGAGGCGATCGCCGCCGAGCACGCCCACGAGCTCGCGGGCATCGTCGTCGAGCCGCTGCTCCAGGGCGCCGGAGGCATGCACGTCTACCCCGCGGCCTGTCTCTCCGTGATGCGCGAGGTGGCCGACCGGCACGGACTGGTGCTCGTGTTCGACGAGATCGCGACCGGCTTCGGCCGCACCGGCACACTGTTCGCCGCCGAGGCCGCCGGGGTGACCCCGGACGTGATGTGCCTCGGCAAGGCGCTCACCGGGGGCTACCTCACCCTGGCCGCGGTGCTGTGCACGCCGCGGGTCGCGGTCGGCCTCTCCCACTCCGACTCGGGCGTCTTGATGCACGGCCCGACGTACATGGGCAACCCGCTCGCCTGCTCGGTCGCCCTGGCCAGCCTCGACCTGCTGGCCTCCGGCGACTGGGCGGCCGACGTCGAGCGGATCCACGCCGCACTCGTCACGGGACTGGCACCGGTGCGCCACCTGCCCGGCGTGGCCGACGTCCGCACGATCGGAGCCGTGGGCGTGGTCCAGCTCGACCACGCCGTCGACGTCGCGAAGGCCACCGACGCGGCCATCGAGCACGGGGTGTGGCTGCGGCCGTTCCGCGACCTGATCTACACGATGCCGCCCTACGTCTCGAGCGATGAGGACCTGGCCCGGATCTGTACGGCGATCCGGGCCGCGGCCGGTGTGGCATGAGCACGCCGTGGGGTGACTGGCTGGCCGCGCAGGCCGACCAGCGCGAGCGCGACGGCCTGCGCCGTACCCTGACGCCGCGGGCCGCCGCCGACCCGGTCGTCGACCTCGCCGGCAACGACTACCTCGGGCTCTCCCGCCACCCCTCCGTCGTCGCGGCCGCCGCCGCCGCGGCCCGCACCTGGGGCGCGGGCGCGGGGGCGTCCCGCCTGGTGACCGGCACCCTGCAGGTCCATGCCGATCTCGAGGTGGCGCTGGCCGCGTACCTTCGGCAGCCGGCGGCGCTGGTCCTCTCCACGGGATATCACGCGAACCTCTCGGTCGTGGCCGCGCTGGCCGACCGCGAGTGCCGGGTCGTCTCCGACGCCCACATCCACGCCTCCCTGGTCGACGCGGTCCGCCTCTCGCGGGCCGGGCTCACGGTGGTGCCGCACAACGACGTCGCCGCGGTCCGTTCCGCGCTGGCGGCAGCCCGCGGTCAGCGGACGCTCGTGCTGGCCGAGTCGGTCTACTCCGTGCTCGGCGACCGGGCGCCGCTGGTCGAGCTGGCGGCCGTCTGCGAGGAGCACGACGCGCTGCTGGTCGTCGACGAGGCGCACGCGCTGGGGGTCCACGGCGCCGGCCTGGTGCCGGAGCTGGGCCTGGCCGGCCTGCCCCACGTCGTGGTCACCGCCACCTTGTCCAAGTCGCTCGGCAGCCAGGGCGGCGCGGTGCTCGGGTCCCGGCCGCTGGTCGACCACCTGGTCAACCGGGCCCGGCCGTTCATCTTCGACACCGGCCTCGCGCCCACCTCCGCGGCGGCGGCGCTGGCCGCGCTCGAGGTGCTGCGGACCAATCCCGGGCTTCCGGGGCTGGTGCGGGGCCGGGTCGACGACCTCGCCGCCGCGCTCGGAGTCGCGCCGCCTGCCGGTGCGGTGCTCTCGGTCCCGATGCCCTCGCCCCGGGTCGCCCTCGCCGCCCAGGCGGCCGCCCTGGCCCAGGGCGTGCGCGTGGGCTGCTTCCGGCCGCCGTCCGTGCCCGACGGCGTCTCGCGGCTGCGGGTCACGGTCGGCGCCGGGGTCCCGGCCGAGGACTGGGCGCGCGCCACCGAGGTGCTGGTCGCGGTCGTCAAGGAGTTCGCGTGAGCCGGGTCGTCATCGTCACCGGCACCTCCACCGGGGTCGGCAAGACCGTGGCCACGGCCGCCCTGGCGAGCCGCGCGCTCGCGTCCGGCGAGTCCGTCGTGGTGGTCAAGCCGGTGCAGACCGGGGTCGCGGACGGGGACTGCGACGCCGGGGAGGTGCACCGGCTGACCGGCTGTGCCGTGCAGGAGCACACCGCCCTGGACGAGCCGCTGGCGCCGGACACCGCGGCCCGACGGTCGGGTGTGCGGATCCCGCCGGTCGCGGAGCACGCGGACCGGGTGCGGGTGCTCACGGAGTTCCACGACACGGTGGTCGTCGAGGGCGCCGGGGGCCTGCTGGTGCGGCTCGACACCGACGGCGGCACCCTGCTCGACGTCGCGGCGGAGCTGGCCGGTGTCGTGCCGACCGAGGTGGTCGTGGTGGCCGGCCCCGGCCTGGGCACCCTCAACCACACCGAGCTCACCGTCGGCGCCCTGCGGGCCCGTGGGCTGGAACCGGCCGGGATCGTGATCGGCTCCTGGCCGGCCGCGCCGGGGCTGGCCGAGCGCTGCAACGCCGAGGACCTGCCCCGCGTGACCGGCGTGCCCGTCATCGCCACGATCCCCGAGAGGGCCGGGGCTCTGGACCGGGACGCGTTCCGGGCGCAGTCCGCCGCGTGGTTCGCGTAGCCCGGGGATCAGCCGAGGGGCTGGTTGAGGAACCACCGGTGGCCGAACGGGTCGCGCAGCACCGCCACCCGACCGACCGGCGGGCTGTCCTCCGGGCCGCGGTCGACGATGGCACCCGCCGCGGCCGCAGCCTCGGCCAGGGCATCGACCTCCGGCCACGGTCAGGTGCAGGGTCACCGGGCTGCCGGCGCCGATCTCCGGCGCGGGGCAGTGGATCTCGGGGTGGGCGTCAGACATCATCAGCTCCGCCCCGTCGATCGCGAGCCCCACGTGCCCGATCCGGCCGTCGGGCATCACGATCGGCTCGTGCGTGACCTCGGCGCCCAGCACGTCGACGTACCACTCGAGGGCCGCCCGGGCGTCGGCGACGGCGAGGTACGGCGTGAGCTCGCTCATGGCGCCACTGTGCCACGGGCTCGCCCGTCCCGCCCCGGGTCGTGTGCCTGAGGACGCGCCATGGCGCGTCCTCAGGCACACGACCCGATCAGCTCGGCTCACCACCCCGGCGGGCGCCGGTCCGACCAGGGCGCCGCGGCCTCCACCTGGGCGGCCAGCGAGAGCAGCAGCTCCTCCTCGGCGGGGCGGGCGGCCAGCATCACCCCGACCGGCAACCCGGAGCCGGTCCAGTGCAGAGGCAGCGAGACCGCCGGCATCCCGGTCACGTTCCAGGCCGAGGTCCACGGGGTGAAGTCCTTCTGGGCCGCGAAGTCCGCGGCCGGGTCGTCGTCGTCGCGCAGCGCCCCGACCGGCAGCGGCGGGGTCGCCAGGGTCGGCGTCAGGACGGCGTCGTACGGCGCGAGCGCGGCCAGCGCCGTGGCGGCGAACCGGCGCATCGCCCCGATCGCCAGCCCGAACTCCGGCCCGCTCACCGCACGGCCGCGCTCGGTCAGCCAGCGGGTCAGCGGGCGCAGCAGGTGCTCCCGCTCGGGCGGCACGACCGAGAGCGCGGTCAGCACCGCCCAGCACGTCTCGAAGACGGGGACGGCCTCGCGCGGGAGCGGCACCGTCGACGTCGACGACCTCGTGGCCGAGCGACTCCAGCAGCCGCGACGCGTCCTCCCACGCGGTCACGCACTCAGGGTCCACGGGCACGTCGGCGATCATCGGCTCGACGAACCGGGCGATCCGCAGCCGACCCGGTGCCCGCTCGCACGCGGCCAGGAACGTCGTGTCCGGTGGCGGCGCCCAGAACGGGTCCCCGGGCCGCCGGCCGGCCAGCACGTCGAGGAGCGCGGCGGCGTCGCGCACGGTGCGCGCCAGCGAGCCGGCGGTCGCCAGCCCCACGGGGTCGCCGTACATCGGATAGCCGCTGATCCGCCCGCGAGACGGCTTGAGCCCGACCAGGCCGCAGCACGAGGCGGGGATCCGGATCGAGCCGCCGCCGTCCGAGCCCTGGGCCACGGGCACGAGCCCGGCGGCGACCGCCGCGGCCGCACCGCCGGAGGAGCCCCCCGCCATCCGGCTCCGGTCGTACGGCGTGACGGCCGGCGGCGCCACGGTGGGCTCGGTGTAGCAGGGCGACCCGAACTCCGGGGTGTTGGTCTTGCCGATGCTGACCATGCCCGCGCCCTCGATCGCCAGCGTGACCCCGTCGGAGACGTCCGGCACGAAGTCCCGGAACGCCTCGGAGCCGAACGTGGTCCGGACCCCCGCGGTCAGGTTCAGGTCCTTGATCGCGGTGGGGACCCCGAACAGCGGCGACTCCCCCGTGTCCGGCGCCGTGTCCAGCGCCGAGGCCCGTTCCCGAGCCGGCTCGGGCGTGAGCGTGACGAACGCGCCGACCGAGTCGAGCCGGTCGGCGCGTTCGAGGTAGTGGTCGACGAGCTCGCGCGGCGACACCTCGCGGCGTCGCACGAGCTCGCCCTGCTCCAGCGCGGTCAGGTCGTGGAGGTCCGCCATGACCGCACGCTAACGGGTCAGGCGGCGGCTTCGTCGGCGTCGTACTCCGCCAGCGTGCGGACCGCGCCGACCAGCCGCTCGAGCACCGCGGGATCGGTGAGCACGTCCACCTCGAGCGCGGACTGCGAGACGATCACGTCCTCGACCACCACCGCGCCTGCGATGCCCGCGGAACGGCGGGTGTCCTCGTGGGCCCACTTGCCGCCGTACGGCGTCGGGGTCGCGCCGACGACGCCGAACGGCTTGCCGCGCAGGGCGCCGGCGCCGAACGGACGAGACAGCCAGTCGATGGCGTTGTTGAGCACGGCCGGCATGGTGCCGTTGTACTCGGGGGTCACCGCCAGCACCCGGTCCGCCCGCGCCACCCGGTCCCGCAGCCCGGCCGCGGCGGCCGGGACGTTCTCGCCGTCGAGGTCCTCGTTGTAGAACGGCAGCTCGTGCAGGTTCTCGGCGATCTCCACCTCGACGCCCGCGGGGGCCAGCTCGGCCAGCTTCTCGGCGATGCGGCGGTTCAGGGAGTCGGCGCGGAGGCTGCCGACGAGGACGAGGACGCGGGTGTTGGTCATGGAGTTGCTCCTGCGTGGTGGGAGGACGGGTTCGCCCGACTAAACGGACCGCGGTCCGGTTTCTATTCCCGGAACCCCCACTATCCGGTGCGACCCGGGCGCGTCCCCCGCCTAGAGGGCACGTCTCCCAAGTCGGGGCCGACGCACCCTAGAGTGAGCGACGACATGTCC
Source organism: uncultured Actinomycetota bacterium (assembly GCA_963817665.1). GTDB lineage: Bacteria > Actinomycetota > Actinomycetes > Propionibacteriales > Nocardioidaceae > Nocardioides. The sequence goes on along the minus strand of CAWFPE010000006.1, from coordinate 75,417 downwards.
GGACCCCACTTCCTGCACCTGGTCGACGAGCCGGCGCGCGAGCGGCGCGACGCCGCACGGAACCGGGAGGCGCTGCTGCGAGCCGCCCAGCAGCTGGTGGACGTCTGCGGGGTCGACGCGGTCACCATGGACGCGGTCGCCGCCGCCGCCGGCGTCGGCAAGGGGACGGTGTTCCGGCGCTTCGAGTCCCGCGAGGGGCTGATGGCGGCGCTGCTCAACCACTCCGAGACCGAGTGGCAGGCCGCGGTGATGTCCGGGCCGCCGCCGCTCGGCCCCGGCGCGGAGCCCTGGGAGCGGCTGATGGCCTTCGGCCGGTCCCGGCTGGAGACCACCCTGCTGCACGCCGACCTGATCCGGCACGCGGGTCGCGCCGGCGCCCGCTCCTACGCGGCGTACTCCTTCGCCGCCATGCACGTGCGCTACCTGCTCGCCGAGCTCGGGGTGACCGGTGACCTGCCGCTGCTCGCGACCGCGCTGATGGCGCCGCTGGAGGCGGCCATCCTGGACCAGCAGGTGCGCATCGAGAGGCTCGACGTCGACCGCGTGTACGCGGGCTGGGTCGACCTGGCCCGCCGCGTCGTCCGCCCACCCCGCTGAGCTCGCGGCCCCCCGCCCGTAGCGCACTTCGAGTGGGGAAAGACCACCAAATTCAGTCATGACCGGTCCAGACGTTGTCCCTAGGTTCTTTGCTTAGGGAGGACAGGCCTTCCCTACTTGATTGAGGCCTAGGGGGCCAAGACAATGCACAAGACCACGAAGACCGTGGGGGCGGGCGTCGCTGCACTGGCGACGGTCGCACTCACCGCAGGAGCAGCAAATGCCGACAACTCGATCATCAAGATCGGCAAGTACGGCGAGCTCTCCGCCAGCCACAAGATCGCCTGGGTCAAGACCAAGGTGATCTGCTCCGACGAGACGACCAGCGCGCTTCTCCAGACCACGCTGACCCAGGTCACGCACGGCAGCGTGCAGACCAACACCGGTCAGGTGACCTCGATCAACGCGTTCGAGTGCTCGGGCGAGGAAGAGGTCATGTACGTCCCGGTTCGCCGTCCCACGGGCGGTTACAAGTGGGTCAAGGGTGCGGCGCGTGCGTCGAACTTCGTGTTCGTCACGCAGGACCCGAGCGGCACGTCTCCGACGTCGCCAAGGGTCGCACGATCCACCTGCGCTGATCGCGTAGCTCAGCAGGCCCCTTCCTCCCCCGTCTTCGGGAGGGAGGGGCCTTCTGCTGCCCGCCGGTTCCCCCGCGGCCGGGCCCGGCCCGCTCAGGCCTGCTGGCGACGCAGGCCGAAGGTGAGCCCGTCGACCAGGGCTCCCCAGGACGCCTCGATGACGTTGTGGCCGACGCCCACGGTCACCCAGGACGACTCCCCGTCGCTGGTCTCGATCAGCACCCGGGTGATCGCGTCGGTGCCGTGGCCCTGGTCGAGGATGCGCACCTTGTAGTCGATCAGCTCGAACTTCGCGACCTCCGGGTAGGCCTGGCCGATCGCCTCGCGCAGCGCCTGGTCCAGCGCGTTGACCGGGCCGTTCCCCTCGCCGGTGACCACGTAGCGGACGCCGTCGGCCCGCAGCTTCACCGTCGCCTCCGAGACCGCCTCCTCGGAGGCACTCCGGTGGCTGAGCGTCTCGGTGATCACGCGCCACGACTCGATCTCGAAGTACGACGGCCGCCGGCCCTCGACCTCCTCGATGAGCAGCAGCTCGAACGACGCGTCCGCCGCCTCGAAGGTGAATCCGCGGGACTCCAGCTCCTTGACCCGGCCGGTCACCCGGGTCACCAGCTCCTTGTCGTCGGACAGGTCGAAGCCCAGCTCGCGGCCCTTCAGCTCGATCGAGGCCCGGCCGGCCATGTCGGAGACCAGCAGGCGCATGTCGTTGCCCACGCCCACCGGGTCCATGTGCTGGTAGAGGTCCGGGTCCACCTTGATCGCGCTGGCGTGCAGGCCGGCCTTGTGCGCGAACGCGGAGGTGCCGACGTACGGCTGGCGAGAGGCCGGCGGGAAGTTCGTCACCTCGGCGACCGCGTGCGCGATCCGGGTGGCCTCGCGCAGCAGGCCGGGTGGCAGCACCTGCTGGTCCAGCTTGAGCTCGAGGTTCGCCACGACCGTGACCAGGTCCGCGTTGCCGGTCCGCTCGCCGTACCCGTTGATCGTGCCCTGCACGTGGCTGGCGCCGGCCTCGACCGCGGCAAGGGTGTTCGCCACCGCGCAGCCGGTGTCGTTGTGGCAGTGGATGCCGACCCGGACCCCGGTGGTGTCGACGACGTCGTGGACCACGTCCGCCACCCAGCCGGGCAGCATCCCGCCGTTGGTGTCGCACAGGGCGATCACCTCCGCACCGGCGTCGTACGCGGTGCGCAGCACCTCGAGCGCGTAGTCCCGGTTGGCGCGGTACCCGTCGAAGAAGTGCTCGGCGTCGAGGAAGACCTGCTGCCCCTCCGCGCGCAGGTGGCCGACGGTGTCGCGGATCATCGCGAGGTTCTCCTCGAGCGTGGTCCGCAGCGCCAGCTCCACGTGCCGGTCGTGGGACTTGGCGACCAGGGTGACGACCCCGGCGCCGCTGTCCCGCAGCGCGCCCACCAGTGGGTCGTCGGCAGCCGTCACGTTCGCGCGCCGGGTGGCCCCGAACGCCGCCAGCCGTGCGTGCCGCAGGTCCAGCTCCTGGGCGGCCCGGCGGAAGAACTCGGTGTCCTTGGGGTTGGCGCCGGGCCAGCCGCCCTCGATGTACCCCACGCCGAGACCGTCCAGCTGCCGGGCGATGCTCAGCTTGTCGGCGACGGAGAGGTTCAGGCCCTCCTGCTGCGCACCGTCACGCAGGGTGGTGTCGTAGACGTGGAACGCGCCGTGCAGGTCCATCGGTCGGTCTCTTCCCTGATCAGGTCCGGGCAACAAAAAAACCTCCCGGGGTACGAGAGGTCGGCGCGTCGGCTGCCCCGGGGCGGGGCTGCGACGCGCTAGGTAATGATCTCCTGCTGCTGCATGCCACCCATGCTGCCACGCGTCTCCCAGCCGGGCACTCGGATCTCGGCATGCGAACCGGAGATCGGGCTCCCGGGGACGCTGGTCAGCTGCCGGGCAGCCCGTCGGGCAGGGACAGCCCGGCGAACGGCTGGTCGGAGGCCGGGACCCAGGAGATGCCGGCCGTGTCGAGGCGGAGCAGCAGCACGATCGCCAGCGCCACCACGATCAGCACCGACCCCACCCAGTGCTGCGGCGAGGCCGAGGCGGGGTTGACCACGCGGGCCAGGGGCGAGCGCACCCGGGAGCCACCGGGACCCATCCACAGCGAGGCCGCGAAGACGATCCCGCCGACGAAGAGCGTGGTGGGCAGGCCGACGGCGACGGCGTAGCAGATCAGCGCGGCGGCCAGCGCCAGTCCCAGGCTCCACAGCGCGAGCAGCACGGTGCCGCCGATCGAGCGGAGCAGGTGCCACGGGGCCGCCAGCAGGAACTGGACCCCGTCGTACCACTTCCGTCCGCGCAGCCGCCGGCGGTCACCCGCCGCGCTGGCGGCGAGCGACCCGCTGCGGAGCAGCCAGGCCAGCAGGAGCAGGGCGGCCGCGGCCGGCCAGGGGTACGCCGCGACCCCGGCCCCGGCGGCGAGTGCGGCACCCCCGAGCAGCACGCCGCGGCGTAGCCGCTCCGGCCACGCGACGCGGGTGCCGGGCGGGGGCCACTCCTGGGCCTCCCCCGGCCACTGCTCCGACATCGCCCGGGTGTGCGGGTCCTCGTCCAGCGGGTCCACGAGCGTCTCGTGCTGCAGCGGGTCGGTGGGGTCGTACGCCGCGGCCTGGGCGGCGAGCGCCAGCGGCACCGTGTACGGGTCCTCGACCGGGCCGTCGTCCGGGTCATCGTCCGGGGCCGCGGGAGCCACCCGGGGCGAGGCCGGCCGCAGCCAGCCGCGCAGGTCGTCGACGCTCGGGCGACGCGCGGGTTCCGGGTCCAGGGCGGCCTCGACGATGCCGCGCAGCTGGGCGGGCAGCCCGTCCAGGTCGTGCTCCCCCCGGCGGACCCGGTCCATGATCGCCATCGACGGTCCACGGCCGAACGGTGGCCGACCGGTCCCGGCGTACGCCACCGTGGCGGCCCAGGAGTGGACGTCGGAGGCCGCGGTCGCGTCGTCGCCGTAGAGGATCTCGGGGGCGAGGTAGCCGGGCGTGCCGAGCAGCCAGCCGGTGTGGGTGAGCTTCGGGTCGTCGGCCACCCGGGCCAGGCCGAAGTCGATCAGGATCGGGGTGCGGCCCTCCATCAGCACGTTGGACGGCTTGACGTCGCGGTGCAGCACGCCCACGCCGTGCACCGAGGCGAGCCCCTCGGCCAGGCACCCGGCGAACCAGGTCAGGTCGGGTCCCGTGATCGGCCCCTCGTCGACCACGTGGTCGTGCAGCGAGAGCCCGGGCACGTAGCGGGTCGCGACGTAGGGGATCTCGGCCCACGGGTCCGCGTCGACGATCTCCGCGACCCACCTGCTGCGGATCCGGCCCAGGGAGCTCACCTCGCGGGCCAGCCGGGCCCGCGCCTCGTCGTCACCCACGATGTGCGGCCGCAGCACCTTCAGCGCGACGCGATCCCCACCCGGCCGGCGCGCCAGGTGGACCACGCCCATCCCGCCCTCGCCGATGCGCGAGAGAAGGGTGTAGTCGCCCACCATCCGGCTCTCAGGCGGATCGGGGCGCGGCGAGGTCGTCACGGACCGAGGTTACTAGCGCGGCCGACGCCCGCCGCGCACCCGGCACGCCGGGGCGACGCGGCCGCGCCCTCGGGGGACGGACCAGGTCGCGGGGTCGCACGACATACCCGGAATGAGGTTTGCCCGTGCGGCGGGAGCGGTGAATCGTCGACTCTCAGGCCACTCGTCGAGGAGTGGCCACCCCATGGGGGAGGGACCATGACCCGACCGGCAGCCCGACGCACCATCGCTCGATCACTGGCGGGGGCAGCCCTGCTGCTCGGCCTGGGGATCGCCCCACCGGGAGGCGGCGCACCACAGGCGTCCGACGGATCCCGCGGCTGCGACCCGGCGCAGTCGGCCGCCCGGGTGATGCGGGGCATGCAGGGCGTCGACCCGAACACCGTCACCGCCGCCCAGTCCCGGCGGATGGACGCGCGCCTGCAGCGCCGGGTCGACCGCCTGGTGGAGAAGGGCGTGCTGCGCCACAACGGCGCGCCGCGCAAGGCCCGGCGGATCACGGTGCCGACGCACGTGCACGTGATCACGGCCCCGACCGGCGCAGTCCGGGTGACCCGCGGCCAGATCCGCAGGCAGATCCGGGTCCTGAACCAGGCCTACGGCGGTCGGTCCTCCGGCCCCGCGGTGCGCACGCCGTTCTCGTTCAAGCTCGCCTCGTTGGACAGGACGGTCAACCGCGACTGGTACTTCTGGAACCTCACCCGGAAGGGCGAGAGCCCGGGCGTCATCGCTGCGAAGAAGGCGCTCCACCAGGGCGGGTGGGGCGACCTCAACATCTACATCGCCAGGCTCGACGACGGCCTCCTCGGCTACTCGGAGTTCCCGTGGCAGACGAAGCTGGCCCTCGACGGCCTGGTGCTGTCCAACCAGACCCTCCCCGGCGGGGCCTACACCGGCTACAACCAGGGCGACACCGGCACCCACGAGATCGGCCACTGGCTGGGCCTCTTCCACACCTTCCAGAACGGCTGCAAGGCGCCGGGCGACCACGTCGCGGACACGCCGTACCAGCTCGACGGCGAGAACGTCCTCTTCTGCAACGAGAGCGACGACACCTGCCCGCAGCCGGGCACGGACCCGGTCCACAACTTCATGAGCTACGGCGACGACCCGTGCCTGGACAGGTTCACGCGGGGCCAGGCCCGGCGGATGACCGCGACCTGGCTCGCCTACCGGAGCTGAACCGGGGCGCAGCTCAGCAGATGCGGTGCATCCAGCCGAAGGTGTCCTCGGCGCGGCCGTACTGGATGTCCACCAGCGCCTGACGGACCTTCATCGTCAGGTCGGTGCGCTCGGGGGCGCCAACCTCGCCGCCCTGCCACTTCAGCGCGCCCACCGGGGTCACCACCGCGGCGGTGCCGCAGGCGAAGATCTCCTTGATCCGGCCGCTGCTGACGCCCTCGCGCCACTCGTCGATGGAGAACCTGCGCTCCTCGACCGGGTGGCCGAGCTTGCCGGCGAGCTCGATGATGCTGGAGCGGGTGATGCCCTCGAGGATCGTTCCCGTCTCGGGGGTCACGATGCGGCCGTCGTCGAAGACGAAGTACATGTTCATGCCACCGAGCTCCTCGACGTACCGGCCCTCCTGGGCGTCGAGGAAGACGACCTGGTCGCAGCCCTGGGCGGACGCCTCCTGCTGGGCGACCAGCGAGCTGGCGTAGTTGCCGCCGGTCTTGGCCGCGCCCATGCCGCCGCGGCCGGCCCGGGTGTACTCCTCGGTGAGCCACAGGGTGACCGGCTTGACGCCGCCCTTGAAGTAGGCGCCGGCCGGGCTGGCGATCACCATGAAGGTCACGTGCTGGCTGGGCCGGACGCCGAGGAACTTCTCGGTCGCGATCATGAACGGACGCACGTAGAGGCTCTTCTCGCCCGCTGCGTCCGGCACCCAGCGCTGGTCGACCGTGACGAGCTCGTCGACGGCCGCGACGAAGTCCCCGACCGGCAGCTCGGGGAAGGCCAGGCGCCGGCTGGACCTCGTCATCCGGGCGGCGTTCTCCTCGGGCCGGAACGACCAGATGGAGCCGTCGTCGTGCCGGTAGGCCTTCATGCCCTCGAAGGTCTCCTGGGCGTAGTGCAGCACCGCGGTGGCCGGGTCGAGGGTCAGCGGCCCGTAGGGCTCGATCCGGGCATCGTGCCAGCCGGCGTCCGGCGTCCACTCGACGGTGAACATGTGGTCGGTGAAGTGCTGGCCGAACCCGGGGTTGGCGAGGATCTCGGTGAGGTGCGCGTCGTCGACCGGCTGCGGGTTGGGGGTGGTGCTGATCTGCATGGAAGGCACGTTAGCCGACCTTTCGGAAAGGCGAGACGCCGAGCACCCCTCGGGTGCCCGGCGTCTCGGGAGTACGTGACGGCAGGCGTCAGCCGGCTACTCGCGCGGCGATCGAGTCACCGACCTCGGCCGTACGCCGCGTGGTGCCGGGAGTGCGCGCGGCGAGGTCGTCGATCGCGGCGCGCTCGACGGCCGCGGCCGCCTCGGCCTGACCGAGGTGGTCGAGCAGCAGCGATGCGGAGAGGATCGCGGCCGTGGGGTCGGCCTTCTGCTGGCCGGCGATGTCGGGGGCCGAGCCGTGCACGGGCTCGAACATGGAGGGCGTCGTGCGGTCCGGGTTGATGTTCCCGGACGCCGCGAGCCCGATGCCGCCGGTGATGGCGGCGGCGAGGTCGGTGATGATGTCGCCGAACAGGTTGTCGGTGACGATCACGTCGAAGCGCCCCGGATCCGTGGTCATGAAGATCGTCGCCGCGTCGATGTGCAGGTAGTCGACGGTCACGTCGGGGTGCTCCCGGGCCACCTCGTTCACCAGGCGGCTCCACACCGCACCCGCGTGGACCAGCACGTTGGTCTTGTGGACCAGCGTGAGCCGGCGGCGGGGGCGACGCTGCGCGCGGGCGAACGCGTCGCGCACGACCCGCTCGACGCCGTACGCCGTGTTGACCGAGACCTCGGTGGCGACCTCGTGGGGGGTGCCCACCCGGAGCGCGCCGCCGTTGCCGGTGTAGGGACCCTCGGTGCCCTCGCGGACCACCACGAAGTCCACGTCGCCGGGGTCGGCCAGCGGGGAGGGCACACCCGGGAAGATCCGGGACGGCCTCAGGTTGACGTAGTGGTCGAGCTCGAAGCGCAGGCGCAGCAGGAGGCCGCGCTCGAGGATGCCGGGCGGGAGGTTCGGGGTCGCCGGGCTTGCCGCCGACCGCCCCGAGCAGGATCGCGTCGTGCCCGCGGATCTCCTCGAGGACCGAGTCCGGAAGGACCTCGCCGGTCGCGAGGTAGCGCTCCGCGCCGAGGTCGTAGCGGGTCGGCTCGAACTTCACCCCGCCGGGCGCGGCGGCCTCGAGGACCTTGAGCGCCTCGGCGGTGACCTCCTGGCCGATCCCGTCGCCGGGGATGACGGCGAGCCTGAGGGTGCCGGTGGTGCCGGAGTTCGAGTCAGTCATGCCGCGAACGTTAGTTGTCGTCGGGGCGCTCGCCGCCGTTGTCTCGCAGGTCAAGCGAGGCCTGGACGGCCTCGTGGCTGCGGGGGTTCTCGGGCTGGTGGCTGGCCGGTCCCCACTCGGGGTACATGTCGTACATCGGTCGTGCTCCTCTGGTGTGATCCTGGGTGGACGTGCTGGTCGTCGGTTGCCGAGGACGCCCCGCGGCGGGGCGGCTGGTCTGCTCATGGATCACATGAGAGGGAGAACCATCAGGGTGCGGATCGCGCACGTGAGTTGGGTGCGGGTCCGCCGCGGGGGCGTCTTCAGATGAGCGTGAAGCCGGGTCAACGCCGAACACCGCGGCGAGGTGGCCTCACGAGCAGTGGTTACTGCTGGGCCTCGCCGCGGCACTCGATAAGTACGAAGACGCTCCGCATGGTGCGCCCACCGTACGACGGACCTGCCGGCCCCCGACACGGCTTTTCGGCAAGTGCTCACGATGCGAGACGACCTGCCCATGATGAGAGACTCGCCCCATGAGCGCTCCCCCCGAACTGCCCGACGTCGTGTCCCGAGCGTTCGCGGTGTCCCGCAGGTCGGGCTACGTGTCGTTCTGCCGCAACGAGACCGGGCGGCTGCTCGCCACCCTGGCCGCCACCCGCGGCGGGACGATGGCGGAGTTCGGCACCGGCTGTGGCGTGGGCACGGCCTGGCTGCGCTCCGGCGTACGCGGCGAGGCGCGCATCGTCACCGCCGAGCTGGACCCCGAGCTGGCGGGTGCGGCCGCGGAGATCTTCGTCGACGACCCGCAGGTCGAGGTGCTGGCGGCCGACTGGTCCACGCTGCTGGACAAGGGCCCGTTCTCGCTGCTGTTCCTGGACTCGGGCGAACCCACCGAGGTGGGCGTCGACGCGATCGCCGACCTGGTCGAGGGCGGCGGCATCGTGGTCCTCGACGACTTCACCCCGTGCGAGCTGTGGCCTCCGCTCTCCGGCGGCCGGGTCGACGGCCTGCGCGAGCAGTGGCTCACCGACGAGCGCTTCACCGCCGTCGAGGTGATGGTGGCCTCGGACGCCTCCACGATCATCGCCACCAAGCGCTGAGGGGAGATGCTCAGCGGGCCCGGGTACCCAGCTCGACGGTCCAGCGGGGCAGCCAGAGCTGGGTGAGCGGACCGATCGCGAGGGCGTAGAGCAGCGTGCCGAGCCCGGCCACCCCGCCCAGCAGCAGCCCGACCAGCACGACCGCGACCTCCAGGGCGGTGCGCACCAGGCGCAGCGAGAGGCCGGTGCGCCGGTGCAGGCCGGTCATCAGGCCGTCGCGGGGGCCGCGGCCGAGCTGCGCCCCGATGTACATCGCACCGGCGAGCGCGCACAGCGCCACCCCACCGAGCATCAGCCCGAGGCGGAGCACCACGGCGTCCGGGTGCTGCAGCAGCGCGAGCGTGGCGTCGGCCGAGAAGCCCACCACGAGCGCGTTGGAGACGGTGCCGATGCCGGGTGCCTCCCGCAGGGGGATCCACGCCACCAGCACCACGAAGCTCATCACGACGACCGCCTGGCCGAGTGTGATCGGGACGTGCCGGATCAGGCCGGAGTGCAGCACGTCCCACGGCGCCAGGCCGAGGTCGCCGCGCACCATCATCGCCAGCGAGACGCCGTAGAGCACCAGCCCCACGTAGAGCTGCGGCAGCCGGCGCGCCAGTCGGCCGGCGCGGAGCTGGGCGATCGGGCCGAGGTCGGTCAGCCCGGGACGGGCGGTGACGGGGCCGGTGGAGGTGGTGGTGAGCGTGGCCATGGAGCAAGCCTGACGACCAATTGGCCTTCTCCTCAATAGCCAATCGTGGGACAGTGGCCTGCATGACGCAGTCCACTCTTCCGGGCCGGACCGTGAGCGCCGCGCGCGTGGCCGCGCTCGTCCAGGGTTTCGACCGCACCCCGGCGTACGCCGGCCTGGCCGACGCGATCACCCTGCTGATCGGCGACGGCCGGATCGGGCTCGGCACCCGGCTGCCGAGCGAGCGGGAGCTCACCGAGGCCCTCGGGGTCTCGCGCACCACGGTCACCCGCGCGTACGCCGCGCTGCGGGAAGCGGGGTACGCCGAGGCGCGGCAGGGCTCGGGGACCTACACCCGGGTCCCCGGGCGGCGGGCACGCGCCCACGACCGGGCCCTGCTCCCCCGGCCCGGCGACGACGAGGCCATCGACCTCAACTGCGCCGCCGCGTCCGCACCGCCCGGGCTGGCCTCGGCGTACGCCGAGGCGGCGGCCGAGCTGCCGGCGTACCTCGGCGGCCACGGGTACTTCCCCGCCGGGCTGCCCCAGCTCCAGCGCGCCATCGCCGCGACGTACGACGCCCGCGGGCTGCCGACCGACCCGGACCAGATCATGGTGACCCCGGGCGCGCTGAGCGCCGCGTCGATCGTGGCGCAGGCGTTCACCGGACCGGGCGACCGGGTGCTGGTGGAGTCGCCGGTCTACCCCAACGCCACCTTGGCGATGCGCAACAGCGGCGCCCGGGTGACCGGCTCCCCGGTGGACCCCGACGGGTGGGACCTCGACGCGGTGGCCGCCGCGCTGCGCCAGGCCGCCCCGAGGCTGGCCTACCTGATCCCGGACTTCCAGAACCCGACCGGCCACGTGATGACCGATGTCCAGCGCCAGGAGTACGCCGACCACCTGCGGCGCGCCCGGACGGTCGCGGTGGTCGACGAGGCGCACCAGGCACTCGCCCTCGACGGCCAGCAGATGCCGCGGCCGTTCGCGGCGTACTCCCCCACCGCGATCACGATCGGCAGCGCCAGCAAGAGCTTCTGGGGCGGCCTGCGGCTGGGCTGGATCCGCTCGCCCGAGGGCCGGATGGAGCAGCTCACCCGGGCCCGGGTGGGCCTGGACCTCGGCGCCCCGGTGATGGAGCAGCTGGTGCTGGTCCGGCTTCTCGAGGACGCCGGGTCGATCATCGAGGAGCACCGGTCGCGGCTGCGCGAGCAGCGGGACGCGCTGGCCGCCGCGGTCGACGCGCGGCTGCCGGAGTGGACGTTCCGGCTTCCCGCCGGGGGGCTGGCGCTGTGGTGCGAGCTGCCCGGCCCGCTGGGCACCGCGCTGACCGCCGAGGCGGAGCGACGCGGCGTGATCGTGGCCCCGGGCCCGGTGTTCGCCGCGGAGGGCGGGCTGGACCGCTACGTGCGCGTCCCCTGGACCCGCCCGCCGGAGGAGCTCGTGGAGGCGGTCGACCGGCTCGGCGCGGCCTGGGACGTGGTGCGCGGCCGCCAGGGTCCGAAGGCCAGGGGCCCCGGCCGGGTGATGGTCGCCTGAGGCCCGGTCTCCGGGGGCAGGGCCTGGAGGTGCGCGAGGACGCGCGGCCGCTGCGCCTCCAGCCACGCCACGAGGTCGCTGAAGGTGACGCACCGCGTCTGCGGGCGCCCGCACGTCTCGAGGACGAAGGTGGAGAGCGCGTCGCGGTATGCCCCGCGGTTCCAGTCGTTGAAGTGGTTGCCCAGCACGAGCGGGGCCCGGTTCCCCTCGAAGGCTGCGGCGTACATGTCCCGGTAGGTCGCGAGCACCTGGTCGCGGTCCCGCGCCGAGTCGGCGGCCGAGAGGCCGGCGCTGGTCGCCCCGCGTTGGGTGAAGAAGTAGTTGTAGTCCATCGTCGTGACCGGTACGCCGCTCCGCCCGTCCGGCAGGGTCCCGTGCATCGGGAAGATCCCCATCCCGAGCTGCCAGGTCCCGTCCGCCGAGCGCGTCGGCCAGGCCAGCCCGGTGCGGCTGAACGACGAGTCGTAGACCAGGCCGTGGCGGTGCAGCGCCGGGAACAGTGCGGAGGGTGTCCCCTCCAGGCACGGAGTCCGCTCGCCGTGGATGTCGGTCGGCGTGACCTCCAGCCGCGGGACCGGGACGTGCGGGTTGTTGCGGCGCACGTTGGTGAGCAGCGAGAAGAACTGGTCCAGCTCGGCGTCCCAGTCCGCCGTGTCCCACGTGTCGCCGCCCGAGGGCAGCCCGGCACCGGCACAGAAGTGGCCGTTGAAGTGGGTGCCGATCTCGTCACCGGAGGCCAGGGCGCGGTTCAGGTTGCGGACCTCGGCCGGCAGGTCGGTCGCGGGGCGCCAGCCGATCTCCGAGGTCCCGGGCGGGTAGTACGGCGGTCGGTAGGCCGATCGCGTCCGGTCGCTGAGCAGATAGGTCCCGGACAGGAAGCCGGTGAACCGGAAGGGCACCCGCTCCCCGATGGCGAACCAGTGCTGCCACATCTCGTCCCAGCCGACGCCGTCGAAGCTGACGACCACGAACTGGGGCGGCCGCTCCCCCGGCCGCAGTCGGCGGGGGACGAAGGTGTCGGCCGCCGGTGGTGCGCCGGACGGGACGGACGCGGTCGTCGCCCCGGCGGCCGACGGACCCCCCAGCGCCCGGGCCGGGACGGCCGGTGCCGCCCGCAGCAGGTGCACGCCGGCCAGGGCGGTCGCCACGAGGATCCAGACGGCGGCCACCGTCGTGACGCGAGCTCGCACGGTCCCACCTCCACGAGGCGGGTCGGTTGCCCGCCTCTGGTCTTGGGACGCGACGGGCTGCCGAAATGTTGGGGCAGGCCGCCCGTCAGACCAGGTTGACCGCCCGCACCGACGCGGCGGCGATCGCCTCCTGGATCTCGGCCAGCGCGTCGGCCGGGATCGTGGAGTCGACGGAGAGGGCGACCAGGGCCTGGCCGCCCTTGGTGTCGCGGGCGACCTGCATGCCGGCGATGTTCACGCCGGCGTCGCCGAGGATCCGGCCGACGGTGCCGACCATCCCGGGCCGGTCCTCGTAGCGGAAGAACGCCAGGTGCTCGGTGGGCTCGATGTCGACGTCGAAGCCGTTGACCTCGACCAGCCGCTCCTTCTGGCTGATCCCGATCAGGGTGCCGCTCACCGACACCTGCGACCCGTCGGCGAGGGTGCCGCGGATCGTGATCAGGTTGCGGTGGTCGGGGCTCTCCGGGTCGGACACGAGGCGCACGGCGCAGCCGCGCTCGGCCGCGAGCAGCGGCGCGTTCACGTAGGAGACCTGCTCCTCGACGATGTCGGCGAAGACACCCTTGAGGGCGGCCAGCTCGAGCACCTTGACGTCGTAGTCGGTGATCTCGCCACGGACCTCGACGTCGATCTGCTGGGCCACCTCGCCGGCCAGGCCGGTGAAGACCCGGCCGAGCTTCTCGGTCAGCGGGATGCCGGGCCGCACGTCCTCGGCGATCACGCCGCCCTGCACGTTGACCGCGTCGGGCACCAGCTCACCGGCGAGCGCGAGGCGCACCGAGCGGGCCACCGCGAGACCGGCCTTCTCCTGCGCCTCGTCGGTGGAGGCGCCCAGGTGCGGCGTGGCCACCACGTTCTCCAGCTCGAACAACGGGCTGTCGGTGCACGGCTCCTTGGCGAAGACGTCGAGTCCGGCGGCCGCGACCCGGCCCTCCTTGAGGGCGGCGTACAGCGCGACCTCGTCCACGATGCCGCCCCGGGCCGCGTTGACCAGCACCAGCGTCGGCTTCACCCGGGCCAGCTGCTCGGCGCCGATCAGGCCGATCGTCTCGGGGGTCTTCGGCAGGTGCACCGACATGAAGTCGGCCTCGGCCAGCAGGGTGTCGAGGTCGACGAGCCGGACCCCCATCTGGGCGGCCCGGCCGGCCTGGACGTACGGGTCGTGGGCCACGACCCGCATCCCGAACGCCGACAGGCGCTGGGCCACCAGCACGCCGATCCGGCCCAGGCCCACGATCCCGACGGTCTTCTCGTAGAGCTCGGTGCCGGTGTAGCGCGACCGCTTCCACTCGCCGTGGCGCAGCGCCTGGTGAGCCGGGGAGATGTGCCGTGCCGCAGCCACCATCAGCCCGACGGCGAGCTCCGCGGCCGAGACGATGTTGGAGGTCGGCGCGTTGACGACCATGACGCCGGACTGGGTGGCCGCCCGGACGTCGACGTTGTCGAGGCCGACGCCGGCGCGGGCGACCACCTTCAGCCGCCGGTGCGGCGGCCAGCGCCTCGGCGTCCACCCTGGTCGCCGACCGGACCAGGAGCGCCTCGGCGTCGGCGATCGCCGGCAGCAGCTCGCCCCGGTCGGCGCCGTTGCAGGTGCGGATCTCGAAGTCCGGGCCGAGCGCCTCGACGGTGGCGGGGCTCAGCTCCTCGGCGATGAGTACGACGGGCTTGGTCACAGCGGTGTCCTCGCTCCTGGTGTGGGGGAAGGCGGGCACGACGCTGTGCGGATTTCCACACTACCCGAGCAGGTGGCGCCAAATCGGTTGTGTCCGCGCCCGCCGGCACCGGTAATCTGCCGCCGTGGACATCGCCTGACGACACCGAGCCCGCCCGCCCGTCCGGGGCCCTTCGTCATTCCTGGAGCAGCATGTCCACCACCCTCACCATCGCCGGCCTCGACGTCTCGTTCGCCGCGCGCACCCTCTTCAGCGGTCTCGACCTCGTGCTCGCCGACGGGAACGTGACCGCCGTCGTCGGGGCCAACGGCTCGGGCAAGTCCACGCTGATGCGCACGATCGTCGGGGAGCTGCCGGTGGAGTCCGGCAGCATCGAGCTCGCGCCCGGCGACGCCACCGTCGGGTGGCTGCCCCAGGTGGTGCCCGACCCGAGCGAGTCGCTGCTCGGCTACGCACGCCGGCGTACCGGCGTGGCCGACGCCGACCGGGACCTCGACCTGGCCGCCACCGCGCTCGCCGCGGGCCGCCCCGGCGCCGACGAGGAGTACGCCGCGGCGCTGGACCACTGGCTCGCCCTCGGCGCCGCGGACCTCGAGGACCGGCTGCCGCAGGTGGCCGCGAAGGTCGGCCTGGACGTGGCGCCCGACCGGCCGCTCGGCAGCCTCTCCGGCGGCCAGGCCGCCCGGGCCGCGCTCGTCGCCGTGCTGCTCAGCAGGTACGACGTGCTGCTGCTGGACGAGCCGACCAACGACCTCGACGCCCGTGGTCTGGCGCTGATGGCCGAGTTCGTCTCCGGTCACCAGGGCCCGATCCTGATCGCCAGCCACGACCGCGGCTTCCTGGACCGGGTCACCACCCACGTGGTCGAGCTCGACCTGGCCCAGCAGCGGATCGGGCACTACACCGGCGGCTGGTCGGAGTACGTCGCCGCCCGCGAGCTGGGCCGCCGCCAGGCCCGCGAGGCCTACGAGACGTACGCCGGCGAGCGCGACGACCTGATCGCCCAGGCCCGTCGCCGCGACGACTGGGCGGCGAAGGGGCGCCGCAACGTGGCCCGGGGCGA
The DNA here is from genome assembly GCA_963817665.1 of uncultured Actinomycetota bacterium. Lineage (GTDB taxonomy): Bacteria > Actinomycetota > Actinomycetes > Propionibacteriales > Nocardioidaceae > Nocardioides. The sequence goes on along the minus strand of CAWFPE010000006.1, from coordinate 60,068 downwards.
CGAGCCGGACAAGCACGTCCGCGAGAAGCACAAGGCGCGCGCCGACCGGCAGTCGGCGAAGGCCGCCCGGGTGAAGAAGGCGGTCGACCGGCTGGACGTCGTCGAGCAACCACGCAAGGAGTGGGAGCTGCGCTACACGATCAGCCCGGGGCCGGAGCCGGCCGCCGTGGTGGCGACGCTCGACCGGGCCGAGGTCGTCCGGGACGGGTTCCGCCTCGGTCCGGTGGACCTCACCGTGGCCCGCGGCGACCGGATCGCCGTCGCGGGCGACAACGGCAGCGGCAAGACGACCCTGGTCAAGGCGCTGCTCGGCGAGGTCCCGCTCGCCGAGGGCCGGCGCTCCCTCGGGGCCCGGGTGCGGACCGGCGTGCTGGACCAGCGGCGCTCACTGCTGGACTCCGACGAGTCGGTGGCGGACGTGGTGCGCGCCGAGCTGACCGACGCCTCGGGCCAGGGTCCCGACCGCGGCGAGGTGCGCACGCTGCTGGCGAAGTTCGGGCTCGGCAGCGACCACGTCGACCGTCCGGCGCGGACCCTCTCGATGGGCGAGCGGACCCGGGCGCTGATGGCGGTCTTCCAGGCCCGTGAGGTGAACGTGCTCGTCCTCGACGAGCCGACCAACCACCTCGACGTCGCAGCCATCGAGCAGCTGGAGTCGGCACTGGCCGACTACGCCGGCACCCTGCTCGTGGTCAGCCACGACGAGGCGCTCGTCAGCTCCCTCGGGGTCACCCACCACTGGCAGGTCACGTCCGGCCGGGTCACGGTGACCCGGGTCTGAGTCCGGTTCAGCGCTCGCGCGGGATGGCCAGCCACTCCGCCCAGCTCAGGTCCCGACCGACGTAGCGCGGCGCGGTGAGCGGCCAGTCCGACGCGATCCACGCGGGCACGAGCGCGTCGAGCGCGGCCTCGACCGGCGAGCCGACGTACTCGTCGCGCACCCACCACGAGATGTCGGCGTCCGCGCCGGGCTTGTCGGCGGGGTCGATGTAGACGCAGCCGATCAGCTCGGTCTCCGCGGCGTCGAAGAGGGCGTAGTTGAACGACTCGTGGGCCACGATCTCGTCCCAGTGGTGCTGCAGGTCCTCGCGGTCCTGGGCGGCGGTCATGTCGGCCGGCGGCCAGCCCCAGGCCTCGCCGTAGATCGACCAGAGCCGCTCCCGGGACCCCATCACCGCCGGCATGTCGAGCTCGGTGTCGTCGGGGTGGATCGGCCGGAGGTGGTGGCCGGTCGGCAGTTCCACACGGGTCGGGTGCTGCCAGTCCTCGGGCAGCCAGGGAGCGGTCGTCATCGCGGTCATCCTCTCGGGGTGCGGACCGGCATCGTAGGAGCCGCGGGCCGCGCCGCGCGCGCGAACCGGCGTTCTCAGGCGAAGAGCGCCTGGCCGACGTACTCCCCCTGCCGCACCCCGGGCGGGACCGCGAAGAGTGCGGATCCGGTCACCTTGAGGTACTCCATCAGGGCGTCGACCTTCGCCATCTTGGTCTGGACCGGGATGAAGTGGGTGCGCGGGTCGCGCAGGTAGGCCAGGAAGAACAGGCCGGCGTTGAGCCCCCCGAGCGCATCGGTGCCGTCGACGAAGTTGTAGCCGCGGCGCAGCATCCGGACCCCGCCGTTGTGGTCGGGATGGACGACGCTGACGTGGGAGTCGCGCGGGATGACCGGGCCGTCGCTGCCGGGCATCGAGAAGTCGGGTTCGGTGAACTCCCGACCACCGGAGAGGGGCGCGCCGCTGTCCTTGGTCCGCCCCACGGAGGACTCCTGGTCGCCGAGCGGCTGCCGGTCCCAGACCTCGATCGTCATGTTGATCCGGCGGGCCACGAGGTAGGAGCCGCCCGCGAGCCAGCCGGACCTCGCGTCGTCCCCGGCCCCCACCCACACGTGCTCGTCGAGGGCGCTCGTCTCCTCCGCCTTGACGTTGGCGGTGCCGTCCTTGAAGCCGAACAGGTTGCGCGGAGTGGACTGCGCCGTGGAGGTGGTGGACGTGCGGCCGAAGCCGAGCTGCGACCAGCGCACGGCGACGGTCCCGAAGCCGATCCGCGCCAGGTTGCGGATCGCGTGCACGGCGACCTGCGGGTCCTCGGCGCAGGCCTGCACGCACAGGTCACCGCCCGAGCGGGCCGGGTCGAGGTTGTCGCCGGGGAAGTGCGGCAGGTCGCGAAGCGCCTCCGGCTGCCGGTCGGCGAGGCCGAACCGGTCCCTGCCGTGCGCATCGCGGAAGAGCCCGGGCCCGAACCCGAAGGTGATGGTCAGGCCGCCGGCGTCCAGCCCGATCGCCTCGCCGGTGTCGTCCGGCGGCACGTTCGCCGCCCCCTCGACCGGTCCGATCTCGCCGGCCGGCAGCCCCCGGGTCATCCGGTCGGCGGCCTCGGTCCAGGCCTTGAGCAGCGCGACCAGCTGGGCCCGGGAGCCGGTGGTCACGTCGAAGGCCGCGAAGTGCAGCCGATCCTGGGCGGGGGTGACGATGCCGGCCTGGTGCTCGCCCCGGAAGGCGTACGCCGGGCCGGCGGCGCCCGTCGTACCGGTGCTGTCGGCGGTGGCCCGGCCGGCGACGAACGCGCCGGCCACCCCGACCGCGGCGGCGCCGCCGCCGACCAGGCCCCTGCGGGAGACGTTGAGCGATCCGGACATGGTCAGGAGATCACCGCCGCCGTCAGCTGCGACAGGGGCTCGGACAGGGCGTTGACCGAGTCCGCGAGCCGCTTGACCTGCTCCTGGGACAGGTCGTCGTAGCTCCGGAAGCCGTCCCCGTCGCGCTGGGCGTCCAGCAGCTTCTGCAACGCGTCGAAGCGCTCGTCGAGCGTCTCCTCGAGCTCGGGGTCGTTCTGCTCCAGCACGGGCTCGAGGACCTCGAAGGCCTGCTTCGCACCGTCGACGTTGGCCTGGAAGTCCCACAGGTCGGTGCGCGACCAGTACTCCTCCTCGCCGGTGACCTTGCCGGTCGCGACCTCCTCCATCAGCCCGCGGGAGCCGTTGGCGATCTGGTCCACGGTGAACTCGAGGTCGCCGATCCGCCCGTCGAGCGTCCTGGTGTTGGCCAGCAGGTCGTCGGCGTAGGTGGCGCGCTGCTTCATGGTCAGCGACTCGTACTTCCCGGCGCGCGCGGGCCACAGGTCCTTCTCGATGCGGTGCCAACCGGTCCACTTCTGGCCCGGCTCGAGGTCGGCCTCGCGGGCGTCCATCTTCGGGTCGAGGTCGCCGAAGGACTCGGCGACGGTCTCGATGCGCTCCCAGTGGGTGCGTGCCACCGGGTACATCGCCTTCGCGGCACGGTCGTCGCCGGCCTTGTAGGCCTTCACGAAGGCCGCGGTCCGGGCGAGCAGCTGGTCGGACTGCTCCTGCACGAACTCGCCGTACTCCTCCTGCGCGTGCTCGACCATCTCGTCCTCGTCGGCGGAGGCGGTGACCTTCTCACCGGAGTCGGTCACGGTGAAGTCGTCGCGGATGCCGTCGCCCTTCATGCCCGGCTTGCACGCGGTGAGGTAGGTGCCGGCCGGGGCGGACACGACGAGCTGGCGGGTGAGGCCGGGACCGATGTTCTCGACCTCGCCGAGCACGCGGTCGGCGTCCTCGGTGTAGAGGTAGAACTCGGTCACCTTGGAACCGTCGTTGGTCACGTCGAAGGTCAGCTTGCCCGAGGGAGCCTCGGTGCCGGACAGCTCGCAGGCGTCGTCGGTGGAGCTGACCGTGATCGTGCGGTCGTCCTCGCTCGCCGTGCCGGCGGAGGTGTTCTGGGTGCAGGCGGACAGTGCCGGGACCGCGAACAGGGCGGCCGCGAGCAGGGGGATACGCATCGGGTGGGGGTTCCTTCGCGGGGTTGCGGGGTCTCAGCGAGAGGCGGGGGCGGACTGCCGCTTCGGCTGCGGGGCCGGCTTGGCGCCGCGGCGGCGTACGCCGAGCACGAACAGGGTCATGGTCGGCACGGCGTAGAGGAGCCAGGCCGTGGCCTCGAGGACGGTCGTGACCGGCGAGAAGTTGAAGACGCCCTTGAGCAGCGTGGCGTACCAGGTGCCCGGGTCGATGGTCCCGGAGACGTCGAAGGCGATGGCGTTCAGGCCGGGGAGGATGCCCGCCTCCTGCAGGTCGTGGACGCCGTACGACAGCACGCCGGCGGCGACCAGGATCAGGAAGCCGCCGGTCCAGGCGAAGAAGCGGCTGAGGTTGATCGAGATCGCGCCGCGGTAGATCAGGTAACCCAGGACGACGGCGGTCGCCAGCCCGAGGGCGGCGCCCAGCAGCGGCTCCCAGGTAGGCGTGACGGCCCCGGCCGCGTCGCGCGTGCCGGCCTGGGTCGCGGCCCACAGGAAGAGCGCCGTCTCCAGGCCCTCGCGGCCGACCGCGAAGACCGCGACGAGCACCAGCGACCAGCGGGCGCCGTCGGCGGCCCGGTCGATCTGGCCGCGGAGCTCCCCACCCATCGCGCGGGCCGCGCGGGCCATCCAGAAGATCATCCAGGTCACGAAGCCCACGGCGACGATGGAGAGCGTGCCGCCGATGGCCTCCTGGGCCTCGAACGTGAGGCCGCGCGGACCCCAGGTGAGGGCCGCACCGAAGGCGAGGCTCACGCCCACCGCGAGCGCCACGCCGACCCAGATCCGGGGCAGCAGGTGGCGGCGGTCCGACTTCACGAGGTAGGCCACGAGGATGCTCACGACGAGCGCGGCCTCGAGCCCCTCGCGGAGGCCGATCAGGTAGTTGGCGAGCACGGCGGATCCTTTGGTGAGGCTTGGCTTACTTAGGCACGCCTAACCTTACAGTGACCCCGTCGTGGGACGTAACCCGCGGACCCGCGCGATCTGCCTCACACCGACCCGTCGCTTCGTCACCCGGGACAACGCCGACGGTCAGACGGTGCAGCCGTCCGGACCACAGACCTCTCCCCCGCCGGCCATCTCCAGCGGAGGGTGTGACTCCGACCAGGCCCGCTCGAGCACCTGCTCGAAGACCCCCGCGGGCTGTGCGCCGGACACGCCGTACCGCTGGTCGACCACGAAGAACGGGACGCCCGTGGCGCCGTAGGCACGGGCCTGGCGGACGTCGGCCTCGACCGCGTCGGCGTACTCGTCCGACGCCAGCACCGCCGACACCCGGTCCGCGGGAAGGCCGGCCGCGACCGCGGCGGAGCGCAGGACGTCGTGGTCCCCGACGTCCTCGGCCCGGACGAAGTACGCCGCGAGCAGGGCCTCCTTGAGCTCCCGCTGGAGCCCGGGGCCACCCTCGTCCAGGGCGAGCTGGAGCAGTCGATGGGCGTCGACGGTGTTGGTGTGGACGTTGTCGAAGAGCCGGAAGGCCAGCCCCTCCTCGGCCGCGACCTCGGTCAGCTGCTGCTGCATGCCGTGCATCTCGGCCTCGCTGCGCCCGTACTTGCGGGCCAGCACCCCCGTCGTCGGTTCGTGGCCGTGCTGCGGCGCACTCGGGTCCAGCTCGAAGGAGCGGTAGACGACCTCCACGTCGTCGCGATGGTCGAAGCCGGCCAGGGCGGTCTCCAGACGACGCTTGCCGATGTAGCACCACGGGCACACGACGTCCGACCAGATCTCGATGCGCATGCGTGGTGGAACGTTCAACCAGCAATGCGTTGTTCCCGACCCGTCGCTTGTTCACCTGTGACCTCGCCGACCCGTCGTACGGGGTGCATGTCGTCGCACCACCGGAGGCCTCCCCACGTCGAAGCCCAAGAGCCGGGGGTACCACTCGACCGAGGCACGCATGTCGCGGACCGGGATGAAGACCTGGCCGGCCTGGTTCCGTATCGGCCTGCGCACGGGTCGACCTCACACAGCGCCGTGAACAAGCGACGGGTCGGCGTTCTCCTGCGTGAAGAAGCGACGGGTCGGCGAGGTCAGCGAGCCGAGGTGCCCTCGACGTAGTCGGAGTCGTGGCTCTTGACCCACGACATCAGCTTGCGGAGCTCGCGACCGGTCTTCTCGATCGGGTGCTGCTCGGCCTGCTCACGGAACTTCTTGAACTCCGGGGAGCCGGCCTCCTGGTCGTCGATGAAGCGCTGGGCGAACGAACCGTTCCTGATGTCCTCGAGGACGGCCTTCATGTTCTCCTTCACGTGCTCGTCGATGACCCGGGGACCGGACACGTAGTCGCCGTACTCCGCGGTGTCGGAGACCGACCAGCGCTGCTTGGCGATGCCGCCCTCGTACATCAGGTCGACGATCAGCTTGAGCTCGTGCAGGCACTCGAAGTAGGCGACCTCGGGCTGGTAGCCCGCCTCGGTCAGGACCTCGAAGCCGTACATGACCAGCTGCGAGGCGCCACCGCACAGCACCGCCTGCTCACCGAACAGGTCGGTCTCGGTCTCCTCGGTGAAGGTGGTCCTGATCCCGCCGGCGCGCAGGCCACCGATCGCCTTGGCGTAGGACAGCGCGAGGTCCCAGGCCTTGCCGGTGGCGTCCTTCTCCACGGCGACGAGCACCGGGACGCCGCGGCCGTCGACGTACTCACGGCGGACCAGGTGGCCCGGTCCCTTCGGTGCGACCATGAAGACGTCGACGCCCTCGGGCGGGGTGATGTAGCCGAAGCGGATGTTGAAGCCGTGGCCGAACACCAGGGTGTCGCCCTCGGCGAGCTGCGGGGCGATCTCCTCGGCGTACAGCTTCCGCTGGTGCTGGTCGGGCGCGAGGATCACGATGACGTCGGCCTCCTCGGCCGCCTCCGCGGGGGTGAGGACGCGCAGGCCCTCGGCCTCGGCCTTGGCGCGGCTCTTCGAGCCCGGCTGCAGCCCGACGCGGACGTCGACGCCCGAGTCGCGCAGGGACAGGGCATGGGCGTGGCCCTGGCTGCCGTAGCCGATGACGGCCACGTTCTTGCCCTGGATCAGGGCGAGGTCGGCGTCGTCGTCGTAGAACATCTCAGCCACTGGGGCTCTCCTTCTGGGTTGTCTTCTCGTGGGGTACGTCGGGTGGTGCGGGGCGTCAGCCGGTCGCGGCCGGCGGAGCGGGGATGGGGACCGGGCGCAGGGTCCGCTCGCTGATCGACCGGGAGCCACGGCCGATGGCGACCATGCCGGACTGGACGAGCTCGCGGATCCCGAACGGCTCCACGACCTTGAGGAACGACGCCAGCTTGTCGCCGTTCCCGGTGATCTCGATGGTGACCGCGTCCGTGGCCACGTCGACCACTCGCGCCTTGAAGAGGGCCACCGCGTCGAGGACCTGGCCGCGCGACTCCGCGTCCGCCCGCACCTTGACCAGCAGCAGCTCGCGGTTGACCGAGGCGGGGCCGTCGAGCTCGACGATCTTGATGACCTCGATCAGCTTGTTGAGCTGCTTGGTCACCTGCTCGAGCGGGGACTCCTCGACGTTGACCACGATGGTCATCCGGGAGATCTCGTCGTGCTCGGTCGGGCCGACGGCCAGGGAGTCGATGTTGAAGCCACGGCGGCTGAACAGGCCGGCGATCCGGGCCAGCACGCCGGGCTTGTTCTCCACCAGCACCGACAGGGTGTGCTTGCTCATCGACGTCCTCGCTTCGCTCCGGGCGCCGATGAGGCTCTCATGGCGCTGTCCTGGATCATTCGCTCGCTCACGGGTTCGGCGCCTCCCAGTCGTCCTCGACGTCATCGAACCTCGGCGCCATGTCACGGGCGTACTTGATGTCGTCGTTGCTGGTCCCGGCCGCGACCATCGGCCACACCATCGCGTCGCGGTGCACCCGGAAGTCCACGACGACCGGGGCGTCGTCGATCTCCATGGCCTTGGTGATGGTCGCGTCGACGTCCCCCGGGCTGTCACACGCCAGGCCGACGCAGCCGTAGGCCTCCGCGAGCTTGACGAAGTCGGGGATCCGCCGATCAGCGCCGGTGTGCAGGTCCGTGTTCGAATAGCGCTCGTTGTAGAAGAGCGTCTGCCACTGCCGCACCATGCCGAGCGACTCGTTGTTGATCACCGCGACCTTGATCGGGATGTCGTTGATCGCGCAGGTGGCCAGCTCCTGGTTGGTCATCTGGAAGCAGCCGTCGCCGTCGATCGACCAGACCGTCTTGTCCGGGCACCCCACCTTGGCGCCCATCGCCGCCGGCACCGAGAAGCCCATCGTGCCGAGCCCGCCGGAGTTGATCCACGTGTTCGGGTTCTCGTAGCCCACGAAGTGGGCCGCCCACATCTGGTGCTGTCCGACGCCCGAGGTGTAGATCGCCTCGGGTCCGGCGATGGCGCCGAGCCGCTCGATGACGTACTGAGGAGCCAGGCTGCCATCGGCGGGCTGGTCGTAGCCGAGCGGGTAGCGCTTCTTGATCCCGGAGAGGAACTCCACCCAGGCCTCGTAGTCGCCGGTGTGCCCGGCGTCCGCCTCGGACTTGAGTGCCACCAGCAGGTCGCTGATCACCTCGCGGCAGTCGCCCACGATCGGCACGTCGGCCAACCGGTTCTTGCCGATCTCCGCGGGGTCGATGTCGGCGTGGATGACCTTCGCGCCCGGCGCGAACGAGTCGAGGTTGCCGGTCACCCGGTCGTCGAAGCGGGCGCCGAGGCTGATGATCAGGTCGCTGCGCTGGAGCCCTGCGACGGCCGCGACAGTGCCGTGCATGCCGGGCATACCGAGGTGCTGGGGGTGGCTGTCGGGGAAGGCACCCCGGGCCATCAGGGTCGTGACCACGGGCATGCCCGTGAACTCCGCGAGCACCCTCAGCTCGCGCGACGCTCCGGCCCGGATGGTGCCGCCACCCACGTACAGCACCGGTCGGCGAGCCCCCAGGATGAGCTTGGCCGCCTCGCGGATCTGCTTCGAGTGCGGCCGCGTCACCGGGCGGTAGCCCGGGAGGTTGAGCTCGGTCGGCCACCGGAACGTCGTCATCGACTGCAGCGCGGACTTGGCCACGTCGACCAGCACCGGGCCCGGCCGGCCGGTCGAGGCCAGGTAGAAGGCCTCGGCCACTGTCCGCGGGATCTCGGCGGGATCGGTCACCAGGAAGTTGTGCTTGGTGATGGGCATCGTGATGCCCCGGATGTCCGCCTCCTGGAAGGCGTCGGTCCCGATCATCGACGCGCCGACCTGGCCGGTCACGGCGACCATCGGCACCGAGTCCATGTGCGCGTCGGCGAGCGGCGTGACCAGGTTGGTCGCTCCCGGGCCGGAGGTCGCCATGCAGACACCCACCTTGCCGGTCGCCGCGGCGTACCCCTGGGCGGCGTGCCCGGCGCCCTGCTCGTGACGCACCAGGATGTGCCGGATCGCCGTGGAGTCCATCAGGGGGTCGTACGCCGGGAGGATCGCCCCGCCCGGGATGCCGAAGACGTTCTCGGCGCCCGCCGCCTCCAGCGACTTGATCAGGCTCTGCGCGCCCGTGATCTGCTCGCTCATCCCCTAGTTCCTGTCCTCACTCTTCCGATGACACACCCGGTCCCGGCCAACAAAAAACCCCTCGGCCCGTGGGCAACGAGGGGTCGACGCGCGTGCTGTGGTCGGTGGACTCAGCTCACGCGTCGCGTGCGTACAAGAATCTGCTGGCGCATGCGATCACGGTAGCCGTCGGGTCTCGTGTCCGTCACCCGAGTCTCTCAGGCGTCCCAACATCTGGAACGACAGTCCCGGGCATCGAGACACCCGACGTCACTCCGCACCCTGGTCGCGCCCCTGCCACGTCGTCACGCACGCCTTGTTGCCCTCCACATCCGCCAGCACCCAGAACGCCGGCGCACGGTCGTCGCTCACCAGTGCGCCCCCGGCAGCCAGGGCGGCCTCCACCCGGGCGAACGCCTCCTCGGGCGGAACCCGGATGTCGAGGTGGAATCGCTGGCGCGGCTCCGCGTGCGGGTCGGTGGGCTGGAACCACAGGGTCGGCAGGATGCCGCCCTTGTCCACCAGCTCGTCGTGCTGGGGCGAGTCCCCCAGCGCGAGCACCGCGCGCCAGAAGGGCTTGATCGCCTCGGGGTCGGCGCTGTCGAGGGCGATCTCGAGCACCTGGACGGCCGACGGGTCGGCGGTGGCTCCCGCCTCCCGTGCCAGCTCGCTCACCCGGCGCGCCAGCCGGACGTCACGCCGGGTGACCCCGAAGACGTCGTGGCTGAAGAGCCGCACGTGCAGCTGACCCCACCGGAGGTCGAGGTCCGGATGGTGGTTGAGCTCTTCAGCCACGGCGCCGATCCCCTCGGCCAGCCGCAGGGCTGTCGCGAAGTCACCGGTGCGGTAGCGCGCGTGCAGCGCGTGGAAGAGCATCCGCCAGTCGTCGAGAGCCTCGTGCTCGACCTCCCGTGCACTGAGGACCTGCCGGTCGTCGCTCATGGGAGCACCGCCTGTCCGATCGGGCCGGGATTCCACGCGATCTCCCAGCGAAAGCCGTCAGGGTCGGCGAAGTAGCCGGTGTAGCCGCCCCACTCCCGCTCCGCGGCGGCCCGCACCGGATCGGCACCCGCAGCCCGGGCGGTCTCGAGCACGGCGTCCACCTCGTCGCGGGTGGCGACGTTGTGCGCCAGCGTGAGGGGTGCCAGGCCGTCGCCCCTCCGGATCGGGCCCACCTCTGCCTCGAACCCCGCCTCGCTCCACAGCGAGAGCACCACGTGCTCGCCGACCTGGATCATCAGCACCTCGCCGGGTACGTCGACCGCCGATGCCCAACCCAGGCCATCCACGTAGAAGGCCCGTGTGGCGTCGAGGTCGCGCACCGCCAGGGTCACGAAGCTGAGTCGCTGGTCCATGCCGTCCACCTTGCCACGGCGCACCGACACCGGAGCCCCGATGGCCCCGGCCCTGGCCCTGGGCCGCGGGAATGGTGGGTAAATGCAGGTAGGGCCACCCCGTGTGGGGTGGCCCTACCTTCAATGTTTGTCCGGCGGCGTCCTACTCTCCCACAACCTCGCGGTTGCAGTACCATCGGCGCTGAAAGGCTTAACTTCCGGGTTCGGGATGGGACCGGGTGTTTCCCTTTCGCTATGGCCGCCGTAACTCTGGCGGAAACACACGCACCCAAAACTTGTGTTGGGGGTGTTTCCAGGCTCTGTGTTCAGTTCTTGGGTGGACCAACGAACATGGGTTTGTTGGTTTCAGAACTGCGTAGTGGACGCGGGCACCATCACTCTTTGTGGTGTGTTGTGGTGATGTGTGTGTGGGACAAGCCCTCGGCCTATTAGTACCGGTCGGCTGGGCATTACTGCTGTACACCTCCGGCCTATCAACCCAGTGTTCTGCTGGGGGCCTTACCCGATTGTATCGGTGGGAAACCTCATCTTGAAACGTGCTTCCCGCTTAGATGCATTCAGCGGTTATCACTTCCGAACGTAGCTAACCAGCCGTGCCCCTGGCGGGACAACTGGCACACCAGAGGTTCGTCCATCCCGGTCCTCTCGTACTAGGGACAGCCTTTCTCAAGTTTCCTGCGCGCGCGGCGGATAGGGACCGAACTGTCTCACGACGTTCTAAACCCAGCTCGCGTGCCGCTTTAATGGGCGAACAGCCCAACCCTTGGGACCTACTCCAGCCCCAGGATGCGACGAGCCGACATCGAGGTGCCAAACCATCCCGTCGATATGGACTCTTGGGGAAGATCAGCCTGTTATCCCCGGGGTACCTTTTATCCGTTGAGCGACGTCGCTTCCACATGCCGACGCCGGATCACTAGTTCCGACTTTCGTCCCTGCTCGACATGTCTGTCTCACAGTCAAGCTCCCTTGTGCACTTACACTCAACACCTGATTGCCAACCAGGCTGAGGGAACCTTTGAGCGCCTCCGTTACATTTTAGGAGGCAACCGCCCCAGTTAAACTACCCATCAGGCACTGTCCCTGATCCGGATAACGGACCTAGGTTAGACATCTAGTACGACCAGAGTGGTATTTCAACGTTGACTCCACCCCGACTGGCGTCGGGGTTTCACGGTCTCCCACCTATCCTACACAAGCCGAACCAAACACCAATACCAAACTATAGTAAAGGTCCCGGGGTCTTTCCGTCCTGCCGCGCGTAACGAGCATCTTTACTCGTAGTGCAATTTCGCCGAGTCCACGGTTGAGACAGCGCCCAAGTCGTTACTCCATTCGTGCAGGTCGGAACTTACCCGACAAGGAATTTCGCTACCTTAGGATGGTTATAGTTACCACCGCCGTTTACTGGGGCTTAAGTTCTGAGCTTCGCCACTTACGTGGCTGACCCGTCCCCTTAACCTTCCAGCACCGGGCAGGAGTCAGTCCGTATACATCGTCTTACAACTTCGCACGGACCTGTGTTTTTAGTAAACAGTCGCTTGGGCCTGGTCTCTGCGGCCATCACCGCTCCCACCGCTAGGGCGTTCACGGATCCGGCCCCCCTTCTCCCGAAGTTACGGGGGCATTTTGCCGAGTTCCTTAACCATGGTTTGCTCGATCGCCTTGGTATTCTCTACCTGATCACCTGAGTCGGTTTGGGGTACGGGCGGCGCATAGCTCGCTAGAGGTTTTTCTCGACAGCATAGGATCATCCACTTCGCCCCAACGGGCTCCCCATCACATCTCAGGCCCGTGATTCAACACAGCGTGGCGGATTTGCCTACCACGCGCCCTACCTGCTTGGCCGTACACAACCATCGGTACGGTTGGACTACCTTCCTGCGTCACCCCATCGCTTGACTACTACCAGTTCGGGTCCCACGCTACGCCCACCGGCCTCGCCCCGAAGGGTCCGGTCCGATGGGTTTCGGATGGTTAGCATCACCGGGTTCGTCATGGGCGCTACTTTGCCGGTACGGGAATATCAACCCGTTGTCCATCGACTACGCCTGTCGGCCTCGCCTTAGGTCCCGACTTACCCAGGGCAGATTAGCTTGACCCTGGAACCCTTGATCATTCGGCGGAAGAGTTTCTCGCTCTTCATTCGCTACTCATGCCTGCATTCTCACTCGTGTCGCGTCCACAACTGGTTCACACCGCTGCTTCACTCGCGACACGACGCTCCCCTACCCATCCACACACCTGAACACCGGTCAAGCCGGCGCTAGATACACGCGTGAATGCCATAGCTTCGGCGGATGACTTGAGCCCCGCTACATTGTCGGCGCGGAATCACTTGACCAGTGAGCTATTACGCACTCTTTCAAGGGTGGCTGCTTCCAAGCCAACCTCCTGGTTGTCACTGCGACTCCACATCCTTTTCCACTTAGTCACCGCTTAGGGGCCTTAGCTGATGGTCTGGGCTGTTTCCCTCTCGACTACGGAGCTTATCCCCCGCAGTCTCACTGCTGCGCTCTCACTTACCGGCATTCGGAGTTTGGCTAACGTCAGTAACCTGGTAGGGCCCATCGGCTATCCAGTGCTCTACCTCCGGCAAGAAACACGCAACGCTGCACCTAAATGCATTTCGGGGAGAACCAGCTATCACGAAGTTTGATTGGCCTTTCACCCCTATCCACAGGTCATCCCCTCAGTTTTCAACCTAAGTGGGTTCGGTCCTCCACGTCGTCTTACCGACGCTTCAACCTGCCCATGGATAGATCACTTCGCTTCGGGTCTTGATCGTGCTACTGCAACCGCCCTGTTAGGACTCGCTTTCGCTACGGCTTCCCCACACGGGTTAACCTCGCAACACAACGCAAACTCGCAGGCTCATTCTTCAAAAGGCACGCCGTCACAAACCCCGAAGGGCTCGCTCCGACGGATTGTAGGCACATGGTTTCAGGTACTATTTCACTCCCCGCCAGGGGTACTTTTCACCTTTCCCTCACGGTACTTGTCCGCTATCGGTCATCAAGGAGTATTTAGGCTTAACGGGTGGTCCCGCCAGATTCACACGGAATTTCAGGGGTTCCGTGTTACTTGGGATGTCACTCGGCAGCCCGACCCTTACACTTACGGGGCTATCACCCTCTACGGCGCCACTTTCCAATGGACTTCAACTTCGAGACGGGTTTCTCACTGCCCGGTCCGCCGGCAGACGGACCTGAATGATCCCACAACCCCCCGTACGCAACCCCTGCCGGGTATCACACGCACGAGGTTTGGCCTCATCCGATTTCGCTCGCCACTACTCTCGGAATCACTATTGTTTTCTCTTCCTGTGGGTACTGAGATGTTTCACTTCCCCACGTTCCCTCCACACACCCTATATATTCAGATGCGGGTAACTGGACATGACTCCAGCTGGGTTTCCCCATTCGGACACCCCCGGATCACAGCTCGGTTGCCAACTCCCCAGGGCTTATCGCAGGCTCCTACGTCCTTCATCGGCTCTTGATGCCAAGGCATCCACCATGTGCCCTTCATAGCTTGTCTCACAAACACAACACGACAACAACTACTACAAAGACACGCGCCAACACCCCCCAATCACAGGGGCATCAGCGCAAGATGCTCGCGTCCACTATGCAGATCTCAAACAACAAACCCACCAAGCCGACCCCCCACCCACCGGGCACGGGAGCCACCAAGGAGGCCCAGAAGACTCAACCACCGGACACATCCGGCCGCCTGATCCTTCAGGACCCAACAGTGTGCCAACCCCGACCCCACCGGCAACCGCACCAGGTTCCACACCCACGAACCCCACAAGGGAGCCCACGAGCAGTACTGAGGCACGACCACCCACAGGGACGGTCCTTCATCGACGATTCCACTAGCGAACACCACCATGCGTGACCACACACTCGGTGGCCATCGGGGCGTGTGCTCCTTAGAAAGGAGGTGATCCAGCCGCACCTTCCGGTACGGCTACCTTGTTACGACTTCGTCCCAATCGCCAGCCCCACCTTCGACGGCTCCCTCCCACAAGGGGTTAGGCCACCGGCTTCGGGTGTTGCCGACTTTCGTGACGTGACGGGCGGTGTGTACAAGGCCCGGGAACGTATTCACCGCAGCGTTGCTGATCTGCGATTACTAGCGACTCCGACTTCATGGGGTCGAGTTGCAGACCCCAATCCGAACTGAGACCGGCTTTTTGGGATTCGCTCCGCCTTACAGCATCGCAGCCCTTTGTACCGGCCATTGTAGCATGCGTGAAGCCCTGGACATAAGGGGCATGATGACTTGACGTCATCCCCACCTTCCTCCGAGTTGACCCCGGCAGTCTCCTATGAGTCCCCACCATCACGTGCTGGCAACATAGGACGAGGGTTGCGCTCGTTGCGGGACTTAACCCAACATCTCACGACACGAGCTGACGACAGCCATGCACCACCTGTATACCGACTAAAAGGGGCTCTATCTCTAGAGCTTTCCGGCATATGTCAAACCCAGGTAAGGTTCTTCGCGTTGCATCGAATTAATCCGCATGCTCCGCCGCTTGTGCGGGCCCCCGTCAATTCCTTTGAGTTTTAGCCTTGCGGCCGTACTCCCCAGGCGGGGCGCTTAATGCGTTAGCTGCGGCACGGAACCCGTGGAATGGATCCCACACCTAGCGCCCAACGTTTACGGTGTGGACTACCAGGGTATCTAATCCTGTTCGCTCCCCACACTTTCGCTCCTCAGCGTCAGGACATGCCCAGAGAACCGCCTTCGCCACCGGTGTTCCTCCTGATATCTGCGCATTTCACCGCTACACCAGGAATTCCGTTCTCCCCTGCATGCCTCTAGTCTGCCCGTATCGGAAGCAAGCCATGAGTTAAGCCCATGGTTTTCACTCCCGACGCGACAAACCGCCTACGAGCCCTTTACGCCCAATAATTCCGGACAACGCTCGCACCCTACGTATTACCGCGGCTGCTGGCACGTAGTTGGCCGGTGCTTCTTCTCCCGCTACCGTCACTTCGCCCAAAAAGACAAAACTTCGTCGCGGGTGAAAGAGGTTTACAACCCGAAGGCCGTCATCCCTCACGCGGCGTTGCTGGATCAGGCTTCCGCCCATTGTCCAATATTCCCCACTGCTGCCTCCCGTAGGAGTCTGGGCCGTGTCTCAGTCCCAGTGTGGCCGGTCACCCTCTCAGGCCGGCTACCCGTCGAAGCCTTGGTAGGCCATTACCCCACCAACAAGCTGATAGGCCGCGAGCACATCCCCCACCGAAAAAACTTTCCACCAACAACCCATGCAGGCACTGGTCGTATCGGGTATTAGCCACCGTTTCCGGTAGTTATCCCCAAGTGAAGGGCAGATTACTCACGTGTTACTCACCCGTTCGCCGCTCGAGTACCACCGAAGTGGCCTTTCCGCTCGACTTGCATGTGTTAAGCACGCCGCCAGCGTTCGTCCTGAGCCAGGATCAAACTCTCCGTTGAAAAACAACACCACAACCACCCCAAAAAGAGGCGGCCGCAGAAAAAGAGATGCCTGACAAAACAAACAACTAGCTCAACTCTTTACGAGTTATCGCCAGAATCATTGTCTTACCAAAGAAATCCGAATCCCATGATCCACAGACCACAGAAAACGGGGCATAACAAACTAATTCGTCGACTATGACACACTGTTGAGTTCTCAAACATCAGACGCACACCGCGACTTCCGACCCTCTCGGCCCTGGCCTGCGGCGACTGGTGAAACTTTAGCGAATCGTTTTCCACCCCGCAATTCGGGGCTTCCAACCTCGTCCGCCCACCCCCGGAACACGCTCCGCCACCGGATCTCCGGGCCCCACCGTCACCGGCGCGCACCCATCCACCCGAAGGTTTGATGTGTTGGAAGTGGCCACCGGGGGCCGGCCGCCCGATCTCTCGATCTTGCAGCCCGCCGCTCCCTGGCGACTCGGAGAACATTAGAGAACCTGCGGCCAACATTCAAATCCGCTGGACCCACCCAGGAGCCCGACGCATGAAACCGCAGGTCAGAGGCCCTGTGCCGCCAGTGCGTCGAGCACCTCGCGCACGGCCTCCACACCGCGCCGCACCTCGTCGTACGACGTGGACAGCGGTGAGAGGCCCAGGCGCAGGCCGTGGGGGTCCCGGTAGTCGGGGATGACGTCGCGCTCCCACAGCACCGCGGTGACCTCCTGCATCAGCGGATGGTTGATCGTCACGTGACCGCCCCGGCGGTCCGGGTCGCGCGGCGACGCCAGCACGGCACCGGCCGGCGCGAGCAGCTCCTCGGCGAGCGCGATGGCGTACTCCGTGAGGGCGAGCGACTTCTCCCGCACCGCCGGCATCCCCACCTCGTCGAGCAGCGCGAGCATGTCCTGCATCGCCAGCATCCCCACGATCGGCGGGGTCCCGGACAGGAAGCGCCGGATGCCCTCGGCCGGCGCGTAGTCGGGTCCCATCAGGAACGGGTCCATGGCGCCCATCCAGCCCTGGACCGGCTGGGCGAGCTCCGCGAGGTGCCGCGCGGCGACGTACACGAACGCCGGGGAGCCCGGCCCGCCGTTGAGGTACTTGTAGGTGCAGCCCACGGCGAGGTCGACCTCGCAGGCGTCCAGCTGCACCGGGACCGAGCCGACCGAGTGACTGAGGTCCCAGAGCACCAGTGCTCCGGCTTCGTGGGAGATCCGGGTCAGCTCGGCCATGTCGGCCAGCCAGGCCGAGCGGTACGCGACGTGGCTGAGCACCACGAGTGCGGTGTCCGGGCCCACCGCCGCGGCGAGCTGGTCCGCCGTCACGCCGGCCGAGGTGTCGACGTCGATCCAGCGCAACCGGACCCCGCACTCCGCGGCGATGCCCTGCGCGAGGTACCGGTCGGTCGGGAAGTTGTCCCGGTCGAGCACGATCTCGGAGCGGTCCGGGCGGGCGGCGAGCGCGGCACGCATCGCCTTGTACAGCAGGACCGTGGTCGAGTCGCCGATCGTGGTCTGCCCCGGGCCGGCACCGAGCGTGACCCGGGCCAGCTCGTCGCCGATGGCCAGCGGCAGGTCGAACCACCGCTCGTCCCAGCCTCGGATCAGGCGCCCGCCCCACTCCTCGTCGACGAACCGGGAGAGCCTCTCCCCCGTCGTGCGCAGGGGTCGCCCGAGCGAGTTGCCGTCGAAGTAGACGAGTGCGCCGTCTGCCCCCACGAAGCGGTCCCGGCACTTCGCCAGCGGGTCGTCACGGTCGAGACGGGCGGCGGTCGGATCACTCACGCGCACATGTCTACCCTGACCGGCTCACTCGACGACCTCGAACCCCCCGCGGCCACCGGGGACGAGGTCGACGTACGGCGTGCCTGCGTGGCTGGGCCCCACCCAGGACGACTCGAGGCCGCCCCGGTCCCAGACGCTGACGTCGAGCTCGGCGGCCCCGGGTGGCATCCCCTTCATGGCGAGCCCGGCACCCCACACGCCGTCGTGCCGGGTGCCCCGGATCCTCGTCAGGTTCCCGCAGAAACCGGTGATCTCTCCCGACAGCGGGCCCCAGCACACCATGACCTGGTCCACGCCCGACCGTGCGTCGCTCACCTGGACGCGGACCTTGAGGCGTCCCTCCCGCGAGACCTGCTGGTCGATGCCCGGACGGGTCATCCGCGCCAGCATCGGCTCCACCGTGTCCGGCCCGGCATCGGTCACCCTCAGCACCGGAGCCGTGGCCAGGAGCACCTCCCGGCCGGACGCGAGGGTGGCGCGGACGTCGAGGTGGTAGTCGGCGGGCAGCGCGTAGCGAGGCACCCGGACCCGCAGCTCCCAGCGTCCGTCCCGCCCGGTGCCGCGGGTGCGGGTGGCTGACTGGTCGTTGTACGACCGCGGGTAGGCGCGGGTATGGCCGCCGGAGCCGTCGTACGGACCGTCGACCAGGCTCATCCGGACCGCCGTCACGCGCGCCGAGCCGGCGAGCCGGACGTGGGCCACGACCACACGGGAACTCTCGGTGACGTCGATGTGGTGGGCGGAGGCGCCCGCACCGGTGACGGCCGTGGTCCCTGCTCGGGCTTCGGCCCCGGCGGAACCGGACGTGGCCGGAAGGGAGGCGAGCAGCAGGAGGGCCACGAGGGCCGGGAACCGAGAGCGCACGCGCTGATCAGATCACGAGCCGGTGCTCCCCCGGACCGATTCGGCGCGGAGCGGGCCAGGACGACGGATGAGCCAGCCGACCGCGAGGCCGATGACCACACCGATCAGTGTCTCGACCCCTCGGTCCCACAGCAGGGTGCCGGCCGGCGTGGGCGCGACCACGCGCACCATCAGCAGCGCCAGCGGCGTCACCACGACGAGGGCCAGCGCATAGTTGCGCCCGACCAGGAGCTCGGCACCGACCTGGAGCAGCACGATCACCAGGATCAGCAGCAGCCCTCCCGGGTCGAGCGCGAACAGGACCGCCGCCACGGCCAGCCCGAGCCCCGTGCCGACGATCCGGTGCAGCCCCCGCGTGACCTGGTGGGTCAGGTCGCGCGTGGCGAAACGGCGTGCGGCGGCGGTGTACGGCGCCCGGGACGGGACGGGTACGCCGAACCGGGGTGCGGCCCGCCGGTCACGTGACCGCCACCAGGAGCCTGCGCCGCCGACCAGCACGGAGAACAGGGCCGAGGCGCCGGCGACGACCAGCGCCGCCACGACGTCGGACGGCGTGCTCGGCAGCGAGGCGCAGGCGGCGAACGCGAAGACCAGGAACAGCGGGCCGGGCGGGTGCCAGTCCTGGACGTCGGAGACCAGGGAGCCACCGACTGCCACGAGGGCGGTGGCCGGCACCGCGAGCCAGGCCCGGTGCGCGGACAGGCCCACGACGACGCCGGTCGTGGTGGCCAGCGTCAGCAGCACCGCCAGCGTCGCCTGCATCCGCGTGCGCGAGAGGTGCACGTGGTTGCGGCCGTAGAGCGAGGTGAAGGCCCCGAAGGCGGCGTAGATCGACCACTCCTGGTGGCCGAACGCCCACAGCGCCAGCAGCGGGACGAGCACGCTGACGCCGGCCCGCAGCGCCACCCGGTGGGCGCCGGCGTGCGGGCCGACGGCGAGCAGCGGGCGGGTCAGCTGGTGACCGCGCCGTGCGCGGCGGACTGCACGATCTTGGCGTACTTGCCGAGCACCCCGCGGGTGTACTTCGGCGGGTGCGGCTCCCAGCCGTCCTTGCGGCCGTCGAGGTCATCGATCTCGACCTCGAGGAGGCGGTTGGCGACATCGAGGGTGATCCGGTCGCCGTCGCGCACGAAGGCGATCGGCCCGCCGTCGGCCGCCTCGGGGGCCACGTGGCCGACGCACAGGCCGGTGGTCCCGCCGGAGAACCGGCCGTCGGTCAGCAGCAGCACGTCCTTGCCGAGGCCGGCACCCTTGATGGCACCCGTGATCGCGAGCATCTCGCGCATGCCGGGGCCGCCCTTGGGGCCCTCGTAGCGGATCACCACGACGTCGCCGGCGACGATCCGGCCGGCGGCCAGCGCATCCATCGCGGCGCGCTCGCCGTCGAAGACGCGTGCCGTCCCGGTGAACACCGACTCGTCGAAGCCGGCGCTCTTCACGACCGCACCCTCGGGCGCCAGCGACCCCTTGAGGATGGTCAGCCCGCCGGTCTTGTGGATCGGCCGGTCGAGTCGCCGGATCACGTCGTCGTCGACCGCCGGGGGCGCCAGTGCCTCGAGGTTCTCGGCCATCGTCCTGCCGGTCACGGTCAGGCAGTCCCCGTGCAGGAGCCCGGCGTCGAGCAGCGCCTTCATCACCATGGGGATGCCGCCGACCTTGTCGACGTCGTTCATGACGTACCTGCCGAACGGCTTGAGGTCCGCGAGGTGCGGCACCTTGTCGCCGATCCGGTTGAAGTCGTCGATCGTCAGCGGGACGTCTGCCTCGCGGGCGATGGCGAGCAGGTGGAGCACCGCGTTCGTGGAACCGCCCAGCGCCATCACGACGGTGATCGCGTTCTCGAACGCCTCGAGCGTCATGATCTGGCGGGCCGTGATGCCGCGGCGGAGCATCTCGACCACGGCCTCCCCGGAGCGGTGCGCAAAGCCGTCACGGCGCCGGTCGACCGCCGGAGGGGCCGCCGAGCCGGGCAGGGACATGCCGAGCGCCTCACCGACAGCGGCCATGGTGTTGGCGGTGTACATGCCGCCGCAGGCACCCTCGCCCGGGCAGATGGCACGCTCGATCCGGTCGACCTCCTCGCGGCTGATCTTCCCGGCCAGACAGGCACCGACGGCCTCGAAGGCGTCGATGATCGTCACGTCGTTGCCGTCGACCTGGCCGGGCATGATCGAGCCCGCGTAGAGGAACACGCTCGCGAGGTCGAGCCGGGCGGCCGCCATCAGCATCCCGGGCAGCGACTTGTCGCAGCCCGCCAGGAGCACCGAGCCGTCCAGCCGCTCGGCCATCATCACGGTCTCCACCGAGTCCGCGATGACCTCCCGGGACACCAGGGAGAAGTGCATGCCCTCGTGGCCCATCGAGATGCCGTCGGACACCGAGATGGTGCCGAACTCCAGCGGGTAGCCGCCCGCGGCGTGCACGCCGTTCTTGACCGCCTTGGCGAGCCGGTCCAGGGACAGGTTGCAGGGGGTGATCTCGTTCCAGCTCGACGCGACGCCGATCTGGGGCTTGGCGAAGTCCTCGTCCCCCATGCCGACCGCCCGCAGCATGCCCCTGGCGGCCGCCCGCTCCAGGCCGTCGGTGACGTCGCGGGAGCGGGGCTTGATGTCGATCTGGCCGTCCTGGGCGCGCTCGTCCGTCATGCCGACGAGCCTAGTCGCGCCCGGCACGACCCGACGGCTCCGGTTCGACCGCTGAGAGACGTCCGTGGACCTAGGCTGGCGGGGTGCTGGACGTGCGCCTGGCCGAGGAGGTGTCCCGGGCCTTCGGGCTCGGCACCGCCGCACGCCTGACCGGACCGGTGGCGACCGGGCGCCTGGGGCGCATCTGGCAGCTGACCACCGACCTGGGCTGCTACGCGGTCAAGGACTTCGTGGTGCCTGTCTCGCCCGAGGACGCCGAGGCGGACGCGGCCTACCAGGACGTCGTACGCCGGGCGGGAGTGCCGATGCCGCCCGTGATCCGCGCCCGGTCAGGCTCCGTGCTCGCCGACGTCGCGGGGCCGGTGCGCGCCTACGGCTGGGTGGACGTCGGGACGCGCGAACGTCGCCTCGACCCGGCGACCGTGGCACGGATCGTCGCCGCCATCCACACGGCCTCCCCGGCGACCGACGACCCGGTCGACGGCTGGTACGTCGACCCGGTCGGCCGCCGCGGCTGGGAGGACCTGGTGGCCCGGCTCGACGCGGCCGGCGCACCGTTCACCCGGAGGCTCGCCGCCCTGCTGCCCGAGGTGGCCGAGGTCGAGTCGGTGCTCGCCCCGCCCCGCGAGGTGCAGCTGTGCCACCGCGACCTGTGGGCCGACAACCTGCTCCGCAGGCCCGACCGGGGACCTGGTGGTGCTCGACTGGGAGAACGCCGGCCCGGCCGACCCGAACCAGGAGCTCGCGCTGGTCCTCTTCGAGTTCGGCTGCGGTGACCCCGCCAGGATGCGCGACCTGTACGCCGCCTACGTCGCTGCCGGCGGGCCGGGCCGCGTCACCACTCCCGCGGACCTGACCATGCTCGTCGCCCAGACGGGCCACATCGCCCGGACCGGCTGTGAACGATGGCTGGCGGCGACGACGGACGAGCAGCGCGCCGACAACGCGGCCTGGGTCGCGGAGTTCGTCGACGAGCCCGTCACGGTGCGCACCGTCGAGGCGATCCTGGGAGCCCTCGGCTGAACAACACCGGGCTGTGATGCATGACACAGACGGCTCCGGGGAACGACTCGGGGTGGACCTGCGCCACGGGGCCGCAGGAGAGAGGTACCACCCGCCATGACACTCGACCCGAACTCAGCGCAGGCCGCCCGGGCGGCCGAGGGAACGACGAGCACCGCCGCCAGATCCGCAAGGCGGCCCTGGCCAGCACGGTCGGCACCACCATCGAGTGGTACGACTACTTCCTCTACGGCACCGCCGCCGCCCTCGTCTTCCCCGACGTCTTCTTCCCCAACTCCTCGCACTACGTGGCGACGCTCGAGTCGTTCGCGACGTACTTCGTGGGCTTCGCCGCCCGCCCGATCGGCGCGGCGATCTTCGGCCACTGGGGTGACCGGATCGGCCGCAAGGCCACGCTGATCGTCACGCTGCTGCTGATGGGGATCTCCACGGCCCTGATCGGCTTCCTGCCCAGCGCGTCGACGTGGGGCAGCGCCGCCGCCTTCAGCCTGATCGCGCTGCGCGTCCTCCAGGGCATCGCAGTCGGCGGCGAGTGGAGCGGGTCGGTGCTGCTGTCGATGGAGTGGGGCGACCAGAAGCGTCGCGGGCTGATGGGCAGCTGGCCGCAGCTCGGGGTGGCCAGCGGCCTGATCCTCGGCACCGCGTTGCTGACCTTCTTCAACGGCGTGCTGACCGACGAGCAGTTCCTCGCCTGGGGCTGGCGGGTCCCGTTCATGCTGAGCCTGCTGATGGTCGCGATCGGCCTCTACATCCGGCTCCAGATCCTCGAGACGCCGATGTTCGCCAAGGCGGTGGAGCAGAAGCGGATCCGGCGTACCCCCGTGCTCGAGGTGATCCGCAACCATCCCAAGGAGATCCTGCTGTCCGCCCTGGTGCGGATGTCGGAGCAGATGCCGTTCTACGTCGTCACCGCGTTCGTGCTCGCCTACCTGACCGACGACAGCCACGGCTACACCAAGAACTTCGTCCTGGTCGGCACCCTGGTGGCCGCCGGCCTGGAGTTCTTCCTGGTGCCCTACTTCGGCCACCTCTCCGACTCCGTCGGCCGCAAGCGCGTCTACATGACCGGCGCCGCCATCACCGGCGTCTGGGGCTTCGCGTACTTCACGATGCTCGACAGCGGCATCACCTGGCTGGTCTTCGTGGCGCTCTGCGTCGGCCTGGTCCCGCACGCGATGCAGTACGGGCCGCAGGCCTCCCTGATCGCCGAGTCGTTCCCGACCTCGCTGCGCTACGGCGGCGCCGGGCTGGGCTACCAGCTCGCGTCCGTCGTGGCCGGAGGGCCGGCGGCACTCGTGGCGACGTACCTCATCCACGAGTACGGAACCGGCTATGCAGTGGCTGTCTACATGCTCGTGTCGGCGGTCATCACGCTGGCCGCCTGTGCCGCGCTGCGGGACTACAGCCGCAGCGACATCGACGACGACGCGACCTATGCGCGGGCGGAGACCGCCACACCCTGACCACCAGCGGCCCGCGCCCGGCTCCGGGTTTGTTCCGCGAACCTGCGGGTAGGGAAGAGTGTTCGGCCGTCGCCGGCCGGGCCGTGCCCGACTCATTGAAAGAGATGGTGTAGATGTCCTCGGACACCCGGTCCACTGAGACCTCGGATGAGAGCACCCGGCTCAAACGCCACGTCGGCGTCGTCGGCCTGCTGTTCGCCAGTGTCGGCTCGATCATCGGCTCCGGTTGGCTCTTCGGCGCCCTCAACGCCTCCGTGCAGGCCGGCCCGGCGGCGATCTTCTCCTGGGCCCTCGGCGGCCTGATGATCCTGATGATCGCGCTCGTCTACGCCGAGCTCGGCACGATGTTCCCGCTGTCGGGTGGCGTCGTCCGCTTCCCGCACCTCGCGTTCGGATCCTTCGCCAGCTACTCCGCCGGCTGGATCACCTGGGTCGCGGTCGCGACGACCGCGCCCATCGAGGTGGAGGCGGCCCTGCAGTACGCCACCAAGTACGCCCCGTTCACGGCGGCGCACACGGTGAACGGCGAGACCGTCCACACCCTCACCGGGCTGGGCTACGTCAGCGCCGTCATCTTGATGGCGCTCTTCGTCGTGGTGAACTTCTACGGCATCCGCTGGTTCGCCCGGATCAACAACGCCCTCGTGGGCTGGAAGATCTTCATCATCCTGCTGGTGATCGCCGCGTTCCTGCTCTCCGCGGTCCACGGGGAGAACTTCACCAGCCACGGCTTCATGCCGCAGGGCTGGCACGGCGTCTTCACCGCGATCGCCACGTCCGGCGTGGTCTTCTCCTACCTCGGCTTCCGTCAGGGCATCGAGTTCGCCGGCGAGACCGACAACCCGCACCGCAACGTCCCGATCGCCGTGGTCGGCTCGGTGCTGATCACCGGCCTGATCTACGTCGCCCTGCAGGTGGCCTTCATCGGCGCGCTCGACCCGTCGGTGCTGGACAAGTCCGGGAGCTGGTCGCACCTGAGCTTCACCGGCGACTTCGGCCCGCTGGCCGCCGTGGCGACCGCACTCGGCCTCGGCTGGCTCGCGGTGCTGCTGTACGCCGACGCGATCGTCTCCCCCGGTGACACCGGCCTGATCTACACGACGACCACCTCGCGCGTCTCCTACGCGATGGCCAAGAACCGCAACGCCCCGACCGCCCTGGCGCGCACCACAGACCGCGGCGTCCCGATGGTCTCGCTGGTCGTGACCTTCCTGGTCGGACTGATCGTGTTCCTGCCGTTCCCGAGCTGGCAGCAGCTGGTCGGGTTCATCACCTCGGCGACAGTGCTGTCCTTCGCCTCGGGCCCGCTCGTGCTCGGTGCGCTGCGCCGCCGGATGCCGGACGCCGAGCGCCCCTTCAAGGTGCCGGGCGGCCACGTGATCCCGGTCGTCGCCTTCTGGGCCTCCAACCTGATCGTCTACTGGTCGGGCTGGGACATCGTGTGGAAGCTGGCCATCGCCGTCGCGATCGGCTTCGTCCTGCTGCCGATCTACAAGATGCTCGGCAACGACGTCCCCGAGCTGGACTTCGCTGCCGGCGCCAGCTGGGTGCTGCCCTGGCTGGGCGGACTGGTCCTGCTGTCCTGGCTCGGCAACTACCCCGAGCCGGCCGCGGGCAACCTGAACATGCTCAGCTTCGCGAGCTCGATCCCGATCCTGCTCGCGTTCTCGGTGGCGATCTACGCGCTGGCGATGAAGTACTGCCTCCCCCTCGGCGAGATGGAGCGTCACATCGACGCCACCAGTGCCGAGGCGGCAGTCGAGGAGGAGGAGCTGGGCAGCGCGCCCTGATCCCCCTCCTCCCCTGGGAACCCGTCGTGCGGGCCGTCGCGATCAGATCGCGGCGGCCCGTACGCACATCACGTCCGGAAGGTCCGTGACCAGGGCCCGCCACGTGTCGCCCTCGTCGGCAGAGCCCCAGACCGCACCGTTGCGGGCGCCGAAGTAGAGGCCCGCCGACTCGTGGTCGTCGGCGCACATGGCGTCGCGCATCACCGCGACGAAGAACCCGTCGGGCAGCCCCTTCGCGAGCTCCTCCCAGGTGTCGCCCGCATCCCGCGACCGCCACACCCGTGCCTTCGCCTCCGGCGGGTAGCGCCGGTCGCCACCGTTGATCGGGAACACGTAGACCGTGTCGGGGTCGTGCGGGTGCACCACGATCGGGAAGCCGAACTCGGCCGGCAGCCCCCCGGCGATCGACTGCCAGGACTCCCCGTGGTCGTCGGACCGGTACACGCCGCCGTGGTTCTGCAGGAAGAGCCGCTCCGGCCGCGCCGGGTGCCGGGTGACCTTGTGCACGCACTGGCCGAACTCGGGGTACTGCTGGCCCTCGGGCAGGAACTCCGCCCGGATGCCCCGGTTGCGCGGCTGCCACGAGCCGCCGCCGTCGCTGGTCTGGTAGACGCCGCCGGTGGACAGGGCGACGGTCACCGAGCCCGGGTCGGTCGGGTGCGGCAGGACCGTGTGGAAGGCCTGGCCGCCGAAGCCGGCGTTCCACTCGGGCCGGTGCGGGTGGTCCCACAGCGCCTGCTCCAGGGAGAACGTCTCGCCCCCGTCGGCCGACCGGAAGACCGCGCCCGGCTCGGTGCCGGCGTACACGACGCCCGGCTCGGCTCCGGGGACGAGCTGCCAGACCCGCTCCACCGTGGCGTCGGCTCCCTCGGGGAAGCGGACGGCCCCGCCGGGGGTTCCCTCCCACGTCGCGCCCAGGTCGTCGGAGCGCTGCACCTGCGGGCCCAGCCACGGCGAGGACGTGCCCGCGAGCAGCCGCGGCCGGTCCCCCCGGGTGTCGACCAGGCACGCGTAGACCTCCTCCATGTCGAAGTGGGGTCCGGAGAACTCCCAGTCCTCCCTGGCCTCGTCCGACCTCCCCAGCCACAACCCCTTGCGGGTCCCGACCATCAGCACGGTGTCCATCCAACTGCTCCCTTCGCGCGGCGCGTCCCAGCGACCCGTTGATCACAGCATGCAGCGCCGACACCTAGATTGACCCGGTGACGTCCCGAATTTCACCGGTCTGGCTGGTGCTCGTCGGGATTCTCTCGGTGCAGTTCGGCGCCGGCGTCGCCAAGAGCCTCTTCGACGAGGTGGCGCCGACGCTCATCGTCTGGCTGCGCCTGGTCACCAGCGCCGCCGTCCTGGTGCTGCTCGCCCGCCCGACGCTGCACCGGCGTACGACGCGGGACTGGCTGGTGGTCGCCGGGTTCGGCGCGAGCCTCGGCGTCATGAACTGGGCGATCTACCAGTCCTTCGCACGCATCCCGCTCGGCATCGCCGTCACCATCGAGTTCGTCGGCCCCCTCACCCTGGCCGTGCTGGGCTCACGGCGACCACGCGACCTGCTCTGGGTGCTGCTGGCCGCGGTCGGCGTCGGCCTGCTGGGTCTGGAGCGGGGCGACGTCACCTGGGCCGGCGTCCTGTTCGCGCTGCTCGCCGGCGCCGCGTGGGCGACGTACATCCTGCTGAGCGCGCAGACCGGGCGCCGCTGGCCCGGCCTCGACGGACTCGCCGTCGCCAGCGTCGTCGCCACCCTGCTCCTCACGCCGCTGGCGCTGCGGTCGGGCGGCTCGGACCTGGCCGAGGGCCGGGTGGTCCTGCTCGGCGCCGCCGTCGGCCTGCTCAGCTCGGTGATCCCCTACAGCTGTGAGCTGGTCGCACTGCGCTCGCTGCCGCCGGCGGTCTTCAGCATCCTGATGAGCCTGGAGCCGGCCGCCGCGGCGCTCGCAGGGATCGTGGTCCTGGGCGAGTTCCTCGCGCCGGTGCAGTGGGTCGCGATGGTCTGCGTCGTCGTGGCGAGCATCGGCGCGACCCGCAGCAGCAGCGCGATCACCGAGCCGGTGCCGGACTGAGTTCACGCAGTCGTCACACATCGTTGACGCCGGCGACGCGCGCCGCTCCTAGCGTGGAGCCACGACCACGTCCGGGGGAGCAGCCCATGAACGTCACCACCATCCTGGCCCAGCCGTTGACGCCGCTCACGCAGCCGGCGCACCGTCTGGTCAGCGTCGTGACGAGCTGGCCGGTCGAGTCCCAGCAGCGGGCCCGGCGCAACGCCCTGATCGCCTCCACCGCGCTCGCACAACGGCGTGCAGAGCTCGACGAGGTCGACGAGTTCCTGGCCTCCCTCGGCAGGAACCCGGCAATGGAGGACGCAGCACCACCTCGGGCTGCACACGGCTGAGCCCACCGACGCTCCGCCTCCCCGGAACGTCGGTGAGCTCAGCCACTCCTCCCTCACCCGTCACGCTCGCTGAGGCAGAATCGAGCGCATGCCCGCCTCCGCAGCCCGCGCCGTGACCGAGACCGCCGTCGAGTTCCACGACGTGCTGTCCGACGACGGGACCCGGCTCCGTGCCTGGACCAACGACCCCGGCGGGACCATCGCGGGGCCCACCGTGGTGCTGTGCAACGGCCTGGGCACCAACCCGTGGGCCTGGCCGGCCCTGCTGCGCGCCGACTGCGGCGTCCGGGTCGTGTCGTGGAACCACCGCGGGACCGGCGGCTCCGACCGGCCGGCCGACCCCGAGCACGTCGGCATCGACGCGTTCGTCGAGGACGGCCTCTCGGTCATGGACCACTTCGGCGTGGACCGGGCCGTGCTGATGGGCTGGTCGATGGGGGTGAACACCATGTTCGAGCTCGCGCTGGCCCACCCGGAGCGCGTCCGCGGGCTGTTCGCGGTCGCCGGGGTGCCCGGGGACACGTTCTCGACCATGCTCGGACCGCTGTGGCTGCCCCGGTTCGCGGCCCGCGCCCTCACCGTGAACCTCTCCCGGGCCTTCAGGCTCGGCGGCCGGGCGCTCACGCCGATCGCCTCCCGGCTGCCGGTCGGCCCCCGCGGGATCGCTGGCGCTCACCCGCACCGGGTTCATGTTCCCGGTGCCCGACCCCGAGCTGGCCGCTGCCGCCGTCGCGGAGTTCCTCACGACCCCGGTCGAGTGGTACTTCCACCTCGCGCTGCGCACCTCCGAGCACGGCCGGGTCTCGCTGAGCCGGGTCCGGGTCCCGGTCGAGCTGGTCGCCGGCACCTTCGACATCCTCGCGGGCGCCCGGCACCTGGCCACCGCCGCGGAGCGGCTCGCCGACGCGACGTACGTCGAGCTGCGCGGGAGCCACTTCCTCCAGATGGAGCAGCCCGAGCGGGTGCACGAGCTGCTCCTGGCGTTCCTGGACCGGGTGTCCTGACGTGCGGGCGGGCGCGGCGCTGGCGGTGATCGCAGCTCTCGCGCTCGCAGGCTGCACGGGCGGCTCGCAGCGCCCCGGCGGCACCGTCACCGCGACCCCGGTGCCGTCGACCGGCACACCCTCGCCGACGCAGCCGGGGGCGACGTCCCCCTCCGACCGGCCCAGCCGGCCGCCGCACGTCGTCGCGACGATCGCCACCGACCTCCAGGTCCCGTGGGGCCTGGCCTTCCTCCCGAACGGCGACGCCGTCGTCACCGAGCGCGACACCCGACGGGTGCTGCGCATCACCGGAGCGGACCACACCGTCGAGCAGGTCGCCGTCGTCGACGCCGCCGACCCCGCGGGCGAGGCCGGGCTGCTGGGGGTGGCGGTCTCCCCCGACTTCCGCTCCGACCACCTGCTCTACCTCTACGTCACCACCCCCGTGGACAACCGGATCGTCCGGGCGACGTACACGCACGGTCGGCTCGGTCCCCTCCACGTGGTGCTCGACGGCATCCCGAACGGCTTCATCCACGACGGCGGCCGGCTCACGTTCGGCCCGGACGGCTACCTCTACGCCTCGACCGGGGAGACCGGGGTCGGCAGCCTCGCCCAGGACCGGACCTCGCTCGCCGGCAAGATCCTGCGGATCACCCCGGACGGCGCCCCGGCCCCGGGCAACCCGTTCCCCGGCTCGCCCGTCTGGTCCTACGGGCACCGCAACGTGCAGGGCCTCGCCTTCGACGACCGGGACCGGCTGTGGGCCTCGGAGTTCGGGCAGAACCGCTTCGACGAGCTCAACCTGATCGAGCCGGGCCGCAACTACGGCTGGCCGATCGTGGAGGGGCGCGGCGGACAGGACGGCCTCACCGACCCGCAGGTCGTGTGGGACCCCTCGGTGGCGTCGCCCTCCGGCCTGGCCTTCCTCGACGGCCACCTGTGGCTCGGTTCGCTGCGCGGCCAGCGACTGTGGCGCATCGACGTCAGCGGCCGGCGGGCCACCGACCCCACCGACTTCTTCGTCGGGAAGTACGGCCGGATGCGCACCGTGGTGGTCGCCCCGGACGGACGGCTGTGGGTGACGACCAGCAACCGGGACGGCCGCGGCGCCCCCGTCGAGGGCGACGACCGGATCCTGGAGGTCGACCCGGGTACGTCGGGTAGTCCGTGACGCTTCTGTTGTGGAAAAGCACCTTTCCACAACAGAAGCGTCACGGACTATCGAGAGCTCTCCACAGTCCCGGTCACGGTGGCCCGGCGTGCGGCGCGGCGCAGGGTGGTGAGCACGGCGGGGCCGAGCACCACGAGGGCGACCGAGTTCGTGATCGCCCGTCCGGTGTCCCAGCTGCCCGTCGAGGTGAGCAGCGTGTAGACCCCGAAGCGTTGCAGGTTGTCCCACAGCGGGTCACCGGGCACGAAGGCCAGCGAGCCGTCGTGGCCGGGCACGTCGATGCCGAGCGCGAACGGCCACGTGGAGAGGTTCATCAGCAGGCCGAAGGCGTACGCCGCGAACACGCCGTACCCGACGAGCATCACGATCTCGGCCCGACCGGTCACCCGGCGCGGCAGCAGCCCCGCCCCCATCCCGACCCACGCCGAGACGAGCATCTGGAACGGCAGCCAGGGCCCCACCCCGGCGGTCATCAGCGCCGAGGCGAACAGCGAGGTGCACCCGAGCACGAAGCCGAACCCGGGCCCGAACACCCGGCCGGCGAGGATCAGCAGGAAGAAGACCAGCTCCACGCCGGCGACCCCGGCGGACAGCCCCCGCAACAGGGCGTTCACCGCGCTCAGCACCCCGAGCACCGCGAGCACCCGCGGATCCATCCCGCCCTCGCCCACCTCGGCGAGCACCACCGCGATCACCACCGGCAGCAGCGCCAGGAACAGGAACGGCGGGTCCACCCGGCCATGCCCGTGCACCCGCACCAGCAGGGGCCAGGCCAGCATCATCAGCCCGGCGAGCGAGGCCACCCCGAGGACCAGCGCGGACCGCGGGGCGAGCGCGACGGCCGGGCGGCTCATGACGCGTCCAGCGCGGCGACGACCTCGTCGACGCGCAACCACGGGGCTCCGAGCACCTTGGTGACCTGGGGCGCGAAGGCGGGCGACTCGGCGACGACCCGGCGTACCGGCCCCGAGGAGACCACCTCGCCGTCGGCCAGCACCACCACGTCGTCGGCGGCCTGGGCCACGAACTCCACGTCGTGGGTGGCCACCAGCACCGCATGCCCGTCGGTGGCCAGGTCGCGCAGGATCCCGGCCAGCACGTGCTTGGCGGCGTAGTCGAGGCCGCGCGTCGGCTCGTCGAGGAGTACGACGTGGGGCCGGGCGACGAGCACGAGCGCCAGCGCCAGCGCCAGCCGCTGCCCCTCGGAGAGGTCGCGAGGGTGCCGATCCTCGGGGATGCCCGGGACCAGACGGTCCAGGATCCGCCGGCAGTCCCCGGCTCCCGCGTCCGCGGCGGCGCACTCCTCGGCCACCGTCTCGAGGTAGAGCAGGTCGGCAGCAGCCTGCGGCACCAGGCCGACCAGCGCGCGCCGGCCCGCCGGGTCGAGCCGGGCCGGGTCGAGCGCCCCGACCCGGACGTCGCCGGCCCGGCGACGGGCGCTGCCCTGCAGCGCCCACATCAGCGACGACTTGCCGGAGCCGTTGCGCCCCATCAGCGCGGTGACCCGACCGGCGGGCAGGGCGAGGTCGACCTCGCGCAGCGCGACCGTGTGGCCGTGCACGACCGTCACCCGCTCCGCCACGAGGGCGGCGTCCCCGGGGAGCTCTTCCGGCGCGGCCGGGGCGCGGAGCCGGTCGCCGAGCCCGCGGGCACGGCGGCGGGCGTCGCGCACGCTGAGCGGCAGCGGCTGCCAACCGGCGGCACGGCCCAGCTCGACGATCGGGGGCACGACCGGCGACGCGGCGAGCAGGTCCAGTGGATCGCCGACCCGGACCCGGCCGTCGCCGGTCATCAGGCACATCCGGTCCACGAACGGCACCACCCGCTCCAGACGGTGCTCGGCCAGCAGCACCGAGACGCCGAGGTCGTGGACCAGGCGGGTGAGCGTGGCGAGGACGTCCTCGGCGGCAGTCGGGTCGAGCGCGGAGGTGGGCTCGTCGAGCACCAGCAGCCGCGGGTGCATGGTCAGCACCGAGCCGATGGCGACCCGCTGCTGCTGGCCGCCCGAGAGGGAGCGCAGGTCCCGGGCCCGCAGGTCGGCGATCCCGAGCAGGTCCAGGGTCTCCTCCACCCGGCGTCGCATGGTCTCAGGGGGCAGCCCCAGCTGCTCCATGCCGTAGGCCAGCTCCTCCTCGACCGTGTCGGTGACGAAGCCCGCGGCCGGGTCCTGGCCGACGTACCCGACGACGTGCGCGCGCTCGCGTGGCGGCCGGCCGGCGACGCCGGCGCCGTCCAGCAGGACCTCGCCCTCGAGGTGGCCGCCACTGAAGCGGGGCACGAGCCCGGTGACGACGCCCAGCAGCGTGGACTTGCCGACGCCGGTGGGGCCCGAGACGAGGACGAGCTCGCCCTCCTCGATCGTCAGGTCCACCCCGTCGAGGACCGGAGCGCCGTCGTAGGCGAAGCGGATCGCCGCGCAGCTCGATCACGCCGCCACCTCCTGCCGGGCGGGCACGTGCACGGCGTACGGCGTGGCCGGCGGTGGCGCGCAGAGGCCGCCTGCGAGGGCGACCGCGGCCCCCAGCAACGACAGCGCGCTGAGCTCGGGGAACGTGGAGAGGTCGGGGAACGCGAGCGGCACCTGGTGGCGGGCCACCCACCAGCCCAGCAGCCCGGTCAGCACGCCGGATCCGGCCACGACGAGCTCCGGCCACCGCCACGGGTCCGGGCGGTAGCGGGAGCGCTCGACGCGGCGGCCGGCGCTGAGCAGGCCGACGATCGCCGCGGCCGCGCCGACAGCGAGCATCGGCAGCGCGAGGTAGCGCGGGGCGGTCCGGTCGAGCACCGCGTAGACGCCGACGCAGATGCCGCCGAGCCCCACCAGCATCAGGGCGCCGGTCACCCGCCGGCGCGCGGGCGTGAGGCCGGCGGAGCGGCCGTAGCCGCGCGCGTCCATGCCCGCCGCGAGCGCCAGCGACCGCTCGAGGGCGTCCTCGAGGACCGGCACCAGGAAGCGACGCAGTCGGCCCACCCGACCGGTCTCCCCCGCGCGCAGCGCCTGCGCCGCACGCACCCGACGCGCGCTCTCGGCGAACTGGGGCAGCACGGTGACCGCCACGACCAGTGCCGTGCCGATCTCGTAGAGCGCCGGGGGGACCGACCTGAGCAGCCGCTTGGGATTGGCCAGCGCGTTGGCGGCGCCCACGCAGACCACGATCGTGCCGAGCCGCAGCCCGTCGTACAGACCCGCGAGCAGGGACTCACGGGTCACCGGGCCCAGCAGGGTCACCCCGGCGGCCCAGTCGGGCAGCGGGACCTCCGGCAGGTCGAGCAGCACGGCGCCGGCATACCCTCCGCCGAAGGCGACCCGGAAGACCACCCGCAGGACCACGATCACCACGGCCATCCCGACGTACAGCCGGAAGGACCGCGCCCACGGCTGGTCGGAACGGCGTGCCACCACCACGACGGTCGCGACCGCCGCGAGCAGCAGCAGGGCGAACGGGTTGGTGGTCAGCGAGGCAGCCGTGGCGAGGCCGATCGCCCACAGCCACCAGGCCACGGGGTGCAGGTCGCGCGGGAGTCGGCCGGTCACGGTCCCGGGGTCCCTCGTCGACGGCGTACGACGGCCGTGCCCGCCGCGGCGGCGAGGAGCAGGCCGATGGCTGACGGGGCCACCCAGGCCGGAAGGCCTCCGTCGTCGCGACCGACGCGGTCGGAGGTCGACCCGGCGGAGCCCGACGAGCCGTCGGCGCGCGGCGTCGCGCCGGCCGCACCCGGTGAGGTCGCCGGCGAGACGTCCCCCGCGTCGCCGTCCCAGACCAGGGCGACGGTGCCGCCGTCCGGGACCTGCAGGGAGTCGACGCCCGTCGTGGCGTACTTCCAGGCGTCGGAGGAGCCGTCGGACCACCACAGCGACCAGTAGGCGTCGTCGGGGGGCGTGTTGACGCACGGGTCCTGCTCGGGGACCCCCGAGACCCGGCAGACGAACCCGGGCTGGCGCTGCACGTAGGTCAGGGGCAACCCGCTCTCCTCGAGCAGCCGGGCGGCGGTGCTGCCGCCCCCCGTCCGGTCGCAGGCGTGCACGTCGTCGCCGCCGAGCTCGTTGAACTCCACGACGACGCGCACCCCCTGCCCGGGTGCGCAGCTCGCCGCCGACGCGGCGGCGGGGGCAGCCGGCAGTGCCGCCGTCGCCGCGACCACGGCGGCGACGGCGCCCACGATGCCTCCCGCGAGCCTCACCTCAGCAGGACCCGACCTTCTCGCCCGCGGTCTCGTCGGCCGGCAGCCACTGCAGCACCGGGAGCGCCTCGGAGCTGGCTCGCCGGAACTGGTCGGCGGTCTTCGCGGTGATCCCCTTCTTCGCCGCGGCCGCCAGGCTGGCGTCGTCGTAGGCGATCGCGCCCACGTCGGAGGCGTGGAACTTCTGGCAGTCGACGGCCTGGTGCCCGAAGACCCAGGTCGCGGCCTGCTCGGCCGCCTCCGTCTCGCCGGCCTCGCCGAGCACGTCTCCCGCCAGGCCGGTCGTGTTGCTGTTGGCCGTGGTGGTCGCGCTGCCGCCGCCGAACGACCCGTCCGCCGCCTGCTGATCGGCCAGCCACCCGACGGCGGAGTCCACCGCGGCGGTGGCCTCGGACGAGTCGTCGGAGGCTCAGCGCGCGCACCGCGAAGGCGGTGGCGTCCAGGTCGGGCTTGCTCGAGGGGTCGCCGTCGCAGGACTGGTCCTTGGCTCCGGCGTCCTTGGTGAAGTCCAGCCGGAACCACCCGTCCTTGCACTGCTGGGCCAGCAGGAAGTCGGTGGCAGGCGCGGCCGCGTCGCTGTCCGCGGTCGCGAGCCCCGTGACGGCGTACGACTGGGCGACGACGTTCGCGTAGTCGGCCGCGCTGGCCTCCTTCTTGTCCAGGACGTCCTGGATCCGGCCCCGGATCGGGCCCTTCCCGGCCACGGTCCCCTCCAGCTGAGCCACCAGGTCGGTGCCGCCGTACGACGTGGGGTCGGCGCCGACGACCTCGGCCAGCACCAGCGCCTTGGCCGTGCCCCCCGCGGAGGTGACCGTGCCGTAGCCGGGGGCCGTGTACTCGTCGACGTGCTTGGCCAGCTGGTCACCGATGGCCTGGACGGTGTCGGGCTGGTCCTCCACGGCGTGCAGCGCCAGCGCAACGTCGATGCCCAGGCCGTAGTCGTCCACGTCGTACTGGTCGTTGTGCACGACGCCGTCGGCGACCTGGTCGCTCAGCCAGCCGGCGCCTGCGGCCAGCGCCGCAGTGTCGTACGTCGGCGTCGACGCGGCGGCCGGAGCGGGCTCCGAGCCGTCCGACGATCCGCACCCGGAGACGGCGAGCGCCAGGGCGGCGAGCGTGAGGGCGATCCTCGGGCGGGAGTGAGTGGGGTGGTGCTGGTGCATCGTGGAGTTCCTTTCCGCTGCGCAGCGGGGGAACTCAGGACGGTGCCCGTGAGCGCCACCCGCTGCTTTCCTCGACAGCGTGTGATCAGGACGCGTCGCAGCGGGTGCTCCGGCTCGCAGCCCCGGTCCTGCCGTGATCGGCAGGGAGGAGGGGCGGCCTACGGTTGCGGGTCAGCGCCGGACTTGGACCGGCTTTCCCCAGTGCGGGCGTGATGAGTGGTGGCGGCAGCCTACCAACGCGGCGGCCTCGACCGTCAGGGCCGTCCGAGCCCCGGCCGGGCAGTCGGCGACCCGACCGGACGAGTCGGCGTCCTCGCACCGGAATCGCGAGGATGCGCCGACTCGACGGGCTCAGCTCGCGAGGATGCGCCGACTCGACGTCAGGAGAGCTTCTCGAGGATCAGCTCGCGCACCCGGCCGGCGTCGGCCTGGCCGCGCATCTCCTTCATCACCGCACCGATCAGTGCGCCGGCCGCGGCGACCTTGCCGTCGCGGATCTTGTCCGCGACGTCCGGGTTCGCGGCGATCGCGTTGTCGACGGCCGCACCCAGCGCACCGTCGTCGGACACGATGGCCAGGCCGCGCGACTCGACGACCTCGTCGGGCGTGCCCTCGCCGGCGAGCAGGCCGTCGAAGACCTGACGGGCCAGCTTGTCGTTGATCTTGCCCTCGTCCACGAGCGCCTGGACCCGGGCCACGTCGAGCGGCGTCACCGCCAGCGCGGTCAGCTCGACCCCGGCCTCGTTGGCCCGGCGCGCCATGTCCGAGAGCCACCACTTGCGGGCCGCCTGCGGGGTGGCGCCGGCGGCGATGGTCTCCTCGACCAGCCCGAGCGCACCGGCTCCCACGGTGTCGCGCATCTCGAGGTCGGAGAAGCCCCACTCGGCCTGCAGGCGCGCCCGCTTCTGGGTCGGGTTCTCCGGCAGGGTGCCGCGCAGCTGCTCGACCCACTCGCGGGACGGGGCGACCGGCACCAGGTCCGGCTCCGGGAAGTAGCGGTAGTCCTCGGCGTCGGACTTCTCGCGGCCGCTGGTGGTGATCCCGGTGTCCTCGTGCCAGTGCCGGGTCTCCTGGAGGATCTTCGTGCCGCCCTCGAGGACGCCGGCGTGCCGCGACATCTCGTACCGAACGGCGCGCTCCACCGAGCGCAGCGAGTTGACGTTCTTGGTCTCGGTGCGGGTGCCCAGCACCCCCGAGCCCCGGGGCGCCAGCGACAGGTTCACGTCGGCACGGATCGAGCCCTGGTCCATGCGGGCGTCGGAGACCCCCAGCGCGACGATGAGCTCGCGCAGCTGCGCGACGTACGCCTTGGCGATCTCGGGCGCCCTCTCCCCCGCGCCGATGATCGGCTTGGTGACGATCTCGATCAGGGGGATGCCCGCGCGGTTGTAGTCCACGAGGGAGTACTCCGCGCCGTGGATGCGCCCGGTCGCGCCGCCCACGTGCAGCGACTTGCCGGTGTCCTCCTCCATGTGCGCCCGCTCGATCTCGACGCGGAAGGTCTCCCCCTCGCCGTCCTCGGTCGGCACGGTGACGTCCATGAAGCCGTCGAACGCGATCGGCTCGTCGTACTGCGAGGTCTGGAAGTTCTTCGGCATGTCCGGGTAGAAGTAGTTCTTCCGGGCGAACCGGCACCACTCCGCGATCTCGCAGTTGAGCGCGAGACCGATCCGGATCGCCGACTCGACAGCCTTGCGGTTGACGACCGGCATCGCGCCGGGCAGGCCCAGGCAGGTCGGGCAGACCTGGGTGTTCGGCTCCGCGCCGAACTCGGTCGGGCAGCCGCAGAACATCTTGGAGCTGGTGTTCAGCTCGACGTGGACCTCCAGGCCCAGCGCCGGGTCGAAGCGCTCCAGCACCTCGTCGAAGGGGACCAGGACGTCGGCAGTCATCGGGACACTCCGCTTCGTCGATCGAGCTTGG
Source organism: uncultured Actinomycetota bacterium (assembly GCA_963817665.1). Lineage (GTDB taxonomy): Bacteria > Actinomycetota > Actinomycetes > Propionibacteriales > Nocardioidaceae > Nocardioides. Next base: position 22,575 of record CAWFPE010000006.1, on the reverse strand, counting down.
CGAGATCAGGGGCCTTGTCCAGCAGCGGGCTCCCCCACTGCTCCAGCAGTGCCGCCTCGAGGGCCGCGCCGACCCGGTAGAGCCGGTCGTCGGCCAGCGCCGGGGCCAGGACCTGCACACCGGCCGGCAGGCCGTCCTCGTCGGCGAGGCCGCTGGGGACGGAGATGCCGGGCACCCCGGCGAGGTTGGCCGGGATGGTCGCGAGGTCGTTGAGGTACATGGCGATCGGGTCGTCGAGCTTCTCGCCCAGCTTGAACGCCGTCGTCGGCGCCGTCGGCGAGACCAGCACGTCGGCCTTCTCGAACGCCGCGGCGAAGTCGCGGCTGATCAGCGTCCGGACCTTCTGCGCCTGCCCGTAGTAGGCGTCGTAGTAGCCACTCGACAGCGCGTAGGTACCGAGGATGATCCGGCGCTTGACCTCGTCACCGAAGCCGGCGTCGCGGGTGGCCCGCATGACCTCCTCGGCGCTGGGGCTGTCCACGTCGTCGGGAAGCACCCGGAGCCCGTAGCGCATCGCGTCGAACTTCGCGAGGTTGCTCGACGCCTCGGCCGGCAGGATCAGGTAGTAGGTCGCGAGCGCGTGGACGAAGCTCGGGCAGGAGACCTCGACGACCTCGGCTCCGGCCTTGACCATCAGGTCGACCGACTCCTGGAAGCGGGCGAGCACGCCGGCCTGGTAGCCCTCGCCGCCGAGCTCCTTCACGACACCGATGCGGACGCCGGCCAGGTCGCCGGTCGCGCCCTGCCTGGCCGCGTCGACGAGCGACGGCAGCGGCTGGTCGACGCTGGTCGAGTCGAGCGGGTCGTGGCCGCCGATGACCTCGTGGAGCAGCGCCGAGTCCAGCACCGTCCGGGTCACCGGCCCGGCCTGGTCCAGGGAGTTCGCCAGGGCGACCAGGCCGTAGCGCGACACCCCGCCGTACGTCGGCTTCACGCCGACCGTGCCCGTGACGGCCCCGGGCTGGCGGATCGAGCCGCCGGTGTCGGTGCCGATCGCGAGCGGCGCCTCGAAGGCGGCGACCGCGGCAGCGGAGCCACCGCCGGAACCACCCGGGATCCGGTCGAGGTCCCACGGGTTGTGGGTCGGGCCGTAGGCCGAGTGCTCGGTGGAGGAGCCCATCGCGAACTCGTCCATGTTGGTCTTGCCGAGGATCGGCAGACCCGCCTGCCTGAGGCGCGCGACCACCGTGGCGTCGTACGGCGGGACCCAGCCCTCGAGGATCTTCGAGCCGCAGGTGGTCGGCATGCCCTCGGTCGCCAGGACGTCCTTGACCGCGATCGGGACACCGTCCAGCGCCGAGGCCGGCGTGCCGGCCGCCCGGCGCTCGTCGGCGGCTGCGGCCTGCGCGAGCGCCCCCTCGGCGTCGATGTGGAGGAACGCGTGCACGGCTCCGTCGACCTCGGCGATGCGGTCGAGGTGGGCACGGGTGACCTCGACCGAGGTCGTCTCCCCCGCGGCGAGCGCGTCGGCGAGCTCTGCCGCCGTCCGGCGGATCACTGCTCGTCCCCGAGGATGCGCGGCACGGCGAACCGCTGCTGCTCCTGCGCCGGGGCGCCGGAGAGCGCCTGCTCGGCGGTCAGGCCGGGACGCACCACGTCCTCGCGGAAGACGTTGGTCATCGGCAGGGCGTGGGAGGTCGGGGGGACGTCGTCGCCGGCGACCCCGCTGATCGAGGCGACCGACTCGAGGATCACCGACAGCTGAGGGGCCAGGTGGTCGAGCTCGGCGTCGGAGAGGTCGATCCGGGCGAGGTTCGCCAGGTGCGCGACCTCGTCACGCGTGATCTCGACGCGGTCGCTGCGCGACGCGCTCGATCCGGGGATGTCTTCAGGCATGGGCTCAATCCTAGGAGAGCCGGTCACGACGGTTCCCCCGGGCCGCGAGGGGGTGGGTCAGTGCCTGCCGGGAGGGTGTCCGGGCCCGTGTCCGTGGCCGTGGTTCCCGGGCTTCGGCGGCCTGCCGTGCCGCTTGGTGGGCGGCGCCGACGAGGTGGTGGCCGCTGGCAGCGACTGCGGCGAGTGCCCCTGCTCGGCCGACGCCACCCCGCTCTCTGCCTGCGGGGACGGTGACGGGGGCGACGGAGCGCTCGAGGGCAACGCCGACCCCGGTGGTCCTGGCCGGCCCGCGCGACGAGTCGCCGCGGTGTCATCCGACCGAGCGTAGAGGCGAGTGGGTGGGGCCGCTCGCTTCACCCTTTAGGGCGCAATCTGCGAGCTCGGCCGCCAGGAGTCTCGCCCGGCTCCCGCGGCCACCTACACTCCACCGACTGGACGCATGTGCTATTCGGGCCTGTGCGCAACGGCAGGAGCACTGGTTGACCACGTCGGTTCGCGAGCGACACGCGCGGCTCCTCGCCGAGTCACGCTCCGCCGAGCCGCGAGCCCGACTGGCCCAGGCCTCGACCCGGGCGGAGTTCCTGCTGCGGCTCTCCCGCACGGTCTCCGCCATCCAGAACCCCCAGCGTGCGCTCGAGACCCTGGTCTCGGTGCTGCTGGAGGAGATGGTCGACGTGGCCCAGGTCGTGGTCCGCACCGGCCAGTCGCAGCTGGTCTCCGGGGCGGTACAGGACGGCACCATCCACAGCTCCGCGGCCCGGGTCGTCGACGGCACGCCGGCCGACCTGGAGAACGCCCTGCGCCGCGGCCTGCGCGACGACGTCGTGCTCCCCAAGGCGGGGGCCCCGCGTCGCCGGGCACTGGAGGCGTTCCTGCCCGATCCCGAGCTCGCGGCCGAGGTGGACGCACTCGGCTGCGAGCAGCTCGCCGTGCTGCCCCTCACCGCCCGCGGCCGCTCGTTCGGCGTGCTGGTCATCGGACGCGCTCCCGGGTTCGGCTTCGGGGACGCCCAGAACTTCCTCGACGACCTCGCGGCCCGCGTTGCCGTGGGCCTCGACGCCACGCTCGTCGTCGCGGAGAGCAGGTACGTCGCCTCCGTGCTGCGTCGCTCGCTCGCACCCACCGAGATGCCGGAGACGCCGGGGCTTCGGCTGGCGACGTACTACCGCGTCGCCCAGCAGTCGCAGGAGCTCGGTGGCGACTTCCTCGACGTCCACGGGCCCGACGACGACCTGATCCTGCTGTGCGGCGACGTCGCCGGCAAGGGCGTCGAGGCCGCCGTCCACGCCAAGCGCATCCGCAACGCGGTCCGCACGGCCTCGCAGGTCGACCGGTCCCCCGGCTGGATCCTCGGCCTGACCAACCGGGTGCTGGTGTCGGAGGCCGAGGAGTTCTCGGAGGGCATGGCCACCGGCGTCTGCGCGCGGCTCCGCCCCGTCGGCGACCGGCTGCGGGTCGACCTCGCCACCGCCGGCCATCCGCCGGCACTGCTCGTCCGCGCGGACGGGACGCTGGCGGAGGTCACCGCCGACGGCGTGGCGCTCGCCCTGCTCGAGGACGCCACGTACTCCGAGGCCCGGATCGACCTCGAGCCGCTCGACACGTTGCTCGTCTACACCGACGGCGTCACCGAGGCCCGCGGCATGGACGACCTCTTCGGGGACCGGCGGCTGCGTGACACCCTCCGCGGTCTGGGCGGACTGCCGCCGTCGGCTCTGGTCGAGGCGGTCGCGGTCGCGGTCTCGGACCACCTCGGCGAACGAGCCCACGACGACATCGCGCTCTTCGCAGCGCAGTTCAGTCCGGAACCCTCGTGACCGCGTCGACGGCCACGGTGGCCGGCGCCGACCTCGACGCCTACTGGACCGCCGTGGCCGCCGCCGACGAACGTGGCGCGTACGCCGTCGCCGCCTCGACCCGGGACCGCGGCGTGCCCCTGTCCGAGGTGCTGAACGGTCTCGTCCTGGCCGCCCAGCGCCGGGTCGGCGACCTCTGGGCCCGCAACGAATGGACTGTCGCCCGCGAGCACGCCGCGACCGCGGCCAGCGAGTCGGTGGTCCGGCGGCTGGCCACCGACGTGCCACCGTCCACCACCGGCCCACTGCTCACCGTGGCCTGCGTCGAGCGCGAGTGGCACGCGCTCCCGGCCCTGGTGGTGGCGCTCTCCTTGCGGGCCCGCGGGTGCCAGGTCACCTACCTCGGCGCGAGCACCTCCCGTGACCACCTGGTCAGCGCGATCCTGGACATCGGCCCCCGAGCGGTGCTGCTCAGCGCCTCGCTCACCTCGTCGCTCCCCCGGGTACGCCGCCAGGTCGAGGCGGTCCGGGGCACCGGAACGCCGGTGGTGGTGGGCGGACGCGCGTTCGACACGCTCGGCCGCCGTGCGCAGCGGCTGGGCGCGACGGCCTACGCACCCTCGCCCGAGCTCGCCATGGAGCTGGTGGGGGGCCTGCCGATGCACGTCGCGCCGGCCGCCGCCCTGCGCCACGCGGGGGCCTTCGAGGCCCGGAGCATCGAGGCGGAGAGCGACACGATCAGCAGGGACGTCGTCCTGGCCGCCGGTGCCGTACTCGGCCCCGCCCACCCCGGGGACCACGTACCGGCCGGCGACTGGCGCGCCGTGCTGGCGACGTTCGTCCCCCACCTGGTCGACTGCGTCGCCGGCGCCCTCCTCACCGAGGACCCGACCGCCTTCGCCGAGACCCGCGCCTGGCTGGGCGAGGTGCTGGCCCACCGCGGAGCCGATCCGGACGCGCTCGCGGTCGTCGAGGACGCGCTGGTCCAACGGCTGCACGACCACCCCGAGGCCGTGCGCCTGATCGCGGGCGCCTGATCGCGGGCGCCTGGCCGCGGGCACCTGATCGGCGTCGGTGGAGCCCAACCGATCCGCGGTCCGTCGCATCTGAACAGGTGACCGAGCCCGAGGAGAGCCCATGCCCCACCTGTCCGGACGACCGCCGTCCGACGCCCGCGTCACCGACGAGCAGTTCACCGAGTTCGTGCAGGCGTCGTGGCCCTCGCTGTACCGCACGGCGTACCTGCTGCTCGGCGACCACGCCGAGGCCGAGGACCTCGTCCAGTCGGCCCTCGCCAAGACCTATGCGAGCTGGCACCGGATCCGTGACCTCAGTGCGGCTTCCGGGTACGCCCGCACGACCATGGTCAACACCGCCTCGTCCTGGTTCCGCCGTCGGTCGTGGCGCAACGAGCGTCCCTCCGACTCCCTGCCGGAGCAGGCGCACGAGCACGACCCGACCGACCGGACGTTGCTGATCGACGCGCTGGGCCAGCTGCCGCCTCGTCAGCGAGCTGCGATCGTGCTGCGCTACTACGAGGACCTCAGCGTCGGGCAGACCGCCGCCGCACTCGGCTGCTCCCAGGGCACCGTCAAGAGCCAGACCTCCGACGCACTGACCAGCCTCCGCGCACTCCTCGGGGACTCCGTCGTCCCCCAGACCCTGGGAGCCCACCATGACTGAGCGCCTGAGCACCCTCCTGCACGAGGAGGCGTCCGGCCTGGAGATCCCCGCCGCACCCGCCGTCACCCGCGGTCCGGGCCAGGGGCCGCTCGCTGCGCCGTCGCCGCCGGGCCGCAGGCGTCGCCGCCAGTCTGGCGGTCCTGGCCGTCGTCGGCTCGGGTGCCCTCCTGGCCACGAACGCCCTCCAGCGCGCCGACCACGCCGTCGAGCCGGCCGGGCCCAGCAGCGGCCGCGGGGCGGCCTTCTCGGTCGGGACCACCGTGTTCTACGACGGCGGCGAGCACCGGACCTCCATCGACGACAAGGCGATCAAGTCGATGTACTTCACCTCGGCCGGGCTCCTCGTCCGCCACGGCAACAACAACGCGAGCGACGGCGGTGGGCCACAGAGATTCTCGCTCGTCACGCCCGACGGCACCGAGGAGCCGGTGTCCGTGGTCACCGAGGAGAGCGTGCCGGGGGTCGATCCCGACCAGCCCTACCTCGCGTACACCACGGTCGAGCACGGCACCGTGCACCTGCACGTCCACGACGTCGCCACCGACGAGGGCGTCGCCGACGTGACCGTGCCCGGACAACTCTCCTGGGGCGGCTGGTCCGGCCCGCCGGTCGCCCTGGCCGGCGACACGGCCTACGTCGGGACCGACACGGCGACCTACGCCGTCGACTGGCGCACCGGCGAGGTCGCCACCACCCGGAACGTGCCGCCGGGCTACCCCGACGTGCAAGGGGGCCGCGCGGTCACCGCCACGAGGACCCGGGTCGCGGTGGTGGACGTCACCACCGGCAAGGCGCTCCTGGACCTGCCGCGCCCCGGTGGCACGGGCTACCTGTCGCTCTCGCCCGACGGCCGCTTCGCAGCCATGGACGACACCGACGGCAAGGCCTTCGAGGTGTACGACGTCGACACGGGCAGCCACGTGACGATCGACGGCGCGTCGTACGACTTCGGCTGGACCGCCGGCGGCGACCTGTTCACCATCCGCAAGCACCACGTGGTCACCTGCTCGACGTCCACCGCCGAGTGCGCGACCGGGTCCGCGGAGATCCCGACGGAGGGAGGCGGGGTCTCGCCCGAGGACGTCCGGTTCGCGGGCAAGGCCTACGAGTCCTGAGGAAAACCCGGTGAGGCGACGACCCTGCGACCCGTAGGGTCGTCGCCCGTGACCGACGACTACCGGAGCGAAGCCACCCTGACCGGCACCGAGCGCGAACAGCTCGAGGCGTTCCTGCACGACAACCGACTGGAGATCGTCGGCCTGCTCGACGGCGTGACCGAGGAGCAGGCCCGCCGCCGGCTGGTGCCCTCCCTCACGACCCTCCTGGCCCTGGTCAAGCACGCGACGTTCGTGGAGAAGGCCTGGTTCCACTGCTCGCTGGCCGGCCTGAGCCGCGCCGAGGCGGGCATCCCCGACGACGCGCACGCCTCCTTCGTGACCACCGAGGACGACACGGTCGAGTCGGTGCTCGCGGGGTACCGCCGCGCCTGGGCCGAGGCCGACGAGATCGCGGCGGCCCACGGGCTGGGCGACCTGGCGGTCCACAACCGGCGCGGACCGCTCACGCTGCGGTGGATCTACGTGCACATGGTCGAGGAGCTCGCACGGCACGCGGGCCACGGCGACATCCTCAAGGAGCAGATCCTGGCCGCCGACGCCGGCTGAGGCGCGGGCTGCCGGACCGGCTCATCCGAGCCCGGCACGCCTCCTTCTGCACCACCTGACGTCCGGACACGTGTCAGAGGGCGCCCGGGCCGCCCTCGAGCAGCTTCGTGAAGCCGTCCTCGTCGAGGATCGGGACGCCGAGCTGCTCGGCCTTGTCCGCCTTGGAGCCGGCGGACTCACCGACCACCACGTAGTCGGTCTTCTTCGACACCGAGCCGGCGGCCTTGCCGCCCCGGGCGAGGATCGCCTCCTTGGCCGAGTCGCGGCTGAAGTCGACGAGCGACCCGGTGACGACCACGGTCAGCCCCTCCAGCGTGCGTGGCACGGACTCGTCGCGCTCGTCGGCCATCCTGACCCCGGCGGCCGACCACTTGTCGACGATCGCACGGTGCCAGTCCACGCCGAACCACTCGATCACCGACTCCGCGATGGTCGGGCCGACGCCCTCGGAAGCGGCCAGCTGCTCCTCGGTCGCGGCCTGGATCGCCTCCATGGAGCCGAACTCGGTCGCCAGCGCCCGCGCCGCGGTCGGTCCGACGTGCCGGATCGAGAGGGCCACCAGCACCCGCCACAGGGGCACGTCCCTGGCCAGGCCAAGGTTGTCGAGGAGGCGGTGACCGTTGGCCGAGAGCACCGGCTGGTCCCCCTCGTCCTTCTTGGGGGCCCGGGTGAACAGCGGCGCCCTGCGCAGCGCCGCCTCGTCGAGGTCGAACACGTCGCCCTCGTCGGTGACCACCCCCGCGTCCAGGAGTGCCACCGCGGCCTCGTACCCCAGGCCCTCGATGTCGAAGGCACCGCGACCGGCGACGTGGAAGATGCGCTCGCGCACCTGCGCGGGACATTTCTGGTGGTTGGGGCAGCGCAGGTCCTTGTCGCCCTCCTTCTGCTGCACCAGCGTGGTGCCGCAGGCCGGGCACTCGGTGGGCATCACCCACTCCGCGAGGCCCTCGGGCCGCAGGGGCAGCACCGGGCCCACGATCTCGGGGATCACGTCGCCGGCCTTGCGCAGGATGACGGTGTCGCCCGGGCGCACGTCCTTGCGCTTGACCTCGTGCGCGTTGTGGAGGGTCGCCATCTCCACCGTGGACCCGGCCACGCGCGTCGGGACCATCCGCCCGAACGGCGTCACGCGCCCGGTCCGGCCGGTGTTCACCTCGATCGCCAGCAGCTCGGCGTTGACCTCCTCCGGCGGGTACTTGAACGCGATCGCCCACCGCGGGGCGCGGCTGGTGGAGCCGAGACGCCGCTGCAGGGTGAAGTCGTCGACCTTGACCACCACGCCGTCGATCTCGTGCTCGACGTCGTGGCGGTGCTCGCCGTAGTGCGCGATGAACTCCTCGACCTCGGCGAGGTTGTTGAGCACCCGCACCCGGTCGGAGACCGGGAGGCCCCACGCGGCGAGGGCGTCGTAGGCCTGTGACTGCGATCCGGGCTCGAAGCCCTCGCGCGCCCCGATCCCGTGGCAGACCATCCCGAGCGCCCGCGTGGCAGTCACCCGGGGGTCCTTCTGCCGCAGCGAGCCGGCCGCGGCGTTGCGGGGGTTCGCGAACACCGGCTTGCCGGCGTCCGTCATCGCGGCATTGAGCCGTTCGAAGGCCTCCACCGGGAGGAACACCTCGCCGCGGACCTCCAGCAGCGCCGGCACCGGGAAGCCTTCCGCGGCCGTGAGCCGGTGCGGGATCGAGTCGATGGTCCTCACGTTGGGGGTGACGTCCTCCCCGGTCCGACCGTCACCCCGGGTGAGGGCGCGCACCAACCGGCCGTCCTCGTAGAGCAGGTTGATCGCGAGCCCGTCCACCTTGAGCTCGCAGAGCAGGGCCGGGTCGTCGACGCCGTCGCGGGCGAGGCGGGCGTGCCAGGCTCCCAGCTCCTCGTGGGAGAAGGCGTTGTCGAGGCTCTCCATGCGCTGCAGGTGGTCGACCGCCGTGAACTCGGTCGACACCGCACCGCCGACCTTCTGGGTCGGCGAGTCGGGCGTCCGCAGCTCGGGGAACTCCTCCTCGAGCTGCTCGAGGCGACGCATCCGCTGGTCGAAGTCGGCGTCGGAGAGCGTCGGGCTGTCGAGCACGTAGTAGCGCCAGCGCGCCTCCTCGACGTCCTCGGCCAGGCGACGGTGCTCCTCGAGGGCGTCCTCGGAGGCCGGGGACGGTGCGGCATCGGTCGTATCCACGGCACTATCTTGCCCAACGGCACCGACGGTCCCGCAGGACCGACACCCCGGCGCCCGGTCGGCCCATCCGTTGCCGGGCCGGCTCCGAACTCCCGACGTGGCTGCCGTGGAGACGACCGTGACCGACCCTGCCCTCACCCGCCTCGACCCGACGACCCGCACGCGGGCCGCGATCCTGATGCTGCACGGCGGGAAGGAGCGGTCCACCGCACGCGTCGACGGGCGCAGCGCCTCGTGGCGCCGGTCGGCGGCGATGCAGCGCAGCATCGCGCCACGCGCCCACGAGGCAGGCGCCGGCGTCTGGCTGCTTCGCTACCGGCAGCGCGGCTGGAACGGCGGCACCGGTCCGGTCGAGGACGCCCGCTGGGCGCTTGCCGAGGTACGCCGCGAGCTCGGCGAGGTGCCCGTCGTGCTGCTCGGCCACTCGATGGGCGCCCGCACCTCGGTGCACGTCGCCGACGACGAGACGGTGGCCGGGGTCGTGGGCCTGGCGCCGTGGCTCCCGCCCGGTGAGCCGGTGGCGGCACTGGCCGGCACACACCTGGTGGCGGCCCACGGGAGGCGGGACCGGATCACGTCGTACCGCGCGACCGCGGACTTCGTGGAGCGGGCGCGCGCCGTCACCGCCACGGCGGAGCTGCGGGACATGGGTCCGGTCGGCCACTACATGTTGAAGCGGGTGGCCGCCTGGAACGAGGTCGCCGTCGAGTCCGCTCTCGCCCTGCTCGGCTGAGGCTGCTCGGCTGAGGCCGACCGACGCCGGGAGCGGAGTGGTCCAGACCACCCGGAGAAACCCTGGCCGGCGGGAATGGCCGGAACGCCAGGCTGGTTCGGGGATGAAACGAAACCGTTCCGTTTCATCCGACGAGGAGTGCCATGACGTCCGTCCCCGCCACCGACCCGGCGGTGTCCCGACCCCGCGTCGAGGGCGACCGGGAGCAGGAGATCCTCGACGCCACCGTCGAGGTGCTCGGCGACGTCGGGTACGACCGGCTCACGATGGACGCCGTGGCCACCCGGGCGAAGGCGTCCAAGGCCACCCTCTACCGGCGCTGGAACGGCAAGGTGAGCCTCGTCATCGACGCCCTGCTCTCGGTCAAGGGCCCACCCGCGCTCCCCGACACCGGCACCCTGCGGGGTGACCTCATCGCGTCGTTCTGCGGCATGGGTGGGCTCACCGACGACAGGTCGGTGGCCACCTTCGCCAGCGTCATCACCGCGATCTCGCGTGACCAGGACTTCGCGGCGGCGTTCCGGCGCGAGGTGGTCGGCCCCAAGTCCCAGGTAGCCCGGACGGTCTTCGAGCGGGCCCGCGACCGCGGGGAGCTGGCGCCCGGGGTCGACATCGACCTGCTCGCGCCCGCGCTCGCCGGCATCGTCCTGCACCGCATGTACCTCATGGGCGAGCTGCCCGACGAGGCACTCATCACCCGCGTCATCGACCAGATCATCCTCCCGGCCGCCAGCGGCCCTCGCTGACCGTCTCACCCCCATCGAAGGATCCCCCATGGCTGAACTCACGCAGACCGAGGCGCGCGCCCCCGGCAAGCACACCCGCCTCGGATGGGCCCTGGTGCTCATCTCGATCGCCCAGCTGATGGTCGTGCTCGACGCGACCATCGCCAACATCGCGCTGCCCTACATCGGCGCCGACCTCGACATCTCCCAGGCGAACCTCTCCTGGATCGTCACCGGCTACGCCCTCGCCTTCGGCGGCCTGCTGCTGCTCGGCGGACGGCTCGGCGACCTCTACGGCCGTCGCCGGATCTTCATGACCGGACTCACCATCTTCGCGGTGGCGTCCCTCCTCGGCGGCCTGTCCACCAACGAGGGCCTGCTGCTGGGCGCCCGGGGGCTCCAGGGCCTCGGCGCCGCCCTCGCCTCCCCCGCGGCGCTGGCGCTGATCACCACCACCTTCCCCGCCGGTCCGCAGCGCAACCGGGCCTTCGCGGTGTACGCCGCGATGTCGGGCGCCGGCGCGGCCGTCGGGCTGATCCTCGGCGGCTGGCTGACCGGCCTCGACGGCATCGGCGGCCTCGAGTTCAGCGGCTGGCGCCTCACCTTCCTCATCAACGTGCCGATCGGCCTGGCCGCGGCCGCCCTGGCCCCGCGCCTGCTGGCCGAGTCCGAGTCGCACCCGGGCGAGCTCGACATCCCGGGAGCGCTGACCGGCACCCTGGGCCTGCTCGGCATCGTCTTCGGCCTGACCCGCGCCGGCGAGGCCGCCCACGGCTGGAACGACCCGTGGACCATCGCCTCCCTGGCTGCCGGCGTCGCGCTGCTCGGCCTGTTCGCGTGGGTCGAGTCCCGGGTCGCGCACCCGCTGCTCCCGATCCGGATCCTGAAGAACCGCACCCGGGCCGCCAGCTTCGTCGTGATGATGCTGGTGCCCGCGGCGATGTTCGCGATGTTCTTCTTCCTCAGCCTGTTCATCCAGCAGCTCGTCGGCTACAGCCCGCTGCGCACCGGCTTCGCGTTCCTGCCGTTCTCGTTCGGCATCGTGATCGGCGCGGCCGTGTCCTCGAACCTGGTCAGCCGGATCGACCCGCGCTACATCGCCGGCGTCGGCACGCTGCTCGCCTCGGGCGCGCTGCTCGGGTTCTCGCGGCTCTCGATCGACGACTCCCCGGGGGCCGTGGTCCGCGCGATCGCCGGCGGCACCACGGCGGGCGTGGACGTGAACTACTGGACCTCGATCCTGCCGTTCATCGTGATGATGTCCATCGGCATGGGCCTGACGTTCGTGCCCCTGACGCTGAGCGCCGTGCACCACGTCCGGCCCGAGGACTCGGGTATCGGCTCGGGAGTGCTGAACACGATGCAGCAGGTCGGTGGTGCGCTCGGGCTGGCCACGCTGAGCACGGTGTCGCTGCACTTCACCAACGCCCGCGCGGACCAGGTCGGTCCGGCACTGGCGCAGACGGCCCAGGGAGCCGGCATCGACCCGACGGCACAGGTCCCCGGCAGCTCGCTCACCTTCCTGCAGGCGGCGGGCTTCCAGTCCACGTTCACCGAGGGCGCCACCCACGCGTTCCTCGCCGGGTCCGGCATGATCCTGCTCGCCTCGCTGATCGTCTGGATCTTCCTCGACGTCAAGCACGAGGAGCTGGCCACCGACGGCCCGGAGGCTCCGGTGCACGTGGGCTGACGCCCAGCCCGACGTACGACGAGGGCCCGGTCGCCGCTGCGGTGACCGGGCCCTCGTCGCGCCTGCCCTCAGGACAGGGCATCCTCCAGCGCCTTGATGAAGGCCGGCAGGTCGTGGGGATTGCGGCTGGTGATCAGGTTGCCGTCGACGACGACCTGCTCGTCCACCCAGTCCGCTCCGGCGTTGCGGACGTCATCGGCGAGGCTGGAGTAGCTGGTCATCCGGCGGCCCCTGGCCAGTCCGGCCGAGACCAGCAGCCACGGCCCGTGGCAGATCACCGCGAGCGGCTTGCCCGCCTCGCTGACGGCCCGCACGATGGCCTGCGCCTTCTCGTCGGTGCGGATCGTGTCGGCGTTGACCGTGCCGCCGGGCACCACGACGGCGTCGACCGAGGCGACGTCGAGATCGTCGAAGGTGCCGTCGACGTCGACCTTCTGCTTCGGCTCGGTGTCACCCTCGACCGCCTGGATCGGGTCGGTCCCGCTGGAGTAGATCCTCACCTCGGCGCCGGCCTTCGTCAGGGCGTCGCGGGGCTCGACGAGCTCGGCTTCCTCGAAGTGGTCGGTGGCGATGATGGCCACCTTCTTGCCGGTCAGGTCGCGCATGGATGCTCCTCTCGCAGTCGTTCGGCTCTCCCTCCCTCCTTACCCGGCTCGGGTGGGAGGATGCGCCGCGCCGGGTCCGGCCGCTGCACCCGGGGCTGGCGACGACGCAACGGTTCCGCCGGTGTCGGCCCGCCGGGTCAGCCGGTGAGCTCGACCGCCGCGGCGCGCAGCAGCCCGAGGGCACGGCGCGCCCACTGGTCCGACGCTCCGGCGAGCCCGCACGTCGCCGTGAGCACCAGCCGGGAGCCGGTCGTCGCCGGGTCGAGGCCCAGCATGTCGAGCCACCGCGCCACCGACTCGGCGACCTCGCCCGGGGTCGGGACGGACGACGGCGCGCTGGTCGGGACCACGCCGAGGGCGACCGTCTCGCCGTCTTCGAGCGCCTCGGCCAGCACGTCGTGGTCGGCGGCGGACATCCGGCCCAGGTCGACCGAGAGGCCGCGGGCGCCCGCACCGCGGAGCAGGCTCAACGGCGTACCGGCAGCGCAGGTGTGGACCCACGGCTCGGCGCCCTCCTCGGCGATCGCCGCGAGCACCCAGCTGAGTGCCGCCGAGGCCTCGGGCAGGTCGACGCTGCGGTGCCGATGGAACCCGGAGGCCGTGGGCACCTGCCCGCCGAGCACAGCCGCCAGTGCCGGCTCGTCCACCTGCACCACCAGCCGGCCCGCTCCCGGGACCCGGCGGCGGACGTCGCGGACGTGGTCCCGGACACCCTCGGCGAGCGCCTGGGCGAGGTCGCGGCGGGCGCCGACGTCGCCGAGCACCTTGTCGCCGCGGGGCTTCTCGACCGTCGAGGCCAGCGTCCACGGGCCGGCCACCTGCACCTTCACGTCGCCGGCGTAGCCCTGGGCCTGCTCCTCGAAGCCGTCGAGGTCCTGGCCGAGCAGGCTGCGGGCGCGGCGGTGGTCGACTCCGGGGGCGTCGGTCAGCCGCCAGCCGGCCGGCTGCAGGTCGGCGCCGAGGCCGGCCATCACGGCCAGCGCCCGGCCGGTCATCGTGGCGGTGACCCCGCGGCCGGGCACCTCGGGCAGGTGGGTCAGCTCGGGAAGCTCCCCGAGGACCGCCCGGACCGCCTCGTCGAAGGCACGCTGGTCGTCGCCGGGCATGGACCCGACTCCGGTGGCGATCGTCATGCGACGGCTCCGCCCCACCGCAGCGGGCGGTGGGCCAGCAACCGTTCCGGTCGCACGAACGGTTGCCTGCTCACCGCTGCCCCGCGTCCGCCGGGACCCGCTGGGTCGCGGCGATGGTCGCGGAACCGACCACCCGCGTGCCGTCGTAGAGCACGGCGGCCTGGCCCGGTGCGATGCCGTACGCCGGGTCGAGCAGCTCGATGTCGACCCGGGCCGAACCCGCCTCGGGGCTCGTGTCGCCCTCCTGGGGCGGACGACCCACCGTGATCACGGCCCGGTGCTCCTCGCCGTGCGCGCGGAGCTGCACGGTGCCCTCGAGCCGGTCCGGGACCGTGCCGCACCAGCGCGGCCGGGTGCCCGAGAGCCGGTGCACCGCCAGCCGCTCGCGGGGCCCGACGGTGACGGTGCCGGACACCGGCTCGATGTCGAGGACGAACCTCGGCTTGCCGTCCGGCGCCGGGCGCCCGATGCGCAGCCCCTTGCGCTGGCCGATCGTGAAGCCGTAGGTGCCCTCGTGCTGGCCGAGCACCTCGCCGGAGGACTCGTCGACGATGTCGCCGCCGTGGTTGGGCGCCCTCTCGCCGAGCTTCTCCCGCAGCCAGCCGGCGTTGTCCCCGTCGGCGACGAAGCAGATGTCGTGGCTGTCGGGCTTGTCGGCCACCAGCAGCCCACGATCGGCGGCCTCGCGGCGCACGTCCTCCTTGCGCGAGTCACCCAGCGGGAAGAGCGAGTGGGCGAGCTGCTGCTGGTCCAGCACGCCGAGCACGTAGGACTGGTCCTTGCCCTGGTCCACCGCGCGGTGCATCTCGATCAGGCCGTCCGTACCGGTCCGCAGCTGCGCGTAGTGCCCGGTGGCCACCGCGTCGAACCCGAGCCCGAGCGCCCGGTCGAGCACGGCCGCGAACTTGATCTTCTCGTTGCAGCGCAGGCACGGGTTCGGCGTCCGGCCCGCGGCGTACTCGTCCATGAAGTCCTCGACCACGTCCTCGTGGAACCGCTCGCTGAGGTCCCAGACGTAGAAGGGGATGCCGATCACGTCGGCGGCACGTCGGGCGTCGTTGCTGTCCTCGATCGTGCAGCAGCCGCGGGCCCCGGATCGGTACGACGCGGGGTTGCGCGACAGGGCGAGGTGGATGCCGGTGACCTCGTGCCCGGCCTCGTGGGCGCGGGCGGCGGCGACGGCCGAGTCCACGCCGCCCGACATCGCAGCGAGGACTCTCATGCGGTGTCCTTTCGTCCGTGGGGCGTCGTGCAACAGGCAGTGGGACCGCCGGGGGTGGGGCGACCGGGGGTGGGGCGGCGGGTCATGACGAGCGGCGGGAGGCCCGGGCGCGCTCGACGACCGGGCCGATCGCCTCGACGACGGCGTCGACGTCGGCCTGGGTGGAGGTGTGACCGAGGGAGAACCGCAGCGAGTGGCGTGCGGCCTCGTCGCTGCAGCCCATCGCCAGCAGCACGTGGGAGGGCTGCGGGACGCCCGCCGAGCACGCCGACCCGGTCGAGCACTCGATCCCGCGGGCGTCGAGCAGCATGAGCAGGGAGTCGCCCTCACAGTCCGGGAAGCCGAGGTGGGCGTTGCCGGGCAGGCGGTGCACCCCCGCGTCGAGCTCGGCACCGTGGACGTGCGCGTCCGGGACCGCCTCGATCACGCGCCGCACCAGGTCGTCGCGCAGCGCGCTGACCCGGGTCGCGTGGTCGGCCTGGTGCTTGACGGACAGCTCGACGGCGGCCGCGAAGCCGGCGATGGCGGGGGTGTCGATGGTGCCGCTGCGGATGTCGCGCTCCTGGCCGCCACCGTGCACCAGCGCGGTCACGTCGACCTCACGGCGTACGACGAGCGCGCCCACGCCGTAGGGCCCGCCGACCTTGTGGCCGGTGAGGGTGAGCGCGTCGACGCCCGAGGCGGCGAAGTCGACCGGGACCGCACCGACGGCCTGGACGGCGTCGGTGTGGACGGGGATGCCGTGCTCGGCGGCGAGCGCGACCACCTCGTCGATCGGCTGGAGGGTGCCGACCTCGTTGTTGGCCCACATCACCGAGATCAGGGCCACCGAGCCCGGGTCGCGCTCCACGCTGGCGCGCAGGGCCCCGACGTCGAGGCGCGCGCGACCGTCGACCGGCAGCAGCTCGACCTGGGCGCCCTCGCGCTCCCCCAGCCAGTCCAGCGGGTCGAGCACGGCGTGGTGCTCCACGGCGGTGGAGAGGATGCGGGTCCGGGCCGGGTCGGCGGCGTGCCGGGCCCAGTAGATGCCCTTGAGCGCCAGGTTGTCGGCCTCGGTCCCGCCGGAGGTGAAGACCACCTCCCCGGGACGACAGCCCATCACCCGGGCGATCGTCTCCCGGGACTCCTCCACCACCCGGCGGGCCTTGCGGCCGGAGGCGTGCAGCGAGCTGGGGTTCCCGACGTCGAGCAGGTGCGCCGTCATCGCCTCGACGGCCTCCGCGCGCATCGGCGTGGTGGCGGCATGGTCGAGATAGGCGGTACGGGTGGTCATCGCATCGACCAGCGTACGGCGCACCGGGCTACCCCGCCCAACCGCGGTCTCCGGCCGCCCGGTTCAGCCGCTGCACTCCTCGACGCCGTCGACCAGCCAGCCGTGGTCGCCCTCGAACATCGAGACTGCGCGCACGATCTCGTTGTCCTCGTCCACGACCAGCCAGCGGGCCCGGTGGTGCGGCCGCCGCCTCCTCCCGGACCACCGACAGCCCGTCGGGGTTGTAGGTCGCGAGCGCCTGCGCCGGGGTGTCCGCCCCGACCGCGTCGGCGACGTAGTCGATCGCCGAGCCCGACCGCGTGCCGCAGCCCTCGCTCGGCCAGTGCGGCCGGCTGTCCCGGCCGATCGGCGCGGTGGGCGTCGTGGGCGTCGGGTGGTCCGCGACCGTCGCGTCCGACCCGCAGCCGGCGAGCAGCGCCGCGGCGGCGAGCCCTGCGAGCTGAGCCTTCATGGTCTCTCCTGCTGGTGAAGTCCCGGGGGGTGCAGGGAGTCGGACGGAGCAGCGCGCCCGGCGGTTCCCCTCAGGCCATCCGTGCGAGCCAGGCGTGGTCCGGGTGGAGCCGGCGTACGGCGTCGCGCAGCCAGGCCCGTGCCTCGCCGGACAGCAACGGCCAGGCCCGCGCCAGGTCCCGGTCGTCCTTGGGACGAGCCAGGGCGGCCTTGTAGAGCAGCGCGATCTCGGGGTTGAGGTACCGCAGGCCGTCGTCGGCGACCCACGTGACCTCCTCCACCGGCGCCACGTGGTCGGGCAGCCGCTTGTTGGTCCACAAGCCGTCCCGATCCGGCGTGATCGGGAGGTCGATCACCCACGGCTCCTGCGCGCCGGCCCGGACCCAGATCTGGCTCTCGACGCTGATCGGCTCGGGGAAGCGGTCGTCGAGCGGTCGCAGCGTGCCACCGTGGTTGCTCCACAGGTGCCACCGGTCCCCGACGTGCTCGCGCAGCTCCGGCACGTGGCAGGCCAGGATCGAGAGGTCGACGTCCTCGTGCTCGCGCGGAGCGCCCGTGAACGCCTCGATCGACCAGCCGCCCACGATCCACCACGGCCGCTCGAAGCCGCTCATGAACTCCGCCAGCCCCGCGGGGTCGAACGGCGCCCAGGCGCCGTACCGGCGGAAGAACTCCTCGTCCTCCGCCACCTCCGCGGGCGTGCGCGACAGGGGTTCGCGGGACGTCACCGGCCGATCCTCACAGCAGGACCAGGTCGTCGCGGTGCACGACCTCGCGCTCGTAGGCGGAGCCCAGCTCTCGCTTGAGCTCGTGCGAGGAGCGGCCGAGCAGGCTCGGCACCTCCTCGGCGTCGAAGTTGACCAGGCCCCGGGCCACCGCGACGCCGTCCGGGCCGCACAGGTCGACCGGGTCCCCGGCGACGAAGCCGCCGGTCGCCCCGGTGACACCGGCGGCGAGCAACGAGGCCCGCCGCTCGACCACGGCCCGCACCGCACCCGGGTCGAGGTGCAGGCTGCCCTTGGGCTCGGTGGCGTGCGCCAGCCACAGCAGCCGGGTGGGTCGGCGGCGTCCGGTGGCGTGGAACAGGGTGCCGACCGGTCGGCCCTCGAGCGCCTCGGCGGCGCGGTCCGCGGAGGTGAGCACGACCGGGATCCCGGCGCCGGTGGCGATCCGGGCCGCCTCGACCTTGGTCTGCATGCCGCCGGTGCCGACGCCGGCGGCCCCGGCGCTCCCGATGCTGACCGAGTCCAGGTCGGCCTCGGTGGCCACGTCGGTGACCAGGGAGCTGCCCGGGTCGGTCGGGTGGGCGTCGTACAGACCGTCGACGTCGGAGAGCAGCACCAGCAGGTCGGCGTGCACCAGGTGGGCGACGAGCGCGGCCAACCGGTCGTTGTCCCCGAACCGGATCTCGGAGGTCGCGACCGTGTCGTTCTCGTTGACGATCGGCAGCACGCCGAGGTCGAGCAGCTTGGCGAAGGTCTGGTAGGCGTTGCGGTAGTGCGACCGGCGGGTGACGTCGTCGAGCGTGAGGAGCACCTGCCCGGCGATGATGCCGTGCCGGGCCAGCTCCCCGGTGTAGCGGTGCACGAGCAGGCCCTGCCCCACGGACGCGGCGGCCTGCTGCGCGGCCAGGCCGCGCGGTCGCCGGCTCAGGCCCAGCGGCGCCAGGCCGGCGGCGATGGCGCCGGACGAGACGAGGACTGCCTCGGCTCCGCGGGCACGCACGCCGGCGAGGACGTCGACGAGCCTGCTGACCCGGTCGGGGTCGATCCCGCCGGCGGCGGTGGTCAGGGACGACGAACCGACCTTGACCACGACGCGTCGGGCCCCGGTCACCTCGGCCCGCTGGTCCCGACCGCTCATTCCTGCCCGCTGACCCCGGGGTCGTCCTCGACCCAGTCCGGGTCGCCGTGGGTGCCGATCTCGTACGACGTGGGGCCGCGCCGCTCGGTCGACTTCTGGGGCTTGTCCAGGCGACGGGCCACGTCGGCGCGGGTCTCCCCCTCGCCCCGGTCGTCCATCGCCTCGTCGATCGCGCGGCGGCGTCGGGCCGCTGCCCGAGAATCGTCGAAGCGCTGGTCCTCGCCGCGCCGGCCGAGCATCTCGACGCCGGCGTCGATCCCGGGCTTGAAGTCGAAGACCACCGAGTTGTCCGGGTGGCCGATGAGGACCGCGTCGCCCTCCTGGGCTCCGAGCTCGACCAGCCGGGTCTCGACACCGAGCCGGTTGAGGCGGTCTGCCAGGAAGCCCACGGCCTCGTCGTTGCTGAAGTCGGTCTGGCGGACCCAGCGCTCGGGCTTCTCGCCGCGCACCCGCCAGCCCTCGCCGGTCTCGGTGACGGTGAACGTGTCCGCGCCGTCCGCCGACGGCGGACGCAGCACGATCCGCTGCGCCTCGACGACCGGCTTCTCGGCACGGGCGCCCGCCACGATCTCGGCCATGGCGAACGTCAGCCCCTTCAGGCCCTCCCCCGAGGCCGCCGAGACCTGGAAGACCCGCAGGCCGCGATCGCGCAGCTCGTCGAGGACGAACTCGGAGATGTCCCGGCCGTCCGGCACGTCGATCTTGTTGAGCGCGACCAGCCGGGGCCGGTCCTCGAGGCCGCCGTAGCGCGAGAGCTCGTTCTCGATGATGTCGAGGTCCTCGACGGGGTTGCGGCCGGGCTCGATGGTCGCGGTGTCGATGACGTGGACCAGGGCGGCGCAGCGCTCGATGTGGCGCAGGAAGTCGTGTCCGAGGCCGCGGCCGTCGCTCGCGCCCTCGATCAGGCCGGGCACGTCGGCGACCGTGAAGGTGGTGTCGCCGGCGGTCACCACGCCGAGGTTGGGCACCAGGGTGGTGAACGGGTAGTCGGCGATCTTCGGCCGCGCGCGGGAGATCGCCGCGATCAGGCTCGACTTGCCGGCGCTCGGGAAGCCCACGAGGCCGACGTCGGCGACGACCTTGAGCTCGAGCACGATCTCGAGCTCGTCGCCCGGCTCACCGAGCAGCGCGAAGCCGGGGGCCTTGCGCTTGGAGGACGCCAGCGCGGCGTTGCCGAGGCCGCCGCGGCCACCCTGGGCGACGACCAGCTCGGTGCCGGGGCCGACCATGTCGGCGAGGACGTTGCCCGCCCGGTCGGTCACCAGGGTGCCGTCGGGAACCGGCAGCACCAGGTCGGAACCGTGGGCGCCGTTGCGGTGGCCGCCGGCACCGTGGCCGCCGTGCTCGCCGCGACGCTTCGGGCTGTGGTGGTAGTCGATGAGCGTGGTGACGTCGGGGTCGACCCGGAGGATCACCGACCCGCCGGGGCCGCCGTTGCCGCCGTCGGGCCCGCCGAGGGGCTTGAACTTCTCCCGGTGCACGGAGGCGACGCCGTTGCCGCCCCGGCCGGCGCTGACGTACAACGTCACCCGGTCCACGAAGCTGGGCACTGCCATGGGTCAACCGCCGATCGCGCTTGTCTGGATCAAATGGCGAAGGGCGCCCCGATCACTGGGACGCCCTTCGATGAAAGCCAACAGGTGAGCGTCTGTCACTCACCCGGGACGATGTTGACGACGCGACGACCCCGGCGGGTGCCGAACTCGACGGCGCCCGCGACGAGCGCGAACAGGGTGTCGTCACCGCCGCGGCCGACGCCGCTGCCCGGGTGGAAGTGGGTGCCACGCTGGCGCACGATGATCTCGCCCGCGTTGACCGTCTGGCCGCCGTACCGCTTGACGCCGAGCCGCTGCGCGTTGGAGTCGCGACCGTTCTTGGTCGACGCCGCGCCCTTCTTGTGTGCCATTTCGAGTCCTTAGGTGTCTCGGAGCCGTGCTGCGCTCAGAGGGAGATGTCGGTGACCTTGACCTGGGTGTACTTCTGACGGTGCCCCTGGCGCTTCTTGTACCCGGTCTTGTTCTTGTACTTCTGGATGATGATCTTCGGGCCCTTGGTGGCACCGACGACCTCCACCGTCACCGACGCCTTGTCGAGCGACTTCGCGTCGGACGTGATCTTCTCGCCGTCGACCACGAGCACGACCGGGAGCTCCACCTTGCCGCCGACCTCCGTCGCGACCTTGTCGATCTCGATGACGTCGCCCACGGCAACCTTCTGCTGGGTGGCGCCAGCGCGCACGATCGCGTACACCGCGGTCTCCTTCGTCGTCTATCGCTTACGTCATGGTCTGGGGCTGCCCTGCACGCACCAACGATCTCGGGTCGAGCCTGGATCGAGCGCGGCGCGGACTGCCACACAGAGAGAGGTGCGCAGATACGCGCACCGAGGGTCAATAGTACGGATCGGGCCCGGTCACCGCAAAACGGTGCCACGGGCGGGCACTGCCGAGACGACGCAGCAGGCTCCGGCGTACTGAGTACGCCGGAGCCTCCGCGCTCGGGGCAGGCGGCAGGCGCGGGTCAGCGCTTGCGCGAGCCCTTCTTCTTGATCGGGACGTGCTCGACCGGGTGGCTGTCCTCGGCATGCGACGCCTCGGCGTCGGCACCGGGCTCCGCGGTGGCCGTGCCCGGCTCCACCGAGCCGTGCACCGGGGGCGCCCCCACGCTGCCGAGGGCACTGCGCGGCGAGGTGGTGGCCGGGTCCGGCACCGTGCCGTCGCCGGCTGTCGCCTCGGCACCCGGTTCCCCGACCGGGGGGCCGGCGGGAGGCTCGCGCTCCGGCCCCGGGTGCGGGTGACGACCTTGGGAGGCTCGACAGGAGCCACGGGCTCCACGGCCGGCGCCTCGGCGGCCGGCGCGGCCGCGATCACCACCGGCTCGGGCGCGGGCTGCTGCGCGGGCTGGCCGGCCGGCCGGCTGGCGGCCCGGCGCCGGGTCCGGGTGACGACCTTCGGCGCCGCCGGAGCGCTCGGCTCGGCCGGCTCCGTCGGCTTCTCCTCGGCCGCCGGCGCCTCGGGCTGCTTCTTCTCGACTGCCGGCGCCTCGGGCTGCTTCTTCTCGGCTGCCGGCGCCTTGGACTGCTTCTTCCTCGTGGACGACTGAGCAGCCTTCGCGGGCTGCTCCTGCTCGTCCGCGGGCGACTTCTCGGCGTTCTCCGGCTTCGCCATCGCGGCGATCTCCTTCGGCGACGGAGCGGATTTGCCGCCCGGCCGCCGCCGTCGTGCTGGCCGCCGTCGTGCTGACCGCCGTCGTGCTGGCCGCCGTCCTCCTGGCCGCGACCACCCCTGCCCCCGCGGCTGCGGCGGCTGCCGCGGCGTGAGTCGTCCTCGGCCTTCTTCGGCTCGACCGGCGCGTCCTTGATCACGACCCCGCGACCCTGGCAGTGCTCACAGTTCTCGCTGAACGACTCGACCAGGCCCGTGCCGATCCGCTTGCGGGTCATCTGCACCAGGCCCAGCGAGGTCACCTCGGCCACCTGGTGGCGGGTGCGGTCCCGACCCAGGCACTCACCAGGCGGCGCAGCACCAGGTCGCGGTTCGACTCCAGGACCATGTCGATGAAGTCCACGACGATGATGCCGCCGATGTCGCGCAGGCGGAGCTGGCGGACGATCTCCTTGGCCGCCTCCAGGTTGTTCTTGGTGACGGTCTCCTCGAGGTTGCCCCCGGACCCGGTGAACTTGCCGGTGTTGACGTCGACGACCGTCATCGCCTCGGTGCGGTCGATGATCAGC
>CAWFPE010000005.1:0-678922 GCA_963817665.1 uncultured Actinomycetota bacterium | reverse complement strand
TGGTCTCGAACTCGAACGTCGCCGATGCGCTCTTGCCCTGGTCGGCGTCAGCAGCGGCGGAGATGAGCTCCACGGTGAAGGTGTACTCGTGCCACTCGCCCGGCGTGAACACGCTGTCCAGAGTCTCGACAGGGGCGACAGCAGCCGGGAAGTCGGCAGTTGCGAAGCCGGCCCATGCGGCCGGGGCCGTCGACTGATCCGTCTCCGCGATGGTCAGCTTGAGGTCGGACCCGAGTGCGTTGGAGGCTGCCGTCCGCGTCATCTTCAACACCGAGTCGGCGGTGCCGGTGTTCATGATGCTCAGGGTGCCCGTGGCCGTCTTGCCCGGCACGAGGCCAGTGACCTTCAGCACCGCATCGCCCGTGGCGCTGTTCGTGTGGCTGATCTTGCCCGCCGTGATGTCGATCTTGCTGGTCGTCGTCGACGTCAACGTCGCCCCCGATCCCACCGCAACGGCAGCGGCCACGGTCAGCGTGGCCAGCGGGATCAGAACCTTGCGGCTCTTGCGCTCCTCGCGCTCGTTCTTCTTCATCTTTCGTCCTACCCCCCACTCGGGGCCCTCTGCTTGGGGGGGCCGTTTCCTTGTCGTCCCACAACCTAGGGAGGCGTTCTCCACCCTGGGGCCACGCGAGACCCACGCCCGGTCCACAGTTCGGTAACAGCATCGCCGCTGCCCTCCGGCGCCGCGAGCGACTACGCTCCCGCTCGATGAACGCGGCCACCCCCCCCCCCCCAGACGACCGGGTCGAGCCCGGGTCGCTGCGCGTCCGCGGCAAGGGCGAGGAGCCGGCGGCCGGCGCTGGCGACGCCGCCCCGACCAGGCGCCGCCGGCGAACGAGACCCCCGAGCAGGCGGTACGCCGCGCGGCCGAGCAGACCGCCGCGGCCGAGCGCGCCGCGAGCCTGCGGCACCAGGCCGAGCTGGCCGCCGCCGAGCAGGCGGCCGAACGGCTCGTCGCCGAGGAGGCCGCCCGGGAAGCGATCGCCGCCCGGGCCGAGGCCGACCACAAGGCCGCCGAGCACGCCGCCGCGGCCGCCGACGCCGTCGCCGCCCGTCAGCAGGCCGAGGAGGCGCTCGCCGTCCACGTCGACGAGCGGGCCGCCGCCCAGCAGGCCGCCAACGACGCCACCATGGTCCGCGAGCAGGCCGAGCACGCCGCCCGCGAGCTCGCCGCCGCGGCCGAGGCTGCCGCCGCCGCCCGGTTGACCGCCGAGGAGGTCGCGGCGCACCAGGCCGCCGAACGGAAGGCCGCGGAGGAGACCGCCCGCACCCACGCGGAGCAGGCGCAGGCCGCGCACGCCCAGCGGCTCGAGGCCGAGGAGGCCGCGCGGGAGCAGGCCGCGGCTGCGGAGTACGCCGCCGTCGACCGCCGCAACGCCGAGCAGCACGCCGCCGCGCAGGCCGAGCTCGCCCGCGAGGCGCACGAGAACCGGCAGGCCGCCGAGGAGCGCGCCACCGAGCTCGCCGAGCGGGCCGCCACCGCGGCCGCCGCCCACGAGGAGGCGAGCCGGCGCGCCACCGAGGCCCGCGAGGCCGCCGAGCACGCCGCCGCGGAGCAGGCCGACGCCCGCGCCACCGCCGAGACGATCGCCGCCGACCAGGCCACCGCCCGGGCCGCCGCCGAGGAGACCGCCCGCGACCACGCCGAGCAGGCGCAGGCCGCGCACGCCCACCGCCTCGAGGCCGAGGAGGCCGCCCGCGCCCAGGCCGCGGCCGCCGAGGACGCCGCCGTCGACCGCCGCAACGCCGAGCAACGCGCGGCCACCCAGGCCGAGCAGGCCCACCAGGCCCACGAGGCCCGGCTCACCGCCGAGGAGCGCGCCACCGAGCTCGCCGAGCGGGCCGCCACCGCGGCCGCCGCCCACGAGGAGGCGAGCCGGCGCGCCACCGAGGCCCGCGAGGCCGCCGAGCACGCCGCGACCGAGCAGGCCACCGCCCGCGAGCAGGCCGAGGCGATCGCCGCCCAGCAGGCCGCCGCCCGGGCGGCCGCCGACGAGTCGGCCCGGGAGCACGCCGAGCTGGCCGAGCAGGCACACGCAGCCCGCACCGCGGCCGAGGAATCCGCCCGCACCCAGGCCCACACGGCCGAGCAGGCGCTCGCCGACCGGATGGCCGCCGAGGTGTCCGCCCGCGCCTTCGCCGAAGCCGCAGCCGAGGCCGCCGCCGCCGAGGAGGCCGCCCTGCGCGCCGCCGCCGAGCGCGCCGAGGCGGCCCGGGTGGCGCACGAGGCGCGGGTCGTCGCCGACGAGTCGGCCCGGGAGCACGCCGAGCTCGCCGAGCAGGCACACGCCGCCCGCACCGCGGCCGAGATCACCGCCGCCGAGGCGGTCGCCGCCCGCGAGGCGGCCGAGCGCGAGACCCGGGCCCACGCCGAGCAGGCGCAGGAGGCCGCCGAGCGCCGCGCGGCCGCGGAGCGGCGTACCCGCGAGGTCCTCGACGTCGCCGCCCAGGAGGCCACCGCCCACGGCGAGGAGCTGAGCCGGGCGGTCCGCGCCCGCGAGGAGGCCGAGGCCGCGGTCGCCGAGCAGTACCGGGCCCGCGTCGAGGTCGAGCGGCTCGTCGAGGAGCGGGCGGTCGACCGGGCCGCCGTGGAGGCCGCCGTCCGGCACCAGGCCGACCTCGCCGAGGAGGCGATGCGCCAGCGCCGCGAGGCCGAGGACCGGGCCCGCGAGCTGGCCCAGGCCCTCGCCGAGACCCGCGGCCTGCTGCTGGACGAGCTGACCACCCGGCGCCGCTGGTGGCAGCGCCCGCACGCGGTGGTGCTCCCGCCGCTGCCCGCCACCGCCGCCGAGGCCACCCCGCACGCCCTCACTGCCGGGGCGGCCGGTGCGGCCGGGGCGACCGGGGCCGGCGACACCGACGAGGTGCTGACCTTCGAGCCGCCGATCCGCAACCGTGAGGCGGCGTACGGACTCGGCTTCATCGCGATCGGAGCCGCCGGCGTCGCGGCGTTCGGCCTCATCGCCGGCGTGGGCACGCCGTTCGCGGTGATCACCGCCGTGCTCGCCGTGGTCCTCGGCGCGATCGCGTGGTGGGTGCGCCCGAACCGGTCGCACGTCCGCATCGACCACGGCCTGCTCGACATCGTGGTCGGCGACCGGCAGCACCGCTTCGACCTGAACAACGACGACCTCGAGATCGAGACCGACGGCACCCCCGGCGACCGGGACTGGCAGGCGCGGTTCCTGCGTCGCGGCCTGGAGCCGGTCACCGTGGACGCGCGGATGGTCGACGGGCTCGCCTTCGCCGAGGCGCTGGAGAAGTGGCGCCCGGCGCGCTGAGTCCTCCGCACGGGTGAACGTGTGCACGGACGGAGGCAGTTCGGCACGGCCCGACCACCCGTGAGCGTGCGGCCGGCCGGGACCCCGGCGAACTGCCTCCGCTCGGGCTCGTCGCGCCCTCCCCGCCCCGGGCTGCCGGGTCAGGCGGGCAGCACTGGACCGGCGCGGGCAGCGGTCGGGGCTCAGCCCGCCTGCGGCACCGCGCACTCGAGCGCGGCCGTGGCCTGCTGGGGGACGTCAGCCCAGCGCGGCCTTGAGCTTCGCGGCGATCTCGGCGTTGGCGGCCCGGCCGGTGCGACCCACCCCGACGATGTTGAAGAACCCGTGGATCTGGTCGGGGAACCGCTTCAGCTCCACGCTCACCCCGGCGTCGGCCAGCTTGCGGGCGTAGGCCTCGCCCTCGTCCCGCAGCGGGTCGAAGCCGGCGGTCACGACGTACGCCGGGGCCAGCCGCTTCGGCAGGTCGGCGTACAGCGGGGAGAGCCGGGGGTCGCGCGGGTCGACGCCCGGCGGGACGTAGCTGGCGGTGGCGAGGTCCATGAAGTCGCCGGTGAGGTAGAAGCCCTCGCGGAACATCGCGCGGCTGCCGCCGGTGGCGGTGTGGTCGGTGCCGGGGTAGACGAGCAGCTGGAAGGCCAGCGGCAGGCCCTCGCGGGCCGCCTCGATCGCGGTGGTCGCGGCCAGGCAGCCGCCGGCCGAGTCGCCGCCGACCGCGAGCCGGTCCCGGTCGGCGCCGACGGACTCGGCGTTCTCGACCAGCCAGCGGTACGCCGCGACCGCGTCGTCGTACGCCGCGGGGAACGGCTCCTCGGGGGCCAGCCGGTAGTCGACGGCGAGCACCCGCACCCCGCTGCGCTCGGCCAGGAACCGGCAGGCGGCGTCGTGGGAGTCCAGGTCGCCGTAGATCCAGCCGCCGCCGTGCAGGAAGAGCAGGGTGGGGCCGGGCGTCTCGACCTGGCCGGAGGGGACGTAGAGCCGGCCGTCGAGCGTGCCGACGGGCAGGCTGCGCACCGCCCCGATCGGCTGCCGGCCGCCGGTGATGGAGGCGTGCCGCAGGATCTGCAGCCGGCCCTCGGGGATCGGCAGCGTCTCCGCGCCGACCTCCCGCGCCAGTCGCTGCAGCCGCAGCGCCAGCTGGGTGTCGGTGGCCAGGGTCTGCCCGTCGCGGACGACCGGCCGGCCGGCCAGCCGCCGCTGCACCCCCTCCGGCAGCGCCAGCGCGCCCCGCATGGTCCCGGCCTGCAGCCGATGGGCGAGCTCGGTCAGTCGTCCCTTGAGGGATTCGGTGGTGGGCACGAGCGGCACCCTAGCGGCGTCTGCGTCCGACCTCCGGGGGTAGTCCGTGACGCTTCTGTTGTGGAAAACGCGATATCCACAACAGAAGCGTCACGGACTACCGAAATTTCATCCACAGCCCCACCGGCTACGGGCGCAGCGCGGCGACGAAGACGTGCCGCCCGCCCGGGAGGCGCTGCGACTGGACCGTGAGCTCGATGACGGTCTCGGTGCCGTCGGCCCGGAGTGCGGGGACGTTCACGGGCCGGGCCAGCAGCGGGGCGCGGCCGTTGGAGAGGTGCAGCGTGAAGCCGGCGAGGTGGGCCTGCCGCAGTCGCGGCGGGATGATCCACAGCAGCCGCCGCCCCACCAGCTGCTTCGCGTCGTCGTAGCCCAGGAGCTCCAGGGCCGACTGGCTCACCGCGATGATCCCGTTGGTGTCGTCGGCGGCGATCAGCGCCTCCGGCGAGGTGTCGACGACCTCGGTGGCCCACTCGAGCGGCGTACGCCCGGGCGGCGGCGCGGCCTCGCTCTGGTCCACCCACGGCACCGGGTCCTCGCCGCGGCTCTGCCGGTCGACCTCCTCGCAGACCCAGCGCCGGAAGGCCCGGATCTCCGGCTGGGTCGGCGCGGTCAGGAACACGCCGGCTTCGGCCAGGGCCACGGCGGCATCCAGGGTCTGGCCCAGCACCCGGAAGTGCCCGAGCGACGCCAGCGGGACCAGGAGCACCTCGCAGTCCCCGGAGACGTCCGGCTCGACCGCGGTGGCCATCAGCCTGTCCGGGTCCTCCCCGACCCCGGGGTCGGGCAGGTGGTCGAGCAGCAGCGAGAGCGCGTCGCTGGAGGCCGCGTGCGCCTGCAGCCCGTCGAGGTCCACCTCGTCCCCGAGGCTGACGAGGAGGTACTCCCGCAGCAGCGCCTCGGCGTGCTGGTGCCAGGCCAGGTGCAGCAGCAGCGGCACGTTCCGCAGCTCGACCCGGACGCTCCCCCGGGCGTCGGCCCCGGGTCAGCACCTGCAGGCCACGCGGCGCGTCCAGGAACGACAGCGCCCCGTCGGCGGTGGCCAGCTCGAACCACACGGTCTTGCCGGCCCGGTGCGAGTCCACGCCCCAGCGGTCGACCGTGCGCTGGAGCAGCACCAGGCCGCGGCCGGTCCCGGCCAGCGCCCCGTTGTGACGCAGCGCGGGCAGCTGGGTGCTGCCGTCGGCGACCTCCACCCGCAGCCCGTCGCCGTCGACGTACGCCGACAGCCCGACGCGGGTCCCCGCGTGCACCAGGGCGTTCGTGACCACCTCGGTGACGGCGAGCTCGGCCGCCTCCACCAGGTCGTCTCGGCCGGCACCGAGCAGCACCTCCCGCACCACCCGCCGGGCGTCACCGACGCTGGCGGGATGGGGGTCGAGGCTGCGGCGCACGCCACGGGCGTGTTCGTCCACACCTGTGTTGTACCCGATCGGCCCGATCGCGAACGTCATCCCGCGTTCACCGGACGGTGCGACACTGGTCGAATGAGCCCCGAGAGCGTGCCCAGCGTCGCCCAGCCCGTGGAGGAGGCCGGCGGGCACGAGACGTTCGACGTGGAGCCGCCGTACTTCCCCGACGACGCCGAGCTCGCCGCCGTGGAGAAGTACCACGACCGCTTCCTCGACCGGGAGCTGTCCTGGCTGCGCTTCAACCAGCGGGTGCTCGAGCTGGCCGAGGACGCGAACCTGCCGCTGCTGGAGCGGGTGCGGTTCCTGGCGATCTTCACCAGCAACCTCGACGAGTTCTTCATGGTCCGGGTGGCCGGCCTCAAGCGGCGGATCGCGGCGGGCGTCGCCGTGCGCGCCGCGTCCGGCCTGATGCCGCGCGAGGTGCTGGAGCAGATCTGGACCGCCAGCGGCGACCTGATGGAGCGGCACGCCCGGCTCTTCCGCGACGAGATCGTGCCGGCGCTGCGCGACGAGGGCATCCAGCTGCTGCGCTGGGACGACCTGGACCGCGAGGAGCAGAAGTACTGCAAGCGGCTGTTCCGGGACCGGGTGTTCCCGGTGCTGACCCCGCTGGCGGTCGACCCCGCCCACCCGTTCCCCTACATCTCCGGGCTCTCGCTCAACCTCGCGGTCCTGGTGCGCAACCCCAAGACCGGCAAGGAGCACTTCGCCCGGGTCAAGGTGCCGCAGATCTTCGCGCGCTTCGTGCCGCTGGGGAACCAGCGCTTCGTGCCGCTGGAGGACGTGATCCGCCAGCACCTCAACCGGCTGTTCCCGGGCATGGAGGTCCTCGAGGTGCACAGCTTCCGGGTGACCCGCAACGAGGACCTCGAGGTCGAGGAGGACGACGCCGAGAACCTGCTGGCCGCGCTGGAGAAGGAGCTGCTGCGGCGGCGCTTCGGCCCGGCGGTCCGGCTCGAGGTCGAGGAGTCCATCACCGCGCAGGTGCTCGACCTGCTGGTCAGCGAGCTCGGCATCTCCACCGACGAGGTGTTCCGGCTCCGGGGGCCGCTGGACCTGCGCGGCCTGCACGACATCGCCGACCTCGGCCGCGAGGAGCTGCGGTACCCCGCGTTCGTGCCCACCACGCACCCGCGGCTGGCCGAGGTCGAGTCGGCCGCCCCGGTGGACGTGTTCAAGGCCGCGCGGCGGTACGACGTGCTGCTGCACCACCCCTACGACTCGTTCGCCACGTCGGTGCAGCGCTTCGTCGAGCAGGCGGCCGCGGACCCGCACGTGCTCGCGATCAAGCAGACGCTCTACCGCACCTCGGGCGACTCACCGATCATCGACGCCCTCATCGACGCCGCCGAGTCGGGCAAGCAGGTGCTGGTGATCGTGGAGATCAAGGCCCGCTTCGACGAGCAGGCGAACATCCGGTGGGCGCGCAAGCTGGAGCAGGCCGGCTGCCACGTGGTCTACGGGCTGGTCGGGCTGAAGACCCACTGCAAGCTGTCCATGGTGGTGCGCGACGAGCCGGACGGGATCCGCCGCTACACCCACATCGGCACCGGCAACTACAACGGCAAGACCGCCCGGATGTACGAGGACCTCGGCCTGATCACCACCGACGAGCTGATCGGCGAGGACGTCGCGCACCTGTTCAACAACCTGTCCGGCTGGTCGCGCAACGCGATCTACGGCCAGCTGCTGGTCGCGCCGGACTCCGTGCGGGACGGGCTGGTCGAGCAGATCCACCGCGAGATCCACCACCACCAGGCCGGCCGGCCGGCGCGGATCCGGTTCAAGGCCAACTCGATCGTCGACGAGGCCGTCATCGACGCGCTCTACCTCGCCTCCCAGGCCGGGGTCCCGGTGCAGCTGCTGGTGCGCGGCATCTGCGCGCTGCGACCCGGCGTACCCGGCCTGTCGGAGACGATCGAGGTGCGCTCGGTGCTGGGCCGGTTCCTCGAGCACAGCCGGGTCTACTGGTTCGAGAACGCCGGCGACCCGGTCGCCTGGATCGGGTCGGCCGACATGATGCACCGCAACCTGGACCGTCGCGTCGAGGTGCTGGTGCGGCTGCCGGGCGAGGGGGACGTCGAGTCGATCGCCGGGCTGCTCGACCTCGCCTTCGACGAGAACACCAACGCCTGGGCGCTCGACAGCCACGGCAACTGGCACCGCAACCACGGTGACGTGCACCTCCAGGAGGCCCTGATCGAGCGGCAGCGGAAGCGGCGCTCCTCGGTCTGACACCGGCCTGAGTTGCAGGCTCGAGGACGGCACCCCCTAGCATGTTGGCCGTTCTGCTCCTCCTCACCAGGAGTTCTCCGTGGGTTTGCGATTCCGCCCGGTCGACACCACCTTCTACGACCTCTTCACCGAGTCCGCTCAGCACCTCGTCCTGGGTGCCGAGCTGCTCGCCGAGATGCTCAGCGACGACTCGGACCGGGAGGACGTCGCCCGCCGGATGCGGGAGGCCGAGCACCAGGCCGACGAGACGACGCACGCGATCGTGCGGCGGGTCAACAGCACCTTCGTGACGCCGTTCGACCGTGAGGACATCTACTCGCTGGCCTCGGGCCTCGACGACGTGATGGACATGATGGACGAGGTCGTCGACCAGATCCTGCTCTACGAGGTCAAGGTGCTGCCGGCCGAGCTGTCCGCCCAGGTCGACGTGATCCAGCGCTGCGCCGAGATCACCGCCGCCGCGATGCCGCAGCTGCAGTCGATGGCGTCGCTGGACGAGTACTGGATCGAGATCAACCGGCTCGAGAACGCCGGCGACAAGAACCACCGTCGTACCCTCGCCAACCTGTTCTCCGGCGAGTTCAAGGCGATGGAGGTGCTCAAGCTCAAGGACATCGTCGAGTCCCTCGAGGGCGCCATCGACGCCTTCGAGAAGGTCGCCAACACCGTGGAGCAGATCGCGGTCAAGGAGTCCTGACCGAATGACCCTCGCGATCGTCGTCGCGGTCGTCGTCGTTGCCCTCGTCTTCGACTACACCAACGGATTCCACGACGCGGCGAACGCCATCGCCACGTCCGTCTCGACCCGGGCCCTGACCCCGCGGATCGCGCTGCTGCTGGCCGCCGTCATGAACTTCGTCGGCGCCTTCCTCGGCCAGGAGGTCGCCAACACCGTCGGCAGCGTGATCGACCCCCCGTCCGGCACGCAGGGGCTGATCGTGGTGATGGGCGGGCTGTTCGGGGCGATCGCCTGGAACCTGATCACCTGGTACTTCGGGCTCCCCTCGTCCTCCTCGCACGCCCTCATCGGCGGCCTCGTCGGCTCCGCCCTGGTGTCCGGCTCGCTGGTCAAGTGGTCGGTGATCTGGGACAAGGTCGTCCTGCCGATGGTGCTCTCGCCAGTCGTCGGGTTCCTGCTGGCCTTCCTGGTGATGCTGGCGATCCTGTGGATCTTCCGGCGCCGCAACCCGCACCGCACCTTCCGCGGCTTCCGGATGGCCCAGACGGTCTCGGCCGCCGCGATGGCGCTGGGCCACGGCCTCCAGGACGCCCAGAAGACGATGGGCGTGATCTTCCTGGCCCTGGTGACCGGCGGCTACTACGCCGCCGACGACGGGCTGCCGGTCTGGGTGATCGCGTCCGCCGCCGGTGCCATCTCGCTGGGCACCTGGTCCGGCGGCTGGCGGGTCATGCGGACCCTCGGCCGACGGATCATCCACCTCGACCCCGCCCGCGGCTTCGCCTCCGAGTCCGTCGCCGCCGGCGTGCTCTACACCACGGCGTTCGTCTTCTCGGCGCCGATCTCCACCACCCACGTCATCACCTCCGCGGTGATGGGCGCCGGCGCCACCAAGCGCTTCTCGGCCGTCCGCTGGGGCGTGGCCCGCTCCATCGTCACCGCCTGGGTGCTCACCTTCCCGATGGCCGGCCTCGCCGCGGCCGGCTGCTACGAGCTGCTGAACCTGGTGATCCCGGTCTGACTGGGTGGGGACGACTTTTCGGTAGTCCGTGACGCTTCTGTTGTGGACAACGCGCTATCCACAACAGAAGCGTCACGGACTACCGCTGTTCCGGGCCCGAGTCGCACCCGTCGTACGGCGGTCAGGCCGCCCGCATCCGGAGGAGCCGCTCCCGGGCGGTGCCGGTGAGGGCGCGCCGCTTGGCGACCGTCGACGTGTCCGTCCACCACGGCGGGAGCGTCAGGCTCCAGGTGCGGCGGTCGGCGGGGACCATCGCGGCGCGGGCGTAGGCATCGAACAGTCGGCCGATGAACGGTCCCGGGTCGGCGCGGTCACCGGCGAGCATGGTGACGTACTCCAGGCCGAGCCGGCGGAAGTACCCCTCGCGCTCCACGTCCTTCGACCGTTGGGCGCCCTGCAGGTGCAACGACCCGTCGTACTCCCCCGCGACGCCGGCGACCGGGTCGAGCAGGTCCGGGGTGCCCACGTGGCGTCCGTTGCGGTCGAAGACCGGCACGTTGCACAGCGGCCGCCCCAGGCCGGCGCCCCTCTCCCAGACCAGCCGCATGAAGCTCTCCTGGGGAGACCAGCTGTTCTCGTCGGCGAGGTCGATCGCCTTCCGGCAGCGGGGGATCCCGGTCCTCCCCCGCAGCAGCTCGCTGTAGGCCCGCGCCTCGTCGATCGAGACCAGGTCGGAGAACGCCGCCATGTCGAGCGCCGCGACGGCCTGGGTCAGGCTGCGGGCGTACCGCATCTCGAAGCAGACCGCGCGGACCAGCGACGTGATCGGGAGGCCGTCGAGCTCGGTGAGGTCACGCGGGTCGAGCCCCTCGGCCGACACGCGGAGGCCGGGCTGGCTGCGGACGTCGGCGCAGGAGGTCGCCAGCCACACCGGCAGCGTCGTACGGCCGTCGGGCGCGAGCCCGTCGAACCACTTGCCGCCGGCCCAGGCCAGGGCCGCCCAGCCGGTCACCCCGCCGTACGCCGGGAGCACGGCCGCCGCCTCGACGATGCGCTGCTCGAGGTCGTCGGCGTCGACGTCGCTGGGCACGTAGAGGCCCCAGCTGGTGTTCCGCCAGCGTCGCCCCCGCGTCTGGGCCGGCGTCGGGCCGCTGGCCCCGGTCGGGTCGATGCGGACCGGCACCACGACCCCGGAACGGGACACCTGGAGGCGTCGGGGCTGGGGCGGCTCGGGCATGTCCCGATGCTGCACCGACCCCGGCCGGCCCCGCTCGCGTCATCCACAGGGCCGCGCGGATTCCCCCTGGAGTGGTAGTCCGTGACGCTTCTGTTGTGGACAACGCGCTATCCACAACAGAAGCGTCACGGACTACCGAAAGTTTTCCCCACCCTCAGCCGAACCGGCCCGAGATGTAGGCCTCGGTGGACTCGTTGTCGGGGTTGGTGAACATCTTCTTGGTGGGGTTGAACTCCACCAGGTGGCCGGGCTCGCCGGTGGCCTTGAGGTTGAAGAACCCGGTGTCGTCCGAGACGCGGGCGGCCTGCTGCATGTTGTGGGTGACGATCACGATCGTGTAGTCGGACTTCAGGTCGTGGATCAGGTCCTCGATCGCGGAGGTCGAGATCGGGTCGAGGGCCGAGCAGGGCTCGTCCATCAGCAGCACCTGCGGCTCGACCGCGATCGCGCGGGCGATGCAGAGCCGCTGCTGCTGGCCGCCGGAGAGGCCCATGCCGGGCTTGCCGAGCCGGTCCTTGACCTCGTTCCACAGGTTCGCGGCGCGCAGCGACCTCTCGACCACGTCGTCGGACTCGGCCTTCTTCAGCTTCTTGGCGTTGAGCCGGTTGCCCGCGAGGACGTTGTCGTAGATCGACATCGTCGGGAACGGGTTGGGCCGCTGGAAGACCATCCCGATCTGGCGGCGTACGGCGACCGGGTCGATCGAGGGGTCGTAGAGCGACTGCCCGTCGACGGTGATCTTGCCCTCGACCCGGGCACCGGGGATCACCTCGTGCATCCGGTTCAGCGAGCGCAGCATGGTCGACTTGCCGCAGCCGGAGGGCCCGATGAACGCGGTCACCGAGCGCGCCTTGATGGTCATGTTCACGCCCTGGACGGCGAGGAAGTCGCCGTAGTAGATGTCCAGGTCGGAGACGTCGATGCTCTTGGCCATGTGAGTTCCTTGTTGTCTAAGAAGATTGAGCCCGGGGTCGCCGGGTCAGCCCTTCTTGGGGGCGAAGATCCTGCCGACGACCCGCGCGAGCAGGTTCAGCACCATCACGATCACGATCAGCACCAGCGCGGCACCCCACGCCCGGGCGATGCCCGGCGCCTCGCTCGCGCCCGGCGGGGTGATGCCCGGCTGGGTGAACGAGTAGTAGATGTAGACCGGCAGCGTGCTCATCCGCTCGTTGAAGAGGTTCGAGTTGACCGAGTCGGTCTTGCCGGCGATCACCAGCAGCGGCGCGGTCTCGCCGATCACGCGCGCGATGGCCAGGGTCACACCGGTGATGATGCCGCCCATCGCCGTCGGAAGCACGACCCGGGTGATGGTGCGCCACTTCGGCACCCCCAGGGCGTACGACGCCTCGCGCAGGTCGCCGGGCACCAGCCGCAGCATCTCCTCGGCGGAACGCACCACGATCGGGATCATCAGCAGCGACAGCGCGACCGAGCCACCGAAGCCCATCCGCACCTGCGGACCGAAGATCAGCACGAACAGCGACAGCGCGAACAGGCCGGCCACGATCGAGGGGATGCCGGTCATCACGTCCACCAGGAACGTGATCCATCGGCCCAGCACCGTGCCCTTGCCGTACTCGACGAGGTAGATCGCGGCGAAGAGCCCCACCGGGACCGAGATCACGGCCGCCGCGCCCGTCACGAGCAGCGTGCCGATCAGCGCGTGGTAGATGCCGCCGCCCTCGCCGACGACGTTGCGCATCGAGTAGGTGAGGAAGTCGACGCTGATCACCGACGC
Source organism: uncultured Actinomycetota bacterium (assembly GCA_963817665.1). Lineage (GTDB taxonomy): Bacteria > Actinomycetota > Actinomycetes > Propionibacteriales > Nocardioidaceae > Nocardioides. The sequence continues at coordinate 666,080 of CAWFPE010000005.1, read as the reverse complement.
GCCCTTCGACACGACGGTCCAGATCAGCCAGACCAGCGGGATCACCGCGATGCCGAAGGCCGACCAGATCAGCGTGGTCATCAGCCGGTCGACGGCGGCCCGGACGTTCTCCACGGCCGCCGACCACCCCGGCAGGGCGACCAGGTAGAGGGCCAGGGCCAGCGCCAGCCAGGCCACGATCGGCCAGCCCAGCAGCATCGCCGGCAAGCGCGGCGGCGGCCACGGCGAGCACGGCGACCAGCACCGGCGCCCACGGCCGGCAGCCGGGGGTGGGAGAGCCGCATCGACGCGGCCAGGTCGGGGGCCACCTCGGTCGTCATCGCGCCATCCTTCCTCTCGTTGCGGCCCACGACCCACCGGGCGGCGAAGTTGACCGCGAAGGTCACGGCGAACAGCACCAGGCCGGTGGCGATCAGCACGTGCAGCTTGGCGGGCGTGGCCTCCGCGAAGCTCGAGGCGATGTTGGACGCCACGGTCGCAGGGTTGGTGTTGGAGATCAGGTTCAGGGTGACGACGGGCGAGGCGGAGAGCACCATCGCGACCGCCATCGTCTCGCCGAGCGCGCGGCCGAGGCCGAGCATGACGGCCGAGACCATGCCGGACTTGGCGTAGGGGAAGACCGACATCCGGATCATCTCCCAGCGGGTCGCGCCGAGGGCCAGCGCGGCCTCCTGGTCCAGCCGCGGGCGTCTGCGCGAACACCTCCCGCGAGATCGCGGTGATGATCGGCAGGATCATGATCGCCAGCACGATGCCGGCGGTGAAGATGGTGCGGCCGGTGACCGAGGGCGGGCCGGCGAAGAACGGCAGGAACGACAGGTGCTGGTACAGCCAGTCGTGCAGCGGGACCAGCCAGGTCGCCAGCGACCGGGCCCCCCAGAGCCCGAACACCACCGAGGGCACCGCGGCGAGCAGGTCGATGACGTAGGCGACCGGGACGGCCAGCCGGCGCGGCGCGTAGTGCGAGATGAACAGCGCGATGCCGAACGCGAACGGCACCGCCAGCAGCAGCGCGAGCACCGCCGCCAGGATCGTGCCGTAGATCAGCGGCCCGACGTACGCCAGGAAGTTGTCGTTGGGCGCGTAGGTGCCCTCGGACTGGTTGAGTCCCGGGCACACCCTCGATGGTGAGGAAGATGAAGACGCCTGCGAGCGCCGCGAGGATCGTCAGGCCGGCGGCCTTCGCCGTACCGGAGAAGATGCGGTCGCCGCGGCTCCGGGGTGGTTTCGCCGGTGCCTTCTCCGCGGAGGAGGTGGTGACGGACACGGTGCTCCTTGGGCGCTGGGGGACTTCCGTCGAACGCCAGTGTGCGGCAGACCGGAGAACCGGTCCGCCGCACCCCGACGCGCGATGATTCAGTGATTATTACTTGGCCGAGATCTGGTCGACGATCTTGGCCGCCTCCTGCTGGAGGCTGGACTCCAGCGGCGCCGAGCCGGCCTGGTCCGCGGCGGCCTGCTGGCCGTCGGTGGAGACGATGTAGGACAGGTAGCCCTTCACCATGTCCGCGTCGTTGGCCGAGTCGTAGGTCGGGCAGGCGATCAGGTACGACGTGAGCGAGATCGGGTAGGTGCCGGACTCGGTCGTCGAGCGGTCCACCTCGATCGCCATGTCGTTGTCGCCGCGACCCTGGACCCGCGGGGAGGCCGCGAGCGCCTTGGCGGCACCGTCGGCGGTGGGCTTGTTGTACTCCGAGCCCACCTTGATCGCGGCGACACCGAGGTCGCCGGCCTGGCTCTCGTCGGCGTAGCCGATGGTGCCGTTGCCGGCCTTGACCGCGGCCACCAGGCCCGAGGTGCCCTCGCCGGCCTCGCCACCCTTGATCGGCCACACGCCGTCCTTCGGGTACTTCCACGCGCCGTCGCTGGCCTGGGAGAGGTAGTCGGTGAAGTTCTCGGTGGTGCCCGAGTCGTCCGAGCGGTGCACCGGGGTGATGGTCTCGCTCGGCAGGTCGGCGTCCGGGTTGTCGGCGGCGATCTTCGGGTCGTTCCACTTGGTGATCTTGCCGGAGAAGATGTCGGCGATCGATCGCGGCGGACAGCTGCAGGTTGTCGACACCGTCGAGGTTGTAGACGACCGCGATCGGGCTCACGTAGGCCGGGACCTCGATCACGTCGCCGCCGCAGCGCTGCTTGGCCTTGTCCAGCTCGCCCTCGTCGGTGCTCAGCGCGGCGTCGGAGCCGGCGAACATGTAGGCGCCGGAGATGAAGTTCTCGCGACCGGTGCCCGAGCCGACCGGGTCGTAGTTGACGGTGACGCCGCTGTTGTCGCCCTGGAAGCCGGCGCGCCACGCGCCCTGCGCGGCCTCCTGTGCCGACGAGCCGCCGCCGTTGAGCGTGCCGCTCAGGCCGCTGGCGCTGCCGGAGTCCTCGTTGGCGGCCGAGCAGGCGGACAGGGCCAAGCGTCAGGACGGCGATACCGGGCAGGACCGCCCGGCGGATGGAAGTGCGATTCACTTCGTACTCCTGAAGTCTCTTGATGTCTCTCTCGGGGATGACATCAAGGAACGTAAGGCAGCGCAGGTGTCCGGCGTCGGCGGCGTCGGTGAACGAGGGGTGAACTCGAACCGCCCACTTGTCGACACGGCGACGCAGGTGAGACGGCCATCACGTGAACAGGCCCCGGGGGCCTTGACTCAGCGCACCTGGTGCCGCTCGGTGGCGACCACCTTCCCCTTGCGCAGGTGGACCACCAGCATCCCGGCCGGGTCCAGCTCGGGTTCCTCCAGCCCGAGCACGTCGAAGACCGACGGGAGCACCGGCCGGTGGCTGCACAGCACCGCGCCCTCGTCGCCGTGGAGCAGGCCGTCGACCACCCGCAGCACCGACTCCGCGGTGGCGCCCTCCTCGGTCAGGCCGTCCTCGAGCTCGAGCTTCCAGCCGGTGGTGTCGACGTAGGGCCGGAGCGTCTCGGCGCACCGGATGCTGCTGGAGCTGACGACCCGGGTCACGTCGTACGCCGCCAGCACCGGCACCAGCGCCTGGGCCTGGGCGGTGCCGGCGTGCACCAGCGGGCGCAGCCGGTCGTCGTGCCGCCACGCCTTGCGGGACCGGGCGTTGCCGTGCCGGAGCACCACCAGCGCCCGGGTCTTGCGGCGTACGCCGGTCGCCTCGCGCAGCGTGTCCCGGTCGTGGGGGTAGGTGAGCCGCTCGAACGCCTCGTCGCGGTCGACCCAGGCCACCTGGTCGATCTCGGCGTTGACGGCGTACCGGCTCACGTCGTCGTCGCCGATCGCCCGGCCGGTCCAGTAGAAGACGGTCTTCATCCGGCCGCCGCCGTTGGCGTAGCGCTGGGAGGCCAGCGGCGGCCCGAGCCGCACGTGCAGCCCGGTCTCCTCGGCCACCTCGCGGACCGCCGCCGCGGTCGGGTGCTCACCGGGGTCGAGCTTGCCCTTGGGGAAGGACCAGTCGTCGTACCGCGGCCGATGGACCAGCAACACCTGGCGGCCCGGACGGAAGACCACGACACCGGCAGCGAGGACGTCCTTCGGGGCCATGCCGCTAGTCTCACATCACCTCGCCCCCAGACAGGAGTTCCCGTGCGCAAGCGCCTCACGATCGCGCTCGTCGTGGTGCTCGTGGTCGCGGTGGTGGCCGGCGGACTGCTCTGGTGGCGCGAGCACGACCGGACCGATCTCGAGCGCGCCGCGTCGATGGCGCCGGAGGACGCCGAGCGGATCTCCTGGACCGACTGGGCGGCGGTACGCCGGGAGGTCGGCGTGGACCTGTCGGCCGACTCCTCGGACGCCGAGCTGAGCCGGTTCCTGGAGAAGGGCTACTCGGCCGACCTGACCTCGACCTCGGCGCTGGTGCAGTCGGCGCCGGTGCTGCAGCAGAAGTTCGGCTTCTCCCCCGCGTCGGCCGACTGGGAGCTGTTCAGCCAGTCCTCGCAGGGTGCGGCGGTGCTGATCCACCTCCCCGACGACACCGACTTCGGCGACCTGGGCAACCGGCTCGAGGACCTCGGCTACACGCGGCCCTCCTCCTCGACCGGCGTCTGGCAGGGCGGCGAGGACCTGCTGAACTCGATCGGCCCCGACCTGACCCCCGAGCTGCAGTTCGTCGCGCTGGACGCCGACGACGGGCTGGTGATGACCAGCGACAGCTCGGGCTACCTCGACGAGGCGGTCTCCGGCGTCGACGACGGCGACGGCACCTCCGAGGAGCTCGACGAGGTCATCGACGCCAGCGGCGCGCCGCTGTCCGCCTCGGTCTACGCGGGCGACTACACCTGCTCCGCGCTGGCCATGAGCCAGGCCGACCAGGCCGACCAGGCCACCGCCGACCAGCTGCTCGCGGACGCGGGCAAGGTGAACCCGATCAGCAGCTTCGCGATGTCGGTGCAGCCCGACCGCCACGTGCAGGTGGTGATGTCCTTCGAGACCGACGACCAGGCGCGGACCAACGCCGACACCCGCAACGCCCTGGCTCGCGGGCCCGCACCGGGACAGGGTGGCGACTTCGGCGACCGGTTCGCGGTCAAGTCGGTCACCGCCGACGGGAGGCTGGTGACCATGGACCTGGTGCCGCGCCGCGGCGAGTACGTCCTCTCCGACCTCTCCACCGGCCCGGTCCTCTTCGCCACCTGCTGACCCGCCTCTGGCGGCGTAGTCCGTGACGCTTCTGTTGTGGACAACGCCTTATCCACAACAGAAGCGTCACGGACTATCCCGGGCGAAACCCCTACCGGAAGCGGCGGAGGCGGAGGCTGTTGGAGACCACGAAGACCGAGGAGAAGGCCATCGCGGCGCCGGCCAGCATCGGGTTCAGGAGGCCGGCCGCGGCCAGGGGCAGGGCGGCGACGTTGTAGGCGAACGCCCAGAACAGGTTGCCCTTGATCGTGGCGAGGGTACGACGCGCCAGCCGCACCGCGTCCGCGGCGACCCGCAGGTCGCCCCGCACCAGGGTCAGGTCACTGGCCTCGATCGCCACGTCGGCGCCGGTGCCCATGGCCAGGCCCAGGTCGGCCTGGGCCAGCGCGGCGGCGTCGTTCACACCGTCGCCGACCATCGCCACCACCCGGCCCTCGTCCTGCAGCCGCTTGACCACGTCCACCTTGTCGGCCGGCAGCACGTCGGCGATCACCTCGTCGATGCCCACCTCGGCCGCGACCGCGCCGGCCGCGCGCTGGTTGTCACCGGTCAGCAGCACCGGCGCCAGCCCGAGGTCCCGCAGCCGCCGGACCGCCTCCGCGGAGGTCGGCTTGACGGTGTCGGAGACGACCAGGACGCCCCGCGCCCGGCCGTCCCAGCCGACCGCGACCGGGGTGCGCCCGGCGGCCTGGGCCGACTCGACCGCGGCCTCCAGCTCCGGGGGCAGGTGCTGGGACCACTCGGCCAGCAGCCGGGGCCGGCCGACCAGCACCGCGTGGCCCTCGACGACGCCCTGCACGCCGAGGCCCTCGACGTTGGCGAAGTCCTCGACCTCGGGCAGGTCGCCGGCGCCGTCGACGACCGCCCTGGCCACCGGGTGCTCCGAGCCGGCCTCCAGGGCGGCGGCGAGCCGGCGTACCTCCTCGGCCGACTCCCCGGCCGCGGGCACGACGTCGACCAGCGCCATCCGGCCGGTGGTCACGGTGCCGGTCTTGTCCAGCACCACGGTGTCGACCCGGCGGGTGGACTCGAGCACCTCGGGCCCCTTGATCAGGATGCCCAGCTGCGCGCCCCGTCCGGTGCCGACCATCAGCGCGGTCGGCGTGGCCAGGCCCAGCGCGCACGGGCAGGCGATGATCAGCACCGACACCGCGGCCGTGAACGCCGCCGACGCGCCGGCCCCGCTGACCAGCCAGAAGCCGAGCGTGCCGAGGGCCAGCGCGATCACCACGGGCACGAAGACCCCCGAGATCCGGTCGGCGAGGCGTTGCACGTCGGCCTTGCCGTCCTGCGCCTCCTCGCACCAGCCGGGCCATCTGGGCGAGCTGGGTGTCGCCACCGACCCGGGTGGCGCGTACGACGAGCCGCCCGCCGGTGTTCACGGTGGCGCCCGCGACCTCGGCGCCGGGGCCCACCTCGACCGGCACCGGCTCACCGGTGAGCATCGAGGCGTCCACCGCGGACGTGCCCCGCTCGACGACCCCGTCGGTGGCGACCTTCTCGCCGGGTCGGACCACGAAGAGCATGCCGACGGCCAGCCGGTCGGCCGGCACCGGCCGCTCGCCGCCGTCCTCGAGCAGGGTGACCTCCTTGGCCCCCATCTCGAGCAGCGCGGCGAGGGCTGCCCCCGCCCGCCGCTTCGAGCGCTTCTCGAACCAGCGCCCGGCCAGCAGGAACGTCGTCACGCCGGCCGCGGCCTCGAGGTAGATGTTGTCCAGGCCGTCGGTGCGCTGGACGGTCAGCTCGAACGGGTGGGTCATGCCGGTCATGCCCGCCGTGCCCCAGAACAGCGCGACCAGGGACCAGCCGAACGCCGCCAGCACCCCCATCGACACCAGCGTGTCCATGGTCGTGGTGCCGTGCCGCAGGTTCGTCCAGGCGGCCCGGTGGAAGGGCCAGGCGCCCCACACCACCACCGGGGCGGCCAGCGTCAGCGACGCCCACTGCCAGTTGTCGAACTGGAACGCCGGGACCATGGCGAGCAGGACGACCGGCGCGGTCAGCACCGCGGAGACCACCAGCCGCTGCCGCAGCGCGTCCAGCTCCACGTCGGCCTCGTCCCGCTGCTCGGGCCCATCGGCCTCCCGCCGGGGCAGGTCGGCGCGGTAGCCGGCCGCCTCGACGGTGGCCAGCAAGCTCGTCGGTGCTGACCGTCTCGGGGTAGCTGACCCTGGCCCTCTCGGTGGCGTAGTTGACCGTCGCCACCACCCCGTCCAGCTTGTTGAGCTTGCGCTCGATGCGGTTGGCGCAGGAGGCGCAGGTCATGCCGGTGATCGCGAGCTCGACGTCAGTGGCCACGGCGGATCTCCTCTCCGTCGGCCACCCGCAGCGGCGTACCGGGCGTGGTCATGCCAGCGCGTACCCCGCCTCTTCGACGGCAGTCTCGACGGCCGCGGGTGTGAGGGGGGCGGTGCTGGTGACGGTGACGGCACCGGACTCGAGGACCACGTCGACGTGCTCCACGCCGTCGATCTCGGCGATCTCCTCCGAGACCGAGGCGACGCAGTGGCCGCAGGTCATGCCGGTGACGGTCCAGGTGCTGGTGGTGCTCACGGGGATGTCTCTCCTCACGTCCGGGGGATCAGGAGCGGACCAGGCGCGCGATCGCGTCGACGGCCTCGCTGACCTTCTCGCGGGCCTCGGCGTCACCGGCGCGGGCCGCGTCGACCACGCAGTGGTTCATGTGCTCCTCCAGCAGGCCGATCGAGACCGCGTGGAGGGCCTTGGTCATCGCGGAGACCTGGGTGAGGATGTCGATGCAGTACTTCTCCTCCTCGACCATCCGCTGGAGGCCGCGCGCCTGACCCTCGATGCGGCGCAGCCGCTTGAGGTAGTCGTCCTTGCGGTGGATGTAGCCGTGCTGGTGCTCTGCCATGCTTGGCACCGTACCCCCCTAGGGTACTTCAGACAAGCGACGCAGCAGCGGCCGCGTGGAGGGGTCAGCCGGCCTGGCGGGGCTCGCCGTCGACGCCGAGGATCTCGTCGATCTCGTCGGCGGAGAGGTGCTCCTCGGACTCGCTCGCGGCGATGATCAGGCTCGTGGTGAGCTCGACCTCGCCGAGCAGGTCGGCGTCCTCGAGGGTGACGTCGAACTGATCGTGCACTTGCGACTCCCTCGGTCATCGTGGCTGGACGTCCCCCCGAGACCAAGAGTGCCCGAGCGCGTCCGGAATCAAACCCGGCGGCGAAAATCTGATCTGTTTGGGGGACGGGGATCACCCGGACGGGTGTGGAGACGGCACGAGGCCCCACCCGTTCGGGTGGGGCCTCGCAGAAGACGTGTCGGACAGGTGCTGCCCGGTCTTCAGTCCGCAATCAGAGCGGACGGACGTTCTCCGCCTGGGGGCCCTTGGGACCCTGGGTGACGTCGAACTCGACCTTCTGGTTCTCGTCGAGGGACTTGTAGCCCTGCGACTGAATCGCCGAGTAGTGCACGAAGACGTCGTCGCCGCCGTCCTCCTGCGCAATGAAGCCGAAACCCTTCTCGGCGTTGAACCACTTCACGGTGCCCTGAGCCATTTGCTCGATACTCCTTCATCGGGGCGAGAATCGTCACTTCGACGATCCACATCAGATGCGGTGACACGTCGCTCCGACTTGCGTGAGTGGCACACACGAAGAAGAAACGCCGTTGGATCACAAACTCCGCGGGCGTCAGACCTGCTGGAACTTGCACCTGTTGCAGGCACGACACTACCAAGCCCGCTGCCGGGATCCAGTTTCCGGACCACGATTTTCCGCCGGGGCTCGTGAAGGTTGCGCGTCGCCCGCGTGTCGGGGCGGAAAACGCGACCGACCTGTGGTCACTCGCGCCCCGGGCCGCAACGCTCACCGTCGTACGACGAGCCGCCTCACGGGCTGCCGCGGCGCAGGTCGATGACGGCGTCGCGGAGTGCAATGGCGATGGCGTCGAGCCGGGCGATCGCGGCCATCACCTGACGGTCGACGGTGTCGTTCCCGGAGTGCGCGGCGCTGGCCAGGATGTAGCTGACCTTCATCACCTCGTCGAGCATGAGCCGCTGCAACGCCTGCGCGACCTGGTGGGCATCGCGCCCGCGTCCGGGCCGGCCGGGCCCCCTGCTGGTCTGGTCCGGTTCGGGATCGATCGCGAGCGTGACCACCGGGGTCACGCGCAGGGCGGGGTCGCGGCGGACCACCATGAGCACGTCGAGCGGGTCCTCCCCGAGGTCGGCGGCGACGAGGATCACCGCCGGCCGCAGCGTGCGTGCCGCCTCGAGGCCGGCCTCGAGGTCCTTCGCGGGGGTGACCTCGCCGAGGTCGCCGAGCAGGTCCAGCACCGCTTCCTGGTGACCGGGCAGGAAGCCGATCGCCACGGCCGACCTCGCGCCCGACCCCCCGGGACGGCGCTCGCTCACCTCATCCGGCACGACGTGCACCCACTCTCCGGGACTGCCCCCCGAGCGTCCCCGTGGGCCTCATTCTGCCCTCGGGTGCCCGGGCGGCGCTGAGAGTTGGCCAGACGCGGCAGGATCCGGGAGCGGCCCCGGTTCGGGAAGTGTGCATGCGGACGCCCCTAGTCGCCCGAGGCCGGCTCGACCGGCACCAGGGTCTCGGTCTTGGTCTGGAAGGGCTGCTCGCCCGGGCAGGCGATCAGGGCGACGTCCGTGGCGCCGCCCACCCAGCTGCGGAAGTGGCAGGCCCCCATGTTGTAGACGACCCGGTCCCCCGGCTGCAGCTGCGTGAGCGGCTTGGTCATCAGCGCCCACTGCTCGGGGCCTCCGCCGGCGGCGGCCGCGGAGGAATGCCGGGAAGGGGACGGCGCGGCACTCTTCCCGGCGTCCGCCTTCGGTCTCGCACTGCTGGTGCCCGCGACCGTCCTGGCCACGCCCGGGGTGGTGTCGTCGGACCCGTGGGCGAGCACGGCGACCGCCACGCCACTCACCAGCGCGCCCAGCACGAAGGCGACGAGCAGCAACAGCCGCGGGTCGACGCCCGCGCCCGCGCCCCGCCGGTGCTCAGGCGAGGACACGGCGGCACCCGTCACCCACCGGACAAGCTCCCTCACACATGGCGGCCTCCCTTCCGGCCACGTGACACCTCTCTGCCTACACCAGCGGGCGGGCGCGGGCAATGCGGCGCAGGCCCCATACGGACAGCGCAGAGCGTCTGGGGAACCCGGCGCACCGGGATTCGTACGCCGTACCGCGGGGCGCCGGGGAGGGTGGCCGGGTCAGTGCGCGGTGACCCGGGACCAGACGAACGGGTGGTCGGAGGTGCGCGCGACCAGTCCCCCGCGGAGGCGGTGGAAGTCGGAGAAGTCGAGGTCGTCGCGGGTGCCGACGATCCAGTCGACGCCGGGGTTCGGGGCGAGGTCGCAGCCGCTCCCCGTCAGGTGGCTGCCGTCGGCCGAGGTGACGTCGGCGCCGCGGGCGAGCGGGCAGAAGAACGCGTCCCGGTCGTTGAAGTCCCCGGTGACGACGACGGGGGTCCCGCCGGCGTGCAGCCGGTTGACCAGGGCGACCTCGCGGCGTACGGCCTCGTTGCGCCAGCCCTGGGCGGGGCCGTGGGCGTCGGCCGGGTTGTGGAAGTTCGCGAACCAGACCAGCCGGCCGGTGGGCACGTGCCGCAGCAGCACGTAGGGCATCGGGACGTCGCGGCCGCCGAAGTAGGGGATGTCGAGGGTGTGCGTCTGGACCGGCCGCCAGGTGCTGGTCCGCCAGACCACGGAGTTGACCCCGGCGCGGCTGCCGAGCCCGGGCCAGGCGTGCCAGCCGGTGGCGGCCTGGTTGAACGCACGGATCTGCGGGGCCTGGAACTCCTGCAGGCCGGCCACGGTGATGTCCGCGTCGTTGAGGAGCTGCACGGCCCACGGGGCGCGGGTGACGCCGGTGGCGAACTTGGGACGCTGGCTGTGCGGGCCGGTGTGCGAGGCGCCGAGCATGTTGAACGAGGCGACCCGGAATGCGGCGGCCGGCTGGTCGGGGCTGGGGGTGGAGCTCGGAGTCGCTGCGCTGTGCTGCTGGGGGCGGGGCTTCGACGTCGCCGAGGCGGTCGCGGTGGATGGCGCGCTCGCGGCGGAGGCGTGGGGGAAGGCTCCCGCGTCGGGGCCTTGGCGGGCGCCGGGGTCTTCGACGGACGCGGCGCCGGGCTGAGGGTCCGCCCGGAGCTGAGCCGTTGCGCGGACCGCGACACGTCCGACGGCGTCCGCGGCGCGGTCCGCGCGCGGGCGGCGGTGGTGTCCGCAGGCGCGGCCGGCGACGGGTCGCCGAGCATCGGCACGGCCGAGGTGTCCAGCGCCGGGCCCAGGTCCCGCACCGACAGCCCGAAGGCCCCGCCGGCGACCGCGACGGCGAGGACCGCGAGCGGGGCGACGGCGAGGCGGGCCCAGACCCGTCCCCGTGGCCGGCGCCGTGGCGGGCGCCGGCGGGCGCGATGGTGCGGACGCTGGGGGAGCTTGTCGGTCACGCCGCGGGACGGTACGGGAATCCGGCCGGTCGTCCCTCTCGGCTGCCCCCAGGTTGGGGACGGGACGAGGCGGACGATGCAGGCGGGGCGGACGATGCAGGCGAGGTCGGCACCGGCCCGCCACTGACCCACCACCGGCGGCGACTCGAACGTACGTTCGACCCTGAGGCATGATGGAGACATGGCGGGTGGGATGAACAAGCGCGGCAGCTACGGCTCCATGGCCGAGCGCGTGGCCCGCGCCACCCCCGAGATCACGGCCGCCACGGCGGAGGTTCCCGAGCCGCCCCGGCTGAGGCACTGCTGGGTGACCGACCGGCACGGCCGGCTCCCCGGACTCCTCCTGGAGTGGCGGCGACGCCCGGACGGGTGGCACGCCAGGGTCGTGCACGCGATCGCGGACGTCGACGGGTGGGTCGTGGTCGAGGAGTGGCTGCCGGCCGGGCTCCTCGACCCGGCCGGCGAGAGCTAGGGTGCGGCTCACTCCGTCCGCAGCTGCTCGAGCGAGACCGCGTCCATGACCCACGGGCGCAGCAACCGGGTGGTGACCCACACGGCCCCGACGACGACGAGGGCGACCGCCGCGGTCGCGAGGAGGATGTAGCGGGCCATCACGGCGTCCAGTCCTGCACCCATGCTGGTGACGAACCCGCCGAACAGGGTGCCGACCACGGCCAGCGGGAGGGTCGCGATGAGGCACTCGGTCCGCTGGCTGGCGACCAGGGCCGACACCGGCACGCCGTTGGCGACCAGGGCGGCCATCTCCCGGCGTCGTTCGAGCACCGTCTCCGCCGAGTGCACGGCCAGGGACGCCGCGATCACGAGCGTGGCCGCGAGCGCGCAGGCGGCGGCCACGTACGTCGGGACGAGGTACTCCCCCGGCTCCCAGTTCCCACGCAGGATGCTGCGGGTGAAGGACGCCACCACCCCGATCGTGAGGCCGACCCCACCGATCGCGGCCGCGGCCCGGCCGGCGGGTCGTGCGTCGGCGGTCAGGCGCCGTGCTGCGAGCAGCGTCGGCACCGAGCCGGCCTTCCTGGCCACCAGGGCGGCGACCAGGTAGGCCGTCCAGGGCGCGAGCCCGGCGACACCGACGACCAGCAGCAGGAGGTCGGCGAACACGAGGAGCTCACTGTCGATGCCGTTCTGCATCCCTTCGACGAAGGCCACCAGGGCACCGAGGATCACCGGCACCCCCCACGGGAGCGGCGGGCGCCGGATGCCCCTGGATGCGGACAGGAGCGTGGTCATCTGCGAGCCGGCCCGTCGACCGGCGAGCATCCCGTAGGCGCCGACCGCCGCGATGACCGCCAGCGCCCACGCACCGGGTCCCACGCTGGTGGGCACGAGGGCCCCGATGCGATGGTCGGCGAGCGGGTGGCCGAGCAGCCGGCGCAGGAGCCACCACACCGGGACGCCGAGGACCGCACCGGCCGCGGCGGGCGCACCGACCTCGACCGACGCCCACCGGCGCAGGTCCGACCGGGTGGCCCCGGCGACCGCGAGCGCGGCGTACCGGCGGTGGCGGCCGGTGGAGCCGAGCCGGACCGCCTGGTCGAGGAGCAGCAGCAGCGGGAGCTGCATCAGGATGATCGCGAGGATGACGCCGCCACGGGTGCCGGGCTCCGCGATCGGCTGGAACAGGTGCTCACCACTGTTCGCGTAGCCGGGCTGGGACGTCTCTGCGAGCCGCAGGATCGACACCCCGACCAGCAGCAGCCCGCACACCAGGGACGTGGTCGCCGCGACGAGCAGCGCACGGCCGCGACCCGCGGTGGCGACCACCATCAGCAGCAGCGGCCGGAGTCGGCCCGGTCGGACGCCGGCGGGGTCACGGCCGACGGCTGGCCCGCTCATGACCGACCGGATCCGGGCCGGCCATCGCTGACGATCGCGTCCACGGTCCCGTCGCGGAGCACGACCTCGCGCTCCGCGGCGGCGGCGACCCGGTTGTCATGGGTGACCAGGACGAGCGCAGCACCCGTCTCGCGGGTGGCGTCGAGCAGCACCTGGAGCGCGAGGTCGCCCGTGACCGTGTCGAGGGCGCCGGTCGGTTCGTCGGCGAACACCACGCGCGGGGACGTGACGAGGGCGCGGGCGATCGCCACCCGCTGGGCCTGGCCGCCCGACATCGCGGCCGGGCGGGCGTCGGCGACGTCGGCGACCCCGAGGCGGTCGAGCCACTCCATGGCCGCGGCCTGGGCCGAGGCCCGGCCACGGCGCTCGAGCAGCAACGGGACCGCGACGTTCTCCGCGGCGGTCAGCTCCGGCACGAGCTGGCCGAACTGGAGCACCAGGCCGAAGTGCAGGCGGCGCAGCCGGGAGCGGTCGTCCACGGGCAGCTGGTCGAGCCGCTGTCCGTCGTAGACGACCATGCCGGTGTCCGGGACCGTCACGCCGGCGAGGCAGTGCAGCAGCGTCGACTTCCCGCTGCCCGAGCGCCCCGTCACGGCGACGACCTCGCCGGCGTACAGGTCGAGCGAGGCGGCGCGCAGCGCCGGCGTGGCGCCGAAGGCCTTGTGCACGGCGCGGGCGGACAGGAGCGGCGCGGCGGCGTCTGCTCCGGGGCCGGGCCCGTCGGACGTGGGCGTGGTGCCGTTCATCGGTCTCCTTCAGCTGCGCCGGCCGCCGCACGGCCTCCGGCTCCGGTCGTGTCCCTCGCCACCCGGTCGCGGGTCTCCTCGAGCCACCTCAGGTCGGCGTCGAGGTGGGCAAGGGTGTGGTCGATCGCCAGGCGCGCGCCGAGCTCGGGGGTCGTGGCCCGGTCGATCGTGAGGCGACGCATGGCCTCGAGGTGCGAGGCCCGCTGGCGCGCCAGGAACCCGTCGGCGTCGGCGCCGAGGTGGAGCGAGGTGATGGTCTTGCGCACCAGCTCCTCGGCCGGGAAGGGCCCGGGCGACTCCACCGCGGCGAGCCAGCCGGCGAGCTCGGCGCGTCCCGTGTCGGTGACGGCGTACACGGTCCGATCGGGACCGGCGCCCCGGGTGGTCTCGGCGAGCTCGACGAGCCCGTCGCGCTCGAGCCGGGACAGGGTGGCGTACACCTGCCCGTAGGCGAGCGGGCGGGCGGAGGGGAACCGGTCGTCGTGGGCGCGCTTGAGGTCGTACCCGTGCGCCGGCCCCTCGGAGAGGACCCCGAGGAGCACCATCCCCAACGACATGTGTCCCAGTATGCACCCGATGTAGTCACTGAGTGAATAGTGGTCTGGTCACGCCGGCACCTCAACTCGGTGCGCCTGGTGGCCGATACCCCAGGAGTGATCACGTGCTCCCCTCGGTTCCGTCGCGCCCGCACCCGCCTGGTCGCCGGCATGACTGTCGGCCTGCTGTACGCCACCGCCGGCCTGCCGGCTGGGCCCGCAGCGCACCCGCAGCAGCTCGCCTCGACCCTGACGTCGGCGACGACGGGTGGCCTGGCGGTGTCGCCGACCAACTACGTGGGCGGTCAACGGCTCAGGTGGACCGGGAGCGTCGGCCATCCCGGGGTACGGCGACTGGTCCTGGAGTTCAACATGGGGAGCGCCGTCGGCAACCACTGGACCACGGTCGCGGGCTTCCATCGCCGCACCCGGGCAGACGGCAGCTTCTCCTTCGGCCTATCCCGCGCCCAGCATGTTCAACATCCGGTACCGGGTGAAGGCCGGGAGGTACGTGTCTGCCGCCCGGGTGTTCAACGCCAAGACCCAGGACCTCACGATCAGGGTCACCGGGCAACCGGAGAACAACACCAACATCCCGGGGCGAGTGGGGGTCGGGCGGCCGTTCGGGATCACCGTCGACACCACCCCGGGCAACATCTACCGCAGCCCCGAGTCACAAGGCCTCCCGCGTGCTCGAGGGGCGAACGCTCACCCTGCAGGAGCGAACTGACGCGAGCACGTGGCGCACCCTCGACACCACCACCGTCGGGGACGACGGCCGCGGATACTTCTCCGGCCTCGACGAGGGCGCGGGAGTCGCGGTCTACCGGGTTCGCGCGGAGGACTACACCACGCACGGCAACCAGATCGGCTGGACCCAGTCGTTCCCGCTCTACGTGCTGGTCGGGCCGGACGCCCAGGACTGGTACGCGACTCGGTACGCCTCCACGCCGCCCTCCTCCGTGCCGGTGGGCAAGCCCGCCGGCGGCGGCGCACAGCCGCCGACCTCCAGCCAGCACTACAAGTGGTTCCCCTCGCTGTTCGACTTCGCCTGGGAGTACGGACAGTCGCTCACCAGTCCTCCGGCCCGCGGCACCCGGATCCGGGGCGGCTGGGTGGAGTCCTCGACCGGCAGTGGGCGGGTGTCCAAGTACAACGGTGGCCTGGCCCTGGACAGCAAGCGGTACGTCGGAGCGGGCCCCGGGGACTTCGGCACCACCCGCGCCACGTTGCACGGCAACGCCATGACCCACGGTCGTTGGGAGACCAGCGTCCGGATCCGCAACGCCTACGAACGCGGCGGACGGGCCTACGAGGTCCTCGCCGAGCTGGTCCCCGCGAAGGCCTCCGACTACGACTGCGGACGCCACAACATCACCGTCGCGAGCATCTCCCCGTTCTCCCGGCGCGTCGGGTTCGGGGTCCGCTCCCCGCGCTCCCGGTGGGGCGGAACCGCGACGGCTGCCTACACCCCGCTGGCCAAGGCGTACAACGTCGCCGTGGAGGTGGCCAAGGGCCACATCACCTGGTTCCTCAACGGTTCCCCCGTGGGGTCTGTCACCACCAAGGCAGCCCTGCCCGGCGTACCCATGACCCTGCGCCTCTCGCTGGTGGGCCGACCGGACGCCGAGATGGACCAGACCGGCCTGCTCTCCGACTGGCAGCGCGGCTTCCCCATCGCACCGGACAGCAGATCGTGAGCCAGAAGAAGCTGCCCCGCCAGCAGCGCGGTGGCCACGAGCTGCGACGGGTCCTGACCCGGGGGCTCACCGGTGGTGGGCGCCCCAAGGTTGCGTCAAGGCTTCTCGCAGGGCATGACGTCCTGGGACCCGAGGATGCCCTTGTCGGTGTGCAGCACGGGACGCCACCAGTGCCGGGTGACCTTGGACCAGGCCAGCGTCCCGGCGGTCTTGCCGGTGTAGCCCTTCACCATCACCTTGCGCACCTCGAGGGGGATCGTCACCTCGGTGGCGTCGGTGCCTGCCCAGCACCCCGACGCCTTGTGCTTGGACCGCACGTCCCGACGGGTCACGGTCGAGCCGACCTTCTGATGGCCGTAGCGCCACACGACGTTGGCGACGTAGCCCGTGCCGTTCCCGTCCTTGCCCTCCCACGGACCCCGGATCCAGACGCTCATGCCGTGCGTGTGCTTGGTGTGGAACGTCCAGGACACGCTGCCGTCCTTCACCTTCTTGGACTTCCCCTCCCAGTCGCGCTTGTGGCCGGCGATGTACTGCAGGGGCTGGACGGTGCAGCCGTTGCAGCCGTGCACCGCGAAGGTCAGGGTGGTCATCTGCGGCGCGGCCTCGGCCACCGTGGCGTTGGCGGCCGGCGCCACGTCGGCCCGGGCCGCCCCGTCGGCGTTGCCGGTCAGGCAGGCGACGATGCCCGCCGCACTGGTGGCGAGGGCGGCGGCGGTACGGCGGGTGCGGGTCATGGTGATGCTCTCCTCGTTCCTCCGGACCCGGCGCCCCCGATGAGCACCGGCCTTCCGGTCCTGCTGTGTTGACGCGCTCTCCGCGCGATTTGTTGCAGGACAGACGGCCACTGCCGTCAGCACGGCACCCCGGTCCCACACCGGTGCAGGAGGTACGGGCGGCTTTGGAGCCAGGGTCTAGGGGGATGCCCGCAGGACCAGGTACCAGTCGGGCTGCCCGGCCGCGTTCCTCGCGGGTGCCCGGTACGACGTACGCCCGGCCCGGACCGACCGCTTCTTGCCGGTCGTCGGGTCGAGCCACGTCGCCCTCCGGTGCGTGCGGGCCATGTGGGCCCAGGTCACGTGGGCGGTCCCGCCGCGCGGCAGGTAGACCAGGGCCAGGGTCCCGTCGGGAGTGATCGAGCCGGTGAGGTAGTCGTTGGTCGGGTCCGTGTAGGGATCGTCGGAGTCGATCTTCGTGCCACGGTCGCCGGTGAGCACCTTGCCCGAGCGGATGTCGGGCACGAGCCGGAACCAGCGAGGCAGCTTCGAGACCGCGCGCCACGCGGTCACCATCTGCCGGGCCGCCGCGTCGGGATGTCTCGCCATCTTCAGGGAGCCCGAGGACCAGCCCCAGAGTCCCTCGGCGCCGTAGACGCTGCCGCGGCCGCCGGAGGTGAGCGCCCAGCCGACCTCCTGTCGGTAGAGCAGGTCGTTGCTCGCGCCGGCGTCCTGGTCGTAGTAGCCGTCGACCCACACCACGGGCCGCTTCTTCTGGGCCCAGGCCTTCTCGCACCAGCGGTAGGTCGGGGCGTAGGAGTAGACGTCCGCCCACTGGGCGAAGTGCCGGCCGAGCCCGGTGGAGTACGACGAGCTCTTGTCCCAGTTCTCGACACTGATCAGCTGCTTGGACCCGGTCGCCCGGATCGCCTTCAGCGTGATCGCGACCTTGGCGTCGGCGTTCCCGAAGTAGTCGCCGCCGATCATCCAGATCAGGTTGGGGAACCGCTTGTACCGGTGGCCGAGCATCCGGCCGTAGGTCCGCATCTGGGCGTCGCTCGGGAGCTCGCCGTGCTCGGACATGGCGCCCGGCCGGCCGTCCTCCCAGATGTCGTCGCCGTAGACGATGTCGAGCATCACCGTGATCCCCGCCGCCTTGGCGGTGCTGAGCAGGTAGTCGACGCGGTGCCAGTAGGCATCGTTGAGGGTGCCCACGTTCGGTCCGATGCTCGAGGCGCTGCCGCCGACCCAGGGAGAGACCCCGTCCCAGGCCGCACCGGAGTCGTACCGGCCCTCGTTGACGGTGTTCCCCAGCGCCGCGACGTACACCGCGTTGTAGCCCGAGGCGGCCCGTGCGGCGATGTAGTTCTTGATGTCGGACCGCCAGGTCGTGCCGTTGCCCCACCGTCCGGCGTTGAAGACCAGCCCCCACACGGTGTCGCCCTTCAGCATGACCGGGCGGCGCCGCTGGTCGAGGAAGTAGCGGCCGTTGCGGCTCACCTTCGTGAGGAAGTGCGGCCTCGACGTGGACGCCTTCTCGTCGACGCCCGCGGCTCGGAGGACGGGCGCGGCTCGGACGGCGGGCGCAGCCTGCGCGGGCGTCTGGTCGCCCAGCCCGGCCGAGACCAACCCGGAAACCATCGCGATGAGCGCCAGTGACAGTGCGGCGCCCCGGCGAAGTCGAATCGGCCTCATGGTCAGGGACCGTACCCAGCCGGATGCGATCGCGGACCGAAACAGCCCCAAAGAGTCCCCAGGCGTGGGGAGCCGCGACACGGGAAGCGCCGCGGTCAGTAACCCCGAGGCCGCGACGGGGTGTACAGCCAGTCCTGGAACATCCCGTCCAGCGGCTGGCCCGAGATCCGCTCGCTCAGCCGGATGAAGCCGGCCGTCGCGACGACCCCGTGCCGGTGCTCCCTCGCCCAGGCCCTCAGGATGGCGAAGAAGTCCCGGGACCCGACCCGCTGGCGCAGCACCTGCAGCGTCATCGCGCCCCGCAGGTAGCCGGGCCCGAACAGGTCGGCCGGGTCCGAGAACGCGGCCGGGGCCGGCGTCCAGAGGCTCGAGTGCGGCCCGTTCTGGCGGTAGAGCTGTCGGAACACCTTTCCTGTGGAGGGGCCGCCGTGGGCGGCCTCCCAGAGCCACTCGGCGTAGGTGGCGAAGCCCTCGTTGAGCCAGATGTCGACCCAGTCGCGGGGTGTCACGGAGTCGCCGTACCACTGGTGCGCCAGCTCGTGGACGAGGGTGCTGGTGCCGACGTTGCCCGGGAACACCGGGCGGTCCTGCGTCTCGAGCGCGTAACCGACCGACAGCTTGTGCGCCACCAGCCCGGCACTGCGCATCGGGTAGGGGCCGAAGCGTCGCTCCTCCCACCGCACGATCCTCGGCAGCAGGTGGCGCGCGCGTCGCTGCGGCGGGAGCTGCCGGTCGACGAACGACCAGACCGGCAGCCGGCGACCGGTGACGGTGCGCATGGCCGACCGGTAGACCCGATAGTCGCCGATCGAGATCATCGCGAGGTAGCTGGCCATCGGCACGGTCTGCCGCCAGGTCCACGTGGTGCGGCCGCCGTGGGCCGACCGGTGCACGAGTCGGCCGTTCGCGGCGACCTCGCGTCCGGCCGGCGCCGTGACGACGAAGGTGTAGCGCGCCTTGTCACGCGGGGTGTTGTTGTTGGGGAACCAGGTCATGGATCCCACCGGCTCGTTGACGGTGGTGGCCCCGTCGTCGGTGACGATCCAGCCCTCCGACGACTTGTCGGGGTCGGTGTGACTGTGCGGCGTTCCTCCGTAGCGGATCATTGCGCTGAAGGCGCCCGCCACCGGTCGGGCCGGGCTGATCACGAGCTCGTGCCCGTGACGGCGGTACGACGCGGCACGACCGTCGACGCGCACGCCCTGGACCCGGAGGCCCTCGAGGTCGAGGGAGAACGACGACAGCGGTCGCGCGGCGCGAGCGCGCACCAGGGTCGAGGCCGAGATCGAGCCGTCGGGGTGGTAGTCCAGGACGACCCGGTAGCGCTGCACGTCGTACCCACCATTGCCCGCGTAGGGGAACAAGGAGTCGCCCGACTGGGTGGACCCGGGGCGGGGGCCGGGGCCGCCCGGCGCCGCGCCGGCGGGCACGGCCGCCGTGCCGACGACCGCGAGGGTGGTCAGCGCGACGGCAGCGGTGGTCGCGCGACCCCGCCGGCGGATCGGCTGATCGTGCGCCGATGACATCAGCGCGTCCCCGCTGCGAGTGAGCGCCAGCGCGCTGCGTACCGAGAACCGCCTCATGCTCGTGACGCTATGAACGGCGGCAGGCATGGACAACCCCCAATTCGATGACTCGGCGGGACCAGGCGCGTGATCGTCCACGCCAACTTCGCGGAAGTGGCTGCTCGGAGGTGAGGTCCGCCGAGAAGCCGTGACCGGTTACCCACATTGGGAGATGGCAAGGCCGTGACCTGGGCCGTAGGAATAGGGCCCAGGGATTGGCCCGCCCGCCAGCAACGGTTCTGGCCGACGCCGGTCGGCCGAAGGATCGAGGACGGCGATGACCAAGAAGTACGCGGCCGCAGCGCTGCTCCTGTTCGCGGCTCCCGCGTTGGCGGGAGCCGGCACCGTCCGGGAGACCGCCTCCGCGGGCGCATCCACGCTGGCCAAGCCGAGGCATGCCAACGAGCTCGCCGGCGTGCGAGCGTTGCCCCCGGGTTTCGCCCTCCGGGACATTGCGACTGGCCAGGGCACCAACAACCTGACCGACTTCGGGTACCTGCCCGGCGGCAGCGTGCTCACCATCGGCCATGACGGCCAGGTCACCTGGGTACCGAAAGGCGGTCCGCCCAGGACGATCGGGAACTTCACCACCGATACCAGGGGGTCCCTGGGGCTCGTGGGTCTCGGAATCGCACCGGACTACCGGACGACTCACCACATCTACCTGATCCGATCCATCCCGAGCCCGTCGGCGCCGCCGTACCGGATCCGACTGTCACGATTCACCGTGCGGGGAGGGGACACGCCCACCGGACTCACACACGAGAAGGTGCTCTTCGTGGTGAGGGCCGTCGAGCACACGCACGGGATGACGACCGTGCTGCCGGCTCGTGACGGAACGCTCTGGGTGTCGATCGGCGATCTCCGGGCCTACACGCGCGTGGCCCCGGGGGCGCTGCAGGCGATGAGGATCGGCCGACCCGAGGGCAAGCTCCTGCACGTCAGGTCCAACGGAGCCGGGGTCCGTTCCAACCCCTACTACCGGGCGTCCCATCCGTTCTCCTGGCGCAGTCGGACCTACGCCAGCGGCTTCCGCAGCCCGTTCCGGTTCTCGCTCAACCCCGCCACCGGTAGGCCCATCGTGGGAGACGTGGGCTGGAACCATTGGGAGGAGGTGGACCTCGTGCGTCCCGGGGGCAACTACAAGTGGCCCTGCTGGGAGGGGCCCGAGCAGACCCCCGGATACAAGCGCCTCCCCCGCTGCGCAGACGTGTCGAACACGCGGCCCGTGTGGTCCTACCACCACGGCACCGCTGCCACGCAGGGCGACTCGGTCACCGGCGGCATCGTCTACAGGGGAAAGCACTATCCCAAGCGGTACCGCGGCGCGTACTTCTTCGGCGACTACGTCGGCCACAAGATCTGGACGATGCGATTCAGCTCGACGGGCAGGCTGGTCCGGCGGCCCGAGAACCCGCCGCTCGGCACCGACATCGGCGCCCCGGTGAGGTTCGCGGCCGCCCCCAACGGCGACGTCGTGTACGCGGACATGTCCTCCGGCAATCTGCGCCGCCTCACGTACTGAGCGGTGTCCCGCGTCGGTCTGAGCTGCCCGAAACCACCCGTCGCCACACGAGCGGTCCGGGGCCCGGCCTTGCCCGTCGGCCTCGAGGCAGGCGCCAGGGCGGGTGAGCGGGAATGTCCCCAGACTCCGGCCGCCCTCTCGCCGGTCCCACGCCTTCTGGTGCGGCCCTTGCGGGCTATGGTTCTCGTGGCTCAGGGCGGGCGAGACACGGATGTTCTTCCTGAAGGTTCTCCCGACCAATCCCCTGATCCCCCGGGCCCCTAGCTCAATTGGCAGAGCAGAGGACTTTTAATCCTTTGGTTGTGGGTTCGAGTCCCACGGGGCCTACCGCGTGATGTCGTGGCGTGATGTCGTGGCTGAGGGTTGTGCGGTGCGACCGCAGAGGGCCGGCCCGTCCGGGGACCCGACCGACCTGAACTGGCCAGGGCTTCGAACGCCCGCACGTCCCCCGCGCCTTCTCCGCCCGCCTCGACGCGGCGTTCCTGCGGCGATCGCGGCACGCCGCCGAAGTTCTTGTGGCGCGCGTCACAATCGACGTAAATTCGAACCGGACCCTGCACCGGCCACGGGGCCGGGGGTCCGGCCAGGAGGCAACGATGGTGCTCGTTTCGAGGCACCCCGCCGACGTACGCCGTCGCGTCCACCAGTCTGCGTGGACCCGCGGCCAGGTGGCCCACGGCCTCTGACGCATTTCCTGAACGGGCGGCCCTCCTGACCTCTACGGTGGCCGCCCGGCTGTGGCGACCGGACATCCCGGCCGCGACCTCTCGCACCCCGTACCGGAGCAGGAAGTGCACGCCATGGAGTCACCCAGCGTCATCGTCAACGGCAAGCCATCACCCCTCGAGGGCACCCCGCCCCACACCACGGCACTCGCCTGGCTGCGCGGCCAGGGCCTGACGGGAGCCAAGGAGGGTTGCAACGAGGGAGAGTGCGGCGCCTGCTCGGTCCTGGTCGCCCGCCCGGGCGTCGAGACCGCCACGGAGTGGACCGCGATCAACGCCTGCCTGGTGCCGGCCGGCGCGCTGGTCGGCCAGGAGGTGGTCACCGCCGAAGGGCTCGGCACCTCGACCGACCTGCACCCCGTCCAGCGCGAGATTGCGGTGCGGGGCGGGTCGCAGTGCGGCTACTGCACGCCGGGCTTCGTGTGCAGCATGGCCGCCGAGTACTACCGCCCCGGCCGCGCGGACACGGGCCACCGGGACGCGCAGCACCCGGACACCGACCACCCGGACCCGAGCACGGACCCAACGGCTTCGACCTGCACGCGCTCAGCGGCAACCTGTGCCGGTGCACCGGCTACCGGCCGATCCGCGACGCGGCGTACGCGCTCGGCACGGTCCCCGACGGCGACCCCTGGGCGGCACGCCGCGACCGCGCGGCACCGCAGGCCCCGGCGGTGCACCTCGCGACCGGGAGTGGCGACTTCGTCCGGCCGGCCACCCTGCCCGACGCCCTGCAGCTGCTCGCCGACCGTCCCGACGCCACCGTGGTCGCCGGCTCCACCGACTGGGGCGTCGAGGTGAACCTGCGCGGCGCCCGCAGCCCGCTGACCGTCGCCGTCGACCGGCTCCCCGAGCTGCGCGACTTCGAGGCAGCGCCGACGCACCTCGAGATCGGCGCGGCGCTCTCGCTCAGCGAGGTCGAGCGCCGCCTGGCCGGGCGGGTCCCGATCCTGGCCGAGCTGTTCCCGCTGTTCGCCTCCCGGCTGATCCGCAACGGCGCCACGATCGGCGGCAACCTGGCCACCGCCTCCCCCATCGGCGACCTCCCGCCCGCGCTGCTGGCCCTCGAGGCGAGCGTCGTCCTGGTGTCGCTGGACGGCACCCGGGAGGTGCCGCTGGCGGAGTTCTTCACCGGCTACCGGCAGACGGTGCGCCGCCCGGACCAGCTGATCCGGTCGGTGCGGATCCCGCTGCCGATCGCCGGGCTCACCGCGTTCCACAAGATCGCCAAGCGACGGTTCGACGACATCTCCAGCGTCGCGGTCGGCTTCGCGCTGGACCTCGACGGCGGCGTCGTACGCCGGGCCCGGATCGGCCTCGGCGGCGTCGCCGCCACCCCGATCCGCGCGCTGCGGACCGAGGACGCGCTCACCGGTTCCCCGTGGACCGAGCAGACCGTCCGGCACGCGGCCGACCTGCTCGGCGGCGAGGGCACCCCGATGGACGACCACCGCGCCAGCGCGGCGTACCGCTCGGCCATGCTGCGCCAGTCGCTGCTGAAGCTCTATGCCGAGAACCCGGCCGACACGGAGGTGGTGGCATGAGCGGCGTGGTCTCGACAAGCTCGACCACCGGGGCGGTCGGCCAGGCGCTCCCCCACGAGAGCGCGGCCCTGCACGTCACCGGCGAGGCGCTCTACACCGAGGACCTGGCCGCGCGTGCCCGCGACGTGCTGCACGCCCACCCGGTGCAGGCGCCGCACGCGCACGCCCGGGTGACCGCCCTGCGCCCCGCGCCGGCGTACGACGTCCCCGGGGTGGTCCGGGTGCTCACCGCGGCCGACGTGCCCGGGGTCAACGACGCGGGGGCCAAGCACGACGAGCCGCTGTTCCCCGACGAGGTGATGTTCCACGGCCACGCGGTGTGCTGGGTGCTCGCCGAGACCCCCGAGGCCGCCCGGCTGGGGGCCCTCGCCGTCGAGGTCGACTACGAGCCGCTCGACGCCCTGCTGACCGTCCGCGAGGCGATCGCGGCCGAGAGCTTCCAGGGCGGCCGGCCCACGCTGGAGCGCGGCGACGTCGCGGCCGGGCTGGCCCGGTCGGCGCACGTGTTCAGCGGCGAGCTCGACCTCGCCGGCCAGGAGCACTTCTACCTCGAGACGCACAGCGCCCTGGCCGTCGTCGACGAGGGCGGGCTGGTGTTCGTGCAGAGCAGCACCCAGCACCCCACCGAGACCCAGGAGATCGTCGCCCACGTGCTCGGCCTGGCCAGCCACGACGTCGTCGTCCAGTGCCTGCGCATGGGCGGCGGCTTCGGCGGCAAGGAGATGCAGCCGCACGGCTTCGCGGCCGTCGCCGCGCTCGGCGCGGTGCTGACCGGACGGCCGGTGCAGCTGCGGCTGACCCGCACCCAGGACCTGACGATGACCGGCAAGCGGCACGGCTTCCACGCCCGGTGGCGGGCCGGCTTCGACGACGACGGCCGGCTGCAGGCGCTCGAGGCCACGCTCACCTCCGACGGCGGGTGGAGCCTCGACCTCTCCGAGCCGGTGCTGGCCCGGGCGCTGTGCCACGTCGACAACGCCTACTGGATCCCGGACGTGCGGGTGCACGGGCGGGTCGCGAAGACCAACAAGACCTCCCAGACCGCGTTCCGTGGCTTCGGCGGGCCCCAGGGGATGCTGGTGATCGAGGACGTCCTGGGTCGCTGCGCGCCGCTGCTCGGGTACGACGCCGCCGAGCTGCGACGCCGCAACTTCTACCGCCCCGGCCAGGCCACGCCGTACGGCCAGGAGGTGCGGCACGCGGAGCGGCTGGAGCTCGCCTGGCACCAGCTGCTCGAGTCCAGCGCGTTCGACGAGCGGACCGCCGGGATCGCGGCCTACAACGCCACGCACGAGCACACCAAGCGCGGGCTCGCGATCACCCCGGTGAAGTTCGGGATCTCGTTCAACTTCACCGCGTTCAACCAGGCCGGCGCCCTCGTCCACGTCTACAAGGACGGCTCGGTGCTGATCAACCACGGCGGCACCGAGATGGGTCAGGGCCTGCACACCAAGATGCGCCAGGTCGCCGCCACCGCCCTCGGCGTACCGCTCGACCTGGTGCGGCTCGCCCCGACCCGCACCGACAAGGTGCCCAACACCTCGGCCACCGCGGCCAGCTCCGGCGCCGACCTCAACGGCGCGGCCGTCAAGGACGCCTGCGACCAGATCCTGGCGCGGCTGCAGCCGGTGGCCGCACGCCTCGGCCCCGACGCGACCTGGGCCGAGGTGGTGCACACGGCGTACTTCGACCGGATCCAGCTGTGGGCGGCCGGCTTCTACCGGACCGCCGGGCTGCGCTGGGACTCGACCGCGATGACCGGCCAGCCGTTCAAGTACTTCGCGTACGGCGTCGCCGCGAGCGAGGTCGAGGTGGACGGCTTCACCGGCGCCCACACCCTGCGCCGGGTCGACATCGTGCACGACGTCGGCGACAGCCTCTCGCCGCTGGTCGACCTCGGCCAGATCGAGGGCGGGTTCGCCCAGGGCGCCGGCTGGCTCACCCTCGAGGACCTGCGCTGGGACGAGGGCGACGGCCCCGGCCGCGGGCGGCTGCTGACCCAGGCCGCCAGCACCTACAAGCTGCCGAGCCTCTCGGAGATGCCGCCGGTGCTCAACGTGGCGCTGCTCGAGCACGCGACCGAGGACGGCGCCGTCTACGGCTCGAAGGCGGTCGGCGAGCCGCCGCTGATGCTGGCCTTCTCGGTGCGGGAGGCGCTGCGCCAGGCGGCGGCCGCGTTCGGACCACCCGGCACCAGCGTCGACCTGGCGTCCCCCGCCATCCCCGAGGCCGTCTACTGGGCGGTCGAGCAGGCCCGGACGGGCACCGGCCGGCCGCCCAGCCGCGGCGAGGCGGCCCGGGCGCTCAGCCCCCTGCACCCGGACGGTCCGCCGCTGCGTCCCGCCTCGGAGCGGGCCACCGCCGTCCTGGACGGGGCGTGAGCGCGGTGGACTGGGTGCGGGCCGTGACCCGGCTGCGGGAGACCCGGACCCCGGGGGTGCTGGTCACCGTCGCCACCGTCCGCGGCCACGCCCCCCGGGAGGCCGGCGCGAAGATGGTCGTCACCGCCGACGAGTCCTGGGGCTCGGTCGGCGGCGGCAACCTGGAGGCCGTCGCCGTCGAACGGGCGCGCGCCATGCTGGCCGGCGGTACGCCGGGCCGGCGTCCGCCCGAGCTGGTGGAGATCGCCCTCTCGGACCGGGCGCCGTACCAGCACGGCGTGCAGTGCTGCGGCGGAGAGGTGACGCTGCTGCTCGAGCCCCTGGCCGTGGTCCCGGCGGTCGCGATCTTCGGGGTCGGCCACGTCGGCTGGGAGCTGGCCCGGATCCTGGCCCGGCACGACCTCGACCTGCACCTGGTCGACTCCCGCCCCGACCAGCTGGACCCGCAGCGGCTCACCGCGCTGACGGACCCGGTCGCCCGGGTCCACGTCCACGCGGTGCCGGTGCTGCCCGAGCTGGTCCTGGCCGAGCTGCCGCCGGGCACCCACGTCCTGGTGATGACCCACGACCACGCGGAGGACGCCTCGCTGTGCGACGCCGCCGTCCGCAGCCGGCACCTCGGCAGCATCGGACTGATCGGCTCGGCCGCCAAGTGGACCCGGTTCCGGCGCAAGCTCGCCGACGAGGGGCACGACGCGGCGGCGATCGCCCGCATCACCAGCCCGATCGGGCTCGACGACCTCACCGGCAAGGACCCGGCGACCATCGCGGTGAGCGTCGCGGCGGCGCTGCTGCGCACCGTCGAGCGGGAGCGCGCGGGTCAGGACGTGTCCCGGTGACGCTCTTCCGGGGGACCGTCGTGGACGTCCCCGACGACCCGTTCACCGGCGGCACCCTGCGCTGCGAGGACGACGCGGGGCTGCTGGTGCGCGACGGGGCGATCGTGGAGCGCGGTGCGTACGCCGGCGTCCGGGCCCGCCACCCCGACGAGGAGCTGGTCGACCTCTCCGGCGGCCTGGTCCTGCCCGGCTTCGTCGACACCCACGTGCACTTCCCGCAGGTCCGGATCATCGGCGGGCTGGGGATGTCGCTGCTGGACTGGCTGGAGCACTGCGCGCTGCCGGAGGAGGCCCGGCTCGCCGACACCGCCTACGCGGCCGGCGTGGCCGAGGAGTTCGTCTCTGCCCTGGTCCGGGCCGGGACGACCACCGCCCTCGCCTTCGGTGCCCACTTCGCGCCCGCCGTCGACCTCCTCTTCGCCGCGGCCGACCGGGTCGGGATCCGGCTCACCAGCGGGCTGGTCGTCAGCGACCGGCTGCTGCGCGAGGAGCTGCTCACCACCCCCGAGCGCGGCCACCGGGAGGGCCTGGCCCTGGCCCGCCGCTGGCACGGCACCGGGCTCAGCAGGTACGCCGTGATCCCCCGGTTCTCCCTGTCCTGCAGCGACGACATGCTCGCCTCGTGCCGGGCGCTGCTCGACGACGTACCCGGCGCCTGGTTCACCTCGCACCTCAACGAGAACCTCGACGAGATCCTCACCGTCGGGCGGCTCTTCGACTGCTCCTACACCGAGACCTACGACCGGCACCGGCTGCTCGGGCCGGCCAGCGTGCTCGCCCACGACGTCCACCCCGCCGACGGCGACCTGCGGCTGCTGGCCACCCGGGGCGCCAGCGTCGCGCACTGCCCCGCCAGCAACGCCGCCCTCGCCAGCGGCGTCTTCCCGATGGCCCGTCACCTCGAGCACGGCATCCGGGTGGCGCTGGGGTCGGACGTCGGCGCCGGGACCGGCTTCTCGCTGCTCAAGGAGGGCCTGCAGGCCTACTTCACCCAGCAGCAGCTGGGCGACCGGGGCTACCCGCTGGCGCCGGCGCACCTGCTCCACCTCGCCACCGCGGCCGGCGCCGCCGCGCTCGGGCTCGCGGACCAGGTCGGCGACCTGTCGGTCGGCAAGCGGTTCGACGCCCAGTGGCTGCGGCCGGCCGCCGGCAGCACCCTGGACCTCGCGCTGCGGCACGCTTCCGGCACCGAGGCGGCCCTGGCCCGGGCGTTCGCGCTGGGCACCGAGGCCGACGTGCGGGCGGTGTGGGTGGACGGCGTCCGGCTGTGTCCCGCGGGCGGTGACTGGGCAACCGATCCGGGCCACCACACGGTTTCCACCTCACCGCCGGGCGCCAGCTAGGGCGTTGCCGCCCGCCACTGCTCGGCGAGCCGGGCCAGCTCGCCGGGGTCGATCTCCCCGTGCACGCGGAGCCGGGCGACGCCGCCGTCGGGGTAGACGTCGAGCCGCACCTGCGTCACCGGCACCTCGGAGTCGACGACGAAGAAGTGCCGGGTGTCGGGCTGCAGCCGGGTCCGCGGCAGCAGCTCGACCGAGGTGCCGCTGCCGTCGTCGCCGGACAGGCGGGCCGCGCCCGGCGCGTTGCCCACGAAGTACGACGTGTCGACCTCGACCCGGCGTACCCGCCCGCGGGCGGCGAGCCGCACCGTGACGTGGTCGTTGCCGTCGTCGCGCCGCCGGGCGTTCTCCCACCCCTCGCCCATCACCCGGGCCCGGTCGGGCAGCAGCAGCTGGCGCGGCGAGGAGTAGAACATGTTGGAGCAGTCGACGACGTCGGCGCCGTTCTCGAGCGCGGCGAGGTCGACGGTGCCGGCCAGCAGCGCGGGGTCGGGCATGGGCGTGCCGTGCACGCGGAACCGCGCCACGCCGCCGTCGGGGTGGATGGTCAGCCGCACGTGGGTCCACCGGCGCGCGTCGCCGACCTCGAAGTGGTTGTCGGCGTCGCCGCGCAGCGGCGACTTCTCCACCAGGCTGGTCCACGCGGCCCGCTCCAGCTCCGCCGGCGAGGGGTGGCCGGGCACGCAGGCCGCCTCCACCGACGCGTGCGGCGGGAAGTTGCCGGTGAACCACGACGTGTCGACGACGACGCCCGCGACCACGCCCGGCACGCCCAGCCGCACGATCGCCCAGTCCTGCCCCGGCTCCCGGCGGCGGCGGGTCTCCCAGCCGTCGTACACCTTGCCCTTGGGCCCGAACTCGGCCGGGTCGAAGCGAGCCCGGCCGGGCTTGACCAGGTTCTCCCGCTCCGCGAACAGCTCGTCGTTGGCGTGCACGACGCTGCCGGCCAGCGCCCGCGAGGCCAGGTCGGGGAGGCGGGTGAACGCCGGCTCGTCGGCGACGTCATCGGGCATGGGGCTCTCCTCTGCTCAGCAGCCGGCCGCGGGGCTCGGCGTCGAGGTCGACGCGTCGGCCGCGCAGCCAGGTGCTGCGGACGACGCCGGCCAGGGTGCGGCCGTCGTAGGGGGTGACGGGGTTCCGGTGGCGCAGGGCGGCGGCGTCGACGGTCATCGCGTCGTCGGGGGCGAAGACCACCAGGTCGGCGTCGTTCCCGACCGCGATGGCTCCCTTGCCGCGCAGCCCGGCGAGCTCCGCCGGGCGCTGGGCCATCCAGCGGACCACGTCGGCGAGCGCGAAGCCGTGCTCCCGGGCGGCGGTCCACACCGCCGGCAGGCCGACCTGGAGGGACGCGATGCCGCCCCAGGCGGCGCCGAAGTCGCCGGTGTCGAGCCGCTTCAGGTCCGGCGTCGACGGTGAGTGGTCCGAGACGACCAGGTCGATCACCCCGTCGCCGAGGGCCGCCCACAGCGCCTCGCGGTTGGCGTGCTCGCGGATCGGCGGGCAGCACTTGAACTGGGTGGCGCCGTCGCGGATCTCCTCGGCCTCGAAGGAGAGGTAGTGCGGACAGGTCTCGACGCTCACCCGGACCCCGTCGGCCCGGGCCTTCGCGAGCAGCGGCACGGCGTCGGCGCTGGAGAGGTGCAGCACGTGCACCCGGCAGCCGGTCTCCCGCGCCAGGTCGAGCAGGGACGCGATCGCCCGGTCCTCGGCCGCCCGCGGCCGGGAGGCGAGGAAGTCCCGGTAGCCCCGCCCCTGCGCCGGTCCCGACCGCGGCCGCGTCCTCGGCGTGCACGACCAGCAGGGCGTCGTACGCCGCGAGCTCGCGCATCACCCGGCGCACCTCGGCCAGCGGCAGGGGCGGGAACTCCGGGACGCCGGAGTCGACGAGGAAGCACTTGAAGCCGAAGACGCCGCTGTCGTGCAGCGCTCGCAGCGCGCCGAGGTTGCCGGGCACCGCGCCACCCCAGAAGCCGACGTCGACGAAGCACTGCCGCTGGGCGACCTCACGCTTCAGCCGCAGGGCCGGCACGTCGACGGTGGGCGGGATCGAGTTCAGCGGCATGTCGACGAGCGTGGTGACGCCGCCGGCGGCGGCGGCGCGGGTGGCCGAGGCGAACCCCTCCCACTCGGTGCGGCCGGGCTCGTTGACGTGCACGTGGGTGTCGACGAGCCCCGGCAGCAGCACCTCGTCGGCCGACAGCTCGACGACCCGGGGCGCCTCGAGGCGCCGGCCGACGGCGGCGATGACACCGTCCCGGACGCCGACGTCCGCAGCGGTCTCGCCCTCCGGCGTGACCGCCCGGGCCGCGCGGACGACCAGGTCCAGCTCCATCAGCAGAAGCCGGGGAGCGAGTGCCAGGCGGCGCCGGGGTCGGAGGCGTCGTCGCGCACCACCGACGCCTCGATCAGGCCGTAGGGGCGGTCGGCCGCGACGAACACCTCGCCGGGGTTCTCGAGACCGAACGGCGCCAGGTCGACGAGGAAGTGGTGCTTGTTGGGCGCCGAGAACCTGATCTCGGCGACCTCGGGGTGCTCCTCGAGCACGGCCCTGCCCATCCCGTGCAGGGTCTCCTGCAGCGCGTGGCTGTGGATCTCGGCGAACCGGCGCAGCAGCAACGACTTGATCGCCGCGAACGAGTCGTCCCAGTCCGGGCCCTGCCCGGGGCGGTCATGGCGCCACCGCGCCACCAGCGACGTGGCCAGGATCCGGTCGTCGGTCTCGGCCAGCGTGGTGTAGCGGTCCCGGAGGAACCCGCGGAACTCCGAGCCGGTGCTCTTGAGCACCACCAGGTCGCGCACGCCGGAGACGACGTACGCCCGCCGGTCCGCACCCCGCCCCTCGACGTTGACCACGGTGGTGCGCACCCCGCTCCCGCCGCGCACGAAGGCGTGGTCGTGGTCCTCGATCCGGTCCCAGGTCTGCTCCTCCACCTCGACCCGCGCACCGTCGACAGCGGGCGCCGCCTCCAGGAACCGGTCGGCCAGCGCGAGGGCGTAGTCCTCGATCGCGCCGACACCCTGCTCCTTCGCGAACGCGAACGCGGTGTTCTTCTGGGTGTCGGTCGGCAGCACCGCCGCCTGGTCGCCGCTGACGTGGGCGTCCTCGAAGCGTCCCCGCAACGAGGTCGACACCGTGAGGTCGCGGATCTGGTGCCGCGGGGTGTCGCGGTCGACGCGGACGACGCGGATCTCGGCCTTGCCGTACTGGTTGGGGCCCAGGTGGATCGCCAACTTCTCAGCTCCCTCGGTAGGTGGAATAGCCGAACGGGCTCAGCAGCAGCGGCACGTGGTGGTGCCGACTGTCGGTGACCCGGAAGGTGATGGTGACCTCGGGGAAGAACGCGCCGTCCCCGGTGTAGGCCGCGGTGTCGAAGACGAGCTGGTAGGTGTCGGGCTCGAGGGTGTCGGGACCCAGGTCGCCGACCCGGCCGTCGGCGTCGGTGACCGCCACGGCCGAGGACGGCGCCGTCCCGGCGCAGGCTGACCGGTACGCCGACCGCGGGCCGGCCGCGGGCGGTGTCCAGGACGTGCGTGGTGACCATGCTCATTCGGCGAGCACCTTTCCGAGTCGGAGCAGGGCGATCTTGCGCAGCTCGTCGGCGACGACCCCGGCCTCGGTGGCGTCGTCGTGGTGCAGCCTGCGTCGGGCCGCCGCCAGGATCTCCTCGGCCGAGAGCCCGGTGGCGCAGATCAGGAAGACGCGCCCGAAGCGGTCCTCGTAGTCCCGGTTGGCGTCGACCAGCTCCGCCTGCGTGCGTTCGTCGCGCGAGACACCGGACTGCTCCTGGCGCGACCACGCCGAGCCCGTGTCGCGGCCCGGTGCCCGCTCGCCGATCCGCGGGTGCGCGGCCAGCGCCCGGTCCACCTCGGCAGGGGTGAACGACCGGGCGGCCCGGTCGGCGGCGGCCAGCAGCGTGGGGAGGTCGGCGTACGGCCGGCCGTCCAGCACCGCCTCGGCCCAGGCCGGGACGTCGCAGCACGCGAGGAGGGTGGCCCGCAGGTCGGCGGCCGGTGCGTCGTTGAGCTCCGCGAGGTTCATCGGTCTCCTTCCCGGCGACGCGCCAGCACGGCCAGCCGCGCCCGGTCGATGCCGACGAGGTCGACGACCTCGGTGTCGTCGACGGCCCCGCACTCCACACCCCGCAGCAGGAAGCCGGCCAGGGCGGCGGCGGTGGCCGGCTCGTCGAGGTAGCCCGAGTCGCCGCCGCCGACGTAGGCGCGCAGCCGTCGCGCGGCGAGCGGCAGGCCCTCGCGGAAGAAGGAGTACGTCGCGAGGTACCTGCTCGGCAGCTGGTGCGGGTGCAGGTCCCAGCCCTGGTAGAAGCCGCGTTCCAGCGACCGGCGGACCAGCCGGGCGTGCAGTCGCCAGGCATCCGCGGCGGCCCCCGGCTCACCGACCGGCAGCACGTTGGTGGAGCCGTCGGACAGGTGCACGCCCGTCCCGGCGGCGGCGACCTGCATGACGGCCTTCGCGTGGTCGGCGGCCGGGTGCTCCATGCTCTGGTAGGCCGCGGCGATCCCGCAGGACGCCGAGTAGTCGTAGGTGCCGTAGTGCAGGCCGCTGCACCGACCGCCCGCGGCGTGGATCATCCGCGCGAGCAGGGCGGTGCCGTCGCCGCCGAGCACCGCCTGCGGCGTCTCGACCTGGACCTCGAAGCGGAGCGCCCCCGCGGCCAGGCCGTGCCGGGCCTCGAGCCGCTCGCAGACCAGCAACATGGCCTCGACCTGGTCGACCGAGGTCGCCTTCGGGAGCGTGACGACGAAGCCGGGACCGAGCGCCCCGGCGGCGGCCAGCTCGCCGACCACCAGGTCCAGGGTCCGCACGCCACGCGCCCGGGTCGGCCGCTCCAGGCTCTTGAAGCGGATGCCGTGGAAGGGCGGGGCGGTGCCGTCGCGCACGGAGCGCGCGAGCGCACGGGCCGCGGCCGTGGCGGCGACGTCCTCCTCCGCGTCCGGACGGGTGCCGTACCCGTCCTCGAGATCGATGCGCAGGTCCTCGACCGGCTCGGCCGTGAGCTTCGCACGCACCCGGTCGAGGACGACGTCGTCGCTGAGCGCCAACGCACTCGCGCAGTCGGCGAGGACGCGGGTCGCCTGCCGCCCCCAGCCGTCGATCGTGTCGGCGGCGTAGCGGTCCGCCGGGACGTACGCCGTGTGCACCGGCTGGCGCGTGCCGCGCTCGCCCGGGTAGCGGTCCGCGAGCTCGGCATCGGCGTCCGCCAACCGCGCATCGAGCTCCCCGAGCAGCCGCTCCACCTCGCTCACGCCGTCGCCATCTCCCCCGCTGGACGTCAGGACGGGAGTCATCATGCCGGACGGAGCACCTGAAAAGTGACGCGCGACACATCGAAGCCGCCGCATCCTGATTCCGTGCTCGGCCCTACCCGATGGCACGCCCTGCCGCATGCCCCATGCAGGCCTAGAACGCGTTGCAAGCCCACGGCCAGCGTGTTTGGTCGGCCGGACCTCGGGTACGGCCTCGGCGGGGAGGACAGTCCGTCCACGCGCCCTGCGGGGCGTTCAAGGGATTGAGGGAGCATGTCTGCAACAACCAAGATCGCCGTCGGCGTCGCCAGCGGGTACCTGCTCGGCCGGACCAAGAAGCTGCGGCTCGCCATCACCGTCGGGAGCATGCTGGCCGGCCAGCGCGTCGCCACGAACCCGCAGGCGCTGCTGGCGCAGGGCGCCAAGCTGGCCGAGAAGAACCCCGAGCTGAAGAAGCTCCAGGACCAGGTCACCGGCAAGCTGATGGACGCCGCGAAGGCCGCGGCGCTGACGACCGCCACCTCACGTCTCGAGGCCGTCACCAAGTCGTTGACGGCGGCCCCCGAAGAGCTCGAGGAGCTCAAGGAGCTCGAGGACCGAGGACGAGTACGACGAGGAGCCGGAGGCCGAGGAAGAGCCCGAGGACGAGTACGACGACGAGGCCGAGGAAGAGCCCGAGGACGAGCACGACGACGAGCCCGAGGACGAGGAAGAGCCCGAGGACGACGAGGCGGACGAGGACGAGGCGGAGGAGCCGGAGCCCGAACCCGAACGCCGCCCCCGCAAGCGGGCGTCGTCGGC
The DNA here is from genome assembly GCA_963817665.1 of uncultured Actinomycetota bacterium. Classification (GTDB taxonomy): domain Bacteria; phylum Actinomycetota; class Actinomycetes; order Propionibacteriales; family Nocardioidaceae; genus Nocardioides. The sequence goes on along the minus strand of CAWFPE010000005.1, from coordinate 631,827 downwards.
GGGACGGACCGCGAAGAAGTCCGCGTCCAAGGCCTCCGAGGGAGGACGGACCGCCGCCAAGAAGGCACCGGCGAAGAAGGCGGCCAAGAAGGCACCCGCCAAGAAGTCGGCCGCGAAGGCCCCGGCGAAGAAGACCGCGGCCGCCAAGAAGACGGCCGCCAAGAAGGCGCCCGCGAAGAAGGCGGCCTCGAGCCGCACGGCCAAGAAGTCGACCTCGCGTTCGCGCAGCGGCTCCAGGAGGTAGGGCGTCATGTCGAACACCAGATCCGAGGGGATGGACAAGCTCCGGCTGGTCTCGTCCGACCTCATGAAGGCCGCGGGCGACAAGGCCATGAAGGCCGCCTCCGAGCGCGTCGGTGGGCTCACCGACAGGCTCGAGGGCATCGCCGACGGCGGCCCGATCAGCAATGCCGCGGTCGAGGGCGCCGAGGCGAAGGCCAAGGGCGACTCCCCTGTCGGCGGGGCCGTGAAGGGGCTGGCCTCCGGGATCAAGGACAAGGTGACCGGCGGGGGCAAGGGCGACAAGTCGCCCAAGGCCACGAAGTCCACGAACATCATCGAGTCCATCGACGTCGGGGTCCCGGTTCGGGTCGCCTACAACCAGTGGACCGAGTTCGGGGGCTTCCCGAGCTTCATGAAGAAGGTCGAGAAGGTCGAGGCCCAGGAGGACAACAAGCTCGCCTGGAAGGCCCAGATCGTCTGGTCGCACCGCACCTGGGAGGCCACGATCCTCGAGCAGGTCCCCGACGAGCGGATCGTGTGGCGCTCCAAGGGCGAGAAGGGGCACGTGGACGGTGCCGTGACGTTCCACGAGATCGGGCCCAACCTGACCCGGATCCTGATCGTCCTCGAGTACTACCCCCAGGGACTCTTCGAGAAGACCGGCAACATCTGGCGGGCCCAGGGCCGCCGGGTCCGCGCCGAGTTCAAGCACTTCCGCCGGCACGTGATGACCCGCACCATCCTCGAGCCCGACGAGGTCGAGGGCTGGCGCGGCACCATCGAGGACGGCGAGGTCGTGCAGACCCACGAGGAGGCCCTCGAGGAGGAGCAGCAGGAGTCCGAGGGTTCCGAGGACGAGGGCCACGAGGACGAGTACGACGAGGAGTACGGCGAGGAGCCCGAGGACGAGTACGAGGAGGAGCCCGCCGAGGACGAGGAGGCCGCACCCGAGGACGAGTACGAGGAAGAGCCCGCCGAGGACGACGAGGCCGCACCCGAGGACGAGTACGAGGAAGAGCCCGCCGAAGACGACGAGGCCGCACCCGAGGACGAGTACGAGGAAGAGCCCGTCGACGAGGAGGCCGAGGCCGAGGAGTATGAGGAAGAACCGGAGCGACCCACCCGTCGACGCCGCCGCGCCAGCTGACCCGACCCACCGAAGGAAAGAGTCCTGATGACCGTTCAGCAGTCCTCACAGCGCCGCGGAGGCGGCTACCTCTCACGTCCCGCACCCAGCGGCCTGGCCGACGTCGTCGAGATCATCCTCGACAAGGGCATCGTCATCGACGCCTACGTCCGGGTGTCCCTCGTCGGCATCGAGCTCCTCACCATCGACGCCCGCATCGTGATCGCGAGCGTGGACACCTATCTCCGGTTCGCCGAGGCCACCAACCGGCTCGACCTGCTGGAGCAGGGTGGCGGGAAGCCCCTCGACGAGTTCATCGGCGACATGCAGGAGAGCGGCGCCGCCAAGAAGGTCGGTGGCGCGGTCCGCGGCGCCAAGAAGGCCATCGGCGCCGGCTCGGACGACGAGGAGCGAGCGCCGGCCCGCCCGGAAGTCGACCTCCCGGCGCAGGTCGGAGGACTGATGCCCGCCACCACGACGACCGATGCCGGTGCCGTCGTCTGCACCGATCGAGGCTTCTTCGTCTACGGCGTCGTGGCCGGGGCGCCGGGACGCGTGCCCGAAGGACTGACGGGGGTCGGCGGGGCCCCCGTCCGGTCCGTCGCGCACGGCCCGGTGGCCGCCGTCGTCGGCGAGATCGACCTCGAGCGCACCACCGGTCGCCGGGCCGACCTGGTCGCCTACAGCCAGGTGCTCGACGGCTGGCCGCCACCGGTGCCGTCGCGCCGGTGCAGTTCGGCTCGGTGCTGGTCGACGAGCCGAGCATCGTCGAGGAGCTGCTCGCTCCCCACGAGCAGCACTTCGCCCAGCTGCTCGCCGAGCTCGCCGGGCGGGCCCAGTTCAACCTGCGCGCCAGCTTCCACGAGCAGGTCGTGCTGACCGAGGTCGTCACCGCGGACCCCGAGATCCGTCGGCTGCACGAGATCACCCGCGACCTGCCCGAGGACGCGTCGTACGCCGACCGGGTGCGGCTCGGCGAGCTCGTCGCCCGCGCCCTGGAGGACAAGCGGCTGCTCGAGCAGGAGGCGCTGCTCGAGAGCATCCTGCCGCTCACCGCGGCGTACTCCCTGCGGTCCGGCGCCGGCGTCGAGCACCTGCTCGACGTCGCCCTGCTCGTCGACGACGACCGGCGCGACGAGTTCGAGGACCACCTCGAGGGGCTGGCGGAGGCGGTGCACGAGCGGATCGGGCTCCGCCTGGTGGGCCCGGTCGCCCCCTACGACTTCGTCGGCGGCGAGGGATGGGCCTGATCAGCGGCATCCTCGGCCTGCCCCTGGCCCCGCTGCGGGGTACGGTGGCGGTCGCCGAGCAGGTGCTGCGGCAGGCCGAGGAGACGTTCTACGACCCGGCGACCATCCGGGCAGAGCTCGAGGACGTCGACCGGCGCCGCCAGTCCGGGGAGCTGACCGACGACGAGGCCACGGCCTGGGAGGACGAGCTCGTCGAACGGCTGATGGAGGGGCAGCGCCGCCTCCGTGAGGAGGGAGCATGGCTACACCGAGAGCAGCACCACCGGGAAGAGCACCACGAAGAAGGCGGCTGCCAAGAAGGCCCCCGCCAAGCAGGGGTCGGCCCGCAGGGCCAGCGCGCGCACCGAGCCGGCCCGGCCGAAGCGGATGACCGGTGCCCGGGTCGCCGAGGAGGCCGCGCGCCAGCTGCTGGAGCTGACCGGCAAGGAGGCCGAGGGCATCACCGGCCTCGAGCGCACCGAGGACGGCTGGAGGGTCACGGTGGAGGTGCTCGAGCTGCGCCGCATCCCGAACACCACCGACGTGCTCGCCAGCTACGAGGTCACCGTCGACAGCGACGGCGAGCTGGAGGGGTACAAGCGGCTGCACCGCTACGTGCGCGGCACCCCGGGGGACGACTGAGATGACGCAGTCCCCCGATGCCACGCCCTCGGCGCGGCCGTACTACTCCCCGCCCAGCCAGTCGTCGCGCCCCCAGCCGGCCAACCTCGCCGACATCCTCGAGCGCATCCTCGACAAGGGGATCATCATCGCCGGCGACATCCGGGTGAACCTCCTCGACATCGAGCTGCTCACCATCAAGATCAGGCTGCTGATCGTCTCGGTCGACAAGGCCCAGGAGATGGGGATCGACTGGTGGCGCAACGACCCGATGCTGAACGGCACCGAGCAGAGCCTGGCCGACGAGAACCGCGCACTCCGGGAGCGCATCGAGGCCCTGGAGGCGAAGGAGTCCGGTGACTGAGACCGGCCGCTACCTGTACGCCATTGCCCGCGGCCTCGACCCGCAGGCCGTGGCCGACGTGCCGGGACTCGGAGGCGGTCGGCTCGAGGTCGTCGAGCACCGCGGCCTGGCCGCGGTCGTCAGCAGCGTCGACCTCGAGGAGTACGGCGAGGAGGGGCTGCGGCGCAACCTGGAGAACCTTCGGTGGCTGGAGGAGGTCGCCCGCGGCCACGACGCCGTGGTCCAGGCGACGGCGACCCGAGCGCCCACGGCACCGCTGCGGCTGGCCACGATCTGCCTCGACGACGACGGCGTCCGCCGGCGACTCGACGAGTGGCACGACGAGCTCGAGCAGGTGCTGGACCGCGTCGAGGGGCGCACGGAGTGGAGCGTGAAGGTGTTCGACCGCCCCCGGCCCGCGCCCGCCACGACGACGTCGCCGGCCACGGCGGCCAGCGGCGCGGAGTACCTCAAGCGGAAGAAGGCCGAGAGCCAGGCCCGCGACGCCGACGAGAGCAGCTCGGCGGCCGTCGCCGACGAGGTGCATGCGCGCCTGGCGGCCCGGTCGGTGGCCGGTCGTCGGCTGCCCCCGCAGGACCCACGACTGACCGGCCGCACCGAGCGGATGCTGCACAACGGCGCCTACCTCGTCGACCTCGCGGAGGGTGACGGCTTCGCCCAGGTCGTCGACGCGCTCGCCACCGCCCACCCGGACGTCGTCATCGAGGTGCACGGCCCCTGGCCGCCGTACTCCTTCGCCACCCTGGAGCAGGCATGACCGGCGCGGTCGCCGAGACCCGCGTCGGCACCGACCCGGCCGCCCGGCCGGACCCGGGGCGACAGATCGCGCTCGTCGACCTGCTCGACCGCCTGCTCGGCACCGGCGTGGTCCTGGCCGGCGACGTGGTCATCTCGCTCGCCGGCGTCGACCTGGTGCAGGTCCGCCTGCACGCCCTGATCACCTCGATCCGGGCCGACATGGTGGAGCCCCGATGAGCGAGGCCCCGCGGCTCTTCCCGCAGCGGCTCGAGACCGACGCGGAGTCGGTCGAGCGGGACCTGTTCAAGCTGGTGCTGACGATCATCGAGCTGGTCCGGCAGCTGATGGAGAAGCAGGCGCTGCGCCGGGTGGACGAGGGCGACCTGACCGACGAGCAGATCGAGGGCCTCGGCACCGGCCTGATGCACCTCGAGCAGGCCATGGAGGACCTGAAGTCGAGGTACGACCTCACCGCCGCCGACCTCAACATCGACCTCGGCCCGCTCGGTCCCCTGCTCTCGGAGTGACGACCGCAGTCACCGTCGCGCAGAACTCGGTGGCGCGGCGGGCGCGCTGCTTGGTCGAATGGACCATGACCGAGCTGGTGCCCCCCGACCTTCGCTGGCACGAGAGCTGGGCCGCGACCCTGGCCGAGTTCGACGGGGACTTCCCGCACGGCTCCGGGTGCCCGCCGGAGGGCCAGCCGCTGGACCGGGACAGCTGCGCGGCGCTCGTCACCGACCTGCTGCGGTACGGCGACGACGCGGCCGAGCTGCCCGACCACCGGGTGCACTGCGACTACTTCTGGATCGTCGACGGGGGCGAGGTGATCGGCTTCCTGGCGCTGCGCCACCGCCTGAACGACTACCTGCTACGCGAGGGCGGGCACATCGGCTACTCCGTGCGGCCGTCGCGGCGCCGGGAGGGGCACGCCACCCGCGCGCTCGCGCTCGCGCTCCCACGGGCCGCCAGCCTCGGGCTGGAGGAGGTGCTCGTCACCTGCGACGAGGACAACGACGGCTCCCGGCTGGTCATCGAGCGGGCCGGCGGAGTGCTCGAGGACGTCCGGGTGGGCAAGCGCAGGTACTGGATCCCCACCGGGGCGCACCGGCCCGACTCCGACCGGGCGTCCGGCGGCGCGTCGCGCGGGCCCGGCGCGGCGACCGTCAGGCCAGGGCCGCGGCCTTCATCCGTTCGAACTCCTGCTGGTTGATCGCCCCCGCGTCGAGCAGGCTCTTGGCGCGGGCGATCTCGTCCGCCGGAGAGCCGGCGCCGGTCGCGACGGAGCGGATGTAGGACTCCTGGTCCTGGCGCGCGGCCTCGGCGTAGGCGAGGTTGCGCTCGGCCATGTCGCGGCCACGGGCGACGAGGTACACCACCGCCGTGATCACCGGGAAGACGATCAGGCAGAGCACCCAGACCGCCTTCATCCCGCCACTGGTCCCCCGGTCCCGGAACAGGTCCATGAGGATCTGGAACATGACCAGCAGGTAGGCCATGAGCAGGAAGATCTCGACGACGAGCCAGAAGAAGTCCCAGAAGCTGTCCATGTCCCGGAGACTAGGAGTGCGCTGACCACCCTGCTTCACCCGCCGCGGGTGAGAGTCCAGGGACCCTGGAGGTTCGTCTGCGCGACGCGCGACCGGCCGGGCTCAGGGCGACGAGCCCTGCCCCCGGTCACCGATCAGCCCGTCGATCCAGCGTGTGTGCGGGTCGACGTCGACGAGCATCGCCTTGGCCAGCAGCGTCAGCGGGACGGCGAGCACGGCGCCCAGCGGTCCGAGGACCCAGGCCCACACGACCAGCGAGAGGAACGTGACGCTGGCCGACAGTCCCACGGCGTCTCCGACCAGCTTGGGCTGGATCACGGACTGGATGATCACGTTGATGACGCTGTAGGCGACGATGACGGTGATCATCAGGCCCGGACCGCCCTCGAGCAGCGCCAGGACCGCCGGCGGGATCAGCCCGAGCACGAACCCGATGTTGGGGATGTAGTTGGTGAGGAAGGCCAGCAGCCCCCACAGCAGCGCCCCGGGGATGCCGAGCGCCCACACCAGGACCGTGTCGATCGCCGCGACGACGAGGCCGAATACCGTCGAGACGAGCAGGTAGGTGCGGGTGCCGTGGGCGAAGGACTCCAGGGCCTCGACGAAGCCCGGCCGCTGGCGCCGGGCGAGCTCGAGCTGGGCTCCGAACCACGAGGCGTCCACGCAGATGAAGAGCACGAGGGTCGCCACGAACCCGAGGTTCGTCAGCAGCGACAGGGTGCTCGACAAGATGCTGGTCACGAGGTCGGCCAGCCGGGCGAGGTCGAACGACGAGAGCAGGTGCTGCGACTGCTCGGTGTCCACTCCCAGCCTGGCGAGCAGGCTCTTCACACCGTCCAGCACGTCGGCGAGCTCGTCCTTGTAGCCCGGGATGAGCGTCGCGAACCGGGCAGCGGCGACCACGAGCGAGACGGTCAGCAGGAGCAGGACCGCGTACACGACGACGATCGTGGCCAGGGTGCCGAACCACCGCGGGAGTCCTCGTCTCGTGAGCTGGTCCCGGACCGGGCTGGCCGCGATGGTCAGCACGAGGGCGAGGAACACCGGGCCGGCGATGCCGGCGATGCTGCGCAGACCGGCGATCGTGACCGTCGCGGTGGCCAGGCCGAGCAGGATCAGCACCCCGCGCGGCAGCCCCCACACCGGACCGTCGCCTGCCGACGGCACCGAAGGGATCGGCGCGCGAGTCATGCGCATGCGCTCTCCGGTGGCCACCCCATCAGGCTCGCGGTTTCCCTCGCGCCCGCCTTCACCCGTCTCGGGTGAAGGCCACCCGCGCTCCGGAATCGTCGTCGGCAGCGCCGTCGTGGGTGCCTGGGCCGGCACCTACTTCACAAGAGACCGGCCCGCCGCGCGGCAGTGACGGCCTCACGTCGGGAGGTGGCATCGAGCTTGCGGTAGAGGCTCCGCAGGTGGGTCTTCACGGTGTTCGCCGACAGGAAGAGGGAGCCCGCGATCTCATCGACGGTGCGCAGCGTGGGCAGCTCCCGGAGGACCTCGAGCTCTCTGGGGGTGAGCAGCACCGCCGGCTCCCGTGGGGTGCTGGTGTACGCCGTGATCCGGGCCACGAGCGGCTCGTGCGTGCCCCAGCGGCCCCGCTCGCCCCGCAGCAGCTCCATCACTGCCTCCCCTGCATCGACGAGCGGCCGGAGTGCCCGCAGCCGCGCCGCCCGGTCCAGCGCCTCCCGGACAAGCTCGGTGGCGGCGTAGCGATCGTCCTCCTTGAGCGCCAGCGCGGCCGCCAGCGCGAGCGCGTCCACCATGCTCAGCGGCGCGACGACCGGCACCCGGCCCGTCGCCGCCCCGTCGACGAGGTCTCGCGCCCGGCGTGTCTGGCCCGAGGCGTCGGCCAGCATCGCGGCGACGATGTCACGCTCCCCGCAGGGGCCGACCCGCTGGTCGATCAGGTCGATGGTCGACCGGACGCGTTCGGTCCGGAGCAGCTGCAGGCTGAAGCGGGCGTCGGTGAGCGCGGCGTAGACGACGAGGGCGGGCGTGGCCTCGCTCCCGGCGTAGCCGTCCCACACGGCGTGCAGCCGGTCGGCCTCGCTCGGGTCGTGCCCGTCCATCTGGAAGGTGACGGCCGCCTGCAGCGCCCTCACCGCGATCACGATGCTGGGGTCGGCGAGCGGGTCGCACAGGGCCGCCGCCAGGTCGGCGTGGTGGCGCGACGCCGCATCGTCGAGGTCCTGACGGGCGTGCCACCCGGCGAGCACGTGGGCGTAGCTGACCCGGGAGGATGTCGCCCATCCGTAGCTCGAGGCGAGCTCGAAGATCTCCTCGAGCAGCCGGGGCATGGCGCTGAAGTCCGAACGGGACGAGGCCACCGACGACAGGTAGGTGAGGCAGTCGATGAGGGCCGCCGGCCGCCCCAGGCCGCGCGCGAGCTCGGCACCGGTCCGCAGCTCCTGCTCCGCGTCGTCGAGCTGTCCTCGCCACAGGAGCGCGGAGCCGCGTTGCACGGCCAGCAGGAGTCGCAGGTCCGGGTTTCCGGTCGAGACCGGACCGGTCAGGACGTGTGCCTCGGGCGACTGTCCCTGCCGGCGCTCGAGGTGGACGTGGACCGCGTCGCTGGCCACCTCGAGGTCGGGATCCGCGAGGAGCCCGTCCATGGGCGCGGCGAGGCCCGGTCGCGCCGCTGCCTCGGCGACCCTGCCGACGTCGAGCAACGCGGCCGTCGCCACCAGACGGCTCCAGGGGAGGTCCCGCGCTCGCGGGGCCGCCGGGGTCCCGAGGACAGCCAGGAGGAGCTCGGACTCGCCGCTGTTCACGAGCGCCGCGCCCGTCGAGGCGGTCACGGCCTCCTGCAGCCCGGTGTCGCCGGACGCGACGGCGTGCCGGACCGCCTCGATCCCCAGGTCGGCGTCGATGAACCACCGGGCGGCGACACGGTGGGCCTCACGCTCAGCCCGCCGGTCGTGTCGCAGCAGCTCTCCGTGGAGGTAGGCCCGCAGGATCGGATGAAAGCGATACCAGGGCTGGGCGTCCGGTTGCGGAGACAGACTCACCAGGCCCGAGCGGCGGGACACCTCGTCCAGGACCATCCCGGCGTGGGACAGCCCGGTGAGCCGGCACGCCAGGTCCAGCGGGACCGCCTCGGGGACCGAGCACAGCATCAGGGTTCGCTGCACGTCGGGCCGCTGTCTGCGGAAGGTCTCCTGGAACAGGTAGTCGGCGAGGGTGGCGTCGCTGCCGACCAGGTCCACGTCGAGCCCACCGGCCTCTCCCACCGCCAGCTCCATCAGGCGGACCAGCGCTGGCCATCCCTCGGTCCGTTCCCAGACCAGGTCGCGCTCCTGGGCCGAGAGACCGGTGCACACGCGGCCCACCTCCTCGGGGGTGAACGCGAGGTCGGCGGCGCGCAGCTGGAGGAGGCGCGCATTGATCTTGAGGCCCTGGAGCGCTTCGAGCGGCGGGTCGGCACGGCTCGAGATCACCACCCGCGCCGGGCCCGGTAGGTTCGCCAGCAGCCAGTCGAGGTCGCGCAACGACCCCGGCTCACGCAGCTCGTGGAGGTTGTCGAGGACCACGACCACGGGCGTGGTCTCGAGGACGTCGAGGAGATCGACGAGGAAGTCCACGTCCCCCACCCGGTGCGGCGCGGACAGCCGGCTCAGTCGTCGGGCGAGCCCCGGGTCCGCGTCGACGAGAGACGTCAGCAGCAGGGACCAGAACCTGAACGCCGTGGACTCGGTGGCGTCCAGGCTGCACCACGCCACGGGATGCCCTTCGGTCCTGCGCCGTCGCGACCAGGTGGACACGAGGCTGGTCTTGCCGAAACCGGCCGGCGCACTGACCAGGACCACCCGGATCGGGCTGTGCTCGTCCAGCAAAACGTCGAGCCGGTCGGTCAGGTGGGCACGCTCGATCATCGACCCGGTGACCGCGGGTGCGGCAGTCTTCCCGCCGCTGACCCGAGCGCGCGTGGTGGACAAACGTGTTCCCTTCCCCAGTCGCCAGACTAGCCGGGCCGCCCGGTCGTTCCTCCGATCTCCGCACTCGTGGATGGTGGTGCCGTGTCAGAAGAGGTCAGTAGGGGCACACAGTGGGACCGGCCGGCGTCAGTCGGGCAGCTGGCGCATCTCGAGCACGGAGAGCCCGAGCGTCTGGAACCGGTCCAGCAACCCGTGGAGATGGGCGGCGTCCTCGACCAGCCCGTACATCACCGTGCCGCCGGCCGGCCCCACATGGGACTCGAGCTCCGGGAAGGAGGCGACGACCCGGTCCGACAGGGTGCCGGCGAGCAGGAACTCGTAGCGCACGTGTCGAGGTGACCTGGACGGCGCCGGCATGTCCGTCACCGCTCCGGGCCTTCCTCGCCGGTCGCGACCGGCGCCCACGGGCACGGCTTCGTCGCTCCGGTCGTGACGCTCATGGGTGGATCCCTTCGGTGGGTGCCCCCCAGTCTCGAACCGACCCCGGGTACCTACCTCATCCACTTCGGGTGAATCGCCGGCCAGGGGGTTCTCCAGCCGCAGCCGGTCAGGTGTCCCCGGGAACGTCCCACGTGGGTGGCGGCACCCTCAGCCGCGCTCGCCGACCTTCATGCCGCGCTCGCCGGCGTCGGTGAGGCGCGCCTCCTCGGCGGCCTGGGCCTCGAGCTCCGCCCGGCGGCTGGTCTCGAGCAGCTGGCGGGCGGCGTCGTACGCGCCCGGCTCGGACACCAGGTCGGTCGCGCCGCGCTTGAGCCGCGCCAGCGCGCTGCGCGCGAAGATCTGCTGCTCGGTGGTGGTGCGCTCGGAGCGGCCGCGGCCCAGGAACGAGACGAACCAGTGCAGCACCGCGGTGACCCGGTTCTTGAAGCCGGTGATGTAGACGAGGTGCACGGCCAGCCACATCAGCCAGGCGACCACGCCGGTGAGCCGCAGCTTGCCGACCATCGCGACCGCCCGGAAGCGGCTGATGATCGCCATCGAGCCCTTGTCGAAGTACTTGAACGGCCCCTGCGAGGGCTTGCCCTGGAGGCGGCTGTCGATCTCCTTGGCGGCGTACTTGGCGCCCTGGATGGCGACCTGCGCGACGCCCGGCAGGTGGTCGAGGTTGATCATGTCGCCGACCACGAACACCTCGGGGTGACCGGGCAGCGTGAGGTCGGGGTTGACGCTGATCCGGCCGGCGCGGTCGAGGGGCGCACCGGTCTGCTCCGAGAGCGTCCTGCCCAGCGGGCTGGCCTGCACACCGGCGGCCCAGATCTTGGTGACGGTGTCGATCCGGTCCACCCGGCCGTCCTTGAACTTCATCTCGATGCCGCGCTCGTCGACGTCGGTCACCATCGCGCCGAGCACCACCTCGACCCCGAGCTTCTCCAGCTCGCCCTTGGCCTTCCCGCCGAGCTTGTGACCGAACGGGGGCAGCACCTGCGGCGCGGCATCCACGAGGACGACGCGGGCGCTGCGGGTGTTGATGGCCCGGAAGTCACGCTTGAGGGTGCGGTGGGCGAGCTCGGCGATCTGGCCGGCCATCTCCACGCCGGTCGGGCCGGCGCCCACGACCACGAAGGTCAGCAGGTGGTCGACGTTGTCGCCGCGGACCGCGCCGAGCTCGGCCATCTCGAAGGCGCCGAAGATCCGGCCGCGCAGCTCGAGGGCGTCGTCGATGCTCTTCATGCCGGGGGCGAACTCGGCGAAGTGGTCGTTGCCGAAGTAGGACTGGCCGGCTCCCGCCGCCACGACCAGCGAGTCGTAGGACGAGACGGTCTCGCGCCCCAGCACCTGCGAGGTGACCGTGCGGGCCTCGAGGTCGATGTCGGTGACCTCGCCGAGCAGCACCTGGGCGTTGCGCTGGCCGCTGAGCACCTCGCGGGTCGGCGGCGCGATCTCGCCCTCGGAGAGGATGCCGGTGGCGACCTGGTAGAGCAGCGGCTGGAAGAGGTGGTGGGTCGTCTTGGCGACCATGGTCACGTCGACGTCGGCCTTGCGCAGGGCCTTGGTCCCGAACAGCCCCCCGAAACCGGACCCGATCACCAGTACCTGGTGACGCTTGCCGGTCCCCTGCTCCGTCTCCGTGCCTGCCATGCCGATCCTTTCCCGCGGCGGTGGGTCTCGCCGTACCCGACGGGCCCGCGTGCCCCCCCATTCTCCCGCCGCACGCCACCGCTTGACCAATCGGGCCCGGGGGCTGGTCGTGTGATCCTCGAAACGGTGCCACAGTTTCAACCACCGCGGGTTTCGCGCGGGATCTTCCCGGGTAGATGTTCGGACGATGACCTGAAATCGCCACCGTTCACGGAGAGAGTCCTAGTGCCGCTGAACAGGCCAGCCCTGTCGCTGGGTCCTGGTCCCCGTGGTGTGCAGAACGCACGCCGCTGGGTCGTCGACACCTGCACGGACATCGACCGTCCGGACCTCGTCGAGTGCGCCGAGCTGGGGGTCTCCGAGCTGGTCACCAACGCCCTCCTCCACGCCCAGCCGCCGATCCTGGTCCGGGTCCGCGGCACCCGGGAGCACCCCCGGGTCGAGGTGCGGGACGGCTCCGTCCAGGCGCCGCACCTCCCGGACACCCACCCCACCGACGAGGACGAGCTGCTGCTCACGTTCGGGCGCGGCCTGGGCATCGTCGCCCGGTGCGCGGACGCCTGGGGCGCCGAGATCGAGGACGACGGCAAGGTGGTCTGGTTCGCGCCGGCGACCAGGGTCAGGGACGAGCTGGTCGACGGCCGCGTCACGGGCATCGCCGGCGTCGGTGCCCGCGAGCCCCGGGACGACGACGTGAAGGTCGAGGTCCGCGGGGTCCCGCTGCGCACCTACCAGAGCTTCCAGCGCCACTACCGGGAGCTGCGCCGGGAGGTGCGGCTGCTCGCCCTCGCCCACGAGGCCGACTACCCGCTCGCCAAGAACCTCTCCGACGTCTTCGGCTCACTGGAGCGCGAGCTGCGCGAGGGCATGGGGACCGACCAGATCGAGCAGGCACTGCACAGCGGGCAGGAGATCGCCGACCTCCACCTGTCCGTGCCCCGGGAGATCGCAGCCGACATCGGGCGGTTCATCGAGCTGCTCGACCTCGCCGACGGGTTCTGCCGCCAGGAGCGCCTGCTGTCCCTGGCGCGCACCCCCGAGCAGCAGGAGTTCCAGCGCTGGTTCCTCGGGGAGTTCGTGCGACAGGCCGCCGGCGACGCCCCGACGGCGTGGCACGATGCCACCGTGACCGGACACCGCACCAGCGTCTCGTGAAGCCCCCTCCCCCGCCGCGGCTGGTCGCCGCGGTCGCGGTCGGTGGCGCGCTCGGAGCCCTGGCCCGCTGGGTGCTCGGCGAGCTGGTCCCCGACGGGTCCGGCTTCCCGTGGACGACCTTCGCCATCAACGTGACCGGGTCGTTCGTGCTGGCGACGCTCCCGGCCTTCTTCGCGGTACGCCGCAGCCCGGTGCTCGCGGCCGGGATCGGGACGGGCGTCCTCGGTGGCTACACGACGCTGTCGACCTACTCCGAGCAGACCCGGGCGCTCCTCGACGCGGGCGAGGCCGGGTTGGCCGCGGCCTACCTGCTCGGCACGCTCGCGGCCTGCGTCGCCGCGGTCGCCCTCGCCCACCACTGGTCGAGCCCGCTGGCCCAACGGGCCTTCGAGGACGAGGAGGGCAACGAGTGACCCCGCTGCTCGTGGCCGCCGGGGCAGCCCTCGGCGCACCCCTGCGGCTGCTGGCCGGCCACTGGCTCGACCACGGGTTCCCGTGGGGCACCCTGATGGCCAACGTCGCCGGCTCGTTCCTGCTGGGCCTGTTCACCGCGATGTCGCTGGGCGACGGGGCAGCCGCCCTGCTCGGCACCGGCTTCTGCGGCGGGTTCACGACGTACTCGGCATTCGCGGTCAAGGCCCACGAGCGTGGGCCCGGCGGCGGCACGGCGTACGCGCTGGTGACGCTGCCGCTCGCACTGGTGGCCTGCGCGCTCGGCTACCTGGCGGGCTGAGCACGGCTCACGCGTAGCCGAGCTCGTGGAGCCGATCGTCGTCGATGCCGAAGTGGTGGGCCACCTCGTGGACCACGGTGATCCGGACCTCCTCGACCAGCTCCTCCTCGGTCTCGCACATGTCGAGCAGCGGGCCGCGGAAGACGAAGATCCGGTCCGGCAGCTCCAACGGCGGGGTCCCCCACCGCTCGGTCAGCGCGACCCCGTCGTAGAGGCCCAGCAGGTCGGCGGGCTCGCCCTCGGGCGGCTCGTCCTCGACGAGCACGACGACGTTGCGGACCAGCGCCGCGATCTCGTCGGGGATCTCGTCGAGCGCCCGGTCCACCAGGGCGTCGAAGCGGTCGGCGTCCATGTCGATGGGCACACGACCATTGTCGTGGTCTCGACAAGCTCGACCACCGGAAGGACCGCCCGGCCATCAGTCGGCAGAAATGCAGAACGCTCCGGATCGGGTGATCCGGAGCGTCTCTCTGCGACCCCGACGGGACTCGAACCCGCGGCCTCCGCCGTGACAGGGCGGCGCGCTAACCAACTGCGCTACGGGGCCAGGTGCCTCACTGGTGAAGCGCTGGAACTCTAACCCATCGGTGCGGCTGCTTCCCAATCGGGACGCCCCGCACCCTCGGCTTCGCACCCCCAACGGGATTCGAACCCGTGCTACCGCCGTGAAAGGGCGACGTCCTAGGCCGCTAGACGATGGGGGCAGGACTGCCCCGACAGCATAGGGGCGGGGCCTCGGCGCTCCAAACGGCGCCGGGTGGGGCCCCGCTCGCGCGAGACCCCACCCGGCGTGGCGGCGTCCGCCATCGGGCGCTTCCGTTGCCGGCCCCCTCCGATATGACCCCCCGTCCCGGGACATGTATCCTCATCGTCGTCCGAAGCCCGGTCGCGTGTCGCCCGGGGACTCGGAGTGGGGCAGGTAGCTCAGTTGGTACGAGCGTCCGCCTGAAAAGTGGAAGGTCGGCGGTTCGACCCCGCCCCTGCCCACCACCGAGAGCCGCAGGTCCGAGTCCATCTCGACCTGCGGCTCTCGTCATTCCCTGCCGATCGCCGCGGGCGGCAGCGGACGCGAGGAGTGTGACCGGTTCACACCACGTCGAACAGCTCGGTGTGCACCCGCCGGGAACCGATCCCCCACTCCTCCTGGAGGATGCGGGTCACCGCAGCGACCATCGGGGCCGGCCCACAGACGAAGTAGTCGAAGTGGCTGCGCGAGCGTCGCCCCGGCAGCGAGTTCTGCAGGACCGTCTCGGTCAGCCAGCCGATCTCGCCGTCCCACTCCACGGGGGGCTCCTCCAGGACCTCGACCAGGTTGAGGTTCAACCGTTCGTCGAGGTGCTCGTGGTCGGCCCGGTGCAGGAGGTCGTCGGCCGTGCGACCCGCGACGACCAGGGTGATCGGCCGCTCGTCACCCCGGTCGGCGAGCGTACGCAGCATGCTCAGCATCGGCGTGATGCCGACTCCCCCGGCGACGAACACGAACCCGTCCGAGCGCAGCCCGTCGAGGGTGAACGCTCCGTGCGGACCGTCCAGGTGCACCCGGCGTCCCGGCCGCAGGCCGGCGAGGATCTCGCTGAAGTCACCCAGCGCCTTGATGGTGAACTCCTTGCGCCACGGGCGGGTCGCGGGCGAGGCAATGGTGAAGGGGTGCTCCTCGAAGACGAACGGAGACTCGCCGATCTTGAGCC
This sequence comes from uncultured Actinomycetota bacterium, assembly GCA_963817665.1. GTDB lineage: Bacteria > Actinomycetota > Actinomycetes > Propionibacteriales > Nocardioidaceae > Nocardioides. The sequence goes on along the minus strand of CAWFPE010000005.1, from coordinate 616,387 downwards.
ACGCGAACTGTCCCGGGCGGAACGAGAGGCCGTGGTGGCCGACCGGGCGCAGCACCACCGTCACCGCGGTCGGCGAGTCCGCGCGCACCAGCTCGACCACGTAGCTCGTACGCCGCTGGCGCCAGGACCGCCACACCCAGCGGTAGGTGAGGAGCCCCAGTGCGCCGGCCCCGAGCAGCCCCAGCCAGGCCGCGCCGGGGCCGTACCCGGTGAGGTCGTGCAGCCACCAGACGTGCAGCCCGGTGCCGACGAGGACGACGTTGGCCAACCCGACGTGCACCAGGCGCCAGCCCTCGTAGCGTGGGTTGCGGCGACGACGGGTCAGGGCCAACGGCACCATCACCACCAGGGCGAGCGCAGCAATGGTCCCCGCCCACACCCGAGGCGGCGCATCCCTCAGGTCCAGGACGCCGACTCCCTTGCCGCTGCGCACCACCACGAACAGCACGTGCGCCAGCACGAGGCCGAGGACGACCAGGGCCAGGAAACGGTGGCTGCGCAGCAGCCGCTCGACCCCCAGGAAGGAGGTGACCACCCGAATCCGGCTCGGGAGGAGGAACGTGGCGAGCAACAGGGACGCCGCGGCCAGGCTCACGACGAGCGACGCCAGGTGCCACCCCGCCCCCCGAGCACCTGCCGGCGCGGTGGCCAGCACCGCGAGCGGCACGACCACGGACGCGACGAGCAGCACCGTCCACGCCACCGGAGCCGCGCGACGCCGCGTCGCGCCGCCGCCGATGCCCAGGTCGGGCCGACGACCCCGCCGGCGTCGGCGATGCGCCACGGTCGTCTCCGATCTCGAACGGCTGCTCCTCGCAGGCTAGGGAGACGTGACGCACCTCACGTCAAGAGCGCGTCAAGGAACGGTCAAGGTTGCGCGCCGGGTGCCTCACGACGACGTGGAGGACGGGTCCGCCGGATTGACGGAGATCTCCGAGCAGGCGTCCGCCTGCCTGCGGGCCTGGCCGTCGAGATCCTCGAGCTGGTTGAGGAGGTCGACGATCTGCTGGGCCTTGAAGTCCCGGATGGCCGCGATGTTGTCGCGCAACAGCTGGCTCGCCCGTCGCACCGTCTCCGCGGCCTGCACGCACTCCTGCGGCACGACGACGGCCGTGTCCGCGGAGGGCGCCGACGACGAGGGCTGCGAGGTCGGCGTCGGTGTCGCACCCGGGCTCGAGTCGCCGCCTCCGGCGACCCCCACGACCAGCCCACCCAGCAGCAGGCCGACGACCAGCGCGCCCGCGGGCGCGAGCACCACGGCCCAGCGGCGCGGACCGGAGTCCGGGACGGCCGGTTGGGGATCCTCGCGGCGGGGGTGGGGAGTCTCGGGACGGGACATCGTGCCTCCTCACGGACGGGCGTGCTCGACGACCTGAATCCCTGTGCCGGCCCCGGTCCCGAGCACTAGGTTGAAGCGATGGACCTGTCGATCCGGACCTCCGACGAATCCACCATAAGGCTCCTCGACGGCCTCGTGGCCTTCTGGTTCGTGCTGTGGCTGGTGATCGGGGGATGGTCGGGATACACCATCTGGCAGCTCTCCGAGCTCGGTGACACCGTCACCTCGTCCGGCAGCGCCATCGGCTCGGCGGGCGAGGCGCTCGAGGCGGTGGGCGGCGTACCCGTGGTCGGCGAGCGGCCGGCCGAGCTCGGCCGCCAGGTGTCCGCCACCGGCGACGACGTGGCGGTGCGGGGGCAGCAGGTCAAGTCGCAGCTGCGCCAGCTCTCGCTCCTGCTGGGCCTCGCCATCGCGCTGATGCCCACGACACCGGTGCTCGGCCTCTACGTGCCGCTCCGCGTGGGTCGCCGTCGCGAGGCCGACGAGCTGCGCCGGACCCTGGACCATCCCGGGGGCGACGAGGCGGTCGACCGCTACCTCGCCGAGCGAGCGGTGCACACCATCCCGTTCCCCACCCTGCACGGGATCGAGGACGACCCGTGGCGCGCGATCGAGGAGGGCCGGACCCGCCGGCTCGCCGACGCGGAGCTGAGCCGGCTGGGGGTACGCCGGCCGTGAGACCGGACCGATGACCTCGCGGCCACCGCCGCCGCAGTCGGCACCGGGTTCCGGGCGTCGGGCCGCTGCCGCGGCCGGCCTGCTGGTCCGCCTGCGCTGGTGGGTCATCGTCTTCTGGGCCTGCGCCTGCCTGTTCTCCCTCGCCGTGCTGCCGTCGCTGTCGCAGTCGCAGGGTCGCAGCGACCTCAAGGGACTGCTCCCCAAGGACACCCCCGCCGTTGCCACCGAGCTCCGCTCCGTCGACCTCTTCGGCTTCCCCCTGCTCGGCCGCACGACCGTGGTGCAGCGCGCCCCTCACGGGCTGACGCCCTTCGACCAGGCCCGCACCGTGGTCCGGGCCGTGGACGCGAGCCGGCACCCCCGCCCCGGGCTCCGCAAGCTGCGCGGCGCGCTGCCGCTGACCAACGGCCTCGGCGCCTTCCCCTCGTCCAGCGAGCGCGACACCACGGCCCTGACCTACCTGCTCTTCGACCCGGACGTCTCGTTCAGCACCCAGACCCGCACCGCCCAGCGGTACGCCGACCGGCTGTTCGGGCCGCGGGACAACGTCGTCGGCGTCACCGGCTCGGTCCCGGCCCGGGCCGCCCAGGCCCAGATCATCGAGGACTCGCTGCCCCTCGTCGAGGCACTGACGCTGGGCTCGATCCTGCTGATCGTCGGGATCGCGTTCCGGTCCCTGGTCGCCCCTCTCGTGGCCGCGGTCACCACCGCGGTCGCCTACGTCCTCACCCTGCGGCTGGCCGGCGGGGTCGCCGCGCTGTTCGGCGCCGCGACCCCCAGCGAGCTGGAGCCGGTGATCGTGGCTCTGCTGCTCGGCGTCGTCACCGACTACGTGGTCTTCTACCTGACCGCCATGCGACGCGAGCTCCGCACCGGCACCGACCAGCTCGACGCCGCCCGCCGCGCAACGACCCACTACGGGCCGATCGTGCTGGTCGCCGGTCTCGCCGTCGCGGCCGGCACGGCGGCCCTGGTCTTCGCCCGGTCCCTGTTCTTCCAGGCGCTGGGTCCCGCCCTCGTCTTCACCGTGCTCATGGGCCTGCTGGTCGCGGTCACCCTGGTGCCGGCCCTGCTCGCTGTGCTGGGCGAGCGGACGTTCTGGCCCACCCGTCCGGGCGCCGACACGCCGGTCGTCGGTCGGCCACCGTCGCGGGCGACCGCGCTGCTCACCGTGCTCGTGCACCGACGCGACGTGGCCGGCATGGTGGTGGCCGGCTCCGTGGCCGGCCTGGCCCTGGCAGCGACACCGTTGCTCGGACTCAACCTCGGCGTCTCGTTCGTCGGCTCGCTGCCACCCGACAACGGGGTCCGCGAGGCCGCAGACGCCGCGCGCGCGGGCTTCGCTCCGGGCATCCTGTCGCCGACGACGGTGCTGGTCGAGTCCCCGGGGATCGTGCACCACCGCCACGAGATGGCGACGTTGGGCGCGCTCCTCGAGGACCAGCCGGGAGTCGCCGGCGTCCTCGGCCCGGGCGACCTCCCCACCCAGCTCGACGAAGGCGTCCTGGTGACCTCCGACGGCGACGCGGCTCGCTACCTCGTGGTGCTGGACCACCCGGCCCTGGGGGCCGCCGCCATCGACTCCGTCGACACGCTGCGGTCCCGGCTCCCCGACCTGCTCGCCACCAGCGGGCTGCCGTCCGCGAGCGCCGGCCTGGCCGGCGACACCGCGACCGCCGCCTTCATCGTGGACCAGACCACCGGGGACCTGGTCCGGATCGCGGTGGCGGCGCTCGCGGCCAACCTGCTGATGCTCATCGTCTTCCTGCGCGCGGCGGTCGCGGCCGTGTACCTGCTGCTGGGGAGCATCCTGTCCCTGGCAGCGGCGCTCGGGCTGACGATGCTCGTGTTCGGCCACCTCGACCCGGGCGCCGGGCTCACGTTCTACGTGCCCTTCGCCGGCTCGGTGCTGCTGCTCGCCTTCGGGTCCGACTACAACATCTTCGCGGTCGGCAACATCTGGGAGGAGGCGCGGTCGCACCCCCTCCCCGACGCGATCGTGCGCGCCATGCCGGGCACGATCTCGGGGATCCTGGTGGCCGGGCTGGCCCTGGCCGCCAGCTTCGGCCTGCTGGCGGTGGTACCGCTGGTCCCCTTCCGCGAGCTGGCCTTCCTGATGTTCGTCGGCATCACCCTGGACGTGCTCGTCGTCCGTTCGCTGCTGCTGCCTGCCCTGCTCACCCTGTTCGGCCGGGTCAGCGCGTGGCCGAGCAGGCGCTTCCTCCACGAGGACCCGGACCATCCCGGCGGCCCCGAGCCCGAGCCGACGGGCGAGCCCTCCCCCCTCGCCCGCTGACGATCCCGGGCTACCTGGACCCGCCCCGCGGACGGGGGATCTCGCCGGTGCCCGCCCGGCGGCCTCGCTCGTCGGCCGCGGGATCGCCGTGGAAGAGCCCGCCGTCGCGCCGGTCGTCGACCGGCGCGAAGGCTGTGCGCGCCGGAGCGTCGACGACCTCGACCCGCTGGCGCGGCATGCCGCCGTCGGCATGATCGCGGACCCAGGCGACCATGTGCTCCCGCACGTGGCAGCGGAGGTCGAAGAGCGTGGGCGCGTCCCGGGCGGTCACCAGCATCCGCACCCGCACCCAGCCGCACACCGCATCGGTGACCTGGAGGACCTTCACCCGTCCGTCCCACAGGTCGGTGTGCTCGAGGGCGATGTCCAGCTGGCGACGCATCTCCGCGGTGTCGACGCGCCAGTCCAGGTCGAGCTCGACCGAGCCGAGCAGCTCCGAGTGCGTGCGCGTCCAGTTCTGGAACGGCGTGGTCGTGAAGTACGTCGAGGGCAGCACCAGGCGGCGGTCGTCCCAGAGCCGGACCACCACGTAGGTCAGGGTGATCTCCTCGATCCAGCCCCACTCCTCCTCCACGATGACCGCGTCGTCGAGCCGGATCGCGTCGCTGAAGGCGAGCTGGACGCCGGCGAAGACGTTGCCGAGCACCGACTGGGCGGCGAGCCCCGCCACCACGCTGATCACCCCCGCCGAGGCGAGCAGGCTGGCCCCGACCACGCGCACCTGCGGGAAGCTGAACAGCAGGGCGCCCAGGGTCAGCACCACGCCCGCACTGACCGTCAGCCGCCGGATGATCAGGGTCTGGGTGCGCATCCGTCGCGCCACGCGGTTGTCGGGCGTGTCGGTGCGGTACCGGCGCAGGCCGGTGTCCTCGACGAACAACACGACCGTGGTCAGGAACCAGCCCACCGCGACGATCGTCATCAGCCGGGCGGCCAGAGCAGCCCCCGCCCACCACTCGCTGTCGGCGCCGTGACGGCGCAGCACCGCCACCGCGGGGTTCAGCGCCAGCAGCACGACCAGGACCCGGAAGGGGATGCGAGCGGCCCGGGCCAGCCGCGCCAGCGACGGCCATCGCCGGGCTGCGACCTTCAGTGCGAGGTGGGTCGCGACGACGACGGCCAGGGCCCCGAGCAGCGCGGACGCTGCCGCCACCGAGAGCCGGCTCCAGTTGATGGCCATCGCCACGAGGGCCTCGGGGGTCACCGGGGCGCACCTGCGGCCCGGCCGGCCGCACCGGCGCCCGGGCGGGGGTTGAACCGTGCTCCGGACATGACGCTCCCCTCTCCCCGCCGCGGCGAGGATGCCCCGTCGCGAAGGTGCCCAAACGGGATCGACCCGCTGCACGCCTCGGGCCGGACTCCGGCCAGTGAGCGCCCGCGCTGCCCCCTTGCGGCGGTACGGCTGTCAGGATGTTCGCGGTCTCGGCCGGGCGCGGAGCGCCTAGACTCGCGAACGTCACTCGGGCACGGGAGCACGACTGCGAGAGGACACGGCGTGCGTGACACCTTCCGCCGCAGCGGCGACGTCGGGCAGAACATGCTCGCCGTCGACTGGGCGGCGACCCCCCTCGGGCCTCCGGACACCTGGTCGCACAGCCTGCAGACCGCCGTGCGGATCGTGCTCTCCTCCCGCTTCTCGATGTGGATGGGCTGGGGGCCGGAGCTCACGTTCTTCTGCAACGAGGCCTACCGCCGTGACACGCTTGGGCGCGAAGTACCCCTGGGCCCTGGGCAAACCCGCCTCGACGGTCTGGTCGGAGATCTGGGACGACATCGGGCCCCGCGTCGAGGCGGTGACCGAGTCGGGCGTCTCGACCTGGGACGAACACCTGCTGCTCTTCCTGGAGCGCAGCGGCTACCCCGAGGAGACCTACCACACGTTCTCCTACAGCCCGCTCGCCGCTGACGACGGCACCGTCGCCGGGCTGCTCTGCGTCGTCAGCGAGGACACCGAGGAGGTCATCGCGCACCGCCGGATGCAGACGTTGCGCGACCTCGGCGAGCGGTCGGTCGGCAGCAACACCGTCGCCGAGACCGTCGCCGCCGCGTGCGGCAAGCTCCAGGCCGCAGCTCGCTGGACCTGCCCTTCGCGCTGGTCTACCTCTACGAGGACGACGGCAGGACTGCCCGGCTGGTCGGCTCGGACCGGCTTCACCACCGACCACCCGGCCGCCCCGGCCGTCAGCAGAGCGCGCACGCCGTGTGGCCGCTGCCCGACGCCGGGACCACCGCGGTCGAGCTCGAGGAGCGATTCGCGGGCCTGCCGACCGGCGGCTGGGACACGCCACCCACGCGGGCCGCCGTCGTCCCGATCGCGCAGGGCAACCAGCCGGCGTACGGCTTCCTCGTCGCCGGCCTGAACCCCTTCCGCCTCCTCGACGAGAGCTACACGGACTTCCTGGGCCTGGTCGGGGGACAGCTCGCGTCGAGCATCACCGACGCGATGGCCTTCGAGTTCGAGCAGCGGCGGGCCGAGACCCTGGCCGAGCTCGACCACGCCAAGACCGACTTCTTCACCAACGTCAGCCACGAGTTCCGCACCCCGCTGACCTTGCTGCTCGGCCCCGCCGAGGACGCGCTGCACGACGACGCGAACCCGTTGACCGACGAGCAACGGCACCGGGTCGAGGTGATCCACCGCAACGGCCAGCGGCTGCTGAAGCTGGTCAACACCCTGCTCGACTTCTCCCGCCTCGACTCGGGCCGGGTCGAGGCGTCGTTCGAGCCGGTGGACCTCGCGGCGTACACCAGCGAGCTGGCGAGCATGTTCGAGTCGGCCGCGAAGCGCCTCGGCCTGACCCTCACGATCGACTGCCCCGCGTTGCCCGAGCCCGTCTACGTCGACCGGGACCTGTGGGGCAAGCTGGTGCTGAACCTGCTCTCGAACGCGCTGAAGTTCACCTTCACGGGCGGGATCACGCTCGCGCTGCGCGAGGCAGAGCGGCGGCGCCGTGCTGTCGGTCAGCGACACCGGCATCGGGATCCCCCCGGAGGACCAGGCCCACCTGTTCGAGCGGTTCCGCCGGGTCAGGGGCGCCCAGTCGCGCACCCACGAGGGCTCGGGCATCGGCCTGGCCCTGGTGGCGGAGATCGCGCAGCTGCACGGCGGCGACATCGAGGTCGTGAGCCGTCCCGACGAGGGCAGCACGTTCCAGGTCCACCTGCCCTTCGGCAGCGCGCACCTCGCACCGGAGCGGGTCGCGGACCCGTCCTCCGCGGAGGTGGCCCAGCAGGTCGTCGACGGCTTCCTGGTCGAGGCGTCGCAGCTCCTGGGACCTTCGGACGCCGAGGAGGAGCCCGACCCTGACCACGTCGAGCACGGGCACCGCGCCCGCGCATCCTGGTCGTCGACGACAACGCCGACATCCGCACCTACGTGTCGAGCCTGCTCTCGTCGCTGTACGACGTCAGCACCGCCGTGGACGGCCAAGACGGCCTGGAGCAGGCCCTCGCCGACCCGCCGGACCTGGTGCTCACCGACGTGATGATGCCCCGGCTGGGCGGATTCGAGCTGCTCTCAGCGCTACGGGCCGATGCCGAGCACGGTCGACGTCCCCGTCGTCATGTTGTCGGCCCGCGCCGGCGACGAAGGCACCCTGGAGGGACTCGAGGCCGGCGCCGACGACTACCTCGTGAAGCCGTTCGCCGCACGGGAGCTGCTGGCGCGGGTCCGCGCCAACCTGGAGCTCGACCGGGTCCGCAGGAGCCGCGAACAGCTGGAACGCGGTCAGGTGCTGCTCGACCAGGCACAGCGCCTGGCCCGGCTCGGCAGCTGGGAGCTCGACCTGGAGGCGGACACCGTGCAGACCACGGAGGAGCTCCGCCGCATCGTCGGACTCAGCGCCGGCGAGATCGCCGAGCTGGGCTTCCGCGGTTCGGTGCAGGCCGTCGTGCACCCGGAGGAGCGAGCACGGGTGATCGAGCTGCTCACCCACGCATCGCCCGACGACGGCGTCAGCTACGAGACGCGGCTGTCTCGACCCGGCGGCCACGAGCTGCTGGTCCGGGTACAGGCCGAGGTGGTCGAGGCCGAGAGCGACGGCCGGCCGAGGCTCCTGCGCGGTTCGCTGCAGGACATCACCGCGCAGCGCGCCGCCGAGGAGGCGATCACTCGCGCCGCGGCGGACGCCGAGGCCGCCAGCCGGGAGCATTCCATCGCCGACGCGCTCCAGCGCAGCCTGCTGCCACAGCAGTCGTTCGACCTCGAGCACCTCGAGGTCGCGACCTACTACCGCGCGGGCGTCGAGGGCACCCAGGTGGGCGGCGACTGGTACGACGTGATCGAGCTCGGCGCCGGCCGCACGGCACTGGTGGTCGGCGACGTCATGGGCCGCGGCGTCCAGGCCGCGGCGGTGATGGGCCAGCTGCGGGCGGCGGTCCGGGCCTATGCGCGTCTCGACCTGCCCCCGGCCGACCTGCTGGAGTTCCTCGACGGCATCGTGCGCGACCTCGGACAGGACCAGATCGTCACCTGTCTCTACGCGGTGTTCGACCCGGCGGACCGCACGCTGCGGTTCGCCAACGCCGGACACCTGCCCCCGATCATCGTCGGCTCCTCCGACGGCGCGACCGTGCTCGCCTCTGCCGAGGACCCGCCGCTGGGCGTGGGCCTCTACAACCTGAGGCAGGACGAGGTCACGCTGCCCCCTGGCGCCACGGTCCTGCTCTACACCGACGGCCTGGTGGAGCGGCGCGGCGAGGACCTCGACTCGGGGATCGAGTCACTGCGCGGCGCTGTCGGCTCGGCTCTCGGGCTCACTCGGGGACGTGCCCGAGGCACTGGTGGGCGCCCGGCTCCCGGACGGTCCCGACGACGACGTCGCCGTGCTGGTGGCGCGGGTCGACGCGTCCGGCGCTCCCGCGGGCACCGTCACCGGGCTCAGGCTTGCCTACGAGACCCGCGAGATCGACATCTCCCAGGCCCGGCACGCGGTGGCCGAGCACCTGCGCGGCATCGGGGCGGCCGAGCCCGTCATCGAGGACGCGATCCTGGTGACCAGCGAGCTGCTGACGAACGCCACCCTGCACGCCGTGCCCCCGGTCGAGCTGCGGGTCATGGGCGACGAGGCCGAGATCCGCATCGAGGTCCACGACCACGCCAGCTACGAGCCGCGCAAGCAGCGGCCGGACTCCGAGGACGAGCACGGCCGGGGCCTGCAGATCGTCGCCGCCCTCGCCAACCGCTGGGGCACCCGGCCCACCAACGCGGGGAAGACGGTGTGGTGCGTGCTGTCGCCCGTGTGAGGGGACGAGCCCCCGCGCGGCCGGCGCGCGAGGCCGGAGGAGCTCAGCCGGCGGCGCGGACCTGCCGGGCGGCCTGCCAGACCTCGAACCGTCCCAGAGTGGTGCCGAGGTAGTGGTGCACCCCGCTCTCGAGCTGGGCGACCTCGTCGCGCAGCGCGAACATCTGGAAGTCGACCCGTCGCTCGGTCGAGCACGCGTGGTCCGGCTCCAGGCTCCGGTCGAGGGACGCCCCGCACTCCGGGCAGGGCATGAACCGCGATTCGAACATCTCGCTCCCATCTCGATCCCCGCGTGGTGAGGGTTCCCCGGATCCGAAGGGCCCAAACGGCCCTGTGCCGCCGGATCGGGCGGGGCTAGCGTCGATCCGGGCGGGCAGGTGTCAGAGCGGAGGCTCAGATGACAGACAACGAAACCCTCGCACGCAGCCTCTACGAGGCATGGAACGAGCGGAACTTCGACGAGCTCGCCGAGGCTTCGGCACCGGACGGAACCATCACGATCGTCGGCTCGGGAGACACGTTCCACGGCCCCGAAGGGTCCCGGCAGTACAGCGCGATGTGGGCGACCGGCTTCCCCGACGGGATGGCCACCGTCGACCGGGTGATCGCCTCGGGCGACCACGTCGTCGTCGAGTACACGGGCCGCGGCACCCACACCGGGACCCTGGCGACGGCCATGGGTGACATCCCGGCCACGGGGCGGAGCATGACCATCCAGCTCTGCGACGTCCTCGAGTTCAAGGACGGCATGGTCCAGAGCCAGAAGATCTACTTCGACACCGGGTCCATGATGGCCCAGCTCGGGCTTCTCGGCGCCGAGCAGGCGGCATCCACGCAACAGTAGGTCCACCAACACACCCGACACCTGCCCCCGCCACCCGGCCGGACACCGGCGCCGAGCCGGGACCAACGGCCCTTGCCACTCGAGCCGCTCCCGGCTTACCTTCCCTCGAGCAGCCGAGCAGGCTGCCCGGACGTCTCACCAACGGGGGAACACCATGAGCGGGACAGTTGCGCGCCGTCGCCTGCGCCGCCCGATGCCTCCGAGGGCGACCGCGTCCGACCGATCCCGGGGCACGACCCCGAGGGCCAGCACCGGCTGGCCGCACAGGTGACGTCCGCGGCCGGGAGGATCTGCACCTCGCCGGTCGCGGGCGTCACCGTGTCCGGCCGCAGCCGCAGGAGCCCTCGGCCACACCGCTGACCGCCCGGGAGTCGTGTCCTTCGGCCCTCACCGCGGGGTCTGCGCCGGGCCCACGATGGGCACGTGACGCACATCACCATCGATCCCGCCGCGCAGCTCGCCGCCCTGGGCCAGGCGGTCATCACCACCGACGTCGAGGGCATCGTGGTCGCGTGGAACCCCGCGGCGGAGGATCTCTTCGGCTGGACGGCCCAGGAGGCGGTGGGCCACGACATCGCGACGCTCTGCGTGCCCGACATCGCCCAGGACGTGGCGGCCGAGATCATGGCCGCCCTGCGCGCTGGGGTGGCGTGGACCGGCGAGTTCCCGGTCCGACGCAAGGACGGCACCCTCCTCCCCGCCCTGGTGACCGACGCCGGGGTCTACCGCGACGGCGAGCTGGTCGGCATCGTCGGCGTCACGACCGACCTCGGGGTGGCCCTGCGGCCGCTGCTCGAGCGCTCCGCCGACGCCACGCTGGTGCTGCGGTCGGACGGACTGATCACCTACGCGAGCCCCGCGGTCGGGCTGCTGTTCGGGTGGCGGGTGGAGGAGGTGGTGGGCCACCCGCTCGTCCCGCTGCTGCATCCCGACGACCGCTCGGTCCTGACCGGCTTCTTCGAGGACGCGACTCGACAGCCGGGCGCCCGGCCCGCTCACGAGGTGCGGGTCCGCCGCGGGGAGGGTTGGGCGTGGGCGGAGGTGGCACTCACCAACTTCCTCGACGACCCGCTGGTCCGGGGGGTCGTCTGCAACCTGCGTCGCAGCCTGGCGCACTCGGGCGGCGAGTCGGCGGAGGAGCGGGTCGAGCACCTGGAGGCGGCGCTGCACTCCCGCCTGGTCGTCGAGCAGGCCAAGGGCTACCTCGCCGGGCGGGACGGGATCGACCTGGAAGCCGCGTTCGAGCGGCTGCGCGAGCACGCCCACGCGCAGCACCTGTCCCTGTCGGTCGTCGCCGGACGCGTCCTCGCCGGGGACCTGCACCTGGCGCCTGCGGGGAGCGAGTGAGGCCAGGGTTTCACGACCGGCAAGCCGGGATCGGACTCGAGGCCCGCGACCACGGGACGCCGCCGGCCGGGACAGCTGCCCACCAGGTCCCGGCGACCGCTCGGGTGGGATAGGATCCGCACCCCGGGTTGGGAGAACAGCCCGCGCCGCGGGCACTCTGGTCCTCCAGGGGTGTCCCGTCGAGTCGCGCACGGACCCACCCAGCACCGGAGAACATCGTGGCCAGCAGGCCGGACCTCGCCGACCTCCTCACCGACGCGGCCCGGGAGATCCACTCCCGAGAAGACCTCGACTCGACGCTCGCCGCCGTGGTCGGCTGCCTGGACGCATGCCTGCCCACGCCGCACCACGTCGGGGTCTCGCTGGTCCAACGCGACGACGTGGTCGAGGCCCGGGCCGCGTCCGACGACCTGGTCCGCGAGCTCGACCGGCTCCAGCTCTCGCTGGGTGAGGGACCGATCCTCGACGCCCTGGCGCACGAGCCGGTGATCGCCGTCCACGGACTGCAGCACCAGCAGCGGTGGAGCGGGTACGTCGCGGCGGCGGTGGGCCGGGGAGTGAAGGCGCAGCTCGCCGTGCGACTGTCCTCGGCCGACCGGGTCCAAGGCGGCCTCAGCGTCTACTCGACCGAGAACGACACGATCGATCCGCTCGTGCAACGGATCGCGACGCTCTTCGCCTCGCACGCCGCCGTCGCCATCGAGCGGTCGCGGCGGGAGGACGGTCTCAAGTCGGCGCTGCGCAGCCGCACCGTGATCGGGCAGGCCGTCGGCCTGGCGATGGAGCGCTTCGCGCTGGACGACGAGCTGGCGTTCCGCTACCTGGTCCGGCTCTCGTCGAACCGCAACGTGAAGCTGCGTGAGATCGCCCACGAGCTGGTGACCGAGGCCAACAGCCGACCGCGCGAGTCCGGCTGACGCGTGCGGCGTCAGCCGGTGGTGCGCCGGTCCCGGTCGACGAGGGCGTTGACCAGCTCGGCCGCGTCCGGGGCCGCGTCCACCGTGACGGCGAACGTGGTGCCGTCACGCCGCTCGAGCACCAGTCCCGGGCCACGCCGGGTGACGACCGCCTGGCCCCGGCGGGTCACCCGGTAGCCCCAGCCGCCCCAGCGCCACGGGTCGATCTCCTCCGCGCGGGCGGTCTCGACCTGCGCCAGCGGGACCGTCAGTCGCGGCCAGCGCGCCGGCCCCCAGGCCACGGTGACGGCACGGTCGTCCACGCGCACCGTGACGAGGTGGGACCAGAAGACCACGATCGCCACCAGCGCCACCAGGTTGGCGACCGGCCAGGCGGTGAAGACCAGGAAGACCGCCACCACGAGCAGCACCGCCGCGAGCCCGACGAGCACGCCGGAGGAGGACCGGCCGATCCAGGTCACCCGCTCCCCGTCGCGCAGCCGCAGCGACGAGCGCGGCCCGGCTCCCAGCGGCGCGGGGCCCGACCGTGACGGGCTGGAGCCGCCACGCCAGCGCCGCCACCACCGCCGGCACCAGGGGCACCGCCGCCAGCCACCACAGGGAGAGTTCCACCTGGTGGGCGTCGGCCGCGCCGTACGACGTCAGGCTCGGCGCCACGAAGACGAGCGCCGCCAACCAGGCGCCCCCCGTGCCGGCGGCGACCAGGCTCCGGTCGGCGCGGTCCTCCCGGGACCGGGCCGCCAGCAGCACCGTGAGCGCCAGGCACCCCAGCGAGACCAGCAGGCTCACCCAGAACAGGGTCGCCGGCGCCATCACGTCGTCGACCCGGCCGTGCACGTCCCAGTGCGTCGGCATCGGGTCGGGCACGTGGCCGTCCGTCAGGAGACGTGTCACCACCACCGCGGCCGGAGCCAGGGCGGCGAGGCCCCCGGTCGCGATGATCCTCATTGGCCCGCTCATGTCGTTGCCTTCCTGATCCGTTCGACGAGCTCCTCCGTGCTCAACCCCATCCGGGTGGCGGTGCCCACCAGGTCCCGGACCTGCTGCTCCAGCCGTGCCGCCCAGGGCGTCTCCGGGGCCGACACGACGTGGGCGCCCGCGCCCCCTCCGCAGGTCGATCAGCCCCTCGTCGCGGAGATCGGCGTACGCCCGGAGGACGGTGTGCATGTTGACGTCGAGCCCGGAGGCCAGCTCCCGGGCCGCGGGCAGCTTCTCGCCCGGCCGCAGCGATTCCGTCCGCGACGGCGCTGCGGAGCTGGGCCGCGATCTGCTCGGCCAGGCCCAGGGGGCTGTCGGGGTCGACGCGGAGCAACATAGTTCGCATCGTACTAGAACAACATGAACTTGGTCGGACGCTTTTTCCGCCGCCGCCCCACCCACGTCCGGACATACTCGGCGGAAGGTCCCTGCGGCGTGGATGATGGGCCTGACCAGGCAGCTCGGGAGGAGGTCGTGGCCATGGACGACGCCACGGACGACGAGGGCGCCCTGCACCGGGCCCTGGTCGACGCCAGCACCGACGGGCTCTGGATCTTCGACGGGACCGGGACGACCACCTGGGCCAACGACCGGATGGCCGAGCTGCTCGGCGTCGACCCCGGCCGGATGGCCGGCTTCCGGGTCGAGGACGCGCTGGACCGGGAGGGGCGCGAGCAGCTGCCCGACCACCTCGCCGCGATGGCCGCGGCCGAGGTCGGTCAGGACAACGTCGAGTCCAAGTTCGTCCGCGCCGACGGCACCGAGATCTGGACGCTGGTCAGCTGGAGCCCCCTGCGTGACCACGACGGACGCCGGGTCGGGTGGCTGCACCGGGTCACCGAGTACACCGACCGCCGGGCCCTCCTCGACACCCTGCGCGACCGCGAGCAGCAGCTCGCCACCGCACAGAGCATCGCCCACATCGGCAGCTGGTCGTGGGACGTCCCGACCAACACCGTCACCTGGTCCGCCCAGCTCTACCGCATCTACAACCTCGAGCCCGACGAGCACGACGCCACCTACGAGGGCTTCCTGGACCGGATCCACCCCGAGGACCGCGACCGGGTGCGAGCGATCGTGGGCTCGACCTTCGCGGGTGCCGACGAGTTCGCGTTCGACAGCCGGATCATCCGGCGTGGTGGCGAGGTGCGCTGGATCCGCGGCCTCGGCCGGGTCCAGCGCGCAGCCGACGGCACGCCGCTGGCGATGGGCGGCACCACCCAGGACATCACCGATCTCAAGCGGGCCGACCAGCTCGCCGCCGAGGCCACCCGACGCCTCGAGCTGCTCCAGGGCATGGCGATGGCGGCCAACCAGGCCACCAACCTGGCCGAGGCCATCGCCACGATGGCGGTGGCCCTTCCCCTCTTCACGACCTGGACGGCGGTGGGGGTCTACACCGTCGGTGCGGACGGCGCGCTGGCGCGCGAGCCGCTGGACTCCAGCGGCCACGCAGCCTGGGAGCCCCTGCCCGATCCCGCCCTGGCCGAGCGGGCGCGCCTGTCCCGCCAGGTCGAGATCGGAGCGCCCAGCGACCACGCGGACACCCACAGCCTGGTGGCGATCCCGGTCCTCCTGGCGGCCCGTGCGGTCGCCGTGATCGAGGTGCTCGCCGACGAGGTGCCGCCCGACGAGAACTCGATGTTCCTGATCGGCCAGATCGCGGGGCAGCTGAGCCTGGTGGCCGAGCGCGAGCGCAGCGCCCAGGAGCTCGCCGAGGCCCGCGACGAGGCCATGGAGGCCTCGCGGCTCAAGTCGGAGTTCCTGGCCACCATGAGCCACGAGATCCGCACGCCGATGAACGGCGTCATCGGGCTGAACGAGCTGCTGCTGGGCACCGAGCTCGACGACCACCAGCGCCGGCTGGCCGAGGGGCTGCAGCGGGCCGGGCTCACGCTGCTCGGGATCATCAACGACATCCTCGACCTGTCCAAGATCGAGTCAGGCAAGCTCGAGCTCGAGGCCGTCGACTTCGACGTGCGCGGCGTGTTCGAGCAGAGCGCGTCGGTGCTCAGCGGGCCCGCGCACGCCAAGGGGCTCGAGCTGATCGTCGCCTGCCACCCGGACGTGCCCCTCTTCCTGCGTGGCGACTCGGTGCGGTTCGGCCAGGTGCTCACCAACCTCGGCTCCAACGCGGTGAAGTTCACCGACGACGGGGAGGTGGTCGTCTCGGCCCGCGTCGAGCGGGAGAGCGCCGAGGAGGTGGTGCTGCGCGTCGACGTCGTCGACAGCGGCGTCGGTATCGACCCGGCGGCTCGCGCCACGCTCTTCGACGCGTTCACCCAGGCCGACCCGTCGACCACCCGGCGGCACGGCGGCACCGGCCTCGGACTGGCCATCTCGCGCCAGCTGGTCGAGGCGCTCGGCGGTGAGATCGAGGTCAGCAGCGAGGTGGGCCGCGGCAGCACGTTCTCGTTCACCGCTGCGTTCGGGCGGGCGGGCGGCGCCGCCACCCGGAGGTCGCCGTCGTCCCACGGGCTCCAGGGCCGCCGGGTCCTGGTCGTCGACGACAACGAGACCAACCGCCTCATCCTCACCGAGCAGCTCGCGGCGTGGCAGATGGACGTGGCCGCCGCCTCCTCGGCGACAGAGGCCATGGCCGCGCTGCGGGACGCGGTCGTCGAGGACTGGCCCTTCGAGATCGTGCTGCTCGACCTCGTCATGCCCGACACCGACGGGCTCGCGCTGGCCAGGCGGATCGGGGCCGAGCCCGAACTGGGCGGCCCCGCGATGCTGCTGCTCTCCTCGAACCAGGGCGTCCGCCCGCAAGCCGTCCGGGACGCGGGCGTGCACGCCTCCCTCGAGAAGCCGGTCCGGCACTCCGAGCTGTACGACGCCCTCGTCGGCGTCACGGACGTCTCGCGTCCGACCGTGCTGCCGTCCACGGCGCCACGATCCGCCCGGCCGCCGCTGGGGCTGCGCGTGCTGGTCGTCGAGGACAACCAGGTCAACCAGCTCGTGGCCACGGGGCTGCTGGAGAACCTCGGCTTCGAGGTGGAGGTCGCCTCGGACGGCGAGGAGGCCGTGGACCGGCTGGCGACCGACCACGACTTCGCCGCGGTGCTGATGGACTGCCGGATGCCGCTGCTCGACGGCTTCGACGCGACGCGCGCGGTGCGGGCCGCGGAGCCCGAGGGCCGCCGGGTGCCCGATCATCGCGATGACGGCGTCGGCACTCGAGGGCGAACGGGAGCGCTGCCTGGCCGCCGGCATGGACGACTTCCTGACCAAGCCCGTCGACGCCGCCGACCTGGAGCGGGTGATCCGCCGCTGGTCCGGGGACCTGCCCGCCGGCCGGGACACCGCAGCCACGGCACCGGAGGAGCCACCCGACGCACCCGTCCTCGACGAGGCCCGGATGCGGATGCTGCACGAGCTGAAGAAGGACGGGGTCAGCTTCTTCGAACGCACCGCCACCTCGTTCCTCTCCCGTGTCGGCGGCCAGGTGCAGGCGATCCGGGACGCGGTCGACTCCCGACGACGCCGCGGGCCTGCAGGGTTCGGCGCACCAGCTCAAGGGCAGCGCGCTCAACCTCGGCCTGCCCCTGGTCGGCGGTGCCGCCGCCCGGCTGGAGGCGCTGGGGGACGCCGACCGCACCGCCGGTGCCGCTCCCCTGCTCGACGACCTGGCGCGCGAGGTCGAGCGGGCGGTCGCCGCGCTGCAGGAGGCCACCGCCCGGTCCCGGTGACGCGGCACACCGGCGTCACGCTGCGAGACTGGCCGGCGTGCTGCCCCGCTTCGAGGTCGTCGCCCGACGTCGGCCGGTGGACCTGGTCTCTCCCGGCGCCGTCCTCCTCGACCGGGCCCTGGCCTCCGGCTGGTCCGCGCCCACGCCGCACCCCGCGCCGTACGCCGCGGTGACCGCCGCGCTGTCCGAGTCGCGACCGGGACGCCTGGTGCTCGAGCTCTCGGGCGGTCAGGTCCGCCTCGTCGGGTGGTACGACGTGGCGCGCGGCACCGTGGGCCTCGAGGTGCACGCGCCGGGCCACAGCACCACCCACCGGAGCCGGCGCCACGGACGCGCAGTCGAGCCGGCCTCCGCGCTGGGCCTCACGCTGACCGGCACCCACCTCACCGTGCTCACCCGGCACCCGGCCGGGTGGGTCGCCCGCGGCCGCGTCGACCTGCGCGACCGGGTCCGGACCCGGGACGAGGCGTGGCTGGCCTCGCTGACCACGGCGCAGCGGTGGGAGGGCAGCACGGAACCACCGCCGGGCCGGGTCGTCGCCGGCGGCTTCGGCCAGCTCGGGCTCCGGGACCTGCGCCTGGTCACCGAGCGCGACGGCACGGCGTACCGTCTCGGCGGCCGGCTGCTGCTGACCGCCACCAGCGCCGGGCCGGGGTTCTTCGACACCGCGCACACCTCGGTGTGGACGCTCGATCCGGCGACCTACGCGCTGACGCACCGCGCCGACCTGTTCTTCCGGCGGCCCGGGCTCCCCGGCGTGTTCGGCGACCACGCCACCCACCTGCTCCGCGACGCGGGTCGCTGGGTGGTGGCGACCAGCACCTGGGGCGACTTCGACCGCACCCGGCCGGGGGCCACCGTGGCGGTCACGCTCGCCGAGACCGACGCCGACCTGCTCCACGGTCGGCACGTCCTCGACACCCGCCGGCTCAGCCTGCCCACCGAGGGGTTGCGCTCGGTGGGGGTGTGGGACCCGCACCTCGTGCACGCGGACGGGCGCTGGCTGGTGGGCTACGTGAGCGCGCGCAAGTTCTTCCGGTTCCACCCGGCACTCGCCGAGGGCCCCGACCTGGACACGCTGTCGGTGCGCGGGTCCGCGACCGACCGGACCGCCACCGAGGGCACCACGCTGGTCCGCGTCGACGGGGCCTGGCGGGTGCTCGCGAGCGACGGGCGCGAGGGCCGGCGCGGCCAACGGCGCGGGTTCCCTGTCTTCGACCTCGATCTCGCCGAGGTCGGCTCGCTCGAGGCGCCCTATCCCACCAACATCCCGTGGCCGACCCTGGTCGAGCTCGAGGACGACGACTGGCTGATGGTGGCCTTCAACGGCGCGGCCTACGGCGGGCCGTTGCTGGGCTACGGCACCCACGGCGAGGTGGTGCTGCAGCGGACGACGTCGGCTCGGGTACGGGCGCCGGACGGGCCTACGATGTGACCACGGGCACGCACCACCCCCGCGGTCCGCGACACCAGCGCCACCCACCCCGTGGCCGACACACAGAAAGTGGGCACCACCCATGTCTGCACCCCTCGATGCCGACGTGTTCGAGCTCGGCTCCGAGCACGAGCAGGTCGTCTTCGCGAACGACCCCGCCACCGGCCTGAAGGCGATCGTCGCCATCCACTCCACGGCCCTCGGCCCGGCCCTCGGCGGCACCCGCTTCTACCCCTACGCCTCGACCGCGGACGCGGTGCAGGACGTCTTGAACCTCTCGCGCGGCATGTCCTACAAGGCCGCCCTGGCGGGCCTCGACCTCGGCGGCGGCAAGGCCGTGATCATCGGAGACCCGGCCACCTTGAAGTCCGAGGCGCTGCTGCGCGCCTACGGCCGCTTCGTGCAGTCGCTGAACGGCCGCTACTACACCGCCTGCGACGTCGGGACGTTCTCCGCCGACATGGACGACATCGCCCGCGAGTGCTCCTTCGTCACCGGCCGCACGGTCGCGCACGGCGGCGCCGGGGACAGCTCGGTGCTCACGGCGTACGGCGTGTTCCAGGGCATGCGCGCGGCGGCCGAGGTCGCGTGGGGCACCGACTCGCTCGCCGGCCGGACCGTGGGCGTCGCCGGCGTCGGCAAGGTCGGCCACCACCTGGTGCGGCACCTGATCGAGGACGGCGCGACCGTGGTCGTGACCGACGTGCACCAGCCCTCGGTGGACCGGGTGCGCGACGAGTTCCCCCAGGTCACCGCCGTGGAGTCGACCGACGCGCTGGTCGCCTCGCAGCTCGACGTCTACGCGCCCTGCGCGCTCGGCGGCGCGCTCACCGACGAGGTGGTCGACGTGCTGTCGGCACGCATCGTCTGCGGCGCCGCGAACAACCAGCTCGCCCACCCGGGCATCGAGAAGGCGCTCGAGGAGCGCGGGATCCTCTACGCCCCGGACTACTGCGTGAACTCCGGTGGCCTGATCCAGGTCGCCGACGAGCTCGAGGGCTTCTCCTTCGAGCGCGCGCAGCAGCGCGCCACCGGCATCTTCGACACCACGCGTCGGGTGTTCGAGCTCGCCGCCTCCGACGGGGTCGCCCCCGCCATCGCCGCCGACCGGCTCGCCGAGCGCCGCATGCGCGACGTCGGTCGCCTGCGCGGCATCTGGCTGGGCTGAGGGCCGGCCACTTTCACCGGCTGACCGGGGAAACTGGCACTTGTCAGGGGGTCTACCACCTGACAAGTGCTGGTTTCACCGGCTGACCGGGGAAAGTGCCCACGCACGAAAACCACTCCCGCCCGGTCCACGCGGGGGCCGGGCGGTGGGACCGCTCAGTCGCGCTGAGGTTCGGCGTAGTCCGACCAGTCGTCGTACTCGTCGTTGGACGAGTCCGTCTGGTCGCTGTTGTTGCTGTCGCCGCCATGCAGCTCCTGCGCCAGCTTCCCGAAGTCCGTCTCGTGAGTGCGGTACTTCAGGTCGCGGGCGACCTTCGTCTGCTTGGCTTTCGCTCGGCCGCGCCCCATAGGGTCAGCCCCCTCGCACGCTCGGCCGGGGCCCGAACCCTCAAAGGTGGGGCTCCCGGACTTCTCAACAATTCTCTCGTGGGGGCAACGCTACCGGTTGCCGGGCTGTTCCCGCACACCCAGGGCGTCATTTGGGGCCGCGCCGCGGTGAATCCGCAGGTCACCAGCCGGGATGGCGGCCCGTGAGCAGCACCTTGCCGCCGTTGACGTCGTCCCGGCGCACCTCGCCGGCGACCCAGGCCCGTACGCCGTGCCCGGCCAGGACCTCGATCGCGGTGTCGATGTCCTCGGGGGCGGTCAGCGCGACCATCCCGACGCCGCAGTTCAAGGTGGCCTCGAGGTCGGCCTGCGCGACGTCGCCGACGCGGCGCACCACGTCGAACACCGGCTGCGGGGTCCAGGTGCCGCGCTCGATGGTGGCGCTGAGCTCGGCCGGCATCACCCGCTCGAGGTTGGCCGCCAGCCCGCCACCGGTCACGTGCGACATGGCGTGCGTCGCCGTCCGGGCGGCGAGGTCGAGGCAGGCCTTGGCGTAGATCCGGGTCGGCTCGAGCAGCTCCTCGCCCAGGGTGCGACCGAAGTCGGGGACGGCTCGGTCCAGCTGCCACCCGGCACCGCCCTTCTCGGGCGCGCCCAGCAGCACGTGGCGGACCAGGGAGTAGCCGTTGGAGTGCAGCCCGCTGGCCTCCATCGCGATCACCGCGTCGCCGGGGCGGACCCGCCCCGGACCGAGCAGGTCGTCGGCCTCGACCACGCCGGTGGTCGCGCCGGCGACGTCGTACTCGTCCGGCGCCAGCAGGCCGGGGTGCTCGGCGGTCTCGCCGCCGACCAGGGCGCAGCCGGCCAGCACGCACGCCTCCGCGATGCCCTTGACGATGGCGGCGATCCGCTCGGGCACGACGCGGCCGGTGGCGATGTAGTCGGTCATGAACAACGGCTCGGCGCCACACACGACCAGGTCGTCGACGACCATCCCGACCAGGTCGAAGCCGATCGTGTCGTGCACGTCCATGGCCTGGGCGATGGCGACCTTGGTGCCGACGCCGTCCGTCGAGGTGGCCAGCAGGGGTCGCCGGTAGCGGGTGAGCGCGGAGGCGTCGAAGAGTCCGGCGAAGCCGCCGAGGCCACCGATCATCTCCGGGCGACGGGCCTTGTCGACCCACCCCTTCATCAGCTCGATGGCCTTGTCGGCGGCCTCGATCGAGACCCCGGCCTCGGCGTAGGCACCCTCGTGGCGGGCTCGCTCGTCGTCGTCACGGGCAGGGTCGGCGGGAGGCTGCGTCACGGGGTCTCCTGGTCTCACTTCTCAGGGGTTGTTGAGCACGGGCAGCGCCTTGCCCGCCGTCGGCGAGGTCAGCGAGGTCTCCAGCAGGTGCTTGCCGAGGAGGCTCTCGTCGGGCAGCGCGATCGGGTACTCGCCGGTGAAGCAGGCCCGGCACAGCCGGTCGGCGGGCAGCCCGGTGGACTCGACCATCCCGTCGAGGGAGATGTAGCCCAGGCTGTCGGCACCCACGCTGGCGGCGATCTCGTCGACCTCGAGCCCGTTGGCGATCAGCTCGGCCCGGGTCGCGAAGTCGATGCCGTAGAAGCAGGGCCACTTCACCGGCGGGCTGGAGATCCGCACGTGCACCTCGAGGGCGCCGGCCTCGCGGAGCATCCGGATCTGCGCCCGCTGGGTGTTGCCGCGCACGATCGAGTCGTCGACGACGACGATCCGCCTGCCGCGGATCATGTGCTCCAGGGCGTTGAGCTTGAGCCGGATGCCGAGCTGGCGCAGCGTCTGGCTGGGCTGGATGAAGGTGCGGCCGACGTAGGCGTTCTTGACGAAGCCCTGGCCGAACGGGATGCCGCTCTCCTCGGCGTACCCGGCCGCTGCCGGGGTCCCGGACTCGGGGACGGGCATCACCAGGTCGGCCTCGACGGGGAACTCCCGCGCCAGGCGGCGCCCCATCTCGACCCTGGCCTCGTGGACGCTGCGACCGCTGATCGTCGCGTCCGGCCGGGCCAGGTAGACGTACTCGAACACGCACCCCTTCGGCGCGGGCTCGGCGAAGTGGTGCGAGCGCAGGCCGTTCTCGTCGATCACCAGCATCTCGCCGGGCTCGACCTCGCGGACCACGCTGGCACCGATGGTGGCGAGCGCGGCGTCCTCGCTGGCCACCACCCAGCCGCGTTCGAGGCGGCCCAGCACCAGCGGCCGGATGCCCTGCGGGTCGCGGGCGGCGTACAGCGTGTCCTCGTCCATCCACACGAAGCAGAACGCGCCCTGCAGCTGCGGGAGCACCTCCAGCGCCCGCTGCTCCAGCGTGGTGTCCGGGTGGTGGGCGAGCAGCGCGGTGACCAGGCCGGTGTCGTTGGTCGAGGACTCGAGGTTCTTGGCGTGGAGCTCGAGCTCGTCGCTGGGGCCGGGCAGCTCCGTGACCATCTGCGCCAGCTCGTGGGTGTTGATCAGGTTGCCGTTGTGCCCGAGCGCGATCGAGCCGTCGCCCGTGGGCTGGAAGGTGGGCTGGGCGTTCTGCCAGGTGCTCGCACCGGTGGTGGAGTAGCGCGAGTGGCCGATCGCGAGGTGCCCCTTGAGCGAGTCCAGGGTCGACTCGTCGAAGACCTGGCTGACCAGGCCCATGTCCTTGTAGACCAGGATCTGGCGCCCGTTGCTGACCGCGATACCGGCCGACTCCTGGCCGCGGTGCTGCAGGGCGTAGAGCCCGAAGTAGGTCAGCTTGGCGACGTCCTCGCCCGGGGCCCAGACGCCGAAGACGCCACAGGCGTCCTGGGGTCCCTGCTCGTTGGGGTCGAGGGCCGCCGTCAGCCGGCCGTCGCCTCCCTTGCGCGCGCTGCTGAGGTAGGGCACGTCCCAGAGTCTAGGGCCGGGGTCGGCGGGGTCCCACTTGCCGGTTCCGAAGATCACGATTTGATTACCCGAAGGGGTGAGGGACCGTAAGGTGGGTCACACCTACGGACAGTGAGAGTGAATGACCGGGCATCCCACCGACGTGCAGCAACGTCCCGCGCAGCAGAGCGAGTGGTACGACACCTCGCGCGAGGCCCTCCAGACGATCGCCGACGGCGTGACGCAGCTGGCGGGGTTCGGCGTTGCCGCGATCAGCGTGGTCCGCGACGACGGCAAGCTCGAGGTGATGGCGGTCGCGGGCAGCGACGCGGCCCGCGAGCAGCTCGAGGGCACCCGCACGCCCGTCGACCGCCTCGAGCGGGAGATCGAGAAGGCCGACGAGTGGGGGCTGCTGCGCTTCGTGCCGCACGAGCGACTCGACCCGGAGCTCGGCGACACGTGGGGCTGGGTCCCGGACATCACCCCGCTCGAGGATCCCGACGCCTGGCACCCGCTGGACCTGCTCATCGCGCCGCTCTACGACGAGAAGGGCGAGCTGCGCGGCACCCTCGCGATCGACCTGCCCGAGGACGGGAAGCGCCCGGGCACGGCGCGGCGCCAGCTGCTGCAGCGGTACGCCGAGCAGGCCGGCCGGGCGGTCATCACCGCGCTCGAGCGCGAGGCGCTCTCGCACCAGGTCAGGCTGGCCGAGGCGGCGCGCCAGGTGGTGCGCCAGGCGAGCGCCCAGCTGCGCATCGACCGCATCCTCAGCGACATCCGCGACGCCCTGATGGAGGGCTTCCAGGCGCGCGGCCTGTGGATCCAGACCATCGACGAGGACGGGCACGGGACCGGCGCGGTCTACTCCGCCGACGGGGTCGAGGTGGTGCTCACCGGCGAGCTGATGAAGATCGCGGAGGCGGCCGCGCGGCGGGCCTGGGAGGGCCAGCGGGTCGAGATCGTCCAGCGTGGCCGGCCCTTCGGCCCGTCGATCTCCGCCGAGAACGGGGAGCGGATCCTCGGTTTCCTCGACACCATCGGCATCAACTCGCTGCTGTTCACCCCGCTGGGGGCGGGGCCGGAGTGCCTGGGCAACCTGGTGCTGACGCGCACCGAGGACGACGCGGACTGGAGCAGCGTCGAGGCGGCCGCGGCGCTCGACATCGGGCACGACCTCGGCCGGGCCATCCTCAACGCCCGCACGTTCGAGCGCGAGCACCAGCTGGTCGAGGAGCTGCAGGCGCTCGACACCTACAAGAGCCAGCTGATCGCGACGGTGTCCCACGAGCTGAAGAACCCGCTCACCGCGATCATGGGCCATCTCGAGATCCTCGAGTCCTCTCCCGACCTCTCCGGCGCCACCATGGCCTCGCTGTCGGCCATGGAGCGCGGCGCCAACCGGATGGTCCGGGTCGTCGAGGACCTGCTGCTGCTCTCGAAGGTCGGCGACCCGGACAACCCGGTCATCCCCGCCCCGGTCGACCTGCGCCGCATCGTCGACGAGGTCGTGGACCTGACCTCGGTGGCGGCGGAGCGCAAGGCCATCGAGCTCGACGTCCACGCGCCGCGCGAGCCGGTGCTGGCGGTCGGCGACCACGACGAGCTGGACCGGGTGTGCGCCAACCTGGTCAGCAACGCGGTGAAGTACACGCCGGACGGCGGCCGGGTGACGGTCTCCCTCGCCACCTGCGGCGACGAGATCCTGCTCTCCTGCAGCGACACCGGGCTCGGCATCTCGCCGGAGGACCAGGGCCAGCTGTTCCGGGAGTTCTTCCGCAGCACCAACCCCGAGGCCCGCTCCCAGCCCGGCACCGGTCTCGGGCTGGCGATCGTCAGCCGGATCGTGCAGCGGCACCAGGGTCGGATCGAGGTGGAGTCCGAGCTCGGCACGGGCAGCACCTTCCGGGTGCTGCTCCCCGCCGCCACGGCCTGAGGGTCACATCTGGCGCTCGCCCTGCCGGATCGCCTCGCGGATCCGCGTGTAGGTCCCGCAGCGGCAGATGTTGCGGATGCCGTCGAGGTCGGCCTCGGTGACCGAGCGGCCCTCGCGGCGTACCTTCCGGACCAGCGCGACCGCGGCCATGATCTGGCCGGGCTGGCAGTAGCCGCACTGCGCCACGTCACGGTCGAGCCAGGCCCGCTGCATCGGGTGCAGGTCCTCCCCCACGGTGTCGGGTAGCCCCTCGATCGTGGTCACCTCGTCGTCCGGCCTGCAGGTCGCCGACCCGCACCGAGCAGGGGTTGAAGGCCCGGCCGTTGATGTGCGACGTGCACGCCTTGCAGACGTTGATGCCGCAGCCGTACTTGGGGCCGGTGACCCCGAGCAGGTCGCGCAGCACCCACAGGACCCGGACGTCGTCGTGGACGTCGACGGTGATGCTGCTTGCCGTTGAGGATGAAGGTCTGCTTGGGCACTCTCTGCTCCTCAGTAGGTGAACTTCAGCCCGTTGGTGGGCGACTGCGGGACCGGCGGGACGAACGACTTGGGCTTGAAGGAGATCGTCCCGTGGTTGATCGGGAAGCGGGTCGGCATCGTCTTCGTGGCCCGGGCGTAGGCGCACGCGACGGCAGCTGCCGACGAGGCGACGCCGGCCTCTCCGGCGCCGCCGGGCTGCTCGGAGTCCGAGGGCATGACGTGGACCTCGAACTCCGGCGGGACGTTCCACTGGCGCGTGTAGAAGTAGTTGTCCCAGCTGGCCTCGAGGAAGTGGCCGTCGCGCAGGTGGCAGCTGCTGGTCAGGGTCAGCGCCATCCCGTCCGAGAAGCCACCGATCATCTGCGCCTCGAGGCCGCGCGGGTTGATCACCAGGCCGGCGTCGACGGCGATCACGGCCTTGGTCACGCGCGGGCCGGTGACGGCGTGGTAGACGTCGCGGTCGACCGTCTCGGGCCGCGTGTCGATCTCGACCAGGACGGCGGTGGCGCCCTTGTACTCCTTGTGGATGGCGATGCCCTGGGCCGTGCCGGCAGGCATCGTTGCGGCCCCAGTCGCCCTCGTCCGCGACCTTCTGCAGCGCCGCCCGGGTCCGGTCGTCCTTGAGGAACTCGAGGCGGAACGCGAGCGGGTCCTTGCCCATCTGTTTCGCGATCCGGTCGATGACCAGCTCGTTGGCGACCGCGGTGTCGGGCGAGTAGATGTTGCGCATGCTGCCGGTGTTGAAGCGGTCGTCGGTCTCGCTGAGCAGCTGGGTGACCAGGCCGAAGTCGTAGGGCAGCTCCTGGGTGAGCGTGAAGATCGTCTCGGAGAAGCCCAGGCCGCCGAGGGTCCGGCCCACCTCGGTGGGGGCCTCGTCGATGGTCGAGGTGATGATCTCGCCCAGCCCGTGGCTGAAGTCGGTGACCACGCTGGTGTTGCGCTGCTCGAAGCTCAGCACCTGCCCGGCGAGGTGGGTGGCGCGGATCCGCGAGGTCACCATCGGGTGCAGCCGGCCCTGGCGCGGCTCGTCGGCGCGGTGCCACATGAGGCGCACCGGCTCGCCCATCGCCTGGGAGATCCTCGCCGCCTCGATCGCCGCGTCGCTGAAGAGCTTGTGCCCGAAGGACCCGCCACCGGTGACCACGTTGACCTGCACCTGGTCCTGCGTCATGCCGAGCGCCTCGGCGATGTTCTGCTGGGCGAGGATCGGCACCTTGAGACCGGCCCAGATCGTGGCCCGGTCCTCGCGCACGTCCGCGACCGCGCAGTTCGGCTCGAGGGCGGCGCTGCTGCGGAACATGAACGTGAAGCTCTCCTCGACGGTCTTCGCCAGGAGTGGCACGTCCGGGACCGCGAGCGGCGATCTCGGCCTTGCGCAGCCGCGCCAGGATCGTCTGGTCGGACTCGCCTTCGACCGTGCCGGGGTTCCAGACGACGTCCATCGCGCGGATCGCGTCGATGCACTGCCCGAAGGTCCTGGCGCGCACGGCGATGCCGGTGTCGACCATGGCGACGTTCCGGACGCCGGGCATCGCGAGGATCTCGCGCTTGTTGCGGAGCCGCTTGGGCGTGCCGTTGAGCGTCGGCGGCCGGCAGACCATCGTGGGCAGCGCTCCGGGCACGTGGAGGTCCATCGCGAAGTCCTTCTGCCCGGTGACGGCCAGGAGGGCGTCGTCGCGGCTGCGCGGGTGGCCGATGACCGAGAAGTCCGTGGCCGCCTTGAGCTCGACCTGGACCGGGCGGTCGGTGGCGCTCGCGGCCTTGCTCGCCAGCTCGCCGTACGACACCGAGCTGCCGTCGGGAGCGGTGATGATGCCCTCATGGCTCCGGAGCCGGGCGACCTCGGCGCCGAGCTGGATGGCGGCGGCGTCCAGGAGCGCACCCTTGGCGATCGCGGCGGCGACGCGGACGGGGGTGTACGTCGAGACCGTGGTGTTCGAGCCGCCGGTCAGCTGGTTCCAGACCAGCTCGGGGCGAGCCGGGGCCAGCGTGACGACAACCTTCTCTACCGGCACGTCGAGCTCCTCGGCGATGAGCATCGCCGTGGAGGTGGTGATCCCCTGGCCGACCTCCATCCGCGGGAGCGCGAAGGAGGCCGTGCCGTCCTCGTTGATGGTGACGGTGATCAGGTTCGCCGTGGGTTGGGCGGCGTCGGTCTGCAGGTCCTCGAGGTCGTAGAGCTCGGGGACCTGGACACCCGAGGGGACAGCGGCGCGCGCGGCCGGGGCCAGACCGAGGTCGGCAGCGGCCACCAGGGTCGTGCCGGCCAGCACGTAGCCCAGGAAGCTGCGTCTGCGCACCCCCAGCGGCTCGGGCTGGTCGGGGTCGGTCGGGCTCGTGCGGGCATGTTCGTGCGTGGTCATCCGACCAACCTCCAGAGCATCGGTCCCGGCAAGCCGGGACGTCGTGCTCCCTCCCGGGATCATCGTGACAGCCATCACGCCCGTCCGCCATGCGCGGGGTGCCCACGATCCGGCGCCCCGGGCTGTGCAGAGTGCACACCGGGCCAGCGGTGAGCCAGCAACCGAATTCGGCACCCACACGGTTGTTCACTCACCGCCGGGGCGCTCGGGTGCGGGTCAGCGGTGCGCGCCGGCTCCGAGGGCGCGCAGGGCCAGCGCCAGCTCGAGGGGCGGGACTCCGTGGAACCGGTTCGGGTCGAACCGGTCCTGCCCGGTGAGGGTCGCGATCCGCCGCAGCCTGTTGATCACGGTGTTGCGGTGGCAGTGCACACGGGCGGCCGTGTGGGTGGTCGAGCCACCGGTCGCCACCCAGGCCTCGAGGGTGTCCAGCAAGGGGGCCAGCTCGGCGGGCGGAAGCGCCAGCAGCGGCCCCAGCCAGACCGCGACCAGGCGGCCCGCCACCTCCGGGGCGGTGAGCAGCAGCGCGTCCGGCAGGCAGTCGTCGAACGCGACCGGCCGGTCCCCGCCCGGGGTCCGCAGCGCCAGCGACGCCTGCCGCACCCCGGTGTCGACGCCCGCCAGCCCCGAGACGACCGCCGAGACCCCGGCGGGCCCCCTCACCCGGTCACGGAGCACGGCCAGCACCCGCTCGGCAGCCAGGTCGCCGAGCGCGACCAGCCCGACCACGCCGCCGGTGCGGCGTACCCAGACCGACGGGCACGGCGCCAGCGCCTCCTCGAGGCGGACGCTGTCGAGGGCCTCGCCGACGACCACCAGGTAGTCGCCCGAGACCGGCACGTCGAGGATCCGGGCGGCCTCGTGGGCGAAGCCGGGCTCCTTGGCCCGGCCGCCGAGCAGGCCCTCCCACAGCTCGGCGCGCAGCTGCGCGTCGGCGCGGACCGCCGCCCGTTCGGCGCCGTGGTAGGCCGCCGCCACCTGGGCCGACGTCTCGTCGACGACCTCCCACAGCCGGGTCCCGACCTCGCGCAGCTCCTCGGCATCGAGGGCGGAGCGGGCCTGCTCGACCAGGTCGTCCCAGATCAGCCGGCCACCCATCCGGAAGGAGCGCAGCACGTCGTCGAGCGGCAGCCCCTGCTCGGCGCGGCGCCGCCCGGTCGCCCGCGCCGCGTCGTACGCCGCGTCCTGGGGCTGCGCTGCCGTCACCCGGCCCGCGGCCGCCGTCGACGGCGGCCGCGAGCAGCTCCAGGACTCGGCCGATGTTGTCCCGGCAGGACGCCCACAGGTCCGCCCGCGGCACCAGGCGGGTGGCGGCGTAGCCGGGGTTGCTCGCCTCGATGGTGGCGACCAGCCGGTCGGTGAGCGGCCCGACCCGCGCGCGCCGGTGCCCGGCGAGGAAGGCCAGGGTCTCGGCGCGCACGGCCTTGATTCGGAACCGGCCCGGTCAGAGATTGCCGAGGTTGTGCAGCAACAGCGCCTCGGCGAGCACGACCCGCTCGAACTCCGCGAGGTGCAGGCCCTCGTTGGCACCGTGGGCCCGCGTGTCGGGGTCCTCCACGCCCGTCACCAGCACGCTGGCCCGCGGGAACGCCTCGAGGAACTCCGCGATGAACGGGATCGACCCGCCGACACCCATGTCGACCGGCTCGGTGCCGTCCCAGGCCTCGGTGAAGGCGCCGCGTGCCGCGTCGTACGCCGGCCCGGTCGCGTCGATCTGGGTGGCCTCGCCGGTGTCGACGACGGTGACCTTCAGCTCCGCGCCCCACGGGACGTGGGACTCGAGGTGGGCCTTCAGGCAGGCCAGTGCGTTCTCGGTGGTGTCGCCGGGGGCGATCCGCATCGAGATCTTCGCGCGGGCGGCCGGCACCAGGGTGTTGCTGGCGCCGTCGACCTTGGGCGCGTCCAGGCCGGTGATGCTCAGCGACGGCCGGGTCCACAGCCGCTCGACGGTCGACCCCTCGCCGATCCAGCCGATGCCGGGCACCGCGCCGGACTCGGCGCGCAGCCGCTCCTCGGGGTACTCCACGTCGGCGGCGGGGCCGCTGTGCAGCCCGTCGACTGCGACGTTGCCGGCGTCGTCGTGCAGGCTGGCGATGACCCGGCTCAGGGTGATCAGGGAGTCCGGCACCAGGCCGCCCCACATGCCGGAGTGGACGGCGTGGGTGAGGGTGCGGACCTCGACGTCGACGCGGACCAGGCCGCGCAGGCTGGTGGTCAGCGCCGGGACGCCGATGTCCCAGTTGCCGGAGTCGGCGATGACGATGACGTCGGCGCTGAGCTTGTCCTGGTGCTCCTTCAGCAGCGCGGGAAGGGTGTCGGAGCCGACCTCCTCCTCGCCCTCGATGAACATCGTGACGCTGACCGGCAGGTCGTCGCCGTAGACCCGCAGGGCGCCGAGGTGCGCGGCGATCCCGGCCTTGTCGTCGGCGGCACCGCGGGCGTACAGCCGGCCGTCCCGCTCGGTGGGCTCGAACGGCGGGGAGTCCCACTCCGCGTGGTCGTTCTCGGGCTGCACGTCGTGGTGGGCGTAGAGCAGCACCGTGGGCGCCCCCTCGGGCCCCGGCTTGTGCGCGATGACCGCGGGCGCGCCGCCCGCGGCGCTGACGATCTCGACGGTCTCGAACTTCTCGGCACGGAACAGGTCGGCGACCGCCTCGGCGCTGCGCTGCACCTCGCTCGCCCGCGCCGGGTCGGCGCTCACCGACTCGATGCGGACCAGGTCCTCGAGGTCCTTGCGGATGCCGGGAAGCACCTCGGCCACCCGGTTCCTGATGCCGTCCACGTCGTACTCGCTCATGCGGGCCAACCTATCCGGCGGGCTCACTGACCCGGGTCCAGGGATACTCCGTGACGCTTCTGTTGTGGAAAACGCGTTTTCCACAACAGAAGCGTCACGGACTACCGGCTAGGACAACGGCAGGTACGGCGTGAGGTCGGCGCGCTCGCCGGAGGCGCGGACCCGGGCGGAGTCGGCGGCGGCGGGCCACGCGAGGGCACCGGTGGCCAGGGCGATCCAGGTCTCGGCGTCCATCTCGACGACGGCGGGCGGGGTGCCGCGGGTGTGGCGGATGCCCTCGACGACCTGGACCGCGGCGTACGGCGGGACCCGGACCTCGACCGACTTGCCGGGCGCGCGGGTCTCGAGCAGCGCGAGGTAGTGCTTGGTCAGCAGCCGCAGGTCGGTCGGGGTCGCGTCGCCGGCGTCGAGGCGGGCGCGGGCCTCCGCGACGGCGGCTGGATCGGCGGGGCGGAGTCGGGCGGGCACGAGCTCGACCCTAGGACTCCTCGCCCGCGACCTGCGGGTAGGGCTGGAGAACCTGCATCACGATGTAGGTGCGCCGCTCCTCGTCACCGCGGCCCCGGGTCCGTGCGATCCACCGCTGCACGACCTCCTGCAGGTCCTCCTGGAGCTCCAGGGCCTCCTCACGGTTCAGCTTGACGTTCTGGTGGATCACCGTGCGGATGGATCCCTCGTCACCCGGCCCGTTGATGGCCTGGTCGACGAGGTGGTGGGACCAGTCGGCTGCGCTGCGGCGGAACACGGCGACGGCTGCCTTGCCACCGGGCTCATTCTCGAGCTCGTTCAGCCGGACCGCCAGCTCCGCCGCCTCCGTCAGCTTCCACACCCGGTCCCGCCGGTCACGCGCCTCGCCGGGCGCTTCCTCCACCAGCCCGTACTTCGCGAGCTGGCGGAGGTGGAAGCTCGCCTGGTTGGCCGGGATGTCGAGCTCGCGGGCGATGTCCGCCGCGCGGACCGGCCCGCCGGCCTCGATCTCGCCGAGGATCCGGTTGCGCACGGGATGCGAGATCGCGCGCAGCACCCGCGGGTCGTGGACGTACGTGTCGCGGGCCATGGACCGATCCTAGCAATTCCGCAAGAACTATTGCGCAACACTCGTTGCGCAACATATGGTGCGGAATATGACCGGATACCGCGACCTCGCCCGCAACCACGACTTCACGGTGCTGTGGGTCGGCCAGACCATCTCCGAGCTCGGCAGCCGGGTGAGCATGTTCGTGTTCCCCCTGCTCGCCTTCCAGCTCACCCACTCCGCCGTGATCGCCAGCGCGGCCGAGGCACTTTTCCTGCTCGGCCTCGCCGGAGTCCTGCTCCCGGCCGGGGTATGGGTGGACCGCACCGACCGGCGGCGGGTGATGCGGATCGCCAGCGGGGCGGGCGTCCTGCTCTACGCCTCCCTCGCGGCCGCCGCGATCGAGGGCGTGCTCACCGTCCCGCACCTGCTGCTGGTCGCCCTGCTGACCGGCGTCGCGGCCGGGGTGTTCGGCCCGGCGGAGATGTCGGCCGTCCGTGCCGTGGTCGCCCGCGAGGACCTGCCGACCGCGCTCAGCCAGAACCAGGCCCGCCAGCACGTCGCGTCCCTGGTGGGCGCCCCGCTCGGCGGCCTGCTGTACGGCGTGGCCCGCTGGCTGCCCTTCGCCGCCGACGCCGTCAGCTTCGCGGTGTCGTGGCTGATGCTCGGCCGGATCCGCACCGACCTGTCCGCGGCGCCCCGCACCGGCCCGGTGCGCAAGCCCCGCGAGGACGTGGTCGAGGGGCTGCGCTTCATCCGCTCGAACCCGTTCTTCCGGGTGCTGCTGACCTGGGCGGCCCTGGTCAACCTCGCGGTGAACGCGCTGTTCTTCGTGGCGATCCTGCGACTGATCCAGGGCGGCTTCGCCCCGGTGCAGATCGGCCTCGTGGAGACCGTCGCCGGAGTGGCGGGCATCCTCGGCGCGCTGGCCGCCCCGTGGATCATCGACCGGTTCGCGACCGGATGGCTGACCATCCTCTGCGGCTGGGCATTCGTCCCGCTGCTGGTGCCGCTGGCGCTGTGGAACCAGCCCGTCGTGGTGGCCGCGGCGGTCGGCGTCGGCCTGCTGCTCAACCCCGCCGGCAACGCCGGGATCGGCGCCTACCGGGTCGCCGTCACCCCGGAGGCGCTCCAGGGCCGGGTCCAGTCGACGATGCAGTTCGTGTCCATGTCGACGATGCCGCTCGCACCCGTGCTCGCCGGCGCACTCCTGTCCGGCCTCGGCGGCGGACGGGCCGTGGCGGCGCTGGGCGTGCTGACCGCCCTCGCGGCGCTGATCCCGACCCTGAGCCGCAGCGTCCGCGAGGTCCCGCGCCCGCGTGACTGGCCGAGCGCGAACGCCGAGGAGCCGGTGCCGGCCTGACCCAGCCCCTACGGTGGGTGTCGGCGCCGCCGACGGCGGCGCCGAGCGAGGAGGCCGCCATGACCCGACGGGTGCTGGTGCTCAACGCGGGGTCCTCGTCGCTGAAGTACCAGGTCGTCGACCCCGGCTCGGGCGGGGCGCCGGTGCACGGCCTCGCCGAGCGGATCGGCAGCGGCTCGGCGAGGCTGACCCACACCGACGCCGCCGGGTCCACGACGAGCGACCTCGACGCCGACGACCACCGGGCCGCGCTGGCCGCCGTGCACGACGCCCTCGACGGGTCAGGGGTCCTCGAGTCGGGGCTGCGGGCCGTCGGGCACCGGGTCGTGCACGGCGGGCCGCACCTCACCCGGGCGCACGTCGTGGACGACGAGGTGCTCGCCGAGATCGAGCACGTCGCCCGGCTGGCGCCCCTGCACAACCCGCCCGCGGTCGAGGGCATCCGCAGCGCCCGCGCGGCGTACCCGGGACTGCCCCAGGTCGCCGCCTTCGACACCGCCTTCTTCGCCGACCTGCCGGCGGCCGCGGCGACGTACGCACTCGACCGCCGGCTGACCGGCCGCGAGGACATCCGCAGGTACGGCGCGCACGGCATCAGCCATGAGTACGTCGCCGCCGAGACCGGGCGGTTCCTCGGCCGCACCGGGGCGCGCGTGATCGTGCTGCACCTGGGCAACGGCGCCTCCGCCGCGGCGGTCCGCGGCGGCCGGCCGGTGGACACGTCGATGGGCCTCACCCCGCTGGAGGGGCTGGTGATGGGCACCCGAGCGGGCGACCTCGACCCGGGGATCCTGCTGCACCTGATGCGGCACGCCGACCTGGGCCTCGACGACCTCGAGGACCTGCTGCACCACCGGTCGGGGCTGGAGGGGCTGGCCGGACGGCACGACTTCCGTGACCTGCTGGCCGCGGCGGACGCCGGCGACGACGCCGCGCGGACGGCGTACGACGTCTACTGCCACCGGCTGCGGAAGTACGTCGGGGCCTACCTCGCCGTCCTCGGCGGCGCCGACGCGGTGGTCTTCACCGCCGGGATCGGGGAGCACGTGGCCCGGCTGCGCGCCGACGCCCTCGCCGGGCTGACCATCCTGGGCATCGCCGTGGACCCGGCGCGCAACGAGACCGACTCCTCCGGGCCCCGACTCATCTCCCCCGACGACTCCCCCGTGGCCGTCCTCGTGGTGCCCACCAACGAGGAGCTCTCGATCGCCCGGCAGGCGGTCGCGCTGCTCGGGTGAGGCGACCCCGGCAGATGCCCCGGACGGATCAGGCGAGGTCGGGGTCGGTCGGGCCGGGCTCGGCCGTGGTGGAGGGCGAGTGCCCGTGCCGCGGCGAGGACAGCGGGCTCCAGCTCCACTCACGCACCTCGGGCAGGTCGTCCCCGTGCGCCCGGGTCCACGCCCGGGCACGGCGGCGGGTGTCGCCCATCTGCTGCCGCAGCAGCGCGGCCCGCGAACCGAGCCCCGGGACGCGGTCGATGACGTCCATGACCAGGTGGTAGCGGTCGATCTCGTTCATCATCACCATGTCGAAGGGCGTCGTCGTGGTGCCCTCCTCCTTGTAGCCGCGCACGTGCAGGTTGCGGTGGTTGGTACGCCGGTAGGTCAGCCGGTGGATCAGCCACGGGTAGCCGTGGTAGGCGAAGACCACCGGCCGGTCGGTGGTGAACAGGGTGTCGAAGTCGCGGTCCGACAACCCGTGCGGGTGTTCCTTCTCGTCCTGCAGCCGCATCAGGTCGACGACGTTGACGAACCTGATCCTCAGGTCAGGCAGGTGCTCGCGCAGGATCGACACCGCCGCCAGCGCCTCCAGCGTCGGCACATCGCCGGCGCAGCCGATGACCACGTCCGGGTCGCCGTCGTCGTTGGAGGCCCACTCCCAGATGCCCACGCCGCGGGCGCAGTGCAGGTCCGCGGACTCGGCGTCCAGCCAGTCGAACGACGGCTGCTTGCCGGCCACCACCACGTTCACGTAGTGCTGGCTCTGCAGGCAGTGCTGCATGGTCGAGAGCAGCGTGTTCGTGTCCGGCGGCAGGTAGACGCGCACCACCTCGGCCTTCTTGTTCACGACGTGGTCGATGAACCCCGGGTCCTGGTGGGAGAAGCCGTTGTGGTCCTGGCGCCACACGTGGGAGCTGAGCAGGTAGTTCAGGCTCGAGATCCGCGGCCGCCAGGCCAGGTCCCGGGTCGTCTTGAGCCACTTCGCGTGCTGGTTGAACATCGAGTCGACGAGGTGGATGAAGGCCTCGTAGCAGCTGAAGAGCCCGTGCCGCCCGGTCAGCAGGTAGCCCTCGAGCCAGCCCTGGCAGGTGTGCTCGGAGAGGATCTCCATCACCCGCCCGGAGTGCGCGAGGTGCTCGTCGACGGCGCGGATCTCGCCGGCGAAGACCTTGTCGGTCACCTCGTAGACCGCGTCCAGCCGGTTGGAGGCGGTCTCGTCCGGGCCGAAGATCCGGAACGTCGAGTCGTTGTCACGCACCACGTCGACCAGGTAGCGGCCGAGCACCCGGGTCGCCTCGTGGATCGACCCACCGGGCTCGGTCACCTCGACGGCGTGGTCGCGGAAGTCCGGCAGCCGGAGCGGCCTACGCAGCAGCCCGCCGTTGGCGTGCGGGTTGGCGCTCATCCGGCGTACGCCGACCGGTGCGAGCTCGCGCAGGTCGGAGCGGGGCACCCCGGTGGGGTCGAACAGCTCCTCGGGCCGGTAGGACCGCAGCCACTCCTCGAGGATCGCCCGGTGATCGTCGTTCTCGCGGGTCTCGGCGAGCGGGACCTGGTGGGCGCGCCAGGTCCCCTCGACCTGCTTGCCGTCGACGGTGGCGGGACCGGTCCACCCCTTGGGCGTGACCAGCAGGACCATCGGCCACGGGCGCCGCTCGGTCTGCCCGTCCTCGCGCGCGGCCCGCTGGATCTCCCGGATCGTGTCGTGGGCCCGGTCCAGGGCGGCCGCGAGCTGCCGGTGCACGGCCCGCGGGTCGTCGCCCTCGACGGTGATCACCTCGTGCCCGTAGCCACGCAGCAGGCTCTCCAGCTCCTCGCGCGGGATCCGGGCCGGCACCGTCGGGTTGGCGATCTTGTAGCCGTTGAGGTGCAGGATCGGCAGCACCGCGCCGTCGTGGACCGGGTCCACGAACTTGTTCGCGTGCCACGAGGCCGCCAGCGGGCCGGTCTCGAACTCGCCGTCGCCGACCACCGCCGCCACGACCAGGTCCGGGTTGTCCATCGCCGCGCCGTAGGCGTGCGAGAGCACGTAGCCGAGCTCGCCGCCCTCGTGGATGGACCCGGGCGTCTCCGGCGCCACGTGGCTGGGGATGCCGCCGGGGAAGGAGAACTGCCGGAACAGCCCGCGCATCCCCTCCCGGTCGAAGCCGATGCTGGGGTAGACCTCGCTGTAGGTGCCCTCGAGCCACGCGTTCGCGACCGCGGCCGGGCCACCGTGCCCGGGGCCGACGAGGAAGATCGCGTTGACGTCACGCTGCCGGATCAGCCGGTTCAGGTGGGTCCAGAGCAGGTTGAGCCCCGGGGTCGTCCCCCAGTGCCCGAGCAGCCTCGGCTTGATGTCCTCGCGCACCAGCGGCCGCTCGAGGAGCGGGTTGTCCAGCAGGTAGATCTGGCCCACGGCCAGGTAGTTGGCCGCCCGGAACCAGCGGTCCAGGGCCTCGACCTCCGCGTCGTCGATCGAGGCGGTGTCGGTGCGATCGGCGGACTTCCGGGTGAAAACGGGCATGAAGGCCTCTCCTCCGGGTGGACGGCGGTCCCGGTCACCGTCCCACGACCGCGTCTGCGGCGGCAGGGGTCGAAGGTCCGTATCCGCCGGACCGGCGGCATCATCGAAGTTGGTGGCGCCCGCGCCGCAAGTCGCTCCCCCGGCGCGCGGCCCGTCGTACCCTCGGCCCGTGACTGCAGGACAGATGCGCGTGGGCGTCGTCGGCGCCGGGATCATCGGTCTCGCCGTGGCCCGACGGCTGCTGGAGACCCGGCCCGGCGTCGAGGTCACCGTCTTCGACAAGGAGCCGGAGGTCGGCGCCCACCAGACCGGGCACAACAGCGGCGTGGTGCACGCCGGCCTCTACTACCCGCGCGACTCGCTGAAGGCGCGGCTGTGCCGCCGCGGCGTGGGCCTGCTCAAGGACTACTGCCAGGACCGGGGGATCGCCTACGACGAGTGCGGCAAGACCGTGGTCGCGCTCGATGCCGAGGAGGTGCCCCGGCTCCGCGACATCGAGGACCGCGCCACCCACAACGGCGTACCCGGGCTGCGCCGGCTGAGCGCCGAGGAGATCCGGGAGCACGAGCCGCACATCA
Source organism: uncultured Actinomycetota bacterium (assembly GCA_963817665.1). Taxonomy (GTDB): domain Bacteria; phylum Actinomycetota; class Actinomycetes; order Propionibacteriales; family Nocardioidaceae; genus Nocardioides. The sequence continues at coordinate 579,021 of CAWFPE010000005.1, read as the reverse complement.
CCGGGGTGGCCGGCCTGCACTCCCCCGCGACCGCGATCGTGGACTTCGTCGCCGTCACCCGGGCGTACGCCGAGGACGTGCGGCGCTGCGGGGGCACCCTGCTGCTCCGCGCGCCGGTCGACGGGATCACCCGGGCCGGCGACGTGGTCCGGGTGGACGCCCGCGGGGAGCGCCACGAGTTCGACCACGTGGTGCTGTGCGCCGGCCTGCAGTCCGACCGGGTGGCGCAGCTGGCCGGCGACGACCAGGGCCCGGCGATCGTGCCGTTCCGCGGGGAGTACCTCACGATGCGCCCGGAGCGGGCCCACCTGGTGCGGGGACTGGTCTACCCGGTCCCGGACCCGCGCTACCCGTTCCTCGGGGTCCACTTCACCCGCCGCATCGACGGCACCGTCGACATCGGGCCGAACGCCGTGCTGTCCACGGCCCGCGAGGGGTACCGCCGCTCCGACCTGGTCTGGCGCGACCTGGCCGAGACCCTGGCCTGGCCGGGCTTCCGCCGGATGGCCCGCCAGCACTGGCGGATGGGCCTCACCGAGATGCGGGGCTCGTTCTCCCGGCGCACGTTCATCGCCGGCGCCCAGCGCTACCTGCCCGAGCTGACCGTCGCCGACGTCGACGGCCGGCACGCGGGTGTCCGGGCCCAGGCGCTGGACCGCGACGGCAGCCTCGTCGACGACTTCCGGATCAGCCGGCTGGGACGCGTCACGGCGGTCCGCAACGCCCCCTCCCCGGCGGCCACGTCGTCGCTGGCCATCGCCGAGCACCTCTGCGACGGGCTCCCCTGAACCAGCCTCGGGTCGTGTGCCTGAGCACGCGCCATGGCGCGTGCTCAGGCACACGACCCGATCAGGCGATGGTGTCGAGGACCGCCAGCGTCTGCTTCCAGGCGTCGGACCCGGTGTCGATCACCGTGAAGTGGTCCCCGTCGACCGCGACCAGCTCCGCGCGCCCGCCGGCCTCCGTCGCGGCGGCGACGTAGCCCTCGGACTGGCCGATCGGCACGATGTCGTCCGCCCGGCCGTGCACGCACCACAGGGGTACGTCGAGCGGCACCTGCTGCTGCGGGTCGACCGGCACGTCACCCGGCCCCGGGGGATGGCCCAGGAACCGCTCGACCGCGCCGCCGCCCAGCCCGGCGTCGTACCCGGAGCGCAGGTCGAGCACCCCCGCCTGCGAGATCACGTGGGTGACCGGGACCCCGGACGCCCAGCGCTCGTAGCGGCCCCGTGAGGCCGCCCAGGCCGCGAGGTGCCCCCCGGCGGAGTGCCCGAGGGCGACCAGCGTCGAGGTGTCCAGGTCCAGGTGCGCCAGCCGGTCGATCCCGGCGGCCACGTCGTCGAGCGTGGTGGGGGTGCCGCCCCCTCCCCCGGAGGCGACGGCCCCGGCCGGGCCGACGCGTCGGTACTCGAGGTTCCAGGCGGCCCAGCCCTGCGCGACCAGGTCGGCCGCGAGCGGGCGTCCCAGGGAGAGGTCGTACTCCGCCTTCCAGAAGCCACCGTGGATGACCACGACCACGCCCCGGGGCGTGCCCTCCGGGAGCGAGAGCTCGCCGAGCTGGCTGGGGTCGTCGCCGTAGCTGATCGTGCGTGCGTCGGTCACGGCACCATCCTCGCAAGCAGCCAGCGCTCCGACGGCGCCCAACGCGCCGAGAGCCAGCAGCGTACGGCGATCGCCGCCGGGTCGTGTGCCTGAGCACGCGCCATGGCGCGTGCTCAGGCACACGGCCCGATGCTCAGACTCAGGCGAGGGCGGCGGGGAGGGTGGCGGTCCAGGCGGAGCGGAGCTCGTCCAGCGGGACCGCGAACTGGCCCTCGACGACCAGGTCGGACCCACCGGTCACCCCCAGCGCGGCGAGGGGTACGCCGTGGCGCGCGGCCAGGTCGGCCAGCCGCTGCTCGTCACCCTCGGCGACCGTGACCAGGACCCGGCCCGCGGACTCGGCGAAGAGGTCCACGAACGCGTCGTCGGCCAGGCTCACCGAGACCCCGACGCCGTGGCGCAGCGACGCCTCGACCAGCGCCTGGCCCAGGCCGCCGTCGGAGAGGTCGTGGGCGCTGGTCAGCAGCCCCACCCCGTCGCGGAGCAGCTCGGCCAGGGACCGCTCGGCGGCCAGGTCCACCCGGGGCGGCTGCCCACCGAGGTGGCCGTGCACGACGTTCGCCCACTCCGAGCCGGACAGCTCCTCACGGGTCTCGCCCAGCAGGAACACCTGCTCGCCGGGCCCGCTCCACGCCGACGGCGTGCGCCGGGTGACGTCTTCGATCACACCCAGCACGGCGACGACCGGGGTCGGCAGGATCGCGGTCTCGCCGGTCTGGTTGTAGAGGCTGACGTTGCCGCCGGTGACCGGGATGCCGAGCTCGAGGCAGGCGTCCTTGAGGCCACGGCAGGCCTCGGCGAACTGCCACATCACCGCCGGGTCCTCGGGCGAGCCGAAGTTCAGGCAGTCGGAGATCGCCAGCGGGGTGGCGCCGCCGGTGGCGACGTTGCGGTAGGACTCGGCCAGCGCGAGCTGCGCCCCGGCGTACGGGTCGAGCTTGGCGAACCGGCCGTTGCAGTCGGTCGACACCGCGACCCCGAGATTGGTCTCCTCGTCGACGCGGACCATGCCGCTGTCGGACGGCTGGGCCAGCACCGTGTTGCCACGGACGTAGCGGTCGTACTGGTCGGTGATCCAGGACTTGTCGCACAGGTTCGGCGAGGCGACCAGGCGCAGCAGCGTGTCGCGCAGCTCGGCCCCGCTCGAGGGCCGCGGCAGCTTCTCGGCGACGTCGGCCTGCAGGGTCGTCCTGCCAGTCCGGGCGGGCGTACGGGCGCTGGTACGTCGGGCCCTCGTGCGCGACGGTCCGCGGCGGCACGTCGACGACCCGCTCGCCGTGCCAGTCGATGTGCAGGCGTCCCGTGTCCGTCACCTCGCCGACCACGACGGCCTCGACGTCCCACTTCGCGCAGATCGCGAGGAACGCCTCGACGTCGCCCGGCTCGACGACCGCCATCATCCGTTCCTGCGACTCGCTCATCAAGATCTCCTCCGGCGCGAGCGTGGAGTCGCGCAGCGGGACCCGGTCGAGCTCGACGTGCATGCCGCCGTCGCCGGCGCTGGCCAGCTCGGAGGTGGCGCAGGACAGCCCGGCGCCGCCGAGGTCCTGGATGCCGGCGACCAGGCCGGCCGCGAAGAGCTCCAGGGTGCACTCGATGAGCAGCTTCTCCATGAACGGGTCGCCGACCTGGACGCTGGGCCGCTTGGCGGGCCCGCTGTGCCCGTCGGGATTGGCGTCGAAGGTCTCCGATGCCAGCACCGAGACGCCGCCGATGCCGTCGCCGCCGGTCCGGGCGCCGTAGAGGATCACCTGGTTGCCGACGCCGGACGCCTTGGCGAGGTGCAGGTCCTCGTGCTTGAGCACGCCGACGCACAGGGCGTTGACCAGCGGGTTGCCGAGGTAGGTCTCGTCGAAGACCGCCTCGCCGCCGATGTTCGGCAGGCCGAGGCAGTTGCCGTAGCCACCGACGCCGGCCACGATCCCGGGCAGCACCCGGTGGGTGTCGGCGGCGTCGAGCGGGCCGAAGCGCAGCGGGTCCATCACCGCGACCGGCCGGGCGCCCATCGCGAGGATGTCGCGGACGATGCCACCGACGCCCGTGGCGGCGCCCTGGTAGGGCTCGACGTACGACGGGTGGTTGTGGCTCTCGACCTTGAAGGTGACCGCGTAGCCCTGGCCGATGTCGATGACGCCGGCGTTCTCGCCGATGCCGGCCAGCATCTTGCCGGCGACGGTCTCCTGGGGAATCTCGGAGAACTGCTTGAGGTGCACCTTCGAGCTCTTGTAGGAGCAGTGCTCGCTCCACATCACCGAGTACATCGCCAGCTCGGAGCTCGTCGGGCGGCGGCCGAGGATCTCGCGGATCCGCTGGTACTCGTCGGCCTTCAGGCCGAGGTCGGCCCAGGGCTGCTGGTGCTGGGGGTCGTCCTTGGCGACGGCGACGGTGTCGAGATGGATCTGGGGGGCGGTGCTGACGGTCTCGGCCACGAGCGCCAATCTACCGGCGGACGCGGCTGGTTCGAGGGGCGCCCCGACCCGGCGTACGCGGCCGGACCGCTCAGCGCAGGAGGCCGTCCGCGACGACCTCGAGCAGCGGGCGCACGGCGCTGACCGGCTGGTCGGCGTTGTCCGCGACCGTGGCCACGCCGCCGACGAGCTGGCAGACCTGGACGGCGTCCACGTCCGGGCGCAGCGCCCCGTCCGACTCGAGCCGGTCGATGACCCGCTGGCTGGCCGCCGTGAGGACCTGGCACTTGGTCACGATCGGGGAGTCGGGGTCGCCCATCGCCGAGGTGATCTTGGCCGGGCCGCCCTTGTGCAGGGAGATCAGCGAGGCGTAGGTCTCGAACCAGCCGATCAGCAGGTCGCGGTCCGGGCCCTCGAAGGCCAGGGCCTTCTCCGTCGCCTCGTTCACCCGGTCCACCCAGCTCTGCATGATCGCGTCGAGCAGCGCGTCCCGGGTGGGGAAGTGCCGGTAGAGGGTGCCGGCGCCGACGCCCGCGCGCTTGGCGATCTCGTCGAGGGAGGCGTCGTACCCGTGCTCGCGGAAGACCTCACGCGCGACCTCGACGATCCGGTCGCGGTTGCGCCTGGCATCTGCTCGCACGAAATCTCACCTCGGGCTTGCTAAACGGAGACGGTCTCCGTATTGTTCATCAGGAAGCGGAGTCATCCTCCGGATCTACTGTACCTCGGCCCTCCGGGCCAGAACAGGACCTCTCCCCATGTCCCTGAACGCAACCTCCCGAGCACGGGAGCTGCCGACCGAGCTCCCGCCGAACGCCGGCCGCGCAGCCGCCGGCATCGCGATCGTCCTGGTCGCCCAGCTCATGCTCGTCCTCGACGCGACGGTCGTGAACGTCGCCCTGCCCCGCATCGACGCCGACCTCACCTTCGGCCCGGCCTCGCTGTCGTGGGTCCTCAACGCCTACACGCTCGCCTTCGGCGGCCTGCTCCTGCTCGGCGGCCGGCTGGGCGACGTGTTCGGCCGCCTCAAGGCCTTCGAGATCGGCCTCGCGGTCTTCACGCTCGCCTCCGCCCTGGGCGGCCTCGCCCAGACCCCGGGGCAGCTGGTCGCCGCACGCACCCTGCAGGGCGTCGGCGCCGCACTGGCCGCCCCGAGCGTGCTCGCGCTGCTCACGACGAGCGCCCCCGACGAGGAGGCGCGCAACCGCGCGTTCGCCCTGTTCGGCGCGGTGTCCTCCGGCGGCGCCTCCATCGGCCTGCTGCTGGGCGGCCTGCTGACCGACGTCGGCTCGTGGCGGTGGACGCTGTTCATCAACGTCCCCATCGGCATCGTCGTGCTGCTGCTCGCGCCGCGCTTCGTCGACGAGACCCAGCGCCGCCCGGGCCGGTTCGACGTCGTCGGCGCGCTGACCGCGACGCTGGGCGCCGTCTCCGTGGTGTGGGCCCTGATCGGCACCCCGGAGCACGGATGGCTCTCGGCTCGCACGATCGGCGGGTTCGCCCTCGGCCTCGCCCTGCTCGCGGTCCTCGCCCGGACCGAGGTGCGCCACCCCCACCCGATGGTGCGCCCGGCCCTGGTGCGCAACCGCAGCCGGGTCGCCGCTCTCGTCGTGATGGCCCTGGTCATCGGCGCCAACCTGTCGATGTTCTTCCTGGTGGTCCAGTACGTCCAGCGCGTGCTCGGCTTCGGTCCGCTCGAGTCCGGCGTCGCGTTCCTGCCGTTCAGCCTCGGCATCTTCGCGATGTCGCGGGTCACGCCGGCGCTGATGGCACGACTCGGTGCCCGCACGATGATCATGGCCGGCACGGCCGCCATGGCCGCCGGCTACGCCTGGCTGAGCACCATCGGCACGAACGACGCCTACCTGCCGGCCGTGTTCGGGCCGATGCTGATCGCCGGGCTGGCGACCGGGGTCGTGTTCATGCCGGTGACCGCGACCGTCCTCGGCGGTGTCGAGCCCGAGCACGCCGGCTCCGCCTCCGGGCTGCTGCAGACCACCCAGCAGCTCGGCAGCGCGGTCGGGGTCGCGGCCATCGTGTCGGTGTACGCCGCCGGCGCGGTGCCCGGGGAGTTCGTGCCCGGGCTGCGCGCAGCGTTCCTCACCTCGGCCACGTTCGCGCTGGTGGCCCTCGTGGTGGCCACGGTGGCACTGCGCCCCCGGCGGGCACCCGCTCCGGCCGCCGACCTCGAGCCCGAGCCGGTGACGGTCGCCGAAGCCGCCTGAGGCAACCCTTCGTGGGAGCGCCGCGCACCACCCCGTCCCCCGGCGTGGTGCGATGCGCTCCCACGAACGGGTCAGCGCTCGTGCGCACGGATCTCGGCCACCAGGTCGCGCTCGTCCAGGCGCTGGTCGAGGGTCTGCTCACGTGGGTCCAGCGGGGGCACCACCCATCGCCGCTCGCCGCCCGGGAGCCGGAGCGCCCGGCCGCGCGCGGCGTGCATCCGGGCCACCTGGGTCGCCACGTCGTCCCCCGCCACGACCGTGAACGTCTCGAGGGACACACCGCGGAACCGCTCGAGCCGGTCGTTGTCCTTGCGGTGACGAGCGCGGTCGCGGTGCAAGGCACCGCTGTACTCACCCGCCACCCCGGCTTCCACGTCGAGCAGGTCGGCCACGCCGACCAGTCCGCCGGCCAGGTCCCTGACCTGGCAGTTCACGAGCGGTGGCGGCAACCCCGCGTCCAGGATCCACACCAGCCGCATCCGCGTCTCCTGGGGCGAGCGGCTGTGCTCACTGGCGAGCGCGAGTGCCCGGCGGACCTGCGCCACGCCCGGGCGGCGGGCCTGCCGCTCCACGAACGCCGCGACCCGCCGGATGCTCGTGATCTCCGCGGCGGCCGCCATGTCCATCACGACGGTCGCCTCACGTACGTCGGCCGCCAGCCTCATCGCGTCGTAGACCGCACGCTCCGGAGACGCGCACGGGACGCCCAGGACGAGCACCGACTCGGGCAACCGACTGTCCCGCAGCACCCGGGCACCCGCACGGACGGCGATCCGGGTCCCGTGGCCCACCAGCAACGGAACGTCCAGTGTCGTGGCCCCGTCGGGCCCCAGCCCGTCGAAGAAGCCGCCGCCGAAGAGACGCAGCGCCGCCCACCCGGTGACCATCCCCCCGACCGGCAGCAGCATGGCCAGCTCCACGATCCGCTGCTCGACCACGTCCGGGGCGTCGGCTCGGACGTAGAAGCCGCGTCCGATCCCCCGCCAGGCCCGGCCCCGGCTCTGCCCCCGCGTCGGTCCGGCGCGGCCCCCGGGGTCGAGCCGCGCCGGGAGCACGATTCCGTCGGGGCGATCACACCTCGGTCGCCATTGATCCATGCCTCGACGCCTACCCGGCGGACAACCGTCCGACCCACCGGCCCCGGCGCCTGTGGACAACGCTCGTGGGAGCGCTCGGCACCGGTGCCCGGCCGGAAACCGTGCCGTGCGCTCCCACGAAGGGCGCGGTGACGGACCGGCTCGGCAGCCGGCGAGCAGCGAGAATTACAGACCTGTTCTTACCGCGAACTCCTGTTACTGCTGTGATTTCTGAGGTTAGGGTGAACCGCCGTTCTCACCCGTTCCCCTGGAGTCACCAATGTCCCGATGGGCCGTCTCGACCGCCCGCGCCGCGGTCCTCAGCCTCGTGGTCGGCGTGCTCGCCACCCTCTCGATGGGTGCCCCGGCGCACGCCGACAACCCGGTCACGCCGGGCAACTTCACCGGGTACGGGTTCGACCAGTGCCTGGCGCCGACCCAGAAGACGATGACGAAGTGGCTCAAGCACTCGCCGTTCCTCGCGGTCGGCATCTACATCTCGGGTGACTCGCGCGCCTGCCGCAGCCAGCCGAACCTGACCCCGCAGTGGGTCAGCAAGCAGCTGAACCGCGGCTGGCGGCTGCTGCCGATCACGCTCGGCCCGCAGGCCTCGTGCCAGCCGCGCTTCCCGCGGTACGGCGACGACGAGACCATCAACCCCGCCCCCGGCAAGAAGGGCCGGTACTGGCACGCCCGCCAGCAGGGCTCGGCCGAGGCCACCAAGACCGTGGCGGCGGCCAAGGCGCTGGGCATCGTCCCCGGCAGCACTCTCTGGTACGACCTCGAGGGCTTCGACATGGGCAACACCGCACTGCCGCGAGTCCGCGCTGGCGTTCCTCAGCAACTGGACCCGCCAGCTCCACCGGCTCGACTACGTCTCCGGCGTCTACTCCAGCGCCGGGTCCGGGATCCTGATGCTCGACAACGCCCGGGTCAACCGCCCTGACGCGTTCGACCTGCCCGACCAGATCTGGCTCGCCCGCTGGGACGGCAACGCGAACACCTCCACGTCGTACCTCCGCGAGGACGGCTGGCGGCCGCACGCCCGGATCAAGCAGTACCAGGGCGGCCACGACGAGACCTGGGGCAACGCCCGGGTCAACATCGACCGCAACTTCCTCGACGTGGGCCGCGGCTCGTGGACGCCCATGGAGAACCACTGCAAGGGCGTCTTCGTGAGCTACCCGAAGTACGTCCCGCTCAAGCCGGCCACCGCGGACCGGACTCCGGACGCCGGGCAGGTCCAGGCGCTGCAGTGCCTGCTCAAGGAGCACGGCGGGTTCGGCGGGAAGGTCAGCGGCGTGTACAACAAGGCCACGATCGCGGCCGCCAACTCCTGGCAGACCGCGCACGGGCTGAGCGCCAGCACGACCTGGTCGCGCAAGAGCTGGATGACCCTGCTGGTCGACGGCGATCGCCCGATCCTGAAGTTCGGCTCCGCCAGCCCGGCGGTCCGCCGCCTGCAGCGGACGCTCAACGCCGCCAGCGGCCGGGCCAAGCTCACCGTGAACGGGGTGTTCAACGCGGCGACCCAGTCCGCGCTGCGCAGCTACCAGGACCGGGTCGGCCTGACCGTGGACGGGATCGTCGGCTGGTCGACGTGGAAGGCGCTCCGCGCCGCCCAGCGCTGAGGAGTCGTGTGCCTGAGCACGCGCCAGGGCGCGTGCTCAGGCACACGACCCGGTCCGGAGCTGTCAGCCGGCAGGCGGGCCGACGAGCAGTGCGAGCCCGGTGAGCGCGGCCACGGCCACGAGGCCGGCCAGCGCCCCCTGCAGCGGGTTGCGAAGCAGCCACGCCGCCGGACGCTCGACGAGCCGCTGCGGAGCGGCCGTCACCAGTCGCCAGGAGGTGCCCAGCGCACCGCGGCGCTCGGCGTACCGGTCGAACCACACGGTCATGAACGGCGGCACCGCCGAGACCAGGCCCAGCAGCACCCGGCCGCGCGACCAGCGCTGGTCCACGCCCACCAGCAGCGTGACCAGGCAGTAGGCGATGAACACCACGCCGTGCACCATGCCGAAGACGCGCACGCCCAGCTCGGTCGTCTCCGTGACGTACTTGAGGAACATGCCCGTGAGGAGCAGCGCCCAGGTGACCGCCTCGGCGATGGCCAGCCGGCGGAACAGCATCAGCGGGTTCACGCCAGCACCGCCGCGGCCAGCGAGGTGAAGAAGCCGAGCCCGTCGGCGCCGGAGCCGGTCAGCTCCTCGACGGAGTGCTCGGGGTGCGGCATCAGGCCGACCACGTTGCCGCGCTCGTTGGTGATCCCGGCGATGTCGCGCATCGAGCCGTTGGGGTTGACCTCGAGGTAGCGCGCCACCACCCGGCCCTCGCCCTCGATCCGGTCGAGGGTGTCGGCGTCGGCCACGAAGCCGCCCTCGCCGTTCTTCAGCACGATGGTGATCTCGTCGCCCTCGTCGTACGCCGACGTCCACGGCGTCGCGGCGTTCTCGATCCGCAGGCGCTGGTCGCGGCAGACGAACTTGCGGTGGTCGTTGCGGATCAGCGCACCCGGCAGCAGGTGCGACTCGCAGAGGATCTGGAAGCCGTTGCAGATGCCGAGCACCGGCATGCCCCGGTGGGCGGCCTCGATGACCTCGGCCATCACCGGCGAGAACCGGGAGATCGCGCCGCACCGCAGGTAGTCGCCGTACGAGAAGCCGCCGGGCAGCACCACCGCGTCGACGCCGCGCAGGTCGTGGTCGCCGTGCCAGAGGGCGATCGCCTCGTGGCCGCCGAGCCGGACCGCGCGCTGCGCGTCGACGTCGTCGAGGGACCCGGGGAAGGTGACGACGCCGATCTTCACTCGACGGCCTCGACAGCCGCGGCCGGGGTCTCCACGGAGACCGTGAAGTCCTCGATCACCGGGTTGGACAACAGGGTCTCGGCCATCTGCCGGACCTCGGCGAGGATCTCCTCGGTCAGCTCACCCTCGAGCTCGAGCTCGAACCGCTTTCCCTGGCGGACGTCGGTGACGCCGGAGAACCCCAGTCGCGGCAGGGCGCCGAGGACGGCCTTCCCCTGCGGGTCGAGGATCTCGGGCTTGGGCATGACGTCGACGACGAGTCGGGGCACGGAGGGCTCCTGGTGACGGGGGCTGCAGCGCTGCGATTCTACGGGACCTTCGACCCCCCGCCCTCGCTGGGCGGCTCCGGCAGACTTGGGGCATGAGCATGCCCACCGGGTTCCCGCGCCAGTCGCCGCTGAAGCTGCAGTTCCCGCAGTCCCTCGCGGTGTACGACGACTACGAGTCGGCCCAGCGGGCGGTCGACTACCTCTCCGACAACAGGTTCCCCGTCGAGCAGTGCATGATCGTCGGCACCGACCTCAAGCGGATCGAGCGGATCACCGGGCGGCTGACCACCGGGCGAGTGGCGATGGGCGGACTGCTCTCGGGCCTGTGGCTGGGCCTGTTCGTGGGCCTGATCTTCGCGCTGTTCGACGGCGGGAGCACGGCGGCCGTGGTGGTCTCGACCATGCTCTTCGGCGCGCTGTTCGGGGTGATCTGGGCACTCGCGGGGTACGCCGCCACCCGGGGCCACCGGGACTTCTCGTCGGTCACCTCGGTCGTCGCCACGAAGTACGAGGTGCTCGTCGAGCACAAGGTGGCCCAGCAGGCACGCGACATGCTGGCGCACCTCCCGGGCGCCATGCCCGACCCGTTCGCCTGAGCCCGTGCCGAAGGGGTAGTCCGTGACGCTTCTGTTGTGGAAAACGGCTTGTCCACAACAGAAGCGTCACGGACTACCGCAAAGTTTTCCCCAACCTGCCCGCTACGACAGCTCGCGCTTGAGAATCTTCCCCGTCGCGGTCATGGGCAGCGAGTCGACGATCTCGACCATCCGGGGGTACTTGTAGCTCGCCATCTGGTCCTTGCCCCAGGCGACCAGCTCCTCGGAGGTGACGGTGGCGCCGTCGTTGAGGATGACGAACGCCTTGATCTCCTCGCCGTGGCTCTCGTGGGGGACGCCGATGACGGCGGCCAGCGACACGTCGGGGTGGGTGAGCAGGACCTCCTCGATCTCCCGCGGGTACACGTTGAAGCCGCCGCGGATGATCATGTCCTTGGAGCGGTCGACGATGTAGTACCAGCCGTCCTCGTCGCGACGGCCCAGGTCGCCGGAGCGGAACCAGCCGTCGTGGATCACCTCGGCGGTGGCGTCCGGCCGGTCGTAGTAGCCCTTCATGATGTTGTGGCCCTTGATGGCGATCTCACCCACCGCGTCGGGGTCGGTGCCGTCGGCGTTGACCTCGTTCCAGTCCGGGTCGATCAGCTTCATCTCCACGCCGGGGATGGGCCTGCCGATCGAGCCGACCCGCACCTCCTCCCCACGCGGGGAGAAGCTGGCGACCGGGGAGGTCTCGGAGAGGCCGTAGCCCTCGAGGATGGTGACCCCGAACTTCTTCTGGAACTCCTTGTGCACCTCCACCGGCAGCGCCGCGCCGCCGGCGGCGGCGACCCGCAGGTTCCGCGCCAGCTCCTCGACGTCGAGGTCGCCCGCGGCCCGGACCTCCTCGAGGGCGCCGAGCAGGCCCCAGTACATCGTCGGCACGCCCGCGAAGTAGGTGACCTTCTCCCGCCCCATCAGCTGCAGCGCCGCGTGCGCCTCGAAACGGGGCAGCATCACGACCGTGCCGCCGTAGGCGAACGCGCCGTTCTGGATGACCGTCTGGCCGAAGGAGTGGAAGAGCGGCAGCACGCACAGGAAGGTGTCGGGGTTGTCGGCGTCCGCACCGAAGAGCACCTCGCCCGCGCAGGCGTTGTCGCGCATGTTGCGGTGCCGCAGCTCCGCTCCCTTGGGCTGGCCGGTGGTGCCGGAGGTGTAGAGGATGACCGCGGTGTCGTCCTCGTCGGTGGCCACGGTCTCGAACGTGGGCGCCTGGCCGGCGAGGGCCGCCCCCAGCGTCTCCGTGCCGTCGATCGGCGAGGCCGCCGTCGGGTCCGCGGTGATCACGAAGAAGTGCTCACAGTCCGGCGCGTCACCGAACCCGGCGTACCCCTCCTTGGCCATCGGCAGGTCCGGGGTGCCCTCGAAGCAGAAGTAGGCCTTCGCGTCGGAGTCACCGAGGTGGTAGGCCACCTCGCGCCCCTTGAGCAGGACGTTGAGGGGTACGACGGTCGCCCCGGCCTTGAGGATGCCGTAGTAGACGATCGTGAAGTAGGGCAGGTTCGGGCAGCTCAGCGCCACCTTGTCCCCGTGCCGGATGCCCCGCGACACCAGCAGGTTCGCCACCTGGTTGGCCGCGCCGTCGACCTGCGCGTAGGTCAGCCGGGTGCTCTGCCCGTCCGGCCCGGCCAGCACCACCGCCTCCCGCTCGGGGAATCTCCGGGCACTGTCCTCGAGCAGGGTCGACAGGTTGTACAACGTGGCCTCCGTCACGAACGTAGGTGCTTGGGAGACAACCTACTCATGGGTCGGTCGTCCTGTCGCGAGAGCGCACCCGGCCACCAGAACCTCCGGCCGAGGACCGTCACCAGCGCCGGCACCAGCACGGTGCGGACCAGCAGGGTGTCCAGCAGGACACCGAAGCCGACGATCACGCCGATCTGGGTCAGGGTGATGAGCGGGAGCACGCCCAGCACCGTGAACACCGCTGCCAGCAGGATGCCGGCGCTGGTGATGACGCCACCGGTCACCGCGAGCGCGGTGGTCACCGCCGTGCGGGTGTCGTGGGTCTGCGCCTCCTCCCGGGTCCGGGTGGCCAGGAAGATGTTGTAGTCCACGCCCAGCGCGACCAGGAAGAGGAACGCCAGCAGCGGCACCCCCAGGTCCAGGGCGGGGAAGCCCCACCAGTGCTCGAACGCCCACCAGCTCGCTCCCATGCTGGCGGCGTACGTCGCGACCACCGTGAGCACCAGCAGCACCGCCGCCACCACCGACCGCAGCAGGAGCAGCAGGACGACGAGCACGATGCCCAGGATCAGGGGGATCAGCAGCAGCTGGTCGGCCCGCGCCGCCCGGTCGGAGTCCAGCGCCTCCGCGTCGGGACCGCCGACGAGGGCGCCGGCGTCGGCCGAGCGCGCCGCCTCTCGCACGTCCCCGACCTGCGCGAACGCCTGGTCGGAAGCCGGCGGGGCGGTGAGGACGACGTCGAGCTCCACCAGCTCCGAGTCCTGCCGCGCCGGCACCGGACGGACCGCGGAGACACCGTCGACGGCCGCGACCTCGTCGCGGACCGCGGCCGCCCGGTCCGCCTCCGCGATCACCACCGTGGGCTGGGACGAGCCGGCCGCGAAGTGACGCCCGAGCACCTCCTGGCCGACGACCGACTCCGGTTCGGCACGGAACTGCTCGGTCTGCGACAGCCCGGTCCTGATGCCGAGCAGCGGGAGCGCCAGGAGCACGAGCAGGCCGACGCCGACCACGCTCAGCACGACCGGGCGGGCGGTGACCCGCGCCGCCACCAGACCCCAGCCCCGGTCGGTGCGCCCGGTCCGCGCCGCGTCCTCGCCGGCGCGGGGCACGAACGGCCAGAACAGGCCGCGGCCGAAGACGGTCAGCGCGGCGGGCAGCACGAGCAGCGCGAACACCAGCGCGGTCGCGATCCCGATCGCCCCGCCGTACCCGATGCTGCTGCTGGACGGGCTCTGCGCGAGCCCCAGCGTCAGCAGGGACACGATGACGGTCGTGGAGCTGGCCACGATCGCCGGAGCGGCCCGGCGCAGCGCCACCCGCATCGCGTCGTACCGCGACTCCTCCCGGTGCAGCTCCTCGCGGTAGCGCGCGATCAGCAGGAGCGCGTAGTTGGTGCCGGCGCCGAACACCAGCACCGAGGCGATCCCGGTGGTCGCGCCGTCGGCGGCGAAGCCGAACACGTGGGTGGCGGCGGCCAGCAGGGTGGCTGCGACCTGGTCGGCAAGCCCGATGACCGCCAACGGGACCAACCACAGCCAGGGGCTGCGGTAGGTCACCAGGAGCAGCAACGCCACGACCCCGGCGGTGGCCGCCAGCAGGGTCACGTCGGCCCCGTCGAAGACCTCGGAGAGGTCCACGACGAACGCCGGCCCACCGGTGACCGAGGCCCGGAGCCCGCCGGGGAGGCCCGCGGCCGCGGCCTCGCGCAGGTCCCCGATCGGCCCGGCCAGCTCTGACTCCGGGGTGTTCGCGGCCAGCGGCACCGGCACGAACGCAGCGGCTCCGTCCCGCGCGAGGACCGGCTCGACCCTCGCGTCGGCGTCCGGCGCGTCGGAGAGCCCGGCGAGCACCCCGGCGCGCTGCTCGATGGCGGCCCGGTCCGCGGCCGTCAGCTCCGCACCACCGCGGTCGAACACGACGATCGCCGTGGAGTACTCCGCGGTGCTCAGCTCGGCCTGCAACCGGGAGACCTGGGCGGACTCGGCACTGTCGGGGAGGTTGGCGGTGGCGTTGTCCTGGCTCTCCGCCTCGACGCCTGAGGCCAGCAACGCACCCGAGAACAGCACCGTGATGACCACGACCAGCCAGCTGGCCAGCCGCCCGACCGGCCAGCCCAGATTATTTCCACGACGGAACTGTTCCATGGTCGAAAACAGTAGGCTGGCTGTCGTGGCTCAGACAAGGAAGACCGCCGCACAGCCGGCCGGACCCCCCGAGGAGGCGGTCCGCGCCATCCGGGCCCTGCGGACGGTGACGAACGAGACCGAGCTGTACGTCGGTGCCGCGGGGCGCGAGGCCGCGATGCACCGCACCGACCTGACCGGGCTGGCGATCGTGATGGACCGCGGTGACACCGGGACCCCGGTGACCCCCGGTCAGCTCAGCGCCACGCTCGGGCTGAGCGCTCCCGCCACCTCGGCGATGCTGGACCGCCTCGAGCGCCTCGGCCACGTCCACCGCAGCCCCCACCCCTCCGACCGGCGATCGGTGGTCGTCGAGATGACCGACCATGCCCGTGCGGTCGGCGAGACGATGTTCGGTCGGCTGGCCGCGCACCTGGCACCCGTGCTGGCGGCCCGCACCGGCGAGGAGCTGGCCACGGTGGCGGCCTTCCTCGAGGACGTCGCCACGGCGACCCGCGAGGCCAGGGAGGAGATCGGCGGCTGAACGGCGCCGCTCAGGAGGTGCGCGCCAGCAGACGGGCCGCCCGCCGGAGATCGGCGCGGACCGCCGGCACCGCCAGGGCGGTGAGCACGGTCCCCACCGGCCGGAGAGCGCCCTGGCCCTCGACCTCGAACTCGAAGACCACCTCGCAGCCCGGCTCCGCGGCGATGAAGGTGAGCGCCATGAAGGCGTGGAGGCGGCGCCAGCGGCCGGCCTCGGCCCAGCGATGGGGCCGCTCGAGCTCGATGATCTCCATCGCCGGGCGCAGCCCGGGCCGGGTCACGTCGACCCAGGTCTGGCCGACGCGTGGTTCGCCGACGACCTCCTCGACGCCGGACAGGCTGGACTGCCAGTCGGGCCGGTGGCGCGGATCGACGAGGTAGTCGAAGGCGACCTCCGGCGGGACGCCGAAGGCCACCACCCCGGAACCGGTCACCAGTCCCGCCCGGTCAGCAGCTCGTAGGCCTCGACGTAGCGCGCCCGGGTCCGCTCGACGACCTCGGCCGGCAGCGCGGGGGGCGGGCCGCCGGCGACGCGGTCCCAGCCGGCCTCGGGCGAGAGCAGCCAGTTGCGCACGATCTGCTTGTCGTACGACGGCTGGGTGCGGCCGGGCTGCCACTGCGCCGCCGGCCAGAACCGCGAGGAGTCCGGGGTGAGCACCTCGTCGGCGAGCACGGTGGTGCCATCGGGCCGTCGGCCGAACTCGAGCTTGGTGTCGGCGAGGATGATGCCGCGCTGCCGCGCGACCTCCTCGGCCCGCGAGTAGACGTCCATGGTCAGCCGGCGCAGCTCGGCCGCGGCGTCGCTGCCCACCTCGCGCACCACCGCGGCGTACGACACGTTCTCGTCGTGGTCGCCGAGCTCGGCCTTGGTGGCGGGCGTGAAGATCGGCCCGGGCAGCCGGCTGCCGTCCTCCAGCCCGGCCGGGAGGGCGATGCCGCACACCTCCCCGGAGGCGCGGTAGTCGAGCAGCCCGGAACCGGTCAGGTAGCCCCGGGCGACGCACTCGACGGGGAACATGTCGAGCCGCTCGCACACCACCGCGCGTCCGCGCACGGCGTCGGGCACGTCGGTGGAGACCACGTGGTTGGGCACCAGGTCGGCCAGCTGCTCGAACCACCACAGCGACATCCGGGTCAGGATCTCGCCCTTGTCCGGGATGGTGGTGTCGAGCACGAAGTCGAACGCCGAGATCCGGTCGCTGGCCACCATCAGCAGGGCGCCGTCCGGCAGCTCGTAGAGGTCGCGCACCTTGCCCGAGTGCAGGTGCCGCGCTCCCTCGATCGTCGGGGCGTCGGGGATGTTCAGGTCGGCCACACGTGCAGCCTAGGGGCCGCCGCCCTCAGGCTGCCACGCTGCGTCGCCACGGCGGGGGCTCGCCCTGGAGCCACCAGCTCAGGGCCCGGGTCATCCGCGGCAGCACCAGGTAGGTCATCACCGGCGTCATCAGCAGCGTGGAGCTGAGCCCGCGCGCGAGCAGGGACAGGTCCGGCGCGACCTGGGCGTAGATCCAGGAGACCAGCAGGTTGAGCGGGAAGAACGCCAGCCAGATCACCGTGGCCTGCTTGTAGCGCGGCGGCGCCGGCGGCGGCAGCCGCAGGTCGCGGACGTCCCGGGTGGTGGGGTCGTCGAACCAGCCCTCGATCCCGGTACGCCGCTCGACCCGCGACTCGACGATCCCCAGGCCGCTCGAGGCGTCCCGCCACCACTGCCGCTCGTGGGAGCACTCCCACCCGGCCAGCGCCTCGGGGTCGGCGAAGCGGTAGAGCACGTGCCACGTCTCGGAGTCGGCCTCGGGGCGGACCCAGCCGGCGCCGAGGAAGCCGGGGAACCGCTCGGCCAGCGTCATGCCGGCGGACATCCAGGTCATCATCTCGGCCTCCCGGCCGGGGTCGAGATGACGAGTGATGGAGACGGTCACGGGCGAGCTCATCGGAAAATCGTCGGGCCGGGGGTACCGGCCCCGCAAATTCGCCAGGGCTGGCACAGTGTGCCCATGCCGGAGTCTGCTGAAGAGGTCTACGCCCGGGTCGTCGCCGCTGTCGGCGAGGACGGTCGGCTGCCCGCCCCGTCGCTGGTCGGGTGGGACGCCTTCCCGTGGGAGGTCGTCGACGGCGCGATCGCCCCCAAGGTGCTGCCGCAGCCCGCCGACGAGGAGCCGCGCGCCGGCGAGGCGGGCAAGCCGTGCCCCACCTGTGAGCGCGACCCCGCCCTGGACATCTGGGAGAACGAGCGCTGGGTGGTCACCAGGATGCCGGCGCCCACCGGGCTCCCGCTGGCGCTGTTCCTGCAGAGCAAGGAGCACGAGGACTTCAGCGAGATGGACGACGAGACCGCGTCCGAGTACGGCCGGATCAGCGTGTGGCTGAGCCGGATCATGTGCCACCTGCCGAACATCGGCCGGGTGCACGTGAGCCGGTGGGGCGACGGCAGCAGCCACCTGCACGTGTGGTTCCTGGCCCGGACCGCGCGGCAGGCCGGGGTCCGGGGCACCTTCGCCGCGCAGTGGGACGACGTGCTGCCGCCGGTGCCCGAGGTCGTGTGGCGCGCAGACCTCGCCACGGTCGCCCAGAAGCTGGCCAACCACGACGGGCGCGCGCTGGTCTGAGCCCGGCTCAGAAGCGGATCTCGAAGGACGGCGCGCCGGCGTACCGTCCCTCGCGCACCGCGACGTGCTCGACCCGGGCCAGCCGCGGGCCGCTGCGACACCACTCGACCAGGGCGTCGACGGCGTCGTCCTCGCCCTCGAAGTGGCCGCCGACGGAGCCGTCGGGCTCGTTGCGGACCCAGCCGGCCACGCCCAGCCGGCGGGCCTGGTCCTCGGCGTACATCCGGAACGACACGCCCTGCACCCGACCGGTCACCGTCACGTCCACTGCCTTGCGCATCTGCCCATTCTGCGTCGTACGCCGGCTCGCCGCTTGACCCGACGCGACAGAGTGAGGGGGTGAGCGAGGAGAGCACGACCGTCGGGACGGGCGAGCAGGCCCACGAGCCCGACCCTCGGCGGTGGCGGATCCTCGGGGTCACCCTGGTGATCGGCTTCATGGCGCTGCTCGACGTGACCATCGTCAACGTCGCCATCCCCTCGATGCGCGCCGGGCTGGGCACCTCGGCCGCGACCATCCAGTGGGTGGTGTCCGGCTACTCCCTGGCCTTCGGCCTGGTGCTGGTGACCGGCGGCCGGCTGGGTGACGCCTACGGGCGCCGCCGGATGATGCTGCTCGGCCTGACCGGCTTCGTGGTCTCGAGCGCCGCGGTCGGCCTCGCCCCGAACGCCGCCTGGGTGATCGTCGCCCGGCTGGCGCAGGGGACCTCCGCCGGCTTCCTGACACCGCAGAGCTCCGGCCTGATCCAGCAGCTCTTCCGGGGCGCGGAGCGGGGCCGGGCCTTCGGCTTCTTCGGGCTGACCGTGTCCGTGTCCTCGGGCCTGGGACCGGTGCTCGGCGGCCTGATCATCAGCCTGCTCGGCGAGCAGAACGGCTGGCGCTACCTGTTCCTGGTCAACGTGCCCATCGGCCTGGTCGCCCTGGTCTTCGTGGCCCGGATGGTGCCGCAGCGGCCGCGGGAGGACGCCGACCACACCCGGCTCGACCACCTCGGTGCGGCACTGCTCGGCGGGGCGGTGCTGTGCCTGCTCTTCCCGCTGGTCAGCGTGGAGAGCGGGGCGCGGCTGCCGCTCCTGCTGCTCGCCGGCGCGCCGGCGTTCCTGTGGGGCTTCGTGCACTGGGAGCGGCGGGTCGCCCGCCGGGGCGGTGCCCCGCTGCTGGACGTGGCGCTGCTGCGCCGCACCCCCGGCTACGCCAACGGGTTGGCGGTCGGGGCGCTCTACTTCACCGGGTTCACGGGCATCTTCCTGGTGCTCTCGGTCTACCTCCAGGAGGGCATGTCGTTCACCCCCCTCGCCGCGGGCCTGCTGCTCACGCCGTTCGCGGTCGGGTCGGCCCTCACCGCCCCGCTCGCGGGGCGGCTGGTGTCGAGGATCCACCGCCTGATCACCGTCATCGCGCTCAGCGTGATGATGACCGGGGTGCTGGCGGTGGCGCTGCTGGTGCCCGGCCGCGGCGCCGAGGGGCTGTGGCTGCTGCTGGCGCCGCCGCTGCTGCTCGCCGGGCTGGGTGGCGGCGGCGTGGTGTCGCCGAACTTCACCCTCAGCCTGGCCGAGGTGCCGCCCCGGATGGGCGGGGCCGCGGGTGGCGCACTACAGACCGGCCAGCGGATCGGCTCCTCCATCGGCGCGGCGCTGCTGATGACCGTCTACGGGCTCGCGCCCTCCGCCTCCCCGGGCCGCGCGCTGCAGGCGGCGCTGCTCACGTCGCTCGGCGTGCTCGCCGTCGCGATGGCGATGGCCGTGCGGTCGCTGCACCAGGAGCGCAGCGACCCACGCACCGCCCGGACCGGACGGCTAGAGGATCGAGCCGGGTGAGTACGACGCGGCCTGCGGGTGCCGCCCGGTCACCTCGGTCACCCGCTGCACGACGGACTCGACCTGGGCGACCGCCGCGCCGGTGAACGTGATCGGCTCGGCGACCAGCGAGGCCAGCTGCTCGGCGGAGAGCCCGAGCCGCGGGTCGGCGGCGAGCCGGTCGAAGACGTCGTTCTCGGCCTGGCCGCGGCGCATGTCGAGGGCCACCCCGACGGCGGCCTCCTTGATCGCCTCGTGGGCGACCTCGCGGCCGACGCCGTTGCGCACGGCGGCCATCAGCACCTTGGTGGTGGCGAGGAACGGCAGGTAGCGGTCCAGCTCGCGCTGCACGACCGCCGGGAACGCGCCGAACTCGTCGAGCACGGTGAGGAAGGTCTGGAACAGGCCGTCGGCGGCGAAGAACGCGTCCGGCAGCGCGACCCGACGCACCACCGAGTCGGAGACGTCGCCCTCGTTCCACTGGTCGCCGGCGAGCTCGCCGATCATCGACAGGTGGCCACGCAGCACGACCGCGAGCCCGTTGACCCGCTCGCAGGAGCGGCTGTTCATCTTGTGCGGCATCGCCGACGAGCCGACCTGGCCCTCCTTGAACCCCTCGGTGACCAGCTCGTTGCCGGCCATCAGCCGGACCGTGGTGGCGAAGTTGGACGGCCCGGCGACCAGCTGGACCAGCGAGGAGACGACGTCGAAGTCCAGCGAGCGCGGGTAGACCTGGCCGACGCTGGTCAGCACCCGGACGAAGCCGAGGTGGGCGGCCACCCGCTGCTCGAGGTCGGCGAGCCTGGTGGCGTCGCCGTCGAGCAGGTCGAGCATGTCCTGGGCGGTGCCCATCGGGCCCTTGATCCCGCGCAGCGGGTAGCGCTGCAGCAGGTCCTCGACCCGCTCCAGCGCGATCAGCATCTCGTCGGCGACCGTGGCGAAGCGCTTGCCGAGGGTCGTCGCCTGGGCGGCCACGTTGTGCGAGCGGCCGGCCATCACCGTCGTCTCGTGCTCGGCGGCCAGCCGGGCCAGGCGCGCCAGCGTGGCGACGGCCCGGTCCCGCAGCAGCGCGAGCGACTGCCGGACCTGCAGCTGCTCGACGTTCTCGGTGAGGTCGCGCGAGGTCATGCCCTTGTGGATGTGCTCGTGCCCCGCCAGCGCGCAGAACTCCTCGATCCGCGCCTTGACGTCGTGACGCGTGACCCGCTCCCGGGCCGCGATCGACTCGAGGTCGACCTTGTCGACCACGTCGCGGTAGGCCTCGACGACCCCGTCGGGCACCTCGATGCCCAGGTCCCGCTGCGCCTCGAGGACGGCGATCCAGAGCTGCCGCTCCAGGACGATCTTGTGCTCGGGCGACCAGATGTGCGCGAGGTCCGCGCCGGCGTAGCGGGTGGCCAGGACGTTGGGGACGGCCATGTCAGTCCTTCTCGGTCTCGACGTGCTCGACCACCGACGCGGCGATGTCGGTGCGGTGCTGGACGCCCTCGAATTCTACGGCGGCCACCCCTTCGTACGCCGCGGCGCGGGCGGCCCCGACGTCGGCCCCGGTACCGACGACGGCGAGCACCCGTCCCCCGGCGGTGACCAGCTCCCCGCCGGACCGGGCCGTGCCGGCCTGGATGACGTGCACGCCCTCGACCTCCTCGGCGCGTTCGATGCCGGTGATGACCTCACCCCCGGAGGAGGTGCTCTCGGGATAGCCGCGGCTGGCCAGGACCACCGCCACCGCGGCCCCCGGCTTCCAGACGGGCCGGGGCACGTCGGCCAGCGTGCCGGTCGCCGCGGCGTGCAGCAGCTCCGACAGGGGCGAGTCGAGCAGCGCGAGCAGCGGCTGGGTCTCGGGGTCCCCGAAGCGGGCGTTGAACTCCACGACCCGCAGGCCGTTCGAGGTGAGCGCCAGCCCGGCGTACAGCAGGCCGGCGAAGGGCGTGCCGCGCCGGGCCATCTCGTCGACGGTGGGCTGGAGCACGGTGCGCTGCACCTCGTCGACCAGCCCCTCGGGCGCCCACGGCAGCGGCGTGTAGGCGCCCATGCCGCCGGTGTTGGGGCCCTGGTCGTCGTCGCGGACGCGCTTGAAGTCCTGGGCGGGCTGGAGCGGGTAGACGGTGGCGCCGTCGGCCTCGTTCCAGCTGCAGATCGCGAACAGCGAGACCTCGGGACCGTCGAGGTACTCCTCCACGACGACCTGCTCGCAGCCGGCGGCGTGGTCGACCGCCGCCTGCCGGTCCTCGGTGACGACGACGCCCTTGCCCGCCGCGAGGCCGTCGTCCTTGACGACGTACGGCGGCCCGAACTCGTCGAGTGCGGCGGCGACCTCCTCGGCGGTGGTGCAGACCAGGGCCCGCGCGGTGGGCACGCCGGCGGCCTCCATGACCTCCTTGGCGAACGCCTTGGACCCCTCCAGCCGCGCGGCCTCACCGGTCGGGCCGAAGCAGGCGATGCCGCGGGCGCGCACGGCGTCGGCGACCCCGGCGACCAGCGGCGCCTCGGGGCCGACCACGACCAGGTCGGCACCCAGCTCCCCGGCGAGCGCCGCCACGGCGTCGCCGGACATCGGGTCCACGGCGTGCAGCGTCGCGTCGGCGGCCATGCCCGGGTTGCCCGGCGCCGCGTGCACGGCGGCGACGCCCGGGTCCTGGGCGAGCGCGTGGACGAGGGCGTGCTCGCGGCCGCCGGTGCCGATCACCAGGACGTTCAGGGAGGGGGAGGTCACGGGCGTCAAGGGTAGTGCCGCCGCGGGGTCAGCCCTCCCGGGCCGTCGTCCGGCGGGACACCGACTCGGCGTACGCCGCCGGCCGGTAGCGCAGGATCGGGTCGTCGGACAGCTCGATCCCGTCGACGACCCGGGTCGGGTCGAACACCACGGCGCACCCGTGGGACTCCGGGTCGGGAGCCGGCTCGGTGACCTCGACGTGCCCGGCCACCACCTCGCGCGCGCCCCGCCAGACCGACATCACGTCGTGCGGGTCGTCGCCCGCGCCGGCCACCTGCACCCGCAGCTCGAAGCGCACCGGTCCCGCGGCCAGCCGGGCCGCGATCTCCTGCCGGAGCCGGTCCGGCCCGACGAAGCTGCCGTCGGGACGGTCGTCGCTGCCCGCCAGCGGGACGAAGGCGTAGCGCACCCAGGAACCGGCACCCGCGGCGTCCAGCCACCGGTAGGCGTGCAGGGGGTAGTAGGCGATCTCGGCGTAGCTGAAGGGCTTCCCGACCGCCTTCGCCCGCAGCCCGGCCAGCACCGCAGGCACCGCCGAGGGGTGCCGGGCCAGCCACAGCAGGAGGGTGTGCGGACGTCGCGAGGCCTCGGTCATGGCCACGAAGTCCTCGGCGCTGCGCACCGGGAACCGTGGCGAGGTCTGCGCGAGCAGGTCGGTGACGGTGCCGTCCGGCAGCTGGAAGGAGACCGCCATCCCGCGGATGTCGGGCTCCTGGTCCCCCGTCTCGGGGTTGCCGCCGGCGTTGGACCACCGGACCGTGACCGGCACCTGCGCACCGGAGAGGTGCCCGGCCCGACACAGGGCGGTCGCCTCCGGCGTCGCGGTGAAGGTGCCGGCGTAGAAGCCACCCTTGGCGTGCAGGCTGCGGAACCCCTCCGGAGGCGAGAACGCATCCCGGAGACGGTCGATGGCGCGCTCGGGTTCCAGCATGTGCGCACCGTAGCCGCACCCGTGACGGCCGTCACGGAATCGAGGGAGGTGGCCCCGGATCAGGCGGCGGCGTCGTGCTCGCCCAGGAAGGTGAGCGCCGCCTCGGCCACCCCCGGCCAGCCGTGGTCGATCACCAGGGAGTGCCCCCGGCCCGGCAGCTCGACGATCTCGGTGTCGGCGGGGTTGTGGCGCTGCCTCTTGTACGCCGCGTTCGCGAGCCGCCACGGCACGATGTGGTCCAGCTCCCCCGAGATCACCAGCATCGGGCCCCGCTCCGGGTTCTTCGCGTCCGCCTGGGCCTCGGTGCGCGGGTCCAGGTTGGCGGTGGCCGCCTGGAAGAGCGGCCGCCCGGCGGCGGCCACGTGGAAGGCGTCGTAGAGCTCACGCGCCTCGTCCTCGGGCACGGCGTTGGCGAATCCGTAGCGGAACTGCTCGAAGGTCAGGGTCACCGCGCGCTTCCGGTTGGCGGGGTTGCCGAGCACCGGGAACGAGGACTTCAGCGCCGAGAACGGCAGCGGCAGCACGCCGCGGCTGGGCGCCGGGTCGATCGCCACCGAGGCGACGGCCAGGCCGCGCCCGGCGATGTTCTGGGCGAGCAGGCCGCCGAAGGAGTGCCCGATCACGATCGGCTTCCGGTCCAGGCGGCCGATCACCTCCGCGACGTGGTCGGCCACCTCGCCGACCCCGGTGCCGGCGAACGCGTCGGGGTCGCGGCGGGCCTCCTCCACGCTGGCCGGGTCCCGCGGCCAGTCCACCGCCACGGTGGCGTAGCCGCGCTGCTCGAACAGCTCGCGCCACGGGTCCCAGCTGGTCGGCAGCAGCCACAGGCCGTGGACGAAGACGACGGGCCGGCGGCCCGACTCGTTGGCGGCCGCGACCTCGGCGGCCTCTCGGGGCGAGATCGACATGCTCCCGATCCTCCCCGCGTGGACGCCCCCGCGTCGTCCTCCAAACCGGGGACGCTCAGGTGGGGTGGACCTCGATGGTCTGCTCGCGGCCCGGACCGACGCCCACACCCCAGATCCGGGTGCCGGACATCTCCTCGAGCGCCTGCACGTAGGCCTGGGCGTTCTTGGGCAGGTCGTCGAAGGAGCGGCATCCGGAGATGTCGGTCTTCCAGCCGTCGAAGTACTCGTAGAGCGGCTTCGCGTGGTGGAACTCGGTCTGGGTCATCGGCATCTCGTCGTGGCGCACGCCGTCGATCTCGTAGGCCACGCAGACCGGGATCCGCTCCCACTGGTCGAGCACGTCGAGCTTGGTGAGGAAGTAGTCGGTGAGCCCGTTGACCCTGCTGGAGTAGCGCGCGATCACGGCGTCGTACCAGCCGCAGCGGCGGGTCCGTCCGGTGGAGACGCCGATCTCGCCCCCGATCTTCTGCAGGTTGATGCCGTCCTCGTCGAAGAGCTCGGTGGGGAACGGGCCCGAGCCGACCCGGGTGGTGTAGGCCTTGATCACGCCGATCACGCGGTCGATCCGGGTGGGGCCGACGCCGGAGCCGGTGCACACCCCGCCGGCGACCGGGCTGCTGCTGGTGACGAACGGGTAGGTGCCGTGGTCGACGTCGAGCATCGTCGCCTGGGCGCCCTCGAACAGCACCGTCTTGCCCTCGTCGAGGGCGGTGTTCAGCAGCAGCGAGGTGTCCTCGACCATCGGCCGCAACCGGTCGACGTACGACAGCAGCTCCTCGACGACTGCGTCGACCTCGATCGCGCGCCGGTTGTAGACCTTGGCGAGGACGTGGTTCTTCAGGTCCAGCGACCCCTCGACCTTCTGCCGCAGGATGCCCTCGTCGAAGAGGTCGGCGATGCGGATGCCGAGCCGGTTGACCTTGTCGGAGTACGCCGGGCCGATGCCGCGGCCGGTGGTGCCGATCTGGTTCTTGCCGAGGAAGCGCTCGGTGACCTTGTCGAAGGTGGAGTGGTACGACGCGATCACGTGGGCGTTGGCGCTCACGACCAGGTCGGCCACCTCGACCCCGCGGGCCAGCAGCGCGTCGAGCTCGCGGAACAGCGCCTCGGGCGAGACCACCACGCCGTTCGCGATCACCGACGTGGCCCCGGGCGTGAGGATGCCGCTGGGCAGCAGGTGGGTGGCGAACTTCTCGCCGTTGACCACGATGGTGTGGCCGGCGTTGTGCCCGCCGCTGGTGCGGACGACGTAGTCGATGGTCTCGGTCGTGGCGAGCTGGTCGGTCGCCTTGCCCTTGCCCTCGTCGCCCCACTGGGCGCCGAGGATCACGATCGCGGGCATTGCTGCCTCCTTCGGGTCCTGCCTCTGCCTGCGGTGGCCGAGCGAGCCGAGGCCACGCACCCGGTCGGAAATGCACAGGGCCCCGGCAACAGCGCACCGGGGCTCTTGCGACCTCACGATACCGCAGGTCGCCCGGCCGGCGGCGAAGACCACAAGGCCCTGATGCGCGGGAGGGACCTCGGATAATGTCCCGCCAATGGACCCGCTACTCGTCATCACCAACAGCGACGCCGGCACCGCCGACGAGGAGTCGCTGGAACTGGCCCTGGCCGTGCTGCGCAAGCACGCCTCGGTCGAGGTTCAGGCGACCGGCGACCCCGGCGAGCTGGACGGGGTGCTGCACCGGGCGGGGTCCCGGCGGATCGTGGTGGCCGGTGGTGACGGCAGCATGCACGCGGTCATCTCCGCGCTGCACCGCCGCAACGACCTGAAGAACTCGGTCCTCGGGCTGCTTCCGCTGGGCACCGGCAACGACTTCGCCCGCGGCACCGACATCCCCCTCGACATCGAGGAGGCGGCCCGGGTGGTCCTGCACGGGCAGGTCCGGCCGATGGACGTGGTGGTCGACGAGGTCGGCGAGGTCGTCGTGAACAGCGTGCACGTGGGCGCCGGGGCCAACGCGAGCCGGCGCGGGGCCCGGTGGAAGGAGCGGCTCGGCTCGGTCGGGGTCGGCCAGGTCAACCTCGGCAAGCTGGGCTACCCGATGGGCGCGGTGCTGACCGCGTGGAAACCCCCGATCCTGAGGCTGCGGGTCGAGGTCGACGGCCAGCTGGTCAACGACTTCGACCAGCCCGTCCTGATGGTCGCCGTCGGCAACGGCTCCTCGGTCGGCGGTGGCGCCGAGCTCACCCCGGACGCCACCCCCGAGGACGGCCGGGTCGACGTGATGATCTCGCGGGCGGTCGGCCCGCTGGAGCGGGTCCGGTACGCCGTGCACCTCGGCCTCGCGCGGCACCCCGAGCGGGACGACGTCACCTACCTGCGCGGCTCGTCGGTGTCGGTGTCGGGCGAGGAGTTCTGGTGCAGCGCCGACGGCGAGATCTACGGACCGGAGCGGCAGCGCACCTGGCACGTGGAGCCCGAGGCGTACTCGATGGTGCTCCCCCGGCCCGGTGGTTGAGGTGCGAGCGAGGCGAGCCTCGAAACCCCGTACCTGACCCTCACAGCCAGCCGCGCCGGGCCGCCTCCACCCCGGCCTGGAACCGGGTGTCGGCGCCGAGCTCGGTGAGCACGTCCGCGACCCGTCGTCGTACCGTCCGCAGGCTGATGCCGAGGGTGCGGGCGACCTGCTCGTCCTGGGCGCCGGAGGCCAGCTGCTGCAGCAGGAAGCGCCGCAGGTCCGGCCGGGCCTCGCCGCGGTCGAGCTCGGGCACCGGCGCGGCCCGCTCCCACATCAGCTCGAAGAGCAGGGTGAGCGCCTCCACCAGGCCCTGCTGACGCACCAGGGAGCGTGGCTCGTCGGTGAAGCCCATCGGCTCGGGCAGCACGGCATGGGTGGTCCCGATGATGAACATCCGGGTGGGCAGGTCGGGCAGCACCCGGATCTGCTCGCCGACCTCGGCCCGGGCCCGGAGCGTGTCGGGCGCCTCGTGCAGGGCGCGTGCCGGATAGATGGCCCGGGACCGCCGGCCCGAGGCGATGAGCTCCCTGATCACGCCCAGCATCTGGTCCTCGCGGGGGATGCGCCACTGGTCGGGGCGCAGCCAGAGGATGTCGCCCTTGCTCTGGGCGATCAGGGCGGCGATCAGCGCCACCGGCTGCCCGCCCGAGCTGATCTCGCCGTCGATGGGCTCCACGTCGTACACCTCGCCCGGTCCCGGTCTGGCCGCTCCGGCCGTCAGGAACGGGATCGCGGCGGAGAGCGCGTCCAGCCGTCGGCGGACCCGGGCCGTCTCGCTGGCCTGCTCGGCGACCAGCCGGGTGACCGCTGCCGCCGGGCTCTCGACGAAGACCCGCGCGTCCTCGACCCGCACCACGTCGTGCTCGATCAGCGGGGCGAGGTCGGACAGCAGCTCCTCGGGCGAGCGCAGCAGGGCCTGGGCCACCGACACCAGCTCGCGCCCGGACTGGTTGAGCAGCCGCTCGTAGAGACGGTCCACCTGCGCGGGGAAACCGAGGGCGGTCATGACGCTGGACGGAGCGCGACGCGGCATGTTGGCAGGTTAGTGCCACAGACCGCTGATAGCCAGCTGGCAGGGAGCGGTCAGTGCGACGATGCCAGTGCGCGTCCAGTGGCCGCACCTCCTCTCGGGGAGCGCGCGGCGGCAGGGCACGACCCACATCGGGGGATGCGGTCGAGCAACGGACGCAAGGCAGGGCGCCGGAATCGCCACAGGGGACGATTCCGGTGCCCTTCCGTATTGCTTTCGCCGACGACCCGGACCGGCCGGTAGCGTTGCGGCTCGGCACACCCCGAGCAGCAGGAGCGACGAAGAGCAATGGCACGAGGCGCACAGTCCTCCCAGCGGCAGACGCCCACCGACTGGGTCACCCGCGCGGCGGACGACGCGATCCGGCACGCCAGGCAGGCCGACCCGCAGGCCGGCCTCGAGGACGGTCGGGTCATCACCTGCGCCTCCGGGGCGAGCCCGTCGGGGCCGATCCACCTCGGCAACCTGCGCGAGTTCCTCACCGTCCACTTCGTCGCGGAGGAGATCCGGCGCCGCGGGATCGCCGTACGCCACCTGCACAGCTGGGACGACTACGACCGGTTCCGCAAGGTCCCGGCCGGGGTCGACCCCGCCTGGGCCGAGCACATCGGCCGCCCGCTCTCCGCGGTCCCCGACCCCTGGGAGTGCCACGCCTCGTGGGCCGAGCACTTCAAGGCGCCGCTGCAGGCCGCCCTGCGCGAGATGGGCGTGGAGATGGAGGAGGTCTCCCAGACCGAGCGGTACCGCGCAGGCGCCTACCGCGACCAGATCCTCACCGCCGTGCGCCGGCGCGACGACATCGAGCGGGTGCTGGCCTCCTACCGGACCAAGAAGACCGCCCCGGTCGCGGAGAGCGAGCAGGAGGCCGAGGCCCTCGCCGACTCGGTCGCCGACGAGGACGACGAGTCGACCGGCAGCGGCGACCTGTCACGGTTCCCGTTCAAGCCCTACTGCCGCGACTGCGGCCGCGACACGACCACCGTCACGGCCTACGACGACGAGTCCACCGACCTCTCCTACACCTGCCAGGCCTGCGAGTTCCACGGGGTCACCAACCTGGCCTCCCAGCACGAGGGCAAGCTCGTCTGGAAGGTGGACTGGCCGATGCGCTGGTCGGTCGAGGGCGTCGACTTCGAGCCCGGCGGCGTCGACCACGCGACGCCCGGCTCGTCGTACACCGTCGGCAAGGAGCTGGTGAAGCAGGTCTACGGCGGCCGTGCCCCGTCGTTCGTGGGCTACTCGTTCGTCGGCGCCGGCGGCCAGGTCAAGATGTCGTCCTCGCGGGGCGGGGTCCCGACCGCCGCGGACGCGCTGAAGATCCTCGAGGCGCCGATCCTGCGCTGGCTCTACGTCCGCCGCCAGCCCAAGCAGGCCTTCAACGTCGACTTCGGCGCCGAGGTGGTGCGGCTCTACGACGAGTGGGACGCGCTGGCGCGCAAGGCGGCGAACCCCGACAAGCGGGACGCCCAGGTACTGGCCTTCGAGCGCGCCTCGTCGACGGCGGCCGCGGGCGCGCTGCCGACCGCCGAGGTGGTCGTGCCGTTCCGGGTGCTGTCGTCGGTCGCCGACGTCACCGCCGGCAGCGCCGAGCTGATCAGCCGCACCATCAGCCACGTCGGCTACCAGCACGACGGAGTCGAGCAGCTCGAGCCGCGGCTCACCAGGGCGATGACGTGGATGGCCGACTTCGTGCCGGCCGAGGACCGGACCACGGTCCGTGAGGTGCCGGACAAGTCGCGGCTCGCGACCCTCTCGGAACGCGAGCAGCAGTGGGTCGCCCTGCTGCTGGACGGGCTGCCCGCCGAGCTCGACATCGAGCCGGTGACCGCGCTGGTCTACGGCGTCCCGAAGCTCGCCCACGGGCTGCCGCTCGAGGCCGACCCGACCGACGAGGTGAAGGCCGACCAGAAGGCCTTCTTCACCCTGCTCTACAACCTCCTGGTCGACGCCGACCGGGGGCCCCGGCTGCCCACCCTGATCGTGGCGCTGGGCGCGGAGCAGGTCCGCGCGCTGCTGACGCCCTGAGCTCGCTCGGGGCCTAGCCGGTCCGGCGGTCGAGGTGCGAGGCGCCCA
This sequence comes from uncultured Actinomycetota bacterium, assembly GCA_963817665.1. GTDB lineage: Bacteria > Actinomycetota > Actinomycetes > Propionibacteriales > Nocardioidaceae > Nocardioides. The sequence continues at coordinate 549,164 of CAWFPE010000005.1, read as the reverse complement.
GCCCGGTCCGGCGGTCGAGGTGCGAGGCGCGCAGGCGCCGAGCCTCGAGACCAGTCAGCCCAGCAGCGCGTCGTACGCCGCGGGGCTGGAGTCGCGCAGGAACTCCGAGCAGCGCTCCCACTCCTCGGTCTCACCGATGGCGCGGGCGGCCGCGGCGAGCGTGGCCAGGCAGCGCAGGAAGCCTCGGTTGGGCTCGTGCTCCCACGGCACCGGGCCGTGGCCCTTCCAGCCGTTGCGGCGCAGCATGTCCAGGCTGCGGTGGTAGCCCACCCGCGCGTAGGCGTAGACGGTCACGTCGTCCGCATCCGCGTCCCGGGCCTGCTCCGCGAGCGCGGCCCACGCGAACGGCGAGGCCGGGTTCCGGCGTACGACGTCGACCGGCGCCTCGCCGGCGGCCAGCGCGGCGGCGGCCGGGTCCTCCGGAAGGTGGGTGGGCGGGGGGCCGGCCATCAGGTCACCGAAGGTACTCATGGGAAGCATTGTCCATGCCTCGGTGTTGACTACGTCCATGACCCACGCTGCTGCTCATCCGGCGCCGGCGACCGAGGAGAAGGACCCGTGGCCGGCCCTCTTCGCGCTCTGCATCGGCTTCTTCATGATCCTGGTCGACACGACCATCGTGTCGGTGGCGACCCCGGCCATCATCGAGAACCTCCATGCCGGGGTGAACGACGTGGTCTGGGTCACCAGCGCCTACCTGCTGGCCTACGCGGTGCCGGTGCTGATCACCGGCCGGCTCGGTGACCGGTTCGGCCCCAAGCGGCTCTACCTGGTCGGGCTCACGGTCTTCACCCTGGCCTCGCTGTGGTGCGGTCTGACCGGCACCATCGAGGCGCTGATCATCGCCCGGGTGGTCCAGGGTCTCGGCGCCTCGATGATCACCCCGCAGACGATGGCGATCATCACCCGCATCTTCCCGCAGGCCCGGCGCGGCGCGGCGATGGCGCTGTGGGGCGCGACCGCAGGCGTCGCCACGCTCGTGGGCCCGATCCTCGGGGGCGTGCTGGTCGACGCCCTCGGCTGGGAGTGGATCTTCTTCGTCAACGTGCCCGTCGGGCTGATCGGCTTCGCGCTCGCCTGGCGGCTGGTGCCGACCCTGCCGACGCACTCCCACAGCTTCGACTGGCTCGGCGTCGGGCTCAGCGGCCTCGGCATGTTCCTGCTGGTCTTCGGCATCCAGGAGGGCCACCAGTACCACTGGAGCACCGCGATCTGGACGATGATCGCCGCCGGTCTCGTCGTCCTCGCCGCGTTCGTGTACTGGCAGGCGCGCAACACCCGGGAGCCGCTGGTGCCGCTCGGCCTCTTCCGCGACCGCAACTTCTCGCTGGCCAACGTGGCGATCACGGTGATGGGCTTCTCGATCACCTCGCTGTCCATCCCGATCATGATCTGGGCGCAGGTGGTCCGCGGCCTGAGCCCGACACGGTCGGCGCTGCTGCTCGTGCCGATGGCGGTCATGACGCTCCTGCTGGCCCGGACGGTCGGCCGGCTCACGGACCGGATCCACCCGCGGATCATCACGGCGTTCGGGTTCGCCTGCCTGTTCTTCGGCCTCCTGTGGCTGACCTTCGTGATGACCCCGGACACGTCGATCTGGTGGACGGTGCCGCCCATGGTCGTCTTCGGCATCGGCAACGCCTTCGTCTGGGCACCGAACAGCGCGACCGCGACCCGCAACCTGCCGATCCAGCAGGCCGGCGCCGGATCCGGCGTCTACAACGCCACCCGTCAGGTCGGCGCGGTGCTGGGCTCCGCCGCGATCGCGGTGCTGATGGACGCCCGGCTCGCCGCCGAGGGCCTGCCGTCGTTCAGCGGCCGGGCCGGGGGCGAGGGTGCCTCCGCAGCCGGCGGCGGGCTCCCGCCCGAGCTCGCGCAGTCGTTCAGTGACGCGATGGCCACCTCGATCCTGCTCCCCGTCGCGGCGTTCGTCCTCGGGTTCGCCGCGGTGCTGTTCTTCGAGAAGCCGCGCCACCAGGGCTGGTCGGCCGAGCCCGCCGGGGCGCCCGGCGCGTCGACCCAGCCGGTCGTCGAGACCGGCTGAGGCAGCCCCCGACGTCATCCGGCCCGGTCGCTGGTGCGACCGGGCCGGATGACGTGGCGGTGGAGCGGGGCTCAGGCGGAGACGGACTTCCCGGCCGAGCGGAGGTTCTCGCAGGCCTCGACCACGCGCGCGGCCATGCCGGCCTCGGCGGCCTTGCCCCAGGAGCGCGGGTCGTAGACCTTCTTGTTCCCGACCTCGCCGTCGATCTTGAGGACGCCGTCGTAGTTCTTGTACATGTGGTCGGCGACCGGGCGGGTGTAGGCGTACTGGGTGTCGGTGTCGACGTTCATCTTCACCACGCCGTAGTCGACCGCCGCGGCGATCTCCTCGGGGAGCGAGCCGGAGCCGCCGTGGAAGACCAGGTCGAACGGCTTGGCCCCGGCCTCCAGGCCGAGCTTGGCGACCACGGCCTCCTGGGCGTGCTGGAGGATCTCCGGGCGCAGCCGGACGTGGCCGGGCTTGTAGGCGCCGTGCACGTTGCCGAACGTCAGCGCCGTCAGGTAGCGGCCCTTCTCGCCGATGCCGAGTGCCTCGACGGTGGCCAGCGCGTCCTCGGGCGTGGTGTAGAGCTTCTCGTTGATCTCGCCGACGACCCCGTCCTCCTCGCCGCCGACGACACCGATCTCGACCTCGAGGATGATCCGGGCCGCGGACGCCTTGGCCAGCAGCTCCTGGGCGATCTCGAGGTTCTCGTCGAGCGGCACCGCGGATCCGTCCCACATGTGCGACTGGAAGAGCGGGTTCTCGCCGCGCGCCACCCGCTCGGCGGAGATGTCCAGCAGCGGCCGCACGAACCCGTCCAGCTTCCCCTTCGGACAGTGGTCGGTGTGCAGGGCCACGTTGATCGGGTAGCTCTTGGCCACCTCCGCGGCGAACGCTGCGAACGCCGCCGACCCGGTGACCATGTCCTTCACCGACGGGCCGGAGAAGTACTCCGCGCCCCCGGTCGAGACCTGGATGATCCCGTCGGACCCGGCGTCGGCGAAGCCCTTGAGGGCCGCGTTGAGGGTCTGCGACGACGACACGTTGATGGCCGGGAACGCGAAGGCGTTCTGCTTGGCCTCATCAAGCATCTGGGCGTAGATCTCGGGGGTGGCGATGGGCATCTCGGAACTCCTCGGCCGGCGTGCTGGGCGCGTCCCACCCTAGTGGCTCGGGACGTGCGGGCCGAGGGGCGTTCGGCCCGCGCGGGCTACCGTGCAGGCGTGAGCCCCTTCGCAGGCCTGAGCACCTCCGGACTGCACACCAGCCGCCGCACGAGTGACCTGCCGTTGCCGGTCGATCCGGCCTGGGCGGTCGTCGCCTCAGGGCGGCTCGGGCGACGGTGGTACGTCGATGCCACGCCGTTCGTCTTCCGGGGCTTCCTCGACCGGCTCGTCGGTGGAGGGGGCCGGGTCTGGCCGCCGCCGGGCACTCCCCTGCTCGCCGTCGGTGACACCGCCGGGTTCTGGCGGGTCCTCGAGGCCGTCCACGAGGGCGACCGTCGCGTGCTGCTGCTGGAGGCCGCGGTGCGCGCGCCGGGTCGGGTGCTGCTCCGCACGGAGGTGGAGGCCCTTGCCGGCCGGCACAGCCTGCTCCACCAGGAGCTGGCCTTCAGCCCTCCGGCCTGCTGGGCCAGGCCTACCTGCTCGCCGACCTGCCCGCGCGTGAGGCGGTCCTCGCGCTCACGCACCGCCGGCTGCTCGCGGACCTGCACCGGGAGGCGACGTGAGCCTCACCGGCCGGTACGTCGCCGTCGTCGGCCCGGCCGACTCGGCCCGCGACTCCGACCTCGCCCGGGCGACCGAGCTCGGGCGGCTCCTCGCCGAGGCGGGTGCGGTGGTGCTGACCGGCGGCCACCACGGCGTGATGCGCGCCGCGGCCGCGGGTGCCGACTCGGCCGACGGGGTCTCCATCGGATTGCTCCCCGGCACCGAGCGGGACGAGGGAGCCCCCGAGCACACCTACCTGCTGCCGACCGGGCTGGGCGAGCTCCGCAACGGCCTGCTGGTCCGGGCCGCGGACGCGGTGGTCGCCATCGGCTGCAGCTGGGGGACGCTCAGCGAGATCGCGCTGGCGCGCCGCACCGGCGTACCGCTGGTCCTCATCGACCCGTGGGACCTTCCCACCGACGTGGGCAGCGTCGTCGACGGCGCCTCCGCGGCGGTGGCGTCACTGCTCGAGCTCCTGGGCTGACCCTCGCCGCGCGGCTGGGCTAGCCTCCGGCCACCATCCCTCGGAACGGACCTCGCGTGCTCCCACAAGCACGTCTTCCGGGCCACCGGGACGTTCACCATGAAGAGCAACACCTTCCCGGGTGCGAAGAAGATCCAGGCCGCGGCCCTGCGACAAGTGCCCCTCGCGGGTGAGCACCGCCAGCTACCGCTGGAGCTACAAGCCCAAGCCGGTCTGGAACGTCGGCAAGGACCACGTCGTGGTCTGCTACAGCAAGAAGACCAGCTGACCATCCCCCGCCCCCTCGGGTCGTGTGCCTGAGAGCGCGCTGTGCCGCGTTGTGGCGCGTGCTCAGGCACACGACCCGTTTGCGTTCGCTGGCAACCGGACCCCTGCGTGCTCCGTATCCGCCGTGACGGGCTGGACCACCACGGGGAGACGCATCATGAGCGCCGACACCGACCTGCGCGACCGGCTCGACACGTCCTTCGGGCAGGGCCCGGACCCGGCCCCGCCCATCACGTTCGTGGTCGCGGGGCGCCGGGCCGTGCGCCGGCGTCGACCGGCTGCAGACCGCGCTGGTGAAGCTGTACGTCGCGTGGCCGCGGGTGCGGCGCGACGGCCGCGAGGAGGCCTACGTGCGGACGATCCTGGTGCGGGCCAAGTCGACGAGTCCCGCCGCCCTGACGACCACGTCGTCCAACCGGCGCGTGCGGCCCACGGTGCGTCATTGCGCGCGCTGGGCCGCACGACCGGCGCTCAGCCGCGCCAGGCGGCGTCGCCGGACAGGTCGGCGTGCTCCCGCACCCACGTGTGCATCGCGATCGCGGCCGCGGCCGAGGCGTTGATCGAGCGGGTGGAGCCGAACTGCGCGATCGAGAAGGTGCCGTCGCAGACCTCGCGGGCAGCCTCCGAGAGCCCCGGACCCTCCTGACCGAACAAGAAGCAGACCCGCCGGGGCACGGCCATCGTCTCGAGGTGCTGTGAGCCGGGCAGGTTGTCGATGCCGAGCAGCTGCACGCTCTGTCCGTCACGGGTCTCGTGGAGGTACGCCGCGAGGTCGGCCGCCGTGGGGTGGTGCCGCACGTGCTGGTAGCGGTCGGTCACCATCGCGCCGCGGCGGTTCCACCGGCGGTTGCCCACGATGTGCACCTCCGCCGCCAGGAACGCGTTGGCGGACCGGACGATGGTGCCGATGTTGAAGTCGTGCTGCCAGTTCTCGATGGCGACGTGGAAGTCGTGGCGGCGGGTGTCGAGGTCGGCGACGATCGCCTCCACCGTCCAGTAGCGGTAGCGGTCCACCACGTTGCGGCGGTCGCCCTCGGCGAGCAACCGGGCGTCGTACTGCTCACCCTCGGGCCAGGGACCCTCCCACGGCCCGACCCCGACCTCGGCGGGCCCGTGCGGCATCGGGTCGTACGGCGCACGCTGGTCCTCGGTGCCGACCGGATCGGCCATCAGAACGCCGACACCGAGCCGGGAGCCCGCTGCGGCCGGCTGAGCGCCCGCACGACGGCGGCCTGGCCGTGCCGCCGGACCGCGACGCCGGACAGCAGCCCGAGTACCGGCGCGATCACGTCGTCGGGGAACTCAGGGGTGTCCACCCCGACGCTCGCTGCGAGGTCGTCGGCGTGGACGACCATCTCCATCAGCCGGGTCACCGCGAAGTCGTGGGTCGTCAGCGACCAGCCCTGCCACGGGAGGTGCACGGTCTCCGGCTCGCGAGGTCCCCGGAGGGCTGTGGGCAGCTCGGCGAGGGTCGTCGCCACCAGGGCGCGCAGCTCGCCCGGTCCCCCGGCAGCGTCCGCGTTGGAGCCCTCGCGAACGCCGACGTTGACGTCGTCGTCGAGGCTGGCGGTCACCCAGGCGGCACGCTCGTAGTGGCCGAGCAGCGTGACCGGCTCGCCCGCGACCGGCGACGCGGCCAGCAGCTGGAGGGTGACCGTCGCCTGGCGGACGAGGTGGTGCGCCAGCCCGCCGACGGTCATCCCCGAGCAGGCGCTCTCATCGGCCCAGCGCTCCGCGACCTGCGGGCTGGTGGCGAGGTCGCCGGCGATCCGGGCGGCGGCGAGGAAGGCATCGGCGTCGCGACTGTCCACGTCGGGAACCGTATCGCCCCGCCCGCTCCGGGCGCCTGACGAGCCTCGGCACCACCCACCGGTCCGGCTGGGACGGGGACACCCCGTGCGGCTCGCCGGCCAGGCCTGGTGGGGCGCGTGGTGACGCGTGGGCCAGCCCTCGTCGACGGGCTGGCCGACAGCCGATCAGGTTGCGCCGGGTACCGTTGCCGCGTGACCGCGTTGCTGGACCTCCATCCGCTGCTGCTGGGCATGAACTGGATGGATCCCAACTGGTTGCTCGACCAGTTCGGCAATGCGCTCTTCTGGATCAGCCTCGGCATCGTCTTCGTCGAGTGCGGGCTGCTCTTCCCGTTCCTGCCCGGCGACACCCTGCTCTTCGGCCTCGGCCTCTTCATCGCCTCGGAGAAGGTCGACCTGATCCCGGGCAGCCCGTTCGTGGAGCTGCTGTTCGCGCTCGCCACCCTCACGGTCGCGGGCTTCCTGGGCAACGTGTCCGGCTACGAGATCGGCCGCTGGATCGGTCCACCGCTCTACGAGCGCAACGGCCGGGTGCTCAAGCAGAAGCACTTCGACAAGACCTCGGAGTTCTTCGACCGCCACGGCAGCAAGGCCCTGGTCATCGGGCGCTTCGTGCCGTTCGTGCGGACGTTCATCACCGTGGTGGCGGGGGTCACCCAGATGCACCGCGGCAAGTTCTTCACGTGGAGCCTGGTCGGCGCGATGGCCTGGGTCACCAGCATCACGATGCTCGGCTACTTCCTCGGCTCGGCGTTCCCCTCGCTGGGGGAGAACCTCGACAAGGCGATCATCGCGATCCTGGCGTTCTCGCTCGTCCCGGTGGCCTACGAGTGGTGGAAGCCAGCCGCCACGCAGTCGCTGGAAGGCACGCAGCCGCCGACCGAGGACGACCAGCGAGCCGCGCCGAGGCACGGGACTGAGGCCTGGTGAGCCGGGCGGGGTTCAGCCCCGGACCGCGTCCAGCTCGGCCTTGGTGAGCACCGCCCGGACCTCGAGTCCGACGTCCTCGAGCGGGTTCTGTCCCTCCGGGCTGCGGTCGATCGCGCAGACGACCACCTCGACCACGGCACCCGCGTCGCGCAACGCCCTGGTCGCGTCGCGCACGGCGCCACCGGTGGTGATCACGTCCTCGATCAGCGTGACCCGCCGCCCGGCCACGTCGGGGCCCTCGGCGAGCTTGCAGGTGCCGTACTCCTTGGCCTTCTTCCGCACGAACAGCGCCGGCATCCCGGTCAGTCCGCTCACTGCGGTCACGATCGGGATACCGCCGAGCTCGAGGCCGCCGAGCAGCTCCGTGTCGGCCGGCAGCAGGTCGAGCATCTGCTGCGCGACCCGGTGCAGCAACCGGGGATCGGACTCGAAGAGGTACTTGTCGAAGTACTCCGTGGCCACCTGACCGGACCGGAGGGTGAACTCCCCCGTCAGGCGGCAGCAGGCGTCGATGTCGCGGGCGAGGTCGGGATCGGTGGAAGTCACCGCGGCAGCGTACCGAGGCCGACGCGTTAGGTTCGGGGGCATGCTCGCCTCGAGACTCCAGGGCATCCCGCCCACGATCTTTTCCGAGATGTCCGCTCTGGCCATCAGCACCGGGTCGGTGAACCTCGGCCAGGGCTTCCCGGATGTGGACGGACCACCGTCGGTGATCGCCCGGGCGGTGGCGGCGCTCGAGGGTGGGCAGAACCAGTACGCCCCCGGCCTCGGCGTACCTCCCCTGCGCGAGGCGATCGCCCGGCACCAGCAGCGCCACTACGGCCTCGAGCTCGACCCGGACAGCCAGGTGGTGGTGACGACCGGGTGCACCGAGGGGATCGCGGCCGCGCTGCTCGGCCTGGTGGACCCGGGCGACGAGGTGGTGGTGCTCGAGCCCTACTACGACTCCTACGTGGCGATGATCCAGATGGCGGGCGGCGTACGTCGTCCGGTCACGCTGCGGGCGCCCGACTTCCGGCTCGATCCCGACGAGCTCCGGGCGGCGGTCACGCCGCGGACCCGGCTGCTGCTGGTCAACAGCCCGCACAACCCGACCGGCACCGTCCTGACCCGCGAGGAGCTCGGGGTGATCGCCGAGGTCGCCATCGAGCACGACCTCGTGGTCGTGACCGACGAGGTCTACGAGCACCTCACCTTCACCGGCCACCGACACGTGCCGCTGTCGACGCTGCCCGGCATGTTCGAGCGAACGCTGACCCTGTCCAGCGCCGGCAAGTCCTGGTCGTTCACCGGCTGGAAGGTGGGCTGGGCCACCGGGCCTCAGGAGCTGGTGGCTGCCGTCCTGGCGGCCAAGCAGTGGCTGACCTTCACCTCGGGCTCACCGCTCCAGCCGGCGGTGGCTCACGCCCTCGACGAGGAGCCGGACTTCCCGGCCCGGCTGGCCACCCAGCTCGAGGAGCGCAGGGACCTGCTGTGCGCGGGGCTGACCCGCGTCGGCCTCGACGTCCGGGTGCCGGAGGGCACCTACTTCGCGACCGCCGACGTCGAGGAGCTGGGCTGGAAGGACGGCCTCTCGTTCTGCCTGGCCCTGCCCGAGCGCGCGGGGGTCGTCGCGATCCCCAGCCAGGTGTTCTACGACGACCCGGACAGTCCCGGCGCCGGCCGCCACCTGGTCCGGTGGGCCTTCTGCAAGGAACCCGACATGATCGAGGAAGGACTGCGCCGGCTCGCGTCCGCCGACCTCCGCGCCTGATCGACCCGTCGCTTCTTCACCACCTACGGCACCGACCCTTCGTCGACAAGCGACGGGTCAGCGGTCGAACCAGGCGCGGACGTCGGGGCGGACCAGCAGCGCCAGGGTCACGACGCTGGCCGCGAGCGGCACGATCAGCAGCACCTGGGAGATGGTGGCGAGCAGGCAGCAGGCCACCGAGCCGGAGGCCGACACCACGAGTGCCACGCGGGCCCAGTTCACGCCCCGGAAGACCAGGCCGGCCAGCGCGAGCGCGGCGAGGGACCAGAGGGCCACCACACCGCCGACCACGAACGAGATCGTCCGCAGCGTGCCGTCGGAGACACCCTGGGCGGCGAGGTCGGGGTTCTGGCGGTGCAGCTCCTCGAAGACCAGGTCGGGGCTCGCCGCGAGGACCGCGATGCTGACGGCCATCACGAGGAGTGCCAGGCCGGCGAACACCCAGGTCAGCGCGCACGCCCAGACGACGGCCGCAGGTCGTGCCGACGGGTCGGCCTGCACCCCGGGCAGGGTCTCCGGGCCGGCGGCGCCGAACGGGCGCTGCGCCGGGCCGCCGAAGGGGCCGGCCGGGCCGGGACCGGGCCACGGACTGGCCGAACGCCCGTCCTCCGGGCGCGCGGTGGGGGGCGGAGCAGTCGGCGGGGCGATCCGGTTCGCGACGTCGGGCCGCGGCTCGCGCGCCACCCCGTCGAACCAGTCCCGGGCGGGCTGGAACCACAGCATCACCGCGGACGCGGCCACCAGCGAGGACGTGAACCCTCCCGAGACCAGGCCGGTGAGGAACAGCGGGACCGCGAGCACGGTCAGGGCCAGCCGGGCGCTGCGGCTGCGCCGCAGCACCTGGTAGCCGAGGATCGCCGCCGCCGTGGCACAGCCGGCCGCGACCATGCACAGCACCCGCAGGGCGTCGAGCATGCCGGAGACGCCGATGCCCAGGCCGTCACCGGGCGGCTCGGCCAGGAACTGCTGGACCGACTCGCGGGTCTCGAGGCTGTGCAGCCCGGCGACCCGCTCGAAGACCGTCACCAGCACCAGCACCGAGCCGCCCATGATCAGCCAGGCGGCCATGGTCACCTGGCGCGGGCGGACGGGGGCGGGTGGCGTGGTCATGCACCCATTCCACCAAACCCGTCCTCACGCCCGACCGCCAGGCAGCCGCGCAGGCAGCCGCACGGGACCGCCGCGGGCTCAGACGGTCAGGGTCAGCCCGTCCTCGCCCCGGTCGACCGCGACCCGGTCACCGTCGGTGACCTCGCCGCCGATCAGCATCCGCGCCAGCGGGTCGCCGATCGCGGTCTGGATCAGCCGGCGCAGCGGGCGGGCGCCGTACGCCGGGTCGTAGCCGGTGTCGGCGAGCCAGGTGCGGGCGGCGTCGGTGACCTCGATCGTGATCCGGCGCACGGCCAGGCGCTTCTCCAGCAGCGACAGCTGCAGGTCGACGATGTGGGTGAGCTCGTCGAGCGTCAGCGCATCGAACATCACGACCTCGTCGAGCCGGTTGAGGAACTCCGGCTTGAACGACGACCGCACGACCGCCATCACCGAGTCGCGCTTCTTCTCCTGGTCCAGGGTCGGGTCGACGAGGTAGTGCGACCCGAGGTTGGAGGTCAGGATCAGCAGCGTGTTGCGGAAGTCGACGGTGCGGCCCTGGCCGTCGGTGAGCCGGCCGTCGTCGAGCACCTGGAGCAGGATGTCGAAGACCTCCGGGTGCGCCTTCTCGACCTCGTCGAGCAGCACGACGGAGTACGGCCTGCGCCGGACCGCCTCGGTGAGCTGGCCGCCCTCCTCGTAGCCCACGTAGCCGGGAGGCGCACCGACCAGCCGGGCGACCGAGTGCTTCTCGGAGTACTCGCTCATGTCGATGCGCACGATCGCCCGCTCGTCGTCGAACAGGAAGTCCGCGAGCGCCCGGGCCAGCTCGGTCTTGCCGGTCCCGGTGGGGCCGAGGAAGAGGAACGACCCGGTGGGCCGGTTGGGGTCGGAGATGCCCGCACGCGAGCGGCGTACGGCGTGGCTCACCGCCTGCACGGCGGCCTTCTGGCCGATCAGTCGCTCGCCGATGACCTCCTCCATGCGCAGCAGCTTGGCGGTCTCACCCTCCAGCATCCGGCCGGTGGGGATCCCGGTCCACGCCTCCACGACCTCGGCGACCTGCTCGGCGCCGACCTCCTCCCCGACGAGCGGCTCGAGGTCCGACTTCTCCGCGGCCTGGACGCCGGCGAGCTTCCTCTCCAGCTCCGGGATCTGGCCGTAGAGGATCTCGCTGGCGTCGTCGAGCCGGCCCTCGCGCATCAGCTTGTCCGCGTGCACCTTGACCGCGTCGAGGCGCCGACGCAGCTCGCCCTCGCCCTCCAGCGAGGTCTTCTCCTGCTCCCAGCGGGCCTCGAGGCCTCGCAGCTCCTCCTCGCGGTCGGCGAGGTCGGCGCGCAACTTCTCGAGCCGCTCGACCGAGGCCTCGTCGGACTCCTTCTCGAGGGCGAACTGCTCCATCTTCATCCGGTCCACCTGACGGCGCAGCTGGTCGATCTCCTCCGGCGAGGACTCGATCTCCATCCGCAGCCGGGAGGCGGCCTCGTCGACCAGGTCGATCGCCTTGTCCGGCAGCTGGCGGCCGGGGATGTAGCGGTCGGACAGGGTGGCCGCGGCCACCAGCGCCGCGTCGGTGATCCGGACGCCGTGGTGCGCCTCGTACTTCTCCTGGATGCCGCGCAGGATCTGGATCGTGTCCTCGACGCTGGGCTCCCCCACGAACACCTGCTGGAAGCGGCGCTCGAGCGCGGGGTCCTTCTCGATCCGCTCGCGGTACTCGTCGAGCGTGGTCGCGCCGATCATGTGCAGCTCGCCGCGCGCCAGCATCGGCTTGAGCATGTTGCCGGCGTCCATCGCCGAGTCGCCGCCGGCACCCGCGCCGACGACGGTGTGCAGCTCGTCGATGAAGGTGATGATCCGCCCGCCGGCCTCCTTGATCTCCTCCAGCACCGCCTTGAGCCGCTCCTCGAACTCGCCGCGGTACTTCGCGCCCGCGACCATCGCCGCCAGGTCCAGGGACAGCACCCGGCGGCCCTTGAGGGAGTCGGGCACGTCGCCTTCGACCACGCGCTGGGCGAGGCCCTCCACGACGGCGGTCTTGCCGACGCCGGGCTCACCGATCAGGACCGGGTTGTTCTTGGTACGCCGCGACAGCACCTGCACGACCCGGCGGATCTCGGCGTCGCGACCGATCACCGGGTCCAGGCGCCCCTCCTCGGCGGCCCGGGTCAGGTCGACGGAGTACTTCTCCAGCGCCTCGTACGTCGACTCGGCGTCCTGGCTGGTGACCCGCCGGTTGCCGCGCACCGCGGTGAGCCCCTCGCGCAGGCCCTTCTCGGACAGGCCGGCGTCCTCGAGCACCTTCTGCGCGGAGGACTCGGTGCCGGCGATCGCGATCAGCAGGTGCTCGGTCGCGACGTAGTCGTCCTTCATGCTCCCGGCGAGGTCGATGGCCGCCGCGAGCACGCGGGTCAGCGCCGCGGACGCGGCCGGCTGCTGGACGGTCGACCCGCTGGCCCGGGGCAGCGCGTTCATGAGTGCCTCGGCCCTGGCGGTCAGCTGCCCGGCGTCGACGCCGGCCTTGGACACCAGGTTGCGGGCGGTGCCCTCCTCCTGGCGGAGCAGGGCGACGAGGAGGTGGATCGGTTCGGTGTTGGTGTTCCCGGCCGTGGTGGCGGACAGCTGGGCCGTCTCGATCGCCTCACGGCTGCGGGTGGTGAACTTGTCGGCGCCGAACGGGCTCATGGGCAGATGTCTCCTGGGACAGGCTTCCTCGAGGACGGCACCCAGTGTGCTCGTCATCAGGTGCAACGCGCGAGAAGTTGAGTCTGTTCCACTCAACTTTAGTGAATTTCCCCGACCAGGTCCCGGAGCCGGGGCAGGGACACCTGGCCGGTGGCCGCCTGCTCGTCGAGGTCGCCCGGGAGACGGCTCAGCGGGCGCCGGGCGGGAGCAGCGGCAGCCCGGGCGGCGGACCGCTGACGGCCAGGTCCAGCAGCGCGTCGACGTCGAGGTGCTCCTCGACCAGGTCCGCGAGCAGCTCGAAGCGGGCCTCGCGACGCTCGGCGAAACGGACCCCCGAGGGGGCGTACGACGTGCCCGCGGCCGCCGCGGCCAGCGCCAGCCAGGCCTGCCGGAACCCGTCCGACTCCAGGCTGCCGTGCCACATGGTCCCGAACACCGCGCCCGCGGCTGCCCCGCCCGGGAACTCCCCGGCGCCCGGCCCGGGCGCGACGCGGCCGTGGTGGATCTCGTAGCCACGCACCTCCTCCCCCAGCGCCGACCCGTGCGGCAGCGCGAGCACCTTCTCGGGCCCGAAGACGGTCGTGACGTCGAGCAGCCCGAGCCCCTCCACGGAGGCCCCCGCCGCCCCCTCGACCCCGTCCGGGTCGCTGATGGTCCGCCCGAGCAGCTGGAAGCCCCCGCAGATGCCCAGCACCGGCCGCCCCGACGCCGCGTGCTCCCGAACCGCCACGTCCAGCCCCCGCTCCCGCAGCCAGGCCAGGTCCGCCAGGGTGGCCCTGGTGCCGGGCAGCACCACCACGTCGGCCCCCGACAACGCCCGGGGCTCGGAGGCGAAGACAACGTCGACGGCCGGCTCCAGCCCGAGGGCGTCCACGTCGGTGAAGTTGCTGATCCGCGGCAGCCGGACCACCGCGACCCGCAGCGTCGGCCCAGCCCCTTCACCGGCACGCCGGCCACCGAGGTCGAGCGCGTCCTCGGAGTCCAGCCACAGGTCCGGGTGCCAGGGCAGCACCCCGTGCACGGGCCGTCCGGTGAGCCGGTGCAGCTCGTCGAGGCCCGGCTCCAGCAGTCCGAGGTCCCCGCGGAACTTGTTCACGACCCACCCCGCCACCAGCCGCTGGTCCTCCGCGTCGAGGAGCGCGAGGGTGCCGAACATCGAGGCGAAGACCCCGCCCCGGTCGATGTCGCCCACCACGACCGCGGGCATCCGGGCGTGCCGCGCCAGCCCGAGGTTCACGAAGTCGCCCGCGCGCAGGTTGATCTCGGTGGGGCTCCCGGCGCCCTCGGCGACGACGAGGTCGTGGCGCGCGGCCAGGTCGTCGTACGCCGCGAAGGCCGCGTCCCGCAGCTGGGTCCGGCCGCCCAGGAAGTCGGCGGCGTCCAGGTCCCCGGCGGGCCGCCCCATCACCACGACGTGGCTGCGCCGGTCGCTGCCCGGCTTGAGCAGCACCGGGTTCATCGCCGGCTCCGGCACGGCCCGGGCGGCCAGCGCCTGGCTCCACTGCGCCCGCCCGATCTCGGCGCCGGCCCCGTCCGGGGTGTGGCAGACCATCGAGTTGTTGGACATGTTCTGCGCCTTGTACGGCGCCACCCGCAGGCCGCGCCGGGCGAAGGCGCGGCACAGCGCCGTGGTGACCACGGTCTTCCCGGCGTCGGAGGTGGTGCCGGCGACCAGCAGCGAACCCCTCACGGCTGGGCGGGGGGCTCGCCGGCGTCCGCGTCCGGCGGCAGGCCGTGCTCGGGGAACGCCGACGCGGCCGCGTCCTCGTCGACCAGGCAGGTCCGGCAGAAGTCCTCGCCGAACGGGGTCAGGTGGATGCTGCGGCGCACGATCTTGGCGAACTTCACCGAGTGCACGGCCGCGAGCACGTCGGGCTGCGCCTCGACGACCTGGTACTCCATCGGGTCGCGCAGCGACTCCCGGGAGAACCACACCAGGCCGAGCCGGAACAGGTTGTTGAGGTACGACGGCACCTGGTCGAGGTAGCGGCACCCGGACCGGGCCCCGATCATCGTCAGCCCCGGCGCCACGAGCTGGCTGTTGACCATGCCGATCGGTCCACCGGTCCGCACGTCGACGCTCGGCTGCGGGCCGCCCCGCAGCAGGAGCAGCAGGATCCGCGCCTCGTCGGGGGCGAGCTCGTCGAGGATCCGTTCGTACGCCGGGTGGCCGACGTCGGTGCTCCACACGTCGCGCGAGCGCTCGAGCAGCTCGGCGCCCCGCTGTCGCAGCGACGCCACCGTCTCCGCCGTCGCCGGCTCCGCGTGGCCGTTGGTGTGCGCGGGCTCGGCGAGCTCGCCGAGCGACTCACCGGCGGACATCAGGGCACGCGACAGCGGCACGCCCGAGGAGACCGACCTGGCCAGCCCGCCGATCACCGAGGCGGCCTCGGTGGCGTCCCGGGCCAGCTCGGCCGCCTCGGCCGGGTCGACGACGGCGCGAGCCACCCGCCGGCCGGCCCGGGCAGAGGTGCGCACTCCCCACTCGGTGGTGTGCCACCAGGCCGATGCGGCCACCCGGGCGAGACCGGGCAGTGCCTCCACTGCGGGCCCGATGCTCTCCGCCCTCGAGGGCGCTCCGTCGTACTCGTCGTACTCGTCGTCCATCAGCTCACTCCGAACAGCCACAGGTGCAGGAATCCCCCGGCCAGGCCCATCAGCGCGCCGTGGGCGTAGAGCATCCACTCGTCCTCCCGGATCGCGGCGCGCATCATCTCGACGAAGTCACGCGGCGGCAGCTCCTTGGTGCGGGTGGCCACGAGCAGCCGGATCTTCTCGGCCTGGCGCCGGC
The DNA here is from genome assembly GCA_963817665.1 of uncultured Actinomycetota bacterium. GTDB lineage: Bacteria > Actinomycetota > Actinomycetes > Propionibacteriales > Nocardioidaceae > Nocardioides. Next base: position 533,619 of record CAWFPE010000005.1, on the reverse strand, counting down.
TGAAGGCCGGGTCCTTGAACGGGGTCAGGGTGCGGCCGACGGCCTCCCGGGCCACCGACTCGCGGATCGTGTCGAAGCGGCTCGGGCCGACCGCGACGCGGACCGCGGCGCGGGCGGGTCCCGCGGCCTTGTCGATGGCGGGGCGCAGCGCGGTGGCGAGCATCTGGCGGGTGCGGTCCCCGCGCGGCCCGTCGAGGAGGAAGTCGCCGATCCGCTCGAGGGTGATCACGTCCTCGGCGATGATCCGGGCGTAGACCTCGGCAGCCTCGTCCTGGCGCCGCGGGAACAGCCCGTGCACCCGGATCCCGAGGACCCGGCGCGGCTCCGGTGGCTCGAAGATCAACCACATGCCGAGCGCGTTGGTGGCCCAGCCGACCACCACGCCGAGGATCGGCAGCAGCCACCACTGGCCGACGTAGCCGTCGACCACCGCCACCGGGATGCCGAGCAGGAAACCGAAGACGAACCCGAAGGCGACCATCAGGTTCAGCTCGCGCTGGCCGAAGTCCCGGAAGATGCGCACCACCAACGAGGGGTTGTTGCGGAAGTGGTCGATGACCATGATCTTCGGGTCCAGCAGCTGGTCGATGTGGATCCCGATCTCGTCGGTGACCCGCCCGACGACGGCGGGCAGCTGCGCCTGGACGCGCTCCACGACCGCCTCGCGGACCGCGCGCGGCAGGTCGCGCCACAGCCGCGGGTGCTCGCGGCGCATCACCTCGTCGACGAGCTGGGGGATCTCGGGGCGGAACACGGTGACGATGTGCTCGGCGATCTGGTCCGGCTCGAGCTGCTGGTAGAACTCCCCGGGCGTGCCGAGCTTCGCGATCGCCTTGTCCACGGCGATGCTGCCCATCTTGGCGGCGCGCGCGGGGATGATCCCCTGCCAGCCGACGCCGCCCTGGAGCAGGCCGGGCACCTCCTGCGCCTTGCGCGGCAGCACCGCGGCGAGCTCACGCATCCCGGGGATCCGGACGCCGTGGAACCGGACCGGCTTGAACAGCATCACCAGGCCCGACCAGTTGATCAACCAGCCGACCACGCCGGTGAACAGCGGGATGGTGGCGAAGTGCACCCAGTCGATCTCGGCGAAGAAGCCGATGCCCACGTCGCGCCCTCCTCCGCCGTCCGGGTCGGTCGAGGGTAGCGACCGCCGCCCTCCCCGTGAAGAACTCGGCAACCGCCCCGGAAGTCACGGCCTCCCGGGAACCGGTGCCTGGTCGGTGCCCTGCGAGGATGGCCCGGTGTCGACCTCCGCCGAACCCGAGCTCGTGGCCGACTGCTCACGCTGCTTCGCGCTGTGCTGCGTGCTGCTGCCCTACCGGCGCGACGGCGGCTTCGGCGCGGACAAGCCGGGCGGCACCCCGTGCCACCACCTGGGCGCCGACGACCGCTGCGGCATCCACGCCGACCTGCGCGAGCGCGGCTGGTCGGGGTGCGCGATCTTCGACTGCTTCGGCGCCGGTCAGCACGTCTCGCAGGTGACCTACGGCGGCAGGTCGTGGCGCGAGCACGACGACCTCGGCGAGATGGCCGCGGTGCTCTCGGTGCAGCGCCGGGTGCACGAGATGCTGGCCCACCTCGGCGAGGTCGCCCGCCGCTCTCCCGACGACGCCGCGGAGGAGCTGCGTGACCGGCTGCTGGTGCTCCGGGACAGCACGCCGGTCGAGCTGCTGACCGAGGACGTCGACGAGCTGCAGGAGCAGGCCGGCGACCTGCTCGCCGCCGCCAGCGCGCGGATCCGGGGCACCGCCGCGCCGGACCTGGCGCGGGCCGACCTGGCCGGACAGGACCTGCGCCGCCGCGACCTGCGCGACGCCGGCCTGCGGGGTGGCCTGCTGATCGGGGCGGACCTGCGCGGGCTCGAGCTCGGCGCCGCCGACCTGCTCGGCGCGGACCTGCGCGGCGCCGACGTGCGCGGCGCCGACCTCTCCCGGACCCTCTTCCTCACCCAGCCACAGCTGGAGGCGGCCCGGGGCGACCTGGCCACGACGATCCCGGAGCGGCTGCGACATCCCGGGACGTGGCTGGCCCAGCCCGGGCTCACGAGCTCGTGAGGATGACGAGTCGCTGGGTCGCGCGGGTCATCGCGACGTAGCGGTCGACGGCTCCTTCGATGCCCGTGCCGAACGTGTCCGGGTCGACGAGGACGACGAGGTCGAACTCGAGTCCCTTCGCCAGCTCCGGCGTCAGCGACCGGATGCGCGCCACGGCCGCCTCACCGCCGTCCGCCGGCCCACCCCCGTCCGCGACCTCGCCGCCGGCCGCGATCCCGCCGCCGGTCGGGAGCCCACGGGCCCGGATGACGCAGCCGGTCCCGTCGGCGTGCTCGGCGAGCCACGAGCCGAGGACCGCGCCGAGCTCCGCGGTGGCGCCGTACGCCACCGGCACGCCACCGCTCCTGATCGAGGTCGGCACGTTGGCATCGGGCAGCACCGCCCGGATCACCGGCTCCGCCTCGGCCATGACCTCCTCCGGCGTCCGGTAGTTGAGGCGCAGGGTGGCCAGGCCGACGTGGTCCAGGCCGATGCGCTCGAGCCGTGCGGGCCACGACTCGGTGAACCCGTGCCGGGCCTGGGCGCGGTCCCCGACGATGGTGAGGCTCCGCGACGGGCAGCGTCGCAGCAGCATCTGCCACTCCGCGTCGGTCAGCTCCTGGGCCTCGTCGACGACGACGTGCGCGAACGCCCCGGCGAGCAGGTCCTCGTCGCCGCTGGGCCCCGCCCCCTCGTCGGTCAGGGCGTCCCGCAGGTCCTGACCGCGCAGCATCGACATGACCTGCATGTCCGAGTCGTCCGACGCGACCAGGTGGTCGACCACCCTGGCCATCTCCTCGCGCCGGGCGGCCGCCGCCGCCTCCTGCCGACGCAGGCGCCGTGCCGACTCCGGGTCGCCGACCCGGTGCCGCGCCGCGTCCAGGAGCGGCAGGTCGGAGACCGTCCAGGCGCGGGCGTCCACGCGCTGGAGGCGCCGCACCTCGTCGGGCTCCAGCCAGGGTGCGCAGCGGCGCAGGTAGGCGGGCACCGACCACAGGTCCTCGACGACGTCGGTCGGGTCGATCAGCGGCCACGCCCGGTCGAAGGTCGCGACCAGGTCCCGGTTGCCGCGGAGCGACCTGCGGACCTGGTCGACCTCGACGTCCTCGTCGACGTCGTGCCTCTCGACCAGGATGGCGAGCAGCTCCTCCCAGACCTGGTCGCGGGCCTCGTTGTGCGGTGCGCCGGGCTCGGGCGACGCGAACGCGTCGGCCCAGTCGTCGGCGCCGAGCCAGACCTCGGACCAGGGGGTCTCCACCACCATGCCCTCGGTCGGTGGCTCCTCGTAGAGCGCGACGGCGGGCTCGATCGCCCGGACCAGGTCCGCCGACGACTTCAGGCGCGCGACCTCGAGATCGGTCTCGACGCCGGCGGCGGCACCCTCGGGCACGAGGTCGCGCAGCGTGCAGGTCCGGACGCCCTCCTCCCCGAGGCTGGGCAGCACGTCGGAGACGTAGGCCAGGTAGGGCTGGTGCGGCCCGACGAAGAGCACGCCGCCTCGGCGGTGGCCGAGGCGCGGGTCCGAGTGGAGGAGGTACGCCGTGCGGTGCAGCGCGACCACGGTCTTGCCCGTGCCCGGCCCGCCGTCCACGACGAGCGCGCCGCGCGAGCCCGCGCGGATGATCGCGTCCTGGTCGGCCTGGATGGTCCCGAGCACGTCGCGCATCCGCGGCGAGCGGCTGCTCCCCAGGCTGGCGATGAAGGCGGACTGGTCGTCGAGCGCGGCGGCGTGCCCGTCGAAGCCGCTCGCGGTGAACACCTCGTCCCAGTAGTCGGTGACCCGACCACCGGTCCAGCGGTAGCGTCGGCGGCTGGCCAGGCCCATCGGGTTGGCATGGGTCGCCCCGAAGAACGGTTCGGCCGCGGGCGAGCGCCAGTCGAGCAGGAGCCGGCGTCCGGCACGGTCCGTGAGGCCGAGGCGCCCGACGTACGTCGGCTCCGGGTCGTCCACGGCGACCATGTGGCCGAGGCAGAGGTCGAGGCCGAAGCGGCCCAGCACCCGCAGCCGGGCGGTCAGCCGGTGGATCTCCTGGTCCCGGTCCAGGGCCTGCCGGCCCGCGCCGCCGGACTCCTTGCGCGCGGCGTCGAGACGGTCCGAGAGGTCGTCGACCGACTCCTGCAAGGTCCTCGCGATCGCCGCGAAGTGCCGCTCGTCGGCGGCGATCATCGTCGGGTCGGCCTTGGCCGCGAGGTGGCCGGAGAGGTCGAACGCGGTGGCAGTCAGGGGGTCCACGGCCGGCGATTCTGCAGGCCGGCAGGGGTCTTGCCGCAAGCCCCCCGGTGCGCTATACGTTGGAAGTGGAAGGGAGCGGGGCTCCCTTCCACTCGTCGTTCCGGGCTGCCGTTGCCTGATGCAGGATGACCCGGTGACCGGATGCAGCATCGCCGACCTCGTCGACCTGGCCGAGCAGCTCCCCGAGGTCACCCGCTCGGACCAGGGCCGCTACTGGCGGATCGCGGTCGGCGACCGGACCTTCGGCTACCTCTGGGAGCCCACCCGCACCGTCGGCCTGAAGCAGACCATCGCCGAACAGCTCGCCCTGGTCGCCGAGCGCCCCGAGACGTTCGAGGTCCAGTTCACGACGGCCGGCTTCGGCTGGGTCGTGGTCCACCTGGAGGGGGTCGAGCGGGACGAGCTGGCCGAGCTCACCTTCGAGGCGTGGCGGCTGACCGCGCCCGCCGCGCTGGTCGAGCGCCGCGGCGACCGGTTACCTCGCTGAGCGGGCCGTTCCGCCGCGCGGCTGTGCCGGACCTGCGTCAGCAGCGACCGGCGTGCCGGCGAGGGGAGGCGACGAGTCAGGACGGGAGAGCCATCCACAGCCGGATCACCGTGCCGGCAGGATCCGACTTCATCTGCACCAGGTCGCACAGCAGGTTCACCATCAGCAGGCCGCGGCCGGATTCCTGTTCCGGAGGGGGTGGCAGGCGTCCCGCAAGCAGGTCTTCGATGTGGCCTCCGTCGCGGACCTCGAAGACCAGCGAGCCACCGTCTCGCCAGCACAGCAGGGTGCCGCCGTCCCCAGCGTGCTCAACGCTGTTGCCGCTGACTTCGCTGATGGCGATCAGCAGGTCGGTGAGCCGGTCGGCCGTCAAGCCGGACGCCGTCCCCCACTCGGCCGCGACTCGCCGGGCCTGGGCAACCGCGGTGAACTGGAACCTCTGGGCGTCGGCGGGTGTCTGGGGCTGCAGCACGGAGATGGTGTCCAACACGCTCCGCGGATCCGTGTAGCCCGTGCTGACACGACTGACCTGGCCTCCGCGCAGCGCCGGGTGGGTGCGTTCCAGGTCGGCGAACGCCTGTTCGGGCAGGGCGGCCAGGTTGCACAGGCACAGGATGCTCACCTCCTGGCCGACGAAGGCGAGGTTGACGAGCGCCTCGTGCTCGACCCAGGCGGCGTACTCCGCCGCCGTCCGTCCGAGCCACATCGGCTCCATGACGATCACCGGTCGCCGGCCGGCCTGCTCATCGACGAAGGGATGCATGACGCCCGGAATGATGCGGGCCGGGTTGCGGCCGTGCTCGGACACCTCGCCGAACCGGACCCGTCGGGTGTCGGCTCCGAGCTCGTCACGGATGAGCGTCGCGCTCTCGTTCGGCAGCTCGACCAGCACGGGCTGGTCCCTTGCGACGGCGGCACGGATGTAGGGGATCGCGTCGGCAAGGAGCTGCCGGTCATCCCGGTACGGCATGGCCTCGTGCACCATCCCGGCGTCGCTCCGCTCGGGGGGCAGCGTGCTGGTCACGGCTCCCCTCGGCGTCCTGAGATGTGCAGCCGTGAGCCGTGATCACGTCCCCAGAGCAACTCGAAGACCCGCAACAGGGAGGGCGGCGGATGGTGCACCACCAGACGACCGCCCTCACGGTCCAGCCGGTCCGCGCAGTGCATGACGGCCGTGACGCTGTGCGTGTCCATGAACGAGACCCCCCGAAGATCCAACAACGTGTCGCCATCGGCACCGACGGCCTGCGCCAGCGACTGCTTGAACTGCTCGCGCGTGGCCAGGTCGACCTCGCCGGACACCGTGAGCCGGGCGGGGTTCCCCTCCCACCCGATGATCAGGGCGTCAGTCGGCACGGCGCATCCCCCTTCCACCCCCGATTGTCCTCGTCGAACGTCCGTTGCCAAGACCCACGCGTACGGGGTCCGTGAACCGAGCCCCGTGGAAGGGGCAGCGGGCAGCAGGCACTCCGTGTCGCGGCGCCGCCGTTCCGCTCAGGCGTCGGCGACCGGGCGTCCGACCACCATGGACTCGAGGATGTCCGGCGCGAAGGTCGCGGCGGTCTCGATGTCGAGCTGTGCCCCGAGCCCGTCCAGGACCCGGGTGAAGAAGGACCGCGCAGCCGCCGCGAAGACGACGTCCGCGACGTCGGCGTCGGTGAGCCCGAGCTGGCGCAGCCCGTCGACCTGGTCCTGCCGGATCGACGACGCATCCGTGGCCACCTGCGCCGCGAACTCGTAGACGGCACGGTCCTGCTCGCCGAGGCCGGCACCGCTCGGGTCCTCCGCGATCGCGACCATGGTGGCTTCGTCGTGGCACTCGTCGCGCAGGAACTTCGAGTGCGCGGCCGTGCAGTAGGTCGAGCGCAGCGCTCGAGCGGCGCCGATGGTGGCGATCTCGAAGCGGCGGCGGTCCATCCCGTCGCGCACGGTCTTGTTCAGCATGCTCCAGGCCCTCGCCACCTCCGGTCGGGTCGAGAAGACCTCGGCGAAGTTCGGCAGGAAGCCCCAGGCACCTTTCTGCTGCTGGTAGAACTCGGCGAGCGCCCCCACCGCGCCCTCTTCTGGGGTGGTGTCGATGAACATGCCTCCATCTTCACCCTCCGGGCACCGGCTGGCGACGTCCTGCTCTGCCCTACCGCAACGCTGTCCCACCCGCCGTCTGCTGGGACGGCCCCGGCACCCGTCGCACCGAGGATGCGCCGCGAGCGAGGTGGATCAGGACCAGGACCAGGACCAGCGGATCGTGACGCGCCGGTCGCCGTTGACCGTCCGGATGCGACGCGTGGCACGCCACAGGTTCCGGTAGGTCTCGCGGCGCTCGGCGCCGGTGACCATGTCGACGATGACGACCGTCCACGGCATCAGGCCGGTGAACCGGACCACCATGAGGACGACGCCGAGGGCGAGGACGACCGGCAGCTCCACCGAGAGCACCGGCCTCCTTCACCCTGCGCACGTCCTGGGCGCGGCTCCCGGGCTGACCCGTGGGCCATCGGGTTCCCGCGCAGCAGCGCTCGCCGATCCTAGGGGCAGGCAGCTCCCGTCCGGGTCCGGCCGGGACGGGGGTGCTCGATCCGCCGCCTCCGGGGCGGGGCGTGCCGCTCAGCCCTCCGGCGCGGGACGGGCGCTCACCCGAGCCCCTCGCGCGCCCCCGCACCACCGGTCTCGGCGGAGAGCAGGAGCAGCCGGTTGAGCAGGTCCGCGGCCCGGGCGACCTCCTCGCGCTCGCCGCTGACCAGCAGGTCGAGCAGCAGCCCGCGGGCGGCGCCGAGGGCGAGCCGCGCATGGGTCCCGGCCTGCTCCTCGGGGAGCCCGATCGCGCGGCACAGGTCCGTCACCGACGGCAGCCAGGAGGCGATCAGCTCCTCCCGGAGCCGGGTCGCGTGCTCCTTGCCCTGCATGGCGTGCGCCGCGAGCTCGAAGAACAGCGGCCCGTAGCGCAGGGTCGCCTCGACGGTCTCCTCCCAGTACCTGGCACCGGCCTCCAGCGGAGGCAGGTCCGCGTCGTACGTCGCGGTCATCACCGCGCGCTGGCGTGCCTCGACCTCGCGGGTCACCTCGGCGAGCAGCCCCTCGCGGGAGCCGAAGTGGTAGATCAGCATCCGGTGGCTGGTTCCCACCGCCTCGGCGATGCCGCGCAGGCTGGTGTCCCCGATCCCGTGGCGCCCGAAGTGGTCGATCGCGGCGTCGAGGAGGCGCCCGCGTGGCGTCGTACCGGCGGCCTCCGCGGCCGGCCGGGTCACGCGGAGGGCGCGCCGGTGACGCGCTTGTCCAGGCTCTCGGCCTCGAGCTCGATGTAGCGCTGGGTCAGCCCTCGCCACACCAGGGCGGCGACCGTGCCCATCGGCCCGGCCTGCTCGATGCTCAGCGTCACCCGGGAGCCGTCGCCGTCGGGCACGACCTCGTGCCGGGCGACCGTCCTCAGGCCCGGCCCCCGGGCCACCCAGGTGAAGCTGCGGCCGTCCTGGACCTCGGTCACCTCCCACTCCGCCTTCGGCAGCCGGGGCTGGCGGACCCTGGTCCGCGAGCCGACCCCGAACGGACCGTCGTCGAGGCGCTCGACCTCGGCGATCGTCGGGGTCCACTCGGGCCAGCGCGCGACGTCGAAGAGCACCTCGGCGACCGGCGCGGGTGGCGAGTCGATGTGTCTGGAGGTCTCGAACAGTGTGCTCATGTACCAAACGGTACACCCGTCGTCCGGGCGCGCCAAGGCCCCTGCAGCCACCGAGATCTCGACGGGCGCCGCCCGGTCCGGGGGGCGAGCCGGGGCCGCATTCGCCGTCCCGGGGCGGGTGCAGCAGGCTTGAGCCATGACATCGCTGGACGGCGCGCCGGACGACCCACGAGTGCGCGAGCTCGGCGAGCGCCTGGCCACCTGGCTCGAGGAGCTCGGCATCGCCGCCACCCTGGCCACCGCCGGGCTGCCCACCTTCGAACGCGACGCCCGGGGCCGGGCGGTCTGGAGCGAGCCGGGCACGGAAGAGCCGTTGACCCTCGACCGGCTCGAGGAGCTGGACCGGGTGCTGCACGACGAGGGTTCCGACCCCCGGCACGGCGTACCCGTGTCGCTGCTGCTGATCGCGCGACAGGCCCGCCTGCGCGAGGAGCTGCTCGCCACCCCGTGGTTCACCTACGAGAGCCTGGCCGAGCTGCGCGGCACGTCGCTGGAGGCCACGAGGTTCGCGGTGCACAAGGCCGGCGCGACCCACCGGCTGCTCGTCGTGGCCGCCGAGGGGCGCACCCTGGTGCCGGGCTTCCAGCTCACCGCCGCGGGTGAGCCGAGGCCGGACCTCGCGCCCGTGCTCGAGCCGCTGCTCGCCGCGCGCATGGACCCGTGGCGCACCTGGGCGTGGCTGACCCAGCCGGCCGGGCTGCTCGGCGGGCTGGTGCCGGAGCGGGCCGCCGCCGACCCGGCGACCGCCGACCTGGCGGCGCACGCCGCCACCCGCCTCGCGGAGCGGGCCACGGCCCGGCCGTAGAACGCGATCCCCGGGACCGCAGCCCGCGAGGTCGACGAGGGCACCTGGGTGTGACCAAGGACTCCCGGCCCTGATTTTGATCCGCGGCGCGGCGGCTTGCGACGATGGCAGACGTCCCACCGGGCTGCGATGACGCACCGGTCCTGGGACCGACTGACCGCCAGACACGGCGTGTCGCGACGACCTGGTGAGTGCACCCGGGACGCCGCGTCCCGTGCCTGAGCCTGCCGCGGGGGAGCGAGCCGAGTGTCGGCCGCCGGCAGGCGACTCCCCCACCCGAGGAAGACCCGCATGCCCCTTGTCACCCAGCCGTTCCTCCGTGCCCGCACGGCGGTCCCGCTTCTCAACGCCCTGCTCACCGCCCTGCAGCTGGTCGTGCCCGCACACGCCCTCGCCGACCCGGCGGAACCGGCGCCTGCCACGCACTCCTCGCACTCGGCGCACCCGTCGAGCTCCGCGCACGCCGCGCCCACGGCCGCCGAGGAGCGGGTCGATGCCGCCAAGGACGTCGGGTGCCAGATGGCGGGTGTCGCCCGGCGTGCCACGCGAGACGCGGGCATCCCCTACTACGTCGGCTGCGCGTTCCTCCAGCAGGAGACCGGCGGCGGGCGCAACGTCTTCGGACACGACCCGACGGTCTTCGCCGGCGCGGGTGAGGTGACCAGGGCGAAGTACCTGGCCTACAAGCTGGTCCGGGAGCGCACCGGCCAGATGCAGGGCGTCGGGCCGATGCAGCTGACCTGGTACACCTACCAGGACCGGGCCGACCGGCTCGGCGGCGCCTGGAAGCCGTACCCCAACATGCTCGTCGGCTTCCGTCACCTGGCCGCGCTGCACCGTTCGACCGGCAGCTGGACGGCCGCGGCGCACGAGTACAACGGCGGCGGCCCGATGGCCGAGGCGTACGCCGCCCAGATGGCCGGCCGGCTCGACCACATGCGCAGCGCCATCGGCTGACCGTCCCGCCTCCACGGCCGCGGCGTCGGCGGCGCGGTGGGAACCACCTCGCGCCGTCAACCGTCACACGGCGTACGCCGCTCCTGAGAGGACCACGACGCGATGAACCTGACGGTGGCGGCATGCCTGCTGACCATGCTGGGCCTGACGGCGTGCTCCGGCGCCGAGGAGCCGGGGCTGCTCCCGGATCCGGGGGCGACACGTTCCGCCGCGCACGCCGACGTGATGTCCCCGCCACCGGCCGGGATGCGCTGGCAGGGCATCAACGGCGTCGTCGTGGCCGTCCCGGACAGCTGGCAGACCCAGGGCCAGCCCTGTGCCCGGGGCCACGAGGACGCAGTGTGGTTCGTGGAGCGGAACGCCCCGATCTTCAACTGCCCGAACCTGGCTCCCGGGGAAGCGCCGTCGTCCGCACTGCTCATCGGCCGGGTCGGAGTCCAGGGGCTTGCCGACCCGCGGACCCTCCACCATCACACGACGGTGCACGGCCTCGATGTCCGCGACACCGGGGTCAGGTGCAGGGACAGCCGCCCCGGCCTGTGCACCATGGACTTCGTCGTTCCGAGCGCGGGCGCCGTCTTCGAGGTGACCTACCGCGGCCGTGCCCCCCGGAGGTTCGTGCGAGCCGTCCGCGACTCCGTCAGAGGCGTACCCGAGGGGTACGCCACGGTTCCAGCCATCGCCTACGGGACGTCGGTGGAGCGGGCGCAGACCAGGCTGGCCGCAGCCGGGCTGTCGGGCCGGGCACCGAAGGTCCCGTTCCCGCACTACGTCATCGGAACGCTGCCGGCGGCCGGGACCGTCGTGAGGCAGGGCACCAGCGTGGCGCTCACCATCGGCGACGGCTGACCCAGCCGCCGGCTGACGCTCACCGGCCGGGGTTGCGCCGCCACACCACCATCGCGGACCCCGCGTCGGGGGCGCGCAGGACGGGCAGCCGGTTGCTCGCCCCGTCGGTACGACGCATGGTGGTCACGGCCTGCCGGAGCGCGTCGCGGACGGCCTCGAGCTCGGCGACCAGCTCCTCGTTGCGCTTCGCCAGGGCGGCGACGTGGTTCTGCAGGGCGAGGATCCGGCGTACCCCCTCCAGGCCGATGCCGGCCGAGGTCAGGTCGGCGATCTCGCGCAGCGACTCGATGTCGCGGTGGGAGTAGCGGCGGCCGCCACCCGCGGTCCGGCCCGGCGTGATCAGGCCGAGCCGCTCGTAGGTGCGCAGGGTCTGCGGGTGCAGGCCGGTCAGCTCGGCGGCGACGCTGATGACGTAGACCGCCGCATCCGGCCCGGGGGCCCGGAAGTCCCGCACGCCGGGCATGGTCAGGACCCCTGGAAGAGGTTCGCGCGCAGCGGCTTCCCGGCCGTCGCGGCCCGGTAGGCCTCGACCGCCTCGAGGGAGGCGTCGTCGAGCACGGCCGGGACCTGGACCTCGACGGTGGCGAGCAGGTCGCCCATCGTGCCGTCGGCCTTGCGGGCTCCCCTGCCACGGACCCGGAAGGTCCGCCCGTTGGGCGTCCCGGAGGGGATCTTCAGGGTCACCGGGGCTCCCGACAGGGTCGGGATCTTGATCTCCGCCCCGAGGACCAGCTCGTCGAAGGCGACCGGCACGTCGAGCGTGAGGTTGTCGCCCTTGCGGCTGAAGAGCCGGTGCGGGGAGACCTTCACGATGACGAAGAGGTCGCCGGCCGGCCCGCCGTTCTCCCCGGCCGCGCCCTTGCCGCGCAGCCGGATCCGCTGGCCGTCCTTCACGCCGGCGGGGATCCGCGCCTGGATGGACCGGGCCGACATGCCCCGGCCGCTGCCGTTGCAGGTGGGGCAGGGCTCGTCGTAGACGAGCTGGCGACCGCCACAGGCCGGGCAGGTCTCGTTCATCGAGAACGCGCCCCCGACGGAGGCGACCACGAAGCCGGCCCCGTCGCACTCGGGGCAGACGTGCGGCTTGGTGCCCGGCTTGCCGCCGGTGCCCGAGCAGTCCGGGCACGGGGCGTCGGAGGTCAGCCGCAGCGAGATGGTGACGCCCTCGAGGGCGTCGGTGAAGCTGATCGTCGCCGTCGTCTCGACGTCGGCACCCTTCTGCGGCCGGCGCTGCTGGGTCCGGGTCCGACCGCCTCCGAAGAGGTCGCCGAACATGTCGCCGAAGCCACCCCCGCCGCCGCCGCCGGCACGGTCGCGCAGCAGGTCGTTGAGGTCGAACCCGCCGGCGCCACCGCCCCCGCCCTCGAAGCCGCCGGGGTAGCCGCCCCGGAAGCCACCGGAGTAGAGCTCGCGCATCTCGTCGTACTTCTTGCGCTTCTCCGCGTCGCCGACGACGTCGTAGGCCTCGGCGACCTTCTTGAACTTCTCGTGCTTGGCGTCGTCCCCGGGATGGGAGTCGGGGTGGTTGGCGCGCGCCAGCTTGCGGTAGGCCTTCTTGATCTCCTCGGCCGTCGCGTCCTTCTTCACACCGAGCTCGGCGTAGAAGTCCTTGTTGGCCCAGTCGGCCCGCATTCCGTCGGTGGCACTCATCCGCGCACCCCCTCTCCGTTCCTGTCTACATCGGTGCTCGAGCCGTCATGTCTGCCTCGGTGATCGAGCCTGTCGAGATCACTCGCCCGCGGGGTCGACCACGAGCACCTGGGCGGCACGGACCACCCGGTCGCCGATGCGGTAGCCCGCCTTGGCGATCACCTTGCAGGTGGTCACCGAGACGTCGGGGTCCTCGCCGATGTGCGAGAGCGCCTCGTGGTGGCTCGGGTCGAACGGGTCACCGACGGTCCCGAACTTCGCGAGCCCGAGGCCGGTCACGATCCGCTCGAGCTGGTCGGCCACGGCCTTGAAGCCGCCGTCGACCTCGCCGTGATCGCGGGCCCGGTCGATGGTGTCGAGCACGTCCACGATCGGCGCGAGCGCGGCGTACGTCGCGTTCTCGCGGATCAGGTCGCGGTCCCGCTCCACGCGCCGCTTGTAGTTGAGGTACTCGGCCTGGAGCCGCTGCAGGTCCGTGGTGAGGTCGGCCAGGTCGCGCCGGGTGCGCGAGAGGTCGTCCTCGAGCTCGGCGTCGCCGCCGTCGCCCCCCTCGGCCGGGGCCTCGACCTCGGACTCGTTCGCCATCTCGGCCGCGGCGTCACCGAAGCCGGACTGCTCGGCTGCGGGCTGGGCGGCCCGGCCGTCGGTCGGTTCGGAAGCCGGAGCCCCCTCCGCGGGGGGAGCCGCGGCGTGCGGCTCCCCCTCGGAGGTGACGCCCGACTCGGGTCGGGAGTCCGTCACTTGCTGTCACCCTCCGTGGTGTCCTCGTCGACGATCTCGGCGTCCACCACGTCCTCGTCGGCCTCGCCGGAGGCACCGGTGGTGCCACCCGCGGCGGCCGAGTCGGCCTCGGCGGCGGCGTACATGGCCGCGCCCATCTTCTGGCTGGACTCACCGAGCTTGCTGACGCCGGCCTGGATCTCCTCGGCCGGGGCCTCGGCGTTCTCCAGCGTCGCCTTCAGCGCCTCGACGTCGGCCGTGACCTCGGTCTTGACGTCCTCGGGGATCTTCTCACCGTTCTCCTCGAGGAACTTCTCGGTGGAGTACACGAGCGAGTCGGCCTGGTTGCGGGTCTCGACGGTCTCGCGACGCTTGGCGTCCTCCTCGGCGTACTGCTCGGCCTCGCGGACCATCCGGTCGATCTCGTCCTTGCCGAGCGCCGAGCCACCGGAGATCGTCATCGACTGCTCGCGGCCGGACGCCTGGTCCTTGGCGGAGACGTGCACGATGCCGTTGGCGTCGATGTCGAAGGTGACCTCGATCTTCGGGACGCCACGGGGAGCCGGGGGCAGGCCGGTCAGCTCGAAGTTGCCGAGCGGCTGGTTCTGCGCCCACATCTGGCGCTCGCCCTGGGCGACCTTGATCTCGACCGACGGCTGGTTGTCGTCGGCGGTCGTGAAGATCTCCGAGCGCTTGGTCGGGATGGTGGTGTTGCGCTCGATCAGCGTGGTCATCACGCCGCCCTTGGTCTCGATGCCCAGGGACAGCGGCGTGACGTCGAGCAGCAGCACGTCCTTGACCTCGCCCTTGAGGACGCCGGCCTGGAGCGCGGCGCCGACCGCCACGACCTCGTCGGGGTTGACGCCCTTGTTGGGCTCCTTGCCGCCGAGCAGCTCCTTGACCAGGTCGGTCACCGCGGGCATCCGGGTGGAGCCGCCGACGAGCACGACGTGGTCGATGTCCTTGATCGCGACGCCGCCGTCCTTGAGCACGGACTGGAAGGGCGCCTTGGTGCGGTCGAGCAGGTCGGTGGTGAGCTTCTGGAACTCGCTGCGGGTGAGCTTCTCCTCGAAGTGCAGCGGGCCGGACTCGCCGTGGGTGATGTAGGGCAGGTGGATCGTGGTCTCGCTCGAGGAGGAGAGCTCGATCTTCGCCTTCTCCGCCGCCTCCTGGAGGCGCTGCTTGGCGATCTTGTCCGCGCCGAGGTCGACGTTGTTGTTGGCCTTGAACTTGTTGATCATCCACTCGACGATCCGGTTGTCCCAGTCGTCGCCGCCGAGGTGGTTGTCACCGGAGGTGGCCTTCACCTCGACGACGCCCTCGCCGATCTCCAGCAGGGACACGTCGAAGGTGCCGCCACCGAGGTCGAAGACGAGGATGGTCTGGTCGTCGCCCTTGTCGAGGCCGTAGGCCAGCGCGGCCGCGGTCGGCTCGTTGACGATGCGCGAGACGTTGAGGCCCGCGATCTCGCCGGCCTCCTTGGTGGCCTGGCGCTGGGAGTCGGAGAAGTACGCCGGCACCGTGATCACCGCGTCGGTGACGGGCTCACCGAGGTAGGCCTCGGCGTCGCGCTTGAGCTTCTGGAGCACGAACGCGCTGATCTGCTGGGCGGTGAAGGACTTGTCGTCGATCTTCACGCCCCAGTCGGTGCCCATGTGGCGCTTGACCGAGCGGATGGTCCGGTCGACGTTGGTCACCGCCTGGCGCTTGGCGACCTCGCCGACGAGCACCTCGCCGGACTTGGCGAACGCGACCACGGACGGGGTGGTGCGGGCGCCTTCTGCGTTTGCGATGACGGTGGGTTCTCCACCCTCGAGGACGGCGACGACGCTGTTCGTCGTGCCGAGGTCGATGCCGACCGCACGTGCCATGGGTTGTTACCTCCGCTGGTAGGACTGCAAAGTCTGGGTTGGGCGCCATCCTGCGCCGAGGGCGGTGAGTCTGGCAAACAAGTTGAGTCGGATCAACTCAACTCTGTTCATGCGGCACAACGTAGGTGGCGGCGCCGCTGTTCCCGGATCAGGAAGAAAGTTCCGACGCGCCCGGGTAGAGGCGGAAGCCCGACATCCGCCGGTGCGCGAAGCTCGCGTAGAACTCCTCGGCAGCGTCGGTGATCAGGTCCATCCGCTTGGTCCCGGTCGCCTGGAACGTCGCCACCACCAGCAGCCGTGCGATGCCGCGCCGGCGGTGGTCGGGGTGCACCGCCACGAACCCGAGGTGCGCCTGCAGCACCCCGTCGCCCATCGCCTGCGCCCAGCCGACGACCTCGCCCTCCTGCTCGGCGACGTAGGCGACCGCACCGGGTGCCGTGCAGACCTGCTGCACCACCGAGGCGTCGGTGAGCGAGGGCCACTGCACGGTGGTGGCGAGCCGGGCGATGTCCGCGGCGTCCCCGGGCTCGAAGGGCCGGATGTCGACGGTGGCCATGTCCGGCGACGCTAGCCGACCCGGTCAGGGGACCCCGAGCAGCGCGACCACGTCCGCCGCCTCACCCGGAGCCGCGTACCGCTCCGCGAGCTCGCGGACGCGCCGCTCGTAGGCAGGCAGCTCGGACGGGGGCAGCAGCTCGCGACCGGCACCCGGGCGTCCCCGTCGGAAGAACGCCTGCGGGTCCCGGAGCACCCCCCGCCCGTCCGGCACCCGGCGGTCGGCCTCGGCCCGCATCGCCGCGATGCCGGCGCCCTCGACCAACGCGGGCCAGCGGCCGGCCGGGACCTCGATGGCCAGCCGCACCGCGAGCCGGCGCATCTGCGCCTCGAGGTCCACCGACAGGTCCTCGTAGCGCACCAGGTGCACGTTGCCGGCGTCGCGCCGGGCCCACGCGTCGGCGGCGTGCCGCACCACACCCTGCAGCGAGTCCATCGACCTCACCGGGTCGGTCTCCTCCCGAGCCCACTCGACGAGCCACACGGGCAGCTCGGGCCGCGGCGGCGGCGTCCACACCGGGCGGCCCGAGAGCTCCGCGAAGCGCCCCCGGTCGAGGTTGTCGCCCTGGTGGTACAGCGAGACCGCCAGGTCGAGCGGGTCGCGGACGACCACGACGTACGACGCCCGCGGGTCGAGCACCACGCCGTCCAGCGGCGTGTGGGTCTTGAGCACCCGACGGCCGGGCTGCTCGGCGAGGCGCGCGAAGAGCGACTCCTCCGGCTCGATGAGCCAGTCCACCCACGGCGACAGCTCGGCGAGCGGCGCGGGCAGGTCGGGCGAGCCGTGGACCAGCGAGAGGCAGATCTGCTGCATCCACGTGGTGCCGCTCTTGGACCGCGTGGACACCACGATGTCGCCGGCGCGGAACGGGAGGCGCGTCCACCGGTCGCTGTCCTCCTCCACCGACGTGTAGCGGCGCGGGGCCCGCCCGGTCATGTCGATCCCTGCGTGACCCGGGTGGTGGTCGGGTCGCGGAAGAGGGCCAGCTCCTCGCCCCAGCCGTCGACCAGGTCGCCGAGGACCGTGGTTCCGCGACGGGAGTCGTGGCGCCGCGACTCCCGGTCGACCACGGCGAAGGCCTCGCGCAGCGCGCCGGGGTCGCCGTCGAGGGTGCGGCCCAGGACGGGGAGCAGCCGGTCGGCCGACCACTCGGGGACGTCGAGCGGGTGCTCGCGCAGCTCCCAGGCGAGGTACTTGTTGTACGGCCGGACGCGGCCGGCCAGCGTGAAGACCACGTCGAGCAGCCACGGCACCGACTCCGCGGCGTCGAGCCGCCGCTCCAGCGCGCGCCCGTCGCGGTCGGACTTCAGGGCGCGGTAGGCGAAGTTGATCCAGCCGTCGAGCCGGTCCCCCTCGGTGAGGATGTGGCGCTGCTCGTCCGGCGAGAGCACGGCCTGTCGGCGTACGGCGTCGGCGAGCCGTCCCCCGGTGTCGTCGCGCAGCACCTGGGCCCAGGCGAACGACCAGCGGCCCCACCAGTCCACCGAGCCGAACGGAGCCACGTGCTCCAGCTCGGCGAGGGTGGTCGGGATCTCGTCGACCAGGTCGCTGCGGGAGGTCACCCGGTCCGCTCGGTCGGCCCACACGACGTAGACGTCCACGTCGGAGCGCTCGGTCGCCATCCCGCGGGCGGCGGAGCCGGAGAGCACGACGCCGAGGATGCCTGGGTCGGCGCGCCCGAGGATCTCCTCGAGCGCCTCGCGCGCCTCGGGGCGCAGGGTCACGGCCGGACGTCCCGGGCGGCGCGCCACATCTCGAGCGAGGCGTCCACCAGCGACACCCGGTCCAGGGCCGGCACGTCGGCGAGCGCGACCCAGCGCGCCTCGTCGGTCGTGCCGTCGACCTCGTGGGTCAGCTCGCCGCCCACGACCTCGGCCTCGAAGACCACCCGGACACTCCTCATCGGGCGACCGGTGCGCACCCAGCGCCGCTCGACGGGCACCACGTGCGTGTCGACGCCGAGGACCCGGCCGGGCGCGACGTCGTACCCGGTCTCCTCGCGCAGCTCCCTCACCACGGCCTCCTCGACGTTCTCGTGCAGCTCGACGCCGCCCCCGGGCATGGTCCACCGGCCCACCTCCGGCTCGTTCCACAGCGCGAGGAGGACCCGGTCCCGCTCGTCGACGATGACGGCGTAGGCAGCCAGGCGGGTGTCGTAGTCGGTGTACTCCACGTGTGAAGGTTCACAGGTGCCGCGGGGCACCGCAATCGGGTTCGACGAGCCGGAATAGTTGGTCCACGGTGGTTGTCATGCCCCCCATGAGCGTTCCCACGATCACCCTGAACGACCAGACGACCATCCCGCAGCTCGGCTTCGGGGTCTTCCAGGTGCCGCCGGAGGAGACCGCGGAGACCGTGACCAAGGCGTTCGAGGTCGGCTACCGCCACATCGACACCGCGGAGATGTACCAGAACGAGCAGGGCGTCGGCGAGGCCATCAAGGCCTCCGGCATCGCCCGCGACGAGCTGTACGTCACCAGCAAGCTCAACAACGGCTTCCACAAGCCCGACGACGCCCGCCGCGCCTTCGACGAGACGCTGGCCGCGCTGGCCCTGGACAAGATCGACCTGTTCCTCATCCACTGGCCGCTGCCGACCCTCTACGACGGCGACTACGTGTCGACCTGGAAGACGCTCGCCGAGTTCGTCGAGGACGGCCGGGCCGCGTCGATCGGCGTCTCGAACTTCCAGCCGGCGCACCTGGACCGCATCGTGTCCGAGACCGGCGTCGTGCCGGCGGTCAACCAGATCGAGGTGCACCCCTACTTCACCAACGAGGCCGCCCGCGCTGCCTCCATCCGGCACGGCATCGAGGTCGAGGCCTGGTCCCCCATCGCGCAGGGGAAGGTGCTCGACGACGAGGTGATCAACAAGATCGGGGCGGAGCACGGCAAGACCGCCTCGCAGGTCACCCTGCGCTGGCACGTCGAGCGCGGCGACATCGTGTTCCCGAAGTCGATGAGGCAGGAGCGGATGCGCGAGAACTTCGACATCTTCGACTTCACGCTGACCCAGGCCGAGATCGCGGCGATCGACGCCCTCGACCGCGGCGAGGACGGTCGCAACGGCCCGAACCCGGACACCTTCGACTACATCCCCGACTGAGCCACCGCGAGTCGTACGGCCAGGCGTGCGCGTGAGCGACACCCTGAGCCACACGACGCTCACGCGTCGAGGGCCCGGCCCCACACCTCCAGCAGGTGTGCGAGCTGGGCCCTCTGGCGTTCGCTGAGGGTGCCCACCAGCCGGTGCTCGTTGGCCATGTGCGCTTCGAAGGCACGGTCGATGAGGTCGCGACCCGCCTCGGTCAGGGCGATCACCCGGCCGCGCGCGTCCCGGTCGCCGTGCCGGCGGGTCACCCAGCCCTGCTGCACGCACCGGTCCACGCGCTTGGTCACCGCCCCCGACGACACCATGGTCGAGGCGGCCAGCTCGCTCGGGGTGAGCTCGTACGGCGCTCCGGCCCGGCGCAGGGTGGCGAGGACGTCGAACTCCCCCTCGCCGAGCCCGAACTGTCCATACACCGCGACCAGCTCCTCGGTGAGCCGGGCGGCCAGCCGGTGCAGGCGTCCGATCACCCCCTGCGGGGTGACGTCGAGATCGGGACGCGCCTCGCGCCACTGCGCCATCACCCGTCCGACGTGATCGAGATCGCTCGCCATGGGGGGAATATACCTTCCGAAGAAACTATTATGCTTTCCATGGAAACTAATCAGGCCCGCGTCGCGCTGGTCACCGCGGTGGCCCCGGTCGCCTGGGGATCGACGTACCTCGTGACCGAGGCGTTCCTGCCGCCGGACCGGCCGCTCTTCGCCGCCGTGGTCCGGGCGCTCCCCGTCGGACTCGTCCTGCTGGCGCTTCGCCGCCGGCTGCCCTCCGGCCGCTGGTGGGGCCGGGCGACCGTGCTGGGCCTGCTCAACATCGGGATGTTCTTCCCGCTCATCTTCCTGGCCGCCTACCACCTGCCGGGTGGGCTGGCCGCGACCCTGCAGGCCTCCGCACCGATGGTGACGATGGCCCTGGCCTGGCCCGGGCTCGGGGAGCGGCCGGGCTGGGCCCGGGTCGGCGCGGCGCTCGTGGGCGCACTCGGGGTGGCGCTGCTGGTGCTGCGCTCCCCCGGCCACGTCGACACGGTCGGCCTGGCGGCCGCGTTCGGGTCGGTGCTGGTGTCCGCGCTCGGCTACGTGCTGGTCAAGCGCTGGCCGGCGCCGGTCGACAACCTGACCCTGGTCTCCTGGCAGCTGGTCGTCGGCGGCCTGGCGCTGGTGCCGGCGGCACTGCTGGTCGAGGGGGCACCGCCGCCGATCGACCTGCCCGCCGTGGGCGGCTTCCTGTGGCTGGCCGTCGTGGGCACCGGCCTCGCCTACCACTGCTGGTTCCTGGGCCTGCGCAGCATGCCCGCCGGGGTCGTCTCGCTGATCGGCCTGGTCAACCCCGTGGTCGGCACCCTGCTCGGCGTGCTCTTCGCCGGCGAGCTGTTCGGCTGGCCCCAGGCGCTGGGCATGGTGCTGGTGCTCGGCGGCGTCCTGGCCGGCCAGCCGGCGGTCCAGACGATGCTGCGCCGCCCGACGCGACCCGCCACCTCCACCCTCGAGCCCACCCTCGAGCCCGGCCTCGAGGATGCGCGCGCCCGCGACGAGGACCGGCGAGCCGTCCGGGCCGCCTGACGTCGCGGCGGCGTCGCGTCCTCAGGCCACGCGGTGCTCCACGAGCACGAGCGCCATGTCGTCGTCGATCTCCTCGCCGGCATGGCTGCGCAGCCGCGCCAGCAGCCGGTCCAGGGCCTCCTCGAGGCTCCCGTCACGCAGGCTCCGGGCGTTGTCGCAGAGCGGGAAGAAGTCGCCCCGGCGGTCCCGCGCCTCGACCAGGCCGTCGGTGTAGATCAGCATCCGCGAGCCGCCCGGCCAGGGGGACGTCACCGGCTGCGGCGCCGGTCCGAGCCCCAGCGGCGGCTCCGGCGTACCGGTCGGGACCGGGCCGACGTCGGCCCGGGTGACCATCAGGGGCGGGTGGTGCCCGCAGTTGACCATCGTCACGGTCCCGTCCTCGTGGAACTCCGCCAGCACCGCGGTGACGAAGTCCTCGTCACCGGCGACGGCGCGCACCACGACGTCGAGGTCGGTCGCGATGGTGGCGAGCGACTCCTGGGTGAACGCCGAGCGCCGGAACGCCCCGAGGACCGTCCCGGCCATCTGCACCGCGTCCAGCCCCTTGCCGCGCACGTCACCGACGATGACCCTCACGCCGTACGGACTGGCGGCCACCTCGTAGAGGTCGCCGCCCACGAGCGCCTCCCGGGTCGCGGAGACGTAGCGGGCCGCGAACCCCACGGACCCGATCGCGGTGGGCATCGCCCTCAGCAGGGCCCGCTGGGCGGTCTCCGCGATCACGGTCATGTGCCGCAGCGCGCTCTCCCGCCGCACCCGGATCCACGCCATCAGGACGGCCAGCGCACCGAGGACCGCGGTCAGCACGACGCGGATGTCCCAGTCCAGGCTGCCGAGGTTGTGGTTCCACCAGTGCGGAGAGCACGGCCAGGACCAGCGCCAGGACCGCCACGGCGGCGGTACGACGCACACTCGCGACCGCGCTCGGCCATCACGGCGATCACGCCGTAGGACGCGCTGAGGGCGACGGCGGGCAGCAGGATGTCGACGGCCACGATGGCCGCGAGGACGGCCAGCGCGGCCGTCAGGACACGGCGCTCCGACCAGAGCGCAGTGGTCATGGCACTCACCTCGTCGGAACGCGCCGGACGGGTTCCCGGCACCTCCGACAGTAACCGCGGGCCTCGGCGCCCCTGGGGCCCGAGGCCAGCGGGTGGTCACCCGACGGTGACCTTGACCTCGTTGGACTGCAGCGCCGTGTCGGTGTCCACCACCCGGAAGCGGTTCACCCCGGACTGGCTGGTCTGGACGTAGGTCGAGAACGTCTCGTTGCTGACCGAGGCGGTGACAGGGAAGTCCTTCCAGGCCCCGGCGGTGAACCGCTGGACCTGGAGGATCGCACCCTCGCCGCCGGGGTAGACGCCGGTCAGGTCGATCTGCTCCATCGGCGAGACCGAGGTCTGGCCGGCGGACAGCGAGATCTTCGGGCTCGGCTTCTGCTTCTTCTTCGACTTCTTGCCGGCAGGCGAGCTGCTGCTCGCCGGCGGCTGGGTCTGGCCGGGGGCCAGGGTGATCAGCGGGCCCGAGGGCTGCTGGGTCTTCGACGGCTTGGGCAGGTACATCGAGCGCTCGGCGGTCGACCCGGACGAGTCCGAGCTGCCGTCCAGCCCGAGGAACCTGCTGCCGGCCAGGGTCACGAGGCCGAGGACCAGCCCGACGGCGACCGCCACGCCCACGAGGGCGAGCAGGCCGGTGAGGACGGGACGTCCTTCTCCATCATCCACGTGGTGCTCTACCCCCTGGTCGGGTGGACCGGTCCCACCCATTGTCACCGGACACGGCGAAGCAGGGCCAATCGGGTCCGCCTCGCAGCCCACGCGTCCAGACCGGGCTCGCGTACCCGGTTGGGCGTATGTCGGTCCGATTCGCGTGACAATTCTCCACCGCCGGGGTCCACTCGGTCGGGGGCTCGCCCCGGCCCCCGACCCGGATGGCACCACCGGGCCCCGACGTCGCCGAACGGCGAGGCCGGCCGGCCCCGGTGGGCATGTGGGAGCTGCTTCGGCTCACCTGAGGACCTAGGGGTCTCAGACCGGGTCGACGCTCTCACCGGCGAGCTGCCGGGCGGTCCGTTCCGCCACGGCATGCTCGTCGGTGCGGGCGTCGTAGGACCAGAAGTCGCGCAACCAGAGCGCGGTCACGCCCACGCCCGCGACGCAGGCGAAGCCGCCGCTGACGATCGAGCCACGGACCGTCCACAGGTCCGCGGTGATCCCGGCCCGGACCTGCCCGCCCAGCGGGCCGAGGGAGTAGGACAGCATCTCGATGCCGGCCAGCCGGCCGCGCATGGTCTCGGGGATGGTCTGGTTCCACACGGTGCCGCGGAAGACCGCCGAGACCATGTCCGCCGCCCCGGAGAACATCAGGAACACCGCGACCAGCCCGATGCTCGGCATCAGGCCCGCCAGCCCGACGCAGGCGCCGTACGCCGCGGCGGCGAGCACGATCGCGCGACCGTGGTGGTGGATCCGGGACGTCCATCCGCTCAGCGCCGTCGCGAGCAGCGCGCCCACCGTCTCGGCGGAGTAGAGCAGTCCCAGCAGCTCCGGGCGCCCGAACACCTCCTCGGCGAGGGCCGGGAACAGCACCACCGGCAGCGCCAGCAGCATCGCCGCGATGTCGACCAGGTAGGTGCCGAGCAGGTCGCGGCGTGAGAAGGCGTAGCGCAGCCCCTGCCCGATGCCGGCCAGGCTGGGGGGCGTGGTCTCCTCGCGGTGCGGGTAGGGGCGCATCGCCACGTAGAGCAGGCTGGCGATCGTCAGGCCGCTGATGTCGACCACGAAGCACCACCCGATGCCGACGTAGGCCACCAGCAGGCCGCCGATCGCCGGGCCGACGAGGACGCCGATCTGCATCCCCAGGCTGGTCAGGTTGTTGGCCGCGGTGATCTGGTCGTGGCGGACCGTGCGCGGCATCAGCGCCTCGCGTGAGGGCCGCTGCAGCGACGAGGACGACGCCAGGAAGCCCGACACCACGAAGATCACCGCGACGCTGGGGTCGTCGACGAACGCGTTGACGGCGAGCACGGCGATGAACGCCGCCTGGGCCACTCCGGTCCAGATCAGCAGCTTCCGGCGGTCGACGTGGTCGGCGAGCGCTCCGCCGTAGAGCCCGAACGCCACGAGCGGCGCCAGCTCGACCAGCCCGACGGCGCCGACCGCGAAGTTGGAGCCGGTCAGCGTGTAGATCTGGTAGGGGATGGCGACGTAGGAGACCATCCCGCCCAGGTAGAACACGGTGCCGGCGAGGAACAGCAGCCGGAAGTCGCGGGACTCCCGCAACGGGGTCACGTCCATCCGGACGGCACGCAGCCGTTCGCGCCAGCTCACAAACGGCAATCGTGGCACCTGTCCGGGGGGTCGTGCACCGGGTTTTGGCGCGGCCACTTTCACCGGTCAGCCGGGGAAACTGGCACTTGTCAGGTGGCCTTCCCCCTGACAAGTTCCCCTTTCCCCGGTCAGCCGGGGAAAGTGCCGAGCTACCTCGTCACCCGGATCCGGGCACCGCGGCGGGGCACGCTGGTGATGTTGCGGACCCGCGGGCGGTCCTCGCCGACCGCGGTGACGTCGTACGCCGTGAGGACCTCGCGCAGCACGGCAACCCCCTCCATCAGGGAGAAGCCGGCCCCGATGCAGCGACGCACCCCGCCACCGAAGGGGATCCAGGTGTTGGGGGGCGGGTTCTGGCCCAGGAACCGCTCGGGCCGGAAGGCCTCGGGGTCGGGATGGTTGTCCTCGCGACCGTGGCTGACGATGATCGACGGCCCGACGGTGGTGCCGGCCGGCAGGTCCCAGCCGCCGACGGTCGCCGGCTCCATCAGGGTCCGGACCACCAGGGGGATGACCGGGTGCAGGCGCATCGACTCCTTGAGCACCGCCTCCAGCCACGCGTCGTCGCCGGCCCGGGCGGCCTCGCGGGACCGGGCCCCCAGCTCCGGGTCCCGACCCAGCTCGTGCAGGGCCCAGGCCAGTGCGGTCGCGGTGGTCTCGTGACCGGCCAGGAGCAGCGTGACCAGCTGGTCGCGCAGCTCGGTGTCGTCCAGGCCGTCGGCACCCCCCTCGCCGTCGCCGGCCAGGATCAGCCGGGAGAGCACGTCGGTCCGCTCGACCAGGTCGGGGGCCAGGCGCCGCTCGCGGATCTCGGCGTACATCAGCCGGTCCAGCTCGTGCTGGTTCTGCACGGTCCGCCTCCAGGGCCCGAACCGCTGGAGCCTCGGGTAGCCCCAGCCGAGCAGCACGGCCGGACTGATGTCGACCGTGGCGTTCACCCGCGGCCGCAGCTCGGCGAGGCGGGTCTCGTCGGTGACGCCGAAGACCACGCGGAGGATCACCTCGAGGGTCAGCGCGTTCATCCGGTCGAGCGCCCGGAGCTCCGAGCCGGACTCCCACCGGCCGACCTCCTCGCGGGCCAGCTCGGTCACCAGCGACTCGTAGCCGTGCAGCGCGTGCCCGTTGAAGGCCGGCATCAGCAGCTTGCGGGCCCGCTTGTGGGCACCGGAGTCCTGCAGCAGCAGCGAGTGCTCGCCCATGATCGGGCCGAGGATCGCGTTGGCCTTGCCTGCGTGGAACACCTCCGGGTCGCCGGCGAAGATCTCCTTCGCGTGCTCGGGGCGGGTGAAGAACACCAGGGGCCGTCCGCCGGGCACCAGCCGCACCGTGAACGTGTCGCCGTACCTGCGGTGCAGGTAGGGGTGGAACCAGTGCCGGAACCGCAGCAGCCCGGCGCTCTGCACGAGCACCGGCCACGACGGGCCGGGCGGCAGCCCGGTCGTGTCCACCGGCGGCAGTGACTCGTCCCCCGAGGAAGCTCATCCGCCGGAAGCGTTGCTCGGTCAGCTGGTCGACGTCCTGCTCGATCGAGGCCATCCCCACATACTAGGAGTACGTCAAGCCTCGCCTCCCCCACTCCCACGTCCCGCTGCGATAGCGTCGCCGGTCATGGGCAGCTCGGTGTCGCTCGCGTCCCAGCGACGCCGGTTCTCACTCGCCGTACCCCTCGCGATCCTGCTGACCGCGACCTTCGCACTGCTCCTCGAGCCCGGCTTCTCGCTGGGCCTGCGGCAGACCGTCAGCGGGCTCGGCCTGCTCCTCGCCGGGATCCTCACCTCGGTCAGCTGCGGGTACCGCGCGAGCCGGACCCGGGGGCGCCGACGCCGGTCCTGGCGGCTGCTCATGGCGGCCGGCGTGGTCGCCGTGGCGGGCAACGTCTGGGTCACCGTGTCCGGCGCCGACCCGGTGGACTCGCCGAGCGTGGTCAGCAACGGCAGCATCGCCCTGGCGCTGCTGCTCTCCATCGCCGGCCTGCTCAGCTTCCCCAGCGTGCGACGGCGCGGCATCGACCAGCTGCTGATGTCGCTCGACGGCCTGGTCGCCGGCAGCGCGGTCCTCGTCATCGCCTCGGTCCTCGTCTACTCGGAGCTGCTCGACTCGGTGACCGACGACGTCGCGTCCCGCTCCGCCGCCCTGCTGTTCCCGGTCCTCGACGTCGTGCTCGTGACCGTCGCCCTGCTGCTGATCCTTCGTACGTCGGGTCCGGACCGACCGGCACTCGCCCTGGTGACCGGCGGCTTCCTGATGTACGCCGTCGCCGATCTCGCGTTCGCCGTGCTGGCGGCCCAGGACCGGTTCCACTTCGGGACGACCCTCGACCTCGGCTGGATCGTCGGCTACCTGCTCATCGGACTCGCCGCGTGGTACCCCAGCGACCAGGCGGACGGGGCCGCTCCCCATCCCGAGGGCGGGGCCTCGGACGCCCGCGGCACGATCGTCGTCTTCGGGGTGCTGGTGAGCGCCGGCGTCGTCCAGGTGGTCTTCGGCCCGGGCGGCCACCTGCCCCGGACGCAGGCCGCCCTCTGGCTGCTCCTGCTCGTCGCGGCCGGCACCCGGCAGATGCTGCTGGCCGCCGACAACGCCGCGCTCCGACGCGGGCTCGAGCGCCGGGTCCGTGAGCAGACCGCCGACCTGAGCCGGCTGGCCCGCCAGACGGAGGTGCTGCTCACCTCCGTGGGCGACGGCATCTACGGGGTCGACCACGACGGCCGGGTCACGTTCATCAACCCCTCGGGCGCGGCCGCGCTCGGGTACGCCCCGCAGGCCCTGCACGGCCGCCGCGCGCACGACGCGTTCCACGCGCCTGACGACGACGGCACGCCCTTCCCGTGGTCGGGCTGCTACATCACCGACGCGATCGTCGGCGGGGTCGTGGCCAACGCGGAGGAGGACGTCTACGTCCGCTCCGACGGCCAGACGTTCGCGGTGGAGATCACCGCGTCCCCGCTGGTCGACGACGACGTGGTGCGAGGGGCGGTCGTCGTCTTCCGCGACGTCACCCAGCGGCGGGAGGTGGACCGGATGAAGAACGAGTTCCTCTCCGTGGTCAGCCACGAGCTGCGCACCCCGCTGACCTCGATCCGCGGCTCGCTCGGGCTGCTCGCCGGTGGCCGGCTGGGCGAGCTCCCTCCGCGCGCGGACTCCCTGGTCGCCATCGCACTCCAGAGCAGCGAGCGGCTCACCCGCCTGATCAACGACCTGCTCGACATCGAGCGCATCGAGGCCGGCACCAGTCCCATGGAGATCGCGGCCCTGGACGCCCGCGAGCTGCTGCAGCATGCGGCCACCTCCATCGAGGGCCTCGCCTCCTCGGCCGGGGTCCGGGTCGTGGTGGGCGACTGCGCCGGCCGCGTGCTGGCCGACGAGGACCGCATCATGCAGACGCTGACCAACCTGCTCGGCAACGCGATCAAGTACTCCCCACCAGGGTCCGTCGTCGTCCTCGACGGCGCCGAGCGGCCCGACCACGTGCTCTTCCGGGTGACCGACCACGGCCGCGGCATCCCGCAGGACAAGCTGGAGAGGGTCTTCGAGCGGTTCGAGCAGGTCGACTCCTCCGACGCGCGCGAGAAGGGCGGCACCGGCCTGGGCCTGGCCATCAGCCGGGGCATCGTCGAGCGCCACGGCGGTCGCATCTGGGCCGAGAGCGAGG
Source organism: uncultured Actinomycetota bacterium (assembly GCA_963817665.1). Classification (GTDB taxonomy): domain Bacteria; phylum Actinomycetota; class Actinomycetes; order Propionibacteriales; family Nocardioidaceae; genus Nocardioides. Next base: position 506,131 of record CAWFPE010000005.1, on the reverse strand, counting down.
TCGGCCGGGGCACCACGGTCCTGTTCACGCTGCCGGCAGCACCGGGCGCCAAGGCCGGGCCCGCACCTCGTGGTGGCACCCGGCAGGGCACGGACGAGCCCGAGTCAGGTGCGCGCTCGATCCTGCTGGTCGAGGACGACGCGGACCTCGCCCGGGTGATCTCGGCGCTGCTCACCGAGGCCGGCCTGGACGTGGCCCACGCCGCCACGGTCGCCGGCGCCGTGGCCCTGGGCAGGGAGCGGAACCCCCGCGCCGTCGTGCTCGACCTGAGCCTGGTGGGAGGCGACGGCGCCGAGGTCGTCGCGGCGTTCCGGCAGGACCCTGCCCTGCGCCAGACGACGCTCCTCGTCTACAGCGCCGCCGAGGTCCCCGCCGACCGCAGGCAGGCGCTCGAGCTCGGCCCGACGGCCTTCCTCACCAAGGGCCGTGTCAGCCCCGAGGAGCTTCGCGAGAGACTGTTGGAGCTCATCGGCAGCAAGACCGGAAGGCGGCAGGGACACACACGTGGATGACTCTCGGGAAGCGACACCGGCGGAGCACGCCGCTGGACCGGACATCACGATCAGGACGGGCAGCGGTCAGGGGCACACCAAGCTGTCCGCCTTCGACCACGCCCTGCTGACGGCGGGCGTCGCGAACTTCAACCTGATCACCCTGTCCTCGGTGATCCCGCCGCGGAGCGGGATCCGGCTCGTGGACGACGTGCTGCCCGGCGGTCACGGCGACCGGCTCTACTGCGTGCTGGCCGCGGCGCACGCCGAGCACCCGGGCGAGACCGCCTGGGCCGGCCTCGGCTGGGTCCTCGACGAGGCCACGGGTGGCGGCCTGTTCGTCGAGCACACCGGCGGGAGCGAGGAGTCCCTGCTCGAGCAGATCGAGCTCTCCCTCGAGGACCTGGTGAAGAACCGCGGCGGCGGCTACGGGCCGGTGCAGTCGGTCACGGCCTCCGCCCACTACGTCGACCGCCCGGCGTGCGCCCTCGCGGTCGCCGCCTACGAGGTCGCCACCTGGAGTCCCGGTGCTTGAGCAGTCCGTCGACTCCGTCGCGATCTCGGTCGAGACCGAGGTCGACACGGACACCGCGGCGACCTACTACCGGCTCTACCGCGAGACCTTCGGCGCCCTGGAGACCAAGGCCGTGGCGCGACAGCTGCTGAGCGAGGACGAGTTCTTCGAGGAGATGCGCGACCCCCGCGTCCACAAGTACGTCGCGTGGGACGAGTCCGGCGAGGCCATCGGCATGTCCACGCTGACCGCCGACCTCGAGACGGTGCCCTGGATCAGCCCGGGCTACTTCGCCCACCACTACCCCGAGCACACCGCCCGTCGCGCGGTCTACTACCTCGGGTTCACCCTGGTCCACCGGCAGCGGCGACAGACCCGGATCTTCCGGGCCATGGTCGAGCGGATCGTCGAGCTCCTGGTGGCCGAGCGCGCGGTCTGCGCCTGGGACATCTGCGCGTTCAACGACGAGATGCTCGGGCTCAACGACAACATCGAGCGGATCCTGCACGGGTGCGCCGACGTGACGGTCGCCCCGATCGACCGCCAGACGTACTACGCGAGCACGTTCCACGGCGGCCTGGGAGGCCGGGCATGAGCGTCCCCACCGTCCTGGTCGTCGACGACGACGACTCGGTCCGGGAGATCACGCAGATGGCCCTGGAGGTCGTCGCCGGCTGGCGGGTGATCGCCGCCGACGGTGGGGCGGCCGCCCTCGACCTGGCCCGCGCGGAGCGCCCCGACGCCGTGCTCCTCGACGTGATGATGCCCGAGATGGACGGGCCGACGACGCTGCGTCACCTGAAGGCGGACGAGGCGACCGGCGAGATCCCGGTCATCCTGCTCACCGCCAAGGTCCTGGCCGGTGAGCGCCAGGCCTGGGACGAGCTCGCGATCAGCGGGGTCATCGCCAAGCCCTTCGACCCGATGACCCTGCCGTCCGAGGTCTCGCGGCTTCTCGACTGGGACCTGTGAACGGGCGAAGGCCCGGCGGCGCCTGAGCGCCACCGGGCCCGCACCCCGTCAGTCCGTCACTCCGTCACCACCGCCTGCAGCACGTCGACCTTGGCTGCGGATCGAGCCGGGCCGACCGCGGCCAGCACCCCGGCCAGCGCGGCCAGCGCGACGTACAGGGCGATCTGGGGCACGGGGATCGAGATCGCCTTGATCCCCTCGTCCTTGAGCGCCTGCGACAGCGCCAGCCCGATCCCGATCCCGAGACCGGCACCACTGAGCGCCCCGATCAGCGAGATCACGGCCGACTCCCAGCGGACCATCGAGCGGACCTGGCCGCGGGTCATCCCGACCGCGCGCAGCAGGCCGAGCTCCCGGGTGCGCTCGAAGACCGACAGCGCCAGGGTGTTGACGATGCCCAGCAGGGCGATCAGCACGGCCAGCAGCAGCATCACGGTCACGAAGGTGAGCAGCTGGTCGATGAACCCGCCGGCCTCCTTCACGAATCCGGCCTGGTCCAGCACCTTGGCGTCCGGGTGGTCGGCCAGCGCCGCGCTGATCGCGTCCTGGACCTGCCCCTGGTCGGCGCCCGGCTTCACCGTGAGCAAGGCGCTGGAGACCAGCTGGGGCCCGGCGAAGGCGTTCTGCTCGGCGATGCTCAGGACGTAGTCGTCACCGATCCAGCCCTTCGCCGTCGTAGAGCCCGACGACGTGCAGCCGGTGCTCACCGCTGGCGGCGAACTCCGCGTCGATCGTGTCGCCCACCTTCCAGCCGTGCTTCGTCGCCGCGGACTCGGCGACCACGACCCCGTCCTTGCCCAGGTCGGTGGTGGAGCCGCGGGACATCTCGATCCCCATGATCTTCTCCGAGGTGCCGGGGTCGACCGAGGAGTAGCTGGACCCGTGGCCGTCGAAGCGGGCCTCGCCCCAGCCCGTGGGCGAGACCGTGTCCACGCCCGGCACGCTCGCGACCGCGTCGACGACCGCCGGGCTGAACCCGGGAGCCTGGGCGCTCGACGTCGCGACGTACAGGTCGGCATCGACGTCGTCGGAGATGACGTCGCCGAACGACGCCTTCAGCGACGAGGCGAAGACGCCCATGCTGACGACCAGGGTCAGGCCGATCATCAGCGCCGCCGCCGTGGCGGAGGTACGCCGCGGGTTGCGCGTGGCGTTCTGCTTGGCCAGCTCGCCCGGCAGGCCCCGCATCCGCAGCGGCGCACCGATCGCGGACGCCAGCGGGCGCACCAGGATCGGCAGCGCGACCAGCAGCCCGATCATCGTCGCCAGGAGACCCAGCCCGAACATCATGAAGCTGGCGTCGCCGTACAGGTTGGCCAGCATCCCTCCGGCACCGGCGACGAGGATGGCCAGGCCGACGAGCGCCCGCCGCTTCGACGGCTTCTCGGCACCCGGGGCCGACTCGCGCAGCGCCTCGACCGGCAGCACCTTGGTGGCCCGGCGGGCCGGGACCAGGGCCGCGACCACCGTGACCAGCGTGCCGACCAGCAGCGAGATCCAGATCGTCCTCGCCTCGATCTGCAGCGAGGTGAACGGCAACGCGAGGCCGACCGCGTCCATCAGCATCTTCAGGCCCTTGGCGACCGCCACCCCGAGACCGATCCCGATCGCCGAGGCCGCCAGCCCGAGGACGAGCGCCTCCACCAGCAGGCTGGTCATGACCTGGCGTCGCCGGGCACCGATCGCCCGCAGCAGCGCGATCTCACGCGAGCGCTGGCTGACCGTCATCGTGAAGGTGTTCCAGATGATGAAGGCGCCCACGAACATGGCGATGCCCGCGAAGGTGCCGAGCACGATGCCCACGATCTTGAAGTTCGCCTTGGTCGCCTCGGCGTTCTCCTGTCGCGACCGCGGCACCGGTCACGGCCTCGGTGCCGTCGGGCAGGACCGTCGACAGCCGCTGCGCCAGCTCGGCCTGGGACACGCCCGGCTCGGCGCTCACGTCGATCGTGTCGTACGTGCCGGGGCTCCCGAGCACCTTCTGGGCGGTGGCGGTGTCGAAGTACGCCGACGTGGTGCCGCCGAGGTCCTTGATGCCGTCGCCGTAGCCGACGGTCCCGACCACGGTGTACTCCCGGGTCGGGCCCTGGAGGAGCACCTTGATCGTGGAGCCCAGCGCGATGTCGTGCTTCTCGGCACTGGTGGCGTCGATGGCGACCTCGTGGCTGTTGGTCGGTGCCTGGCCGGAGAGCAGCTCGACGTCGCCGCGCAGCTTCTCGTCGGCCGGCATGCTGTAGCCGTTGGTCGGCGCGCCACCGTTGGTGGTGACGGCGTGGCCGTCGTTGTCGGTGAGCAGCGCGTAGCCGCTGGTCGACCCCTCGGCGACCCGGACGCCGGGGATGTCCCGGACCTTGTCGAGCAGCGAGGCGTCGACCGGTCCGCGGGTGGTGCCGACCCCTTCGGTCGCGCGGTACGGCGCCTCGGCGCGCACCACGACGTCGGTGCCGGAGCCGATCTTGCCGAAGAGCTGGTCGAACGCCCGGCCCATCGTGCTGGTCAGGATCAGGGTCCCGGCGAGCAGTGCGACGCCGAGGGCGATCGACGTGGCGGTCAGGAGGAAGCGCAGCTTGTGGGCCACCACGCTTCGGAAGGCTGCGGTCAACATCGCTCAGGCTCCCAGGTTCTTCATGTAGTCGAGGACTTGCTCTGCAGTCGGCGAGGGCATCTCGTCGACGATCCGGCCGTCGGCCAGGAAGATGACCCGGTCCGCATAGCTCGCGGCGTTGGGGTCGTGGGTGACCATCGCGACGGTCTGGCCGAGGTCGCTGACCGCCTGACGCAGGAAGCCGAGCAGCTCGGCCCCCGAGGTCGAGTCCAGCGCCCCCGTCGGCTCGTCCGCGAAGACGATGTCGGGGCGGGACGCGAGGGCGCGGGCCGCGGCGACGCGCTGCTGCTGGCCGCCGGACAGCTCCCCCGGCCGGTGGGAGAGGCGGCCGGTGAGGCCGACGGTGGCGACGATCGACTCGACCCAGTCCCGGTCGGGCTTCCGGCCCGCGATCCGGATCGGGAGCACGATGTTCTCCGCGGCGGTCATGGTCGGCAGCAGGTTGAACTGCTGGAAGATGAAGCCGATCCGGTCCCGGCGCAGCAGCGTGAGCGCCTTGTCGCCGAGCCGGGTGATCTCCGTGTCGCCGAGGTAGACCTCGCCCGACGAGGGCCGGTCGAGGCCGGCGAGCATGTGCAGCAGCGTCGACTTGCCGGAGCCAGAGGGCCCCATGATGGCGGTGAAGTGTCCTTCGGCGAGGCCGACGGTGACGTCGTCCAGGGCGGTCACGGTGGCGTCGCCGCTGCCGTAGTACTTGCTGAGGCCCTCGGCCCTCGCCGCGGTCGCGGTGGAGAGGCGGGGGGCGCTGGTGATGACAGGCATGGGGATGGGTCCTCCTGGGTTGACGGCCCTCGGAATCGGGCACGTCACCAGCAGACGCCGATCCGGCGCCGTTGCGAATCGGGCTGGGCGCACGACCCGTGGTGCTGGCCGCCCGGAACCGGCGGGGGAAGGTGCGGCCAGCCCCACCCCCGGGGGTGCGGAAAGGCCCCTCCCGCCTGCCCCCGGATGCGCGCACACTGCTGACATGACCGGATGGCCCGGACGGCGGCGACGGACACGCCACGAGGTGGTGGCCGACGCCCTCGAGCTGGCCGGCCTCACGGTGTTCGTCGTCCTCGTGTACGTCGTGGTCGTGCTGGGCGGCGGGGTCCTGATCGGCCACACCTCCTCGCCGGAGCTGGCCCTCTCCGTGCTCGCGACGGCGGTGGTGGCGCTGGCCTTCGACCCGGTCCAGACGCGGCTGGCATCCCTCGCGCGGGTCGTGCACGGCGGCACGCCCCCGCCGTACGACGTGGTGCGCGCGTTCTCCTCGACCGTGGCCGGGAGCTTCCGGGTCGAGGAGCTCCCGGCCCGGATGGCCCGGGTGCTGGCCGAGGGCACCGGCGCGGAGTGGTCACAGGTGTGGCTGGTGGTCGACGGCCAGCCCGTCCTGGCCGCGACCTGGCCACCCGGGGCGACCCGCGCCCCGGTCGCCGGGGAGCCCGATCCGGAGAACGACTCCACCCCGGGCAGGCGCCGGCTCCCGGTGCGCCACGGCGGTGAGCTGCTCGGGGCCCTGGTGGTGCAGGAGCAGCAGCACGCACCACTGACCTCGGTCGAGCAGCGCCTGTTCAGCGGCCTGGCCAGCCAGGCCGGCCTGGTCCTGCGCAGCGCCCGGCTGCGCGCGGAGCTCGAGCGCCGTCTCACCGAGCTGTCGCGGCGGGCCCACGAGCTGCGTGCGTCGCGCCAGCGGCTGGTCGACGTGCAGGACGAGCGGCGCCGCACGCTGGAGCGCGACATCCACGACGGCGCCCAGCAGCACCTCGTCGCCCTGGCCGTCAACCTCCGGCTCGCCCAGACCCTGTTGGCCCACTCCCCGGCACGGGCGAGCGCGCTGCTGGCCGCGCAGGAGCAGGCTGCCGCGGACGCCATCGACACCCTCGTCCGGCTGGTGCGCGGGATCTACCCACCCCAGCTCGCCGACGGCGGCCTGGCCACCGCCCTCTCCGCCGCGGCCGCCACCAGCCCGGTCCCCACCGAGGTGACCTCCCGGAGCGTCGGCCGCTACCCCGCCGAGGTCGAGGCGGCGGCCTACTTCTGCTGCCTCGAGGCGGTCCAGAACGCCGTGAAGCACGCCTCCGCCTCCGCGATCCGGGTCGACCTGCAGGGCGGGACGGCGGGGCTGGCGTTCACCGTCGAGGACGACGGGAGCGGCTTCGAGCCGGCCGCGACGGCCACCGGGGCGGGCCTGTCCAACATCCGCGACCGCATCGAGTCGGCCGGGGGGACGGTCACCGTCGACTCGGCGCCGGGCCGGGGCACCCGGGTTCGTGCCGAGCTCCCGGCCCGGGTGCGGGCCGTCGCCGGGGACGGTGCCTGACGTGCTGCGCCACGTCGCCTGGGCCCTCGCCGGCACCACCGCGCTCCTGGTGGTGGCCGACGTGCTGGTGTCCGCCCAGGCGGTGGCGCTCACCTCCGAGACGGCCGTCGCGGTGCACGGCTTCCCGTTCGTCGACGGGGCAGTGCTCGGGTGCGCGGCGATGGGCGCGGTCATCGTCTCCCGCTACGACCGGCACCCGATCGGCTGGCTGCTGGCGCTCGTCGGCGTCGTCAGCGCCACCTCGCTGGTCACCGAGGCCTACGCCTACTGGGTGCAGGAGTCCGACGGCCCGGGGTCGGCCGGCCTCGGCGGCGTCGCCAGCTGGGTCTCCGCGCTGCTCGGCGGCCAGCTGGCGATCGCGGCGATCGCCCTGATGTTCCTGCTGGCCCCCGACGGGCACCTGCTCTCCCGGCGGTGGCGGCGTGCCGCCTGGGTGACCGGGGCGGGAGCCGTGCTCTGCCTGGCCGCGGTCGCGTCGTCGAGCCCGACGGCGTACCGCCTGCAGACCTCGACCGAGACGATCGACCCGGTCCGGGCGACCATGCTGAGCGTCGGGTTCATGGCGATCACCGCAGGGCTGGTCGCGTCCGTCGTCTCCATGCTGCGACGACTGCGGCGCAGCCGCGGTGAGCAACGGCAGCAGCTCCGGCTGATCGCGCTCTCCGCGGCGCTGGTCGCGGTCGGCATCGTGATCCTGTTCCTGGTGCAGCTGCTCAACGGTGGCCACCAGACCTGGCTGGCGGGGGTACCGCTGTTCCTCGCCTACTTCCTCCTGCCGATCCTGTTCGCGGTGGCGGTGCTGCGCTACCGCCTCTACGACATCGACGTGATCATCAACCGCACCGTCGTGCTGGCGGCGGCCGCCGGGTTCGCTGCCGTCGGCTACACCACGCTCGTCGTCACGGTGGGCAGCCTCGTCGGCCAGCAGACGGGCGGCTTCTGGGTGTCGCTGCTCGCGACGGCGCTGGTGGCGGTGGCCTTCCAGCCGCTGCGGCGCCGGGTGCTGCGACTGGCGAACCGGCTCGCCTACGGGTCCCGGGCCCAGCCCTACGAGGAGCTGTCCGACTTCAGCCGGCGGCTCGCCGAGACGCCGGCCGCGGACGCGCTGCTCCCCGTCGTCGCGGCCGCGGCCGGGCAGGCACTGGCGGCCCGGCGGGCCACGGCCACCCTGTCCGTCCCGGGGACCACCGCGGTCGCCACCTGGGGCGACCCCTCGCCGGCCGGCACCGAGGCCCACGTCGTCCCGGTCGTCGGGGACCGGGTCGCCGGCGCCGGCGTCCTCGGCAGCATCGAGGTCGCCATCCCCCGGGGTCGCCGGCTCCGGACCAGCGACGAGCGGTTGCTGCAGGGGCTGGCCGGCCAGGCGTCCGTGGCCTTTCGCAACGTGGCCATGGAGAGCCAGCTGGCCGCCCACGTCGCGGCCCTCGACCGGACCACGCGCGAGCTCGACGAGTCCCGGGCCCGCGTGATCCGGGCCGACGACGACGTACGCCGTTCCCTCGAGAAGGCGATCTCGGCCGACGTCTTGTCGCAGCTCGTCGAGGTGTCCGCCGGGCTCGCCCGGGCCCGGGGCGCGGACCCCGTCTCCGCCGACTCCGTCGAGCAGATGATCGCCTCGGTGAACGACGCGCTGGAGTCCCTGCGCGAGCTGACCCGCGGCGTCTTCCCGACCCAGCTCGCCCGCGCGGGGATCGAGCCGGCGCTCCGGTCCTTCCTGTCCCGGGGCGGGCCGCCGGTGACCCTGACCGTCGACCCCACGATGGCGGGGCGACGTTTTCCCGCCCGGGTCGAGGCGGCCGTCTACTTCTGCGTCGCACAGGCGGTGGCGTCGGGCCCGCGGCCGGCCACGGTCGAGCTGTGCGAGGACGGGGACGACCTGGTCCTGCGGGTCGACGGCGTCGCTGCCGAGCGGGTCGACGTCCAGGGCATCGTCGACCGGGTCGAGGCCGCCGGGGGGTCACTGTCCGCCGGCGAGCCGATGCTGGTCCTCCGGGTCCCCGTGGCCGCCGAGCGGACGGCGGGCGACCTGGTCGCGGGCGGCCCGCCAGGCGGCTGAGAGGCGGTCCGGGCCGAACGTCCCCTTGGCGAGGTAGGTCGCGGCCCCGGAGCCGGACAGGTCGAACTGGTCCTCGTCGTAGGTGGAGAGCAGCACCACGACCGGGGCGTCCGCCGCCGCGGTCAGCCGGCGGCTCGCCTCGACGCCGTCGATGCCGGGGAGCTGGACGTCCATCAGGACCAGGTGCGGTCGCAGCGCGGCCGCGGCGACCAGCGACTCCTCGCCGGAGGCGACCGCCCCGACCACGACGAACCCGTCGGTCTCCTCGACGACGGTCGCCATCGCCACGCGGAAGGGCTCCTGGTCGTCGACGACCAGGACACGGACCTCGATCACCCGGCACCTCCTCGGGCACCATCGTCCCCCGGTCCCCGACGCGCCCGGGATGGTGCTGCCCGCATCCCTGCCGGGGGTTTCCCGCCCACCGCCGACGTCACCGGGAGGTCGGGCCGCGGGTGGCCTCGAGGTAGGCCAGCACCGCCATCACCCGGCGGTTCACCTCGGACTCGTTGGCCAGGCCGAGCTTCTGGAACACCGAGCCGACGTGCTTCTCCACCGCCCGCTCACTCATGAAGAGCGCCTTCGCGGTGGCCGAGTTGCTGCGCCCGGTCGCCAGCTCCTGGAGCACCTCCCGCTCACGCTCGGTCAGGCCGGCGAGCGCCGAGCTCGGCTCGCCGCTGCGCCGCTCCAGCAGCCCCTCGACCACCAGTGGGTCGAGGGCGGAGCCGCCCCGCGCCACGTCGTGCAGCGCCCGGACCAGGTCGTCGAGCTGGGACACGCGCTCCTTGAGCAGGTAGCCGAGTCCGGCCACGCCGTCGGAGAGCAGGTCGAAGGCGTAGTCCTCCTCGACGTACTGCGACAGCACGACGACCCCCGTCCCGGGGTGCTCGGCCCGGATCCGCTTGGCGGCGTCGATGCCCTCGGTGGTGAAGGTCGGGGGCATCCGGATGTCGGTCAGGACGGCGTCGGGCCGGTGCGTCGCGACCGCTGCGTGCAGCGCGTCCGGGTCCGCCACCGAGGCCACCAGGTCGACCTCGGTCACCTCGGCGAGCAGCCCGGCCACGCCCTCGCGGACCAGGTAGTTGTCGTCGGCGAAGACGACGCGCACGCCCATGGACTCACTGTAGGCCTCGGCTCCCGGCCCGGTCCCGCCCGCGGCGACAGCGTCAGCGCCGGTGGATGCCGAGGAGCTCGTGCCGCGGCACCGGGTTGTCGCGACCGGCACGGCAGGTGAGCCGGTGCAGGTCGTGGCCCCGGGTCGTCCGCACCCGCACGGCGTACGACGCGCCCGCGACCGCGAAGACGGTCTCGGTGACGCCGTCGGTGGTCGAGCGCGCGACGAGCTCGAGCGCGTCGATGCGGGTCTCGCCGAGCTCGCGTCGCAGCGCGACCTCGGCGTACTGCACCGGCATCGGGAGGCCGGACCGGCCCCGCAGGTGGTCGAGGTCGAGGTGCCCGGTCAGGTGGGAGCCGGCGACCGACAGTGCCGAGGACGGGTCCAACCGGCCGTAGTAGAGGCCGTGGGGCAGGACGAGCAGGTTCCCGGCGAACCGGTCGCCGCCGATGTGGGAGACCTCCCAGGTCTCCTCGGGGTGCGCCCGGGCGAGCGCGCCGGCCACCGGCCGCCCGCGCTCGGCGCAGCAGGCGTCGCGTCGCCCGTGGGTGCAGACGCACAGCACGGACCCGTCGTACGCCGGCAGTCCGGTCGGACGTCCGGTGCGCAACCCGGTGAGGTCGAGGTCGAGGGCCTCGGCGAGGTGGGAGACCCGACCTCCCTCGAGGCGCGGCCGGTCCGGGTCGGCGTGGGCCGCGAAGACCCACGGGTCCGCCCCCGTGGGCCGGGCCCCGGGTCGGCGCACCAGCAGCACCCGGACCCCGGCCTCGGCAGCAGCGGCGCGGATCCGCCCGCCGAGCCCGTCGGGCAGCCGGGCGTCGCGCAGCGCGTCCACGCCCCACGGACCGGGGTGCTCGAGCAGCAGGAAGGCCCGCACCGTCGAGGCGGTGCCGTCGATCGGCTCGTCCCGCAGCACGCTGGCCGCGGCGCACCGGAAGTCCGGGTCGCCCGGTGCAGGAGCGTCGAGCGTCATCCCGGACCCTCGGTCACGATCTCCAGCAGCCCCTCGCGGACCAGCCGCCGGCACAGGACGAGCCGGCTCCGGGGGTCGAGCCGCGCGGCCAGGTCGGCGGGGGTCAGCTGCGTGCGGGCCCGGATGTCGTCGAGCGCGGGCCGGATCCAGGCCGGGACGTCCAGTGAGCGGTCGCCGAGCAGCACCTCCACCCGGTCGCCGCGGTCGAGGAGCACGCACGGGTGTCCCGGCCGGCGCCGCAGCAGGGTGTCGTCGTCGAGGTCCCGCACGGCGAGGACGTCGCGCAGGCCACCGGGCAGCCGGGGGCTGCGGGAGGTGAGGAAGCGGCGCACCTCGGCCTCGACGGCCTCGCCCGCGTCGAGGCCACGGATGTTCGCGGCGACCTCGTCGAGCCGGCGTCCGAGGTCACCGGCGAGGGCGTCCGGGTCGTCGAGGTAGCCGGCGGGCAGGTGCTCGTCGGGGACGCCCGCCAGCACCGCGCGCACGCTCCGCTCGACCAGGCCGCGCCAGGTCAGCTGGTTGATGCCGAGCGTCACGTGCAGGGACACCGTCTGCTGGGCGCGGGCGGCGTGGGGCGTGCCCGTGGGGAGGTACATCGACAGCCCCGGCTCGAGGAGGACGTCCTCGGCCCCGTCGGCGGTGTGCACCTGCCACTGCTTGGAGCCGGCGGTCTGGAAGACGAAGACGTCGTGGGAGTCGGAGTGGACGTCGAACCCCTGCGCCCCGGGCGGGGTCAGGTAGGCGTTGGCCTGGCAGGGGTGGCCGAGCTCGAGCTCGAGCTCGGCGACCAGCCGGGTCAGCGGCGGCCAGTAGCGGTGCAGGCCCTGGAGGACGACGGTCGCGCCGCCGTCGAACAGCGCCAGCGCCTTCCGCGCGTCGACGAGCCCCGTGAGCTGCTTGCCCGCCAGCGTCGCGCCACGGGTGTAGGACGACTCCGGCAGCACCGCACCGTCCCGGGCCAGGCGGATGCTGGGGGTGCGGATCGCCGAGGACGTCAGCAGCTCGTCGACGTCGTCGAGGGAGAGCAGCCCGGCCAGCTCCTCGGGGTCGGCGCGGTGCAGGTGCACCCGCGACGCCCAGACCTTCGCCAGGAACGTCTGGGCGTCGCCGCTGAGCAGGTCGAGTGCGCTCAGGACGCGTCCCCGTCGGTGGTGTCCGTGGCGTCGCCGTCGGTGCCGTCGGAGTCGGTGCCGTCGGAGTCGGTCCCGTCGGCGTCGCCGTCGCTCGCGTCACCGTCGGTGGTGTCCGTGGCGTCGCCGTCGCTGCCGTCGGAGTCGGTCCCGTCCGCGTCGCCGTCGCTCGCGTCACCGTCGGTGGTGTCCGTGGCGTCGCCGTCGGTGCCGTCGGAGTCGGTGCCGTCCGCGTCGCCGCCCGGGCCGGGCGCCGCACCGCCGGCGGGGGTGGTGGTCATGTCGTCGTCAGCGAGCGGCTCATCGGGGGTGTTCGTCATCCGTCCTCCTGGGTCCGTGGGGGTGGGGTGGCCGGCGCACGCCGGCGGTCCCCTGCCAGTCTGCTCATGGCCCCGCCGCCCGACAAGGACGGTGGGTCACTGGCTCAGCCGTACCCACGACCGCACGTGGTACGCCCACCCGGGCTTGGTCTTCAGGTCCGCACAGCTCTGGCGTCGGGGCTCGGTCGCGGTGCGCCCGACCTCGACCGCGTGGTCGCCCCCACCCGCCGTCAGGACCACCGTCTCGCCGTCCACCGAGCGCACCCGCACCGCGTCCAGCCGATCGAGCCCCAGCTCGGCGCGGAGGTGCAGCTCGGCCACCTGCGCGACCGCCGGGTGGCCGGCCCGGCCACGCATCGCGGCGGACGGCACCCGGCCGGCCTCGAGCTCCTTGCAGGCCGCGACCGCGGAGCCGGCGTCCAACCGGCCCAGGGCCACCCCCGACGGCAGCGCGAGCAGGGTGCCGGCGAAGCGGTGCCCGCCCAGGTGCGTGGTCTCCCAGGTCTCCTCGGGCCAGCGCGCCGCGAGGGCGGCCGCGAGCGGACGCCCGGTCTCCGCGCAGCAGCGGTCCCGACGGCCGTTGGTGCAGACCAGCCACAGCGGCGCGTCGTACGCCGTGAGGTCGGGCGCGCCCTCCCGCAGCGCGGCGACGTCGAGCGCCAGCAGGTCGCGCACGTCTCCGAGCAGGGTCGTCCGGACCCGGGGCGTGGTCCCGAGGTGGGCGGCGAAGACGCGGGCACCCGGTAGCCGGAGGCGCCGCCGTGCCGGCGGACCAGCTGGACCCGGACTCCCTCGAGGCCGTCGAGGAAGGTGCGGACGTCGTCGGGAAGGCGGCTCTCGGCGACGGCCTGACGTCCCCAGGGTCCGGGCTCCTCCACGAACAGCCAGACGGTGTCCTCGGGGGCACTGCCGGTCATCGGTTCGGCGTCGTGCAGGCTCGCGGCGGCGCAGCGGAACTCGTCGGTCACGCTGCGATTGTGCCGGTCAGCGGGTGAGCGTCACTCGACGAGCCCCCGGCGGCGGGCGATCGCGGCCGCCTCGGTGCGGCCCGCGGCACCGAGCTTGCCGAGGATGTTGGAGACGTGGACGCTCACCGTCTTGGCACTGATGAACAGCTGCTTGCCGATCTCGCCGTTCGAGCGCCCCTCGGCCACCAGCGCGAGGATCTCGGTCTCGCGCGCGGTCAGGGTGTCGGACGCCGCGTCGCCGCGGACCGGGGCGCTGCCGAGCGCACGCAGGTCGTCGAGCAGGGGCTTGGCCCCGAGGCGGTGCGCCACCTCGCGGGCGGCGTCGCCGACCAGCCGCGCCCCGGCCTGGTCGCCGGTCGACCGCAGGATCGAGCCCAGCGCCACCCGCACCCGGGCCAGCTCGTGCACGTCCCCGAACTCCGCGAAGAGGGTCTCCGCCTCGCGCCAGGTCTCGACCAGGACGGCGGGCGGCGGGGCGTCCACGCCGGCCAGCCAGCGGACCCGCAGCGTCTCGGCGTCGAGCCGCGTCATCCAGGCCCGGCCCTCGGGGCCCCAGACGCCCGAGGGGTCGGAGTACCGGTCCAGCACCACGTGCCCGTCGGCGTGCATGCGCTCGACGTGAGCGACGTACGCCGGCCGCTCGGCCGCCGGGAGCTGCGGCATCGCCTGCGCGACCGCCCCGACCGCGACCGCGGCGAGCCGGATGCGGGCACTGAACCAGGGGTGCCAGATCTCGCCGAGGAGGCCGACGACGTCGTCGTAGATCCGCACCGCGGCCGCGGCGTCGGCCCGGCGTCCGGCCTGCAGCATCTCGACGGCGCTGGAGTGGATCGCGACGGCGCCCTCCTTGCGCCAGAAGCGACGCAGGCCCGCCGCCTCCGCGGCCACGTCGGCGCCCCGCCCGTCCTCGACGTACAGGCGGACGCTGTCGAGCAGGGCCAGCGAGACCGACGGCGGCGACTGGCCGGTCACGTCGCACAGGGCGAGGAGCTGGTCCCACTCGCCGCGCACCAGCTCGACCCAGGCGAGCTGCCACCGGGACTCGAACGCGAACGGCGCCCAGGGCACGCCGGCCGCGGCGGCCCGCTCGATGGCGCTGCGGAACCAGCGCTCGGTCTCGTCGAACTCCGCCCAGTCCTCGTAGGAGCGCCCCAGCAGCCAGCGGCCACGCAGCTCCGCGTGCAGCGCGCCGGACTGCTCCGCACGGGCGACGGCGTCCTCGAGCGCGGTCCGGAGGTCCTCCTTCGGGCCGGCCTTCTTCAGCCCGCTCAGCGTGGTGGTGGCCTCCGAGGCCAGCTCGGGCAGATCGAGCCGCTCGGCCAGGCCCAGCGCCTCCAGCCCGTAGGCCTGCGCCTCCTCGAAGCGCGCGTAGTTCGAGAGGATCCGCGCGTGCCCGGCGATGACCTTCGCGCGCAGGCCGCTGGCTCCCTCGGGGAGCAGCTCGACCGCCTGCCGCGAGATCGCCACCGGGTCCTCGTCGGTCTCCGTGATCACCAGGGCCGTGGCGCGCGCGGAGAGCATCCGGGACCGCTGCGCCGCCGGCGCGTCGGCCGGCAGCCGGTCCAGCTGCTCGCCGACGAGCTTGGCGGCCCGGATCGGGTGGCCGCTGGCCATCAGGGCATCCGCGGTCTTCGCGACCAGCTTGGACAGGTCGCCCGTCCACTCCTCCCCGCGGCGCGGGTCGGCGAGCATCTCGAGGGCCTGCTCGTAGTGCTGCGCGGCCTCGTCCGGGCCGCCCACCGCGCTGGCCTCGTCGCCGGCCCGGACCGAGGCCACGAGGGCGGTCGGCAGGTCCATCGCCAGCCGGGCGTGCCGGGCCAGCTCGGCCGCCGTGCCCCGAGCCGCACCGCTGCGCAGGACCTCGGTGTACGCCGCGTGCAGGCGGACCCGCTCGCCGGGCAGCAGGTCGTCGTACACCGCCTCGCCGAGCAGGGCGTGGCGGAAGAAGTAGTGGCGCTGCCCCGCGACCAGGACGTTCATCTCGACCGCCCCGCGCAGGCCGTCGTCGAGGGCCGTGGGCGGCAGCCCGGAGACGGCGGTCAGCATCTCGTGGGAGACCTGGCGGCCGGCCGCGCTGGCGACCCGGACCACCTGGCGAGCGTTGTCGTCGAGCCGGTCGAGCCGGACCAGCAGCACGTCGGCGAGGTCGTCGGGGACCCAGCGGCCCGGTCCGCACGCGGCACCGACGAGCTCCTCGACGAAGAACGCGTTGCCCTCGGCGCGGTCCACGATGTCGGCGATCTCGCACTCCTCGAGCGCGGCGTGCAGCTCGGAGATCAGGGTGCGGACGTCGGGAGCGGGCAGCGGCGCGAGCTGGACGCGCTCGACGCCGCGGATGCGCGACCACTCGGCGACCTGGCGGCGCAGCGGGTGGCGACGGTGCAGGTCGTCGGACCGGTAGGACGCGACCACGGCCACCGGGCCGACGAAGGAGCGGGAGAAGAGGAAGCTGAGCATGTCGCGCGTCGACTGGTCGGCCCAGTGGGCGTCCTCGATGACGAGCAGCAGCGGCGCCTTGGCGGAGGCGGCCTCGAGGAGGGCGTGCACGGCCTCGAACAGGTCGGCACGGTCGAGGGCGGAGGCCTCGGTGCCGGTGGACCCGTCGGGGGCGCCGAGGACCCGGCGGCCGGGCTGGAGCCGGGCCAGCGACGGGTGGGCGGCGGCGACGGTCTCGACGACGTCGGGCAGGTCCGCGGCCAGCCGGCCGAGGACCTCGGAGAAGGGCAGGTAGGGCAGGGCACTGTCGCCGAAGTCGAGGCAGTGGCCGGCGGAGACCTGCCAGCCCTCGGTGAACGCGAGGTCGCGCAGCTCGGTGAGGAGCCGGGTCTTGCCGACGCCGGCGTCACCGGAGAGCAGCACGGCGGAAGGCTCCTGCCCGGACATGGGACGGACGCCGAGCAGCGAAGCGATCTCCGCCAGCTCGGCGTCTCGTCCGACCAGGACCTGGCTCGTGTGGGTTGCCACGCCGTCCATGATCTCCCGCGCGTCCACCGGATTCATCGTTGTTCCGTCGATTCGGGTGGATCAGCGGGTGCTGTGGCTGGACACCGCCCGCCGTCGTAGCCGGGGGAGCCGGTGGTGGCGCTTGGTGCGGGCAGTCTTGAGCCGGTCGGTGCGGTAGTCGAGCTCGGACTGCTGGAAGGCAAGGGTGGACTCGTACATGGTGTGGGCTCCTCAGCTCCTCGTTGGTGAGACGAGGTTCGCCGTCTGAGGTAGCCGCGCACATCGGGCAACTGCCTTATCTGCGCCTGAGTCACCGTTGCCGGTGCCTTAGGCCCCCGCGTGGCGGGCGGGGATCAGACCGGCCGGCCGGCCAGCCAGACCCCGCGCACGAGGGGGACGCCGGGGCGGTAGGCCAGGTGCACGTGGGTGGGGGCGTCGAGGATCATCAGGTCGGCCCGCCGGCCGGGCACCAACGCGCCGACGTCGTCGCGGTCCAGCGCCGCCGCCCCCATGAAGGTGGCCGCGTGGACCGCCTCGGCAGGGGTCATCCCCATCTCCCGGACGGCCAGCGCGATGCACAGCGGCAGCGAGCTGGTGAAGCACGAGCCGGGGTTGCAGTCGCTGGCCAACGCCACCCGTACCCCGGCGTCGAGGAGCCGACGCGCGTCGGGGTAGGGCTGCCGGGTGGAGAACTCCACGCCCGGCAGCAGGGTCGCGATCGTCCCCGACTCCCGCAGCGCGGCGACGTCCGCGTCCTCGAGGTAGGTGCAGTGGTCCACCGCGACCAGGCCGAGCTCCGCGGCCAGGCGTACGCCGGGTCCCGGTCCGAGCTGGTTCGCGTGCAGGCGGCCGCGCAGCCCGTGCGCGGCACCCGCCTCGAGGACGGCGCGCGCCTGGTCGGCGTCGAACGCACCCCGCTCGCAGAAGGCGTCCACCCACCGTGCGTACGGCGCCGCCGCCTCCAGCATCGGGCCGGTGACCAGGGCGACGTACTCCTCCGGCGTCGCACCCTCCGGCACGACGTGCGCACCCAGGAAGGTCGTCTCCTCGGTGAACTGCCGGGCGACCGCGAGGCTGCGCGCCTCGTCCCGGACGCTGAGCCCGTAGCCGCTCTTGATCTCCACCGTGGTCGTCCCCTGGGCCCGCATCTCGGTGACGAGCCGGCCGACGTGGCTGGTCAGCTGCTCGTCGCTGGCGGCCCGGGTCGCGGCGACCGTCGTGCGGATGCCGCCGGCCGCGTAGCTCTCCCCCGCCATCCGGGCGGCGAACTCCTGCGCCCGGTCGCCCGCGAAGACCAGGTGGCTGTGGCTGTCGACGAAGCCGGGCAGCACCGCCCGGCCGCCCACGTCGACCCGCTCGTCGGCGGCGGGCGCGTCCGCCGCCCGGCCGACCCAGGCGACCGCGCTGCCCTCCACGACCACCGCGGCGTCCTCGACGATCCCGAGCAGGTCCTCGGCCTCGGGGTCGTTGGTGACGAGCTCGCCGATGTTCGTGATCAGCGTGCTGAACCGTTCGGCGACCACGCCCTGGGCGAGCGAGCCGGGCGCCCTCGGTGGTCGAGCCTCCGCTGTCGGTGGTCGAGCCTGTCGAGACCACTACATCTCCTTCCAGATCGCCGCGATCGCGGCGTCGAGCTCGCGGCCGATCGCCGCCCGGTCCTCGCGACGCACGACGACCCGGCCGTCGACCATCACCTGGGTCACGTCCTCGGCGGTGGCGGCGAAGACCGCGGTGTTCTCGTCCGCACCCGTGCCGGCGGTCCTCGGGGTCGAGGTGTCGAGGGTGACCAGGTCGGCGCGGCTGCCGACCGCGATCCGGCCGGCCCCGGGGAACCCGAGGCTGTCGTGACCGGTGCCCGCCGCGAGCAGCTCGGCGGCCGTCCAGTGCCCGCGGGCCCGGGTGGCGAGCCGCTCGTCGAGCTCCACCGCCCGCATCTCCTCGAAGAGGTCGATGACGGCATGGCTGTCACTGCCCAGCGTGAGCGGGCTGCCCGCGTCGTGGAGGTCACGGCTCGGACCGATCCCGTCACCGAGGTCCCGCTCGGTCGTGGGGCAGAAGCAGGACCGGGTCCCGCTCTGCCCGAGGAGCCGGACGTCGTCACCGGTCAGGTGGGTCGCGTGCACGACGGACGTCCGGGGGCCCAGGGCGTCGTGGTCGGCGAGCAGCTGGGTGGGGGTGATGCCGTACGCCGACCGGCAGGCGTCGTTCTCGGCGACCTGCTCGGAGAGGTGGACGTGCAGCGGGCGACCGCGGGCCGCCTCGACGACGGTGCCGAGCTGGTCCCGGGGCACCGCCCGCACCGAGTGGATGGCCGCACCCACGACGACGCCGTCCTCGGGCCGGCCGACGTCGTCGAGCTCGCGGACCCGCTCCGCCCAACCGTCCGCGGAGCCGTCGGAGTAGCGCACCTGCGCCCCCTCGACCGGCTTTCCGAACCCGGAGCTGAGGTAGCAGGTGTCCAGCAGCGCGATCCGGATCCCGGCCTCGCGGGCCGCCTCCACGAGGACGCGGCCCATCGCGTTGGGGTCGTCGTACGCCGTGCCGTCCGGCTGGTGGTGCAGGTAGTGGAACTCGCCGACGCCGGTGATCCCGGCGGCGGCCATCTCCCGGTACGTCGCCCGCGCGAGCGCGAAGTAGCTGTCCGGGTCGAGCCGCGCCGCGACGGCGTACATCTGCTCGCGCCAGGTCCAGAAGGTCCCCCGCTCCCGCTGGGTCCGGCCCCGCAGGGCCCGGTGGAACGCGTGGCTGTGGCAGTTGGCGAGGCCGGGCAGGGTGAGGCCGGGGAGCCGGGTCCCGCCCTGACCGCCCGGCTGCACGGACGTGAAGGTCCCGCCCTCGATCTCGACGAGCACGTCGTCGTGCACGGCGCCGTCGACCCAGGCCCGCTCCAGGAGGTACGCCGTCCCGCTCACCGCGCGAGCCTCTCCAGGGTGTCCGCGAGGGCCGAGACACCGACCAGGCAGTCGGGGATCTCGGCGTGCTCGTCCGGCGAGTGCGAGATCCCGGTCGGGTTGCGGACGAACAGCATCGCCGTGGGCACCCCGGCGGCCGAGAGGATCCCGGCGTCGTGGCCGGCCTGGGTCGGGATGACCGGCCAGTCGCCCCCCTCGTGGTCGGCCGCGAGCGAGGCGGCCAGGCCGGCGTCGAACACGACCGACGGCGACACCGACTCCGCGGTCACCTCCAGCGACGTGCCGTCCCGCCCCGCCCGGTCCTGCGCCTGGCCGGTGACGGTGTCGACCAGCGCCGCGAGCGCCGACTCGGACGAGCACCGCGCGTCCAGCCACGCGGTCACCCGCGAGGGGATCGCGTTGGTGCCGTTGGGGGTGACCTCGAGCCGCCCGAAGGTCGCCCGCTGCTCGGCCAGCCGCGCCTGCTTGTTCGCGGCCAGGGCGGTCATCGCGTAGGTCAGCATCGGGTCCGCCCGGTCCTCCATCCGCGTGGTGCCGGCGTGGTTGGCGGCCCCGGTGAAGTCGAAGCGGTAGCGCCCGTGCGGCCAGATCTCGCTGGCCACCCCGACCGCCGCGCCCCGGTCGACCAGGTCCCGGCCCTGCTCGACGTGCAGCTCGACGAAGCACCCGACCTTCGCCGCGAGGTCCCAGGGCTCGTAGGACGCGGTGCCGAGGCCGGCGGTCGCGAGCGCGTCCTCGAACGAGATCCCGTCCCGGTCGCGCAGCGCCAGCGCGTCCCGCCAGGGGGTCGACCCCGAGGCCAGCCGGGACCCGAGGCAGGCCAGCCCGAACCGTGCCCCCTCCTCCTCCACGAAGACCGACACCCCGACCGGCTTCGCCGGCACGAACCCGCGCGACCGGAGCACGTCCACGGCCGCGAGCGCGGAGACCACGCCGAGCGGCCCGTCGTACGCCCCGCCGTCGAGGACCGAGTCCAGGTGCGAGCCGGTCAGCACGCCCGGCCCGGTGACCCCGGGCGGTGACCACCAGGCCACCAGGTTGCCGACCGGGTCGGTCTCGAGGCGCAGCCCCCGCGCCGTCGCCTGCTCGACGAACCAGGCCCGCAGCTCGGTCTCGGCCGCGAGGTAGGGCTGGCGGAAGTAGCCACCGGAGGCCGCGGACCGCCCGATCGGCGCGAGGTCCGCCCACATGCGTTCGAAGTCGTCAGGCATGCTGCGCTCCATGGAGTTCCAGGACGTCGTCCGACGCCGTCGAATGATCCGCAACTACGCCGACACCCCGGTGGACCCCGGGATCGTCGACCGTGCGCTCGCCAATGCGACCCGCGCGCCGAGCGCGGGGTTCAGCCAGGGGTGGGCGTTCCTGGTGCTCGACACCCCCGAGGACGTGCGCCGCTGGTGGCGGGCCACCGCCGACGACGTGGACACGCCGGACTCCTGGCTGGCCGGCATGATGCGGGCGCCGGTGGTGATCGTGCCGTGCTCGAGCAAGGCGGCCTACCTGCAGCGGTACGCCGAGACCGACAAGGGCTGGACCGACCGGGACGAGGCCCGCTGGCCGATGCCGTTCTGGCACATGGACGCCGCGATGGCGAGCCTGCTGATCCTCCAGACCGCGGTCGACGAGGGCCTCGGCTCGTGCTTCTTCGGCATCCCGCCTGCGCGGGAGGCGACCGTCCGGGAGGAGTTCGGCATCCCGGACGCCTTCGACCCCGTCGGCGTGATCACCCTGGGTCATCGGGTCGACGACGCCGGCGCCGCCGGGTCGCCGTCCCGGCGGCGCCGCAAGCCGCTGGAGGAGGTCGTCCATCGCGGTCACTGGCAGCACCCCTCCAGTCCATCGGCGTAGGCGGCACCGGTCAACGACCCACCCCGCGCGGCGATCTCGCATCCGAGACAAACTCCCTCGGGTCGTGTGCCTGAGCACGCGTCATGGCGCGTGCTGGGGCACACGACCCGGATCTGCCCGTGGCCGCGGGCACAATGACGCCCATGACCTCGCCCCACCGGGACTCCACCAGCCCTGCCGAGCGCGCGCGTGAGCGGCGCGACCGCAACACCGCGGTGAGCAACCGGGTCAGCACACTGCGGTACGTCGGCATCGCCGTGGCACTGGTGGTCATCGGCCTCGCCGCCACCACCGCCGGCCTCGTGCTCGGTCCCGAGCCGGGGCCGACGGCGGGGGGACTGCTGCTGGTGGTCGGCGGGCTGCTGACGATGCGGGCAAGCCGGGTGCACAACCGGTCGACGACCCGGGACGGGGTGCCGTCCTACGGCGCGGAGCTGCTCTGGTTCGCGGGCGCCGTCGTGGCCGCGGTGTCCGGCTTCTACCTGCTCGGGCACTGACCGGATCAGGGGCGCCGGGGAGGCTCCTCCGGCCGGAACTCCACCTCGGCCTCCGGCTCCGGGCTCGGCGGCAGGCCGAGCTCCGCACGCAGAGCCGCGTCCTGGCGCTGGGCCTCGCGGGTCAGCGCCAGCCGCTCCTCGGGCGACATCTCCTCGTAGCGCCGGCCGAAGGAGCCCATCCCCCGGGCCAGCACCCCGGCGAACGCCGGGTCGCGCACGAGGTCGCGGAGGCTGGTGCGCCCGTCGAGCACCCGCCCGATCTGCGCCGAGAGGCGCGGGTCGTCGGCGTGCTCGCGCAGGACCTCCAGGCTCCGCCGCAGCTGCTCGGCCGCGACCGGGTCCCCCTTGGCGAAGGCGAGCACCGAGTCGGGCATCTCGCCGGTCACGCGAGCCCCGGGTTGGCGTAGGCGCCCGGCAGCTCGAGCCCGTCCCCGGTGTCGAGCGCCCCCAGGTAGCCGGCCGTGGTGCCGACGACCGCGTCCGCGATCGTGACGGCGAGCTCGTAGGCGGCCTGGGCCTCGCGCCACATGTCGAGCACCTTCTTGGCGTCGCTGATCGCCCAGGCCCCGGCGATCAGGGAACCGACGACCGTCTCGCTCAGGGCGACGGCGGCAGCGGCCTTGATGCCCATCTCGATGAGCTTGTCCTCCATGTCGTGCATGAGGTTGCCGACGGACTCGGCCATCTCCAGCATGCCGGCCGCGACCGTCTGGTAGTCCTTCGCCAGCCCACGCAGCGGCTCGTTCAGCTGGTCGACGGTGATCGCGAGGTTCTCGAAGTACGCCGCCGCCGACGAGGCCGCGTGGCCCTGCCAGTCGAGCATCATCTCGGCCGACTCGTCGTGGACCGCGCGACCGAGTGCCTGGGTGTACTCGGCGAGCTGGGTCAGGGCCGAGGAGGCGACGCTCATGCCGTGCCAGTCCCCCGCCACCCACTCGCCCACGATCTCGCCGGGGTTGAAGTGGAAGACGAACTCGATCCCCTTGCGCAGGTACTCGCTCGGGGTCAGCCAGCTGGTGACGTCGAGGATCTCGTTGAGGGCGGCGGGGATCGGCTCGACCGGGTAGGGGTAGCCCAGCACGCCGCTCGGCCGGCTCACCACGAGCCTCCGCCGCCGCCACCACCTGCGCCGGTCGGCGGCCCCGATGACACCTCCGTGCCGGGCTCGCCGTGCTGCGGCGGCTCCCAGTCGTCCGGCTCGGTCGGGGTGGTGTCCTCGAACGGGTCCCGGACGTCGTCGTAGGTGCTTCCCGCCGGGAGCGGGTCGACCTCGGCGAGCTTGTCGTCCATCCGCTGCGCGACGCCGTGGTCGGTGTGGTCATACATCCGCGCGGTCGCCCGCAGCTCGGCGGCCGAGCCCCGGCCGACCTCCTCGAGGCGCCGGAACAGCTCCTGCAGGTGCGAGCGCACCTGGCTGTTGACGTGGCTGATCTGGAAGAACATCCCGGTGTCGGTGACGACCAGGTGCCGGTCGGCGTAGCCGGCAGCCACCGGCACGTCGTCGGCGTTGGCGATGAGCTGGTTCGCGCACGCACGCAGCGTCGAGGTGTGCACGGAGAGGTCCATGCGAGCAGATTGCCACGCCGGGTCGGCGCGCAAACCCGGTTGAGCGCCCGACACCCCGGGCTATGCTCGGTCACCCTGGGGGTGAGAGACGTGCCCGAGAGCGAGGAGCGGCCCCACGAGCCGCGGGAGGGCGACCGGACGCCCGACCTGGACGAGCGCACCGGCCGTAGCGCGGCCGCGGCCCGGATGCAGCACCAGGCGGCCTGGGTCGACCAGCAGATCCGCGTGGCCATGGCCAAGGGCGAGTTCGACGACC
This sequence comes from uncultured Actinomycetota bacterium, assembly GCA_963817665.1. GTDB lineage: Bacteria > Actinomycetota > Actinomycetes > Propionibacteriales > Nocardioidaceae > Nocardioides. The sequence goes on along the minus strand of CAWFPE010000005.1, from coordinate 482,664 downwards.
TGCCCGGCGCCGGCAAGCCGATCGAGAACCTCGGCAGCCAGCACGACCCGGACTGGTGGCTGAAGCAGCTGGTCGAGCGCGAGCAGATCACCGGGGTGCTGCCGCCGTCGCTGCAGCTGCGCAAGGAGGACGCCGAGCTCGACGGGCTGCTCGACACCCTCAACGTCGAGGCCGAGGTGCGCCGCGCCGTCGAGGACTTCAACGGCCGGGTCATCGCCGCGCGCTATCGCCTCCCCGAGGGCCCGCCGCTCATCACCATGCCTCGCGACGTGGACACCGAGGTCGCCCGCTGGCGCGAACGGCGTACGGCGCGCCGGGCCCGGCAGGCCGAGACGTCCCGCACCGCAGCCCGTGCCGAGCTCCGGGACGCCGAACCGCCCCGCCGCCGGTGGTGGCGGCGGCGCTGACGCTGCCGCTTCCCGGCTGATCACCCGGCCAACCTCCGGACTGTCAGATCGGTCATACCGGCGGGTAACACTCCGCTGCTAGTTTCCGCAGCATGCGAAGCGCCAAGGACTTCTTCCGCCCCCTCGCGGTGGGCGCCCCGACCCCCCTGACGGAGATCCCGGCACGCCCCAGCCGGGCCATCCACTTCTTCGACCCGAGCAACGAGAAGATGGCGGCCAAGGTCCCGCAGATGGTCGGCACCGTCGACGTGCTGCTCGGGAACCTCGAGGACGCGATCAAGGCCGACAACAAGGTCGCCGCCCGTGAGGGACTCGTGCGGATCGCCGAGGAGACGGACGGCCTCGGGGGGAGCAGCGGACCGACCCAGCTGTGGACCCGGATCAACGCCCTGGACAGCCCCTGGGCACTCGACGACCTGACCACGCTCGTCCCCGCGATCGGTCACAAGCTCGACGTGGTCATGGTGCCGAAGGTCCAGGGTGCCGAGGACATCCACTACGTCGACCGGTTGCTCGCCCAGCTCGAGGCCAAGGCGGGGCTGGAGCGGCCGATCCTGGTGCACGCGATCCTCGAGACCGCCCGCGGCGTGGCGAACATCGAGGAGATCTGCGGCGCCTCGCCGCGGATGCAGGGGCTCAGCCTCGGCCCGGCCGACCTGGCCGCCGACCGGCGGATGAAGACCACCCGCGTCGGCGGCGGCCACCCCGGCTACCTGGTGCGTCAGGACCCCCCGGTGAACGACCTCGGGATCGCCCAGGTCGACGCGAGCCGCGCCACCTACCAGCAGGACCTGTGGCACTACACGATCGCCCGGATGGTCGACGCGTGCGCGATGCACGGGATCTACCCCTACTACGGCCCGTTCGGCGACATCGCGGACGTGGTGGCCTGCGAGGACCAGTTCCGCAACGCGTTCCTGCTCGGCTGCGTCGGCACCTGGAGCCTGCACCCCAAGCAGATCGCGATCGCCAACCGGGTCTTCAGCCCCAGCGTCGAGGACATCAGGCACGCCCGTCGCGTGGTCGCCGCCATGGGCGACGGCACCGGCGCGGTGATGCTCGACGGGAAGATGGAGGACGACGCCTCGCTCAAGCAGTGCCTGGTCCTCGTCGAGCTCGCCGAGCAGCTCGCCGCGATCGACCCAGACCTGAAGCAGCAGTACGACGCGATCGAGGACGAGGCCTGACATGGACGCAACCTTCCGCCCCCGCCGCTCCGTCCTCTACATGCCCGGCTCCAACGACCGGGCCCTGGAGAAGGCGAAGACCATCCCCTGCGACGGCCTGATCCTCGACCTCGAGGACGCGGTCGCCCCCGACGCCAAGCCGGGGGCCCGCGAGAAGGCCTGCGCCGCGGTCAGCTCCGGCGAGTACGGCAAGCGCGAGCTGACGATCCGCGTCAACGGCGCCGACACCGAGTGGCACGCCGACGACCTGGCGGCCGCCTGCGCCGCCGGCCCGGACGCGATCGTCGTACCCAAGGTCAACAGCGCCGACGCGGTCCTGCGGCTCGTCGAGGCGATGGCCGGCCACGACGCCCCCGGGCACACCAAGCTCTGGGCGATGCTCGAGACGCCGTACGCCATGCTCCACGCCGAGGAGATCGCCGGCGCCTCCGACCGGCTGACCGTGCTGGTGATGGGCACCAACGACCTGGTCAAGGAGCTCTACGCCGAGCACGTCCCGGGCCGCCAGCCGGTGCTCGCCGGACTCGGCCTGGCGCTGCTCGCCGCCCGCGCCACCGGCAAGGTGGTCCTCGACGGCGTCTACAACGACGTGAAGAACGTCGACGGGTTCCTCGCCGAGTGCCGGCAGGGCCGCGAGCTGGGCTTCGACGGCAAGACCCTGATCCACCCGGGTCAGGTCGACGGCGCCAACCAGGCGTTCGCGCCGAGCGAGCAGGCCGTCGAGGACGCCCGCGGGATCCTGCAGGCCTGGGAGGACGGCGGTGCCGGCTCGGGGGGAGGCTCGGGCGTCGTCACCTACAACGGCCGGATGATCGAGAACCTCCACGTCGAGTCCGCCCAGCGCACGCTGTCGATGCACGAGGCGATCCGCGCGCAGGGCGACTGAGGCCGCTCGCGGGAGGCACTCGAAAGGCCTGTCGAAATCGTTACCTGCCCGGGGGGTTTGAACGTCCTCCCAAAGCGGTACTACTCGTCACGAACCTAACCTTGGGAGGAGGTTGACATGGTTATCCTGGGCTTGATTCTGCTCATCATCGGCCTCGTGGCGAGCATCCCTGTGCTCACCACGATCGGCGCAATTCTGCTCATCGTCGGTCTCATCCTGAACTTCGTTCCGATCGGTGGCACCCGACGAAGGTTCTACTAGAACCGCTTGTGGAAACACTGACGACGACCCCGGACCATCCTGGTCCGGGGTCGTCGCACGAGCGGGCACTTCTCAGCCCGCCGGCCGGCTACCTCGGGGCACGACGCGCAGGCGGCTGAGGAAGTCGAGCACGATGTCGGCCGGCATCTCGCAGGGCCGCAGCTGCGCCCGGTCGCCGACGCGGTACAGGTTCGCGCTCACCACCCCGGGCCCACCGAGCTCCTCGGCGTAGACCGACTCGCTCCGGCCGCCCGCGTGGATCGAGCGCGTGACACCGAACCTGCGCCCCTCGTGCTGCACCTCCGACCACCCCACGGGCAGTCGCTCGAAGAGCGTGGACGGGTCGACGTCGGACGGCACACACCGATCATGGCAGCGACGGTTGCGCAGCCGCCCGGGCGGCTACCGCGTGCGCAGCGCCCAGCGGCAGACCGGGACGACCAGCAGCGCGGCGCCCAGCACGAGGCCGCCCAGCACCCACCAGCCCGGCCGGCCCCACTCGATGCAGAGCAGCGTGATCAGCGGCGGGGCCACCACGTTGGAGAGCGAGAAGCCCAGGCTGGCGAAGCCCTGGTACTGCCCCTGCCGGTCCCCGGGCGCCAGGCCCATCGAGATGCCCCACTGGCCGTTGCTGGAGACCATCTCCCCGACCACGTGCACGCTCGCCCCGACGACGAGCAGGACCACGGCGACGACCGCGGGCACGCCGCTGCTGAAGGAGATGATGACGAAGCCCGCGGCGATCCAGGCGCAGCCGACCACCATCGCCCGGGCCGAGCTCATGACGTCCTCGACCCCGCGGGTCAGCCGGACCTGGAAGAGCGCCACGACCGCGGTGTTGAGGACGAGCAGGACGGCGACCATCGAGGTCGGCGCCGAGGTGTGCGCCGCGATCCACAGCGGGATGGCGAGCGTCATCACGACGAAGTGCATCGCGACCACGCCGTTGAGCGCGGTGACCGCCACGAACGGCCGGTCCCGCAGCACCGCGAGCCGCGGCTCACCGGCGGCACGGGCCGGCGCGGGCGCGAGGTGCGGCAGCCGGGAGCAGAGCAGCCCGGTGGCGACGGCCGAGAGCCCGTCGAGCGCGAAGACCCCCAGGTAGGCCCAGGTCTCGTCCAGGAGCAGCGCGAGGCCGCCGAGGGCGGCGCCGAGGCTCATCGCGACGTTGGTGACCGCGCGCAGGTAGGCCTTGAACAGCACGCCCCGCCCACCGGTCGCGACCCGCGCGATGTAGCCGTTGCGCACCGCCGCGTTGCCCGTCATCAGCACCGTCGACAGCGCCATCACGGCCATCACCGCCCACAGCGACCGGGCCACGAGGAGGCCCAGCAGCACGACGCCGGCTCCCACGGTCAGCGCCCGCATCGTCTCTCGCGGCCCGCGGGTGTCGCCGAGGTGGCCGAGCGGCACCTGGGCGAGCATCGCGAGGACCGAGGCGACCGAGAGCACCAGCCCGACGTCGGTCGCGGAGAGCCCGACCTTCTGGGTGAAGAAGAGCGCGAACGTGGTCAGCGCGGCGCCGGTGCCGGCCCGGTTGACGAACGTGCCGAGCGCGAGGACCCGCAGGGTCGGGTCCGTCGGGACGCCCCGCCTGGTCAGCCGGGCGGGTACGGCCGCCGGCGGTCTGATCTCGTCCGCCTCGACCGCACCATCCGTCACGGCGGAGATTCTGGACCAGCCGGCGGCTACTCGGCCATCGGAATACGGACCCCGCGCTCGGCGGCCACCTCGGCGGCGCGGTCGTAGCCGGCGTCGACGTGGCGGATCACTCCCATGCCCGGGTCGTTGGTGAGCACCCGCTCGATCTTCTGCGCGGCCAGCTCGGTGCCGTCGGCGACGCAGACCTGGCCCGCGTGGATGGAGCGCCCCATGCCGACGCCGCCGCCGTGGTGGATCGAGACCCACGAGGCACCCGACGCGGTGTTGACCAGCGCGTTCAGCAGCGCCCAGTCGGCGATCGCGTCGGAGCCGTCCAGCATCGCCTCGGTCTCGCGGTAGGGCGAGGCGACCGAGCCGCAGTCGAGGTGGTCCCGGCCGATCACGACCGGCGCCTTGAGCTCGCCCGAGGCGACCATCTCGTTGAACTTCAGCCCGGCCAGGTGCCGCTCGCCGTACCCCAGCCAGCAGATCCGGGCCGGCAGCCCCTGGAAGTGCACCCGCTCGCCGGCCATCGTGATCCACTTCCGCAGGCGCTCGTTCTCCGGGAAGAGCTCGAGGATCGCCCGGTCGGTGGCGGCGATGTCGGCCGGATCACCGGAGAGCGCCGCCCAGCGGAACGGGCCCTTGCCCTCGCAGAACAGCGGCCGGATGTACGCCGGCACGAAGCCGGGGAACTCGAAGGCCCGGTCGTAGCCGCCCTTGCGCGCCTCGTCACGGATCGAGTTGCCGTAGTCGAAGACCTCGGCGCCCCGGTCCTGGAACTCCACCATCGCGCGCACGTGCGCGGCCATCGACTCCTGCGCCCGCTTCGTGAACCCGACCGGGTCCTCGGTGCGCTCGCGCTCCCAGTCCTCGAACGCCGTGCCGACCGGCAGGTAGAAGAGCGGGTCGTGGGCGGAGGTCTGGTCGGTCACGACGTCGATCGGCGCCTGCATCTCGAGCAGCGCGGGCACCATCTGCGCGGCGTTGCCGAGCACCCCGATCGACAGCGGGCGACGCTCGTCGCGCGCCGCGACGGCCATCTGCACCGCCTCCTCCAGCGAGCCCGCCTGGACGTCGAGGTAGCGGTGGTCGATCCGGCGCTGGATCCGCGACTGGTCGCACTCGATGCAGATCACCACACCGTCGTTCATGGTGACCGCGAGCGGCTGGGCCCCACCCATGCCGCCGAGCCCCGCGGTGAGGGTGATGGTCCCCGCCAGGGTCCCGTCGAACTAGTCTTGTCCGCGACCGCGGCGAAGGTCTCGAACGTGCCCTGCAGGATCCCCTGCGTGCCGATGTAGATCCAGGAGCCGGCCGTCATCTGGCCGTACATCGTCAGGCCGAGCTCCTCCAGCCTCCGGAACTCCTCCCAGTTGGCCCAGTCGCCCACCAGGTTGGAGTTGGCGATCAGCACCCGCGGCGCCCACTCGTGGGTCCGCATCACGCCGACGGGCTTGCCGGACTGCACCAGCATCGTCTCGTCGTCCTCGAGGGTGCGCAGCGTCCGCACCAGCGCGTCGTACGCCTCCCAGCTGCGCGCGGCCTTGCCGGTGCCGCCGTAGACCACGAGGTCCTCGGGACGCTCGGCGTTCTCCGGGTCGAGGTTGTTCATCAGCATCCGCAGCGGCGCCTCGGTCTGCCAGGACTTCGCGGACAGCTCGGTGCCGGTGGCGGCGTGGATGGGCAGGCGGGGGTTGGTCGACTCGGTCATGCGAGCTCTCCGATCACTTCTTCGACGGACGCGAGGACGGCACCGGAACGGACCAGCTCGACGGCGGTCTCGATCTCGGGCGAGAGGTGGCGGTCGGGGCCGGGGCCCTCGATGCCGGAGGAACGAAGCAGACGGACGACGGCGGCCGTGGCCGGCGAGGGCTCGAGCGGTCGCCGCAGGTCCAGGGCGCGGGCCGCGGTGAGGACCTCGATCGCGACGACCCTGGTCAGCCCGTCGACCGACCGGCGCAGCTTGCGGGCCGCGGACCAGCCCATCGAGACGTGGTCCTCCTGCATCGCGCTCGAGGGGATCGAGTCCACCGACGCGGGAGCGGCCAGCCGCTTCATCTCCGAGACGATCGCGGCCTGGGTGTACTGGGCGATCATGTGCCCGCTGTCGACGCCGGGGTCGTCGGCGAGGAACGGCGGCAGGCCGTGGCTGCGGGCCTTGTCGAGGAATCGGTCGGTGCGGCGCTCGCTGATCGAGGCGACGTCGGCCGCCACGATGGCGAGGAAGTCGAGCACGTAGGCGACCGGGGCCCCGTGGAAGTTGCCGTTGGACTCCACGCGACCCTGGTCGGCCAGCACCACCGGGTTGTCGACGGCCGAGGCCAGCTCGCGGCCGGCCACCTGCGCGGCGTGCTCGACGGTGTCGCGCGCACCCCCGTGGACCTGGGGCGAGCAGCGCAGCGAGTAGGCGTCCTGGACCCGGTTGCAGTCCGGCCCGCGGTGCGAGGCCACCACGCCGGAGTCGGCCAGCACGCGGGTCAGGTTCGCCGCGGAGAGGGCCTGCCCCGGGTGCGGCCGGATCGCCTGGAGCTCGGGGGCGAACACGCGGTCGGTGGCGAGCTGGCCCTCCACCGACATGGCCGCCGCGACGTCGGCGGTGCGCAGCAGCATCCGCAGGTCGGCGATCGCCATCAGGAGCATGCCGAGCATCCCGTCGGTGCCGTTGATGAGGGCGAGCCCTTCCTTGGCGGCGAGCTCGACGGGCGCCAGCCCGGCCTTCGCCAGCGCCTCGGCAGCCGGCATCAGGACGCCGTCGGCGTCGCGGACCTCACCCTCCCCCATCAGCGCGAGAGCGCAGTGGGAGAGCGGCGCGAGGTCACCGGAGCAGCCGAGGGAGCCGTACTCCCGGACGATCGGGGTGATCTGGTGGCTGAGCATCGACGCCATCAGCTGCGCGGTCTCGAGGCGTACGCCGGTGTGCCCCGTCGCGAGCGTCGAGAGCCGCAGCAGCATCAGGGCCCGGACCACCTCACGCTCGACCTCGGGGCCCGAACCGGCGGCGTGCGACCGGACCAGCGAGCGCTGCAGCTGGGCGCGCATCTCGGTGGGGATGTGCCGGGTCGCGAGAGCCCCGAAGCCGGTCGAGATGCCGTAGGCGGGAGTGGCCGCGGCCGCCAGCTCGTCGACGACGGCGCGCGCGGCCCCGATGGCCTCGACGGCGTCCGGGGCCAGCTCCACGGATGCTCCGCCGCGGGCCACCGCGACGAGCTCCTCGGGGGAGACGGGACCGGTACCGACGGCGACGGAAGAGGAGGACATGTGCCAATCCAACGCCCCCGGCATCCCCCCGCCAAGCGTTCAGGACCGCCTCGTGTCTCGAATCCCAGACCCTTGTGACGGGTGCCACTTCGGAGCCGCATCAGAAAGTCCGAGACGGCACGTCTGAACTATGTGACCGATGGGTAACGTGACGGACGGCCGGTGATTCATGGGGCAACCGCGTCACGTATCCGCAGCCAACCTGCCGGGGGCAGTGCCGGGTTCTCGGGCTCTCCCAAGGAAAGAGAGACAGCACATGCGCAGACTCATAGCCAGCTCGACCCTGCTCGCACTGGCCGCGACAGGCGCCCTCGTCAGCACGTCAGGCGCGGATGCCGCCTCGACGGCGCCGACGGCCCGACGGACACCGACCTCCTTCGCCTTCAAGGCCTACGCGTTCGGCAGCCGCGCCCACGGCGGCCAGGTCCCGGCCGGTTCGGGGAGCACCGCCTTCCAGGTCATCGGGTGCACCAATGACGCGGGCATCGACAAGCGCAACCACACGGCTTCCGAGGAGATCCCCGGCCTGGGCACGGCCTCCGAGGTCACCACCCGGGCGTGGACCAGCAAGAGCAGGAAGGGCGTGGTGGCGTCGCACTCCCGCAACGCCATCGCCAGGCTCACCCTCGCCGACACGCCCGCCGGCTCGCTGTCGCTGGAGGGGATCAAGTCGACCGCCCGGGCCTCCCACGACGCCTCCGGCTTCCACGCCCGCACCACCGCCGAGATCGCCAAGATCGTGCTGACCCCGCCGGCCGGCCCCGCGCAGGAGATCCCGGTCCCGGACCCCGGCCAGAGCGTCGAGGTCCCCGGGGTCGCCACGATCGCCATGGGCACCCCGAAGAAGCGGGTCGGCAACCACCTGGCCCGGGCCCGCGTCGAGGTCCTCACGATCACCTCGGCCGCGACCGGCACCAAGGTCCACCTGGCCCAGTCCTTCGCCCAGCTGACCGACGGCATCAAGTCCGGCCTCTTCGGCGGGTACGCGTCGGGCTCGCGCGCGAAGGCTGCAGACGGCCACGTCACCTCGGGGCGGACGCCCTACCAGCCGATGCCCTGCCAGGGCACCGACGGCGAGGTCCGCAAGAACGCCACCGCCAGCACCGACCTGGGCGACCAGCTGGTCGTCAGCGCCGTCGAGGCCTCCGGCAAGGCGACCCAGACCCGGAGGCGGGCCTGGGGCTACGAGCAGGGCCGCATCGCCAAGGTCGACCTCGGCAACGGCCAGCTCGTCGTCGACGGCATCGTCGGGCGGGTCCACGTGACGCGCAAGGGCGCTGGCCTCAAGAAGCTCGTCCGCCACGCCAAGGCCGACATCGGGACGATCACGGCCAACGGGGAGACGCAGACCTTCCCCGACACCGACGTCATCAACATTCCCGGTGTCGCCAAGCTCGAGCGCAACATCGTCAAGAAGGTCCACGGCGGCCTCTCGGTGACCGCGCTGCGGATCACGCTCCTCGACGGCTCCGGGATGGTGGCCAACCTCGGTGAGGCCAAGTTCTACGTCAAGCGGGCCGATCGCTGACCGACCAGAACCACCACCACGACGGGGACGCGGACACCGCGTCCCCGTCGTGCGTCCGGGCCCCGTCCGCGACGTACCTCACACGTCAGCAGGCAAGAAACGGCCCCGTCAGCCGGCGACGCGGGCGTTGACTGGACGCCATGACCACGACCATCGGCCCGGCTGACCCCGGGACGCTGCGCCGCTGGTCGATGCTCGGCGCCAGCACGCTCGCCCAGGCCGCGGCGGCGGTCATGATGCACGGCCCGGCGTTCCTGATCCCGGCCCTGCACGCGAGCGGCCTCAGCCTGGCCGAGGCCGGCCTCGTCGCGGCGGCCCCCACCATCGGCGTGATGCTCGCGCTGGTCGCGTGGGGCGCGGTGTCGGACCGGTACGGCGAGCGGTTCGCGCTGCTGTGGGGCCTGGCCGCGACGACCGCCTGCGGGGCGCTGGCCGCCCTCGGCAGCGGCACCGCGGTGCTGGTCGTCACCCTCGCGCTCGCCGGAGCCGCGGCCGCGAGCACCAACGCGGCCAGCGGCCGGGTGGTCGTCGGCTGGTTCCCACCGGCACGGCGCGGGCTGGCGATGGGGATCCGGCAGATGGCCCAGCCGGTGGGCGTCGGCGTCGCGGCGGTGAGCATCGCCGTCGTCGCCGACCGGTACGGCGTGCACACGGCGTTGTGGGTGCCGACCCTCGCCTGCGCGCTGGCCCTGGTGGTCGTCGCGCTCGTCGTCCTCGACCCGCCCCGGCCCGATCCCCGCGAGGGCGGATCGCCGAACCCCTACCGCCGGGACCGATTCCTGGTCCGCGTGCACGGGGTCTCGGTGCTGCTGGTCGTGCCCCAGTTCCTGGTGTGGACCTTCGCCCTGGTCTGGCTGGTCCAGGACCGCTCGTGGTCGCCGGCCGCGGCCGGGTCGCTGGTCGCGGCGGCCCAGCTCGCCGGGGCGCTCGGCCGGATCGCGGCCGGCCACCTCTCCGACGTCGTCGGCAGCCGGATGCGCCCGCTGCGGTGGGTCGCGGTCGCCGCAGCCGCCGTGATGGCGCTGCTCGGGCTCGCCGCCGACCGGGGCTGGGCGGTCGCGGTGGCGCTGCTGGTCGTGGCCACGGTGCTGACCGTCGCCGACAACGGTCTCGCTTTCACGGCCGTGGCCGAGCGAGCCGGCCCGAGCTGGTCGGGCCGGGCGCTGGGCGTCCAGAACACCGCCCAGTTCCTGACCGCCTCGGCCGTGCCACCGCTGGCCGGCCTGGCCATCGCACACCTCGGGTACGCCGCGGTGTTCGCGCTCGGCGCCCTCTTCCCGGTGCTCGCCGCTCCCCTGGTTCCGGTCGAGGGCGAGCGCGAGCTGGCCTGAACCAGCAGCCGGGCGATGCTTGAACCCGGCCTCCGCGGGGTACCACCCGTCCAGGTACGAGTCCCGGCGACCGCCCGGGACCGATCAATGGAGGAAAAATGTCCGGAGGAGCCATCGTCTGGATCGTCGTCCTCGTGGTCATCCTGGTGGTGCTCGGCGTCGTCGTCGCACTCATGATGAACAAGAGGAAGAACGAGCAGCGACGCGCCCACGCAGCCCAGCTGCGCACGGACGCCGCCGCCCAGTCCGACGCCATCGCCCAGTCCGAGCGCGACGCCGCGCGGGCCGAGGCCAATGCCGAGGCGGCCCGCGTCGAGGCCGAGCGCGCCGAGAAGAAGGCCACCGAGGCGCGCCAGGGCGTGCACATGGACCAGGCCGTGCAGGAGGACCGGATCCGCGAGGCCCAGCGGGTCGACCCCGACGACAAGCGCGTCTGAGCAGTCCGCCTGCCACGGAGGCCCTGCCCCCCAACAGGGGCAGGGCCCATGTGCGTCTCCCACGTCGGCGCCGTCGCGTAGCAGGCGCCCCCACGTGGGAGCCGTGCCCTGATATGCAGTGGTTGGTTGTCAAGGGGGCAGGGTGAGGCGCCGCCCGGGCTGGGTGCCAGGACGGCGCCTCGGTTCTCCTCGTGCGGGTCGTTGACGGGGCGTGTCGTGTCGACGCGCGGGTCAATCTGATATTCGCGGGTTGAGTACCGCAGGACGGGCGTTCCGGCTGGAGTGTCCGCGTGTCTAGCATCGAGCGTCACACCCGGGTGCTGTTGCTGTTCGGGCGCTGCTCATAGGGCGGTCGCGGATCGCTCCTGGCGCTGCCACCGTGGTCGGCTCGGCGAGGAGAGGTCGCGGGTCAGTCGTCCATGGTGGCCAGGGACCAGCACCAGCCGGCCGGTTCGCGAGCGATGGCGACACCGGCGATGGTGGAGCGCTTGTGCCGGGCGTCGAAGGCGACCCAGCGGGCATGTAGTCGCCGGTTCCCGGCGTCGCCGCGGGCGCGGGCCGCGGGGGGTGCCTGGTCCCAGCGGGCCCGCATGGTCGGGCCGGCGACGTAGCGGGGTCGGTGGTGCCAGGCGGCTTCGACCAGGAGGCGGCGGGCGTGGCCGTTGCCGGCCCGCATCAGGTCGCCTCGGGAGTCGTCCCGGGCCCGGACCAGGTCCCGGGCGGCCTCCTGCTCCAAGGTCGGCACGGACACCGGGGTGATCTCGTCGAGCCGAAGCAGCCGCGCGAGGTAGACCGCATCCCGGGCATCGGTCTTGACCCGATCCCCCGCAGGACGCTGCAGCTTCGAGGGCGCCGCGACCTCGCAGCGGTCCCGTCCGCGGCCAGCATCCGGGACAGGCCGAACCCGGTCGGGCCCGCCTCGTAGGTCACCGCCGCCGGCCCGGGCAACTCGCGGATCCAGGAACGGATGTGGTCATGGGCTGGGGTCAGCCGCGTCTGGAACCACCCGCCCGTGACGCCGTCGATCGCCGCAGCCGCGACAGATCGGGCGTGCACGTCGAGCCCAACGCTCGTACGCTCGGTAAACACCGGAGGCCCTCCTACACATGTCGGATAGGCCGGGCAAGGCAGCCCCTCGCCCGGTAACCCACGAATCTGTGTCAGCGGGGCCTCCGGCCACAACCCAGGCATTCCTCGATCGACGCCAACCCGCCGGCGCCGCCCGAGGTGTCAACGTGGAGCACGCGCAGCGAAGCGAGCATGAACGACGTTGACACCGACCAGCGCCGGCACACCATCGCCGAGGGAGGAACGCCGACTCGGTGAGGACCCAACTCACCCAGACGTGCGTCGCTCCATACCGTCTAGTCTCCGGACCATGAGCCAGGTCCCGGCAGCCACGCGAGCGCTGAGGGTGCTGCGCTTCCTGGCCAGCCAGCCCGACCCCGTCCCGCTGGACCGGATCATGCGCGCCTGCGAGCTGCCGCGCAGCACGGCGTACCACCTGCTGCGCGCCATGGTCGACGAGGGCTTCGTGGTGCACCTGCCCGAGGAGCACCGTTTCGGGCTGGGCGTCGCGGCGTTCGAGGTGGGCAGCGGCTACTCCCGCCAGGAGCCGCTCCAGCGGATCGCCCGGCGACCGCTGGCCGCGCTCGTGGACCGGGTCGGCCAGAGCGCACACCTGGCGGTCCTGCACGGGCGCGACGTGCTCTACGTGCTGGAGGAGCGCGCCCCGGGCAGGCCACCGCTGGTCACCGACGTGGGCGTGCGCCTCCCCGCCCACCTGACCGCGAGCGGGCGGGCCATCCTGGCCGGGCTGCCCGCCGCCCAGGTCCGGGCGCTCTACCCGGGCCCGGCCGCCTTCGTGGACCGCCACGGCACCGGACCGACCTCGCTGAGCACGCTGCGCACGGTCCTCTCGGAGACCCGCCAGCGCGGGTTCGCCATCGAGGAGGGCGAGGTGACCCCCGGGATGGCCAGCGTGGCCGCCGCGGTGCTGGACCACAACGCGCACCCGGTGGCCGGGGTCGCGGTGACCTACGCCGACGGCGACCCGGACACGCTGGCCCGGCAGGTGCGGCGCGCCGCGGACGGGCTCAGCCGCCGCCTCGGCGGTCAGCCCTCGCCACCGGCGCGGTAGCCGGCCCAGAGGCGGCCCCCGCACCGGTCCAGGACCTCGTCGGCCACCTCGACGAGCCGGCCCGGGTCCCCGTCGAGCGCGGCCCGGAGGCCGGCGTCGAGCCGGGGCGCGTACGCCGTGCCCGCGTCCGCGTCGAGCGCCGCCAGCTCGCGCACCAGCCACTTGCCGGTGCCCGACCATCGCTGCGCCGCGGCCAGCCGCAGCTCGGCCGCCGCCTGCCAGGTGAGGACCGCGACCGCCGTCCGGACCTCGGCCCTGCCGCCGCCGGCGAGGTCGTCGAGGAGGTCGGTCAGGCCGTAGCGCAGCGCGTCGCGCTCGGCGGCCGGGAGCGGGCCGGGCCCCGCCGCGACGGTGGCGGCGCACTCGGCGGCCAGCTCGGCCCCGGACCCGTCGCGGTCGACCAGGAGCACGCCTGCCGACACCAGCCGGGCCATCGTCGGCCGGCGCCGCTCGAGGTCCTTGGCGATGTAGTGCCGCACCGACGTGGCGGTGTGCACGAACAGCTCCACCGGCCACCCGGCGTACTCCAGCGACTCGCGGTAGACGGCACCTTCGGCCCGCAGCACCGTGATGTCCAGGTCGGAGGTCGCGGTGGCGCCGCCGAGCACCACGCTGCCGCCCAGGAACGCCGCCCGGGCGTCCGGGAAGCGCTCCTCGACCAGCCGGCGGGCCGTGGGCACGGCCTCGCGGTCATCTCGCCCTCGTCCATGGCGCACAGTCTGGACCGACGCGGCTCAGTGACCTCGCGGCGCCACGCTCGTTGAACGACCGAGCCGACGCCCGGGAGAGGAACCCACGTGCCGCACCCCCACCGAGGTCCGATCCGCCGCCTGCTGTGGTCGGGAGCGCTGGGGGCAGCCCTCGTCGCGACCGCCGTGGCCCTCCCCTCCTACGGCGGCCGCGACGGCAACCTGCTGGTGCGCTACGACGCCACCAAGGCGGCCGTGCTGGAGGCCCTGCCCCATGTCGACCCGCCGGGCACGCCGCCGCACGTGGACCCGCCCGGCACCCTGCCCCACAACCACAACGACCCTGCCACCAAGAACTCCCTCTCGCGGGCCGGCGAGACCGGCGCGGAGACCCAGGACCCCACGAGCGCGGCCGAGAAGCGCGCCAGCGCGGCCTACGTCGCCGCCGGGCGCCGCACCCCCGACCCGCGGCTGACCACGGTGCCGGTCACGGGTCCGCGACTGCGGCACCCGCAGGACCGGTACGCGCTGGCCAACGGGTGCTACACCCTGACCCGGCACGGCGAGCCGCTGTTCTTCAAGCCGACCGCGCTGGGCAGCTACCTGCTCTACGACGCCTCGCGCCGGTTCGTGAGCGCCGCCGGCGGGAAGGCCGACCAGCCCGGCGCCGACACCGTGTGGACCGCCCGCGCGCACGGCGCCCGGATCTCCTTCCGCAGCGGTGGCACCCTCCTGCGGCGAGGAGGCACCACGACGTTCCTCCCGACCCGGGCCCGGGGCTGCACGGCGTACCCCGAGGCGCAGATCGACGTCTCCGGCCGCCCGCACGCCGGCGTGACGCCCTACCAGGAGGTGCGCGGCTACGTGGACGCGCACACCCACGGGATGGCCTTCGAGTTCCTCGGCGGCGACGTCCACTGCGGCAAGCCCTGGGACCGGTACGGCGCGCCGTACGCGCTGGTCGACTGCCCCGACCACGCCGCCGGCACCAGCCCGCTGGAGGCCGCCCTCTCCGGGCGGCCCCATCACGACCCGGTCGGCTGGCCGACGTTCAAGGACTGGCCGGCCCCGGACTCGCTGACCCACGAGGGCACCTACTACCGGTGGCTGGAGCGGTCCTGGCGCGGCGGTCAGCGGATCTTCGTGAACCTGCTGGTCGAGAACAACCAGCTCTGCCAGCTCTACCCGATCAAGCACAACTCCTGCGACGACATGGACTCGATCCGCCTGCAGGCGCACGACATGTACGAGATGCAGGACTACATCGACGCCCAGTTCGGTGGCCCCGGCAAGGGCTTCTACCGGATCGTGAGGAACCCCTTCCAGGCCCGGAAGGTGATCAACGCCGGCAAGATGGCGGTGATCATGGGCATCGAGACCAGCGTGCCCTTCGGCTGCACGTTCAAGGCAGTCCCCGGGCAGGGCGACCAGCCCGCCGCCGAGTGCACCCCGGAGAACATCGACCGGCAGCTCGACCAGGTGCACCGGATGGGCGTGCGCCAGATGGAGCTGGTCAACAAGTTCGACAACGCCCTGTCCGGCATCGCCGGGGACGCGGGCGAGACCGGCGTCGCGGTCAACAGCGCGAACTTCCTCGAGACCGGCACCTACTGGGACATGCGGCACTGCGAGCCGGCCGACCCCGCGGCCCACGACCACGACCAGCTCGCGGCCCCGGAGGTCTCCGCGGAGCAGCAGGACGCGCTGTTCGGTGCGATCGGGCAGCTCTACGACACCGCGGAGCTGCCGGCGCTGCCCGTCTACCCGCCGCCGGACCACTGCAACGCGCGCGGCCTGACCACGCTCGGCGAGCACACCATCAACGCGCTGGCCGACCGGCACATGATCTTCGACCCCGACCACATGAGCGTCGAGGCCCGCGACTCCGCGCTCGACCAGGTCGAGGCGATGCACTACCCGGGCGTCGTCTCCAGCCACTCGTGGTCGACGCCGGACGCCTACCCGCGCATCTACCGGCTCGGCGGCTTCATCACGCCGTACGCCGGCGACTCCACGGGGTTCGTCGAGAAGTGGCGTGCCCACCTCGGCTGGGCGGACAAGCGCTACTACTGGGGAATCGGCTACGGCGCGGACATGAACGGCCTCGGCGCGCAGGGCGACCCGCGTGGTGCCGACGTGCCCAACCCGGTCACCTACCCCTTCACCGGGCTGAACGGGGTGACGGTGCACCGGCAGCACGCCGGCAAGCGCGTCTACGACATCAACGCGGACGGGGTGGCGCAGTACGGCCTCTACCCCGACTGGATCGAGGACCTGCGCAAGGTGGCCGACAGCGCCCACGCCGGTGACGGCGACGCGATCACCGAGGACATGGCCCGCGGCGCCGAGGCCTACCTGCAGATGTGGGAGCGCGCCGCGGGCATGGCGCCCGACTCCTGCCGCAACCCCGAGCTGCGCCGGCCCGTGGGCACGGTCCGGGCCCTCGTGGTCCCGGGCATGACGACCCGGGAGGTGATGGCGGCAGTCGGTCAGCCCTACACCCGGGACGGCGACCACTACGTGTTCTGCGCCCGCACCAGCGCCGAGCCGGAGGCGCGGATGCAGGTCACCTTCGACCGGGCCGGGACCGTGACCGGGATGCGTCGCCTCGGCTGACGGCCCGGCCGCGGCCTGCCCGGGCACCGACGCCCGCCCGCTGCACACCCGTCCGCCGAGAAGTTACCTGCGGGTAGGATCCGTCTCACAAGGTTCGGGACTGCCGCGGACGCGCCCGCCGCCCTAGGCTCGCGGCACGCGTCCTGAACCGACGATCGACGCCACCGCCCCGACGAGGAGCAGTAGTCCATGCAGATCTTCGCCATCGTTGTCTCGCTCGCGATCGCCGCCGTCGGCATCGCCCTGTTCGTCAGGGCGATCCGCCAGATCATCGCGGTGATGAAGGTGGGACAGCCGGCAGCGCGCACCGACGATCCCGGCAGGCGCACGGTGACGATGCTCAAGGAGTCGCTCGGCCACACCCGGATGCTCCAGTGGCACTGGGTCGGCGCCGGTCACTGGTTCATCTTCATCGGCTTCGGGCTGCTGTTCTTCACCCTGGTGACGGCGTTCGGCCAGCTCTTCCACGCCGAGTTCGCGCTGCCGCTCATCGGCCACTTCTTCCTGTGGGAGTGGCTGACCGAGATCGTCACGTTCGTGATGATCGCGGCGATCGTCGCGTTCATCGGCTACCGCGTGAGCCGTCCCAGCGAGCGGGTCCGCGGCACCCGCGGCCGGTTCTTCGGCTCCACGATGTGGCAGGCCTACTTCGTCGAGCTCGTCATCCTCGGCGTCGGCCTGTGCATCGTCACCCTGCGTGGCCTGGAGTACGCGCTCGAGGACGGCTCGACGGCGTTCCACTACCCGCTGACCTTCTGGCTCGGCGAGGCGTTCTCGGGGATGTCGGACTCGTCGCTGAGGAACGCCATCTACTTCGTGAGCATGATCAAGATCCTGATCTCGTTCATCTGGATGATCACGATCTCGGTCAACCTGACCATGGGCGTGGCCTGGCACCGCTTCCTCGCCTTCTTCAACATCTGGTTCAAGCGCGAGTCCTCCGGACGCACCGCCCTGGGCGCGGTCAAGCCGCTCACCTCGGACGGCAAGGCGATCACCCTCGACGACATCGACGACCTCGACGAGGACTCGGTGCTCGGCGTGGGCTCGGTCGAGGACTTCAGCTGGAAGGGCATCCTCGACTTCACCTCGTGCACCGAGTGCGGTCGCTGCCAGTCGCAGTGCCCGGCCTGGAACACCGACAAGCCGCTCTCCCCCAAGCTGCTCATCACCGCGCTGCGCGACCACGCGCACGCCAAGGCGCCGTACCTCCAGGCCGCCGAGGGGGACCGTGCCGCGCTGCTCGAGGGCAACGACACCCTGACCCGCGAGGCCGAGCGCCCGCTGGTCGGCGACACCGGTGACGACTGGTTCTACATGCCGGAGGACGGCTCGGCGGTCATCGACCCCGACGTGCTCTGGTCGTGCACGTCCTGCGGCGCCTGCGTCCAGCAGTGCCCCGTCGACATCGAGCACGTCGACCACATCGTCGACATGCGTCGCTACGCGATCCTCGTCGAGTCCAACTTCCCGGCGGAGCTCAACGGCCTCTTCAAGGGGCTCGAGAACAAGGGCAACCCGTGGAACATGTCGCCGAACGCGCGCATGGACTGGGCCAAGGGTCTCGACTTCGACGTGAAGGTCGTCGGCGAGACGATCGAGTCGCTCGACGAGGTCGACTGGCTGTTCTGGGTCGGCTGTGCCGGCGCCTACGAGGACCGGGCCAAGAAGACCACCCGCGCCGTGGCGGAGCTGCTCGACATGGCCGGCGTCAGCTTCGGCGTCCTGGGCAACGGCGAGACCTGCACCGGTGACCCCGCCCGCCGGGCCGGCAACGAGTTCGTGTTCCAGGGCCTCGCCCAGCAGAACGTCGAGACGTTCCAGGAGTACAAGGTCAAGAAGGTCGTCTCGACCTGCGCGCACTGCTTCAACACGCTCAAGAACGAGTACAAGGAGTTCGGCGTCGAGCTCGAGGTCGTCCACCACACCCAGCTGCTCAACCGGCTGGTGCGCGAGGGCCGGCTGACCCCGATCCAGGACGGCGCCGGCGCCTCGAAGCGCTCGATCACCTACCACGACCCCTGCTACATCGGCCGCCACAACGGCGTCTACACCCCGCCGCGCGAGCTGCTCCAGGTCCTGCCCGGTGCCGAGGTCGTCGAGATGGAGCGCAACTCCGAGCGGTCCTTCTGCTGCGGTGCCGGTGGTGCCCGGATGTGGATGGAGGAGAACCTCGGCGAGCGGATCAACGTCGACCGCACCAAGGAGGCGGTCGGCACCGGGGCGGACCAGATCGCGGTCGGCTGCCCGTTCTGCCGCGTGATGCTCTCCGACGGGCTCACCGCCCAGCAGGCCAAGGGCGAGGCCCGCGAGGAGGTCGAGGTCCTCGACGTGGCGCAGATGCTGCTCGCCTCGGTGAAGGGCGAGAGCGCCACCAAGCTCCAGCCGGGTGCCGGCGCGGCGGCCAAGGAGGCCGCTCCCGCAGGCAAGGACGCCGCGGCAGTGGAGACCAGGTCCGAGCCCGAGGCCGGCGACGTCACCCGGACCGAGGAGACCGTCACCGACACCGAGGACGTCGGCCCGGCTGCCAAGGCCTCCGGCGGGTCCTCGCTCTTCGACGAGCCCGAGGCCAAGGAGGAGCAGGCGTCGACCGCCGACTCCGACGCCTCCGTCGCGCAGGAGGCCAAGGCCGCCGAGAAGTCCGGCGGGTCGCTCTTCGACCTCGGCGGCGACGAGCCCGAGTCCTCGGGGACCACGGCAGAGGCCGCGGCCGAGGCGGAGCCCGCGGCCGAGGCAGAGCCCGCCGCCGCGACCGAGGCGGAGTCAGCCGAGAGCGGAGCGGGCGACCTCGGGTCGGGTGGCTCCCTCTTCGACCTCGGTGGCGACGAGCCGGAGGCGAAGGCGAAGGCGGCCAAGCGCGAGGAGCCGGCCGGCGAGCCGTCGGCCAAGGCCGAGAAGGCGCCCCCCGCAAAGCCGGAAGCCGCGAAGACGGCGGCCGCGAGCGAGATCCCGTCCGGCGGATCCCTGTTCGACCTCGAGGCACCCGAGCCCGAGGCGAAGCCCGCCCCGGCGAAGCCGAAGGCAGCGTCGACCGAGACCGCAGCGGAGCCGGAGGCAAAGGCCAAGCCCGAGCCGAAGGCGGCATCCGCGCCCAAGGCGAAGTCGGCGCCCGCGAGCGAGATCCCCGAGGGCGGCTCGCTGTTCGACCTCGAAGCACCCGAGCCCGAGGCGAAGCCCGCCCCGGCGAAGCCGAAGGCAGTGTCGACCGAGACCGAGACCGAGACCGCCGCGGAGCCGGAGGCAGAAGCGAAGCCCGAGCCGAAGGCGGCAGCCGCGCCCAAGGCGAAGTCGACGCCCGCGAGCGAGATTCCCGAGGGTGGGTCGCTGTTCGACATCGAGGCACCCGAACCGACCGCCACGGCCACGCCGGCGACGACCGCCGAGCCGGAGCCCGGGACCGCGGAGCAGGCCCCACCGGCCGAGCCCGCCGAGGACCAGGAGTCCCCCGGTGGCGGCCTCAGCGGGGGCGCAGCAGTCAGCGCCGCCGCCACCGCCGCAGCCGACTCCGCGTCCGAGGACGAACCGACGGCGACCGCCGCGGAGATGGAGCAGGCGTCCGAGCGCTACCGAGGCCGACGGTGAGCCCGAGCCCACGTCGGAAGAGCCGGACACTGCCGAGGAACCCGCCGAGCCGGAGGAGAAGAAGCCGGCCTCGTCGAGCAACGGGGCAGCCCACCAGCCGAAGACCGACGTCGACATCAACGAGTCGGGTTCGCTCTTCGATCTCTGAGCACGCCCCGCAGCTGGCGGTGGTTCCCGGACGGACGTGACCGGGGACCACCGCCATCTCGTCTTTCTGGGCCCAGGCCGGATTTGACCTCGCTCCGGTCCGTCCGATCCAGCGCGGCGGCCGCTCGAGGCCAGGCTGTTGGTTGCGCGAGTGCCGGGGCCTGGGCGCTTCGGCGTCATTGCCGAAGGCTGGCGCGTCGTTGCGGTCTTGGACAGCTACGGCGGCTCGGCCCGCTTCGGGTTTCCGTTGCCTGGCGGGCGTCGGGTCGCTCCGGGTTGCGGTCTTGGCAGCTACGGCGGAGCACGGTCCGCTCGGGTAGCCGTTGCCTTCCGACCTACGGTCCGCTCGTGACCGCGGTCTTTGGCAGCTACGCCGGGACGGCTTCGCACGGGGCGCCCTGGTTGCCCGGGCGGCGGGCCCACTCGGGTTGCGGCCTTTGGCAGCTACGCCGGATCGGGTTGGCTGCGGGTCGCTCCTGCCTTCCGGCCGGCAGGTCCGCTCGCGCTCGTGGTTGCGGTCTTGGGCAGCTACGCGGACCGGGTACGCCTCGGGTCGCCGCAGCTGCCCGGCCGGCGGGTCGCCTGCGGGGCCAACGGGGCCGCGGCCCGGTCCGAAGATTCCTCGAAACTTTCTTCGGATAACGTCTCACTAGGTGAGATATGCACAGGCCAGGGGCCCGTCAATGTCGGTGCCCTCTGGTTGAGTCGGGTCATGGAGCAGCCCACCGAGTTCCCCACCACCCCGGCCGGGGTGGTCGCGGGCGCGAACGGGCTGCTCACCCGCCTGGACGAGACCCTGTGGGCCGCCAAGGACGCCTCGCGAGATCGTGGACACGGTCGCCGAGCTGGAGACGGTCCGGGCCCACCTGGCCGCGCTGGAGGCCTCGGTGCTGGCCGAGATGCAGGCCCGGGGGATCGCCAAGCAGGAGCTGGCCTGGGGGTCGACCGCGGAGTGGTTCACCCACCTGGCCGGCACCACCCGCCGCGAGGGGCACCGGACGGTGCGGCAGGCACCGGTCCTGGTCGGTGAGCGGACCGCGACGCACGCCGCGCTGGCGGCCGGGCGGGTCTCCCCGGAGCAGGCCGCGGTGATCGTGGCCGCCGTCGAGGAGCTGCCCCACTGGCACCGGTTCGGTGCGGGAGCAGGGCGAGGCGTTCCTGCTCGACCAGTCCGCGACCAGCTGACGGCGACCGAGCTGGCCAAGGCCGCCAGGCACCTGGCCGAGGTCGCCGACCCCGACAAGGCCGAACGCGACGCCGAGAAGGACCTCGACCGCGCCGACCGGGCCGCGCACCACCACCGGTTCCTCTCCATCACCGACGACGGCGCCGGCGGGGTCCGGCTCCGCGGCCGCGGCACCCTCGAGGACGCCGCCACCATCAAGGCCGCCCTGCTCCCGCTGACCAAGCCCGCCCCCGCCCTGGACCCCGCCGTGGATCCCGTGGACCCGGACTGCGAGGCAGGTGACCGATCCGCGGGACCACGGGGCCCGGATGTGGGACGCCCTGGTCACCGCCTGCCAGCACGTGCTGGCCACCGACCTGGCACCGGACTGCCACGGCGCCCGACCCCGCCTCGCGGTCACCACGTCCCTGGACGTGCTCCGCGGCCAGATCGACTGGGCCACCCTCGGCGCCTCGGTCTCCACCACCGACGACGGCCTCGACCTCGCCCCCTCCGTGGTCCGCCGGCTGGCCTGCGACGCCGACCTGATCCCGATCGCCCTCGGCACCCACGGCGAAGTCCTCGACGTCGGACGCACCCAACGCCTCGTCACCACCGCCCTGTGGCGGGCCCTGGTCTGCCGCGACGCCCACTGCGCCTTCCCCGGCTGCACCAGACCCCCGGTGATGTGCCACGCCCACCACATCATCCACTGGGCCGACGGCGGCCACACCACGCTGACCAACCTGGTCCTCCTGTGCGGGCAGCACCACCGCACCATCCACCACACCCCCTGGGAAGTCCGCCTCAACCCCGACGACGGCCGACCCGAGTTCCTCCCACCACCCAAACCCGGCCAACCGCCACCCGACTGGATCCGCAGCAGACCCCGACGCGAGTGACAGGGAACCGATCGGTGGCCTGGCCGGCCACACGTCGTGACCCGACACGAGGGCGCATCGAGCTCACCGAGTACGTGGCTGCCCGGAGGCCGTCACGAAGGCGACCCCGCGGGCCGAGTGGCAGCCGAGCGGCGAGTCCGCCCCTCGTCAGTGCGCGTCCATGTGCGCCGGCGCCTCCTCGTGCTCGACGTCGTCGGGCACGACGACCGGGCGCAGCTTGGCCCACGCGATGAAGATCGACCCGGCGACGAGCAGGGCGATGCCGGCCCAGAGGTTGGCGTTGACTCCCCCGGTCTTCTCGTCCTGGGGGTCGGCCAGGATGCCGAGCAGCGTCAGGATCACGCCGTACAGCCCGAGCAGCGCCCCGATGATGTTGCGGATGTCCAGGAGTCCGGCGGTGTGCTGGCCGGTCGTTCTTGTCGACATGACGTCCTCCTCAGAACGCGGCGTTCAGGGCGATGACCATGACCAGGGCGACTCCGGCCAGGGGAAGGGTCCGGCGGTACCACGGGTAGCTCGCCTCGTTGGCGTCCACCAGGTCCTCCCGCGGCGTCTCGGAGTAGACCAGGCCCTTGAGCTCGGACGCGGTCTTCGGCTTCGTCACCAGCGACACGACGACGCTCAACGCGATGTCGACGGTGAAGGCGACGGAGGCCGCGAGGAAGGCCGCGCCCTGGCCGCCGACCGGGATGGTCCCGGTGCTCAAGGAGCCGAACGCGTCCTGGCTCAGGAACGCGACGGCGACCGCCGAGAGCGTCCCGGAGACCAGGCCCACCCAGCCGGCCGTGGAGGACATCCGCTTCCAGAACATGCCGAGGATGAAGGTCGCGAACAGCGGGGCGTTGAAGAACCCGAAGAGGGTCTGCAGGTAGGTCATGATGTTCGCGAAGTTGGCGGCCAGCCCCGCGGTGAAGATCGCGATGACGGTGGCGCCGACGGTCGCGACCCGACCGATCCACAGGTAGTAGGAGTCGTCGCGGCCCTTCACGACGTAGTCGCCCCACAGGTCGTAGCTGAAGACCGTGTTGAACGCCGAGATGTTGGCCGCCATGCCGGCCATGAACGCCGCCAGCAGACCCGCGATCGCCAGGCCGAGCAGCCCGTTGGGCAACAGGTCACGCATCAGCAGCAGCAGGGAGTCGTTGTACGTGACGCCGCTGCCCGACGAGCCGCCCGGGACGCTGCCGCCGGCCTTGACCTTCGCGATCTCGGTGACCAGCACGGCCGCGATCATGCCCGGCAGGATCGTGATGAACGGGATGAACATCTTCGGGAACGCCCCGATGATCGGGGTCTTGCGCGCCGAGGAGATCGAGTCCGAGGCCATGGCCCGCTGGACCTCGACGAAGTTGGTGGTCCAGTAGCCGAAGGAGAGCACGAAGCCGAGCCCGAAGACGATGCCGATGACCGAGAGCAGCGAGGAGTCGAAGCCGGACAACACCTGGCCGGGCCAGGAGTTGAGCTGCTCGGAGGCCGGGGCGGCCCCGCCCTTGCCCGACGCGTCGGTCAGCTTGTCCTTCAGGCCGCCCCAGCCGCCCACCTGGTGCAGGCCGAGCAGCGTCAGCGGCAGCAGCGCCGCGACGATCACGAAGAACTGCAGCACCTCGTTGTAGATCGCCGCCCTCAGCCCGCCCAGGGTGATGTAGGAGAGCACGACCGCGGCCGCCACGATCAGGGCCACCCACAGCGGCCAGCCGAGCAGGGCGTGCACGATGCTGCCGAGCAGGTAGAGGTTGATGCCGGCGATCAGCAGCTGGGCGACCGCGAACGACAACGAGTTGACGAGGTGCGCGCCCGGACCGAACCGGCGGAGCATGAACTCCGGGACCGAGCGGACCTTGGAGCCGTAGTAGAACGGCATCATCACGACGCCGAGGAAGATCATCGCGGGGATCGCGCCGACCCAGAAGTAGTGGACGGTCGGTACGCCGAACTCCGCACCCGAGGCGGACATGCCCATGATCTCGACCGCACCGAGGTTGGCGGAGATGAACGCGAGCCCGGTCACCCAGGCCGGCATCGACCGCCCCGAGAGGAAGAAGTCGAGCGACTCCGAGACCTGGCGCCCGGCCATCAGCCCGATGCCCACGACGAACCCGAAGTAGATGACGAGCATCAGGTAGTCGGCTGCGTTCGCGTCGATGAGCGTGTCGGTCGCGAGGACCGTGATTCCCGAGCCAGCCATGCGCTGCCCTTCCGTGTTGCTGGTGTGACCGACGTGGTGACGGCGCCCCACACCGTAGATGCGGGCGGCGGGACCGTCTCTGAGCAGTACCCCGTCCGGAGCGATTCGACACCAGGTGACATCGCCTGACACCAGGTGATGTCACAAATGACGTCATGGATGCTTGACATGGCGTCATGGTGATGTCAGATTGGTGCGCATGGACATCACGCCGTACATCGACAGCCTCCGACGGGACCTCGTCGCGGCCGCGGAGGCCGCCGGGCCGGAGACCCGTCAGGCCGCGGAGCGCCTCACCTTCGCGCTCGACCCGGCCGCCCGGCTCGCCCTGATGGAGGCCGTCTCCCAGGCGGCGGCCGAGATCACCGCCGAGATGCCGACCGGCGGCGTCGACGTCCGGCTCAACGGCCGCGAGCTCGACTTCGTCGTCGACGCCGCGCAGCCGGTCGCACCCCAGCCCTCGGCGGCCCCGGCCCCGCCGAGCGCCGAGGAGGCCGAGGAGGAGGGCACCACCGCCCGGATCACGCTGCGGCTGCCGGAGTCCGTCAAGGCCAGGGCCGAGGAGTTCGCCGCCCGCTCGGGGCACTCGCTCAACACCTGGCTGGTCAACGTCGTGCGCGCCGCGACCCGCGACAACGCCATCAACGTCGACATCGACCTGTCCAGCATTCCCTTCCTCGGCGGCGACCCGTTCGGGGGCAAGGGCCCCGGCCGCGGCAATCGCCGCATGACCGGCTGGGTCTGACCCGGCCGGCCCAGAAGGACCGCAAGACCCGTCAAGCACGACCGACGGGACCGGCAACAGGCTGGTCCCGCGGACGAACACACCCCGAACCAGGGGCTCCAGCACAGGGAGAGAGCACATGTCCGAGTACCACTTCGAGACCCACCGTCCGGTCAGTCTCTTCGTCGAGATCGGCAGGGGGAGCGTCAAGGTGGTGGCCACCGACACCACCGAGTCCTCCGTCGAGATCAGCGGCCGCGACGCCGAGTCGGTGCGCGTGGAGCAGTCCGGCGACCAGATCAGCGTCATGGCACCCAAGCAGCGCAGCGGCTTCCTGGCCGGCGACTCGCGCCTCGACGTGACCGTCACCCTCCCCACCGACAGCGACCTGGCCGTGCGGACCGGCAGCGCCGACATCACCGTCGACGGCGTCGTCGCCACCAGCCAGGTGCGCAGCGGGTCCGGCGACGTCCAGGTCGACACCTTCGGCGGCCCCGCGGTGATCGAGACCGGCTCGGGGGACATCCGGGTCGACGAGGCACGCTCGGAGCTGCGCATCAAGAGCGGCTCGGGTGACATCAACGTCGGCCACGCGGGCTCGTCCGTGGCCGTGTCGACCGGATCCGGCGACGTCGAGATCGGCACCAGCAGCGGCCCGACCGCGGTCAAGACCGGCTCGGGCAACCTCGAGGTCGCGGAGGCACGCTCCGACGTCTCGCTCACCACCGGCAGCGGCGACCTCGTCGTCCGCAGGGCCCAGCGTGGGCGGTTCACCGCCAAGGGCGCCTCCGGCGACGTCCGGCTCGGGATCCCGGCCGGCGTACCCGTGTGGACCGACATCTCGACGGTGTCCGGGGCGATCCGCAGCAACCTGCACGGCGCCGGTCAGCCCGAGGAGGGCGCCGACCACGTCGAGGTCCGCGCCAAGACCGTCAGCGGCGACGTCGTCCTGACCGAGGTCTGACCATCCACCCACACGCCCACTGGTCCACCGCACGCGGACCCGCAGCACCAGATCCGAGGAGACCGCCATGAACGACATCCACACCCCGATCGAGACCGAGGCCCGGCACCTGATCGCCGAGCGGGTCGCCCGCACCACTCAGCCCCGAGTGCCGGCTGTGCCGCACCGGCACCGCTTCGCCCAGCGCCTGCGCCGCTTCGCCGACCGGATCGACAGCTGACCCAGCGCGGGTCAGATGCTGGTGCGGTGGAAGTTCTGGAAGGAGCGCGACGGGGTCGGCCCACGCTGGCCCTGGTAGCGCGAGCCGTACTTCGCGGACCCGTAGGGGTGCTCGGAGGGCGAGGACAGCCGGAAGAAGCAGAACTGCCCGATCTTCATGCCCGGGTAGAGCTTGATCGGCAGCGTCGCGACGTTCGCCAGCTCGAGCGTGACGTGGCCCGAGAAGCCGGGGTCCACGAACCCGGCGGTGGCGTGGGTGAGCAGCCCGAGCCGGCCCAGGGAGGACTTCCCCTCCACGCGGGCCGCGATGTCGTCGGGCAGCGAGACCACCTCGTACGTCGAGCCGAGCACGAACTCCCCCGGGTGCAGGATGAACGGCTCGTCCGCCTCGGGCTCGACCTGGCGGGTCAGGTCGGACTGGTCCGCCGCCGGGTCGATGTGGGGGTAGCGGTGGTTCTCGAAGACCCGGAAGAACCGGTCCAGCCGGACGTCGATCGACGAGGGCTGCATCATCTCCGGTTGCCACGGGTCCAGGGTGATCCGGCCGGAGTCGATCTCGGCCAGGATGTCGCGGTCTGACAGCAGCACGTGGGCACCCTACCGGCGTCGGAGCGGGCGGACAGCGCCGACGCTCGGCGGTTCGGAGGCTCCCCGGGCCCGCACCCTCGACACCGACCCCGTCCGCGGGTGGGATCGGCGGGCCCCCGAGGATGGGGCCATGTCCTTCCACCGGTACGTCGCGATCGGCGACTCCTTCACCGAGGGGGTCGGCGACCCCCACCCCGACCGTCCCAACGGGTTGCGGGGCTGGGCCGACCGCGTCGCCGAGGTGCTCGCCGAGGCGGCCGGGCCGACGGCAGAGTTCGGCTACGCCAACCTGGCCATCCGCGGCCGCAAGCTGCACGCGATCATCGATGAGCAGCTCGACGCGGCGATCGCCCTCGAGCCCGACCTGGTCACGATCTACGCCGGCGCCAACGACATCCTCCGTCCCCGGGTGGACCTCGACGCGCTCGCGTGCGACTACGACCGGGCGCTGGGCCGGCTGGCCGCCACCGGCGCCCGCCTGCTGGTGTGGACGGCGTTCGACCCGGGCGGCTCGGCGATCTACCGGCCGGTGCGCGGCCGCTTCGCGCTGTACAACGAGCTGGTGCGCGAGAGCGCCGACCGGCACGGCGCCACC
The DNA here is from genome assembly GCA_963817665.1 of uncultured Actinomycetota bacterium. Taxonomy (GTDB): domain Bacteria; phylum Actinomycetota; class Actinomycetes; order Propionibacteriales; family Nocardioidaceae; genus Nocardioides. The sequence continues at coordinate 455,209 of CAWFPE010000005.1, read as the reverse complement.
GTCGTGGACTTCTGGCGGCTGCGTGAGTACCGCGACTGGCGCTACTGGGACGAGGACCGGATGCACATGGGCCCGGCCGGCCACCAGCGGATGGCCATCGAGGTCCTCGACTCGCTCGGCGTCGAGCACGCCCTGGAGACGCTGCCACTGCGGGACCTGCCGACGTCCTCGCGGCGCGAGCAGCTGCGGGAGAACCTCGACTGGGCGCGGGACTCCGCGCTCCCCTGGGTGCACCGCCGCCTGACCGGGCGCTCCTCCGGCGACACGGTGACGCCGCGTTACCCCACCCTCGCGCGACTCGCCGTACCGCTGTCTCCCCGACCCGTGTCCCCGGGCGGCGACTGATGAACTAGCATTGCGCCGACCCGCATCGCCGGGTCGTGCGGATGTAGCTCAGTTGGTAGAGCGCGACCTTCCCAAGGTCGATGTCGCGAGTTCGAGTCTCGTCATCCGCTCCACGTTCTCCCGGTCCCGGCCGGTCCTCTCCCGGCCCCGACCTCGCCGCCTCTCCCGGCCCCCGGCCTTGCCTCCCTTCCGGCTCCGCCGGCCTTCTCTCCACCCGTCCGGTCCCCGGACCGCCTCCGCGGCACGCCCGGAACCGGCGAAAGTCGGTGAAAAATGTGACTGATGGGTCACTTGACGTCTTGCGTGACCATTGGGGACAGTGGTATCTCCGCCCGTCGACGTGTCTCGAGGATCCCGATGTCTCGCCCCCGCCCTCGCACCATCGCCATCGGCGCCCTCGCGCTGCTCCTGGCCGCCGCACCCTTCGTCCCGCACGGCGGTGACGACGACGGTTCGCTGCTCCCCTCCGGCGAGCAGCAGAACGGGCGCGCTGGCGCCGGCCGCGACCGCTCCCCTCGGCGCGGTCACGCCCGACCTCCGGGCCGAGATCGACCGGGTGCTGGACCAGGGCCGCACCCTGGGCCGGGTGCCCGTCAACCAGACGGCCGACCGGTTGGCAGCCTCACTGGTCCGCTGCGCCGACTTCGAGGGACAGCGCTACTGCCTGCACTCCGGCTGGACCGAGAGCTCCCAGGGCGAGGTGCAGGCGCGCGTGGCCACGGCCGCCCGGGCGATCGCGGCACGACCGGCCACCACGACCACCACCGGCGACCTCGACGAGCTCGCCACCCTCCGTCGGCTCGCCCGGATGAGTCAGTCCGCCCGCGAGGCCGAGGAGCGCGCCGAGCTCGTCCAGGCCGCGCGCTCGGTCGCCAAGGTGTGGCTGCTCCGCCACGAGATCGAGGGGGTCGCCCTGCCGGCCGGCTTCCTCGCCGAGCACCCGGAGGCGCGCGCCACCACCGATGCGCAGCCGACCGACACCGCCCAGGCCCAGCCGGCCGCCCGCACCAAGGCGTCCGCCTCCCCGTCGGCCTCGAGCTCACCGTCGGCCTCGAGCTCGCCGAGCGCGTCGGCGTCGCCCACGGCCGGCGCCACCAGCAACAAGCGCAAGCGGTTCAAGGACTACCCGCAGCGCGACACGGTGATGAGCACCAAGCGGGTCGCCGAGCAGCAGCGCACCTACTGGTGCGGACCCACCACGATGCAGATGATCACCTGGGGCTGGAAGAAGAAGGACCTCGGCCAGGCCCACTGGGCCAGCAAGCTCGGCACGACCTCGAGCGGCACCGCGATCACCGACATGGTGCGCGTCATCAACGGCAACACCGGCTGGGACCGCGAGGACCGTGCCGGCGCCTACATCGTGCTCGACATCGGCGACTACGGCTACAAGAAGTGGCAGCGGCTGCTGATGCGCCACATCACCGACTACCGCGCGCCCGTGGTGCTGCACCCGATCCTGCTGAAGAAGTACTACCCCTACCTCGACGACGATGCCTCCGGCCACTTCCAGGCCGGTCGCGGCTACGACCGCCGGGGCTCGAAGTCGAACCTGATCGGCTACTTCGAGCCCTGGAACCAGCAGCGCTTCGACCCCTCCGAGCCCTACATCTCCCGGGTGCAGTGGCGCTCGGCGTACAAGAGCTACCGCGCCAACAAGGCCCACTTCCAGCACAACATCGGCGTCTGATGGCCAGACGCCCGGGTGGGTACGCCGTGCCCGCCGCTGCGCTGCTGCTCGCCCCGCTGCTGACCCTGGCTGCCTGCTCGGACGGGGACGGAACCGCCTCGGAGCCGGACCGGGGCTCCTCGGCGAGCAGCGACACGTCCACCGACAGCCCGTCGAGCCCGACGGCCAGCCCCTCCGGCACCGGCCGGAGCAGCGCGGCGGCCCGAGGAGGCACGGCCGCCAAGCCGGCCGTGCTCCAGGCCCGGACGCGGCTGCTGGACTGGCAGCAGGTACCGGGGTCCGTGGACGACACGGTCAGCCGCAGCGGGGCCCGGTCGCTGACGGTCGACAAGGCGGGGACCCAGGCGAGCATCGAGGGACCGAGCTCCGGATCCGGGATCGCGGCCGGTCCACGGCAGCGGATCTCGGACGCCCTGATCGACGGCGACTGGGCGGTGGTGGTGCTGCAGGACCGCCAGGAGTCGCGCCCCAGCGAGGCCAGGGTCGTGAACCTGGCCGACGACAGTCGCAGCTTCACCCTCGACGGCCACTCCGACCTGCCGACGGTCAACGGCGGCACCTGGGCCATCGGCGACGGCCACCTGCTGCACGCCACCCTCGACAAGGGTCGCTACTGCGTGGCCACCGTGGATCTCGGTACCGCCACCTCGACGCTGGGCTGGTGCGCGCCCCCGCGGCACGGCTTCAACGCCGCCCGCATCACGCCGTACGGCGACACGGTGCTCAGCTTCGACGCCCACCACCCCTCCTGCCGCACGGTCGCCCGGGTCGACGGGATCGATCTGGTCCCCTTCACCGGCGTCCAGAAGTGCCACGCCTGGGAGGGGCTGCTCACCCGGGACGGCGCGGTCTGGTCGGTGATCCCGAAGGAGCGCGAGATCGAGGCGGCGCACGCCTACGCACGGGCCGGCGGGGACTACTTCGACCTCGGGCCGTCGGCGTCGGGCACCCTGACCTGGTGCGGCGACGCGGCGTACTTCTCGCGGGACCCGCAGCGCGACAGCGACCCGGCACGGCTGATGCGGTGGAACGCCGAGGACGGGCTGGAGGTCGTCTACGAGTCGGCGGGCGGCAACGCCTTCCTGACCCCGCCGCGTTGCGGCGGCGACACGATCACCGTCACCGCACTGGCCCAGTCCGGCGACGAGCAGGTCAGCGCCGAGGTCGGCTGACCTTTCCCGCGTCATGACCGCCGTCCTGGCCCGTTCCACACCTGCCGGAGCGATCCGGCACCCGGACGCGGGGTGGTGGCGCAGCAGCGGCACGCCGCCACCCCGTCACCGGGCCGCTCCGTCCACCCGCCGCCCCGGGCACCCGGCCCGTCCGGTCCAGGAGCAGCCGTAGGGTGGCCCGGTGAGCGCATCACCCGAACCCGCCGCCTTCACCGGGATCCCGGTCGCGGCGCTCGACTTCTACGACGACCTCGAGGTCGACAACACGAAGTCCTTCTGGGAGAAGCACCGGGCCGTCTACGAGGAGTCCGTCAAGGCACCGATGACCGCGCTCTGCCGCAACCTGGCCCCCGAGTTCGGCGATGCGAAGGTGTTCCGGCCCTATCGCGATGTCCGCTTCGCCAAGGACAAGACGCCGTACAAGACGCACCAGGGGGCGTTCGTCGCCGTCGGCGCCGCGACCGGGTGGTACGTCGAGCTCTCCGCGCGCGGGATGCGGGTCGGCGCCGGCTTCTACGAGGCCTCCGGGGCGCGGCTTGCGGCGATCCGCGACGCGATGGCCGACGACCGCACCGGTCCCGTGCTCGAGCGGCTCCTGGCGACCTACGAACGGGACGGCTGGGAGATCGGCGGCGAGCAGCTCAAGACCGCGCCGCGCGGCTACCCGGCCGACCACCCCCGGATCGCGCTGCTGCGGCACAAGCAGCTGTTCGTCGGCCGGCCCTACGGGTTCGACGGGCTCGACGACCCCGCCGTCGCGGAGCGGGTGCGCACCGACTGGCGCGCCCTGCGTCCGCTGGTGGAGTGGGTGGCCGAGCACGCCGAGCCGCGCGCCTGACCCGCGCGCCTACTCGGCGAACCAGGCGTCGCTGTCCGCGACGAGCACGAGGTCGTCGAGGGAGAGCGGCGGGGCAGCCATCAGCGGGGCGACGTCCTTGCCCTCGGCGGCGTTGTAGGAGAGCACGCTCACCGCGAAGCCGTGCCGCCAGACGGTGACCCCCTGCGCGGTCACGCCGTCGCCCTCGGTCGGCCCCCAGACCTGCTGGGGCACGCCGTCCGCGCTCGTGGTGCAGGTGGTCCCCTTGCCGCCGGACTCGCACTGACGCAGCGGATCCCCGGCGGCCTTCTCGATGATCACGCTGGTCAGGGTGCCCTGCCAGGAGAAGTGTGCGATCACCGTGTCGGGCTGCGAGGCCGAGGAGTACGGCGGTGCGGTGCGCAGCGGACCAGCACCGTCGCGGCCGAGGATGTCGGCCACCGTGGCAGGCACCTCGCGCGCCGTGACGGCCAGGCCGGCAGGCTCCTGGGGGTCGGTCGACGGTGTCGGCGTGGTGGACGTGGTCGACGTGGTCGGGTCGCTCAGCGTCGGGGGCTCGGACGACCGGACGCCCACGTCGAGCCGCGGCAGGAGGGCCGCAGCGGCACCGATGACGGCGACCGCGGCGCACGCGGCGACCGTCGTACCGACCCGGCGGCGGCGACGCAGGGCACGGCCCCGCGCCATGCCGTGCTCGACGAGCCGGCCGGCGTCCGCGGGCGGCGCCGGCGCGGCCCGTTCGAGGAGCTGACCGATGCTGCGGTCGTTGTCGGCGTTCATGGCGGTTCCTATCGGTGAGGGAGGAGGTCGGCGAGCGAGGGACCGAACACGTCGCGCAGGCGGTCCAGGGCACGCAGGGTCCGGTTGCGCACGGCGCCCTCGCTGCACCCGAGCTCGCGGGCGACCTCGCGGACCGGCCGGTCGTCGAGGTAGCGCCGCACGAGCACGGCACGGTCGAGCGGCTGCAGCTCGGCCAGCGCGTCTGCCAGCGCGATGCGCAGGTCCGCGTCGGCGTCCCTGGCGCCCGGGTCGGGCAGGAACTCGACGGGGCGCTCGTGGTTGCTCCTGCGTCGCTGGGCGCTGATGTAGGTACGGACCAGGCAGGTCTGGGCGTAGGCCGCCGGGTTGTCGATGGGGCGCCCGAGCCTCCGGTGCCAGCGCACGAAGACCTTGGCGAGCGTCTCCTGCACCAGGTCCTCGGCCCGGTGTGCGTCCCCGCACAACAACCAGGCCGACCGATGCAGGTGCGGGAGCCGCGCGAGCGCGAACTCCTCGAACTCCTGGTCCTTCGTCATCTCACTCCTCCGGCGGGGCGCGTCATCTTCTCGACGCACCGCCCCCGGGAAATGTCACACGTCCGGCCGGGTCGGCTGCGCACCGGCGCGGCGAGGACCGACACCGGTGCCGGCAGGGCCGGTTCAGTGCGGCTGCCAGGCGTCCTCGTCGGCGGTGCGCGAGGTCACGGCCCTCGGCAGCTTCCCGTCGGCGAGCTGCTGGATGGACACCTGCTCGAACACGTCGCGCAGCGAGCGGCGGGCCGCGATCCACACGTGCTGGAGCACCTCGGCCGACTCGTTGTAGCTGACCGCCTCGGGGCGCAGCCCGTAGACGGAGACCAGCGGCCCGTCGACGGCCCGGATCACGTCGGCCACCGACACCGACTCGGGGTCCCGGCCCATCCGCCAGCCGCCGGACTGGCCGCGCTGGGAGATCACGATGCCGGCCTTGCGGAGGTCCGCGAGGATCGCCTGCAGGAATCCGTGCGGGATCTCCTGGAGCCGGCCGAGCTCCTCGGCGCTCACGGCTCGTCCATCGCGTCGGCCGGCCATCTCGATGAGCGCGCGCAGGGCGTAGTCGGACTTCGCAGATACCCGCATGGGGCCAGTCTGTCAGATATGTCGATCCAGACACTCGACCATCAGCCGATGCGGCGACGCCCGACGACGAGACGCGGATCACCCCGTGTTGCATGGCCCCGAGCCCCCTTCTAGAATTCAAGTTACCGGCCAGTAGCAGCCTGCTGCCGCACCCCCGACATCGAGAAGGCGGATCCGTGAGCCACTACAAGAGCAACCTGCGTGACATCGAGTTCAACCTCTTCGAGGTGCTCGGTCGCGACGACGTCCTGGGCACCGGCCCGTTCGCGGAGATCGACAGTCAGACGGCCCGCGAGGTGCTGGCCGAGGTCGACCGCCTCTCGCGCGAGGACCTGGCCGCGTCGTACGAGGACGGCGACCGCAACCCGCCGGTCTTCGACCCGAAGACCCACGAGGCGCCGATCCCCGAGTCCTTCAAGAAGAGCTACCAGGCCTGGATGGACGCCGAGTTCTGGCGCCTGCAGATCACCGAGGACCTCGGCGGCACGCCGGCCCCCTCCAGCCTGGTCTGGGCGATCGGCGAGATGGTGCTCGGCGCGAACGCGCCGATCTGGATGTACGCCGCGGGGCCGGCCTTCGCCGGCGTCGTGCACCGCAACGGCAACGACCGTGACAAGCGCATCGCCCAGCACATCGTCGACCGCGGCTGGAACACCTCGATGGTGCTCACCGAGCCCGACGCCGGCTCCGACGTCGGCGCCGGCCGCACCAAGGCCATCCCGAACGACGACGGCTCGTGGAACATCGAGGGCGTCAAGCGCTTCATCACCTCGGCCGAGTCCGACCTGTGCGAGAACATCATCCACCTCGTCCTCGCCCGCCCGGTGGGCGTCGAGGGCGCCGGCGGCCCCGGCACCAAGGGCCTCTCGCTGTTCATCGTGCCGAAGATCCACTTCGACCACGAGACGGGCGAGCCGACCGGCGAGCGCAACGGCGTCTACGTCACCAACGTCGAGCACAAGATGGGCATCAAGGTCTCCAACACCTGCGAGCTGACCTTCGGCGACTCCGCCGTCGGCGGCGGCGAGCCCGCGAAGGGCTGGCTGCTGGGTGAGGTGCACGACGGCATCGCGCAGATGTTCCAGGTGATCGAGAACGCCCGGATGATGGTCGGCACCAAGGCCATCGCGACCCTGTCTACCGGCTACCTCAACGCACTGGAGTTCTCCAAGGAGCGGGTGCAGGGCGCCGACCTCAGCCAGGCCGCGGACAAGACCGCCCCGCGCGTCACCATCACCCACCACCCCGACGTCCGACGCTCGCTGATGGTGCAGAAGTCGTTCGCCGAGGCCATGCGCGCCCTGGTCCTCTACACCGCCTCCTGGCAGGACAAGGTGATGCTGGCCGAGCACAACGGCGAGCGCGACGAGCTGGCCGAGAAGGTCAACGACCTGCTGCTCCCGATCGTGAAGGGCTACGGCTCGGAGCGCTCGTGGGTGCTGCTGGGCACCGAGTCGCTGCAGACCTTCGGCGGCTCCGGCTTCCTGCAGGAGTACCCGCTCGAGCAGTACGTCCGCGACGCCAAGATCGACACCCTCTACGAGGGCACCACCGCGATCCAGGGCCAGGACTTCTTCTTCCGCAAGATCGTCAAGGACCAGGGCAAGGCCCTCGGCCACCTGGCGAAGGAGATCGAGTCGTTCATCGCCAGCGAGGCCGGCAACGGTCGCCTCAAGGTCGAGCGCGAGCTGCTCGCCACCGCGCTGGGCGACGCCAACGCGATCGTCGGCGCGATGATCAACGACCTGATGTCGGCCGACGCCAGCGCCGAGGGCGGCGACCTGCGCAACATCTACAAGGTCGGGCTGAACACCACCCGACTGCTGATGGTGCTCGGCGACGTCGTCTGCGCCTGGCTGCTGCTGCGCCAGGCCGAGGTGGCGCTGGAGAAGCTCGATGGCGGCTCTGCTGGAGACCTGGGGAGCAAGGACAAGGCGTTCTACGAGGGCAAGGTCGCGGCGGCGCAGTTCTTCGCCCACACCAACCTGCCCCGGCTGACCGCCGAGCGGGCCATCGCCGAGGCCACCGACCTCTCGCTGATGGACCTCGACGAGGCCGCGTTCTGATCTGATCCGCCTCTGGTCCGGACACCGTCAGGGGCCGCACCGGTCGGACCGGTGCGGCCCCTGACGTTTTGCCGCGTCCGGGCGCGGGTATCACCCGGGCAGCGGTACGGCGTCCCTCGCCGTCGCGTGATCGAAGGAGCACTCGTGGGTATCGGGACCGGCATCGTCCTGCTCGTCATCGGCCTCGTCCTCGTCACCGGCTCGGTCAACCTGCCCGACGCGATCACCCAGAACGTCGCCACCGACACGGTCGGCTGGATCTGCGTGGTGGTGGGCGCGCTGTCGCTGGTGCTGGCCGTCGCGCTCACCCAGCAGCGCTCGCGCACCACCCACGTCGAGGAACGGCGCTACGAGGCATGACCTGAGCCCGCTCCTCCACACCCCAGCAGACCCGCCCGGTTCCCCTCCTCACCGGGCGGGTCTGCTGCTGTCCTGCCGGAGGATGGCCCGCGCAGTGCCTAGCGTGGGCGCGTGCTCGACTCCACGCTGACCGGCCTGGTCACCGGCCTGTCCCTGATCATCGCCATCGGGGCACAGAACGCCTACGTGCTGCGCCAGGGGCTGGCCCGCGAGCACGTGGGTGGCGTGGTGCTGGTCTGCACCGTCTCCGACGTGGTGCTCATCGTCGCCGGCGTGGCCGGGATCGGGACCATCGTCGAGCAGGCACCGCAGGCGCTCACGGTGGTGCGCTGGCTGGGCGTGGCCTTCCTCGGGTGGTACGGCGTGAGCTCGCTGCTGCGGGCCCGTCGTACCGAGTCGTTGCGGGTCTCCGGGGGCGGCACCGCGTCCCGGCGCGGCGCCCTCGGCCGCGCCGTGGCGCTGACCTGGCTGAACCCGCACGTCTACCTCGACACCGTGCTGCTGCTCGGCTCCGTCGCCAACCACCAGGGCAGCAGCGGGCGGTGGTGGTTCGCGCTGGGTGCGTGCCTGGCCAGCGCGCTGTGGTTCACCGGCCTGGGCTACGGCGCCCGCCTCGCGAGCCGGGTGCTCGCCCGTCCGCGCGCGTGGCAGGTGCTGGACGTGGCCATCGGGCTGATCATGCTGGTGATCGCGGTCCGGCTGGCGACGGGGTGAGGGAGGGGTCAGCCGGCGCCGCCGAGCGGGAGCACGAGCTCGGCCCCGCCACCGGCCCCGACCCGCACCGGGACCCCCCAGTCCTGCTGGTGCATCCGGCAGGCCGCGCCCTCGCCGCCGTCCTCGTCGCAGGAGGCCGCCCGGGCGGCGACGTGGAGCACGCCCTCGCCGACGTCCGGGTCGAGGGCGAGGGTGCGGCGCAGGTCGGTGCCGCGGCCGCCCCCGTCGCGGATCAGCGCCGGCGGGGTCGCCTCGACGACCAGCTGCGAGGGCGGGCCGAAGCGGTCGTCGACCTTCTGGCCCGGCGGCGGCTCGAAGGCGACCACGAGCTCCAGGCTCGCCGCGACCTCGGTGACCGGCCGCTGGGTGGTGTTGGCGAACCCGTCGGTCGTGGTGCCACCGTCGCCGAGCGGCAGCCGGGTCAGGCGGTGCGCGCCCGACTCCACGACGACCAGGTGCGCCGCCCCGGCCGCCGTCGGCGGCTCGACGAACGCGCCGCTCGGCTCGGCCAGCCCGCCCGCCAGGGTGGACACCTGGTTCGTCGCCGGGTCGAAGCGCCGCACCGCGCCGTTGTAGGTGTCGCTGACCGCGACGCTGCCGTCGGGCAGCGCGGTCACGCCGAGCGGGTGCTGGAGCAGCGCCTGGTCGGCGGGGCCGTCCCGGAAGCCGAAGTCGAAGAGCCCGGATCCGACCGCGGTGTGGACCTCCACGGGCCCGGTCGACGAGGGACGCGAGACCCAGCGGAGCGACGACGTCTCGCTGTCCGCGATCCAGAGCCGGTCGCCGGCGGGGGCCAGGCCGGAGGTCTGCGCGAACCAGGCCTCGGTCGCCGCCCCGTCGAGGAGGCCCTCGTTGGTGGTGCCGGCTGCCACCTCGACGGCACCGGTGCGCGGGTCGAAGGTCCAGAGCTGGTGGATGCCGGCCATCGCGACCCACACCCGGTCCTGCCACCACGCGACGTCCCACGGCGAGGAGAGCCGGCCGGTGCCGTCACCCGGGCGCATCCCTTGGGTAGAGGAGCCGAGGGACGAGGCGTCTCGAAACCACTGGGTGCCGTCCCCCGCGAGCACGCGCACCTCACCCGAGTCGAGGGCGAGGCCGCGGAGCCGGTGGCTGACCGTGTCCGCCACGACGACGTCGTACCCCACCTCGGCCGCCACCTCGGCCGGCAGCAGGCACAGGCCGTTGGGCTCGCGGAAGCCGCCGAAGCGGCGGAGCACGCTCTGGTCGTCCGCGGCCAGCTCGACCACCTCGTCGTGGCCGGCGTCGGCGACCAGCACCCGGCCGTCGTCGAGACGGACTGCCTTGGCCGGGAAGCGGAGGTCGGTCGGCTCCACCGTCGGAGGGACGTACGGCGAGTCCCCGGGCTGGAGGGTGCCGCGCCGCCGGTGCTCCTCGCGCAGCTCACCGAGGAGGGCGTCGATCGCGTGGGCGTGCCCCTCGCCGGCGTACTGGGCGACGACGTAGCCCTCGGGGTCGACGAGCACGAGCGTCGGCCAGGCGCGCGCGGTGTAGGTCTGCCAGGTGACGAGCTCGGGGTCGTCGAGGACGGGGTGGTGGACGGCGTACCGCTCGACGGCGGCCGCCAGCGCGTCGGGGTCGGCCTCGTGCACGAACTTCGGCGAGTGCACGCCGATCACGACCAGCTCGTCGGCGTACTTCTCCTCCACCGGGCGCAGCTCGTCGAGGACGTGCAGGCAGTTGATGCAGCAGAAGGTCCAGAAGTCGAGCAGCACGAAGCGGCCGCGCAGGTCCTGCAGCGCCAGAGGTCCGTCGGTGTTCAGCCAGCCCCGGCCGCGGAGCTCGGGCGCACGCACACGCGGTCGGATGCTCATGCTGCCAAGTCTGCCCCGGCACGATGCGGGTGCCTCACCTGGTCTCGGGAGCGTCGGCGCAGCGGCACGTCCGGCAGGCCGGATGACGCCGTGCGCACATCCACCCACGCACGCGTGCCACCGAGATGGTCACTCCTCCCGATGCGTGCCCGACGACCTGCGCCTAGCGTCGATCGTCAAGGGTCCCCGGGAGGCACCATGAGCCATCACGACGGAAGGATCCGCGAGCGGGACGTCGAGGACGCCCGCGAGCGGCTGCTGGAAGCGGCGCCGGTCACGGAGCGGCGTCTGGTGCTCGCGGGGATCCCGACCGCTGTGCTGACCGGGGGTGACGGTCCTCCCATGGTCCTGCTGCACGGGCCGGGCGAGTTCGCCTTCACCTGGCTCCGGGTCTTGCCGGGGCTGGTGACGGCGCACCGGGTCATCACCCCTGACCTGCCGGGCCACGGCGCCTCAGGGGTCGGAGAGGGACCCCTCGACGCGGACCGGATGCTCGCCTGGCTGGGGGACCTGATCGACCAGACCTGCCCCTCGCCGCCCACGGTGGCGGGCCACCTGCTCGGGGGTGCCCTCGGGGCGCGCTTCGCCGCCGGTCGCGGTGAGGCGCTGGCAGGGCTGGTCCTGGTGGACACCTTCGGCCTGCGCACCCTGCGACCGTCGCCGCTGTTCGCGCTCACGCTGGTCAACTTCCTGGCGCGGCCCACGGACGGCAGCCGGGACCGGTTCTTCCGCCAGTGCTTCCTCGACATGGACCGGCTGCAGGAGCAGCTCGGTCCGCTGTGGCAGCCGCTGATGACCTGTGCCCTCGCGGGCGCCGGCTCGCCGGACCAGAAGGCGGCGCTGCGCAGCCTGATGCCGCAGCTCGGCCTGCGCGCCATCCCGGATGAGGAGCTCGCGAGGATCTCCGCCCCCACCACACTCATCTGGGGGCGGCACGACCGCCAGACCCCGTTGTCGGTGGCCCAGCGGGCGAGCGCACGCCACGGATGGCCGCTGCACGTCATCGAGGAGTCCGGGGACGACCCCGCCTTCGAGCAGCCCGAGGCGGTGGTGGAGGCGCTCGCCGCCGCCGCCCTGCCCGGTGACCGGCCGGCGGGCCATCAGCAGGCGGCCCGCAGCCCGGGGACCACCGACGACATGACCTCGTGCAGGACGTCCACCTCCCGAGGCACGTCGCGCCACGTGCCCGGCCAGTACAGGACGAACTCGTCGACATACCGACCGACCGGTACCGGCCGACCATGTCGGTGAAGTACTCAGGCGACTCCCACGGCGTCAGGGGCGGGAAGCACACGACCGAGTGCCTGATCGTGCTCGGGTCCCGGCCCAGGCCGGCGGCCAGCTCGTCGAGGCGGGTGCACCTCTCCGCGGTCACCCGGTGGAAGTCCTCCTCGCTCACCACGCCGTACCCGCCCCACGAGCTCCAGCCGTCGGCGAAGCGGGCCGCGATCGCCAGCATCCCGGGGGCCGTGGGCGCAGGCCGGGCATGAGCACCCCCTGACCGGCGGCTCCGACACACGTGGACCTCGTCCCTCACGCCCATGCTCGGCACGGTCCACGCCCGCGTCAACCGTGTCGAGCCGCCCGGTCCGCAGGGCGCCGGACCGCGCGCGGAGCCGCACGAGCGCACCCTCTAGGCTGCCGCCCATGACCGATCGGGAACGGCTGGCTGGGTACGTCGACGTCTGGTGGGAGTCGGTCAACGACTTCCTCGACCTGCTCGAGCAGGTGCCCGCCGACCAGTGGGACACCCCGACCGACCTGCCGGGCTGGGACGTGCGGGCGGTGGCCGCCCACATCGCGCACCTCGAGTCGATCCTCGCCGGCAGCCCGGAGGAGACGGTCGAGGTCGGCGAGCCCGACCACGTGACCGGCCTGATGGGCCTCTACACCGAGCAGGGCGTGGTGGCGCGGCGGGACTGCTCCCCCGACGAGCTCATCAACGAGATCCGTGAGGCAGCCACCGCCCGGCACACCGCACTGCTGGCCGACCCGCCCGCCGACGGGTCCGCCCGTCCCGAACGGATCTTCGGCGGCGTGCCGTGGGACTGGGAGCGGCTGCTGCGCAACCGCCCGCTCGACCTGTGGATGCACGAGCAGGACGTCCGGCGCGCGGTGGACCTGCCGGGCAGCATGGACTCCGCCGGCGCGCGCCACACCGCGGCGTACCTCGCCGAGAGCCTCGGCGTCGTCCTCGCCAAGCGGGTCGGCGCACCGGCCGGCACCACCGCGGTGCTCGACGTCGGCGGCCAGCGACCGGTGGCGTACGTCGTGACCGACGCGGGCCGCGGGGAGCCGCTGCCGGCGATCCCCGACGCCCCGACCGTGTGCCTGCGCCTGGAGCGCGAGGCCTTCGTGGTCCTCGCCGGCGGCCGCCGGGATCCCGAGCCCGGCTCGGTCGAGATCGGCGGAGACGAGCACCTCGGCCGACAGATCCTCGACTCGCTCGCGGTCACCCCCTGATGACCGCCCACACCGACCCCTGGCGGCTCGAGGACATCCCGGACCAGGCCGACCGCACGGTCCTGGTCACCGGCACGACCCTCGGCGGCATCGGCCACCACACCGCGCTGGAGCTGGCCCGCCGGGGCGCCCGGGTGATCCTCGCCGGGCGCAACCCCGGGCGGCTCTCGGAGACGGAGAAGACGATCCGCGAGGAGGTGGCCACCGCGCAGCTCGAGCAGCTGGTCGTGGACCTGGCCGACCAGGGGTCGATCCGCCGCGCAGCCGTCGAGGCCGAGTCGTTCGGGCCGATCGACGTGCTGGTGAACAACGCGGGCGTGATGGCGACCCCGTACCAGCGCACCGTCGACGGGCTCGAGCTGCAGATGGCGACCAACCACTTCGGGCCGTTCCTGCTGACCGGCCTGCTGCTGCCACAGCTGGTCGCGAGCAACGCCGCCACCGTCGTGACCGTCAGCTCGCTGATGCACCGGATGGCCCGTTCGGCACCCGTCGACGACCCGCGCCAGCCACCCGGGCGCTACACCCGGTGGCCGACGTACAGCAGGTCCAAGCTGGCCAACCTGCTCTTCACCTACGAGCTCGACCGCCGGGCCCGGCGGGCCGAGCTCCCGGTCAAGGCGCTGGCCGCGCACCCCGGGTTCGCGGGCACGCACCTGGTGGTCAACGGCCGGTTCGGCCGGTCCAGCGGCGGGCTCGCCTCGATGCTCGACGCGGCGGTCAGGGCCGTCTCCCAGCCGGCCGACATGGGCGCCTGGCCGACGCTGATGGCGGCCACCGCCGACCTGCCCGGCTCGACGTACTGCGGACCGAGCGGCTGGGCCGAGCAGCGCGGCCTCCCTGCCGTGGTCGGCAGCTCCGGGCTGTCCCACGACGAGGACGCCCAGCGTCGACTGTGGGAGATCAGCGAGGACACCACCGGGGTCCGCTACCCCTGAGGGCGAGCCCTCAGGACCGGTCGCGCACCCGCACCAGGCCGCCGAGGGTGGCGACGTACGCCGACCCGTCGCGGGTCAGCGTGACGGCGGCACGGTGGCTGTTCATCAGGGTGCCCAGGCCGGTGCGGACCCGGAAGACGGTGCGGCCGGTGCGCACGTCGAGCGCGGAGAGGTACCACGCGTTCGCCCCCCACCAGCTGTGCGGCTTGGTGGAGGCGTAGAGCAGCCCGTTGGCCAGCGACACCTTCGGCACCGAGGACGGGGCGACCTCGTCGGAGGTCCAGCGCACCGAGCACGTCCGGTCGGCCAGGTCGACCCGGGCGATGCCCCCGTCGCTGGTCATCCCGAACATCGTGCTCAGCGGGCCGCCGTACCCGTGGTTGTCCTGCACGATCACGCCGCGGCCGACCGAGACCAGGGAGGTCGAGGTGGCGCCCTCGTCGTCACCGAAGACGGCCGCCTGGCAGACCAGGTCGCCGCTGCCGGTGTCGTAGAACGCCACGTGCATCCGCGGATCGGCGTTGTCGGCGATGGCGACCACGTCGCCCGGCATCAACGTCGGCGTGGTGCCGCTGCCCTGGCTGAGCTGGCCGGACTTCCGCTCGCTCCCGCGGTCGTACGACGTCCGCCAGGCCACCGCGGGCCTGCCCGACGCCCCCGCCTTGAGCCGGTAGAGCGCCTCGGTGGTGACGACGTAGACGCCGGTCTTGTCGACGGCGAGGCCGTTCGCCACGTCCTCGTGGAGGCCCAGCACCGTGGCGCGCCCCGAGGAAGGCCGGACGGTGCCGATGCGGCCGCGCTGCGTCACCCACCAGATGTCACCGCGCCAGTCGGGCGCCAGCCCGACCACGCAGTCGCCGTCGGGCACCTGGCCGCCGAGGTCGTAGCTCGCCTCGGTGGTCAGGTCGGGGTCCCCGTCCGCGTCGGAGGTGCCGACGACGAGGATCCGCCGGTCGGTGGTCGCGACGACGGCGTGGTCGGCCTCGTCGAGGTAGAACGCCGCGCTCCCGCAGGGGTCGTCCCACGACCTCGCGCCGCTGTCCGGGAGCTCCTTGGTCGCCACCGGGTTCATCGACTCCGGGTCGATGACGTGCAGCGTGCGGGCGTGCCGGTCGCCGCACAGCCCGACCAGCCGGTCGTGGGAGTCGACGACCAGGGAGGCGCACTCCTCGACGCCGAACCAGGAGGTGTCGACCTGCGGCGACTCCCCGAGCGGCCCGGGCCACGGGGAGGTGTCGGTCGCCCACGCGTCGCCGTGCGTCGCGCCCTGCCCGTCGGGCGCCAGGTGCGGGTGCCGGGGCACCTCCAGCCGGACCGGGTGCGCGGCGGCGGGCCGGCCGACGTACCCCGGCGTGACGAGCACGCCCGGCCCCGGGGGGATCGGCAGCCAGCCGTCGGGCACCAGGACCACCAGGCCGACCAGGGCCAGCCCCGCCGCGGCGGCGACCGCGGACACGCGCCACGTCGGCCGCAGCCAGGCACGCACCCGGGGGACGAACAGCAGCGCCAGCGCCGCCGGCAGCACCCACGGCCCGAGCGCGAGCCAGACCAGGCCCACCCCGAGCAGGGCGAGCGTGCGCTGGAACCTCATCGACCCCGGGGCCCGAACTCCGGCGCCGCCTTGCGGAACGCCGCCTCGCGGGCGACCTTCGTGTTGCGGGCGACCAGCAGGCGCGCCTGCTCGATCCGCTCCCGGGCGAAGGTGCGCCGCGCGCTCGCGGTCCAGGTGTCGTCGAAGAGGCGCTTCGCGGCGGCGAGCTGGTCGGGCGAGCGCTCGCGGAGCTGGGCGACGAGCTCGGCGGCGGCCGCCAGCGGGTCGTCGGCCAGCCCGGTGACCAGGCCGAGCTCGTGGGCCTCCTCGCCGGTGATGGTCTCGGCGGTCATCGTGAGCCGCTTGGCGGTGTCGATGCCGACCAGCTGCGCCAGGCTGCGGATGCCCGACATGTCGGGGATGATCCCCCACTTGCCCTCGAGCACCGACCAGCGCGACTCGGGGGTGGCGAACCGGAAGTCCGCGGCCAGCGCGATCTGCAGCCCGCCGCCCAGGCAGTGTCCGTGCACCGCCGCGACGACCGGCACCGGCAGCCGGCGCCAGGCCCAGCACGCCTCCTGGAAGGTGTTCGTGCCCCGCCAGGGCCGGGGCACGAAGCTGGTCGCGATCTTCGCGGGCTGCCTGAGCACCGAGCCGAAGTCGAGGCCGGCGCAGAAGGCGTCCCCCTCGCCACCGAGGACGACCGCGCGCAACGTCCGGTCCCGGCGGAGCCGGTGGGCGGTGGCGACCAGGTCGTCGAGGATCCCGAGGGTCAGGGCGTTCAGCTTGTCCGGCCGGTCCAGCCTGACCTGCGCGACGCCGTGCTCCACCGTGCAGCTCACGTGGCTCATGGGCCCCAGCCTAGGAGGGTCGTGTGCCTGAGGACGCGCTATGACGCGCTGTGAGGCACACGACCCGATCACACCGAGTACGTCAGAAGCCGTCGCGCCGCCGCATCCTGCGGGGCCGGCCGTCCGGGTCGTGGAGGGTGAGGTACGCCGGCCGCGCGAGCGTGCGGGCCAGCCGCCCCAGCTCCGGGGGCTCGAGCCGGCGCAACCGCCCCGGTGGCCGCTCGCCGGTCCGGCCCCCGGCGTGCCAGCGGTCGAGGCGCGCCGCGGCCTGCGCGTACGCCGCGAACATGCCGGCCGCGTCGACGCAGTCCTCCATCACCTCGTCGAGCGCCGCCTCGGTGGCGACGACCTCGCGGTCGAGGTGCTCGGCGGCCAGGGTGAGCCGCAACCTCCGGGCGAACGCGTGCTCGTCGGGGCCGCGGTCGACCACCACCGCGGAGAGCTCGGAGTCGTGCGTCCACGAGCGGCGGTTGAAGTTGTCGGAGCCGATGGTGGCCCAGGTGTCGTCGACGATGCAGGCCTTGGCGTGCACGTAGACGGGCGTGCCGGCGTGGTTCTCGATGCCGTAGACCGCGACCCGGCCGGGCGCCGCCTGCATCATCTCCTCCATCGCCATCCGCCTCCCGAGCAGCTGCGGTGTCCGCGAGAGGTGACCGTCGCGATCGGGGTGCAGCGGCACCACGGCGATCACGTGCAGCTCGGGGTGGTTGCGCAGCGCCTCGGTGAACACGTCGCCCACGTGGTGACCCCAGAGGTACTGGTCCTCCACGTAGATCAGCCGACGGGCCCGCTCCACCGCCTTGGAGTAGCCGCGGGCCACGCTGCGCTCCCCGCCGTTCGCGAACGGGTAGTCGCGGTCCAGGCGCAGGTCGGGGTAGGTCCGCAACAGCTGGACGGCGTGCGTCGCGTCCGGGACCGGCGGCGGTGGGGGCGCCTGCTCCGGCAGCGGGTCCGGCGACATGTCCATGCCCGCGACCCGGTCCTTGAGCCAGCGCAGGGGGCTGCGGCTCAGCGGGGTCGGGTCCTCCCACCGTTCGCGGAAGACCGTCTCGACGTCGTGCACGGCCGGCCCGCTGATGGCGGCCTGGATGTCGTGCCACGGAGGCGTGTCGCCGTACTCCGAGGCGAGGTCCATGGCCTGTGGGTCGCCGTGGTGGTCGGCGTCGTCGCGGCGGGAGTGGCACAGGTCGATGCCGCCGACGTAGGCCACGTCGCGCGTCGGGTCGTCGCGGTGCCGGATCACGACCATCTTCTGGTGATGGGATCCACCGAGGCGGACGCGCATGTCGAGCAGGGCCTCGGCGCCGCGTCGCTGCAGCTTCCGGCCCAGGCGCCGGTTCTGCTCCGCGGTGAAGCCGAACGCCTGCGAGTGGGAGCGCCACACCAGCCCCCGCACGTCGACGCCCCGCTCGTCGGCCCGGGCCAGCACCTCGGAGACCTCGCTGCCCGGCTCGCCGGTCAGCCGCTCGTCGGGGTCGCCCTGCCAGTCGGTGAAGAAGACCAGGTCGCCCGCGCGCGTGGCCTCGATGCGCTCGTACAGCTCCGAGAAGTACGTCGCCCCGTGGACCAGCGGGCGGACCAGGTTGCCCTCGGACCAGGCCCGGTCGCCGGGATGCCGGTCGTCGATGCGGGTGCAGGGATTGTCCCGCTCAGCCCTGGACAGCAGCCATGCGGTGGGGTCGTCGGAGTCCGGCACGCAGGCAACAATGCCCGACGCCCGGGCGCCACTACCCGGAGCCCCCGAGGACGTACGGCGTGCGCCCGGCGAGGCGGGTGACGACGATGCCGGTGACGGTCATCGTCAACGCGATCCCGGCCAGGACGACCAGCTGGAACTGCGCCGCCGCCGCCGGGCTGGCACCACCGAACAGGGCGCCCACGAACGCGCCGGGGAGCGTCACCAGCCCGGTCGACTTGGTCTGGTCGAGGGTGGGCAGCAGGGACTCGCGGGCCGCCTCGCGGCCGATCGCCTCGTGCGCCTGCGACGGGGTCGCGCCGAGGGAGAGCCACGCCTCGATCTCGTCCTTGCGCGCCCGGCAGCCGCGCAGGAAGTTGCGACCGGCCAGGGTCGACGCGGTCATCGAGTTGCCGATGATGATGCCGCCGACGGCCACCAGGTAGCGCACCTGGAAGTCCACGAGCCGCAGCCCGAAGATCACGACCAGGGTGACGACCGCGCCGGTCAGCACGCCGAGGACCGCCGTACGCCGGCCGTGCCAGAGCTCGGCGAGCCGGCCCATCGCCGTCCACGAGGCGGTGGTGAGCATCAGCAGGATGAAGCCGGCCACCGTCCACGGGACGCTGAGGATCCCGCGCAGCAGCAGCGCGATCACGGTCAGCTGGACCACGGCGCGGGTGATCGCCCAGAGCGGGAAGAGGCCGATCCCGGTGCCGGCCCAGCGGCCGAGCAGCACGGTCAGGCCCGTCATGACCAGCAGCCCGGCGCCGAACCAGGCGTAGTCCACGACGGTGCTCACCGGGGCATTGTGCCCAGCGATGCCTCATTTCCGGGACAATCCGTGTCGCATTCGCCTGTCGCCGTTCGTGGATCAGGCGAACCGCGGACCACCGGGTCCGCCGGCGGTACGTCGTACCGACCCATCGAACCAGGAGGCATCGTGAAGCTTCTCCTCACCTCCGGCGGAGTGACCAACTCGAGCATCCGCGCTGCGCTGGTCGAGCTGTTGGGCAAGCCGATCGCCGACTCGAGCGCCCTGTGCATCCCCACCGCGATGTACGGACACCCCATGGTCGGCCCCGGCGCCAAGGCCTGGCAGTTCATCAGTGGAAACTCCGAGAATCCCATGGTCGACCTGGGCTGGAGGTCCGTCGGCGTGCTGGAGCTCACCGCACTGCCGAGCATCGAGGAAGAGCACTGGGTGCCCCTGGTCCGGGAGACGGACGCCCTGCTGGTGTCGGGCGGAGACGCCCTCTACCTGTGCCACTGGATGCGGGAGTCCGGACTGGCGGACCTGCTGGGTCGCTGCGCGAGACGGTCTGGGTGGGACTGAGCGCCGGAAGCATGGTGCTGACCCCCAGGATCGGGGAGGACTTCGTCCAGTGGCGACCGCCGACCGGCGAGGACAGCACGTTGGGCCTCGTTGACTTCTCGATCTGTCCACACCTGGCTCAGGAGGGCATGCCGGGCAACTCGATGGCCGAGGCGGAACAATGGGCGGCCGGCATCGCGGGTCCGGCGTACGCGATGGACGACGAGACGGCCATCACGGTGGTCGACGGCCGTGTCGAGGTCGTCTCCGAGGGCCACTGGAAGCGGCTCGGCCCATAGCCGCGGCCGACACCCACCCGGTCAGAGGTGCCAGACGACGTTGACCTCGTCGCGCTGCCCGAACCGCTCGAGGTGGTCCTTCACGGCCTGGGCGAACCGGGCGGCGTCGTCGCCGTCGGGAACCGTCACCTCGACCTCGAGGGCACCGTCGGCGGGACGCAGGACCAGCACCTGACCGGTCTTCCAGCGCTGGACGGTCGCGCCGCCCTCGTCGGAGACGGGCCCGCGCTCCGACCAGTGGCTGACGAGCTGCTTGGCGAAGCGCTCGGGCCGGTCGGTGGCCATCGTGCCGTTCACCGTGGTCATTGCTGTCCCCTTTCTCCGGCCGGCCTCCCGGCGGGGGTCTCCCGCGGGCACCGGTGAGGCGATCATGCCCAACCGGTGGCTGGGCGCAAGGGCCAACCGGCCGTGGCGCCCGGCCCACCTTCCGTGGTGGGGCCGGGCGCCCGAGGCGTGTCGGCCGGTCTCAGCGTCTCGGTCTCGCTGCTCGACGAGCGCTTCCGCAACGTGCTCGGCATGCCGCCGATCCGCTACCTCACGAGTGGCGCATGTACGTCGCCCGCACCCTGCTGGACGGGGCCGAGGTCGGGGTGGCGGCGGTGGCGCGGCGGGTCGGGTACGAGTCCGAGGAGGCCTTCAGCCGAGCCTTCAAGCGAGCCCACGCGGTGGCGCCCAGCCGGTGGCGGACGTCGCGGGCCCGGTGAAGGTCCTCGGCCAGGCGGATGCGCTCGTCACTGGTGCGCCGCGCGTGGTCGAGGGCGATGACGGGGTTGACGGTGAGGGGGTTCATGTCCTCGACACTCGCCCTAGGACCGGACCGTCACATCGGGCGATTGCCCTACTTGGGGCAGGGGCGCCACCTCAGACCGGGCGTAGCGTCCTGGCATGTCCTACCCCCACCCTTCCTATCCCCCCTCCTCGTACGGCGGCCTCGGCGGCGAGGTGACCGCGCGGTTCCGTCCCGTGGGGACACCGCCGGAGCTGCCCCGGCCCGGGGGCGGGGCTGCGAGCTACCTGGCCACAGGTGCCACGACCGACGGCCGGTTCGGTCTCTACCGCTGGGACATGGGCCCGGAACCGGGCGGCGCGAACGCCCACTTCCACCGGACCATCAGCGAGTCCTTCTTCGTGCTCTCGGGGGCGGTGAGGCTCTTCGACGGGACGGACTGGGTCGACTCGCACCCGGGTGACTTCGCCTACGTGCCCGAGGGCGGGCTGCACGGGTTCCGCAACGAGTCGGGCGAGCCGGCCTCGCTGCTGATCCTCTTCACTCCCGGCGCGCCCCGCGAGGCCTACTTCGAGGGGCTCGTCGAGCTGGCCGAGGGGCGCTGGAAGCCGAGCCAGGAGGAGCTCCAGGCGTTCTTCGTGGAGCACGACAACCACTACGTGTAGCGGACGTTCACCGGGCGGACTCCTCGGCGCCCCGGCCGCGTAGCCCGCGTGCCTACCGTCGTCCGGATGAACTCCTCACCCGTCCCCACCACGCCCTTCCCGACGCGAGCTCGTCGCGCCTCCCTCGCGCTCGCCGGCCTCGCGGCCGCGGCCACCACCGCGAGCACCCCGGTCGCCCTGGCCGCGCCCCAGCCGGGGGCAGCAACAGCGGCCACCTCGCAGCGATCCCTCGACCTGGGTCCCGCCGACCTGGCCGAGACCCGTCGTACGACCACGCTGCAGCCGGGCGTCACGCTGACCCGCATCGACCGCGGGGAGGCCGACCCGAGCCTGTCCTGGACGAACGAGATCTCGATCCCGGCCTCCGACAGCTCGCCCGACCCCGACGCGCCGCCGCGCTCGCTCTCGGACCACGCCAGCGCGCAGGCCGAGGCCGACCGCCTCGAGGCCGAGGGCTTCACCGCCCGGGTCGAGCAGGTCCGGCAGCCCGCGACCGCGGACGTCCCGGCCGGCGACGCTGGGCTACCGGGTCCGGGTCGGGAGCTACCCGAACCGGGCCGCGGCCGATGCGGGGAAGGAGCGCCTGGCGCAGGCCGGCGAGACGGCGAGCTCGGTCTACACCGGCTGGGACGGCGACGCCGCCGACCGGGGGCCGTGGCACGTCAACGTCCTGAGGATCGATCCGCGGAAGTTCCACGGTCACCTCGCCGGCTCCTTCGGTCCCGACCTCCACGACCGCGAGACGACCTCGCAGCTGGCGCGGGCCGCGGGCGCGACCGCCGGGATCAACGGCGGGTTCTTCGTCCTGGACCCGGCCTCCGGCGCTCCGGGGGACCCGGCCGGCGCCGGCGTGTACGACGGGCGCGAGCTGTCGGAGGCGACCGACGGCCGCCCGGCGCTGGTGCTGCACGACGACGCCCGCCACAGCGCCGTACGCCGTCTTGGCTGGGGCGGCGTCGCCCGGATCGACGACCGTGCGGCTCCCCTCGACGGGATCGACCGGGTGCCCGGGACGATTCGCAACTGCGGCGGCGACGGCACCGACGCCCCCACCGACCTGCCGCTGCACGACGTCACCTGCACCGACGGCAGCGAGCTGGTCGCGTTCACGAGGGACTACGGCGCGAGCACCCCGTCGGGCGAGGGCCGCGAGCTGGTGCTGGAGCACGGCGTCGTGACCGAGGTGCGGCACACCCGCGGCACCACGCTCGAGCCGGGGCAGACCTCGCTGCAGGCCATCGGCGACGACACCGCCCTGCTCGACGGGGTGGCCGTCGGCGACGAGGTCCCGGTCCGCACCCGGCTGGAGTCCGGTGGATCACCGCTCGCCACGCCGCGCGGCACCACCGTCACCAACGGCGGGCCGCTGCTGGTCCGGGACGGGCAGGTCCACATCACCCAGCGGCGCGACGGCTTCGTGCACCCGGGCGACCCGAGCTTCGCCTACGGCTGGGTCCTCAAGCGCAACCCGCGCACCATCGCCGGTGTCGACGGCCGGGGGCGCACGGTGCTGGTCACCGTCGACGGCCGGTCCGCGGAGGACCTCGGGCTCTCGGTCCCCGAGGCGGCCGACGTGGCGCGCTCGCTCGGCCTCGTCGACGCGATCAACCTCGACGGCGGCGGGTCGACCACGATGGTCGCCAACGGTTCCGTGATCTCCCGGCCCTCCGACGCCACCGGCGAGCGTCCCGTCGGCGACGCCCTGCTCATCGAACCCTGACGATCCGCCGGGGGCCGGCCGTGCGCCCGTGCGCGACCGGCCCTCGGTCAGCCCTGGCCTTCGGGCGAACCTCCGCTGCGGGACCGGAAACCCACGTGGTCCGCTCGGTCCAGCACGACGACCCCGTCACCGAGTGACCACTCGGCCACCCGAGCCACGTGTGCCGCGGGGACCGCCACCCCGGCGTCGCCGTCGGCCGGGACGGGGTAGGTGCCGTGCGCATCGCGCGGCAGCAGCACGGTCATCCCGCGAGACATCACGCCTCGGGCGGTCGCGGCCACGCACATCTCCGACTGCACGCCGCAGACCACCACGGTGCCGGCCTCCCGCGCACGCAGCAGCGCCTCGAGGCCTGTTCCCCGGAAGCCGTCGTCCTCGTGCTTGCGGACCACCGGTTCGTCGGCACGCGGCTCCGAGACGAGGGCCCACCCGGGCGACCCGGGCTCGTCCACCGAGCCGGCCGCGCCGTCGTTCTGCAGATGGATGACCAGCGCCCCCGCGTCACGGGCGCGGGTGATGAGCAGGTCCACCGCGGCCGTCAGCCGGCTCGCTCCCGGGATGGCGCCCGGTCCGCAGACGAACGCGCGCTGCACGTCCACCACGATGAGCGCCTCGGCCTGGTGAGTCATCACGCCGCCGAGGCTATGCGCTCCGGGCATCGTCCGGGCCGGCTCCGACCACGAGGCAATTGAGGGGCTACCTCGCAGTCCGGGTCCGGGGGCGAGCTCGACCGTGTCATGTCGCACGACGCGGCGCAGCCCTGGCCGCGACGACGGACAGCCAATCCCCCGAGGGTCCCGCTGCCTTGGTGCCGACGGGTCCCCGTGGTCGCGGTCCGGCTACGACGGATCCGGGCCGTCTTGACTCGCTGTAGTCCCTGGGCGGCGGGTCCGCACGGGTCGCCCGCTGCCTTCCGTCCGGCGGGTCCGCTCGGGTTGCGGTCTTTTTGGCAGGTACGGCGGGGCGGCTTCGCACGGGGCGCCCTGGTTGCCCGGGCGGCGGGTCCGCATGTGGTTGCGGTCTTGGGCAGCTACGGCGGGAGGCCTTGGGTCGCCGCAGCTGCCCGGCCGGCGGGTCGCTGCGGGGCCAACGGGGCCGCGGCCCGGCCCGAAGATTCATCGAAACTTTCTTCGGATAACGTCTCACTATGGTGAGATATGCACAGGCCAGGGGCCCGTCACTGTCGGTGCCCTCTGGTTGAGTCAGGGTCATGGAGCAGCCCACCGAGTTCCCCACCACCCCGGCCGGGGTGGTCGCGGGCGCGAACGGGCTGCTCACCCGCCTGGACGAGACGCTGTGGGCCGCCAAGGACGCCGCGCGAGATCGTGGACACGGTCGCCGAGCTCGAGACGGTCCGGGCCCACCTGGCCGCGCTGGAGGCCTCGGTGCTGGCCGAGGTGCAGGCCCGCGGGATCGCCAAGCAGGAGCTGGCCTGGGGGTCGACCGCGGAGTGGTTCACCCACCTGGCCGGCACCACCCGCCGCGAGGGGCACCGGACGGTCCGGCAGGCGCCCCTCCTCGTCGGTGAGCGGACCGCGACGCACGCCGCCCTGGCGGCCGGGCGGGTCTCCCCGGAGCAGGCCGCGGTGATCGTGGCCGCCGTCGAGGAGCTCCCGCTGGACGGTTCGGTGCGGGAGCAGGGCGAGGCGTTCCTGCTCGACCAGTCCGCGAAGCTGACGGCGACCGAGCTGGCCAAGGCCGCCAGGCACCTGGCCGAGGTCGCCGACCCCGACAAGGCCGAACGCGACGCCGAGAAGGACCTCGACCGCGCCGACCGGGCCGCGCACCACCACCGGTTCCTCTCCATCACCGACGACGGCGCCGGCGGGGTCCGGCTCCGCGGCCGCGGCACCCTGGAGGACGCCGCCACCATCAAGGCCGCCCTGCTCCCGCTGACCAAGCCCGCCCCCGCCACCGACCCGGCGACGTGTGAGGAGGCCGACCGACCCGCGCGACCACGGGGCCCGGATGTGGGACGCCCTGGTCACCGCCTGTGAGCACGTGCTGGCCACCGACCTGGCACCGGACTGCCACGGCGCCCGCCCCCGCCTCGCGGTCACCACCAGTCCCTGGACGTGCTCCGCGGCCAGATCGACTGGGCCACCCTGGGCGCCGCGGTCTCCACCACCGACGACGGCCTCGACCTCGCCCCCTCCGTGGTCCGCCGGCTCGCCTGCGACGCCGACCTGATCCCGATCGCCCTCGGCACCCACGGCGAAGTGTTGGACGTCGGCCGCACCCAACGCCTGGTCACCACCGCCCTGTGGCGGGCCCTCGTGTGCCGCGACGCCCACTGCGCCTTCCCCGGCTGCACCAGACCCCCGGTGATGTGCCACGCCCACCACATCATCCACTGGGCCGACGGCGGCCACACCAAGCTGACCAACCTCGTCCTCCTGTGCGGGCAGCACCACCGCACCATCCACCACACCCCCTGGGAAGTCCGCCTCAACCCCGACGACGGCCGACCCGAGTTCCTCCCACCACCCAAACCCGGCCAACCACCACCCGACTGGATCCGCAGCCAGACCCCGACGCGAGTGACCGCCCAGGGGGCAGACTGGTGGCAGGAGGTGCCTGTCGATGCCCGAGGACCACGAGGTACACAAGGATCACGCCAACCCGCGCGACCCCGCTGACCGGTTCCGGCGGCTCCCTGAGCCGTTGCGACTCGAGGACACCGTGCCGACCAAAGCGACGGAGTCCGTGCACGAGCCCGGCACCGACCCCGAGCGTGACTTCATGCTGCGCTACTCCGGGTAGGCCGTCGTTCTCCACTCCTCACTACCCGGATCGGTGCCAGCGGGGAGCGCGCTCGTCACCCGCGCTAGAGCCACCCACGCCGTCGAGCCAGCAGCGCTGCCTCGGTCTTGTTGCGGGTGCCGGTCTTGCCGATGGCGGCGGAGAGATAGTTGCGCACCGTCGACTCGGACAGGAACAGCCGGGCGGCGATGTCGCTGACCGTCGAGCCGTCCTCGGCGGCGACCAGCACGTCACGCTCCCGGCCCGTGAGCGGGCAGGCCGCTGCCCGTAGGGCCGCGCCCGCCAGCTCCGGGTCGATCACGGTCTCTCCAGCCACGACGTCCCGGATCGCAGCGGCGAGCCCCTCCGCCGGGCCGTCCTTGACCAGGAAGCCACGGGCACCTGCCGCCATCGCGCGTTGGAGGTAGCCGGGCCGGGCGAACGTGGTCACGATCAGCACCCGGCACTCGGGCACCTGGTCGGCGAGCTGCGCCGCGGCGTCGAGGCCGCTCAGGTTGGGCAGCTCGATGTCGAGCACCACCACGTCGGGTCGGACCTCCCGGCAACGCTGGACCACCGCGGCGCCGTCCTCCACCTCGGCCACGACCTCCATGTCCGCCTCCAGGCCGAGGAGGACAGCCAGCGCACCGCGCATCATGGCCTGGTCCTCGGCGAGCAGGATCCGGATCATCGGGCTGCCGCCGACCGGGGCACACGGGCAGTGAGCCGGAAGCCGCCGGCGTTCGGCTCGATGTCCAGGCGACCGCCGGCGGCGACCAGGCGTCGGCGCAGACCCTCCAGGCCGCCCGTTCGGTCGCCGGGTGGCACCGAGCCACCGGTGCCGTCATCGGCCATCGTCAGGACGAGCTGGCCACCGTGGTCGGTGACCTCGAGCCGGCACCGGGCCGCCCCGGAGTGACGCAGCACGTTGGTGACCCCCTCCCGGACCACCCAGGCCAGCGCCTGGTCGGCCTGTTGTGGAATCGGCCCGTCGTACGCCGTGATCTCCGCACGGATCCCGGCCGCATCCAGTGCCACACGTGCCCCCCGCAGCTCGTCGGACAGGATCGGGACGCGCATCTCGTCGACGGCACGACGTACGTCGGCCAGCGCCTCCCGGCCGACCCGTTCGATGTCGGCTGCGTGCTCGGCGGCCGCGGCCGGGTCTCGCGCAGCCAACCTGCGCACCGCCTCGGCCTTGACCACCATGAGTGACAGGGTGTGGCCGAGCAGGTCGTGGAGGTCGCGCGCGAACCGCTCGCGCTCGTCGGCGACCGCACGTCGCGCCAGCTCCTCGCGGGTCCGGCGCAGTGCCTCGATCGTCTCGATCAGGCGAATCACCGCCGTGTTGGCGAGCCCGGCCAGCAGCACCACGAACCCCTCGGTCCAGATTCGTGCCGCCGAGCTCGGCTCGACCATCGCCGCCGCCCACATGGAGGCGCCCACCACGACCGGGAGCACGCCGGCCAGCCACCAACCGCGCAGCACCGACGGCAGGGTCAAGGCCACCAGGATCCAGGTCGGCAACCACGCACTTCCGAGGCCGGCCCCGGTGACTGCCGCCGCACCGAGCGCGGTCAGGGCCACGAGTGGCGTGAGTCGCCGACGCTCCGGGCTGCTGGTCAGCACCGCGACCACAGCCGCTCCGGCCATCACGACCACGAGTCCCGCCTCGAACCACGGGGCGCCGGCGTCCCGCAGTTCCAGGACCGGTCCGAGAAGGAGCACGGGCGCCCACAACAGGACCGAGGCGTTGCGCCGCCAGGCGCACCCGCGCGTGATCACCGGCGTCACGAGCGGCACGCTACGCCTTCTCGGGGCCATGGACGCGGCGGACGCCGAACAGCACGACCGCACCCACGACCAGGTGCAGCGAGGCGAGGCCCACGCCGGCGGCAAGGCCGGTCGCCTCCAGCGGTCCCACCATCGAGAACAGCAACGCTGCGCCCGCGAGCACCGTCCACCAGACCAGCCCGGCTTCGACGACGCGCACCAGGAGGCGAGCCAGCAGCACGCCCGCCACCGCCACGACGAGAGCGGTCACCAGGACCGCCCCGGCCGAGACCTCCCTCACGTCTGCCCCCGACCGTGCCGCCAGGTCCACGCCGGCGACCTGGGTCCACAGGTCCCACGTCACCAGCGAGGCCACGGCCGCGATCGCCACGATGGCGACGTCGAGCACCGCCGCACTGCTCCCGTCCGTCGCCTCCGCGATTCCCGTCGTCCTCTGCGTGCTCAGCATCGTCTTCCCCGTTCCCGTCGCCACCGTCGGGCGACGAGAACACGCTAGGAAGCCTGCGGTGGCGTGCGGCAGATGACGATGTCGCGCGTCGGCGATGACAAATGTCCTCCTCCCCCGGCGACGGTCCCCGACGGCTGAGGCCTCCACGTCCGGTGTCCCTCCGCACGGCCGGGCGGCATGATGACCCCATGGCCGACCCCCGCGCAGGACAGCCCGCCGAGCCCTCGGACCTCGTCGACGTCGCCCACCTGGTCACGGCGTACTACACCGGGGTGCCCGACCCCGACGACGTCGACCAGCAGGTCGCCTTCGGCACCAGCGGGCACCGCGGCTCGTCGCTGCGGACCGCGTTCAACGAGACGCACATCCTCGCGACCACGCAGGCGATCTGCGACTACCGGCGCGAGCAGGGGTACGACGGGCCGCTGTTCGTCGGGCGCGACACCCACGGCCTCTCGGAGCCGGCCTGGGCGACGGCGCTCGAGGTGCTGGCCGCCAACGACGTGACCGTGCTGGTCGACTCGGCCGACGGCTACACGCCCACCCCCGCGGTGTCCCACGCGATCCTGCGCGCCAACCGGGGGAAGGTCTCGACAGGTTCGAGCGCCGGAAGCGGGCTCGCCGACGGGATCGTGGTCACCCCGTCGCACAACCCGCCCAGCGACGGCGGCTTCAAGTACAACCCGCCGCACGGCGGCCCCGCCGACACCGATGCGACCTCGGTGATCGCGAAGCGCGCCAACGCGCTGATCAAGGGCGGCCTGACCGACGTCCGACGAATCCCGTTCGCACGGGCGCGGGCGGCCGCGTCGTCGTACGACTTCCTCGGGACCTACGTCGACGACCTGCCGAACGTCGTCGACCTGGCCGCCGTGCGCGACGCCGGGGTCCGGATCGGCGCCGACCCGCTCGGCGGCGCGAGCGTGGCCTACTGGGGCGAGATCGCCGAGCGGCACGGCCTGGACCTGACCGTGGTGAACCCGTTGGTGGATCCGACCTGGCGCTTCATGACGCTGGACTGGGACGGCAAGATCCGGATGGACTGCTCCTCCCCCAACGCGATGGCGTCCCTGATCCGGCGGAAGTCGGAGTACGACGTCGCCACCGGCAACGACGCCGACGCCGACCGGCACGGCATCGTCACCCCGGACGCCGGGCTGATGAACCCCAACCACTTCCTCGCGGTCGCGATCGGCTACCTCTTCGGCGGCGCGCGGCCGGGCTGGCCGGCCTCCGCGCAGATCGGCAAGACCCTGGTGTCGTCCTCGATGATCGACCGGGTCGCCGCGTCGCTGGACAAGCCGATGGTGGAGGTCCCGGTCGGGTTCAAGTGGTTCGTCCCGGGACTGATCGACGGGTCGTTCGGCTTCGGCGGCGAGGAGTCCGCCGGTGCCTCGTTCCTGCGCATGGACGGCACCACCTGGACCACCGACAAGGACGGCATCCTGCTGGCGCTGCTCGCCTCCGAGGTGCTGGCGACCACCGGCAAGACCCCCTCGGAGCACTACGCCGCGCTGGTCGAGCGGCACGGGGACCCGGCGTACGCCCGGATCGACGCGCCGGCCGACCGGGAGCAGAAGGCCAAGCTCGCCGCACTGTCGCCCGACGACGTGAAGGCCACCGGGCTGGCGGGCGAGGAGATCACCGCCAAGCTCACCGAGGCACCCGGCAACGGCGCGAAGATCGGCGGGCTCAAGGTCGTCACCGAGTCGGCGTGGTTCGCCGCGCGTCCGTCGGGGACCGAGGACGTCTACAAGATCTACGCCGAGTCCTTCCGCGGCCCCGAGCACCTCGCCGAGGTGCAGGCCGAGGCGCGCGAGGTGGTCGGCGCCGCCCTGGGGTGACGCCGTCTCGCCCGTCGGCCTGACGTCGGCGAGGTCAGCCCGGCACGTCCGCGACCCGCTCCCGCAGGCCGGCCGCAAGCCCGGCCACGGTAGCGGCGTCGACCAGGTCGCCGACGGATCCGGCCAGCCACGGTCGCTTCACCGGGGCGAGCCGGAGCCGGAGCTGCACCCGGGTTCCCTCGGGCAGCCCGTGCAGGACGATCGCCCAGGACAGCTCCGTGCGGCCCCGGCGCGACGTGTGCACCAGCGCGTGCGGCGGGTCGAGCAGCGCGACGGTGAAGGTGGCGTCCCGCCCACCCCAGTCGGCGATCACGTCACCGACCGCGAGGCCCTGCAGGGACGGGTCGAGCCGGCGGATCGCGCGGCGCCGTTGCGGCACCAGGCGCTCGACGGGGCGCGGGAGGTACCAGCCAGCTCGCCCCTTGCCGAGCTGCACGAACCACGGCCACACCCGGTCCGGGGGCGAAGCCACCGTGAACGCCCGGTCCATCACGACATCCGCGTCCGGAACCAAGTCATCACCGGGCAGCGCACGGCCGGCCTCAGCCTGGGTCGCGGCGACGGAACGGGACACGGTCCGACCGTACGCCGGGCCGAAGCGCCGTCGTGGCCGAGGGCGAGCGGCTACCTTGGACGACGTGGGGGTCATCGAGACGGCGGGGCTGACGAAGCAGTACCCGCGCGTCACCGCCCTCGACGCCCTCGACGTGAACGTCGGTGAGGGCGTGACCGGACTGGTCGGCGCCA
Organism: uncultured Actinomycetota bacterium; assembly: GCA_963817665.1. GTDB lineage: Bacteria > Actinomycetota > Actinomycetes > Propionibacteriales > Nocardioidaceae > Nocardioides. Next base: position 424,574 of record CAWFPE010000005.1, on the reverse strand, counting down.
ACGGCGCCGGGAAGTCCACCCTGATCAAGATCCTCCTCGGCCTGGTGCCGGCCACGAGCGGGAGCGCCACCGTCCTGGGACACGACGTGGCGACCGACGGCGGGCGGATCCGCGCGCTGGTGGGCTACATGCCCGAGCACGACTGCCTGCCGGCCGACGTGTCGGCGAGCGACCTGGTCGTCCACCTCGGGCAGATGTCCGGTCTGCCGTACGCCGCGGCGCGCGAACGCGCCTCCGACGTGCTGCGCCACGTGGGCCTTGCCGAGGAGCGGTATCGCCCGATCGGCGGCTACTCCACGGGCATGAAGCAGCGGGCGAAGCTGGCGCAGGCCCTCGTCCACGACCCGCGGCTGGTCCTGCTGGACGAGCCGACCAACGGGCTCGACCCCGCCTCGCGGGACGACATGCTGGCGCTGGTGCGCCGGATCGGCACCGAGTTCGGCATCGCGGTGCTCGTCACCTCCCACCTGCTCGGCGAGCTGGAGCGGGTCAGCGACCACGTCGTCGTGCTCGACAGCGGGCGGCTGCTGCGCTCCTCGGCGACGACGGACTTCCTGCACACGACCGGCACCCTGCTCGTCGAGGTCCAGGGCCGGCCCGACTCCGACCGGCTGCTCGGCCAGGCCCTCGTCGACGCCGGGCTGGTCGCCCGCCCGGCCGATGGCCGCATGGTCGAGGTGGAGGTCCGTGACGAGACCACCCGCGACGTCGTGCGCGACCTCACCGTCGACCTCGGGCTCGGGCTGGTCCGGATGCAGGAGCGGCACCACCGCATCGAGGACGTCTTCCGCGAAGGGGGTGCCGGGAGTGTCCAGCCCGTCTGAGTCCGCGGGCGTGGCGCCCGCAGCGGCTCCACCCGCGCCCGACCACGCGGCCGTCATCCACGACCTCGGCTACCGGACCTACACCGGGCCCCGCCTCGGCGAGCCGGCCGTCGCCCGGGCGTTCTTCGCCACCGGGCTGCGCAACTCCTACGGCCTCGGCAGGTCGGGCCGCTCCAAGGTGCTGCCGATGATCCTGCTCGGCCTGATGCTGCTGCCGGCACTGATCCTGGTGGGCGTCCTGGTGCAGGCCAAGAGCCTGCTCGGCCTCGACGACCAGATCGTCCCCTACTCGACCTACCCGCTCACGACGCAGCTGCTGATCTCGGTCTTCGTCGCCTCCCAGGCGCCGGCGCTGATCTCCCGCGACCTGAGGTTCCGGACGATCACGCTCTACCTCGCGCGGCCGATGCGGCGGACCACCTACGTCCTGGTGCGCCTGGCGTCGCTGACCGCGGCGACGTTCGTCCTGGTCGCCGCACCCCTGCTGCTGATGTACGTCGGCGGGCTGCTCGCCGGGCTGCCGCCGGGCCGGGAGACCGGGAGGATCCTCGGGGCCCTCGTCGGGGCCGCCCTGCTCGCGGCGTGCCTGTCCGGCCTGGCAGCGGTGGTGGCCGCGCTGACCGTCCGCCGCGGGCTCGCGGTCGCGGCCGTCATCGTCGTGCTGCTCGTCAGCTACACGGTGGTGGCGACGATCCAGGGGATCTCCTTCGACTCCGGGCACGGGACGGTCGGGCAGGTGGCCGGGCTGTTCTCGCCGTACACGCTGGTCAACGGGGTCCAGGTCTTCCTCTTCGACGCCACCGAGGCCACCCCCACGCCACCCGAGGGCACCGGGATGGGGCTGCTCTACCTGGCCACGACGCTGCTCGTGGTGCTCGGCTCGACGGGCGCCCTGCTCGGCCGCTACCGAACGGTCACCGCATGAACACCCCACGAAACCACTCGCTGCGCTCGCGCTTCCGCGGGGACCCCGCATGAGCACGCTGGTGCTGGAGCACGTGTCGCGGTGGTACCGCAACGTCGTCGCCGTCAACGACGTCTCCATGACCATCGGGCCCGGCGTGACCGGGCTGCTCGGCCCGAACGGCGCCGGCAAGTCCACGCTCATCGCGATGATGTCCGGCTTCCTGGCGCCGTCGACCGGCACGGTCACGCTGGACGGCGAGCCGTTGTGGCGCAACGAGCGCGTCTACCGGAAGATCGGCCTGGTCCCGGAGCGCGAGGCGCTCTTCGACTACCTGACCGGGCGGCAGTTCGTGGTCGCGAACGCCGAGCTGCACGGCCTGGCCGACCCGGGTGCGGCGGCGCAGGCGGCGCTCGCGGTGGTCGAGATGACCGAGGCCCAGGACCGGGTGATCTCGACGTACTCCAAGGGCATGCGCCAGCGGGTGAAGATGGCCTCGTCGCTGGTCCACGACCCGACGGTGCTGCTGCTCGACGAGCCGTTCAACGGCATGGACCCGCGCCAGCGGATCCACCTGATGGAGCTGCTCCGCACGCTGGGGGGCGAGGGCCGCACCGTGCTGTTCAGCTCCCACATCCTGGAGGAGGTCGAGCAGGTGGCCCGCCAGATCGAGGTGGTGGTGGCCGGACGGCACGCCGCCTCCGGCGACTTCGGGGCGATCCGGCGGCTGATGACCGACCGGCCGAACCGCTTCGTGCTGCGCACGGGCGACGACCGGACGATGGCCTCGGTGCTGCTGGCCGAGGGCTCGGTACGGGGCGCGCGGCTGCGACCCGAGGGCGGCATCGAGATCGAGGCGTCCGACTTCGGCCGGTTCAGCGAGGCGCTGCCGCGCCTGGCCCGCGGCCACGGGATCCGGCTGCTCGAGGTCACGCCCACCGACGAGTCGCTGGAGAGCGTCTTCGCCTACCTGGTGTCGGCATGAGCGTCGCCTTCTCTCCCACCGTCGCCCGGATCGGGGTCCACAGCGTCTTCGGCCGCCGCCGCGGCGTGCTGCTCTTCGTGCTGCCCGCCGTGCTCATCGGGCTGGCCCTGCTGGTGCGCCTGCTGGTCGGCGAGGACGAGATGGCCTCCCGGCACACCCTCTACGGCCTCGGCCTGGTCGTGGTCGTCCCCCTGGTGTCGCTGCTCGCGACCACCGGGCTGCTGGCGCCGGAGATCGACGACGGGTCGATCGCCTACCTGCTGGCCAAGCCCATCTCGCGGTACAGCATCGTCCTGAGCAAGCTGGCCGTCGCCGCCGCCTGCGTCGTGGCCTTCGCCGTGGTCCCGGTCCTCGTCGCCGGTCTGATCCTGCGCACCGGTGACCCGCGGTTCGGGCTCGGCTTCGCCCTCGGCGCGCTCGCCGGCGGCCTCGCCTACTGCGCGCTCTTCGCGCTGCTGTCGGTCCTGACCCGCCACGCCGTCGTGGTCGGCCTGATCTACCTGCTGATCTGGGAGAGCCTGCTCGGCGGCCTGCTCGACGGGGTCCGGTGGCTCAGCGTGAGCCGCTGGTCCGGCGCGATCGCGGAGCCGGTCGCCGACGTGTCCCTCGTGGACAACCTGGGCGTGGGGTACTCCCTGGTCGCGACCGCCGTCGTCATCGTGCTCGGCGTGTGGCTCACGGGGCGCCGGCTGCGGGCCTTCAACCTCACCGGGGACGAGTAGCGGCGGCCGGGCCGACCGGCTCCCGGACCCAGGCACCCTTGCGCATCACGCGCTGCACGGTCAGGTCGTCGTCGAGCACCACCAGGTCGGCGTCGAACCCGGGGCGCAGCGCGCCGACCCGCTCGAGCCCGAGCAGGGCGGCGGGCGAGGCGGTGGCGCCCCGGACCACGTCCTCGAGGGGCAGCCGCGCGACCTGCACGGCGTACCGGACCGCCGCCGCCATGGTCAGGGTCGACCCGGCGATGGCGCCGGTGCCGGCGAGCCGGGCCACCCCGTCGCGCACCGTGACCGTGAGCCGCCCGAGCCGGTAGTCACCGTCCACCGCGGCGGCCGCGGCCATCGCGTCGGTCACCAGGACGGTCCGGTGCGGCTTGGCCCGGGCCGCGAGCCGCAGCACCGCGGGGTGGACGTGCACGCCGTCGGCGACCAGCTCGACGTGGGCGTCGGGGTGCTCGAGCAGCGCGGTGACCGGGCCCGGCTCGCGGTGGTGCAGGCCGCGCATCGCGTTGAAGAGATGGGTGCCCACCCCCGCACCCGCGTCGAGCGCCGCGCGCGCCTCGTCGTACGTCGCGTCCGTGTGCCCGATCGCGGCCACCACGCCCGCGGCGGTGAGCCGCCGGATCGCGTCCAGCCCGCCGGCCAGCTCCGGGGCCAGCGTCACCATCCGGACGTGGCCTCCGCCCGCCTCGAGCAAGGCATCCACCTGCTCAGGCTCGGGGTCGGCGAGCAGCGCGGGGTCGTGCGCACCGGCGTACCGCCGGCTCAGCCACGGGCCCTCGAGATGGATGCCGGCGAGCAGTCCGTCGTCGGTCATCTGGGCCAGCCGGCCCACCGACTCCGCCAGCGAGGACGGGCTCGCGGTCACCAGGCTCGCGACCATGGTGGTCGTGCCGTGGACGAGGTGGGCGCGGACCGCCGTCGCGACAGCCTCGTGGTCACCGCCGTCGAACGACGCTCCCCCGCCCCCGTGGACGTGGGTGTCGACGAACCCCGGGACGACCGTGGCGGCCGGCAGCTCGAGGTCCACCGGGCCCGGTGGTGCACCCGGTCCGACCTCGGCGACCCGCTCCCCCTGGACGCGCAGCCACCCCGGGGCGAGGACTCGCTCCGGGGTGACCACTCGACCGGCAGACAGGAGCATCCTCAGGCGCTCGTGTCGGCCTCGATGGCGGACTCGTCGTCCTCGTCCTCGCGACCGGGGGTACGCAGGTTCCACCTGCGGATCACGGCACGGAACAGGAAGTAGTAGACGACGGCGTAGCCGATGCCGATCGGGATCAGCATCAAGGGCTTGGTCGCGATGTTGAAGTTCAGGACGTAGTCGAACAGGCCCGCCGAGAACCCGAACCCGTCCTTGACCCCCAGCGCGTTCACCAGCGCCAGCGAGGTTCCCGTGAGCACGGCGTGGATCACGTAGAGCGGCCAGGCCACGAACATGAACGCGAACTCCAACGGCTCGGTCACGCCGGTCAGGAACGAGGTCAGCGCGGCCGACAGCATGATGCCGCCGACGGCCTTCTTGTGCTCGAAGCGGGCCTCGTGCCAGATCGCCAGTGCCGCGGCCGGCAGGGCGAACATCATGATCGGGAAGAAGCCGGTCATGAAGGCGCCGGCGGTCGGGTCGCCGTGCAGGAAGCGGGCGATGTCGCCGTGGTACTCGACCCCGCCGCTGGTGTAGGTGCCGAAGACGAACCACGGCGGGTTGTTGAGGATGTGGTGCAGGCCGAGCGGGATCAGCAGCCGGTTGAGGGTGCCGTAGACGAAGCCGCCGATGACGTCGTTGTTGGTGACCCACTCACCGAGGTTGGTCAGGCCGGAGTTGAACGCCGGGTAGACGAAGCTCATCAGCACCGAGACCGCGATCGCGACGACCGAGGTGATGATCGGGACGAAGCGTCGACCGCCGAAGAAGGCGAGGTACGGCGGCAGCTTGATGCGGTGGTAACGCTGCCACAGCAGCGCCGCGATCAGGCCCATCACGATGCCGCCCAGGACGCCGTAGTTGATCAGCTCCTGGGTCTCGCCCTCGCCCGGGTTGCCGAGCACGAGGGGGGACATCGCGTCGCCCACACCCTTGAAGACCAGGTAGCCGACGACAGCCGCGAGCGCCGTCGAGCCGTCCGACTTCCTGGCCATCCCGATCGCGACGCCCACGGCGAACAGGATCGGGAGGTTGGCGAACAGCGCGTTGCCGGCCGCGCCGATGACCGCCGCCACGTGGTCCCAGCCGAGACCGTCGGCGCCGAGCAGGTCGGGCTGGCCGAGGCGCAGCAGCAGCGCGGCCGCCGGCAGGCTCGCGATGGGCAGCATCAGGCTGCGGCCGAACTTCTGGACCGGGGCGAGGTTGAACCGCCGGCCCTGAGTGGGGGTGGCGCCCCCGGAGGCGTCTGTTGTCGTCACTGTTGCTTCCCTTCGGAGGTGTCCTGTCCTCGTGTTCGACTGCCTGCGCCGAGGTCCTCCCGGCCCAGGGACATGTGCAGCTGGTAGCGGTCGCCGCGGTAGCGCGAGACGACGTACTCCAGCGGCCGCCCGGCGGCGTACGAGATCCGCCGGAAGACCAGGAGCGGGGTGTTCAGCGGGGCGTCGAGACGGCGCGCGGTGGTCGCGTCGGCGGTCTCGCCCCACAGCGTCTGCTCGGCGCTGTCGATGCTCAGGTCGTAGACGTCAGCGAGCAGCTCGTAGAGGGAGTCACCGAGGTCGTGCCGGTCGAGGCCCGGCAGCAGCGCGCGGGGGTACCAGCCGTTCTCGAGCGCGAGCGGCTGCCCGTCCGCGAGCCGCACCCGGTCCACCCGCCAGGCGGTGCCGTCGGCGCTCAGGTCGAGCGCCTTGGCGACGTCGGCCGGGGGCTCGTCCAGCTCGACGCCGAGCAGCCGCGTCGACGGGGTCAGCCCGCGCCGGCGCATGTCCTGGCTGAAGGACGCCAGGTGCAGCCGGCTCTCGAGCCGCGGCCGCGCCACGAACGTGCCCTTGCCGTGGATCCGGTGCAGCAGCCCGTCGGCCACCAGGCTGTCGATCGCCTTGCGCACCGTGGCCCGCGAGACGTCGTACGTCGTCATCAGCTCCCGCTCGGAGGGGATCGCGGAGTCCGGGCCCAGCTCGTGCACCGCGAGGTCGGCCAGCACGTCGCTGAGCTGCGCGTGCTTGGGCCGCGGACCCTCGGTGATGACCCTGGCTGGGCGGGTACCGGACAAGGGGCTGGACCTCTCGACGATGGGAACTCTCGCTGGTACGGTCTGGTCCGTACCAGTTGTGAGGATGGTCACGGTTCCGACCGATGTCAAGACCCATGGCGGGACAGGAGAAGATCTCGTGAGCAGCCGGATGGCCGCCGAGGTGGCCGAGCAGCCCGTCGCCGTGCGCCGCACCCTGGAGGCGCTGCTGCCGGCCAGGCCCGAGGTGCAACGGCTCGCCCGCGGCCGCCGGCAGGTGCTGTTCGCGGCCCGTGGCTCCAGCGACAACGCCGCCATCTACGGGCGCTACCTGGTCGAGACCAGGGCCGGCCTGCTCTCCGGCCTGCTCTCCCCCAGCGTGGCCACCCACTACCGGGCCCGGCTCGACCTCTCCGACGCCCTGGTCGTCTGCGTGTCCCAGTCCGGTGCCACCACCGAGATCGTCGACACCCAGGCCTGGGCGAGCGCCAACGGTGCCGCCACCCTCGCGATCACCAACGTCGAGGGCTCCCCGCTCGCGGAGCACGCCGACCTCGCGCTGGTGACCCGGGCCGGGCCCGAGGTGGCGGTCCCGGCCACCAAGACCTACCTGACCCAGCTCGTCGCGATGGCCACGCTCGGCACCGCCCTCGCACCGGATCCCCGGACCCTCGACGCCGAGCTGGCCCGCGTGCCCGCCGAGGTGGACCGGCTGGTGCACGACCCGCAGGGCGTGGACGCCGCGGTGGCGGCGCTGCGGGACGCGGCGTATGCCGTGGTGTCCGGGCGCGGCCTGATGATGGGCACCGCCCTCGAGACGGCCCTGAAGCTGGAGGAGACCTGCCTGCGCCCGGTCCGCGGCTACTCCTACGCCGACCTCCGCCACGGCCCGATCTCGGTGGTGACGAGCGGCATGACCGCCGTCCTGGTCGCGGCCCCGGACGGGCCGCTGCTGGCCCCGATGGTCGAGCTCGCCGGCGACCTCGCCGGCCGCGGCGCCACGGTGGTCGGCCTCGGCGGGGACCCGGCGTTCGCGCAGTCGTGCGCGGTGCACGTCCCCGGTCCCGAGCTTCCCGAGGCGCTGGCACCGCTGGGCACGATCGTGCCCGCGCAGCTGGTCGTCGAGGCGCTCGCCCGGGCACTCGGCCTGGACCCCGACAACCCCCGCGGGCTCGCCAAGGTCACCACCACCGACCCCTCCATCCCCGCCACATCGAAGGAGAACGCATGAGCAGCAAGGCCGAGCAGATCCTCGCCGGGCTCGGCGGCGCCGACAACGTCGTCGAGATCGAGCCCTGCATCACCCGCCTGCGCACCGAGGTCAAGGACGGATCACTGGTCGACGAGAAGGCCCTCAAGGCAGCCGGCTCCCACGGCGTCGTGAAGTCCGGGAACGTCGTGCAGGTCGTCGTGGGACCCGAGGCCGACACGCTCGCCGAGGACATCGAGGACCTGATGTGACCGGAGCCGATGTCAGGGCCGCGGTCGACGTGCTCGTCCCCTGTCCGGGACGGCTGGTGCCCCTGTCGGAGGTGCCCGACCCGGTCTTCTCCTCGGAGATGGTGGGCCCGGGCATCGCCATCGACCCCGACCCCGGCGAGGTGACCGTCGTGTCGCCGATCGCCGGCAAGGTCGTCAAGGTGCACCCGCACGCGTTCGTCGTGCTCGGCGCCGACGGGGTCGGCGTGCTGGTGCACCTCGGGATCAACACGGTGCGGCTCGAGGGCCGGGGCTTCGAGGTGCTCGCCGAGCAGGGGGACACCGTCGCGGCAGGCGACCCGATGGTGCGCTGGGACCCGGCCACGATCAGCGGCGAGGACATCTCGGTGATCGTGCCCGTGGTGGCCATGGACCGGCCCAAGGGGTCGGTGCCGCCTCCCGCCGCGGACACCACCGCGAAGGTCGGCGACGTGCTCTTCACGGTCAGCGTGTGAGCGGTTCGTCGTCGCGGCCCGCCGCGCTCCTCCTCGACCTCGACGGCACCCTGGTCGACTCCGAGCCCGTGCACCGCGAGGCCTACCGCGTCTTCCTGGCGGACCGTGGCTGGGTGATCGACGACCTCGGCCTCTTCACCGGCCGCCGGGCCGAGGACGTGTTCGCCGTCGAGCCGGGTCCGTGGTCGGAGCACGACCCCCACGAGCTCGCCGCCGAGGTCCACGACAGGATCCCCCACGACGCGACCCCCGAGCCGGTCCCCGGCGCGCACGACCTCGTGCACGCCGCCGGTGCGGCCGGCATCCCGGTGGCGATCGTGACCTCGGCCCGGCCGGCCTGGGTGGCGCTGGCGGTCGGCGAGGGGCTCGGCGTCCTGGACCGCATCGAGGTGGTGGTCACCGCCCGCGACGTGCCCGAGGGCAAGCCGCACCCGGCAGGCTTCCTGCTGGCGTGCGAACGACTCGGCGTCGCAGCCCGCGACTGTGTCGCCGCCGAGGACTCACCCGCCGGCATCGGTGCCGCGGTCGCCGCCGGCGTGGGCAGGGTCGTCGGCATCACCACCACCTGGTCGGAGTCGGAGCTCTCCGGGGCCGGCGCCCATGTCGTGCTCGCCGACCTCCGTGGCGTGGTCGACCTGCTCGGCTGAGCGGCCGGGAACTCAGGCGGGCTGCGGCCGCGTGTCCACCCCGGGCACCCCGGTGCCCCGGATCGAGGCGCGAGCAGTCTCGGGCACCCAGACCAGCGCGACCGCACCGACCACGCAGGCCGCCATCATGGAGAAGGCCGGCACCAGGTCGCTGCCGGTGACCTCGATCAGCTTCTCGTTCACCGCCGGCGCCGTGCCACCGAAGAGCGCGGTCGAGACGTTGTAGGCGATGGCGAACCCGGCATAGCGCACCTGCGTGGGGAACATCGCCGGGAAGGTCGCCGAGATCGTGCTCAGCTGCAGCACGTAGAGCCCACCGAGCAGGGCGAAGCCGACCAGCGCGAGCGCGAAGCCCCGCGCCATCAGCAGGTACGCCGGGATCGCGGCGACGAAGAGCCCGACCAGGGAGACCCACCACACCGGCTTGCGCCCGAACCTGTCCGACAACCGGCCGGACAGCGGCAGGAGCAGCATCATCACCAGCTGGCCGACGATCAGCAGCACCAGCGAGGAGCGCGAGGAGAGGCCGATCTTGTCCTGGAGATAGGTCGGCATGTAGGCCAGCAGCGTGTAGTTGGTGACGTTGAGCGCGATCACCAGCCCGCTGAGGGTCAGCAGCGGTCGCCAGTAGGACGTGAGGACCTGCTTGAGCGCCGAGCTGGCGGCCTCCTCGGTGTCGCCCCCTTCCTCCAGCTCGCGGAACACCGGCGTGTCCTCGAGCTGGCGGCGCAGGTAGAGGCCCACCAGGCCGAGCGGCCCGCCGATCAGGAACGGGATGCGCCACCCCCAGGACCCCATGGCGGCGTCGCTGAGGAACAGCTCGCAGACCAGCACGAGGGTGGCGGCCAGGGTGAAGCCGGCCAGGGTGCCGAACTCCAGGAAGCTGCCGAGGAACCCACGCTTGCGGTCGGGCGCGTACTCGGCCATGAACGTCGCGGCGCCGCCGTACTCACCCCCGGTGGAGAAGCCCTGGAGGATGCGGAGCGTGACCAGCAGGATCGGCGCCCAGATCCCGATCGCGGCGTACCCGGGGAGCAGCCCGACCAGGAAGGTGGAGGCCGCCATCATCACGATGGTCGCGGCCAGCACCCGCTGCCGCCCCAGGCGGTCGCCCAGCGGGCCGAGGACCATGCCGCCCAGCGGCCGGAAGACGAACGACACCGCGAAGACCAGCAGGGTCGCGATCACGCCGGTCGTCGGGAAGAACGCGTCGGTGATGTAGGTGGCGGCGTACGCGTAGACGCCGTAGTCGAACCACTCCGTCATGTTGCCCATCGCCGAGGCGCCGATGGCGCGTCTGACGGTGTGGGCCTGCTCGTCCTCGGTGGGCAGGGTCTGGGCGCTCAACGAAGGTCACCTCGCTCGCAGGGGGGATGGGCGTCCGTGACGATCCCTACCCCGCTGCGCGCCCGATACACCCCGGACGCGGGCAGCGCCCCCGGACCCAGGTCCGGGGGCGGCCCGTCAGCGCTACCGGATCATGCGGCCTGCGCCACCCTCCGGGCCTGCTGGTTCAGCCGGGCCTGGGCGGCGCGGCGGACCTTGGGACCGCCGGTCGTCATCTTGTAGAGCATCTTCAGCTGCGGCACGGCGTTCTTCGCGTTCGTGGTGGCCAGCCAGCCGTTGGGCAGCGACAGGCGGACCACCTTGTGCCACGCGCTCGCGACCTGCTTCGGCAGCGGGGCGGAGTGGTAGTTCAGGCCGTACTTGTCGAAGAGGTCCTTCACCCTCGGCGCGATCTCGGCGTACCGGTTGCTCGGCAGGTCCGGGAACAGGTGGTGCTCGATCTGGTGCGACAGGTTGCCGCTCATGATGTGCATCGCCTTCGAGCCGGAGATGTTGGCCGAGCCGAGCATCTGCCGGACGTACCACTCGCCGCGGGACTCGCCGTCGATCGAGCGCTTCTCGAAGGTCTCGACGCCCTCGGGGAAGTGGCCGCACATGATGATCGAGTGGCTCCACACGTTGCGGACCACGTTGGCGGTGAAGTTCGCGGCCAGGGTCGGCAGGAACGAGCCGGTGGGCAGCGACAGCGCGGGGTGGATGACGTAGTCCTTGGTGGCCTGGTTGCGGATCTTCTTCAGCACCTTGCTCACGCGCGCCTTGAACTCGGGGTCCTTGGTCTTCTTGCGCTTGATGTTGGCGCCGAGCTCGAGGTCGTAGGCCGCGATGCCGTACTCGAAGAAGCAGGCGTTGATGAAGTTCCAGAACGGCTGCACCAGGAAGAACGGGTGCCACGGCTGGTCCTCGTCCACGCGCATGATGCCGTAGCCGAGGTCGTTGTCCTTGCCGATGACGTTCGTGTAGGTGTGGTGCAGCTCGTTGTGCGAGTGCTTCCACTGCTCCGCCGGGGTGGCCATGTCCCACTCCCAGGTCGTGGAGTGGATCTTCGGGTCGCGCATCCAGTCCCACTGGCCGTGCAGGATGTTGTGGCCGATCTCCATGTTCTCGAGGATCTTCGCGACCGAGAGGCCGGCGGTGCCGACGATCCACGCGGGCGGGAACACGCTGGCCAGCAGGACCGCGCGGCTACCGAGCTCCATCTTGCGCTGGATGCCGATCACCTTGCGGATGTACGCCGCGTCCTGCTCCCCGCGGCTGTCGATGACGTCCTGGCGGATGGCATCGAGCTCGACACCGAGCTGCTCGATGTCCTCGGGGGTGAGGTGGGCGATCGGGCTGGTGGGCTTCTTCTGCAGGGCAGTCATGGTGCTCCGTTCCCGGCGATCGGGCCTGTCGAGATCACGTGGTCTCGACAAGCTCGACCACCGACATGGGGGTGGGTCAGTTGTCGATGTCGCAGGCGCCGGCGGCGGCGCTGATGCAGGTCTGGATGATCACGCCGTCCCCGGGGGCGGCGACGGTGAGCTGGCCGTTGCGCAGGTCGCGCACGGCGCCCTCGCGCAGCGGCAGCACGCAGCCGAAGCAGACACCCATCCGGCAGCCGCTCGGCATCAGGACGCCGGCCGACTCGGCGGCGTCGAGGATCGGGGTCGCGCCGTCGGCGTCGACGACGGTGCCCGACTTGGCGAACGTCAGGGTGCCGCCCTCGCCGGTCACCACGGTCGTGGTGCGGAACCGCTCGATGTGCAGCGGCAGGCCCCGCCCGGTGTGGTGCTCCTCGAGCGCGTCGAGCAGGCCGACCGGCCCGCACGCGAACGTGGTGCGCTCGTCGAGGTCGGGGACGATCTCGTCGAGGTCGTCCACGTCGAGCATCCCGTGGACGTCGGTGTGCAGCTCGACCAGCCGGAGCCGGCCCTCCGCGGCGTACCGCCGCAGCTCCTCGCCGAAGATGACCTCCGAGCGCGAGAGCGCGGAGTGGAGCAGCACGATGTCGGCCTCGAACGGCACGGCCCGGGAGAACAGGTTGCGCAGCATCCCGATCACCGGCGTGATGCCCGAGCCGGCCGTGACCAGCAGCAGCTTGCCCGGCATCGGGTCGGAGAGCACGAAGTCGCCGTCGGCCTGCCCGAGGTGGATCATCTGACCCGGCCGGACCCGGTGGACCAGGTGGTTGGACACGACGCCGTCGGGGATCGCCTTGACCGTGATGCTGATGCAGCGGTCCGGCCGAGGGCCGTGGGTGAGCGAGTAGGTGCGCCACAGGCGCACCCCGTCCACGTCGACGCCGACGCGGAGGTACTGGCCGGGCACGTGGCCGGCCCAGTCCTTGCCCGGCTTGATGACGATCGTGGCGGCGTCGGCGGTCTCGGGGGTGACGGACACGATCCGGCCACGCAGGTCGGCACCCTTGCGCAGCGGGTGGAAGACGTCCAGCACGTCCTCGAGCTCGAGCGGGGTCACCGCGGCCTCGGCGACGCGGCGCAGGCCGTCGCGCAGGCTGCGGCGGGGCGACCGGACCGGGGGTGCGGACGTCGCGCCGGAGACACGGGGGGTGACAACGGTGCTCATGCCCTCCACTGTCCTTCATCGGAGGGCGTAAAGTCCTGTCCGTCGAGCATGAAGACGTACGTCACATTTGTTCGCCAGACACAAAAAGGAGGCCGGAGATGGCTCGCCCCGCCACCCGTCGCACCGCCGGGCACCGCCTGCAGCTGCCCGCCGAGGCCGTCGCCGAGATGCGCTCACGGCTCCCGGCGGTCGCCGAGGAGACGGTCACGGCCATCATCGCCGAGGTTCCCAGCTACGAGGGCGCGCTCACCGGACCGATGGGCGAGAACATCGGGAACGCCGTCCAGCTCGCGCTCGGCGGCTTCCTCTCCCTGGCCAGCGGCCGCGGCGCCAGCCCTCGTACGCCGACCGCCCCGGCCGTCGAGGGCGCCTACCAGCTCGGCCGCGGGGAGGCCCGCAGCGGGCGCACCACCGAGGCGCTGCTGGCGGCGTACCGGGTCGGCGCCCGCGTCTCCTGGCGCGAGATGTCCACCACCGCCGTGGCCAGCGGCGTGCCCGCCGAGACGCTGGTCGACTTCGCGGAGCTGGTCTTCGCCTACATCGACGAGCTCTCCGCCGCCAGCGTCGCCGGACACACTGACGAGCTCGCCACCACCGGCCGCGTCCGCCAGCGGCTGCTGGAGCGGATCGCCCGGCACCTGTTGCAGGGCGCCTCGGCCGAGACCGTGACCGACGCCGCAGAGCGCGCCGGCTGGGAGCTGCCCAGCACGCTCACCGCCGTCGTGGTCCCCGAGGCGCAGGTCCGCCCGGTGCTGGCAGCCGTCGCGCCGCGAACGCTGGTGGCCTCCGACCTCCCCGACCTCGACGACCACGCACTGCTGCTGGTGCCGGACGTGCACGGGCGACGCCGGCCGGCGCTGCTGCGCGCGATCCTGGGCCGGGGGGCGATCGCCGGTCCGGCGCGGCCGTGGCTCGAGGTCCGGGCGTCCTACGAGCGCGCGATCCGCGCCCGCTCCCTCGGCGTGGTCGAGGACACCGAGGCGCACCTGGCACAGCTGGTCCTGTGCGCCGACCCCGACGCCCTCGCCGACCTGCGCAGCCAGGTGCTGGCGCCCCTGGAGGGGCTGCGCCCCGGCTCCGCCGAGAAGCTCGCCGACACGCTGCGCTCCTGGCTGCTGCACCAGGGCCGGCGCGAGGACGTGGCCGAGGAGCTGTTCGTCCACCCACAGACGGTGCGCTACCGGATGGGCCAGCTGCGCGACCTCTACGGCGACCGCCTCGACGACCCCTCGACGGTGCTCGCCCTGACCATCGCGCTCGGGGCCGACAACGTCTGACACCGGCGACGAACTTCAACAAGTTGTTGAAATATTTGCCGGATTTGGCAACCGTCCGTGCGCCTGTGCCGAACCACCTGCATGGAGAGCGGCCAGGCCATCGGGCTCCGACTCGCGCGGCGCGACGAGTCGGCACTCGAGGACGCCTACGCGGCGTACGGACCCAGCCTGCTCGCCTACCTGCGCCGGTACGTCGGCGCCGACGAGGCCGAGGACGTCCTGCAGCGGACCTTCCTGGACGCCTGGCGCCACTCGGCGCGCTACCAGCCCACCCAGAGGTTCAGCACCTGGCTGTTCACGATCGCCCACCGGCGGGCCGTCGACACCCTGCGCTCCCGCCGGCACCGCATCGTCTCCGTCGAGGCGGCACGTGACCTGGTGGGCGAGGACGGCCGCGACACCGTCGACCGGTTCGCCGAGGCGGCCGAGGTCCGCGCGGCACTCGGCCGCCTGCCCGAGCACGAGCGCCGCGTCCTCGAGCTGACCTACTACGCCGGGCTCACCCAGCGCGAGGTCGCCCGGCACCTCGACGTCCCGATCGGCACCGTCAAGGCCCGCGCCTCCCGCGGCACCCGTCGCCTCGGCGCGCTGATGCGCGACCAGCACCGGGGAGGGGCGGGCTCGTGACCACGCACCCGGACCTGCTGGCGCTGCTGCGGGGCGAGCTCTCGAACCCGCTCGTCGTCGAGGCCGGCGACCACCTCGACGACTGCCCCGACTGCCGCCGTGAGCTCGCCGAGCTCGCGACCGCCAACGCGATGCTGCTCCGGTCGGCGCGCACCCTCGAGGCGCCGGTCGCCGACCGTGGGGGCGTCCCGGCGCTGCCGCCCCTGCCACCCTTCCGCAGGCGGCGGCGCCGGGCACTCGGGCTGGCGGCAGCCGCGGCCGCGGTCGTGCTGGTCACCGGCACCGCCGTCGCCGTCACCCGTGGCGACGACTCGGCGCGGGCACGCCAGCGGCCGAGGTCAGCGCAGCGCTCGACCCGGTCGAGGGTACTGCCGGCGGCCGGGTGCTGATGACCAGCGGTCCCGGCGGCGGCGTGGAGATGACGATCAGCACCCGCGACCTGCCCCCAGCGCACCGCGGCCAGTTCTACGAGGCCTGGCTGCTCGACCCGGCCACCCTCAAGATGCTCCCGCTCGGCCAGCTCGGCCCCGGCGGCCGCGCGTCGTTCGAGGTCGACGACCGCCTCTTCGACCGCTACAGCGCCGTCGACGTCAGCCTCGAGGACGACGACGGCAACCCCGCGCACTCGGTCACCTCGGTGCTGCGGGCGTCGTACGACGCGCAGCGCCCCACCGTTTCGTGACAGCTCACCCACACCACCAGAGAGGAACCACCATGAAGAAGTTCCGCACCACCACCGCCCTGGCCGCCGTCCTGTCGCTGGGCCTGGTCGCCGCTCCCGCGCAGGCGGCCGACCAGCACACGTCCGCCAAGACCGGCACGAAGAGCCTGGCGCAGGTCCTCGCCGCCGACGGCACGCACCTCGACCACAACTGGTACGACTTCGACATCGTCGAGAAGGCGGTCGTGACGGTCCTGGACGCCAAGCCGGACAGCCCGGTCGCGGTGCTCGCCCAGGGCAAGAAGCGGCTGACCGCCTTCATCCCCACCGACGCGGCCTTCCGCCGGCTGGTCACCGACCTGACCGGGAAGACCCCGAAGACCGAGAGGGCCACCTTCAAGGCCGTCGCGTCCGTCGCGGACGTCGACACCCTCGAGTCGATCCTGCTCTACCACGTGGTCCCGGGCGCCACGATCACCTCCGCCCAGGCGGCCAAGGCCGACGGCGTGAAGCTGAAGACCGCGCAGGGTGGCGTCATCAAGGTCAACGTGAAGAAGCACGGGATCCGCCTCATCGACCGGGACCCCGACGCAACGAACCCGCGTCTGGTCGTGCGGGCGCTCGACATCAACAAGGGCAACCGTCAGATCGCCCACGGCATCAGCCAGGTGCTGCGGCCGACCAATCTCTGAGGCCCGGGGGCCCGGCGGTCACGGCGTCAGCGACTCCTCATCGGGGTGCGCGAGCGTGAGGACGGCGTCCTCGATGAGGTCGTTCTCCTCGATCTCGCGCTCGACGTCGCGGATCCGCCGGGCCAGGTCGGGCTCGGCGTCGTCGCCGGTCAGGTCGACCGCGGCGACCACGAACAGCCGGCTCGGTCCGACGTACTCGACGTGCAGGTAGGTCACCCGGTCGATGGCCGGGTGACCGCACAGGCCGGAGAGGACGCGGGCGCGCATCTCGGCCGAGCCCTCGCCGAGCAGGTACTCCATGTTGCGGCGCATCAGGTAGACCGCCACGAAGGCGAGCAGCACACCGACGGCGATGGAGCCGACCGCGTCCCAGTAGGCGTGCCCCGTCAGCTGGTGCATCCCGATGCCGGTGCCGGCCATCGCCAGGCCCAGCAGCGCGGCGAAGTCCTCGAAGAAGACCGCACGCAGGGTCGGGTTCGAGGTGTTGTCGATGAACCGCAGCGGGTGCATCCCCCAGCGCCGCGAGGCGCCGTGCACCTGGCGCGAGGCCTGGACGAACGAGGAGCCCTCGAGGAGGAACGCGATGGCCAGGATGATGTAGTTGATCGTGTAGCTGGGCGCCTCCGGCTCCGCGAAGAGCTCGCTGACGCCGTGCCAGATCGAGACCACCGCACCGGCCGAGAACAGGCCGAACGCGGCCACCAGCGACCAGACGTACGTCGCCCGCCCGTAGCCGCGCGGATGCGACTCGTCGCGGGGCTTGTGCCCCTTCTTCTCGGCGATCAGCAGGAACACCTCGTTGCCGGTGTCGGACCACGAGTGCGCGGCCTCCGCCAGCATCGAGGCCGAGCCCGTGAGGAAGCCGGCCGCGCTCTTCGCCAGCGCGAGCAGCCCGTTGGCGACCAGCGCGACGATGACGGTCAGCGAGGACTCGCCGCCCTTGGACTGGTCGTCGGGCAGGTCCACCGACACCGGGGCAGCACTGTCTGTTGTCGCGTCGCGGAGCACTCACCCCCCAGTCCTACCCGTTCCGGCGGGCATCCAGTCCCCGGGCCCGGGGCGGGGCGACCTCCGGGTGGTTGGGTGCACGTCCGTACCGTTCCCCTGCAGGAGGTGCGCATGACCGACCCGTCCCGCACGACCCGAGTCCTCGCCGTGCTGCTGCTGGCCCTCGCCCTCGTCGGTGCCGGCTGCTCCGAGGGCGACTCGGCGGTCCGCGCCGGGGCTCCGCGGCAGTCCGCATCGACCCCCGACGCGACGGTCCCGACCGCCGCGGGCACCGGCCGCTACCCGACGTACGTCGCACTGGGCGACTCCTACACGGCGGCGCCGCTGGTGCCGGAGACCGACATCAGCAACGGCTGCCTGCGGTCGACGAACAACTACCCGGCCCTGGTCGCTGCCGGGCTGCCGGGCACCCGGCTCGTCGACGTCAGCTGCAGCGGTGCCGACTCCAGCTCGATGGTCGGGGTGCAGCAGGCGGGCGACCAGTCGAAGCCACCCCAGTTCGACGCCCTGACGAAGGGCACCGACCTCGTCACCGTCGGCATCGGCGGGAACGACTTCAACCTGTTCGCGACCCTGATCGGCACCTGCGCCAGGCTCCGGTCCGCCGACCCGCAGGGCGCCCCCTGCGAGAAGAAGTTCACCTCCGGCGGCCACGACCTCCTCACCCAGGAGCTGCGGCAGATCCGGGGCCACGTCGCCGCGATCGTGACCGGCATCCGGGACCGCGCACCCCACGCGGAGGTGGTCGTCGTCGGCTACCCGCAGATCCTGCCGCCGCACGGCACCTGCCCCTCGCTGCCCCTCGCCACCGGCGACTACGGCTACGCGCGCCGGATCAACGAGGGGCTGGCGGCCGCGGTCGAGCACGGTGCCCGGCGGGCCGACGCCTACGTGGACGTGTTCGCCGCGAGCGCCGGCCACGACATCTGCTCCGACGACCCGTGGATCAACGGGCAGGCCACCGACGCCAACCGCGCCCTGGCGTTCCACCCCTTCGCGGTGGAGCAGCAGGTCGTGGCGCGGCTGGTCCTGGAGAAGCTCTGAACCGTCACGAGCGCCCCGGGCTCGTGGCGAGCCCGACGGCACCAGTCGTGCAGTGCCTGCCGCGCGGTCATCCGCAGTCGGGCGGCACCGGCTAACGCACGTCGTGCACCGCGAAGCCGTCCACGAAGGTGGCGGCGACCGGCATGGTGCGCAGCAGGTCGGCGGTGGCCTCGGAGTCGGCGCTCTCCTCGAGCGGGTCCCGGTCGAGCAGCACCAGGTCGGCGCGCGAGCCCGGCCGCACCATCGGCTGTCCGTCGACCGAGGCGGCCAGTGCCTCGCGAGGTGTCAACGCCTGCTCGGGGTGCCACGGCTCGCGCTCGTCGGCGCTGCGGTGCACCGCCGCCGCGATCGCGAGCCACGGGTCCAGGTCGGAGACCGGGGCGTCCGAGCCCATCGCCAGCTCCACCCCGTCGTCGAGCATCCACCGGAACGCGAAGCACCGCTCCGCCCGGTCGCCCCAGATCTTCTCGGTCAGGTCACGGTCGTCGAGCAGGTGCGCCGGCTGGATGCTGGCGCGGATCCCCAGCTCGGCCATCCGCTTCACGTCCTCGCGGCCGACCATCTGCGCGTGCTCGACCGAGCCCCGGGCGCCGGTCGCGGCGTACGCCCCCAGCGCCTCCGCCACCGCCGCGTCCCCGATGGCGTGGGTGGCGACCTCGAGTCCGGACCGGTGCGCGCGGCCCAGCAGGGTGCGCAGCTCGTCGGGCGAGAGGTTGGGCTGGCCGCTGGGGTACTCCAGGCGGTGCGCGTCGGCGTACGGCTGGCAGCACCAGGCGGTGCGGGTGTTCAGCGAGCCGTCGCTGATGATCTTCAGCGGGCCCATCGTGGCGCGCCCGTCGCAGCCCGGCAGGCTGTCACCGGTGCGCAGCCCGGCGGCGATGACGTCCTCGAGCGTGTCGGCGTAGGTCGCCATCCGGATCCGGAGCAGGTCGGCCCCGGCGGCCCAGCGCTCGGCCCACTCGGCGGCGCCGCCGCTGAACTCGAAGTCCACGATCCCCACGATGCCCATCGACGCCGCGTGGTCGAGGGTCCGGCTGTACGCCTCCGGGGAGGTGCCGTCGTCGCCGACCAGCGTGGACAGCCGGGCGTACGCCGCGAACCACTCGGCCTCGCGGACCACCGAGTCGCGCACCGGCATCGCGAGGTACAGGAGTGCCGTGGTGTTGAGCCAGGCGTGGTGGCCGTCGCCGCTGATCAGGACGACCGGGGTGTCCCCCGAGACGGCATCGAGCTCGGAGACGGTGACGTCGCGGTCCCAGCCGCCGGAGCGGTGCCCCCAGCCGATCACGGGGTGGTCCGGCCACTCGGCGATCCGCTCGGCCACGGCCCGGGTCGCGTCCTCGGGCGAGCGGGCAGCCCCGAGGTCGAGTCGCTGCGAGGCCAGCGTCCACTGCGCGAGGTGCACGTGCTGGTCCCACAGGCCGGGGACCAGCCAACGACCCTCGGCGTCGCTCTCCTCGGCGCCTGCGGGCCGGGCCAGACCCGGGCCGACGGCACTCACGGTGCCGTCCTCGACGAGGACGTCGAGCGGCCGGTCGGGGGCCTCCTCGCCCGGTGCGAGCGGGACGAGACGGGCGTTGCGGATCAGGTGGCTCGTCACCTTCCGCACGCTAACGCTGTGGCCGGCCCCACTCGCATCGCGGGGTCGGGCGTGGACACCCCCTGAGGTCGGGCCGCTGCCTCGTCCCAGGGCGTGAAGCTGCGACGGGTCGGCGTACTCGTGCATGAAGAAGCGACGGGTCGGCGTGCTCAGGCGGGAACGGCGCTAACGTTGCCGCCATGGGGATGCGGGGGCTCGGGGCTGCGCTGCTCCTCGCCCTGCTCGGGGTGGCCGGCGGCTTCTCGGCGGCGCACCTGCTCCGCGAGACGCCGCTGACGATGGCCGAGGCCGCACCCGTGCCGGCCACCCACCCGTCCATCCCGGTCGACCCGGTCCGCGCCTTCGCCTCCGACATCGACTACCCGCCGCTGCTGCCGAGCCTGCCCTACCGCCGCCACACCGTGGGGGATCGACCGTTCGAGTGGGTGTACGCCGCACCGAAGGGCTGGGTGCCGACCCAGGAGGCGCTCGACGAGATCCGGTGGCGCCCGGCGGACGAGCCCACGGTCGGCGGGTACAGCCTGCGGGTGAAGCTCTCCAACGAGCACAAGTCCAAGGAGGCGATGGTCGCGCAGAAGCTGGCGGCGATGCAGGCCGGCTACGAGGACGTCGTGATCCTCGGCCAGACCCAGGACCTGCTGTCCTTCAGCTACCGCGACCCGACCACCGACCGGCAGCGGTTCAACACCTTCCGCTGGTTCAGCATCCCCGGCGAGACCGAGGCGAAGTTCGAGATGTCGGTGGTCGGCCGCGAGGTCGACCGGGCCGGGCTCGAGGACCTGATGGAGCAGGTCTCGCAGAGCGTCAGCAAGGTGCAGTAGCACCTCACCGGTGCGGCAGGGTTCAGATCCCGTGCGTCTGCACCGCGTCGAGCACGGTGTTCGCCGTGGCCCGGTCGGCGCTGCGCACCTGGATCCACAGCAGCCGGTTCGCGGCCACCTGCACGACCCGCTCGACGGTGACCCCGCCCGGACAGGCGGTGTAGACGACGGTCACCGACGCGTTGCCGTCCACGGTGTCGTCGACGGGGTCCTGGGCGTTGACGCACTCGGGGTGCCGGGGCACCTGCGTGGGCAGCTCGGTCCCGGGCAGCAGGCCGAGGAAGACGCCCTGGCCCGGCGCGTCGGTGGCGGTCCAGTCGCGCGAGGTGCCGACCGACAGCGCGGGGAAGTCGGCGGACGTCTTCGGGTCCGAGTCGTTCGGTGGCCGCCAGCCGTCCCTGGCGACCGCCCGGTCCCAGTCGCTCGGCACGGTCACCGACAGGTTGCCCTGCGCGTCGCTGACCGTGGCCTCGCGGCCGGTGTCCTGGGCGAGGACGTAGCCGGCGACGGCGCTGGCGGCCAGCACCACCAGGCCGGCCAGCACGCCGGCCGTCCGCCGGCCCCGACGCGAGGGAGCCGGCCCGGACTGCGGCTCCGCGAGGTCCGGCGAGGCCGGGCGCGCCGACGGCGCGGCCCCCGGCTGGGTGAGCTGCGGGTCCACCGGCAGCCAGGGATCCGGGGCCAGCGGAACCGCGCCGTCGTCGAGCGCGGTCCGCAGGGCGCCGGAGAGCGCACCGACGAACGCGGCGACGTCGGGCCAGCGCTCCTCCCGGTCCACGGCCAGGCCGCGCGTCACCACGGCCTCCACCTCGGGTGGGAACGGCCGCTCCGGTGTGGACAGCGGTGCCGGCGGCCCGGGGCTGGCGGCCGCGGCCAGCGAGGCGTGGGAGTACGCCGGCCGGCCGGCGAGCAGCAGGTAGGCCAGCGAGGCGAGGGAGTACTGGTCCGCGCGGGCGTCGAGCCCCTCGCCCTGCGCCTGCTCCGGGGCGACGTAGGACGGGGTGCCGGCGATCATGGTCAGCCGCGAGGACACGTCCAGCGCCTTGCCGAGCCCGAGGTCTCCGACCATCGCCCGGATCTGGCCGGAACCCCCTGAGCCGGTCGTCGGGTCGACGGTCCGGAAGAGCACGTTGGCCGGCTTCACGTCGCGGTGCAGGATGCCGCGCTGGTGGAGGGCCCAGAGCCCGGCGCCGACCTGGCGGACCACCTCCAGCGCCTGTCCGGGGGTGAGCCCCTCGACCTCCAGCCGGTCCGCCAGCGTCCCCTGGTCGGCGTACGACATCACGAGGTAGGGGCGGCCGTCGTCGAGCTCGCCGGCGTCGTAGACCGAGACGACGTGCGGCGACTCGACCTTGCGCAGGTAGCGCCCCTCCTCGAGGAACCGCTGGCGGACGTGGTGGTCCTCGGTCCAGTTGTCGGCCAGCACCTTCACCGCGACCGGCGAGTCCAGCTGCTCGTCGTAGGCCAGCCAGACCGTCGCGAACCCGCCCGAGCCGATGCGCCGGCGCACGGCGTAGCGACCGAGGCGGGCGGGCATGGACACCCCAGCATTATGCGGGTCTCGGGGTCGACCCCGAGGGAGGCCCGGGGTGGAGTCCGGGGTGTGGCTCAGCGGCTTCCCCGATGTGCGGACCCTCGCCCCGGGGCGAGGCTTCTTCGCATGATCACAGTGCACGCCCTCACCAGGAAGTACGGCGACTTCACCGCCGTCGACGATGTCTCGTTCACCGCACAGCCCGGTCGGGTGACCGGGTTCCTCGGCCCGAACGGCGCCGGCAAGTCCACCACCATGCGGGTCCTCGTCGGACTCACCCCGCCCACGTCCGGGACCGCCGAGGTGTGCGGGCGCCGGTTCGCCGACCTGCCCAACCCGGGCCTGACGGCCGGCGTGCTGCTGGACGCCTCCGCCCAGCACGCGGGCCGGACCGGACGGGAGATCCTGACCGTCGCCGCCCGGACCATGGGGCTGCCGTCCACGCGGGTCGACGAGATGCTCGACCTGGTCAGCCTGACCCCCGAGGAGGCCGGGCGCCGCGTGCGCCACTACTCCCTGGGCATGCGGCAGCGGCTCGGCATCGCCACCGCGCTGCTCGGCGAGCCCGAGGTGCTGATCCTCGACGAGCCCGCGAACGGGCTCGACCCGGCCGGCATCCGCTGGATGCGCGACCTGCTGCGCGGGTACGCCGACCGCGGCGCCACCGTGCTGCTCTCCTCGCACCTGCTGCACGAGATCGAGGTCATCGCCGACGACCTGGTCGTGATCGGCCGCGGCCGGATCGTGGCGCAGGGCACCAAGGCCGAGCTGCTCGAGGCCGCCGGCACCGTGGTCCGCTCCACCGAGCGCGACCGGCTGGCCGTGGCGCTGGCCGCGTCCGGCATCCACCACACCCCCGTCGACGACGACACGCTGCGCACCGAGGCCGACCCCGAGCTGGTCGGCAAGGTCGCCCTGCAGGCCGGCATCGCGCTGCGCGAGCTGCGCCCGGCCGACGGGGCCGGCCTGGAGGAGATGTTCCTCGAGCTCACCGCCGACACCCAGAGAGAAGGACTTGTCGCATGACCACCATGACCATCCCCGAGGCGCGGCCCGTCACCCGGCGCACCGCACCCGCGCCGATCCCGCTCTCCCGGCTGGTGGCCGTGGAGGCCCGCAAGTCGTTCGACACCCGGTCGGGATTCTGGCTGCTGACCAGCATCGGCATCACCGCGCTGCTCGCGACCATCGCCGTGGTGCTGTGGGCACCGGACTCGGAGCTCACCTACGACACCTTCGCCGCCGCGATCGGCATCCCGATGGCGGTGATCCTGCCGATGGTCGCGATCCTCTCGGTCACCAGCGAGTGGAGCCAGCGCAGCGGGCTGACGACGTTCACGCTGGTCCCGCACCGCGGACGTGTGGTCGCCGCCAAGGCGGTCGTGGCCGTCTCGATCGCCGTCGCCTCGATGGTCGTCGCCATGGCGATCGGCGCGATCGGCAACATCGTCGGCTCCGGCATCGCGGGCGTCGACACCGTCTGGGACGACGGCCCGATGCACCTCTCGACCATCGTGCTGGCCAACGTCCTCGGCCTGCTGATGGGGTTCATGCTCGGGGTGCTGATCCGGAACTCGGCGGGCGCGATCGTGACCTACTTCGTCTGGTCGTTCGTGCTGCCCACGCTGGCCGCGCTGCTGGCGACCAGCCAGGGGTGGTTCCGGGACCTGCAGCCGTGGGTGGACTTCAACTACGCGCAGGGATTCCTGTTCAACGGCGGCGTGACCGCGGAGCAGTGGGCCCAGGTCGGCGTGACCAGCCTGGTCTGGCTGGTCGTGCCGCTCGCCATCGGCCTCCGGATGGTGCTGCGGTCCGAGGTCAAGTAGCCCGCGACGAGGACAGCGACTCCCCCACCAGCGCACCGGACGGCCTCCGTCCGGTGCGCTGGTCTACTCTCCACGCAACGGGGAAGGAACGGTTGGCATGGCAGGCGAGACGGCCGCGCAGGCGCGGACACCGGACGAGATCGACGAGCTGGCGCGTCGCGCCCGAGACGGCGACCGCGACGCGATGGAGCTGCTCCTCGGGGCGATCCGGCCGCGGGCGCTGAACGTGTGCCGCGGAGTGCTGCCCTACACCCCCGACGCCGAGGACGCCTGCCAGGAGGCGCTGATCAACATCGCCAACAAGATCGGCTCGTGGGGCGGCCGTGGCCGGTTCACCACCTGGATGCACGTGGTGGCGGTGAACTCCGCCCGCACGACCTACCGCCGGATGAAGAACCAGGCGGTCGCCAGCGACGTGCTGCCGCTGGAGAAGCCCGACCCGCGCACCACCAGCGTCATCGCCGGCACCCGCCTCGACCTGCTCGAGGCGATGGAGAGCATCGAGCGCGACCATCCGCAGTTCGTGGAGCCGCTGCTGCTGCGCGACGTCTACGGGATGTCCTACGAGGAGATCGCCGAACAGGTCGGCGCCCCGCTCGGAACCGTCAAGGCCCAGATCCACCACGGCCGCAAGCTCGCGCGGCCGCTGCTGCGGGGCGGGGACTGATGCGCCCCCGGCACGGCGCAGTGGTCGCGGCCCTGGCCGCCGGGTCGATCCTGCTCGCCGGCTGCACCTCGTCCGGCGACGACGCGGCCCCGCCACCGGGCGACCCGTCGGGCCCGGCGTCGGGCCGCACGTCCGGCGCGGTCCAGCCGGTCGCCGAGGACCCCGGGATCGCGACCGACGACCCGGCGCTGGACGCCGCGCTCAGCATGCCCGTCGAGGACCGGGTCTACCCGCGGGTCGGGGACCCCGGCGTGGACGCGCTGCACTACGACCTCGACCTCGCCTGGACCCCGGACTCCGAGACCCTGACCGCCGTGGAGACGCTGGTCTTCCGGGCCACCTCCGACGCCGACCGGTTCCAGCTCGACCTGGGCCACGCCCTGCACGTCTCGTCGGTGCGCCTCGACGGCGAGGACGCGTCGTACGACCACGACGGCAAGGACCTCGTCGTCCACGCGCCCGTCGCGGCCGACCGGCGCTACACCCTGGTCGTGGAGTACGCCGGCACGCCGCGGCCGGCCCCGGCGCCCACCACCCGCTCCGACTTCAGCACCGTCGGCTGGACGACCACCGACGACGGCGGCGCGTGGACGATGCAGGAGCCGTACGGCGCCTACACCTGGTACGCCGTCAACGACCAGCCGTCGGACAAGGCGCTCTACGACTTCACCATCTCGGTGCCCTCGCCGATGGTCGGCGTCGCCAACGGCAGGCTCGAGTCGCGCGAGGACGACGGCGGCGCCACGGTCACCCGCTGGCACCTCGACGAGCCGGCCGCGTCGTACCTCACCACGATCGCCATCGGCGACTTCCGCATGGTGCGGGACCGTTCGCAGAGCGGCGTGCCGGTCACCTACTGGGTGCCGGGCAACCGGCCCCGGCTGGTCCGCGGGCTGCGTCCGGCGGCCGACGAGCTGGACTGGATCGAGCAGAAGCTCGGCCCGTACCCGTTCTCCTCGCTGGGGATCGTCCTCGTCGACTCGCGCAGCGGCATGGAGACCCAGACCATGATCACGCTCGGGATGACCGACTACACCACCTCGCCGGAGGTGATCGTCCACGAGATGGTCCACCAGTGGTACGGCGACGAGGTCACGCCCGCGGACTGGCGCGACCTGTGGATGAGCGAGGGCATGGCGCTCTACCTGCAGGGACTCTGGCAGGCGGAGCACTACGGGTACCCGGTGCCGGACCTGATGCGTCGCTGGGCCGAGGAGGAGCCGAAGATGCGGCGGGAGTCCGGCCCGCCCGCCGACTACGACCCGGCCACCTTCGGCGAGGGGAACGTCTACTACAGCCCCGCACTGATGTGGGACGAGCTGCGCAAGCAGCTCGGCGACGCGCAGTTCTGGTCGGCCGTGCGGGCCTGGCCGACGGCCCACGAGGACGCCAACGCCTCCTACGACGACATGGTCGCCTTCTGGTCCGAGCGGACCGGCCGCGACCTCGAGCCGTTCTTCCACGCCTGGCTGCTCGGGAAGACCTCTCCCCCCACCACCTGACCGACCCGTCGCTTGTTCACGCCGTACGACGCCGACCCGTCGCTTGTTGTCCGCCGACGGCGAACACGCTTGCCCCCGGGACCGGGAGCGTTGTCGGGTGAACCATGCGACTCCTGGTGCTGGGCGGATCGGTGTTCCTCTCGCGCGCGGTGGCCGAGGAGGCCGTACGCCGCGGGCACGACGTCACCTGCGCGTGCCGCGGCTCGTCCGGGAGCGTGCCCGAGGGCGCGCGGCACGTGGCGACCGACCGGGCCGAGGGCTTGCCCGCAGACCTCGCCGACGGCTTCGACGCGGTCGTCGACGTCGGCCGCCACCCGTCCTGGGTCCGGACCGCGGTGGAGCGGTTCCCCAGCGCCCACTGGGTCTTCGTCTCCACGATCAACGTGTACGCCGACGACGCCACGCCAGGCGGCGGCCCGGGAACGCTCCCGCTGCGCGAGCCGGTGCACGACGACGTCGACCTGCGCGAGGACCCCGAGGCCTACGGCCCCATGAAGGTCGCCTGCGAGCAGATCGTCACCGACGGCGCCGCGTCCGCCACCCTGGTCCGGCCGGGACTGATCGTCGGGCCCGGCGATCCGTCGGGCCGGTTCGCCTACTGGCCGGCCCGTCTCGCCGACACCGCGGACCACCCCGAGGTGCTGGTCCCCGGCTCGGCCGACGACTCCGTGCAGGTCATCGACGTCCGCGACCTCGCCGCCTGGATCGTGACCTGCGCCGAGACCCGGCGGGTCGGCACCTTCGACGGCACCGGCCTGGCCACCACCCGCGCGGCGTTCACCGACGCCGTGGCGGCCGCGGCCCGCGAGCTCGGGCTGCACGACCCGACGGCCACCACGTTCACCGCCGTGGACCAGGAGTTCCTGACCGCCCACGAGGTGGAGCCGTGGATGGGACCGCGGGCGGTCCCGGTGTGGCTGCCACTGCCGGAGTACGCCGGGTTGATGGCGCACGACGTGTCCGCGTCGTACGACGCCGGGCTGACCACCCGTCCGCTCTCCGAGACCGCACGCGACACCCTGCGGTGGCTGCGGGAGACCCCGGAGGCCGCCGTCACCGGCTGGTCGCGCGAGGACGAGGAGAAGGTGCTCGCCGCCTGGCACGAGCGCTCCTGAGGGTCACTCCAGCGACAGGGCCTCGCCGAAGACGCCGCCGTACGCCACCTCGGCCAGCGGCCGGCGCGCCCGCGGGCGGGTGTCGCGCTCCCGGGCCAGCGGGTCGCCGGTCTCCTCCGGCGGCAGCGCCCGCCCGAGTGCGACGCCGGTGGTGACCCGCCAGTGCCGCGGCACCATCGCCACCTCCGCGAGCCGCTCGTGGTCGAACCCGGCGAACTGGTGCACCGCCAGCCCGAGGGCGAGGGCCTGGACGCTGAGCTGGGCGACGGCCTGGCCGAGGTCGTAGGCCGCGTAGTCGGAGTAGGCCAGGGCATCGTCCTCGGGCCCCGAGGCGACCTGGTGCAGCGAGAAGACCAGGGCGCTCGCGCGCGGCACCCAGGACTGGTTGCCCCGGGAGAGCAGTGGCACGAACCGCCGGTGCGCCGGGTCCCCGCGCCGCGCCACCAGGAACGCCCACGGCTGGGAGTTGCCGGCCGACGGCGCCCAGCGCGCCGCGTCCAGGATCGCCCGCAGCTCCCCGTCCCCGAGCTCGTGCGCGGCGTCGTACGAACGGGTGCTGCGGCGGTCGCGCAGCAGCGGCAGCAGGGTCGGCGAGGCGTCGAGGGTCACGACTGGCGAACAGCCCGTCGCGCCGGGCTGTTCCCGCACTAGCCTTCGCAGAATGACGACGACGCCCCGCCCCGCGCGCCTCTCCGCGGCCGACCTCATCGACCTCGTCCTCGACCGGGGCTCCTGGGCGTCCTGGGACGTGTCGCCCGTGCGCACCGGCATCTCCGAGGAGTACGCCGCGGAGCTGGCCGCCGCGGCCGAGAAGAGCGGCGTCGACGAGTCGGTGCTCAGCGGTGAGGGGCTGATGCACGGTCGCCGGGTGGCCGTCGTGATGGGCGAGTTCGCGTTCCTGGCCGGTTCGATCGGCCGCGCGTCCGCCGACCGGCTGGTGGCCGCGATCGAGCGGGCCACCCGCGAGGGGCTGCCGCTGCTCGCCGCCCCGGTCAGCGGCGGCACCCGGATGCAGGAGGGCACCCCGGCGTTCGTGCAGATGGTGCGGATCTCCGAGGCGGTCGCGGCGCACAAGGCGGCCGGGCTGCCCTACCTGGTCTACCTCCGCCACCCCACCACCGGTGGCGTGATGGCGTCGTGGGGCTCCCTGGGCCACGTGACCGTGGCCGAGCCGGGCGCGCTCGTGGGCTTCCTGGGCCCGCGGGTCTACGAGGCGCTCTACGGCAGGCCGTTTCCCGAGGGCGTGCAGACCGCCGAGAACCTCTACACGCGCGGCATCATCGACGCCGTCGTCGCCCCGCACGAGATCGCGGGCATCCTCGACCGGGCGCTGGCGATCCTGCTCGCCCCGCGGCACGGCATCCGGCCGGTGCCCGCCCCGGTGCCGCTGACCACGCTGCCGGACGTGGAGACCTGGGACGCCGTCACCCGGTCCCGCCGGCCGGACCGGCCCGGCGTACGCCGGCTGCTGAAGTACGCCGCCAGCGACGTCATCCCGCTCAACGGCACCGGCCAGGGCGAGCACGACCCCGGCCTCCTGCTGGCGTTGGTGCGGTTCGGGGAGGCGCCGTGCGTGTTCCTCGGCCAGGACCGCCGCGGCCAGACCGCCGACCACCCGATGGGTCCCGAGGCGCTGCGCGAGGCGCGGCGCGGGATGCGGCTGGCCTCGGAGCTGGGGCTGCCGCTGGTGACCGTGATCGACACCCAGGGGGCGGCGCTCTCCGCCGACGCCGAGAACGGCGGCCTGGCCGGCGAGATCGCCCGCTGCCTCGCCGACCTGGTCACCCTGGATGCGCCGACGCTGTGCCTGATGCTGGGTGAGGGCAACGGCGGCGGCGCCCTGGCGCTGCTGCCCGCCGACCGGGTGGTCGCGGCCCAGCACGCCTGGCTCTCCCCGCTGCCGCCCGAGGGCGCCAGTGCGATCGTGCACCGCGACCTCGAGCACGCTCCCGAGATGGCCCGGGCGCAGCGGGTCCGGGCGCTCGACCTGAAGGAGCTGGGGATCGTGGACCGGATCGTGGCCGAGACCCCGGACGCGGCCGACGAGCCCGAGGCGTTCTGCCAGCGCGTCGGCGCCGTCCTCGAGCACGAGCTCGCCGCCCTGCTCGACGCCGGTCCGGGGTCGCCCGCAGACCGGGCGAGTCGCTACGCCTGAGCCGGCCCTGTTCGCCGACGCGCCACGACCCACGACCCGCGATCCGCGATCCGCGGACATCGACCCGCGGACATCGACCCGTCGCTTGTTCACGCAGAAACACGCCGACCCGTCGTCAGTTGACGACGGGTCGGCGCATTCACGTGTCAACAAGCGACGGGTCGGCGTACACACCCCACGACCAAGCGACGGGTCGATCAGAACAGCAGGGCCGAGGCGGGGTCCTCGAGGATGCCGGCCACGTCGGCGAGGAAGCGCGAGCCCTTCTCGCCGTCGATGTGGCGGTGGTCGAAGGAGAGCGCCAGCGTGGTGAGCTGGCGGATCGCCAGCTCGTCCTCGCCGCCGTTCGAGACCACCCACGGCTGCTTGCGGATCGCACCGAAGCACAGGATCGCCGACTCGCCCGGGTTGATGATCGGGGTGCCGGCATCGACACCGAAGACGCCCACGTTGGTGATCGTGAAGGTCCCGCCGCTCATCTCCGCCGGCTGGGTCCTCCCCTCGCGCGCGGTGGCGGTGAGCTGGTTCAGCGCCCCCGCGAGCTCGAGCAGCGAGAGGTCCTGGGCCTCCTTGACGTTCGGCACGACGAGCCCGCGCGGGGTCGCCGCGGCGATGCCGAGGTTGACGTAGTGCTTGTAGACGACCTCCTGGGCGGCCTCGTCCCAGAACGAGTTGATCTCCGGGGTCCGCTTCATCGCCAGCATCACCGCGCGGGAGAGCACCAGCAGCGGGGACACCTTGACCTCGCGGAACTCGCGGCGCGCCTTGAGCCGGTCGACGAACTCCATCGTCCGGGTGACGTCGACGGTGATCCACTCGGTGACGTGCGGCGCCGAGAACGCCGACTGCACCATCGCGCCCGCCATCATCTTGCGGACACCCTTGACCGGCTCGCGGATCTCGCGCTCGCTGCCGTAGCGGAACCAGCCGGAGCCCTCCTCCGACGCGCTCTCCTCGGGTTGGAGGTAGTGGGCGTGCTGCCGGCCTCCCGCGGCGCCCGCGGCGGCGGCCTCGACGTCGGCCCGGGTGACGGTGCCGTTCGGTCCCGACGGGGTGATGGTGCCCAGGTCGATGCCGAGGTCCTTGGCCAGCTTGCGCACCGGCGGCTTGGCCAGCGCCCGGGCCGTGGCCGGCGAGGTGGCCGAGTCCGGGACCAGGGCTGTCGCCCGCTCCTGCCCACCGGCAGGGACGGCGGAGGTGGCGGGCACGGCGGGCTCGTCGACCCCCTCGACCTCCGGCGACGGGCCGGACTCGAACGCGCTCTGCGCCTGGGCGTTGGCGGCGGTCGCACCCGCGGCCACGCCCTCGGTCGGCGCGCTCCTGCGGGCCCGGCGTACGGCGCCCCGCTCGACCTTGTTGCGGCCGACCAGGCTCTCGCCCTCGCCGCCGCCGGAGGCGCGCGGGTTGTAGAGGTCCATCTCCGGGGTGGCGGCGGGCTCGCCCTCGGGCGCACCCGCAGCCGGCGCGGCGGCCGCCTCCGAGGCGTCGCCGATCGAGACGATCGGCGTGCCCACGGGCACCGTCTCGCCCTCGGGCACCATCAGGGCGAGGACCGTGCCGGCGAACGGCGACGGCAGCTCCACCAGCGACTTGGCGGTCTCGATCTCGACGATGATGTCGTTGATCGCGACGACGTCGCCGACCTTGACCTTCCAGGCCACGATCTCGGCCTCGGTGAGGCCCTCGCCGACGTCGGGCAGCTTGAACTCGGACATGCGTGCGGTTTCCTTTCAGGTCACCGGGTCTCGAGGCTCGGGCGCGGGGCGCCGTCGCACCTCGACCCCAGCCTCAGAAGCTCAGCGAGCGGTCGACGGCGTCGAGCACCCGGTCGAGGTCGGGGAGGAAGTCCTCCTCGATCCGCGAGGCGGGGTAGGGCGTGTCGAACCCGCCCACGCGCAGCACCGGGGACTCCATGGAGTAGAAGCACTCCTCGGTGATCCGGGCGGACAGCTCCGACCCCATGCCCAGGTTGACGTGCGCCTCGTGGGTGACGACCGCGCGGCCGGTGCGGCGCACCGACTCCAGCACCGGGCCCATGTCCAGCGGCGAGAGCGTGCGCAGGTCGATGACCTCCAGCGACTTGCCCTCGACGGCGGCGGCCTCGGCGGCCTTCATGGCGGTCTTCACCGTGGGGCCGTAGGCCAGCACGGTGACGTCGGTGCCCTGCCGCACGACGCGCGAGGTGAACAGCGGCTCGGGCGACGCGCTCTCGTCGAGCTCGGCCTTGTCGGCGTGGTACTGCCGCTTGGGCTCGAGGAAGATCACCGGGTCGTCGCTGGCGATCGCCTGCTGGATCATCCAGTAGCCGTCCACGGGGTTCGAGCACGCGACGACCTTGAGGCCGGGCGTGTGCGCGAACTGCGCCTCGGGCGACTCGCTGTGGTGCTCGACCGCGCCGATGCCACCACCGAACGGGATCCGGATCACCATCGGCATCTTGCTGCGGCCCTTGGACCGGTAGTGCATCTTCGCGACCTGGCAGACGATCTGGTCGTACGCCGGGTAGACGAAGCCGTCGAACTGGATCTCCACGACCGGGCGGTAGCCGCGCAGCGCCATGCCGACCGCGGTGCCGACGATGCCGGACTCCGCGAGCGGGCTGTCGATGACCCGGTCCTCGCCGAAGTCCTTCTGCAGGCCGTCGGTGATCCGGAAGACGCCGCCGAGCTTGCCGACGTCCTCACCCATCACCAGGACCTTGGGGTCGTCCTCCATCGCCTTGCGCAGCCCCATGTTGAGGCCCTTGGCGAGCGTGATCTTCTGGTTGCTCACGAGTGGCTCCCCTCAAAGCTCTCGAGGTACGCCGCGTAGCCCTCGCGCTGGACGCGCAGCTCCTCGGTCTCCTCGGCGTAGACGTGGTCGAACATGCTCAGCGGCTGCGGGTCCGGCAGCGCCTTGCAGCCCTCGCGGAGGTGGTGGCCGAGCTGGTCGGCCTCCTCCTTGACGCTCTCGAAGAACTCGTCGTCGGCGAGCCCGTTGCGCTTGAGGTAGACCTCGACGCGGGCGATCGGGTCCTTGAGCTTCCAGTGCTCGACGTCGTCGGAGAGCCGGTAGCGGGTCGGGTCGTCGGTCGTGGTGTGCGCACCCATCCGGTAGGTGTAGGCCTCCACGAACGTGGGGCCCTGGCCCTCCCGGGCGCGCTGGAGCGCGGCCTGCGTGACGGCGTACGTCGCCAGCACGTCGTTGCCGTCGACCCGCACGCCGGGGAAGCCGAAGCCGAGCGCCCGCTGGTAGAGCGGGATCCGGCTCTGGCGCTCGATCGGCTCGGAGATCGCCCACTGGTTGTTCTGGCAGAAGAAGACCACCGGCGCGTTGTAGGACGCGGCGAAGATGAACGCCTCGTTGACGTCGCCCTGCGAGGACGCGCCGTCACCGAAGTGCGCGATCACCGCGGCGTCGCGGTCCGGGTCGCCGGTGCCGACGACGCCGTCACGCTGCATGCCCATGGCGTAGCCGGTGGCGTGCAGCGTCTGCGCGCCGATGACGATCGTGTAGAGACCGAAGTTGTTCTCGTTCGGGTCCCAGGCGCCGTGGTCGACCCCGCGGAACAGGCCGAGCAGGTTGAGCGGGTCGACGCCGCGGCAGTAGGCGACGCCGTGCTCGCGGTAGGTCGGGAAGACGTAGTCCTGCGGGCGCAGCGCCCGGCCGGCGCCGATCTGCGCGGCCTCCTGGCCCAGCAGCTGGGCCCAGATGCCGAGCTCGCCGTGGCGCTGGAGGGCGGTCGCCTCGGTGTCGATGCGGCGGGTGAGGACCATGTCGCGGTAGAAGCCGCGGACCACGTCGTCGCCGAGGTCGAAGCTGAACTCGGGGTGCTCGACGCGCTCGCCCTCGGGGGTCAGCAGCTGGACGAGCTCGGGGCCGCCGTCCTGCTGTGATGGTCCGAAGACCTCCACCAGGTCGGGGCCGAAGCCAGGACTTCCGGACTGGGTCACGTGCACTCCTTCGAGTTCGCCGGCGTCACGGGGTCTCCGCATGCCGATTGGCGGGATCCGACCGGTGGCGCGGGGGTGGTGCGCTCTGTGATCGGGACCACAACGGGC
This sequence comes from uncultured Actinomycetota bacterium, assembly GCA_963817665.1. Taxonomy (GTDB): domain Bacteria; phylum Actinomycetota; class Actinomycetes; order Propionibacteriales; family Nocardioidaceae; genus Nocardioides. The sequence goes on along the minus strand of CAWFPE010000005.1, from coordinate 390,928 downwards.
TCGCGCACAACTTACCGGGGCCCGTCCGCCGGGGCGAATCCGCCGAGTCCGGTTGGCGGGACTCGCCTACTGTCGGGGCATGACCTCTCGCATCATCTCTGCCAGCACGACCGTCGCGGCACCGCCCGAGGTCGTCTTCGCGATCCTCGCCGACCCGCGCCAGCATCCCAGGATCGACGGCTCCGGCACCCTGCGGGGCACGATCTCGGGCCCCGAGCGGCTCGCGAAGGGCGCGGAGTTCGGGATGGACATGAAGATGTTCGGCCTGCCGTACAAGATCCGGAACCGGGTCGTGGAGTTCGACGAGGGCCGGCAGATCGCCTGGCGGCACTTCGGCGGGCACCGCTGGCGCTACGAGCTCGAGCCGGTCGACGGCGGCACCCGGGTGACCGAGAGCTTCGACTACTCCCGCTACAACCGCCTGTGGTCGACCCTCATCGAGGTGACCGGCTTCCCCGGCCGCAACCGCACGGGGATCGAGGAGACGCTGGTCCGGCTCTCGGCCGCCGCCGAGGAGGACGCCACCCGGTCCGGGGACACCGCGTGAGCGTCCGCCGGGGCACCCAGCCGATCAGGACCGGGTCCGAGCGGGCCTGAGGCTGTCGGACTCCCCGGCCGGCCGGCGGGTCCGACACCCGCGCGGCGCGGCTCAGGGACGCCAGTCCGTCGGCGGGTCCTCCCCGACCACGCCGTCCACGGCCTCGCGGAGCAGGTCGGCGTGGCCGGTGTGCCGGCCGTACTCCTCGATCAGGTCGCACAGGAGCCGCCGCAGGCTGGAGCGGCGGCCATCGGGCCACCCGAGGTCCACGAGCTGGTCGAGCCCGCCGTCGGCCAGGGCCGCGTCCAGCTTGGCGCGCGAGCTCTCGACCGCGCCGTCCCAGAGGGCGTAGAGCTGCTCGGGGGAGTCGTCGGCCGCCGAGGTCCAGTCCCAGTCGGGCTGGGCCTCCCAGTCGACGCTCTCCCACGGAGCGCCGGGCGACTCGCCGCCCAGCTTGTGCCGGAAGTAGTAGGCCTCGACGAAGGCGAGGTGCTTCAGGAGGCCCCCGAGGGTCATGGAGGAGGCGCCGATCCGGGTCCGCAGCCCGGTCGCGTCGAGGCGGTCGGCCTTCCAGCGGAACGTCGTGCGCTGCCGGTCGAGCGCGCCGACGAGGTGCTCGACCTCGGTGCCGGCGATCGGGGGCTCCCAGGGAGCAGGGGTGCGGGTCTCGGTGGTCATGCCGCCACCCTAGGATCCAAACCGGTCGGATCGTTTCCGGTTTCCGTGGCAACCTTGGACGGTGGACGAGACCAACCCGACCGCCCGGGCGCTGCTGTGCCTCGAGCTCCTGCAGGGCAACCCGGGGATCACCGCGCAGCGGCTCGGCGAGCGGCTCGGGGTCTCGGACCGCGCCGCCCGGCGCTACGTGGCGGTCCTGCGTGAGGCGGGGGTGCCGATCGACTCCGAACGCGGTCGGTACGGCGGCTACCGCGTGGGGCGCGGGCACCGGCTGCCCCCGCTGATGTTCACGAACACCGAGGCGCTGGCGCTCGTGATGGCCGTCCTGGAGGGTGACCACGCCGCGGGCGACCCCGCGGACCCGGTGGGCGGTGCGCTCGACAAGATCATCCGGGCCCTGCCCGCGCCGGTCGCCGAGCCCGCCGACGCCGTACGCCGGATCGGCGCGGGGCGGCGGGCCCACGAGGACACGAGTCCCGACCCGCAGACGACGGTGCAGGTCGTCGAGGCCTGCGGATCCTCCCGACGGCTGCTGCTCGGCTACCGGACGGGGTCGGGCCACGACCGCGCGCTGGAGGTCGACCCGTGGGCCGTGGTGACCCGCCACGGCCGGTGGTACCTCCTGTGCTGGTCGCACGCCAGCGACGCCCGGCGCGTGCTCCGCCTCGACCGGGTCGCGCAGCGTCGAGCCGCTCGCGGACACGTTCACCCCACCCGCCGGCCTCGACGCCGTCCAGGACGTGGAGGACCACCTCTCCGACGGCTGGACCCACCAGGTCGAGGTGGAGGTCGACGCGTCGGCCGAGCTCGCCCGGCACTGGATCCCCCGGAGCCTCGGTCGCGTCGTGCCGATCGACGACGACCACTGCCGCCTGGTCGGCTCGACCGACGAGCCCTACTGGTACGCCCACCAGCTCACGGCGCTGCCGGCGTCGTTCCGGATCGTCGGACCCCCCGAGGTGCAGGAGGCCGCGCGGCGGATCGGGCGGAACCTCCTCCGGGCGGGCGGCGTCGAAGCTCCCGGCTGACCGTCGACTCCTCGCCCTCGCCTCAGCCCGGCGCCGGCCCCGACGACCGGCGTACGACGAGCTGCGTGGGCAGCACCCGGGCGGCCGGCGCGGTGGCGCGGGCGTGCGCCTGCTGGACCAGCGCCTCGACGGCGCGCGAGCCGGCGTCCTCGGTGCGCTCCGCGAGGGTGGTGAGGGCGGGGCTGCAGAAGTCCGACCCCACGATGTTGTCGAACCCGACGACGCTGAGGTCGCCGGGCACGTCGACCCCGCGCTCGGCCAGCCGCAGCATCACCCCGATCGCGAGCATGTCGTTGTGCGCGACCACCGCGGTGCCGCCGGCGGCGAGGACGGCGTCCGCGGCGGCCGGTCCGCCCGCCAGCGTGGGCACGTACGGCCCGAACCTGACCGCGCTCATGCCGTGCGCCTCGGCGGCGGCGCGCAGCCCGGCCCAGCGTCGCGCCCCGGACCAGGACTCGGCGGGACCACCGAGGAACACGAACGACCGGTGCCCGTGCGAGGCCAGGTGGTCGACGATCTGCCGGGTCCCGGTGTCGTAGTCGGCCACCACGCACGCCACCCCCGGGGTGGCCCGGTTGACCAGGGCGATCGGGCTGAGCTCGGCGGCCCGGAGCAGCTCGTCGTCGGGCAGCCGGGAGGCGCTCAGCACGAAGCCGTCCACGGCCGGGCCCAGGCGCCGGATCAGCTGCTCCTCGGCGGCCGGGTTCTCCTGGGTGTCCCCGAGCACCAGCGTCAGCCCCGCCGCCGCGGCCGCGCGCTCGGCACCCTTGATCACCCCCGCGAAGTAGGGGTTGGTGATGTCGGGGACCAGCAGGGCGAGCGTGTTGGTGCGCCCGGACTCCAGCGCCCGGGCGGCCGGGTTGGGGGTGTAGCCGAGCTCCTCGGCGACCGCGAGCACGTGGTCGCGGGTGTGCGGGTTGACCCGGCCGGGCCGGGTGAAGGCCCGGGAGACGGTCGACGCCGCGACGCCCGCCGCGACCGCGACGTCGGTGATGGTGGCGCGGCGGCGACGCTCCGGGGTGGCCATGCGGCGAGTCTATGGCAAGAAATGGCAAACGCTTGCCATGTGACGGCGACCACTCCAACACTCGACGGCAAGCTCCCTGGACCAGCAGGGTGAGACCGAAGGAACCGACATGACCGATCAGGACACCACTCGGCGGATGCCGAAGAAGGCGGCGCTGGCCGCCTGGAGCGGCAGCGCTCTGGAGTACTACGACCTGGCCATCTACGGCACCGCCGCCGCGCTGGTCTTCCCCAAGATCTTCTTCCCCGAGGGCAACGACTCGGCCGCCACGATCGCCGCCTTCGCCACCTTCGGCGTCGCGTACGTCGCCCGGCCGATCGGCTCGTTCTTCATGGGCCACATCGGCGACCGGCTCGGCCGCAAGAAGGTGATGGTCGGCACCCTGCTGCTGATGGGCATCTCGACGTTCCTGGTCGGCTGCCTGCCCACCTACCACCAGGTCGGCCTGCTGGCCCCGGCCCTGCTCGTCCTGCTCCGGCTGCTGCAGGGCCTCTCCGCCGCCGGCGAGCAGGCGGGCGCGAACTCGATGTCCTTCGAGCACGCCCCCGACGACAGGCGCGGCTTCTTCACCAGCTTCACGCTCAGCGGGACCCAGGGCGGCCAGGTGCTCGCCCCGGCCGTGTTCCTCCCGCTCGCCGCGGTGCTGCCCGAGGACCAGCTGCTCTCGTGGGGCTGGCGGGTGCCGTTCTGGGTCAGCGCGCTGGTCGTGGTGGTCGGCTTCGCGATCCGCCGCAGGCTCGACGAGACCCCGGAGTTCGCGGCAGCGCAGCACGACCAGCGGTCCGACATCGGCACCGCCGCCTCGCACACGCCCCTGGGACTGCTCTTCCGCCACCACTGGCGCGGTGTGCTGCGCGTCTTCTTCGCCGCCTTCATCGCGATGGTGAACACGACCTTCCAGGTCTTCGCGCTGAACTTCGCCACCTCCGACGACTTCGGCATCGGCATCAGCTCCACCACGATGCTGTCGCTGGCCATCGTCGCGAACGTGGTCGCCATCGCGACCATCCCCTACTGGGCGCGACTCTCCGACCGGATCGGTCGCAAGCCGGTGTTCGTCACCGGCCTGCTCGGCAGCGCCGTCCTGGTCGTGGCGTTCCTCGGCGCCGTCTCGACCGGCAACGCGCCGCTCGTCTTCGTCCTCGGCATCGCCCTGGCCGGGGTCGTCTACTCGATGCCCAACGCCGTGTGGCCGGCGACGTACGCGGAGTACTTCCCCACCAGCGTCCGCCTCTCCGGCATGGCCGTGGGCACCCAGTTCGGCTTCGCCCTGGCCGGGTTCACCCCCTCGATCGCCAGCGCACTCATGGGCGGTGACGCCGACAACTGGTGGAAGGTCGCGACCTTCGCCGCCGGCGCCTGCGTGATCTCCGCGATCGCCGTCCTCACCGGCCCCTCGGGCACCCACCGGCTGCCCACCCGCGAGGTCGGTCGGCGCCGGCCCACCCACGTCGAGGCCCGCGCCGTCACGGTCGGAGCCGTGTCGTGAGCGCCTCCGCCCGGGGGCAGCTCCCCGAGCAGACGTCGTACCTCCTCGGCCTGGTGGGCGCCGGCATCAGCGCCTCGCTCACCCCGGCGATGCAGGAGCGGGAGGGCCGCGAGTCGGGGCTGCTGCTGAGCTACCGCATCATCGACGCCGAGAAGACCGGCCTGCGGGCCGAGGACCTCCCCGAGGTCCTCGACTGGGCCCGGCGGCTGGGCTTCGACGGGCTCAACGTGACCCACCCGTTCAAGCAGGCCGTCGTGCCGCTGCTCGACGAGCTCTCCGACGATGCCGCCGACCTCGGCGCGGTCAACACCGTCGTGTTCCGCGACGGCCGGGCCTTGGGCCGCAACACCGACTGGTCCGGCTACGGCCGGGCGTTCCGGCAGCAGCTCCCGGACGCCGTCGAGGACCGCGTGGTCCTCGTGGGCGCCGGCGGCGCCGGGGTCGCGGTCGGCTACGGCCTGCTCGAGCAGGGGGCCGAGCACGTGGCGGTCCTCGACGCGGACCGGGACCGGGCCGACGGGTGCGCCGTCCGCCTGGCGAAGCGGTTCGGCGACGACCGGGTCACCGCGGTGTCCGACCTGGAGCGGGCCCTCGCCGACGCGCAGGGGCTGGTCAACGCGACCCCGATCGGGATGCTCGGGCACCCCGGGACTGCCGTGCCCGGCCGGCTGGTCCACGACGGGCTGTGGGTCTCCGACGTCGTCTACTTCCCGCTCGAGACCGAGCTGGTCCGGCTCGCCCGCTCCCGCGGCTGCCGGGTCGTGACCGGCGGCGGCATGGCGGTGCACCAGGCCGTCGGCGCGTTCGAGTACTTCACCGGCCGGGTCCCGGACGCGGACCGGATGGCCCGGCACTTCGCCGAGCTGACCGCCTGAGCTGCGGGGGTCCGCCGTGCACAAGGGCATCGCCACCGTCTCCCTGAGCGGCCTGCTCGCCGACAAGCTCGCCGCGGTCGCCGCGGCGGGCTTCGACGGCATCGAGCTCTTCGACAACGACCTGGTGGCCAGTCCGCTGGGTCCTCGCGAGGTGGCCCGGCGCTGCGCCGACCTGGGCCTGGCCATCGACCTGTTCCAGCCGGTCCGCGACCTCGAGGGCGTGCCGCCGGAGCGGTTCGACGCGGTCCTGCACCGGGTCCGGACCAAGCTCGAGGTGATGGCCGACCTCGGTGTCACCAGGTTCCTCGCCTGCTCCAACGTGGGCGCCGACGCGCTGGACGACCGCGACCTGTCCGCGGAGCAGCTGCACCGGGTCGGCACCCTCGCGGCCGAGCACGGCGTCACGGTCGCCTTCGAGGCGCTCGCCTGGGGCCGGCACCTGGACCGGGTCGGGGACGCCTGGGACGTCGTACGACGTGCCGACCACCCGGCGGTCACGCTGGCCGTCGACACCTTCCACCTGCTCGCCCGCGGCGACGACGGCGCCGCGCTCGCCGACGTGCCCGGCGACCGGATCGGCTTCCTGCAGGTGGCGGACGCGCCCCTGCTGGACATGAACGTGCTCGAGTGGAGCAGGCACTTCCGGTGCTTCCCGGGCCAGGGCGTGCTCGACGTCACCGGCGTGGTGGCCGCGGTGCTGCGCGCCGGCTACCGCGGGCCGCTCTCGCTGGAGGTCTTCAGCGACGCGGTCCGCCAGGCCGACCCCGCCGAGACGGCTCGGGACGCGATGCGCTCCCTGATCTTCCTGGAGGACCAGCTCGCCGCGGTCACCGACGGGCCGCTGGTCGCCGCCCCGCCGCCCCCGCCGCGGGCGGACGCGGCGTTCGTGGAGGTGACGGCCGGCCCGGAGGTGCCTGCCCTCCTGGCGTCGCTGGGTTTCGCCGCCGCAGGCCGGCACCGCAGCAAGCCGGTGACCCGCTGGCGCAACGGCGGGGCACAGGTGGTGGTCAACGAGACCCCCGCCGGTGGCCTCCCGTGCGCGCTCGGGGTCGCCGCTCCGGCGGTCGAGGCGGTGGCGGCCCGGGCGAAGGCACTGCTGTGGCCGGCCGTCGACCGGACCCGGGGTGCCGGCGAGGCCCTGCTGCCGGGCATCACCTCGCCCTCGGGGCTGCACCTCTTCGTCAGTGCCGAGCCGGGCGCGGCCGACGACTGGCAGCGCGACTTCGTCCCCGTCGAGGAGGGCGCCGGTGACGGCTGGCTCGGCCTCGACCACGTGGCCGTCGCCGTGCCTCCCGAGCACTTCGACCAGGAGGTCGCCTTCTTCCGCACCCTGCTCGACCTGGCGCCGGCGCCGGTCGAGGAGTTCATCGAGCCGCACGGCCGGCTGCGCAGCCGCGCCCTGCGGCCGGCGGCGGGCGACCTGCGGGTGGTGCTCAACGTCGAGGACGTCCGGCCCGGCAGCCCCCGCCGGTCGGGCATCACCCAGCTCGCGTTCGCCTGCCACGACGTGGCCGCGCAGGTCCGCGCGCTGCGCTCGCGGGGCGTGGCGCTGCTGCCGGTGCCCGACAACTACTACGTCGACCTCGAGGCCCGGTTCGCCCCGGACCCCGCGCTGCTGGCCGAGCTGCGCGAGCACCAGCTGCTCTACGACCGGGTGGGCGACGGGGAGCTGCTGCACGCGTTCACGCTGCCGCTGGCGACCGGCTTCCACGTGGAGCTGCTCGAGCGCCGCGGCGGGTACGACGGGTACGGCGCCGCCGGCACCCACGTCCGGCTGGCGGCGCAGGCGGCGGCGCTGCCCCCGGTCAGCCGGTGAAGGTGGCACGTGTCAGGCGGCACACGGCCTGACGGGTGCCCCTTCCCTGACCGTCGGCGCCGGGCGGTCAGTGGGCCTCGCCGAGGTCCTCGTGCTCGCGATGGCTGACCGGCTCGACCTGGAAGGTCGCGTGGCGTACGCCGAAGTCGTCGGTCGTGCAGACGCACAGCTGGTCGAGGATGGCCCCCACGCCGTGCTCGGCGAGCGCCTCGTCGGTGACCGTCACGTGCGCCGACAGGCTCGGGATGCCGCTGGTGATCGTCCAGGCGTGCAGGTCGTGCACGTCCACGACGCCGGGCATCGCGCGCAGGTGCCGCTCCACCTCGTCCAGGTCGAGGTCGTGCGGGGCGATCTCGAGCAGCACCGCCGCCGAGTCGCGCAGCAGCAGGAACGACCGCGGCAGGATCAGCACCGCGATCAGCAGGGACGCGACCGCATCGGCCTGCTGCCAGCCGGTCGTGTAGATGACGACACCGGCGACCACGGCGAGCAGCGAGCCGAGCAGGTCGCCCAGCACCTCGGTGGCCGCGCCGCGCAGGTTGAGGGACCCGGTCTCGGACCTGGCCAGCACGGCCAGGGAGGTGCCGTTGGCGACCAGCCCCACGACCGCGAACGCGATCATCGGCCCCGCGCGCACGGTCGCGGGGTCGCTCAGCCGGCTCAGGCCGGCGTACAGCAGGTAGCCGCAGACCCCCAGCAGCACCAGGGCGTTCAGCAACGCCGCCAGGATCTCGGCCCGGTGGTAGCCGAAGGTCGAGCGCGGACCGCCCGGCAGCGTGGCGACGTACGACGCCCCCAGCGCCAGCACGATCGCGGCGACGTCGGTCGCCATGTGGCCGGCGTCGGCGAGCAGCGCCAGCGAGCCGGCGACCCAGGCCCCGACGAGCTCCACGACCAGGACCGTGGCCGTGATGGCGAGCACGAGGCGCAGCCGGCCGCGGTCCTCCGCCCGGCCGGCGGCGTGCCCGTGGTCGTGACCCATGCGGCCCACCCTAGGAGAGCGACTCCCTCCCGTGCGGGGCCGCCCACGCCGACGGGTCCGGACCCCGCGGGACGATCCCGGACGGGTTGAGGTCGCGCTGCACCACGTAGTAGTGCGCCTGGATCTGGTCGAAGTCGACCGTCTCACCGAAGCCGGGGGTCTGGAAGAGGTCGCGGGCGTAGCCCCACAGCGCCGGCATCTCGCTGAGCTTGTTGCGGTTGCACTTGAAGTGCCCGTGGTAGACCGCGTCGAAACGGGCCAGCGTGGTGAACAGCCGGACGTCGGCCTCGGTGATCCGGTCGCCCATCAGGAAGCGCTGCGCCGGACAGGCGGTCCTCGAGCCAGTCCAGCGCGGCCCACAGCCGGTCGTAGGCGCGGTCGTAGGACTCCTGCGAGCCGGCGAAGCCGCACCGGTAGACGCCGTTGTTGACCTCGGTGAAGATCCGCTCCATCACCTCCTCCATCTCCTCGCGGAGCGCCTCGGGCCACAGGTCCGGCGCGTCCGGGCGGTGGTGCTCGCGCCACTCGAAGAAGAGGTCGTGGGTGATCCAGGGGAAGTCGTTGGTGACGACCCGGCCGGTCGGGATGTCGACGAGGGCCGGCACGGTGATCCCGCGCGGGTAGTCGGGCACGCGACGGACGTAGGCCTCCCGCAGCCGGTGGATCCCGAGGACGGGGTCCACCCCGCCGGGGTCGTTCGCGAAGTCCCAGCTGCGCTCGTCGTGGGTGGGTGCCGGGCGCCCGACGGAGATCACGTCCTCGAGGCCGAGGAGCCGGTGCACGATCAGCGACCGGTTCGCCCACGGGCACGCCGGCGCCGCGACCAGCCGGTAGCGGCCGGGCTCGACCGGCCAGAGGTCTCCGCGGACCGGCCCGTGGTCGGGCTTGCGGGCATCGCGGGTGATCCGGTCCGCGATGTAGTCCATGTCCCGGTCGTAGTCCTCGCCCTGCTTCACGAAGGAGGCTCCGTCCGTTCCCGTGTCGGTCGTGGCGTTCACGCCGGGGAACGTACCCACGACCGCCCCGCCCCAATCGGGACGTCCGCCTCTGCCGTCACCACCCGCACGCCGCCGAGCCTCGGCCCATGACGACCCAGACCACGCCCCTCCAGCTGGCCCGCGGCCTGACAGTGGTGTCCGGCGGCCCGCTGCTGCTGGCCGTGGCGTCCGCGGTCGCGCCCCTCGCCGCCGTGCGCCGCTGGCCCGCGCGCTGCCGCCGCCCCGCGGTCCGGCGTACCGCGTGGGCCGTCACCGGTGCGGGGCTGGCGACCCCCTGGGTGTACGCCGGGCTCGTGCGGCCGTGGCTGCAGCACTGGGGCGCCACCGTGGAGGAGCAGCGCCGCCCCCTGCCCGGCGACGGTCCGGGCCCCCCGCTCTCGACGACCACCCGGGCGGTCACCGTGCACGCCCCGGCCGCGGAGGTGTGGCGCTGGCTGGTGCAGATCGGCCAGGACCGGGGCGGCTTCTACTCCTACGACTGGCTGGAGAACCTCGCCGGCTGCCGGCTGCGGAGCGCCACCCGGGTGCACCCCGAGTGGCAGGACCTGCACCCGGGGGACCCGTTGGTGCTCGCCCCCGGGGTCGCCACCCGGTTCGTCGAGGTCGACCCGCCGCACGCCCTGGTCATCGAGGGCTGGGGCGCCTACGTGATCGAGCCCGACGGCGACGGCGGCTGCCGCCTCCTCGCCCGGTCGCACGTGGACCGCGAGCCGCGGGCGCTCGCCTACTACCTCGGCATCGAGCTGCCGCACGGAGTGATGGAGCGCCGGATGCTGCTCGGCATCAAGCACCGGGCGGAGACCCCGGCGCTCTGACGGCAAATTTTACAAAGAACCCTTTGCAAAGAGTTCTTTGCAGTTCTACGCTGCTGCCGTGGACCTCACCTCGATCACCCCGTCGCCCAGCCAGCTCAAGGCGCTGACGCACCCGGTGCGGGTGCGGATGCTCGGACTGCTCCGGGCCGACGGGCCGGCGACCGCGACCACCCTGGCGCAGCGGCTCGGGCTGAACACCGGCACGACCTCCTACCACCTGCGCCAGCTGGCCCAGCACGGCTTCGTCGTCGACGCCCCCGAGCTCGGCACGGGCCGCGACCGGTGGTGGAAGGCGGCCCACGAGTCCACCCGGACCCGCCGCGAGGAGCCTCGCGGCGAGGAGGAGCGGGAGACCATGGAGGCCTACATCCAGTCCGTGGTGACCGTGATGACCGAGCAGCTCCAGCACGCCGTGGAGGAGCTGCCGCTGCTCCCGGACGAGTGGCGCGACGCCGCCACGTTCAGCGACTGGGCCGTCACCGTGACCCCGGCCCGGGCCAGGGCCCTCGTGCAGGCGCTCGCCCGCACCTTCGACGACCTCGTGAGGACGACGCCGCCGACCCCGGGGCCGCCCCCTTCGTCATCCAGATCAACGCCTACCCCCGCCCCGGCACGGTCGCCGGCGCCGGACTCGAAGGAGACCCCCGATGAGCACGGTGTCCTCCACCCGCACGACACCCGCCGGCAGCAGGCGGCCGCTCTACGGCTGGCTCACCTCCGAGGCGGTCTCCCTGACCGGCACCCGGGTCTCGATGCTGGCCCTGCCCTACTTCGTGCTGGTCACCACCAACTCACCGCTGAAGACCGGCCTGGTCGCGCTGGCGGAGATGCTGCCGCTGGTGCTGCTCAAGGTGCTCGGCGGCCCGATCATCGACAAGGTCGGGCCGCGCCGGGTCAGCATCACCTGCGACCTGGGCTCCCTGGTCGTCGTGGGCGCCATCCCCCTCCTGTACGACGCCGGCCTGCTGCCGTTCGGTGCCTTCCTCGCCCTGGTGGCGTGTGCCGGCGCCCTCCGCGGGCCCGGCGACGCCGCCAAGAGCGCGATCGTGCCCTCCGTGGTGGCCGCCGCCCGGGTGCCGATGGAGCGGGCGACCGGCCTGCACGCCACCGTCGAGCGCACCGCCACGATGCTGGGCGCCCTCTTCGCCGGTGGCCTGATCGCCCTGGTCGGGGCCGCCAACGCGCTGCTCGTCGACGCCGCCAGCTTCGGCGTCTCCGCCGCCGTGCTGGCCTGGGCCACGACGTCCCTGCGCCGCCCCTCGGCGACGACCGCTGGCGCGGAAGCCGGCGCGGAGCCCGACACCGCGTCGTACCTGGCCCAGCTCCGCGAGGGCTGGAGCTTCCTGCGCGGCGACCGGGTGCTGCTCGGCATCGCCGTGATGGTGGCGCTGACCAACCTGCTCGACACCGCCTACGCGTCGGTGCTGATGCCGGTCTGGGCCCGGGAGTGGGGCGGGGGTCCGGCCGCCCTGGGCCTGGTCTTCGCGGTCTTCGGTGGCTCCTCGGCGATCGGCGCGGCCTGCGCCGCCGCCTGGGCGGTGCGGCTGCCCCGCTACAAGACCTACCTGGTCGCGTTCCTGGTCTGCGGCTCCCCGCGCTTCTTCGTGATGGCGTGGGACAACCCGCTGTGGGTGGTGCTCGGCATCGCCGCCGTGAGCGGCTTCGGGTCGGGCTTCATCAACCCCGTCCTCGGCGCCGTGGTCTACGAGCGGATCCCGACCCCGCTGGTCGGCCGGGTCTCGTCGCTGACCACGGCGCTGTGCTTCGCCCTGATGCCGCTCGGCGGCCTCCTCGGTGGTGGGCTGGTCAGCGGGTTCGGCCTCACCGTCGCCATGGTCGCCTGCGGCGCGGCCTACTTCCTGGTCACGATGCTGCCCGCCGCCGACCCGAAGTGGCGCGAGATGGACGACCGGCCGGCCGTCGCCGAGCCGGCCGACCTCAGGCCGGAGGAAACTCCTTCGCCAGCCTGATCAGCCGGTCGTTCGCCTCGTCCTCGCCGATCGAGACGCGGGCGCCCTCGCCGGCGAACGGGCGGACCACGATCCCGAGCTCCTCGGCGGCCGCGGCGAAGTCGGCGGTCCGGTCGCCGAGCCCGAACCACACGAAGTTGCCCTGCGGCGCGGGGACGTCCCAGCCGGCGTCGCGCAGGCCGGCCACGACCCGGGCCCGCTCGGCCACCAGGGCATCGACCCGCTCGAGCAGCTCGGGCTCGCGCTCGAGGGAGGCGATCGCGGCCGCCTGGGCGACGGTCGAGACGCCGAACGGCAGCGAGACCGCGCGCAGCGCGGCGGCGATCGGGGCGGGCGCCACGGCGTACCCCACCCGGAAGCCGGCCAGGCCGTAGGCCTTGGAGAAGGTGCGGGTGAGCACGACGTTCGCGTGGGAGCGGTAGGTCCCCAGGCCGTCGACCGGGTCGTCCATCCGCACGAACTCGACATAGGCCTCGTCCACGACCACGAGCACCCGGCTGGGCACCTTGGCGAGGAAGGCGTCGAGCTCGGCCTGGGTGACCGCCGGGCCGGTGGGGTTGTTGGGGGTGCAGACCAGCACCACCCGCGTGCGGTCGGTGATCGCGGCGGCCATCGCGTCGAGGTCGTGGCGACCGTCGGCGAGCACGGGGACCTTGACGGCGGACGCCGCCGCCGCGGTGACCGCGATCGGGTAGGCCTCGAAGGAACGCCACGCGAAGACGACCTCGTCACCGGGGTCGCAGAAGGCCTGCACCAGCTGGTAGATCAGGCCGACCGACCCGGTCGCCAGCGACAGGTCCTCGACCGGCACCCCGAGCTTCTCCGCCAGGGCGGAGTAGAGCGCGACGCTGCCCATGTCGGGATAGCGGTTCATCGACCCGACCGCCGCCTGCACCGCCTCCACCACGCCCGGCAGCGGCGGGTAGGGGTTCTCGTTCGAGGAGAGCTTGTAGGACGTCATGCCCGGCCGGACCGCCGGCGGCTTCCCCGCGACGTACGGCGGGATCGCGCCGATGTTGGCGCGGGGCTGGGGGGTGTCGGTGCTGTCGGGGCCGGTCATGCGGGTCAGGTTAGTGGTGACGCCGGGTCCGGTCGCGCCACGGGCGGAACACGGGCACGAGGACGATCCCGATCGCCACGCCGATCGCCGCCCCGGTGACGTTGTCGATGACGTCGGTGACGTCGCAGGCCCGGTCGATCCGGGCCAGGACGAGCTGGGTCGCCTCGATCGCCGCGGAGTAGACCGCGAGCCCGAGCAGCCCGAGCGGCACCAGCACCCAGCCGGCTCGCCAGCGGGCGGCACACAGCACCAGCAGCGCACCGGACGGCACGAACAGCACCGTGTTGAGGAAGCGCTGCCCGCTCTGGAAGATCCAGAAGCCCTCCGGCGCGGGGCCGCCGATGTCCCACGAGCAGGAGGACAGCCGACCCTCCGCGGACACCACGCCCGGGGCACCCTGGGCGGGGATCAACGTGACGCAGGCGATCACCACCACCGACCAGGCCAGCCCGGCGAACGCGAAGGACGAGACGGTGCCGAACCGGCGCCGCGACGCCATCGCCACCAGCAGGCAGAGCAGTCCGGACAGCGCGACCCCGAGCAGCATCACACCCACGCCACCGACCGGGAACACGGGCCGAGGCTACCCAGCCCGGCGTCGGCTCACTCCACCGGCGGGAGCACGACCTCACCGACGTCCAACGCAGGCAGGTCCCGCCCGATGCGCACGTCGACCGGGTTGGTCAGGCAGCGGATCGAGCCGCCGCCCTTGTGGAACTCCGACACGTCCACCAGCACGACCTCGAAGCCCCACGCCTCCAGCTGCGCACGCACCCGGTCGGGGCAGGACGGCATCACGACGGTGCCCGGCCCCGAGGTCGAGGGCAGCACGATCGAGTTGGCGCAGAACGTCGTCAGCGCCTCCTCCTCGGTCAGCACCAGCGCCTCGGGCACCAGCTCGAGCAGCGCCGCCGCGCTGGCGTCGTCGAACGCCGAGGGGCAGACCATCGCGCGGCGCTCGTCGAGCGGGCAGAACGCGAGGTCGAGGTGGTACATCCCGGGATGGGTGATCCGGAAGCCGCGGACCCGGATGCCCAGCTCGGTGGCCAGGTGCTTGAGCGCGAGCTCGTCGGTGCGAGGTCCGTAGCCCACCACCAGCGCGTCGCCGAAGGCGAAGGCGTCGCCCGCCTCGAGGTGCGCGCCGACACCCTCGCGACCGACGTACGACGTGGTGAACCCGAGGCCGGCGAACCACGGCTGCGCCGTGAGGGTCTCCATGCGGCGCTCCGGGTGGCGCATGTGCGACATCACCACGTGCGGCTGGCCGGTGCCGTCGCCGGTCGGGCGCACCAGGCCGAGACCGAGGTTCATCGCGTAGACCATGTCGGGCGCGTCCGGGCGCTGCCCGAGCGCGGCGACGGTGCCGCCGAGACGCTCGATGGTCGCGACCAGGTCGCGCCACTGGGCCGTCGCGAGGTCCGGGTCGGGCTGCACGGCGGTGTCCATGAAGGGGTTGATCCGGTAGTCCACCCGGAAGTGGTTCGGCTCGACCATCACGTAGCGACGGCCCCAGCGCAGGTGCTCCATCGGTTCCCTCCTGCAGGCGTCGGATCGGCGGCGGGTGACGCGGGGACATATTGTCAGACAATCTGACAACAGGTCCCGAGTGTGACGGCAAGGCGACGCGATGGCAACTGCTGGACGACAATGGGCTGCACGATGGGGCCGCACGGACCCCGATCTGCACCAACCGCTGAGGAGAGACCGTGGGCGAGCAGTTCGGCACGCTGAGCCTCGAGCACTCCTCGACGGTCGACCGGGTGGCCCAGGAGCTGCGCCGGGCGATGTTCGAGGGCGAGCTGGAGGCGGGCACGCCGCTGCGCGAGGTGGCGCTCGCCGACTCGCTCGGGGTCTCGCGACCCACCGTCCGCGAGGCGCTGTCGACGCTGGTGGCGGAGGGGCTGGCGGTCCGGGAGCCGAACCGCGGGGTGGCGGTCGCCTCCCCCGATCCCGACTCGATCCGCGACGTCTGCCGGGCCCGGGCGGTGCTCGAGGGGGCGGGGGTGCACCGCTGGCCGCACGCCACCGAGGAGCTCCGCGAGCAGGTCCGCACCAGCCTGGTCCGCTACACCTCGGCGGTGCGGGCGGGCGGCTCCTACCAGGAGCTCAACGAGCGGCACCTCGCCTTCCACGTCTCCCTGGTGGGCCTGACCGGGTCCGAGCGGGTCGTGCACATGGCCGACGCCCTGATGGTCGAGCTCAGGCTGGCCCTGGCCCAGGTGGACCGGATCCGGCGCAACGCCCACGACCAGGCCGACTCGCACACCCAGCTGGTCCGGCTGCTGGACCGTGGCGACGTCGACGGCGCCTCGGCGTACCTCGCCCAGCACCTCGCCGACGCCGAGCGCTCGATCCTCGATGCGCTGGACCTGCACTGACCGCCCCCTAGGATCGGCCTCGTGCGATTCCTCACCTGGCTCGTCGGCACCGCCGTCTCAGTGGCCGTCGCGGCGTGGCTCTTCGACGGCATCTGGTTCGCGCCTCGCCACGGCGACCTCTCCGAGAAGGTGGTGCCGCTGCTGCTGGTGGCGCTGATCCTCGGCGTCGTCTCGGCGTTCGTGAAGCCGGTCCTGCAGATCCTGTCGATCCCGGTCATCATCCTGACCCTCGGCCTGTTCCTGCTGGTCATCAACGCGGCGATGCTGATGTTCACCGCCTGGCTGGCCGGGCAGCTCGACATCGGCTTCCACGTCGAGGGCTTCTGGGTCGCGCTGGGCGGCTCGGTGGTCATCACGATCGTGGACTGGGTCCTCGACGGGTTCGTCGACCGGAACCTGCAGCGTCGATGACCGGTGCCGGACCGGCACTGCCGGCGCCCCGCACCGGCGGCCGCTACGCCGTCGCGCTGGTCTGCCTCGGCAACATCTGCCGCTCCCCCATGGCCGACGTCGTCCTCACGGCGCGCACCGCGGACGCCGGGCTGGCCGACCGGGTCACCGTCGCCAGCTCCGGGACGGGTGGCTGGCACGTCGGCGGGCCGATGGACCGGCGGGCGGCCGCGACCCTGACCGCCGCCGGGTACGACCCCTCCCGGCACCGGGCACGGCAGTTCACCGGGGCCTGGCTCGACGAGTTCGACCTGGTGCTGGCCATGGACGGCCAGAACCTGGCGGACATCGGCGGGCCGACCGGGCGGGTCCGGCTGTTCCGCGACTTCGATCCGGCCGAACCGGGTGGCGAGGTGCCCGACCCGTACTACGGTGGGGACGCCGGCTTCGAGGAGGTGCTCACCATGGTGGAGCGCACGGCAGCGACCATCGTCGCCCAGCTGGGGCTCGTGCTCGAGTGACCAGGCAGCCGCTGGTGGCCCGGCGCGCCGAGGACCTCCTCGGCGCCGCCGTGGTGGCCACGGCCCCGGTCGCCGGCGGCGACATCGCGACCGCCACCCGGCTCCGGCTCAACAACGGCACCACGGCGCTGATGAAGACGCTGCCGCACGCACCGCCCGACTTCTTCGAGAGCGAGGCGCAGGGCCTGCGCTGGCTCGGCGAGGCCGGCGGGGTCCCCGTCCCCGAGGTGCTGGCGGTCGACGGCGAGTGCCTGATCCTCACGTGGGTCGAGCCGGGCAAGAGCACCGCGGACGCGGCAGCGGCGTTCGGCCGGAGCCTGGCGGCCACGCACGGCGCCGGGGCACCGTCGTACGGGCTGGACCGGGACGGCTACATCGGCCGGCTGCCGCTGCCCAACCGGCCGGCGGACACCTGGGCGGAGTTCTACGCAGTCCGCCGGGTGCTGCCCTACCTGAAGCTGGCGCGCGACCGCGGCGCGATCGACGACGACGACGCCGCGGCGGTCGAGGCGGTCGTCGGCCGCCTGCCCGACCTGGTCCCGGAGGAGCCGCCGGCGCGGGTGCACGGCGACCTGTGGAACGGCAACGTGCTCTGGGGCGCCGACGGCCTGGCCCACGTCATCGACCCCGCGGCGCACGGCGGGCACCGGGAGACCGACCTGGCGATGCTCGCGCTCTTCGGGCTGCCCAACCTGCCCCGGGTGCTCGACGCGTACGCCGAGGCCGCGCCGCTCGCCGACGGCTGGGAGGACCGCGTCGGGCTGCACCAGCTGTTCCCGCTCCTGGTGCACGCCGCCCTGTTCGGCGGCGGCTACGGCGGCCGTGCGGCGGACGCGGCACGCCGCTACGCCTGAGTCTCGACAGGCTCGACCACCGCCCGGGCGACCCCTCGACACCGCCAGGGCGACCCCTCGACACCACCAGGGCAACCCTCGACACCGAGGCCAACTCTCAGTTCCGGCTCAGGCTGGAATGGCAGAGTGGGAGCGTGAACGCGACACCGTCCTCCAGCGCTGCCCCCGGGAGGCAGGCGCTGCCCCGCGTCCTCGTGGTGGACGACGACAAGGCCGTGCGGGAGTCGCTGCGCCGCTCGCTGGAGTTCAACGGCTACGACGTGAGCCTCGCCGCGGACGGGGCCGAGGCCCTCGCCGGCATCGCCGGGACCCTCCCCGACGTGGTGATCATGGACGTGATGATGCCGCGGCTCGACGGCATCGAGGCGACCAAGGCGTTGCGCACCGCCGGCAACGACGTCCCGATCCTCGTCCTCACCGCCCGCGACGCGGTCGGCGACCGGGTCGAGGGGCTCGACGCCGGCGCCGACGACTACCTGACCAAGCCGTTCGCGCTCCAGGAGCTGCTGGCCCGGCTGCGGGCGCTGCTGCGGCGGGCGGTCCAGCAGGAGGACGCCCCCGACGAGACGCTCACCTTCGCCGACCTGTCCATGGACGTCGCCACCCGCGAGGTGCGCCGCGCGGACCGGGCGGTGGAGCTGACCCGGACCGAGTTCACGCTGCTCGAGATGTTCCTGCGCCGCCCCCGACGGGTGCTGGAGCGCTCGTTCATCCTCGAGGAGGTCTGGGGCTACGACTTCCCCACCACCGCCAACTCGCTCGAGGTCTACGTCGGCTACCTGCGACGCAAGACCGAGGCCGAGGGCGAGCCGCGCCTGATCCACACGGTCCGAGGCGTCGGCTACGTGCTGAAGGAGTCATGAGCTCCCTGACCCCGCCACCCCCACCACCGGCCGGGCAGTCGGTGCCACCGGGCCGCGAGGGCGAGGACCGCCGCTGGCACTACCGCCGCTCGCTGGCCAGCCGGGTCACCCTGCTCACCACGATCGCGGTCGGCGTCGCGGTCGCGTTCGTGGCGATGGGCGCCTACGTGACGGTGCGCATGCAGCTGCAGTCCACCCTCGACCAGTCCCTGCTGGACCGGGCGCACCAGGCCGCGAGCTCCAACGCCCTCTCCGACCTGCTCAGCTCCGGGTCCCAGATCCCCTCCGCGGACCTCGGGGCGGCCGACGTCCGGATCGGCTACATCTCTCCGGCCCACAAGGCCCGCTCCATCGACAAGGGCCCGAAGCTGACCCTCGGCCAGCCCGAGGTGGACGTCGTGGACCACCGGTCCACCTACAGCATCCGCACCATCCGCGCCGGCGACATCGACTACCGGGTGGTCGCGGTCCCGACCGAGGCCGGCGGCGCCCTCGTCCTGGCCCAGCCTCTCGGGCCCCAGCAACGCGTCCTGGAACGCCTGGGGGCGGTGATGCTGCTCTTCGGCCTCGCGGGCGTCATCGCGGCGGGCATGGCCGGCTGGGGCGTGGCCCGCAACGGGCTGCGGCCGGTGCGCCGGCTGACCACCGCGGTCGAGCACATCGCCCGCACCGAGGACCTCACCCCGCTCCCGGTCGAGGGCGACGACGAGATCGCGCGGCTCGCCACCGCCTTCAACCAGATGCTCACCGCGCTCTCGGCCTCCCGGGACCGGCAGCGGCAGCTGGTCGCCGACGCCGGACACGAGCTGCGCACCCCGCTCACGTCCCTGCGCACCAACCTCGACCTGCTCGCCCAGGTCGACGGCCCGGGCGGCGACCACGGCCTGCCCGAGCAGGCCCGGGCCGAGCTGCTCGAGGACGTCCGCGCTCAGATCGAGGAGCTCACGACGCTGATCGGCGACCTGGTCGAGCTGGCCCGCGACGAGCCGCTGACGCACGTCGTCGAGTGCGTCGACCTGTCGGAGGTGGTGGACCGCGCCGTCGCCCGGGTGCGCCGCCGCGCCCCGGGTGTCACCTTCGACGTGGCCAGCAACCCGTGGTGGGTGGTCGGCGAGCCCGCGGGGCTGGAGCGGGCGATCACCAACCTGCTCGACAACGCGGCCAAGTGGAGCCCCCCGGCCGGCACCGTCACCGTCCGGCTCAGCCACGGGGTGCTCACCGTCGAGGACCAGGGCCCCGGCATCGCAGCGGCCGACCTGCCCCACGTGTTCGACCGCTTCTACCGCTCCCAGGAGTCGCGCTCCATGCCCGGCTCCGGCCTCGGGCTCTCGATCGTCCGACAGGTCGCCTTCCGGCACTCCGGCGCGGTCGCCGCCGGCAGCTCCAAGGACGGTGGCGCCCGCCTGACCCTGCGGCTGCCGGGGCACGTCCAGCCGTCCGGGCCCAATGCCCCTAGCGGAGCGGAGCTGACCGGCACAGCGTGAATGGGTCGGCTCGCACTCGGAGGTGACCCACCATGATGTTCGACGACCGTGCCGACGCCGGCCGCCGGCTGGCCGGGGCACTCGACGGATACCGCGAGGCAGACCCCGTGGTCCTCGGCCTGCCGCGCGGCGGCGTACCCGTGGCCTTCGAGGTCGCGAGGGAGCTGCGCGCGCCGCTCGACGTCATCCTGGTCCGCAAGCTGGGGGTCCCGTTCCAGCCGGAGCTGGCGGTCGGTGCGGTCGGCGAGGACGGCGTCCTGGTCGTCAACCGGGAGGTCCTGGCCAGCACCCGGCTGACGGACGACCAGATGCGCGGCCTCGAGGAGGTCGGCCGGGCTCGAGCTGGAGTCGAAGGCGCAGGGCCTGCGCGGGACCCGGCCGCGGGTGCCCCTCGTCGACCGGGTGGCCATGGTGGTGGACGACGGCGTGGCGACCGGCGCCACCGCGCGGGCCGCCTGCCAGGTGGCCCGCGCCCACGGGGCGCGTTCGGTGGTGCTGGCGGTGCCGGTGGCGTCGAGCAGCACCGTCGCGGAGATGCGCGGCGAGCTCGACGACGTGGTGTGCCTCGACACGCCGTCCCCGTTCTGGGCCGTCGGGCAGGTCTACCGCGACTTCGGCCAGGTCGGCGACGACGAGGTCGTGGCGCTGCTGCACCGGGCCACCTGGACCACGGATCCCCCGGACGCGCCAGCGCCGGAAACCGGGCCGAGCACGTCCCGCGAGGTGCTCATCCCGGTCCCCGGCGCCCGCGAGCCCCTGGCCGGGATCCTCGACGTCCCAGCCCGGCCGCGGGGCCTCGTCGCGTTCGCCCACGGCAGCGGCAGCAGCCGGCTCAGCCCCCGCAACCGCCGGGTGGCGCAGGTGCTCGGTGACGCGGGACTGGGCACCCTGCTGCTCGACCTGCTCACCGTCGACGAGGAGGGCGACCGCACCCTCGTCTTCGACATCGAGCTGCTCGCCGATCGCCTGGTCGCCGCCTGCCGCTGGTGGCAGCAGCAGCCCCGGTGCCGCGGCCTGCCGCTGGGCCTGTTCGGCGCCAGCACCGGCGCCGCGGCCGCCCTGTCCGCCGCCGACGACCCGGCGCTCGACGTGGCCGCGGTGGTCTCGCGGGGCGGGCGCCCCGACCTCGCCGTCGCGCACCTGTCCCGGGTCCGGGCACCGACCCTGCTCATCGTGGGTGGCCGGGACGAAGCCGTGCTGCACCTCAACCGGCAGGCCGAGGCGCGACTGACGGACGCGAGCCTGGTCGTGGTGCCGGGCGCCACCCACCTCTTCGAGGAGCCCGGAGCGCTGGACCGGGTGGCGGCCCTGGCGCGGGACTGGTTCCTCACCCACCTCAGCCCTGCCGTCGGCGCCCGGGACCCGCTGGCGGGCAGGCACTCGTAGGCGCGACGCCGGGAGGCACCGGGTGGACGGAGCCGAGGGAGACCCTGAGCGGCGGGCGCGACCGGCCTCCTCGCGGCCGGACTGTCGGGCTCGCGCTGCTGGCCCACCGCCGAGGGATCCTCGTCCTCGGGGCGGTGGTGGTCGCCCTGGCCGTCGGGATCCTCTCCCTGCTGCAGGGCCCCGCGACCCGGCACGCCCCCCTGCCACCCGCGAACGCGGCGGGCCTGCAGGTCCGCCGCTGGCCGGACGTCCGCGTCCCCGACGCGGCGGCCCGGGACGACACTGCCCCCTCTCGAGAGGGCCGTCTACGAGCTCCGGCCGTCGGGCCCGCTCGACGGTCCCACGGTGCGGCTCAGGGCGTTCGACGGGTGGTACGCCGCGGAGGGCCCGGTGCGGTGGGACGGCGACGGGTTCGCCGGCCTGATGGTGCTCGACGTCACCGGGGTCATGTCCTACCCGTGCGGTCGCCGGGAGTCGTGGCGCACCCCGACCCCCAACGAGTCGGCCAGCGACCTGGTCGGGGCCCTGGCCCGGATGCCGCGCATGCACCTCGTCTCGCCGCCGGCGCCGGTGCACCGCTTCGGCCGTCCCACCACCCGGCTCCGGCTGCAGGCCGCGTCCGACGCGCGCTGCCCTGCCGGGGCGGAACTGGCGCTTGTCGAGACCGTCGACGACGGCGTCATCGGCTCCCCCGGCCCGGGGGCGAACCTCGACATGTGGGTCGTCGACGTCGACGGACACCCGCTGCTCGTGGTCGCTGTGTCGCTGCCCCGCACTCCCGCGCACACGCTGCACCAGCTCGACGCGATGGTCGCCTCGCTCGCGTTCGTCCCCGGGGACCGTTGACCCATGGACCCGCACGGAGCCGACCTTCGGCCCTGCATCCAGCCGGCGCGGCACCGTTGACTGGCGGCACCGGAAGGAGCAGCCCGTGCCGCACCTGACCACGCCGTCGTACGACGAGCTCCGCCGCACCTTCACCTGGGAGCAGGCCCGCGCCGGGCTCGCGGGGCTCCCCGGCGGGCGTGGCCTCAACATCGCCCACGAGGCCGTCGACCGGCACGTCGACGCGGGTGACGGGGACCGGGTGGCGCTGCGCTGCGTCGACGAGGACGGGGTCGCGTCGACCACGACGTACGCCCAGCTGCGGCGGGAGACCAACCGGTTCGCCAACGTGCTCACCGAGCTGGGCATCGGGAAGGGCGACCGGGTGATGACCCTGCTCGGCCGCCAGGAGGAGCAGTACGTCGCCGCGCTGGGCACGCTCAAGCGCGGTGCGGTGTTCTCCCCGCTGTTCTCCTCCTTCGGGCCGGAGCCGATCCGGGAGCGGCTGCGGCTCAGCGGTGCCCGCGTCCTGGTCACCACCCCGTCGCTGCACCGGCGCAAGGTGGCGGACCTGGTCGACGACCTCCCGTCCCTCGAGCAGGTGCTGGTGGTGGGCGAGCCCGGCGACGACAGCACGCCCAGCCTCACCGGGCTGATGGCGCTCGCCTCCGAGGAGTTCACGATCCCGCCGACCGACCCGGAGGACCCGGCGCTGCTGCACTTCACCAGCGGCACCACCGGGAAGCCCAAGGGCGCGGTCCACGTGCACGAGGCCGTCGTCGCCCACCACGCCACGTCGCGGTTCGCCCTCGACCTGCGCGCGGGCGACGTCTTCTGGTGCACCGCCGACCCCGGCTGGGTGACCGGCACGTCGTACGGCATCATCGCGCCGCTCACGCACGGCGCCACGCTGATCAGCTACGCCGGGGAGTTCGACGCGCGCGCCTGGTACCGGCTGCTGGACGAGCACCGGGTCAACGTCTGGTACACCGCCCCCACCGCCCTGCGGATGCTGCTCAAGTACGGCGCGGACGCGGCGCAGGCGCACGACCTCTCGGCGCTGCGGCACATCGCCAGCGTCGGCGAGGCCCTCAACCCGGAGGTGGTCACCTGGGGGACGGAGGCCTACGGCCGGCCCATCCACGACAACTGGTGGCAGACCGAGACCGGCGCGATCATGGTCAGCAACTACCCCGGGATGGCGATCCGGCCCGGCTCCATGGGCCGGCCGATGCCCGGCATCGAGGCCGCGGTCCTGGTGCGCGGCGAGGACGGCCGGGCCCTCGTCGAGGACGGCGGGACGCGGGTCGCCGACCCGGGCGTGACCGGGGAGCTGGCGCTGCGGCCCGGCTGGCCCTCGATGTTCCGCGGCTACCTCGACGACGAGGACCGCTACCGGGCCTGCTTCGCCGGCGGGTGGTACCTCAGCGGCGACCTCGCCCGCACCGACGACGACGGCTACTTCTGGTTCGTCGGTCGCGCCGACGACGTGATCAAGTCCGCGGGCCACCTGATCGGCCCGTTCGAGGTGGAGACCGCGCTGATGGAGCACCCGGCGGTCGTCGAGGCGGGGGTGATCGGCAAGCCCGACCCGGTCGCCGGGGAGGTCGTCAAGGCCTTCGTGACGCTGCGCCCCGGGTTCGACCCGACCGAGGAGCTGCGCCGGGAGCTGGTCGCCTTCGGACGCCGGCGGCTCGGTGGGCTCGCGCCCAAGGAGATCGACTTCGACCAGCACCTGCCGCACACCAGCAGCGGCAAGGTGATGCGCCGGCTGCTCAAGGCCCGCGAGCTCGGACTCCCCGAGGGGGACCTGTCGACCCTGGAGCGCACCCCGTGAGCGCCCAGCCCTCGAACGCCAAGCACCACCAGGAGCTGTTGCGCACGATGCTGCTGATCCGGCGCTTCGAGGAGGCCTGCGCGGAGCTCTACAGCGCCACCCGGATCCGGGGCTTCCTGCACCTCTACATCGGCGAGGAGGCGGTGGCCACCGGGGTGATGTCGGCGCTGCGGCCCGACGACGCGGTGGTCGCGACCTACCGCGAGCACGGGCACGCGCTCGCCCGCGGGGTCCCCCTGGACGCCCTGATGGCGGAGATGTTCGGCCGGACGACGGGCTGCAGCCGGGGCCGCGGCGGCTCGATGCACCTCTTCCACCGGGAGACGAACTTCCTGGGCGGCAACGCGGTGGTCGCCGGCGGCATCCCGCTCGCCGTCGGGCTCGGGCTGGCGGACCGGATGCAGGACCGGGACCGGGTGACCGCCTGCTTCTTCGGCGACGGCGCGGTGGCCGAGGGCGAGTTCCACGAGGCGATGAACCTGGCCGCCCTGTGGCGGCTTCCGGTGCTCTTCTGCTGCGAGAACAACCGGTACGCGATGGGCACCTCGCTGGTCAAGGAGCACGCGCAGACCGACCTGGCGCTGCGCGCCTCGTCGTACGGCATGGCGGCCTGGGCGGTCGACGGGATGGACGTGCTGGCCGTGGAGGACGCGGCGACCCGGGCGGTCGAGGAGATCCGCGGTGGCGGGGCGCCGGTGTTCCTGGAGCTGCGGACCTACCGGTTCCGGGCGCACTCGATGTACGACCCGGACCGGTACCGGACCAAGGAGGAGGTCGCCGGCTGGCGCGCCCACGACCCGCTCACGACCTTCCAGGAGCTGATGCGGCACGAGGGCCAGCTCGACGACGACGAGCTGGCCGCGCTGGAGGACGAGGTCGCCGCGCTGCTGGACCGGGCGGTGGAGGCCGCCGACCAGGCCCCGGAGGAGCCGGTCGAGGACCTGACCCGCTTCGTCACCAGTCCGGTGGCGGGGCGATGACCGACGTGGCGGTCGTCGAGACGACCTACCGCGAGGCGATGCGGGAGGCGATCCGGCAGGCGATGCGGGAGGACGACCGGGTCTTCCTGATGGGCGAGGACGTCGGCAGCTACGGCGGCTGCTTCGCGGTCAGCATGGGCCTGCTGGAGGAGTTCGGGGCCGACCGGATCCGGGACACCCCCCTGTCGGAGTCGGCGTTCGTCGGGGCCGGGATCGGCGCCGCGCTGGGCGGGATGCGGCCGATCGTCGAGATCATGACGGTGAACTTCAGCCTGCTGGCCCTGGACCAGATCCTCAACAACGCCGCGTCGCTGCTGCACATGTCCGGTGGTCAGTTCAACGTGCCGCTGGTGATCCGGATGACCACCGGGGCCGGGCGCCAGCTCGCCGCGCAGCACTCCCACAGCCTCGAGGGGTGGTACGCCCACATCCCCGGGCTGCGGGTCCTCGCCCCGGCGACGCTGGAGGACGCCCGGGGCATGCTCGCCACCGCGCTGGCCGACCCCGACCCGGTCGTGATCTTCGAGCACGGCTCCCTCTACAACCTCACCGGCGAGCTGGCCGAGGACGCCGGGCCGGTCGACCTCGACCGGGCGGCGGTTCGCCGCGCCGGGGAGGACGTCACGGTGGTCGCGTACGGCGGCTGCGTGGCCAAGGCCCTGGCCGCCGCCGACCTGCTGGCGGCGGAGGGCACCTCGGCCGAGGTGATCGACCTGCGCACGCTCCGGCCGCTGGACGACGCGACGATCCTGGCGTCGGTACGCCGCACCCACCGCGCCGTGGTCGTCGACGAGGGCTGGCGCACCGGCAGCCTGTCGGCCGAGATCAGTGCCCGGATCACCGAGCAGGCGTTCTACGACCTCGACGCCCCCGTGGAGCGGGTCTGCACCGTCGAGGTCCCGTTGCCCTACCCCCGACACCTCGAGGAGGCGGCCCTGCCGCAGCCGGACACGATCGCCGCCGCCGCGCGGCGCACCCTGGGGTCGGCATGAGCGACTTCACGATGCCGTCGCTGGGCGCGGACATGGACGAGGGCACGCTGCTGGAGTGGCTGGTCAAGCCCGGGGACACCGTGCACAAGGGCGACATCCTCGCGGTCGTCGACACCTCCAAGGCGGCGGTGGAGGTCGAGAGCTTCAGCGACGGGGTGGTGCAGGCCCTCGTCGTCGAACCGGGCACCCGGGTCCCCGTCGGGGCGGTGCTGGCCACGATGGCCCCGCTGGGCGCCGGGCCGCCCCCAGGCCGCCGTCCCCCGCCCCCCGTCGAGTCGGCGGCAGCTGCGCCGAAGAAGCCGCCGAGTCGGCGCGAGGTCCCCGCCGAACCGCGGGTCAGCTCACCCCTGGTGCGCCGCGAGGCCGAGCGGGCGGGGATCGACCTGCACGCCGTCACCGGCACCGGGCGGGGCGGGACCATCACCCGCGCCGACGTGACCCGCGCCGTGGACGCCCGGGTGCCCGCCGGGGGCGGGGCCGCGCCCGCGGCGCCGACGGCCCGGGTGACGCCGTACGCGCGCCGGCTCGCCGACGAGCTGGGGGTCGACCTCGCCAGCCTGCCCGTCCCCGCTCGGCGTCCGGTGCGGGCCGCCGACGTCCGGGCCGCCGCCACCGCGGCAGCACCCGCGGCCGCGGCAGCGCCCGGCCAGGCCGCCGGGGCCGCACCCGCCGCCGAGCCCGCCACGGCTCCCTCCGGCCAGGCACAGCGGCGCGAGGAGATGCGCCGCACCATCGCGACCGTGATGGCCCGGTCCAAGCGCGAGATCCCGCACTACTACCTCACCGCCACCATCGACCTCGCGCGAGCGCTGGCCTGGATGCGCGAGCGCAACAAGGACCTGCCGGTCACCGAGCGGCTGGTGCCCGCCGCCCTGCTGCTCAAGGCCACCGCGCTCGCCGCGGCCGCGAACCCTGCGCTGAACGGGTTCTGGGTCGAGGACGGGTTCCGGGCCGGCCCGGGGATCCACCTCGGGGTGGCGGTCTCGCTGCGCGGCGGCGGGCTGGTCGCCCCCGCCCTGCACGACGCCGACCGGCTCGGTGTCGAAGAGGTGATGGCCGGCATGCGGGACCTCGTCACCCGGGCCCGCGCCGGCCGGCTCCGCCGGGCCGAGCTGAGCGACCCGACGATCACCGTGACCAACCTCGGCGAGCAGGGGGTCGAGTCCGTGCACGGCGTGATCTACCCGCCGCAGGTGGCCCTCGTCGGGTTCGGCCGGATCGCGGACCGTCCGTGGGCCGTGGACGGGCTGCTGGGGGTCCGGCCGCTGACGGTCGCCACCCTCGCCGCCGACCACCGCGCCACCGACGGCTTCACCGGCGGCCGGTTCCTCGCCGCCGTCGAGGAACGTCTCCAGCACCCGGAGGACCTGTGACCATGCCCGACCCGAGCCCCGACCCGACCACGCTCACCGACACCCGGGCTCGCGAAGCCGTCGCCGACGCGCTGCTGCGCATCGTCCCCGACGCCGACCTCGAGGAGGTCGGTGACGACGGGGTCCTGCGCGCCGAGCTGGAGCTGGACTCCCTGGACTTCCTCTCCTTCGTCGAGCAGCTCAGCTCCGCGACCGGGGTGCGGATCGACGAGGACGACTACCCGAGGCTGCGCACGATGCGCTCCTGCATCGCCTTCCTCACGGGTTGACGGGGGTCCACAGGTCCCACAGGTCGGGACTTACGGACCACCCGGGTCCCTACGTCCTCGCGTCACACTCTGCACAGAGGCTCGGGCCCTGCAGAGGAGGTCCGCGCATGAGGACACAGATGGCCTGGCGCTCGATGCTGGTCCAGGGCCGCCCCGCGTCGTACGGCGTCGCCGGGGACGGGCCCGCCGTGGTCTTCCTGCACGGCTGGGGACTCTCCCACCGCACCTACCGGCACGGCCTCGAGCGACTCGTCGGCCACGGGGTCCGGGTGCTCGCGCCCGCGCTGCCCGGCTTCGGCGGCACCGTGCCGCTGCCCACCGAGCAGTTCAGCCTCGAGGGGTACGCCGACTGGGTCGCGGCCTGGCTCGCCGAGCTCGGCGACGACGGGCCGGTCACCCTGGTCGGTCACTCCTTCGGCGGTGGCGTCGCCCTGCGGACCGCCCACGACCACCCCCAGCTCGTCGGCCAGCTCGTCCTGGTCAACTCGATCGGCGGGTCGGTGTGGGCCAACCACGGGGAGCTGCCGGTGCTGCTGGCCGACCGGCCGATCTGGGACTGGGGACTGCACCTGGCCGCGCACGCACTCTCGGTGCGCTCGTTCACCCGGGTGATGCCGGTGATCGCCGCCGACGCCGTCCCGAACTTCCTGCAGCACCCCACCACGCTCTGGAAGGTGGGCCGCCTGGCGCGGGACGCCAACCTCGGCGAGGAGCTCGAGGAGCTCAAGCAGCGCGGCCTGCCCATCGTCATCGTCTGGGGTCGCGACGACACGGTGCTCCCGTGGGCCTGCGCGGAGTCCCTCGCCGTCGCCCTGGGCGGACCCGAGATCGTCACCGTCCCCGGCAACCACAGCTGGCTGCTCGCCGACCCGCGCCGGTTCGCCGAGGTGATCACGAACGTGATCGGCATGGAGACCGACGACGAGACCCAGGCGTCCTGAGCGCCGTTCCCCCGGCTCGGAGGTCCGGCGCGGGCGGCGGATCCACGGACGGCGCGCCGGCAGGTGTGGCACATTGACCGACGTGACCGTCGACCCCTCACCGCCCGGGCCCCGCGCGGTCGCCGTCGTACGCCGCGGGCAGCAGCTGCTGGTGATCAAGCGGCACTACGACGGCCGGGACTACGCCGTGCTCCCCGGCGGCAGCGTCGAGCCCGGCGAGCGCTTCGAGCAGGCCGTGGTCCGCGAGCTGTGGGAGGAGACCACGCTGCAGGCCCGCGTCGACTTCGAGCTGCTCGCCGCCGAGCACGACGGGCGCGAGGCCCGCTACTTCCTGATGACCGACGTGGAGGGGACGCCCGAGCTGTCCGGGCCGGAGCTCGAGGCGCACGGTCCGGGCAACAGCTTCGAGCTGCTGTGGGCCGGAGTCGACGACTTCGAGCCCCTCGGGCTCAAGCCCGACCACCTGCGCACGGACCTGCCGAGGCTGCTCGGCCTGCGCTAGGCCGCTAGCCCTCGCGGGAGGCAGCCTTCGCCTTCGACCTCGCGCGGACGCGGGCAGCCATCAGCTGCCACTTGCCGGCCGCGGCGCGGGCCCGGATCAGGCGCGGCCTGCTGAGCAGGTAGGCCACGGCCACGACGCCGGCGACCGTGACGACCCGGTTCACGTCCACGGCCGGCCGCCAGGTCACGTGGCCACCCTTGATGACGTAGGCACCCGCCGGGCGGGCGGAGATGCCGAAGCCGCCGCCCTCGCCCTCCTGGCCCTGCTCGTCGTGGCCGGACCCGCCGCCCGCGCCCCCGGAGACGGCCGCCGCCGGGATGACGGTGATCCCGTCCTTCTCGAACGGCTCTGCGTACACCCGCTTGACCGTGATGACGTCCTTGGCGCTGTTCACCATGTCGGCAACCTTCATGCGATCCACCCTGTGGGCGGGGCAGAGGGGCTGACAGGGCTGAAGGTCCTCACCCCTACCCGTCGTCGGGCTCGAGCCAGTCACCCGGCGCGAACTCGCGGCCGAAGTCGGGGCAGGCCTCGTTCTCGCACCGGCCCTGGGTCTCGAAGGTGATCCCGGCGTTGCCGGTGGTGGTGAGGAACCCGGCGCTCTCGCGGGAGAGGTGGCCGCCGTGGCGGAGCGGCTGGCCACACGTGGGGCAGTGCGGATCCAGGGCCTCCGACGCCTCGCTCATCCCTCCACGGTAGGCGCGGGAGGCCGCGGTGACCATGCGGTCACCGGGCTATTCGGCGCGCGGCACCGTGCTCGATCGGCGCGCGGCACCGTCTCGATCGGCGCGCGGCACCGTGCTCAATCGGCGCGCGGCACCGTGCAGCTCGCCGTCACCGGGGCACCCTCGCAGCAGGGGCGGATGTAGCCGCACCGGTCGCACCGGGAGTGGGAGGTCTCCCAGCGCATGGTGGCTCCGCAGTTGTCGCAGTCCATGTCGTCCATCGGCACTGATCCTTCCACCTCGACGCTCGCCAGCGGCGGCGCCACGCATGGCCGGGAGTCGGACGCCGGCGACTCGACCACGACTGATGACGAAGGGGCGTGGGGCGGGCAGTAGCGAGCCGTGCCGACACCCCTGTCCGCACTGGTGACCGCCACCCCGGACCCGGTCCTCGCCGGCACTCCCTCCACCCCCGGGCAGCCCCGCCGGCCCCCGGACGGCAGCCGTCCCGTCGATCCGGCCCTCGTCGCCCGGTGGCCGGGGCCACCGGTCGGGACCAAATCCCCTAGGTCAACCCTCGGCGCGCACCCGAGGCTGAGGGCGGAGGAGCCCATGTCCGAACCAGCCCGCGGCGAAGCCGCCCCGCCCCAGCAGCGCACGCGCATCGGCATCGGCGCGATCTCGTCCCTGGCCGGGGGCGCGCTGCTGGTGATCGCCGTCCTCCAGAACACCGAGGACGTCCACATCGACTTCCTGTTCTGGGGCTTCACGCTGCCGCTGTGGCTGTGGACGATCGCGGCGGCCCTGCTCGGCGCGCTGCTGTGGTTCGGCCTCGGCGTGCTGCGGCGTCACCGACGACGCAAGGAACGCCGCGCGGATCGGTAACGGTCGGTTCAGGCCCGCTCGAAGACACGCAGCAGCCGCTCCGCCTTCCACCGCGACTCGGCGTACTCCTCGGCGAGGTCGGACCGGACCGTGATGCCGCCGCCGGTGCCGAGCACCCAGGTGCCGTCACCGGCGGTGGTCAGCGACCGGATCACCACCCCCAGGTCGGCGCGCCCGTCGGCGGCGAGCCAGCCGAACGCACCGGAGTAGACCCCGCGCGGCGACCCCTCGACGTCGGAGATGACCCCCATCGTGCGCAGCTTCGGAGCCCCGGTCATCGAGCCGGCGGGGAAGAGCGCGTGCAGCGCCCCCACCGTCGAGACGTCGTCGCGCAGCCGGCCCCGCACGGTCGAGACGAGCTGGTGCACGCTCGGGTAGGACTCCACCTCCATCAGCACCGGGACCTCGACCGAGCCGGGCTCGCACACCGTCGACAGGTCGTTGCGGAGCAGGTCGAGGATCATCAGGTTCTCGCTGCGGAACTTCGGCTCGCTGCTGCAGCCGCTCGCGCAACGCGTCGTCCTCCGCCGGGCCGGCGCCGCGCGGCGTGGTGCCCTTGATCGGCTTGGTCTCCAGGTGCCGGTCCGCGGTCACCAGCGCATACCGCTCCGGGGACGAGCTCAGCAGCCAGCCGCGGTGCCCCGGCACGTCGTGCTGGAGGAACCCGGCGTACGGCGCGGGGTTGAGCTCGCGCAGCCGGAGGTACGCCGTCACCGGGTCGAGGTCGCTGCGCCGGGACACCCGGTAGGTGAGGTTGACCTCGTAGGTGTTGCCGGCGTGCAGCTCCTCCTGCACCCGCGCGAACGCGGCTCCGTAGTCATCCGGGACCGCGTGGCTCACGACTGCCCCCGGTGCCGCGGCACCGGTGGCCGCGGCGCCCGAGCCGTCCACCGGGGGATGCTCGAACAGGCGGACGTGGCTGGGCCGCATCCAGACCGCGTCGGGCTGGCCACCGGGCGCGGTCGGGCTGGCCGGGAGGTCGGGCCGGGCGGCGTAGCCGAGGTACCCGAACCACTGGTCCCGCGCGTCCCCGGACGCCAGCTCCGTCTCGAGGACGGCGAAGACGTCGTCCCCGACGACCTCGCTGCTGCCGCCGCGGTGCCGGGTGACCCGGCGGGCGGCGGCGTCGTAGGCCAGCGAGACGTCGTCCTCGTCCAGCCAGCCGATGATCGAGCGGCGACCCGACCACGCACGGGCGCCGCCCCCGTCGAGCCAGAAGCAGCGCCGGTGGCGGGCCGCGACCTCGCGGAACCAGGCGACGGGGTCGGTGCTCACGGGGTGTCCAGGAAGTTCGCGACGAGCGCGGCACCCTGCTCGGACAGGATCGACTCGGGGTGGAACTGCACGCCCTCGAGCGGCAGCGACCGGTGCCGCACCCCCATCACCACCTCGGTGCCGTCCTCGCCCACGCAGGTGGCCGTCGTCTCCAGGCAGGTGGGCAGCGCCACCGCGGCGAGCGAGTGGTAGCGCACCACCCGGAATCCCTGCGGGAGGCCGCGGAAGACGCCGCCACCGTCGTGGTGCACGGCCACCACCTCACCGTGGGCGGGCAGCACCCGGTCGACGGTGCCGCCGTACGCCGCGACCAGGCCCTGCATCCCGAGGCAGACCCCCAGCACCGGGCGGGTCGCGGCGAGCAGCACCTCGCGGCCGACGGCGAAGTCGGCGGCCACGGTGGGGTGGCCGGGACCCGGCGACAGCACCACGTGGGAGTGGCGGAGCACCTCGGCGGCCGACACCTCGTCGTGCTGCACGACGGTCGGGAGCTGCCCGGTGACGGAGGCGACCAGGTGGACGAGGTTCCAGGTGTAGGAGTCGTGGTGGTCCACGACGACCACGTCGACGCTAGCGGCCACGCAGGCCGGGTCCGGGGTCGTCGAGCAGCAGGTCGCTCACCAGGTCGTGCACGAGGTCGTAGCCGTGCTCGGTGAGGATCGACTCCGCATGGAACTGGATCCCCCGGTAGTGCGGACCGCGCACCAGGTGGATGTCGCCGGACTCGGGGTCCGCCTCGACCGAGACGCCGTCGGGAAGGGTGCCGGCGGCGTCCACGCGGCCGACGAACGTGTTGTAGAACCCGACCCGCTCGGTGCGTCCCCCGATCGCGACCGGCGACTGGGTGCCCTGGAAGACGATGTCCTTGTAGGCCAGCGGGATCCCGAGCTGGTGGCACAGCGCCTGGTGGCCCAGGCAGACGGCCAGGAACGGCTGCCGCCGCTCGAGGAGGTGCGCCACGGCGGCGCGCAGCGTCGCCATCTTCGGGTCGTCCCCGTCCCGGGGGTCGCCGGGGCCCGGTCCGACGATGACCAGGTCGTACCCGTCGAGCGCGCCGTCGGCGTACTGCTCGTGGCGCAGCACGGTGCTGGTCATGCCGAGCACCCCCAGCAGGTGGCGCAGCATGTTCACGAAGTCGTCCTCGCCGTCGAGGATGACCACCCGCTTGCCGGCCAGCCGCGGGTCCGGCGGGGAGCCGCCCTGGTCGGTGAGCCAGAACGACGAGAGCCGGCGGTTGCGCGCGTTCAGGGCGAGCAGGACGTCCTCGTCGCTGACCAGCTCGGCCACGTTGGCGCTCGGGGTCGGCGCCGGCGGCACCAGGCCGAAGGCGCTGAGGATCCCGCCGGCCTTGGCGTGCGTCTCGGCGACCTCGTACGCCGGCTCCGAGTCGCGCACCAGGGTGGCGCCGGCGGTGACCGTGAGCCGGCCCTCGAGGTCGACGTCGGCGGTCCGGATGACGATCGGGCTGTCGACGACCGCACCACCGACCGCGTCCCGGCCGAGGATGGCCAGCGCGGCGCCGTAGTAGCCGCGGCCGGTCTGCTCGTGCTGCTTGATCAGCCGGCAGGCGTTCTCCACCGGGGAGCCGGTGACGGTGGCGGCGTACATCGTGTCCCGCAGCACCTCGCGGGGGTCGCGGCTGGTGCGGCCGGCGAGGAGGTACTCGGTGTGGACGAGGCGGCTCATCGGCTTGAGGAACGGGCCGAGCACCTGGCCGCCCTCGTTGCAGATGTCGCACATCATCTTCAGCTCCTCGTCGACGACCATGAAGAGCTCGTAGATCTCCTTCTCGTCGTGGAGGAAGTCGAGGAGCCTGCCCCGAAGGGACGACTCAGCGACGTCGGCCTCGCCGGGGATGCGGAACGTCCCGCTGATCGGGTTCATCCGGACGTCGCCGCCGTGGATGGAGACGTGCCGCTCGGGGCTCGCGCCGATCAGGTAGCGGTCGCCGGTGAAGAAGACGTAGGTCCAGTACGCGCCGCGCTCACGCTCGAGCAGCCGGCGGAAGACGGTGAGCGCCTTGTCCGGGCCCCAGTCGGCGACCTGCGCGCGGTAGTGGCGCCCGATGACCAGGTTGGCGCCCTCGCCCTGGCCGATCTCGTCGCGGATGACCGAGCCGACGAGCTTGCCGTACTCCTCGTCGTCGGTCTCGAAGCCGCCGCGGTCGGTGAACTCGACGCCCGTGTCGTCGATCGCCGCGACCACCTCGGCGACCGAGAACTCCGACTCGCTCTCGACGTCGACCACGACCAGCGGGGTGCCGTCGTCGTGCGCCTCGAAGCCGCGCTCGGCAACCTGTCGGAACGGGATCGCGAGCAGCCGGTCGGCGATGTGGCCGTCCTCGGGCACGCCCTCCTCGAGCGGCACGTCGAGGATCGACTCGACGACGCGGCGCCGGCCCCCGACCAGACCCACGGTGTGGCGGTCCCCGGCCCGGGTGGAGCGCCGGATGATCGCCCACGCCTCGTGCCCCTGGAGCGCCTCGATCGCGGCCCGGGCATCGGTCGTGGGAGGCATGGGGGAAGCCTAGTTCTCCGGCGTGCGGGCGACTTCCGGGGTCTCGAGGCTCGGCCGCGAGCGGCCTCCCGCCTCGACCAGCGACGCGACGGTCAGGAGATCGTGGTCAACAGCTGGGTCGCGCGGGTGAGCACCACGTAGAGGGTGGCCCGGCCGGTCGCCGACTCGTCCTCGATCTCCTGGGGCCGGACGACCACGATGCCGTCGAACTCCAGGCCCTTGGTGTCGAGGCCGGTGAGCACCACGATCCGGTCCTCGCCGCTCGGGGTCACCGAGGAGTCGACCGCCGCGCGAGCGCCGGCGGCGTCGTCGGCGAGCTCCGGCCAGGACGCCAGCCAGGCGTTGACCTCCGAGCGCCGGGCGGCCGGCACCACGATGCCCACGGTGCCGCCCACCTGGCCGGCGACCTCCGCGACCGCCGCACGGGTCGCGCCCTCGAGGTCGGGAACGCCGGTGAGCACCTGGGGCTCCACGCCGGTGGACCGGACCGCGGTGGGCAGGTCGGCGTCGAGGCCGACCCGCTGCGCGTACGCCGCGGCGTGGGCGTAGATCTCCGAGGAGTTCCGGTAGTTGGTCGACAGGTGGAACTCGTGCACGTCCTTGCCCTCGAGCGCGGCGGCGCGGGCGGCCGCGGACTCCTCGGGCACCGGCCACGACGACTGGGCGGGGTCGCCGACGATCGTCCACGACGCCGTGCGACCACGCCGGCCGACCATCCGCCACTGCATCGGCGTGAGGTCCTGGGCCTCGTCGATCAGCACGTGGGCGTAGCCGTCGTCCTCGATCCGGTGGGTGGGCGGCGTCCAGGCCCGACCGGTGGGGGCGTACTCCCGGTCCGCCGCCGTCACCAGCTCCTGCATGTCCACGCCGCCCTCGAGCAGCGCGCTGTCGTCGAGGTCGCGCTCGTCCTCGGTGCGGGCCGGGATGTCGCCGAGCGCGTAGCGCAGCTCGTCGAGGAGCGGCACGTCCTCGACCGAGAGCGAGCCGTCGCCGCTCCACGACTTGGCCAGCAGCCGCTGCTCCTCCGGACTGAGGACCCCGTCGGCGACCCGGGAGAGCAGCTCGGGCTCGCGCAGCCAGGACAGCACCTGCGGCGCGTCGAGCGGCGGCCACCACGCGATCGCGAAGTCGACGAACGCCTGGTTGGACAGCATCTCGTCGTTGAACGCCTCGCGACCCCGGTCCCGGCCGCGTTCGCCGCGCACCTGGCGCCACATCGCGTCCAGCAACGTGTGGGCGACCCGGGGCAGCTGGCGGTTGCGTCGCCCCTGCGACATCAGCTGGCGGCGGAGCCGCCCGAGCTGGCCGCGGTCGAGCACGAGCGTGTCGTCGCGCCAGAACACCCGGAACTCCCGCGGGCTGCCCGGCGCCTGCTGCCGCGCCGTACGACGCAACAGCTCGGCCATCCGCTCCGAGCCCTTCACGTCGGCGACCGCGGGCTCGTCGTGGCGGTTGGCGCGGACGCCGTCGACGACCTCGCCGAGGCTGCGCAGCGCGACCGCGGTCTCACCCAGCGAGGGCAGCACCCGCTCGATGTAGCGCATGAAGACGCCGCTCGGGCCGACGACCAGCACGCCACCGCCCTCGTAGCGGCGGCGATCGGTGTAGAGGAGGTACGCCGCGCGGTGCAGCGCGACGACCGTCTTGCCGGTGCCGGGGCCGCCGGAGATCGCGACGACGCCCTTGCCGGGGGCGCGGATCGCCTTGTCCTGCTCGGCCTGGATGGTCGCGACGATCGAGTGCATGGAGCGGTCACGGGCGCGGGACAGCTGCGCCATCAGCGCACCCTCGCCGATGATCGGGAGGCTCGGTCTCGGCTATCGGCGTCGAGCAGCTCGTCCTCGACCCCGACGACCTTCGGCCCGGCGCAGCGCAGCACGCGGCGGCGTACGACGCCGTGCGGCTCGGCCGCCGTGGCCTGGTAGAAGACCGCGGCCGCGGGTGCCCGCCAGTCGATCAGCAGCGAGTCGCGGTTGGCGTCGCGCAGGCCGATCCGGCCGACGTAGCGCGGCTCGGCGTCGAGGTCCTCGGTGAGGTCGAGGCGGCCGAAGACCAGCCCCTCGTGCGCGGCGTCGAGCTGCGCGATCCGCTTCGCGGCCTGGAACACCATGGCGTCCCGCTCGACCAGGCCGCCCTCGTGGCCCAGCCGGCCACGACCGTGGCCCTCCCGGGCCAGCTCCTGGGCAGCCTGCGCCGACGTCGCGAGCTGGACGTAGACCTTGTCGACGAAGGCCTGCTCGCGGGCGACCTCGTTCTCGACGAGCTCCTCAGACAACGATTGATCCCCTCAGACCCTGAAAACCATCCCCCACGACCAGCCCGGGCACGCGGACTGGCGAGTCGACAAGCCTACCTGCTGGCAGTGGGCGGGCGTGCAGGAACCGGTCACGGTTGGGGAGCAGGCGCCCCGCCACTCGCCCGGCTCGGGCTCCGGCTCAGTCGGCACGGACGTACCTCGCCAGGCCGAGCTCGACGTCAGGGCGCAGGCCGTGTCCCCCCGCTCGAAGGCCGAGGCTGCCACCGGTCGCCGGGACCACGGCCTCGGTCGCGCCCCCGCCACCGGTCGCGAAGGTCGACGCTCCCGGACGTCCGTCCTCGAGCGTCCGGACCACGCCCCTGCCGGTGTGGGCGAAGCTCATCACCACGAGCGTCTCCTCCCCGTCGACGCCGCGCGCCTCGACCTCACGGGCGCCCGGCGCTCCGGCCTTGGTGTCCACCAGGCGCCAGAGGTGGCCGTCGTACTCCCTCGTCGCCGGGACCGGCGAACCGGCCACGCGGGTCACCGAGGGGGCCGGGGCGTAGGCACCCAGCGCGACGCGCAGGTCGGGGTCCTCGACCACCGTCACCCTTCTCGCCCGTGGGTCACCCACATGCGCACGTGCAGGGAGCGCTCCTCGGCCGGATGGGGTAGGTCGTGAACCCACCCCTGCCGGCCGGGTCGAAGAGCGGGTCGTCGCACCCGCCGCCGGACAGGACCCGGCCCCGTTGACCGAGATGTGTATCCAGGCATCCGGAGGGCCTCCCGAGCACAGGTAGGAGACCGGGAGGGCCCCACCGTCGGTCGACAGGTCGACGCCGACGCGCGCCTCGCCCGGGTCGCCGATCGCGTCGGCGAGCAGCCGCTGGCCGGCCACGTCGTCGCGGAAGGTGATCCCGTCCTTGGTGTCACCGGGCGCGGCCCCGCTCAGGTCGTAGGTCGCGAGGGCGACCTCGCCCGCACCCGTGACGGTGATGGTGCCCTCCCGCTGGGGTGGCACGCGCACGAAGTCACCGAAGTCGCGCGTCGTGACCGTGCGGGGTCGAGGGTCGACGCCCCGCAGCGTCACCTCGTTGTCCGGGCCCGAGGTCGCCCAGCTGACCAGGCGCGGGCGGTCGGAGGGAGCGAGGTGGATCCGGACCCTGCCCTCGCCCTCCCGGCCCTGCGCGAACGTGTAGGTGTAGCCGAGCGAGCTCATCGTGCGCGGGGCCACGTGGTCCGCGAGGGTCCGGCCCGCCGCGGGTGCCTCCCGCCAGCCGCCGAGCGTGAGCGTGAGCGCCGTGGCACCCACGACGGCCGCGGCGACGCCGACCGAGGACCCCGCGACGGCGGCGTCGTACGACGCGGATCCGCTCGCGCACCGCCACCGGGCGCACGTGCACGTCGTGGTCGGCCAGCCCCGACGCGTGCTGGTCCAGGGTGCTGCGCAGGTCGTCCATGGTGCTCATCGCAGGTCCTCCTTCACCTCGGCCAGCGCCGGGTCGATGCGCAGCTTCGCGAGCGCCTTGCTGGTCTGGCTCTTCACGGTGCCGACCGTGCAGCCCAGCAGCCGCGCGGTCTCGGCCTCGGTCAGGTCCTCGAAGTAGCGCAGCACGACCACCGCGCGCTGGCGCCTCGGCAGCCGTGCCATCGCCGCCCACAGGTCCTGGCCGGTGTCGGACGCGGCGGTGCCGTCGCCGGCGCGCTCCTCGGGCAGCTCGCCGGTCGCGACCTCGCCGTTCCAGCGGCGCCGCCACCACGACGCGTAGGTGTTGACCAGGATCCGCCGGACGTAGGGCTCCGGGTGGCCGTCGATCCGGCCCCAGGCGAACCAGGCCTTGGTGAGCGCCGTCTGCAGCAGGTCCTCGGCGAGCGCGTGGTCGTGGGTCAGGAGGTACGCCGTGCGCAGGAGCCCGCTGGACCGGGCCGCGACGAAGTCGTCGAAGTCGACCGTGGTCGTCGGCGTACGCGTGCGTGGGTCGGTCACCGGTCCCCCCGAGGTGGCCGCGGGTCCCCGCGAGCCGGCCAGTGCAGTCATACCGGGTTCTACCCGGTGACCACCGCCAATGGTTGCCTGCTACTTCTTTCGCGACAGGAACGCCGTCATCGCCTCGCGGGCGGCGTCGGAGGCGAAGAGCCGCGCGCTGAGCTCGGCCATCTCGTCGCCGTGGGCGTCGATCCGCGCGATCAGGTCGCGGTTCAGGATCCGCTTGGACTCGCGCAGCCCCTGGGGGTCGCCGGTCGCCAGCGACGCGCAGATCCGGCCGACCTCGGCGTCGAGGTCGCCGGCGGGCACCGCCGTCGTGACCAGGCCGTACGACGCGGCCTCGATCCCGGTGAACACCTCACCGCCGAGGGTGGTCAGCGCCGACGCGCGGGGATTCATCCGGTGGTGCACGGTCAGCGAGATGATCGCCGCGGCCAGCCCCAGCTTGACCTCGGTGAGCGCGAACGTGGCGTCCTCGGCCGCGACGGCGATGTCGGAGGCCGCCACGATCCCGATCCCGCCGGCGCGCACGGCGCCGTGCAGCCGGGTGACCACCGGCTTGTCCATCGACGCGATCAGCCGCTGCAGCTCGACGATCCGGCGGGCGCCCTCCTCCATGCCGCCCGCGCTGGCCTCGGACAGGTCGGCCCCCGAGCAGAACACCTTGCCCTCGGCCCGGACCAGCACCACCCGGACGGCGTCGTCGGCCCCGGCCCGCTCCAGCCCCGCGAACAGCTCGGACACGAGCTGGCGCGAGAGCGCGTTCCGGTTGTGCTGGGAGTCCAGCGTGAGCGTGGCGACGGCGTCGGTGGCGGCGTAGTGGACGAGCTCGGCGGCCGGATCCTGGGAGGCGTCAGACATGCGCCACATCCTGCCGCACCGCCATCCGGACCGGCCGCCGCTCCGAACACCGGCCATGACGCAACGACTCCTCCATGCCGGGTTCGGCGTGCTCGCGACCATCGTCGGGATGGCGGCCGGGCACCTCGTCGCCGCGCTCACCGAGCCGGCGGCCTCCCCCGTGCTGGCAGTCGGCTCGACCGTCATCGACCTGACCCCCACCCCGCTGAAGGAGTGGGCGATCGCCCACTTCGGCACCCACGACAAGACCGTCCTGGTCGGGTCGGTGCTCGCGGGGGTGCTGCTGCTCGCCGCCGTCGCCGGCCTGCTGGCGCGGCGCCGCTTCGTCTACGGCGCCGGACTGCTGGTGGTCCTGGTGTCGATCGCCGCCACGGCCGCGCTCACCCGCCCGACCGCCGGGTTCGCCGACCTGGTCCCCAGCATCGCGGCCGCCGTTGCCGGCGTCGCCGCGCTCGGTTGGCTGGTGCACGCTTCGCCGCGCCGCAGCGCGGGCGGCGGGCACACCGCCGGGCCCGGCGCCAGTCGCCGGGGAGTGCTGGTCGCCGCCGGGGCCCTGGCGGCGGCGGCCGCGGCCATGGGCGGTGCCGGGCGCTGGATCACGTCCTACCGCACCCGCCCGGAGAACGTCGACCTCCCCGCGGCCGCGGACCCGGCGCCGTCGTTCCCGGCCGGCCTCGAGGACCGCGTCCCCGGGATCACGCCGTTCCGCACGCCGGCCGACGACTTCTACCGCGTCGACACCCGGCTCACGCTCCCCGTCGTCAGCATCGGCGGCTGGAGCCTCACCATCGACGGGGACGTGGACCGCGAGGTCAGCTTCTCCTTCGACGACCTGCTGGCCATGAGGCTGATCGAGCGCGACATCACGCTCACCTGTGTCTCCAACGACATCGGCGGCCGGTACGTCGGCGCGGCCCGCTGGCTCGGCGTACCGCTGACCGACCTGCTCGACAAGGCCGGCATCGACCACACGAAGGCCGACCAGATCCTCAGCACCGACGTCGACGGGATGACGATCAGCACCCCGCTGGACCTGGCCACCGACGGCCGGGACGCGATGATCGCGATCGGCATGAACGGCGCGGCGCTGCCGCGCGAGCACGGCTTCCCGGCCCGGATGGTCGTGCCGGGCCTCTACGGCTTCGTCAGCGCCACCAAGTGGATCACCCGGATGACGCTCACCACCTACGCCGAGCAGGACGCCTACTGGACCGAGCGGGACTGGGCCACCGACGCCCCGATCAAGCTGTCGAGCCGGATCGACACCCCCAAGCCGCTGTCCACGATCGACGCCGGCCGCACCGTCATCGGCGGCGTCGCCTGGGCCCAGCACCAGGGCGGGGTCGCGAAGGTCGAGGTCCGCATCGACGGCGGCGGCTGGCAGGAGGCACGGCTCGGCCCGTCGGCGGGCCAGGACTACTGGCGGCAGTGGTACCTGCCCTGGACCGCCGAGAAGGGCCAGCACACCCTCGCGGTCCGCGCCGTCAACGGCGAGCACGACGAGCAGACCGCCGCCCGGGCCACCCCGTTCCCCGACGGCTCCAGCGGTGTCCAGCAGATCGTGGTCACGGTCGACTGAGCCCCGATCCACGCGCAGCTGGAAAGGGGGCGACCAGGGTGCGCTCCCACGTCGGCGCCGTCGCGAGCGGGGTTCCCGACGTGGGAGATGTGCCCTGCTAGGACCGGTGGGTCGCCGGGGTGTCGACCGGGGGCTGGTAGCCCTTGGACGCCTCGTCCGCACGCGCCATCGCGGCGAGACCCTGCTCGATCGTCAGCAGCGGCGTCGTCTTGAACGTCTTCACGGCCCCACCTGCCGTCGCGGCGAGCGAGAACGCGGCGGCACCCTCGGGGGAGGGGAAGTCCGCGATGCCGACCAGGTCGTAGTCGCCGAAGGCGTAGAACATGCTCTCGACCCGTCCCCCGGACGCCTCGAGCATCGGCTGGATCCGGTCCAGCACGTTGCCCCGGTCGCGGATCTGCTTGGCCCAGGATTCGGGGGTGTAGGCAACTTCCAGAAGGTACTGCGCCATCTCGGGCTCCTCATGCGTAGGTCGCGGTCGCGGCGTCGGTCGCGCGCGGCCGTCACCTCGAGGCTTCGCCCGCCCACCACGACCGGCCAGAGGCGAAGTGCCCACCCGGTTCCGGGACTTGATCAAAAAGAACCCGATCCGACCAATCCGCCGCGAGCACGGCCGCGAACACCTCACGTAAGCAAACCGAACGGAAGGTCACCCCCATGAAGCGCACCACCATCCGCCGCTCCACCGGCATCGCCGCCGTCGCGCTCAGCATGTCGTTCGGCCTCGCCGCCTGCGGCAGCGACGACTCCAGCAACGCGGCCTCGGACACGCCGTCCTCGTCGAGCTCCAAGGACTCGACCGATGACACCGCCTCGGACGCCGGCGCCCAGACCTTCGGCCCCGGCTGCTCGGCGATCCCGACGACCGGCGGCGGCTCGTTCGACGGCATGGCCACCGAGCCGGTCGCCTCGGCCGCGAGCGCCAACCCGCTGCTCAAGACCCTGGTCGCCGCCGTCGGCAAGGCCGGTCTCGTGGACACCCTGAACTCGGCCGACGCCCTCACCGTGTTCGCCCCGACCGACGACGCGTTCGCGAAGATCCCGTCCAAGGACCTCAACGCGGTCCTCAAGGACAAGGCGACGCTGACCAAGATCCTGACCCACCACGTGGTCGCCGGCCAGATGGGACCGGACGAGATCGTCGGCACCCAGGACACCCTGGCCAAGGACCAGGTCACGGTCGAGGGCGACGAGAACGGCATGACGGTCGACGGCGCCAAGGTCCTCTGCGGCAACATCCCGACGGCCAACGCCACGGTCTACGTCATCGACTCCGTGCTGATGCCGTCCTGAATCGGTTTGAAGTTTCACTGACTACGCAAGGATCACGTAGTGGAACCGATCCGGCCCGTGACCCCCGGCCGTCCCCTCTCCGGGGGGACGCCGGGGGGTCCCGCGCTCGGCGAGCTGCTCAGGCTCGCCAGTCGCGGCGACCAGGGCGCCTTCGCCTCGCTGTACGACGCCACCTCGCGTCGCGCGTACGGGCTCGCCCTGCGCGTCGTTCGTGACCCGGCCCAGGCGGAGGAGGTCACCCAGGAGGCCTTCCTCGAGGTCTGGAGGACCGCGTCGCGCTTCGACCCGGACCGCGGCAGCGCCCTGGCGTGGCTGCTCACGATCGTGCACCGCAAGGCCGTCGACCGGGTCCGCTCGGCCGAGGCCGCTTCCCGCCGGGACGTGGCCTACCACCAGCAGAACCAGCCGGTCGCGCACGACGCGACCGCGGAGGCCGCCGAGGCCTCGCTCGAGGCCCGCCGGGTCCGGGGCGCGCTGGGGAACCTCACCGAGGTCCAGCGCGAGGCCCTGGAGCTGGCGTACTTCGGGGGATACACGCACACGGAGGTGGCGACGATGTTGGACCTGCCGGTCGGCACCGCCAAGACCCGGATCCGGGACGGGTTGATCAGACTGCGAGACGCGATGGGAGTGGGAGCATGAGCTTCACCCCAGCCGGATGCTCGCTTCGCTCCGCTTCGAACGGGGGCCCCGAATGACCAGCGACATCCACGCGCTCTCCGGCGCCTACGCCATCGACGCCCTCGACGACATCGAGCGTGCCCAGTTCGAGCGCCACCTCGCCGAGTGCCACGAGTGCCGGGCCGAGGTCGACAGCCTCCGCGAGGCCGCCGGCCTGCTCCCCGAGACCGCCGCCGCCGATCCCCCGGCCGCACTGCGCGACCGGCTCCTCGCCGAGGTGGCCACCGTGCGTCCCCTCCCGCCGATCACGCCGCCGACCGGCAGCGAGCCGCCGACGGTCAGCGGCGACGGCCGGGGTCGCCGCCGTTGGCTCGCACCGCTGGCCGCCGCGGCGGCCGTCGTGGCGGCCCTGGGCGTGGGCGCCACCGTGTGGCACCCGTGGACCGACGAGACGAGCCAGGCCCCGGTCACCAGCGCCGCCGACCGGGTCCGCCAGGCGCCGGACGCGGTGACCGTGACCCACAAGGTGGACGGCGGCGAGGCGACGATCGTCGCCTCGAGGTCGCTGAACCAGTTCGTCGTGAGCACCGAGGGCCTGCCGGCGCTGCCGCCCGGGAAGGTCTACGAGATGTGGCTCCAGGACGCCGACGAGGGGATGGTCCCGGTCAACGGCGGACTCATGACCGCCGCCGACGCGACCGTCGTCCTCGATGGTGACGTCTCGCACGCCGTGGGCGCCGGCATCACCGTCGAGCCCGCCGGTGGCTCCCAGGTGCCCACCTCCGACCCGGTCGTCCTCTTCGACCTCGAGAACGCCTGATGCGGACCGCTCCTCCCAGCCGGGTCGCCGTCATCGGCTCCGGGGTCGCCGGCCTGACCGCGGCACACGTCGCTGCCCGCAGCGCCGCCCACGTCACCCTCTACGAGG
Source organism: uncultured Actinomycetota bacterium (assembly GCA_963817665.1). Lineage (GTDB taxonomy): Bacteria > Actinomycetota > Actinomycetes > Propionibacteriales > Nocardioidaceae > Nocardioides. Next base: position 347,210 of record CAWFPE010000005.1, on the reverse strand, counting down.
CAGACGGCCGGCTCGGCGGTCACGCCGACACGCACCTGGTCGACGCTCGGGGCGGTCCGCTCGCCATCGATACCGGGTTCATCGTGCACAACGAGCGCACCTACCCCACCCTGCTCCGGCTGTTCGCCGAGCTCGGCGTGGAGACGCAGGACTCCGACATGTCGATGTCGATCCGCGACGACGAGTCCGGTCTGGAGTGGGCCGGCGCGCTGGGCCGCCGCGGGATCTTCCCGACCCGCGACAACCTGACCCACCCGGCCTACCTGAGGATGCTCACCGAGATCCCGCGCTTCCATCGGCGGGCCAGGGCGCTGCTGGTCTCGACAGGCTCGACCACCGAGGAAAGCTCGACCACCGAGGACAGCCCGACCACCGATGGGGACGTGACCCTGCGGGAGTTCCTGCACGCGGGCGGGTTCTCCTCGTACTTCACCCGGCACTTCATGGAGCCGGTCGTGGCAGCGGTGTGGTCCTGCGACCCCGAGCTGTCGCTGGACTACCCGGCGCGCTATCTCTTCGCCTTCCTCCAGCACCACGGCATGCTCCAGGTCTTCGGCTCCCCGCAGTGGCGGACCGTGACCGGCGGCTCGCGGGCGTACGTCGAGAGGCTCGCCGGGGGGCTTCCGGAGATCCGCACGAGCACCAAGGTCACCTCCGTGCTCGAGACCTCGCGCGGCGTCGAGGTGACCGACGGCAACGGCGCCGTGGAGACGTACGACGCGGTCGTCATCGCCACGCACCCGGGCCACGCGCTGGCGATGCTGGCCGAGCCGACCGCCTCGCAGCGCGAGGTGCTGGGCGCGATCCCGTACTCCCCCAACACCGCGCTGCTGCACACCGACACCTCGTTGATGCCGCGCGCCCGCAACGCCTGGGCGTCGTGGAACTTCCTGCGCCCGACCGAGGCGCTGGGCCACGTCACCGTCACCTACGACCTGACCAGGCTGCAACGGCTCGACACCGACACCCGCTACCTGGTCACGCTGGGCGGCGAGCACCTCGTGGACCCGGCCACCGTGATCGACCGGATGGAGTACGAGCACCCGCTCTACACCCCCGGGTCGGTCGCCGCGCAGCGGCGGCTGCCGCACATCGGCACCGACCGGGTCGCCTTCGCGGGCGCCTACCACGGGTGGGGGTTCCACGAGGACGGTGCGCGATCCGGCGTGGAGGCGGCCGAGCGGCTGGGGCTGCGGTGGCAGCGCACCGCACCGGGTCTCGAGGCTCAGGCGCCCAGCGCGCCTTCGCACCTCGACCAGCGGACCGGGGAGCACGAGGTCTCGGAGGCCGGCGCCAGCGCGCCTTCGCACCCCGACCAGCGGACCGGGGTCTACGCGACCACGATCCGGCACACCCGCCGCCGGCCGTTCCCGCGTAGCTTCGAGCACCGGTCGCACACCTGGCTCGTGGACCTCGACGACCTGCCCGACCACGGCCGGCGGGCCCCGGTGCTGCGACGTCTCCTGGGCCACCTCCTCGGCAGCTTCGAGGGCCGTGACCACCTCGGTGACCCCGCGAAGTCGATCCGCGAGAACGTGGACGCCTTCCTCGCCGACCACGGGGTGGCGGCCGAGCGGGTGCTGATGGCCGCGCACCCGCGCACCTTCGGCCACTGCTTCAACCCGATCAGCGTCTTCTGGTGCTTCGGCGCCGGCGGCGAGCTCGCCGCCACCGTGGTCGAGGTGCACAACACCTACGGCGACCGGCACGCCTACCTCGTCCACCCCGACGAGCAGGGTCGCGCCACCACCGAGAAGGCGATGTACGTCTCGCCGTTCCACGGCACCGACGGCAGCTACGACCTCGCGGTACCCGTCCCCGGCGACCGCCTGCAGGTCGCCGTCAGCCTGCGCACCGACGACGGTGCGGTCTTCAGCGCGTCCCTGACCGGGACCCGCACCCCCGGGGGTACGACGCGCCGCGCTGCCCAGCTCCAGGCACTGCGCGCCGCCCCCGCCGCCCTGCGCGGCTCGGCGCTGATCCGCGCCCACGGCCTCTGGCTGTGGGCCCGCCGGCTGCCGATCCGACCACGACCCCAGCACCACCAGGAAGGCGTTGACGCATGACCCTCGCCCCCACCCGCCCGATCACCGAGACCTGGCCGGGCCTCGACACGGTCCCCACCGGACCGCGCGCGGCGGTCTCCGCCAAGGTCGCCCGCCGGCTGTTCCTCGCCGCGGTGCGGCGTCTCCCCGTGACGGTGGTGGTCTCGACAGGCTCGACCACCGAGCACCTCTCGACCACCGAGCACGTCGCGACCACCGAGCACGTCGCGACCTACGGCCGGGGCGGCCCGGTGATGACCGTGCGCCGGCCCGACGAGTTCTTCGCCCGCGTGGGCCGACAGGGGCTGATCGGGTTCGGGGAGTCCTACCTGACCGGCGCCTGGGACGCCGAGGACCTCTCGGGCTTCCTCACCGTCCTCGCAGCCGAGATCCAGCACCTGGTCCCCGAGTCCCTGCAGCGCCTGCGCGCGGTCGTCGTGCCCCGGACGCCGCGGCGGCACCGCAACACCGAGCGCAACACCCGCGACAACATCGCGCACCACTACGACCTGTCCAACGACCTGTTCCAGCTGTTCCTGGACCCGTCGCTGAGCTACTCCTCCGCCCTGTTCGCCTCCGACGTCGTGGAGCGCGGCGACCACCGCCGGGCCACGGAGCCGTACGGCGGCGCCGGCGAGGTCGAGGGCGAGGACCTGCTCGAGGCGCAGACCCGCAAGGTCGAGCGGCTGCTGGACCAGGCCGGCGTCCGCGAGGGGAGCCGGGTGCTCGAGATCGGCACCGGCTGGGGCGAGCTGGCGATCCGCGCCGCCCGCCGCGGGGCGCGCGTGCACAGCATCACCCTGTCCAGCGAGCAGAAGGAGCTGGCCGACGAGCGCATCGCCGCCGCCGGGCTGAGCCACCTCGTCCAGGTCGAGCTGTGCGACTACCGCGCGGTCTCGACGGGCTCGACCAGCGACGTGCGGTACGACGCGGTCGTGTCCGTGGAGATGATCGAGGCGGTCGGCCACCAGTACTGGTCGACGTACTTCGAGACCATCGACCGGGTGCTCGCCCCGGGCGGACGGGTGGCGATCCAGGCGATCACGATGCCGCACGACCGGATGCTCGCGACCCGCAACACCTACACGTGGATCAACAAGTACATCTTCCCCGGCGGCTTCCTGCCCTCGGTCGAGGCGATCGACCAGATCACCCGGCGCCGGACCGGCCTGCGGATCACCGACCGGCTGGCGATGGGCGCCCACTACGCCGAGACGCTGCGCCGCTGGGACCAGGCGTTCCTCGCGGCCGTCGAGCAGGTGACGGCGCTGGGCTTCGACGAGACCTTCCGCCGGATGTGGCACTTCTACCTCGAGTACTCGCACGCCGGTTTCGCCTCCGGGTACATCGACGTCAACCAGCTCACCTTCGCCCGACCGGAGGACATGTGACGACCACGGTCTCGACAGGCTCGACCAACGACTCCACCGGCCGCTCGACCGGCGCCGGCGGGGGTGTCGCCGAGCGGCTCGCCGAGGCCGTCCGGCCGTTCGTCGGTGGCGACCTCCCGGTGCGGCTGCGGGCCTGGGACGGCTCCGAGGCCGGCCCCGGCGAGGCACCCCTGGTCGAGCTGCGCTCCCCCGACGCCGTACGCCGGCTGCTGTGGCACCCGGGCGAGCTCGGCGCCGCGCAGGCCTACGTGACCGGCGAGCTGGAGGTCCCCGAGGTCGACGGCTGGGACCTCGACACCGCCCTCACCCATGCGTTCTCGGTCGCCCGCGACCGGGGACTGAGCGGCGGACGACCCCCGCTGGCGGCCCTGGCGCAGGCGGTGCGCACGGCGGTCGGCATCGGTGCGCTGGGGCGTCCGCCCGCTCCCCCGGCCTCCCAGGCACGCATCCGGGGTCGCCTGCACAGCGTGCTGCGCGACCGGCGTGCGATCAGCCACCACTACGACCTCTCCAACGAGTTCTACTCGTTGATCCTCGAGGACTCGATGGCCTACTCCTGCGGCTACCACGAGTCCCCGGACGCGAGCCTCGAGGAGGCTCAGCGCGCCAAGCTGTCGCTGGTGTGCCGCAAGCTCGGGCTCGAGCCGGGGATGACGCTCCTCGACGTGGGCTGCGGCTGGGGCTCGCTGTCCCTGCACGCCGCCGAGCACTTCGGCGCGAAGGTCACCGGCGTCACGATCGCCGCGGAGCAGAAGCGCTTCATCGACGCCCGGATCGCCGAGCGGGGTCTCGCCGACCGGGTGGAGATCCGGCTCCAGGACTACCGGGAGGTTCCCGAGAGGGAGTGGGGCACCTACGACGCGGTGTCCTCGATCGAGATGGGCGAGCACGTCGGCGAGGGCAACTACCCGACGTACGCCGAGGTGCTGCGCCGGTCGGTGAAGCCGGGCGGCCGGGTCCTGGTCCAGCAGATGTCCCGCACCGGCAGGTGGCCGGGCGGCGGACCGTTCATCGAGTCCTTCATCGCGCCCGACATGTACATGCGGCCGGTGGGAGAGACCGTCGCGCATCTCGAGCGCGGGGGGCTCGAGGTGCGCGACGTGCACGCGCTGCGGGAGCACTACGTGCTCACCGTGGGCGGCTGGCTGGAGCGGTTCGAGCGCAACGTCGACCGGCTCACCGAGCTGGTCGGGGAGGAGGTGGTCCGCGTCTGGCGTCTCTACCTCGTCGGTGGCGCGATGGCCTTCCGGGACGGCCGGATGGGCGTGGACCAGATCCTGATGGTCCGCCCGGGCGGCGCGCACGACCTGCCGCCGGTCCGGTCCTGGTGAGCCGATCGTGAACGACTTCTGGACCGTGGCCGCGCTGTCGTTCGCGACGGCGGCTGCCGTGATGACCGCGACCGCCCTGGTGGCCCGGCGGATCGGCCGGGTCTCGGTCGTCGACGTCGCGTGGGGCATCGGCCTGGTGGCCGTCGCGCTCGTCTGCGCGCTGCTGGCGGAGACCTGGCAGTCGTGGCTGCTGGTGGCCCTGGTCGCGGTGTGGGGCGGCCGGCTGTCCTGGCACATCTTCCGGCGCGCACGCGGGCACGGGGAGGACCCCCGTTACGAGGCGATGCTCGGCGGGCCGCTGCGCGAGGTCGGCTTCGCCGTGGCGGTGCGCAAGGTGTTCCTGGTCCAGGGCGTCGCCATCTGGTTCGTCGGGCTGCCGCTGCAGGCGGCCGCCGTGCGCGGGCCGGAGTGGGACGCGCTGGTCTGGGTGGGCGTGGCCGTCTGGCTGCTCGGCGTCGTGTTCGAGTCCGTCGGCGACGCCCAGCTCGCGGCGTACAAGCAGGACCCGGACCGCGGCCCGGTGATGGACCGCGGCCTGTGGGCGTGGACCCGTCACCCCAACTACTTCGGCGACGCCTGCGTGTGGTGGGGGATCTGGCTGGCCGGCGGGCTGGCCTCGGGCTGGCTGCCCGGCCTGCTCACGTTGCCGGCGCCGGTCGCCATGACCTACTTCCTGGTCTTCGCCACGGGGGCCCGGCTGCTCGAGCAGACCATGATGAGGCGGCCGGGCTACCCCGAGTACGCCGCCCGCACGTCGATGTTCTTCCCGCGGCCGCCGCGCTCCTGACCCGGGCCCGCCCCTTGACCCTCCCGATTGAATGGGCAGGCATGGACGCCGTCACCGAAGCGTTCCGGGCCGTGCCGCGGGTCGGGTTCCTGCGCGCGGGCCTGCAGGACCGCGCCTCCTTCGACGGGCCGCTCGACATCGGCCACGGGCAGACCAACTCCCAGCCGCGCACGGTCGAGGAGATGCTGCGACTGCTCGACGTCCGCCCGGGCCAGCACGTCCTCGACGTGGGCTCGGGCTCCGGCTGGACCACCGCACTGCTCGCCCACCTGACCGGCCAGCGTGGGGAGGTCGAGGGGGTGGAGCTCGAGCCTGACCTGGTCGCGTTCGGGGCCGCGAACCTCGCCCGCACGGGCCGGCCCTGGGCCCGGATCGTCGCCGCCGAGCCGGGCGTGCTCGGGCTGCCCGACCACGCGCCGTACGACCGGATCCTGGTGTCCGCCGCCGCCCGGAAGCTGCCCGCCCAGCTGCTCGACCAGCTCGCTGCCGAGGGCCGGATGGTCGTCCCGGTGTCGGGCCGGATGGTGCTCGCGGTCAAGGACACCGACGGACGGGTGACGACCAGCAGGCACGGCAGCTACCGGTTCGTGCCACTGCGGTGACGAGCGCCGCACTCGAGGCCCCGCCACCGCACTCGACGGCACCGCGCTGGGGTCGTCCTCGTATTCTGCGAGACGTGGTTCCGCTCCGGCTCGCCTCGGCCGACAACTTCCGCGACGTGGCCGGCACCGGATACCCGTCGCGGCACGGCAGCCGTCTTCGGCGGGAGGTGTTCTACCGCTCCAACGAGCTGCAGCTCACCGACGACGACGCCGTGACGATGCTCGGCCTCGGGCTCACCGCGGTCCACGACCTGCGCACGGCCGAGGAGGTGGCCGCCCACCCGGATGCCGTCCTCCCGGGCGCGACCTGGCGCCACTTCGACGTGCTCGGCGTTCCGCCGGACGATCTCGCCGGGCTCGAGAGGCGCGAGCAGGCCGAGGCCCTGATGGCGCGGGTCTACCGCGGGTTCGTCGAGGACCCCGGGCCGCGCGCCGCCTTCGGCGGGCTGCTGCGCGCCCTCGCCGACACCGAGGGGCCGCAGCTGTTCCACTGCACCACCGGCAAGGACCGCACCGGCTGGGCGGCCGCGCTGCTGCTGCACGTGGCCGGGGTGGCGGACGAGGTGGTGCTCGCCGACTACCTGCGCAGCAACGAGCTGGCCCGGGCCAGCCGCGGCCGGTACCTCACCATGGTCGAGACCGCCCTCGGCCGCGACAAGGTCGACGTCTACGAGCGAGTGCTGGTCGCCGACGAGAGCTACCTGGCCACGGCCTACGCCGCCGTGGGCGCGTCGTACGGCTCGTTGGGGGGTTACCTCACGCGCGGCCTGGGCCTGGAGGACGAAGTCCTAGCGCGGCTCCGCGCCCGGCTGCTCGGCTGACTCGGGCTGGACCGGCTCGGGCTCGGCCGGCTCGGCGACGGCCGGCTCGGGATCGACCGGCTCGGCTCGACCGGCTCGGGCTCGGCCGGTTCGGGCTCGGTGACGATCGGCTCGGTGACGACGGGGAGGTCGTCCCAGGTGACCTCGACCTTCTCGGATCCCTTGTGCCGCTGGGCGCGGACGTAGGACGTGTACGCCCTGCGGTCGGCCTCGGTGAGGTCGACGTCGTCCTTGAACGCCGTCAGCAGAGCGCGCGGCCACAGCCGTCGGGCCAGCACGACGTTGACCTCGATGCCGATCACCCCCATGACCGAGGCGAGGAAGAGCAGCCCGATCAGGCCGAGGACCAGGCCGAAGGTCTTGTTCATCGCGCTGGTCTCGGCGAGCACGTGGGTGACGTAGTAGGCACCCAGGAGCTGCAGGAACTGCCACAGCACCGCCAGCGTGAACGCTCCGGGCAGGGCACTGCGCCAGCTGTGCCGCCGGGCGGCAGCGACGCGGAACAGCAGGGTCAGCAGCAGGCCGATCACGAGCACGGTGGCGATCCGGATCAGCCAGCGGATCGTGGTGTCGGTCGACCCGTCGAAGACCTGGGTGCTGCTGGCCAGCACCGACAGCACCGAGATCGTGACCACCGCCAGGCCGGCGGTGATCACCAGCAGCAGGCTCTTCAGCCGCAGCAGCACGGGGTTGGGCCGGTTGTTGCGTGGCACCGACCAGGCCGTGTTCATCGCGTTCTGGATCGCGGTCCCGAGGCCGAGCGAGCCGTAGAGGGCGGCCAGGGCACCCACGACCACGCCGGCGGTCGACCCGTTGAGGCCCTCCGGACGGCCGAGCTGGTCACCGATGATCGGGAACTGGCTCAGGGTCGAGCTGAGCACCTCCTGCTGGAGCTCGGGACGCCCCTGCAGGATGAAGCCGAAGATGCTCGAGGCGAGCAGCAGCAGCGGGAAGATCGCGATGAACGCGTAGAACGTGATGATCGCGGCGAGGTAGTTGCCCTGGTCGTCGTTGTACTTGTAGACGACGGCGATCGGCACGGCCGCCGGGGGAAAGCGCCGTTGACCGCGATCCAGGCGATCCGACACGTTCCCCACGGCGGCCACGCTACCGGCCGGACCCCGTGAACCCGGGTCAGTACGACTTCGGCAGTCCCAGCGAGTGCATGGCGACGAAGTTGAGGATCATCTCCCGGCTGACCGGGGCGATCCGGCCGGCGCGGGTCGCGACCAGCAGCCCGGCCATGCCGTACTCCTGGGTGATGCCGTTGCCACCGTGCGTCTGGACCGCACGGTCGGCGGCGTCGCAGGCGGCCTCGGCGGCGGCGTACTTCGCCATGTTGGCGGCCTCGCCGGCGCCCATGTCGTCGCCCGCGTCGTAGAGCGCCGCGGCCTTCTGCGTCATCAGCCGGGCCAGCTCGATCTCGATGTGGGACTGGGCCAGCGGGTGGGCGATCGCCTGGTGGGAGCCGATGGCGTCCTTGAAGACCGCCCGCTCCTTCGCGTACGCCGTGGCCTTGTCGAGGGCGAACCGGGCCAGGCCGGTGGAGAACGACGCCGCCATGATCCGCTCCGGGTTCAGGCCCGCGAAGAGCTGGACCAGGCCGCCGTCCTCGTCCCCCACGAGCGCGTCGGCGGGCAGGTGCACGTCGTCGATGAACACGCCGAACTGCAGCTCGGGGCTGACGATCTCCATGGGGATCGACTTGTACTCGAACCCCGCCGCGTCGGTCGGCACCACGAACAGGCAGGGCTTGAGCTTCCCGGTGCGTGCGTCCTCGGTGCGGGCCACGACCAGCACGTTGTCGGCCTCGTCGACACCCGAGATGTAGATCTTGCGGCCGTTGAGCACCCAGCCGTCGCCGTCCTTGCGGGCAGTGGTGGTGATGTTGTGCGAGTTCGTGCCGGCATCCGGCTCGGTGATCGCGAAGGCCATCGTGCCGGTGCCGTCGCAGATGCCGGGCAACCAGCGGGACTTCTGCTCCGCCGTGCCGTAGCGGGAGATGATCGTGCCGCAGATCGCCGGGGACACGACCATGAGCAGCAGCGGGCAGCCCTGCGCCGCCAGCTCCTCGCACACGGCCGCGATGTCGCCGATGCCGCCGCCACCGCCGCCGTGCTCCTCGGGGATGTTGATGCCGAGGTAGCCGAGCTTGCCGATCTCCAGCCACAGGTCCGTGGTCTTCTCCCCCGCCCGGGCCTTCTCGGTGAACCACTCGCGTCCGTACTTCGAGGCCAGCCGGGCGACCTGCTTGCGGAGCTCCTGGCGCTCCTCGGACTCCTGGTAGGTGGTCATGGGGTTCCTTTCGGCTCGGGGGGTCTCGAGGCTCGCTTCGCTCGCACCTCAACCACCGGGTTGCTCGACGACGGCGAGGACCTCCCCGGCTGCGACCTGCGCGCCGGGCTTCACGTCGATCTGGGTGACCGTGCCGGCGGTCGGCGCGCTCACGGTGTGCTGCATCTTCATGGCCTCGAGGACCAGCACCGCCTGGCCGGCCTCGACCTGCGCCCCCGCCTCGACCGCGACCCGGACCACGGTCCCCGGCATCGGGGCCAGCAGGCTGCCGCTGGCGACCGCGTCGGCCGGGTCGGTGAACCGCGGCACGAGCGCCAGCCGGACGTGCCCGCGCGGGGAGTCCACGTCCACGGCGCGGCCCGCGACCGCCACGGCGTACGTCGTCCGCACACCGTCGGCCGCCAGGGTCACCGAGTCGGTGCTCGCCGCCAGCACGGCGTAGCCGTCGACGAGGTAGCCGTCCCGGCCACCCAGCCACTCGACCGTGGCCTCGACCTCGTCTCCTGCCCCCCGCAGCTCGACGAGCGTCGTGCGCTGCGGCTGGGACACCACGTTGCGCCAGCCGACCGGGACCCCGTGCTGGACCGTGCGCGCCACCCGGGCGTGTTCGGCGAGCGCGATCGCTGCCGCCACCGGGGCACCAGGGTCCCGCTCCGGTTGATCGAACGTTCGATCAACCAGGAGGTGGGTGCTCACGTCGCCGGCCAGGAACGCCTCGTCCCGGAGGATTCCGACCAGCAGGTCCCGGTTGGTGACCAGCCCGTGCAGGCGGGCCCGGGACAGGGCCGTGGACAGTCGGCGCGCCGCCTGGTCACGGGTGGGCGCCCACGCGATCACCTTGGCCAGCATCGCGTCGTAGTGCGTCGACACCTCGCAGCCGGCCGCGAAGCCGGAGTCCAGCCGCAGGCCGGGCCGCGAGAGCGCCCCGAGCTCGACGTCCACGCCGGGCACCTCGAACGCGGTCAGCAGCCCGCTCTGCGGCTGCCAGTCGGCGACCGGGTCCTCGGCGTAGAGCCGCACCTCGATCGCGTGCCCCACCGGGCCCTCCGGGCGAGGAGCGACCAGCCCGGCGGACGCTCCACCGCGGTCCTGCCGCTCGGCGACCGCGAGCTGCAGCTCGACGAGGTCCACCCCGAAGACGCACTCGGTGACGGGGTGCTCGACCTGCAGGCGGGTGTTCATCTCGAGGAACCAGAAGCGGGAGGTGTCGCTGGCGTCGACGAGGAACTCGACCGTCCCGGCGCCTCGGTAGTCGATCGCCTCCGCAGCGCGCCGCGCCGCCTCGTGCAGGGCGGCGCGGGTCGCCTCCGCGAGCCCGGGTGCCGGGGTCTCCTCGACGACCTTCTGGTGACGGCGCTGGACCGAGCAGTCGCGTTCGCCGTACACGAGGACGCCCCCCACGTCGCCGACGACCTGCACCTCGACGTGGCGGCCGTGCTCGACGTACGGCTCCACGAAGACGGTGCCGTCGCCGAAGGCCGACTCCGCCTCGGCCGAGGCCTTCTCGATCTCGTCGGGCAGGTCGGCCAGGGCGCGGACGATCCGCATGCCGCGTCCGCCGCCGCCGGCGGACGCCTTGACCAGCAGCGGCAGGTCGGCCTCGGTGGCGGTCTCGGGCGTGAGGTTGCCGAGGACCGGGACGCCGGCGGCGTCCATCAGCTTCTTGGACTCGACCTTGGAGCCCATCTGCTCGATCGACTCCGGCGCCGGACCCACCCAGGTGAGCCCGGCGTCGACGACGGCGCGCGCGAAGGCGGCGTTCTCGGAGAGGAAGCCGTAGCCGGGGTGGATGGCGTCCGCGCCGGCCCGCCGCGCCGCGTCGAGCACGAGTGCGGCGTCGAGGTAGGTCTCGGTGGGGCTGTTGCCGGGCAGCCGGACCGCGGCGTCGGCCTCGCCGACGAACGGCAGCCCGGCGTCGGCGTCGGAGTGCACGGCCACGGTCTCGATGCCCAGCCGGCGGCAGGTCGCGAAGACCCGGCGCGCGATCTCGCCGCGGTTGGCGACCAGCAGGCGGCTGATGGGACGGGTCCCGGTGGTCGTCATGGGCGGAACACCCCGAATCGGTCGGTGCCGGCATAGGCCTTGTTCTCGATCACGGACAGGCAGATGCCGAGGACGGTGCGGGTGTCGCGCGGGTCGATGACCCCGTCGTCGTAGAGCATCCCGGAGAGGAAGAACGGCAGGCTCTGCTCCTCCACCGAGGCCTCGATGAACTCGCGCATGCCGGCGTCGGCCACCTCGTCGTACTCCTTGCCGCGGGCCTCGGCCGCCGCGCGGGCGACGATGCTGAGCACCCCGGCGAGCTGGGCGGGACCCATCACCGCGGACTTGGCGCTGGGCCAGGTGAAGAGGAAGCGCGGGTCGTAGGCGCGGCCGTTCATGCCGTAGTTGCCGGCGCCGTACGACGCCCCCATGATCACCGTCAGGTGCGGGACCGTGGAGTTGCTGATCGCGTTGATCATCATCGCGCCGTGCTTGATGATCCCGCCCTGCTCGTAGTCCTTGCCGACCATGTAGCCGGTGGTGTTGTGCAGGAACAGCAACGGGGTGTCGGTCTGGTTGGCGAGCTGGACGAACTGCGTCGCCTTCTGCGCCTCCTCGGAGAACAGCACGCCCTGGGCGTTGGCGAGGATCCCGATCGGACGGCCGTGGATCTTCGCCCACCCGGTGACCAGCGAGGAGCCGTAGAGCGGCTTGAACTCGTCGAAGACCTGCCCGTTGCCGGCACTCACCCCGTCGCAGACCCGCGAGATCACCTCGCGCGGGTCGAACGGCTCCTTGAGGTCGGTGGGGATCAGGTCGAGCAGCCCCTCGGCGTCGGCCTCCGGCTCGGCGTACGCCGGCCCCCCGGTGGTTGAGGTGCGAGCGGTGGGCCCTCCGGTGGTTGAGGTGCGAGCGGAGCGAGCCTCGAAACCCGGGGACGTTCGCGCCTTCCGCCAGTTCAGCCGGGCCACGATCCGCCGGCCGATCCGCAGGGCGTCGTGCTCGTCCTCGGCGAGGTAGTCGGCGAGTCCCGAGATCCGGGCGTGCATCTCCGCCCCGCCGAGCGACTCGTCGTCGGACTCCTCACCGGTGGCCATCTTCACCAGCGGCGGGCCACCGAGGAAGACCTTGGCCTGCTCCTTGACCATCACCGTGTAGTCGCTCATGCCGGGCACGTAGGCCCCGCCCGCGGTGGAGTTGCCGAACACGATCGCGACCGTCGGCTGCTTGGCCGCCGAGGACCGGGTGATGTCCCGGAAGAGCTTCCCGCCCGGGATGAAGATCTCCTTCTGCGTGGGCAGGTCCGCACCCCCGGACTCGACGAGCGCGACGGTCGGGAGACCGTTCTCCTCGGCGATCTGCGAGGCGCGGAAGATCTTCTTGACCGTCCACGGGTTCGACGCCCCGCCCTTCACCGACGGGTCGTTGGCGGTGATCATGCACTCGACGCCCTCGATGACGCCGATGCCGGTCACGACGCTGGCGCCGACGGTGAAGTCCGAGCCCCAGCCGGCCAGCGGGCTCAGCTCGAGGAACGCCGACCCCTCGTCGACGAGCAGCTCGATCCGTTCGCGCGGCAGCAGCTTGCCGCGCGCGTGGTGACGATCGACGTACTTCTCCCCGCCGCCGGCCACCGCCTTGGCGTGCTCGGCGTCGAGCTCGGCGAGCTTGTCGAGCATCGACTCGGCATTCGGTGATCGAGCAGGGCGCGCAGCGCCCGTGTCGAGATCGCTCATGCGTACCCCAACAGCCTCGCGGCCAGATCCGTCAACACCTCGGTCGCTCCTCCTCCGATCGGCAGGATCCGAGCGTCGCGGTAGTGCCGCTCCACCTCGGTCCCGTGCATGTACCCCGTCCCGCCGTGCAGCTGGACGGCCTCGTGGCAGACGTGGGTCGCGGTGTCGCAGGCGGTCTGCTTGGCCAGGCAGGCCTCGGCGACGACGTCCTCACCGGCACCCTGCTGATGAAGGACGTGGCGGCGGGCGACTTCCCGGGTGTAGGTCCGGGCCACCTCGACCTGCCGGTGCATCTCGACGAGCTTGTGACGCACCACCTGGTTGGCGATCAGCGGCTTGCCGAAGGTCTCGCGCTCGCGGCAGTACGCCGCGGTGAGCTCGAGCGAGCGGGCGGCGATGCCGTAGGCGTGCACCGCGAGCGCGATCCGCTCGACCACGAACTGCTCGGCGATCTGGTAGAAGCCGGAGTTCTCCTCACCGACCAGGTTGCCGACCGGAACCCGTACGTCGGCGAACGACAGCTCGGCGGTGTCGGAGCAGTGCCAGCCCATCTTGCCCAGCGCCCGGTCCACGCTGAGTCCGGGCGTGCCCTTCTCGACCACCAGCAGGCTGACCCCACCGTGACCGGCCCCTCCGGTGCGGACCGCGGTGGTCACGAAGTCGGCGCGCACCCCGCTGGTGATGAAGGTCTTGGCACCGTTGACCACGTAGACGTCGCCGTCCCGAGCGGCCGTGGTGCGGATCCGCGCCACGTCCGAGCCGCCACCGGGCTCGGTGATCGCCAGCGCGCCGATCTTCTCCCCTGCCAGCGCCGGCCGGACGAAGCGGTCGACGAGCTCGGACGAGCCGTTGGCCGCGAGGTGCGGAAGTGCGATGCCGCCGGTGAACAGGGCGGCCATCAGCCCGCTCGAGGCACCGGCCGCGAACATCGCCTCCTGGATCGCCACCGAGTCCAGCAGGTCGCCGCCCTCGCCGCCGACGGACTCCGGGAACGAGACGCCCAGCAGCCCCTGCTTCGCCGCGGCGAGGTGCAGCTCGCGCGGGACCGACCCCGCGTCCTCCCACTCCTGGAGGTGCGGGGCGACCTCGCGGCGGACGAGCTCGGCGGCGGTCTGCCGCAGCGCCTCGCGCTCGGCGGTCATCGCCGGGCTCCGGAGTCCCGGCCGGCGCGCACGTCACCGGATCTCGACGCGCCCGTCGCGATCTCGTCCCTCGGTCGCGGGGCTTGCTCGATCTCCCCTCGCGACGGGGCCCGCTCGTCCCTCGCGGGCCCCTGCTCGGTGATCACAGCAGGCCCTCCTGGATGTGCACCAGCCGCGAGCGGACCCACTCGCCGAGCCCCTTGGCCTGCGGGTCGAACCTGGTCGACGCGGCGACACCCCGTCCCAGCAGCCCGTGGATGAGCACGTTGACGGCGCCCAGGTTGGGCAGCACGAAGACCTCGACCTCGAGGTCGGCCGCCTCCGGGACCAGCTCGCGGATCTTCTTCGGGGTGATCAGCTTGGTCAGCCAGGTGACGCGTGCGTCGTACTTCTCGGGGTGACCGGGGCCGTCGTGGACCACCCACAGGCCCAGGTTCGCGTCGCCGCCCTTGTCCCCCGAGCGCGCGTGCACGAAGCTGCCGAGCGGCACCCGGCGGTTGAGGGCGTCGGCCGGGGCGGGGTACGGCGACGGCCGGCGTCCGGCGTCCGGCGGGACCTCGCCGAAGTCGGTGGGCTCGGGGACCACCTCACGGCTGCCGTCGGCGTGCACCACCGTGTGGGTCACCCGGGACCGCTCGACGTACTCCGGGCGGTAGACGCCGTACGGCGTGGGCGGGCCGGGCGGCGCGGTCATGGTGAAGCCCGGGTAGGAGGCGAGGGCCAGCTCGACGACGGCGCCGGTGAAGGCCTTGCCACAGGGGTCGGGCGAGGGGTCCATGACCGTGCACCGCAGCAGGCAGGAGGCACCCTCCTCGGTGTCGGCGTCGGCGGGCGGCGCGGCCGTGCGGGTCCAGCTGACGGACTCCGCGCGCAGCGACGGAGCCAGCTGCGCCCGCACCCACTCTGCCTTCTCCTCGAGGTCGAGGCCGGTCAGCACCAGCTCCACCGAGTTGCGGAAGCCACCCAGCTCGTTGACGCAGACCTTGAGCTGCGCGGGCGGGGCGGAGCCACGCACGCCCGAGATCGCCACCCGGTCCGGGCCCTGCTGCTCGAGCTGCACCGAGTCGAGCTCGGTGGTCACGTCGGGGCCGAGGTAGTGCGTCGACTGGATCTCGTAGACCAGCTGGGCGGTCACGGTGTCCACGGTGACCGCGCCGCCGGTTCCGTCGTGCTTGGTCACCACGCAGGACCCGTCCGCGGCGAGCTCGGCCAGCGGGAAGCCCAGCGGCAGGCCGTCACGCGGCAGGTTGCGGAAGCCCGAGAAGTTGCCGCCGGTGGCCTGGGGGCCGCACTCGAGGACGTGCCCGGCAACCACGGCACCGGCCAGCTGGTCGTAGGAGGTCGGCTGCCAGCCGAAGTGCGCCACCGCGGGACCGACGACCAGCGAGGCGTCGGTGACGCGACCGGTGACGACGACGTCGGCGCCGCCGCGCAGCGCGGCCGCGATCCCGAACCCGCCGAGGTAGGCGTTGGCGGTGAGCGCGCCCTGCCAGCCGAGCTCCGTCGCGTGGGGGCGCAGGTCGTCGCCCTCCACGTGGGCGACGTTCGCGTCGAGCCCGAGACCCGTGGCGACCTCGCGCAGCTTGTCGGCCAGGCCGGCGGGGTTGAGGCCGCCGGCGTTGGCGACGACCTTCACGCCCCGCTCCAGGGCGAGACCGAGGCAGTCCTCGGCCTGCCGGACGAAGGTTCGCGCGTAGCCCAGCGAGGCGTCCTTCATCGTGTCCTTGCCGAGGATGAGCATCGTCAGCTCGGCGAGGTAGTCACCGGTCAGCACGTCGAGGGCCCGCCCGTCGACGGTGCCCTCGAGCATCTCGCGCATCGCCGAGAGCCGGTCCCCGTAGAACCCCGAGCAGTTGCCGATCCGGAGGGGTTTCGAGGCTCGCTCCGCTCGCACCTCAACCACCGGGGGCCACCCTTCGTTCCGCTCGCACCTCAACCACCGGGGGCCACCCTTCGTTCCGCTCGCACCTCAACCACCGAGGCCTCCGGGCTTCCGTCCCTCGCCGGGCGGACCGGCGAATGCCTGGGCGATGCCCAGCCAGCGCTCGGCGTCGTCGCCGGTGGCGACCAGGTCGGTGTCGTCGCGGTGCACCCGCTGGGTGACCAGCAGGCAGAAGTCGTGGGCCGAGCCGGTCACCGACTGCGCGGCCTCCTCGGGCCCCCAGGTCCACAGCTCGCCCGAGGGCGCCTTCAGCTCGACCCGGAACTCCTCGGCAGGGGGCTCGAGCCGGTGCACCGAGAACGCGAAGTTGCGGGTGCGCACGCCCAGGTGGGCCACGTTCCGGATCCGGTCGGTGACCGGTGGCTCGACACCCAGCGCGGCATGGACGTCGGCGGAGTGCGCCCAGGTCTCCATGAACCGGGCGGTCGCCATCGACGCCGACGACATCGGGGGGCCGAACCACGGCATCTTCTCCCCGGCCGGAAGGCCTCGCAGCGCGGCAACCAGCGCCGTACGGGCCTTGCCCCAGCGAGCCAGCAGCGCCGGCGGCGAGAGCTGCGCGACCTCGTGCGCCGCCGCGTCGACGAACCCGTTCGGGTCCTCGATCGCCTGCATCACGACCGCGTCCCAGGCCTCCTTGTCGGTGGCCGCGGCGACCGCGACCTCGTCGGTCCAGAGCAGGTGACCGACCTGGGTGGCGACGTCCCACCCGTCCGCCGGCGTGGGCGTGTGCCAGCCGTCCTCGTCGAGACCCGCGACGGCGTTCCAGAGCAGGTCGCCCTCCGCCTTGAGGTCCGCGAGCAGGCGATCGAGCAGGTCGGTTCCGAGCGGGTCGCTCATGCGGTCTCCCCCTGGAGATCGTCGGTGAGGGCGTCGTCGAGCGTGGCCGCCCACTGGTCGAGGATGCGACGGCGCCGACGGGCGTCGTCGGTGATGGTGTTGGCGAGACCGAGGCCGCGGACCAGGTCGAGCGTGGCCTGGACGAGCTCCCGCACCCCGGGCCGCGACTCGTCGGCGCCGAGCAGCTCGACGGTGAGCCGGTGCGTCTCCCGGCCGACCCGCTGCTCCAGCGGCGCCACGGCGGCGAGCAGGGCCTCGTCGGTGCGCGCCGCCACCCACAGCTCGAGGGCCGCGGTGAAGACCGGCGAGGTGAAGTGGTCGGCGAGCATCTGCAGCACCGCGCGGGTCCGGCGCGGGCCGGTGGGCAGTGCCGCGGCCGCGGTCGCCAGCTCGGCGCCACGGACCTCGGTGAGGTGCTCCACCGCGGCCACCACCAGGGCGTTCTTGGTCGGGAAGTGGTGCAGCTGGGCACCGCGGCTCACGCCAGCCCGCTCCGAGACCAGCGTGGTCGACGTACCCGCGAAGCCCCGCTCCACGAGGCACTCGACGGTCGCGTCGAGCAGCCGCGCCCGCATCGCGCGGGTCCGCTCCTCCTGCGGGACGCGGGCCCCGGCCTGAGTGGTCACCGGACCAGCATCACTCCCACGTCAACAAACAGTCAAGACTGACTTTTAGTTGTGAGCGTCTCGAGACGGCCAGCCCCGACCGGCGGCGCGGGCAAGGAGGAGCCGGCCGACCTGTCGGGCCACGGCGGTGCGGCAGGGGCCGTTCCAGATCAGCGCGGGCCCGGCCGGGTGCACCCCCGGGCGGTCGGCCACCGCCCGCGCCACGTCACGGACGGCGACGAGGTCGGGGACGCCGAGCGCGAGCGGTGCCTCCTCGGGCTGGTACCGGCTGCCGAGCGGGTAGTCGGTGCCCGGCCGAGAGGACATCTCGATGTGGCAGCCGAGAACCCGGGCGACCTGCCGCGACTCGGCCAGGTCGACCAGCCGCTCGAGGCTGTCGACGAACGCGGGCATGTCCGCCGCATACAGCCGGCCGGGGTAGACCGTGTCGCCGGTGAACAGCGTCCGGGTCTGCGGGTCGACGACCGCGATCGACGTCGCGTGGTGGCCCGGGATCCCGGTCACCTCGAGCTCCCTGCCGCCGAGGTCGTAGGTCGCCACCTGCGCCGGCCAGTCCGCGAGCCCGAACTCCGCACGCACGGACTCGAGGTCGGTCCCGACGACCCGGACCCCGGCCCGGCCGTCGAACTGCCGGTCACCCGCCACGTGGTCTCCGTGGGCGTGCGTGTGGGCGACGACCAGCTCGTAGCCGTCCGGCACCTCGCCGTCGTGCCAGCCGGCGACCAACGCCTCGACCGTGGGCCGGACCGGGCCGTCAGCCTCCGCCCGCACCGCACCGGTGTCGAGCAGCAGGGCGCGCCGGCTGCCCAGGAGGAGGTGGAGGAACGGCGCCTCGAAGGTGCGGGCCTTGCTCTGCCGCAGCACGAACGTGGCCGGGTCGAGCCGGCGGACCTGGATCAGGGGGTCGACGTCGGGCACACCGCGGCGGTGACCGTGGATCCACTGGTCGTCGATGCTTGCGTCGTCGAGGGCGACGCTGTCGGGCAGGTCCGTCACGGCAGCACCCTGCCAGTCGCCTCGCGCCTGGTCAGCCGAGGCGGGCCGCCAGCGGGAGCCGGGACCGCGCGGTCAGCCCGCCACCACCAGGGCGGTGAGCAGCGGCAACGCGACGACGAGGGCGCCGACCAGCAGCCAGGGCACGTCGAGGTACGGTGCACAGATACCCGGCCCCTGCGACACGACGGTTGCACCACCGTCGTACGTCAGCGGATAGGTGATCGCGACGCCCGGGATGAGGCCGACGACCACACCGAGACCGGCGCCCACCAGGCCCACCACCAGTGCGTACGCCGCCGCGACGCCGCGGCGGGTCCGCGGCGAGGCGCCCACCGCCGACAGCGTCGCCAGGTCGGGCCGCGCGTCGGAGAGCGCCAGGAAGGTGGCGGTGAGAGTGCCGCCCAGCATGAGCACCCCACCGAGCACGCCCAGGACGAGGAGCAGGATCACGGTTTCAGTGGGTGTCTGGTAGCCCCGTTCGACGTAGAGATTCGCGTTGCCGGCGATCCCGGCGACCGCCTCGTCGAGGTCTCGCTGCTGGTCCTCGGACATGGCCGGCCCCTTGACCAGCAGCGCCACCGTGACGGGTGCCACGTCAGCGGAACCGAGGGCCTCCGGGACCGCGGCCGGGACCACCGCCTGCAACGTCCCCCGCCCTTCGGGCACGTCCACGTAGACAGCCGGGACGGTGATTCTCCCAGGCTGCGGCTACGGCCGCCCTCGAGGGGCGTAGCTGGAGGCGATCAGGGTCACGTCGTCGCGTCGGACGCCGGAAGTTCGTGAACACCACGGCCTCCCCGCACCGCAGGGCGGCGTCCGCGCGTACCAGGTCGGACTCGTGGGGACAGGAGCGTGCCCACGGGGAGCCCGCCGTCGCTGACCAGCACCGAGGACCCGAGCGACGAGCCCCAGGTGTCGAGCAGCTCCGCGTCGCGCCCCGCGCGCAGGGTCACGTCGACGGCGCGGCCGTCGTGGCCGGAGCGGGATGCCGCGCACCTCGGTGACGTCGGCGCCCGGGACGTACCGCTCCACGGCGGCCCGGAGCCGTGGCCAGGCGCTCTGCTGCCCGTCGACCTCGGGTGATCGAGGCCTGGCCCATGGCCAGCTGCGGGACGTATTGCGCCTCGTTCTGCGCGTCGTCGCTGCCGTTGGCGATCCCCAGCGCGACCACGCCGGACACGGTGGCGGCAACGGCCGCCACCGCGGGCACGGTCCGGGTCCGGTGCCTCGCGGCGTCGCGGACGGCGTACCGCACCGAGAGCGGGAGCCGAGCGGAGAGGCGCGCGATCCCGACCAGCACGACCGGGACCAGCAGGATCATGCCGAGCACGGCGACGATCGCAGCACCGGCGATGAAGAACTCCCCGTGTGCGTCGACCGCGCCCCGTAGGCAGCGCCGGCAACGCCCGCGGCGAGCAGCACGACGCCGAGCACCGGTGAGCGCAGGCTGGGCGCCCGGTCGCCGCGGCGGCCGGCCAGGACGGCGACGACGTCCTGGCGCGACGCGATCCACGCCGGGACGACGGCGGCCAGCAGCGCGCTCAGCAGGCCGAAGGCTGCGATGCCGGCGAGGTGCGACCACGGCACGTCGAACGGACCGAACCACGTGTTGGAGAGACGCTGCACGAGCGGCAGCAGCAGCCGGGCCGCCCCGATGCCGGTCACCACACCGAGCGCCGCCGCGACTCCGCCCGAGCACCAGGCCGCCGCCCAGGACCACCCGCCGGGCCTGGCCCGGCGTCCCTCCGGTCGCGGCCATCAGGGCGAGCGACCGCGACTGGCGCCGGGCACCCACCGCGAAGGCGGGCCCGGCGAGCAGCACGACCTCGATCAGTGCCATCACCACGACCAGCACGGTCACGGCGATCACCGCGTCGTCTGCTGCCGGTCGACCAGCCCCGGATCTCGGCGGGGATCTCGGAGTCCGGCGGCGGGTCGTCCAGCACGGCGCGGGAGAGCACGGTACCGCCCAGGGCGTTGAGCTCCCTGACCTCCGCCCAGGAGACGGACCGCCCGCCCACCAGCCAGGTCTGCACGCCCTCGGCGCCGTCGTGGGCGAGTGCGCCCGACGCACCCGCGACCACCGGGACGTCCCGGTAGGTCGACGACTCCGCGATCCCGACCACCATGAACGCGCGGCCGTCCTTCAGCTCGAGCCGGTCGCCCACCGCGATACCCGCGCTCGGCCAGCGCGGTGCTGACCACCACCTCGTCGGCCCTGTGCGGCACCCGGCCGCTGGTCACCTCGAAGAGCCCGTCCGCGAGCGGGTCGGCCAGGTCGACACGGGTAGCACCGGCGCGGAGCGTCGCCCCGGTCGGTCACCACATGACGCCGCCGGTGCTCGTGCGGATCCCCGACGTCCGGTCCGACCGAGCGCATCCCGCTCGAGCCGGAGGCCGGCAGGTGCCGGTCCCCTCCGCCCCGCCCCGCGGAGCTCTCGTCGGGGTCGAACGCCTGCAGGACGCGCCCACTGCCCCTCTGCACAGCCGACCCGGGCGTCCGCAGCCCCCAGCCGGCGGTCGAGGGACTCGGCGCCGTGACACGTCCTGGGTCTGCAGGACCACGTCTGCCGCGGTCACCCCGAGCACCGGGAGCGCGATCATCACCAGGACGAGGACACTGCGGCCCCGGGACCGGCAGGCGTCACGACGGGCCAGGCGCAGCGCCAGCCGCCAGCCCGACAGCCACCCCCTCATCGAGCGAGGCCCGGCTCGAGCAGGACGTCGACCGGGTCGGCGCCCGACTCGTCCACGACCACGCCGTCGCGCAGGAACACGACCCGGTCGGCCCAGGCGGCGTGGCGCGCCTCGTGGGTGACCAGGACACCGGCGGCGCCCGCGTCGCAGCGTGCTCGCAGCAGGGCGAGGATGTCCTCGCCGGTCCCGGTGTCGAGGGCTCCGGTGGGCTCGTCGGCCAGGATCAGCCGCCGCTCGCCCACGACCGCGCGAGCGATCGCCACCCGCTGCTGCTGACCGCCCGACATCTCGTCGGGGAACCGGTCCGCGAGATCGCCGATGCCGACCTCCTCGAGGGCCGCCCGGGCGACCCGGCGGGCGGCCCGGGAGCCCTCGCCGTCGAGCTCGCAGCGGCAGCGCGACGTTCTCCGCTGCGGTCAGCGCCGGGATCAGGTTGAAGTCCTGGAAGACGTAGCCGACGAGGACGCCGCATCCGCGCGCGGCCCTTGCTGCCGACCTCGGCGAGGTCGACGCCCTCCACCGACACCGTGCCGGCGGTCGGCTGGTCCAGCCCGCCGGCCAGGGTGAGCAGGGTCGACTTGCCGGAGCCCGACGGGCCCATGATCGCGACGAGCTCACCGGGCTGCGCCGCGAACGAGACGCCGCTGCAGCGCGACCACCTCGGTGGCGCCCTCGCCGTGGATCCGGGTGACGGCGTCGAGCCTGAGCACGGCGCTCATCGGATACCCCCTTGCCTCGGCGGACGACTGCAGGCGGCGCTCGTGCGCTCGCCCGCGGCGCAGCCGCACCGCGCACTGGGCGAGCCAGCGTCTTTCCGCGCGGTGCATCCGGACCGCCTCGTCCAGTGCAGACCGGCGCTCACCGGCGAGCCTCGCGCGCCGCAGTCGACGGGCTGGCGGCGTGCGCCCGACCGCGCCCGACGCGGGTGCCTCGCCGCGGCGCGACGGAGCCGGGACTCGCAGTGGTCCAGCCAGCGGATCTCGGCCTCGGCGGCGAAGACCAGCGAGTCGAGCACCAGGCTCCAGGCCATGTCGTCCCGGTCGTCCCGGTCGTCCCGGTCACCCGGGCCGCCGCCGCGGCCCTGGCGCTTGAGCCGCGCGTAGTCCTGCAGCGCGGACATGGTCGCGGAGCGCTGCCGCTGGATGATGGTGCCGACGTCGACCCCGGGCACCGTCACCGCGATCGCCAGCTTGATGGCGAGCTCGTCCCGGGGCGGCTGGGTGCGCGCGACCGGCGTGGTGAACCACGCCGCGACCTCGTCGCGACCCTCCGTGGTGACGCGGTAGATGGCCCCGTGAGCGGTCGAGGCCTCGTCTTCCTCGGAGCTCTCGACGAGTCCGTCCCGCTCGAGCCGGGTCAGGGTCGTGTAGACCTGCCCGACGTTCAGCGGCCAGGTCGATCCCGTCCGCTGCTCGAACTCGGCGCGGAGCTGGTAGCCGTACATCGGCCCCTGCTCCAACAGCGCCAGCAGTGCCTGCTTGACCGACATCCGCGCCTCCCCGGAGGTGGTGCCCCACCAGCCCCCGTGACTGATGGATACCCGGTATGTATACCACGTATGCATGCCGGTTCGCCCGGGAAACCCGCGCCACTCGTGGCGCTTCGGTGCGTCGGGGGGCTGCTGCCCGGCCGGTCGTCACTACGCTGGCGCCACCTTCACGACAACCCAGCAGGGGGAACACGATGTCCAGCACCGGGAACCCGCCCCACGACCCGAACGCCCCGTCCGACCCGTACGGGCAGCAGCAGCCCAACCCCTACGGCGAGCAGCCCGGGTACGGCCAGCCGCCGGCGTACGGGCAGCCCGCGTACGGCCAGCGCCGGCCTACGGCCAGCCCGGCTACGGCCAGCCCGGCTACGGCCAGGCCCCCTATGGCCAGGCCGGATACGGCGCGCCGGCGCTCGACTACGCCAACTGGTTCAAGCGGGTGGGCGCCTACCTGATCGACGCCCTGCTCACGTCCCTCGCCGGCTTCCCGCTCTGGATCGGCTACGGCATCCTGATCGCCTCCGCCGAGACGACGACCAACGCGGACGGCACCACGACGACCACCATGGACGGCGGCGGGGCCTCGCTGCTGCTGATCCTGGTCGGCATCATCACCTCGCTGGCGTTCTTCGTCTGGAACACCTGCCTGAAGGCCGGTCGCACCGGCTACTCGATCGGCAAGAGCGCACTCGGGACCAAGCTGATCAGCGAGCAGACCGGCCAGCCGATGGGCGCCGGGATGGCGTTCGTCCGCTACCTGTGCCACATCGTCGACAGCATCTGCTACATCGGCTACCTGTGGCCGCTGTGGGACGCCAAGCGGCAGACCTTCGCCGACAAGATCATGAAGACGGTCGTGATCAACCAGCCCAAGGGCTGAGCCACGACGCTCTCGAGGACCCGCCGGGCTCAGGCCCGGCGGGTCCTGCGTTCCTTGCGCAGCTCGGTGCGGTAGGTGTGGGCGTCGACCTGGATGGTGTGCCGCTTCGAGGCGACGTACCGCTTGCGGACGGCGTCGTCGTACGCCGAGATCTGGGCGCGCATCTCCCGGACGGACGGCAGCGACACCTCGCCGGCGACGAGCTCGGCGACCCAGTGCGACTGCTCCTCCGCGAGCGGCATCACCGCGCCGAGCGGCTGGATCAGGCCGATGAAGTAGAGGCCCGGGTGCTCCGGGGCGACGACGCGGCGGTAGAGGTCGACGTGGTTGTCCTCGGCACGCACCACCTGCTCGTCGAGGAACGGGAAGCTGACCCGGTAGCCGGTGCAGTAGACCACGACGTCGGCCTCGACCGCGGTCCCGTCGGTGAAGAACACCTTCGACCCCTCGAAGCGGTCGAGGTTCGGCTTCACGGTGATGTCGCCGTGGCCGAGCCGGGTCAGCAGGTCGGCGCTGATCGTCGGATGCGCCTCGAGCACGTCGTGGTCGGGCTCGGGCAGTCCGTAGTCGGTCATCCGTCCGACGGCGAGCCGGAGCATCGCCTTCATGCCGAGCTTCTGCATCGGGAACGGCCCGCGGGCCAGCGGCGAGGACGTCAGGTGGTCGGTGGGCACGCCGAAGAGGTACTTCGGCAGCACGTGCGCACCCCGGCGCATGGCCAGGTAGGTCTCGTCCGCGACCCGTGAGGACTCGACCGCGATGTCGGTCGCCGAGTTGCCGATCCCGAGGACCACCACGCGACGTCCCTCGAGGACGTCGGTGGTCCGGTAGTAGTGCGCGTGCATCTGGGTGCCCGGAAAGGTCTCGCTGCCCGGGAAGGACGGCTCCGGCCAGCGCGGGTCCCAGTGGTGGCCGTTGGCGACCAGCACGTGCTCGTAGTGCCGCGTCTCGGGCTCGCCGGACCCGTCCACCGGGCGGAGCGTGACGTCGTACCCGCCCCCGCCCTCGTCACGGGTCGAGCCCTCCTCACGGGTCGAGCTTTCAGACGCGACCACCTTCACGACCTCGGTGCGGAACGTGATCCGCTCCCGCAGCCCGAAGTGGTCCACGAAGTCGTCGAAGTAGGCGGCGATCTGCCAGTGGCTCGGGTAGTCCGGGTAGTCCTCCGGCATCGGGTACGCGGCGTACTCCATCGCGCTGCGCGAGGTGTTGATGTGCAGCGACCGGTAGGCCGAGCTCACGCCGTTGTCGTTGTCGTAGCGCCAGTTGCCACCGACGCCGGACCCCATCTCGAAGCAGTCGAAGTCGATGCCCTTCGCGGCCAGCACCTGGGCCGCAGTGATGCCGGACGATCCGGCGCCGATGATGCAGACGCTCGTCATGCCGTCGGCTCGATCCGCGCGAGCGCGGGGTCGGAGTCGTCGAAGGGGATCTCGAAATGCGCGACCCGTCCACTCATGTCGGCGACCCTACGCGAGACTCGGGGACATGAGCAGCGCTCCTTCCCAGACCATCCTGATCACCGGCGCGTCCTCCGGCCTGGGCGCCGAGATGGCCCGCCAGTTCGCGGCCGCGGGCTACGACCTGGCCCTGTGCGCCCGTCGGATCGAGCGGCTCGAGGAGCTGCGCACCGAGATCCTCGGCGCCCACCCCTCCGGGGGATCAGCACCGTCCCCTCGGGGGGCCAGCGCCCCGCGTCGAGATCCGGGCCCTCGACGTGAACGACGCCGACCAGGTGTTCGAGGTGTTCCGCGCGTTCCGCGACGACTTCGCCGCGGACGGTCGCACCATCGACCGGATCGTCATCAACGCCGGCCTCGGCAAGGGCGCACCGCTGGGCACCGGTGGCTACGCCGCCAACCGCGAGACCGCGATGACCAACTTCATCGGAGCGCTGACCCAGGCCGAGGCCGCGATGGAGATCTTCCGCGCGCAGGACTCCGGCCACCTCGTGATGGTCTCCTCGATGTCGGCCATGCGCGGGCTGCCCAAGTCGATGACGACGTACGCCGCCACGAAGGCCGGTGTCGCCCACCTCGCCGAGGGCCTGCGCAACGAGCTGCTCGGCAAGCCGATCAAGGTCACCGTGCTCT
This sequence comes from uncultured Actinomycetota bacterium, assembly GCA_963817665.1. Lineage (GTDB taxonomy): Bacteria > Actinomycetota > Actinomycetes > Propionibacteriales > Nocardioidaceae > Nocardioides. The sequence goes on along the minus strand of CAWFPE010000005.1, from coordinate 321,514 downwards.
ACCCCGGCTACATCGCCTCGGAGATGAACGAGCGCGTGGCCCAGACGACGCCGCTCATGGTCAGCACCGAGAAGGGTGTGAAGGCGATGGTCGACGCGATCGAGAAGGAGAAGGCCTCGGCCTGCGTGCCGGCGCTGCCCTGGGCGCCGCTGTCGGTGGTGATGAAGCACGCCCCGCTGCCGGTGTTCAAGAAGCTGATGTGAGTCTCACGGCGAAGTCCTCGAGCGCGGCCAGCGCGCGTGGGACCGGGAGCGCTCCGTCGGGCATGCCCATGGCGAAACGCAGTCCCTCGATCAGGGCCACCAGCTGGTCGAGCTCGCGCTCCCCCACACCGGGCATCACTCTGCTGAGCCGCGCGCGCTCCGCCCGGCGCAGCCCGTGAACTGGTGCAGCAGCGTGGACGGGCTGATCCCGGTCTCGGCAGCCACTGCCCGCAGCGACAGACCTGGCAGGCCGTCCCTCTGGATCACGCGGCACACGCACTCGATCACCAGGTCACCGCGATCGCCCGGGCCGCCGCCTCTCAGCGCTGAGCTCGGTCAGCGATAGGTCAGGTGTTCGCCCTCCAGGTGGGGGTGCTCGTTGAAGGTCAGCATGCGAGCGCCCGAGGAGCCGACGACGACGCGGGTGACCGAGGAGTTCACCGCGACCGTGTTGAAGCGGGACCACAGCCTGGCCAGGGTGGCCGGGTCCTCGCCGGTGGGGTCGACCAGCGCCGCGCACGCGGCGGCGATCGGGCCGCCGGAGCTCACCGCCACCACGGTGCCGCCCGGGCCGGCCGCCCCGCACGCGCGGTCGAGCGCCTCGCGGACCCGCGCCACGAACGCGGTGTACGACTCGGGGTAGTCGGCGTCGTGGCCCCCGGCGGTCCAGCGCGCCGTGGCCTTCTCGAAGACGCCCTGGAACTCGCGGCGGTCCAGCCCCTGCATCAGCCCCGGCTGCGCTCCCGGCCGGGCGGCGCTCCCGGCGGGGCGGCCGGCCCCAGCGGTGAGCTCGGCCTCGGCGTAGGCCGCGACGACGCCGAGGTGGTCGAACTCGTTCCAGCCGGGATCGACCTCGACCGGGGTGCCCCAGGCGCCGCCGGCGAGCATGCCCTCGGCCGTCTCGCGGTGCCGCCGCATGTCGCCGCGCCAGATCACGTCGGGCACGACCTTGCGCTCGGCCAGCCAGGCACCGAGCAGCCGGCTCTGCTCCCAGCCGGTCTCGGACAGGACGTCGTAGTCGTCGGCGCCGAAGGAGGCCTGGCCGTGGCGGACCAGCAGCACGACGCCCATCAGCTTCGCTCGTCAGTCCGGTAGGCGCCCTCGTCGGTCGCGTGGGCGCCCTCGTCGGTCGAGCCGGCACCCTCGTCGGTCGAGCCTGTCGAGACCAGGATCTGACGGCACCGGGTCTCGAGGTAGCCCACGGCCGGCCCGAACACGGCGTACGCCTCGTTGGTGGTCTGCCGGTGGTAGTAGCGGTACCAGATCTGCTGGGCGATCACGGCCAGCCGAAACAGTCCGAAGACCTCGTAGAAGCGCCACTGCTCCGGCGTGACCTCGAACCCCATCCGCTCGCAGTAGCGCTCCACGAGCTGCGCCCGGGTCCACATGCCCGGCTCCGTGGAGGGCTGGCGCCGGAAGAGCTGGAAGAACTCGTCGTCGTCCGCCTCCACCCAGTAGGCGAGCATCCCGCCGAGATCCATCAACGGGTCGCCGACCGTGGCCATCTCCCAGTCGAGCACGCCGACGATGCGCAGGTCCCGGTGCGCGGGATCGGCGTCGGCGGCGAGCACCATGTTGTCGAAGCGGAAGTCGTTGTGGATCAGGCGCTGGCCCACGTCGGCGGGCTGGTGCTCCTCGATCCAGGCGGTGATGTCGGACCAGTCACCGGTGTCCTCGGTCCGGGCCCTCGCGAACCGGTCGATCCAGCCGGACACCTGGCGCCCCACGTAGCCCTCGCCGCGGCCCAGGCGCGCCAGCTCCGGGTTCGCGTCGACGTCCACGGAGTGCAGGTCGACGAGCACGTCGAGCGCGCGTGCGCACAGCGCGGACGCCTCGTCCTCGCTCAGCGGCCAGGGCAGGTCGCGGCGCAGGATCGTGCCGTCGAGCCGCTCCATCACGTAGAACTCCGAGCCGATCACCGACTCGTCGCGGCAGTAGCCCACCATCCGGGGCACGTAGGGGAACACCGGCGCCAGGGCGGACTGGATCCGGTACTCGCGGCCCATGTCGTGGGCGCTGGCCGCCTTCACCCCGGAGGGCGGGCGGCGCAGGATCAGGTCCCGCTGCGCCCGGCCGTGCGGGGTGTACCGCAGCAGGTAGGTCAGGTTCGACGCGCCGCCCGGGTACTGCCGGACCTCGGGCGTGCCCTGCAGGTCCTCGGCGAACGCCTCCGCGTGGTCGCGCAGCCAGGTGGCCACCGCCTCGACGTCGAAGGCATCCTCGTCGCGGACCGGCTTCGCCGGGTTGCCCGCATCCTCGTGGGTCACTCGGTTCCTCTCTCGAGCTTGGCGGCCTGCGCGCGCATCACCGCGTCGTAGGCCCCCCGGTCGTGCTGCTTGAGCGCCCAGGCGTCCCGCGCCGCCTGGTCGGGCACGATGACCTCGTCCCCGCGGTCGAGCCCCTCCAGCACGGCGGCCGCGATCTCTGCGGCGCTGATCGGCGAGCTCTCGACCAACCGTGCCAGCACGGCACCCAGCGCGGCGTCGCGGCCCTGCAGCGAGGCCATCAGGTTCGTGCGGAAGTACGACGGACACACCACGTGCGCAGTCACGCCGTACGCCGCGAGCTCGTGGCCGGTGGTCTCGGTGAGGGCCACGACGGCGGCCTTCACCGCGTTGTAGGACGCCATCCCGGCGGGGTGCACGAGTCCGGCCAGCGACGCGACGTTCACGATCGCGCCCGAACGCTGGCGCTTGAGCAGCGGGACGAAGGTGCGGGTGCCGCGGACCGCGCCGAACAGGTTGATGTTCGTGATCCACTCCCACTCGTCGATCGTGGCCACGTCGAGCCGGCCGCCGCCGGCGACGCCCGCGTTGTTGACCAGGACGTCGAGACCACCCCAGGTGTCGGTCACGTGCGTGAGCGCCGCCGCCCAGTCCTCGTCCGAGGTGATGTCGAGCTTCACGACCTCCCCGGTGGTTGAGGTGCGAAGGCGCCCCGGCGCCTGAGCCTCGAGACCCCGCGACCCACTGACGTCGGTCCGCAGCACGTCGTCGCCGCGCGCCTCGAAGGCGTCGCAGAGCGCGGCGCCGAGCCCGGAGGCGGCGCCGGTGACCAGGACCCTCCGAGCGGTGCGGCTCGTCTCGGGGCTCACTTCCGGGCTCCGTACTTGCCGAGCTCGAGCCGGGCGATGACGCCTCGGTGCACCTCGTCCGGCCCGTCGGCCAGGCGCAGCGCCCGGGCCGCGGTCCAGGCGCCGGCCAGCGGGAAGTCGGAGGACAGCCCACCACCACCGTGCAGCTGCATCGCCATGTCGATCACCTTCTGGGCCATGGCCGGCACCGCCACCTTGATCTGGGAGACCTCGGAGAGCGCGTTGAGCGGTCCGCCCACATCGAGCTTCCAGGCGGCGTCGAGGACCAGCAGCCGGGCCTGGGCGATGGCGATCCGGGCCTCGGCGATCCTTTCGCGGTTGCCGCCGAGGTTCGCCAGCGGCTTGCCGAAGGCGCTGCGCTCGAGCGCGCGCCGGCAGGCCAGCTCCAGCGCCAGCTCGGCCAGGCCGATCAGCCGCATGCAGTGGTGCACCCGGCCGGGACCGAGCCGTCCCTGCGCGATCGCGAACGCCTCGCCGGGGCCGCTGATGACGTTGGCGAGCGGGACCCGCACGTCGGTGAAGGACACCTCGCCGTGGCCCAGCGGCTCGTCGTGCACCCCCATCGTGTCGAGCAGCCGCTCGACCTTCACCCCGGGCGCGTCCCTGGGCACCAGCACCATCGAGTGCCGGTGGTGCCGGTCCACACCCTCGAGGTTCTCGGGGCGGTCCCTCAGGCCCATGAACACCAGGACCTTGCAGTCCGGGTGGCCGACACCGGTGGACCACCACTTGCGGCCGTTGACGACGACCTCGTCGCCGTCGACCACCGCGGTGGCCTCCATGTTGGTGGCGTCGGAGGAGGCGACGTCCGGCTCGGTCATCGTGAAGGCCGAGCGGATCCGCCCGTCCAGCAGCGGCTCCAGCCACTCGCGCCGCTGCTCGGGGGAGCCGTAGCGCAGCAGCACCTCCATGTTCCCGGTGTCCGGGGCGTTGCAGTTGAACACCAGCGGCGCGATGGCCGAGCGTCCCATCAGCTCGGCCAGCGGGGCGTAGTCGACGTTGCTCAGCCCCTCGCCGCCATCGGTGCCGAACCGGGCGGCGTACTCCCCCGCGTGCTCCTTCGGCAGGAAGAGGTTCCACAGGCCGCGCTCCCGGGCCTTCGCCTTGAGCTCGTCGAGGACCGGCAGCGGCTGCCAGGGGTCGCCGGTGCGCCGCAGCGCGGCCAGGTCGCGGTGGTAGCCGGGCTCGACCGGCGCGATCTCCTCGGCCATGAACGCGGCCACGCGTGCGGTCAGGTCGGCGGCGCGTGCGGACGCAGCGAAGTCCATGCCCGGCACCCTAGCCGGGGCATCCGGAGGGGATTTCCCCTCATCGCGTCATGGACCTCACCGCCGGGACCGCACTAGCGTCGAAAGACGGACACGAGGGCCACCCAGCCGGAGGTGGCCATCGGAAAGGAGGCCGTTGTGTTCATCCAGATCATCCAGGGGAAGTGCACGAGACAGGACGAGCTGCGCGCCTTGGCCCAGCGGTGGACCGAGGAGATCGGCTCCCGCGCCGACGGCTGGCTCGGCGGCACCTACGGGTTCACCGACGACGACACGTTCATCGGCGTGGTCAGGTTCGAGACGCGCGACGCCGCGATGGCCAACTCGGGCCGCCGGGAGCAGATGGCCTGGGCCGAGCAGATGATGGCCCTGATGGACGGTCCGGTGGAGTACCACGACTGCGACGACGTCACGATGCTCATGGACGGCGGCTCCGACGACGCCGGCTTCGTCCAGGTGATCCGCGGCAAGGTCAGCGACCCCGACCGGCTCAAGACCATGATGACCAGCGACAGCGAGCAGCTGCGCGCGATGCGGCCGGAGATCATCGGCGGCACCCTGGCGATCGAGCCCGACGGCACCTACACCGAGACCATCGCCTTCACCGACGAGGAGAGTGCCCGTCGGGGCGAGCAGGTGCAGCCGCCGCCCGAGATCGCCTCCGAGCTCGAGTACGCCATGCAGGGCGCGACGTTCTACGACCTGCACCATCCCTGGTTCCAGACGCACCGCTGAGCGCAGGTCGGCCCGTCCACGTCGAGCGACGTGGACGGGCCGAGGTGCGCGCTGGACCGGTCAGGCGGGGAAGGACTCGCCCTTCTCGGCCATCGACCGGAGGTACGCCGTGGCGCGGAACCGGTCGCCGTACTTCTCGGCCAGCTCGTCGGCGCGCTTCACGAACGCCGCCAGGCCGATCCGGCCGTCCGCCCCCTCGTAGCCCTGCATGAACTGCGCGGCGCCGCCGGTCATGGGCGGGAAGCCGATGCCCATGATCGAGCCGATGTTGGCCGCGGCCGCGGAGGTGATCACGCCCTCCTCGAAGCACTTCGCGGTCTCGAGGGCCTCCACGAACAGCAGTCGGTCCTTCACGTCCTGGAACGGCACCTGCTCACGGCCGCTCTCGGGGGAGGCGACCGGGAACGTGTCGGCGAGGCCCTTCCACAGCGAGAGTCGCTTGCCGGACTCGTCGTAGTCGTAGAAGCCGGCACCCTTGAGCCGCGAGGGCCGGCCGAGCTCGATCATCGTGTCGATGACCGCCTCCGCCGGGTGCGGCTCGTAGGTCTGGCCGGACGCCTCGACGGCCGCCCGGGTGGCCGTGCTGATCTTCTTGAACAGCTCCATGTTCAGCTCGTCCGACAGCTGGAGGACACCCACGGGGTAGCCGTCCTGCGTGGTCGCGCGCTCCAGCGAGACCGGGTGCACGCCCTCGGCGAGCATCGCGAGCCCCTCGTTGACCATCGTGCCGATCACTCGCGAGGTGTAGAAGCCGCGGCTGTCGTTGACGACGATCGGCGTCTTGCGGATCTGCTGCACGACGTCGTACGCCTTGGCCAGCGCCTCGTCCGAGGTCTGCTCACCGCGGATGATCTCCACCAGCGGCATCTTGTCGACGGGGCTGAAGAAGTGCAGGCCGATGAAGTCCTTCGGACGGTCCACGCCTTCGGCCAGCTCGGTGATCGGCAGCGTCGAGGTGTTGGAGCAGAGCAGCGCATCCGGGTTGACGTGCTCGGCGACCTCCGCGAAGACCTTGGCCTTCAGCGTCGGGTCCTCGAAGACCGCCTCGATCACCAGGTCGCAGCCGGCGAGGTCGGCGGGGTCCGCCGTCGGCGTGATCCGGGCGAGCAGCTCGGCCTTCTTGGCCTCCGTCGAGCGTCCCTTGGCGATCGCCTTGTCGAGCAGCTTCTCGCTGTAGGCCTTGCCCTTCCCGGCGCTCTCGACAGCGACGTCCTTGAGCACCACCTCCATGCCCGCGCGGGCGCAGGAGTAGGCGATGCCCGCGCCCATCATCCCGGCGCCGAGGACGCCGACCTTGACGGCCTTGTACGGCGGGATCCCGTCCGGGCGCAGCGATCCGGAGTTGATCGCCTGCAGGTCGAAGAAGAACGCCTGGATCATGTTCTTCGAGCCCTGGTCGACGATCAGGCTGGTCAGGTAGCGCGACTCGATCCGCGAGGCGGTGTCGAAGTCGACCTGCGCGCCCTCGACCGCGGCGGAGAGGATCGCCCGCTGGGCGGGGTAGACCGCACCCTTGGTCTGCTGGCGCAGCAGCGCCGGGAACGCCGGCAGGAACGCCGCGAGCTTGGGGTTGCTGGGGGTGCCGCCCGGCATCTTGTAGCCGGGCTGGTCCCAGGGGTTCTGCGCCGCGTCGGGGTTCGCCTTGATCCAGGCCTTGGCCGCCGGCGCCAGGTCCTCGCGGGTGGCGACCAGCTCGTCGACGAGGCCCTTCTCGAGCGCCTGGGCCGGCTTGAACCGGGTCCCCTGCAGCAGCACGTCCATCAGCGCGGACTGGATGCCCAGCATCCGCACCACCCGGGTCACCCCGCCGCCACCGGGCAGCAGGCCGAGCGTCGCCTCGGGGAGGCCGAGCTGCACCGACGGGTCGTCGACGACCACCCGGTGGTTGCAGGCCAGGCAGATCTCCAGGCCGCCGCCGAGGGCCGCGCCGTTGATCGCGGCGACGACCGGCCGGGGGAACTGCTCGAGCCGGCGCAGGCCGGCCTTGACGCTCTCCCCGGCGTTGAAGACGTCGGCGGCGTCGTCCCGGCCCGCCTGCACCATCTTCTTGAGGTTGCCGCCGGCGAAGAAGGTCTTCTTCGCGCTCGCGACCACGACGCCGGTCACGCTCTTCTCGTCCTGGGCGACCTCGTCGTACAGCCGGTCCACGGCTGCGGCCATGGACGCGATGTAGAGGTCGTTCATGGTGTTGGCGCTCGCGGTCGGGTCGTCGAGGGTGAGGGTGACGATGCCGTCGGAGTCCTTCTCGTAGCGCACCGCGCTGTGCCGATCAGTGGGCTGCTGGGTCTCGGTCATGGTCTTCCTGTTCTGGGGATCGGTGGTTGAGGTGCGAGGGCGCTCCGCGCCCGAGCCTCGAAACCACCTGGGGGCTGGTCCTGGTCCTGGTCCTGGAATACGTGGTTGCGGCTTGCTCTCGGCTCACCGGGTCTCGACACGCGGGTCACGGCTTCGCAGGCTCAGCCGTGCCGCTCGCTCGACCACCATCAGCTCGCCTGACCTCGTTCCTCGGTCAGACCAGCTCGACGATCGTGGCGATGCCCATGCCGCCGCCCACGCAGAGCGTGGCGAGGCCTCGGCGCTGGTCGCGCCGCTGGAGCTCGTCGACGAGGGTGCCGAGGATCATCGCGCCGGTGGCGCCGAGCGGGTGCCCCATGGCGATGGCGCCGCCGTTGACGTTGGTGATCTCGTGGCTGATGCCCAGGTCGCGCATGAACCGCATGGCGACGGCCGCGAAGGCCTCGTTGATCTCGAACAGGTCGATGTCCTCGACGCCCAGCCCCGCCTTGGCGAGCGCCTTGCGGGCCGCCGGCGCCGGTCCGGTCAGCATGATCGTCGGGTCCGCGCCCGACACCGCGGTCGCGAGGATCCGGGCCCGCGGGGTGAGCCCGAGGTCGGCGCCGACCTGCTCGCTGCCGATGGCCATGATCGCGGCACCGTCGACGATGCCCGAGGAGTTGCCGGCGTGGTGGACGTGGTCGATCCGCTCGACCCAGTGGTACTTCTCCAGCGCCACGTCGTCGAAGCCCGCCTGGGCGCCGATGTCGGCGAAGGACGGCTTGAGGCCGGCCAGGCCCTCCGGACTGGTGTCGGGACGGATCGTCTCGTCGTGGTCGAGCACCGTCATGCCGTTGAGGTCCCGGACCGGGATCACGGCGTTCGCGAAGTAGCCGTTGGCCCAGGCCTTGGCCGCGCGATGGTGCGACTCGGCGGCGTAGGCGTCCACGTCGTCGCGGTTCCAGCCCTCGATCGTCGCGATCAGGTCGGCGCCGATGCCCTGCGGCACGAAGCCCGTCTTGAGCGCGGTGTCCGGGTCCATCGCCCAGGCGCCGCCGTCGGAGCCCATCGGCACCCGGCTCATCGACTCGACGCCGCCGGCGAGGATCAGGTCCTCGAACCCGCCCCGGACCCGCGAGGCAGCCTGGTTGACGGCCTCGAGCCCGGAGGCGCAGAAGCGGTTGAGCTGCACGCCGGCCACGGTCTCGGGGTAGCCGGCCTTGAGCGCGGCGGTCTTGGCGATGTCGCCACCCTGGTCGCCGATCGGCGACACGACACCGAGGACGACGTCGTCGACCCGCGCCGGGTCCAGCCCGGGGTTGCGCAGCTTGATCTCGTCCAGCAGGCCGACGACGAGGTCGACCGGCTTGACCTCGTGCAGCGAGCCGGCCTTCTTGCCCTTGCCGCGCGGCGTACGAATGTGGTCGTACACGAATGCTTCCGCCATGACCGTCCTTGGGATTGAGTCGTCGTTCGAGTTGAGCCGTCGTGCGAGATGACTGTTCGTTCGTGTTCAGCCGTCGTGCGAGGTCGGGTCGTCGGTCAGGACGGACTCGTTGGTCGAGCCTGTCGAGACCCACTTCGATTGTGACACTATTGCTGTCATGGTCAAGGCGCACAGCATTGTGGCCTGGCTCACCACCGCCCGGAAGGAGCGCGATGCCGGACACCCTCGAGACGCCGCGTGAGCTGCTGACGCTCGACGAGCTCACCGCCCGCGTCGGGATGAGCGTGCGCAACGTCCGCTTCTACACGACCAAGGGCCTGGTCCCGCCGCCGATCCGGCGCGGGCGTTCGGGCTACTACACCGCCGACCACGTCGCCCGCCTCGAGCTGGTCCAGGAGCTGCAGAGCCACGGATTCACCCTGTCGGCGATCGAGCGGTACGTCGCGAACATCCCCCGCGACGCCACCCCCGCCGACATCGCCCTCCAGCGCACGATGCTCGCGCCCTGGCAGCACGAGGCCCCCATCGAGATGTCGCGGGCCGAGCTCGACAAGCGGGCCGGGCGCGACCTCAGCGACGACGACCTGACCACGCTCGCTGCCCTCGGGGTCGTCTTCCCGGGCAGGCGCGGCAAGCACCAGGTGGTGGTCTCGCAGCTCTCGGTGGGCCTGGGCCTGCTCGACCTCGGCTTCCCGACCGAGGCGGCCCTCGCGGCCGCCGACGTGTACGCCACCCACGGCCGGCAGATCGCCGAGGAGCTCTACGAGGTCTTCCGCACCAAGGCCTGGCCGGTCTACAAGGAGTCCGGCACCTCGCCGGAGCGGATCCGCGAGGTGGTCGAGCGGCTCAAGCCGCTGTCGATCGCCAGCCTGGTGTCGGCCTACGAGAGCGCGATGGACGAGACGAAGCGCGAGGGCATCGCGCAGCGGGCTCGTCGCTCCGCAGCCGACTCCTGACGGGTGTCTCTGGGGAGTGGTTCCTAGGGTGGGGGCATGAGCGCACCCCTCGACCAGCCGACCGTGCTGGTCACCGGCGCCACCGGCTTCATCGGCAGGCGGCTGGTCCCCGAGCTGGTCGACCGTGGCATGAAGGTCCGGGCGATGACCCGCCGGCCCGAGCAGTACGACGGCCCGGGGCAGCCCGTGGGCGCGGACGTGCATGACCGCGCCTCGCTCAGCGACGCCCTCGAGGGGGCCGACGTCGCCGTCTACCTCGTGCACTCCCTCGACGACCCCGACTTCGAGCGCAAGGACGCGGAGGCCGCGCGCACCTTCGGCCGCGCCGCCGCGGCGGCCGGGGTGCAGCAGATCGTCTACATGGGCGGCCTGGGGGCCGACGACGACACGCTCTCGGCGCACCTGCGCTCGCGCCGCGAGGTCGAGGGGCTGCTCGGCGAGTCCGGCGTTCCGGTGACGGTGCTGCGCGCCGCGATCGTCGTCGGCGCGGGCGGGATCTCCTGGGAGCTCACCCGCCAGCTGGTGAAGAACCTGCCGGCGATGGTCGTGCCGAGGTGGGTCTCGACCCGCACCCAGCCGATCGCGCTCGACGACGTGAGCCGCTACCTGGCCGGCGTGATCGGCCGGCCCGAGGCCTACGGCCGGGTGTTCGAGATCGGCGGCCCCGAGGCGATGACCTACCTCGAGATGCTCCAGGTCGCGGCCGAGATCTCGGCCGGGCACCGGGTGCCGATCGTGCGGGTGCCGGTGCTGACCCCGAAGCTGTCCTCGTACTGGCTCGCGCTGGTCACCGACGTCGACGTCACCACCGGCCGGAACCTGATCGACTCGATGGGCACCGAGGTGGTCGTCACCGACCGCTCGATCCGGGAGATCGTGCCCGGGGAGCCGATCCCCTACGCGGAGGCGGTGCGCCGGGCGCTCGACGAGGGCGGCCGGTAGCCGGTCCGACGCACGCCGACCCCTCCGCCAGGGGCGGTCAGCCGAAGAGCCAGGGCAGCAGGAACAGCATCGACACCGACCAGGTCACGTGCGTGAGCACCGGGCCGAGGATCCCGCCCGAGGCGCGGCGCTGCAGCCCGACGACCGCGCCGAGCAGCACCGCCGCGAAGGCCAGCATCACGTTGCCGGTGGCCAGCGTCGCGAGCGCGTAGGCGACGGTGGTGACCTGGACGGGGTAGCGGGTGACGGCGGCGTACGCGGCCCCGCGGAAGAACAGCTCCTCGGCGATCCCGTTGACGGCGGTGACCAGCACGAGCAGCGGCCACGCACCCTCGTTGGCGTGGTCGAGCACGGAGCGCACCTGCTCGTCGAGGAACGGCACCTGCCGGACCACCAGGCCGCCGAGCAGGAACACCCCGACGAGCCCGAGCCCGAGCAGGATCGGCGTCACCACCGGTCGGCGCAGGCCGGTGGAGTGCGCGATGCGTCCGAGGTGCAGCGGCCCGGAGGCGAACGCCCCCACCGTCCACACCCCGGCCAGCACCAGGGTGGCGGGGTAGAACCAGGCGCTGCCCGGTTCGATCCGCAGCGAGAAGCCGAGCACCAGGCCGCCGATCACCAGGAAGGTGGCCGTGACGACCTGACGACGCCGCAGGGCCTGCGGCGTCTCCCGGTGGTCGCGCGGGACGACGTCCCACAGCGCCCGCTGCAACCACGTCCGCACCCGTCACCCCCTCGGCCGCGACTCTACGGGGCGGCACGAGCGTGGCCGCGGGGGTCGGGGGCGGGTCAGCGCCGGCCGGAGCTGAACGACGCGGCGCTGTGCTTGCTCGACCCGGTGCGCGACTGGCCGCCGGCGGCGGGGCCGGAACCACCCGAGCGGCGACGCGAGCCGCCGCTCTTGCTGCCCGAGCCACCGGAGCCGCTGCCCGGGGCCTTCGCCTGGCCCGAGCCGGAGCCGCCGGCACCCCGCGAGCCCTGGCCGCCGCGACCGCGACGGGAACGGTTGCGGCCGCCACCGGAGCGGGTGCCGGAGCCGTTGCCGTCACCGCCGTTGGGCTTGCGGCCGCCCTGCGGCTGCGCGGGCACCTCGACGACGAGGCCACCGGGCACCTTCACCCGCTCGCCGGGGGCGAGCTGGGTCAGCACCGGGTGGGCAGCACCGCTGATGCGGGTGGTCGTCGGCTTGATGCCGGCGGCGCGCGTGAGGTCGCGGACGTCCCGCACCTGCTCGTCGGTCATCAGCGTGATGACGGTGCCGGCGGCACCGGCACGCGCCGTACGGCCCGAGCGGTGCAGGTAGGCCTTGTGCTCGACCGGCGGGTCGGCGTGCACGACGAGGGCCACGTCGTCGACGTGGATGCCGCGGGCGGCGATGTCGGTGGCGACCAGCGTCGAGGCCTTGCCGGAGTGGAAGGCGTCCATGTTGCGGGTGCGCGCGTTCTGGCTCAGGTTGCCGTGCAGCTCGACGGTGGGTACGCCGTTCTTGTTCAGCTGCCGGGTCAGCGCCTTGGCGCCGTGCTTGGTGCGGGTGAAGACGACGGTGCGGCCCGGCGCGCTGGTCAGGTCGACGAGGACCGGGACCCGGTGCTCGCGGTCGAGGTGCAGCACGTGGTGGTCCATCGCGGCGACGGGCGACTGGGCCGAGTCCGCCTCGTGGGTGACCGGCGAGCTCAGGAACCGCTTGACCAGCACGTCGATCGCCTTGTCGAGCGTCGCCGAGAAGAGCAGCCGCTGGCCGTCCCTGGGCGTCTGGTCGAGCAGCCGGCGCACCGCAGGCAGGAAGCCGAGGTCGGCCATGTGGTCGGCCTCGTCGAGCACCGTGGTCTCGATCGAGCCGAGCGAGCAGTGGCCCTGGCCGATCAGGTCCTCGAGCCGGCCCGGGCAGGCGATCACGATGTCGACACCGCGGCGCAGGCCCTGGACCTGCGGGTTCTGGCCGACCCCGCCGAAGACGGTGCGGGTCGACAGGCCGGCGGCCGCGGCCAGCGGCTCGAGCGCCTCCTGGATCTGGCCGACCAGCTCACGGGTCGGGGCCAGGATCAGGGCGCGCGGCGCCTTGGCACGAGCCGGGCGGCCGGAGGCGACCAGCCGGGCCACCAGCGGCAGCAGGAAGGCGTAGGTCTTGCCGGAGCCGGTGCGGCCACGGCCCAGCACGTCGCGGCCCGCGAGGGAGTCCGGGAGCGTGGCGGTCTGGATGGGGGTCGGGCTGGTGATGCCGCGGTCGGCGAGGACCGCGCAGAGGTCGGCGGGAACGCCGAGCTCGCGGAAGGACAGGACGGACTGAGAAGACAAGGGAAAATCACTCACTGTTGGCGTGTCTCGCCAAGCTGATCCCGCCGGCGGCGGGAGCTGAGAAGCAGACCTCACGAGGAGGGACGCGGCGCCTCACGGTGCTCGGAGCGGTGGCTCGTCGCGGTCACAGAGGTCGGCCGGCGCGGAAGCCCGAGGCAAGACGTAACGGGCTGCTGGCCCCCAGTCTAGGGCCAGCAGCCCGTCGGCGCCCAAATGCCTGCTACTTGCCGAGGCCGTCCTTGACGTCCTTGGCGGCGTCCTTCACGTGCTCGCCGGCCTGCTTGGCCGACGCCTTGGTCTGGTCGCCCTTGCCCTCGGCCTCGAGGCTCTCGTCGTTCGTGGCCTTGCCGGTGGCCTCCTTGGCCTTGCCCCCGACGTCCTCGGCCTTGTTTCCCATCTTGTCGCTGAAGCTCATGTCATCCTCCGTTGGCAGTCGCACGGCGAGTGCTGCGCTGACAACGGTCTCGTGCCCGAAACGGGCTCAGGCAAACCTCAGCACGCCGTCGTCGACGGCGCCGTGGCGCAGCGAGCGGACGTCGTACAGGTAGTTCTGGCGCAGCTTCCACGGCTCGCGATCACCCTGCTTGGGCAGCGTGTCCAGCGCCCGCAGCACGTAGCCGGAGCTGAAAGTCAGCAGCCGCTCCTCCCCGACGTCGGGGTCACGCGGCGCGACGACCGTGCGTGCACCCACCTCGTCGAGGTGCGCGAGGAGCCGGCAGACGTAGTCAGCGACCAGGTCGGCCTTCAGGGTCCAGGAGTTGTTGGTGTAGCCGATCGTGAAGGCGAAGTTGGGCACGTCGCTGAGCATCAGGGTCCGGTACGTCATGGTGTCGGCGACGTCGACCTTGCGGCCGTCCACGATGAGCTCGATCCCGCCCATCGGCTTGAGGGTCAGGCCGGTCGCGGACACGATCACGTCGGCCGGCAGCTCCTCACCGGAGCGCAGCCGGATCCCCTTCTCGGTGAAGGTCTCGATGTGGTCGGTGACGATCGAGGCGGTCCCCTTGCGCAGGGCCCGGAAGAGGTCGCTGTCCGGCACGAAGCAGAGCCGCTGGTCCCACGGGTTGTACGCCGGGTTGAAGTGCACGTCGACGTCCACACCGGGCGGCAGCTGCTGGGCGGTCGCCCTGCGCACCAACCTCCTGGCGAAGTCCGGCCGCCGCTGGGCCACCTCGTAGCTCAGCACGGCCAGCAGGATCGCCTTCCACCGGACGAGCGGGAAGCCCAGCCTGGTCGGCAGCCACTCGAGCTTGCGCGCGAGCGGGTCACGCGCCGGCCTCGAGAGGACGTACGACGGGGAGCGCTGCAGCATCGTGACGTGCTCGGCCTCCCCCGCCATCGCCGGCACCAGGGTCACCGCGGTGGCGCCGCTGCCGATGACGACCACCCGCTTGCCGGTGTGGTCGAGGTCCTCGGGCCAGTGCTGGGGGTGCACGATCTCGCCCGCGAAGTCCTCGGCGCCGGGGAACTGCGGAGTGTGACCGACGTCGTAGTCGTAGTAGCCCGAGCACGCGTGGAGAAAGCTCGTCGTGAGCGTGACCGGCTCACCGTCCCGGTCGACGTCCACGGTCCACAACGCGGTCCCGGAGTCCCAGGACGCCCGTTGCACGGTGTGGTGGTAGCGGATCAGCTCGTCGACGCCGTGCTCCGCGGCCACCGTGCGGACGTACTCGAGGATCGAGGGGCCGTCGGCCAGGGCCCGGTCACCGGGCCACGGCCGCCAGCGGTAGCCGAAGGTGAACATGTCCGAGTCGGACCGGATCCCGGGGTAGCGGAACAGGTCCCAGGTGCCGCCGCTGGCGCCGCGGCTCTCGAGGACGGCGATGCTGCGGTGCGAGTGCTCGGCGCGGAGCCGGCACGCCGCACCGATGCCGGACAGGCCCGCACCGACGACCAGGACGTCGACGTGCTCGGGTTCGGTGCTCATGGACGGAAACTACTGGGCGGCCACCACCTCGGCGACCCGCTGGCGGAACACGCGCCAGCGGCGCTCGTTGCCGTGCACGAGTCCCGCGGAGTCGCAGCACAGGTCGGCGGCGTGGGAGATGAGCTCGGCCGCCGAGTAGACGAGCCCGGCGGCC
Source organism: uncultured Actinomycetota bacterium (assembly GCA_963817665.1). Lineage (GTDB taxonomy): Bacteria > Actinomycetota > Actinomycetes > Propionibacteriales > Nocardioidaceae > Nocardioides. Next base: position 306,219 of record CAWFPE010000005.1, on the reverse strand, counting down.
ACGCGTCCGTCCGCCAGGTCTGCGCGCAGCGCCGCCGGGGTGAAGTCGACCCGCTCGAGGATGTCCGCGGCGCGGTCGAGCACCCGGCTGGTCACCCCGCCCATGGTGGCCGCCTGCCAGTCGTTGGCGATGATCCGGTGGCGTTCGCCCAGCATGTCGGCGAGGCCGTCGATGTCGAGCAGTGCCGACGCGACACCCCACGATGCCTCCATCGCGGCGGACAGCCACTCGGCGATCTCGCGCTGGTCCTCGGCCACGCGGCGCAGGTCACGGATCAGGTGCGAGATCTCGGCCGGCCGGCCCTCGCCCTCCATGAACAGCACCCCGTCGAGCTGGAGCGCGGCGGGGCTGTTGAGCTCCTCGGCGCCCTCGTAGGGGCTGAGGACCGGGCGGTGCCCGGCCTCCGCGGCGGACCAGGTGTCGGCCAGCGCCTGCAGGCTGCGTGCGTGCCGTTGCAGCACGACCGCCTGCTCCCGGGGCGCGGACGCATAGAACTTCTCGTGCTCACGATGGAACCGGGTCAGGTTCAGCATCGCCTCCAGCAGCGCCGCATCGGCTCCGGGTGCCGTGGGCGTCCCCGACGTCGACTCCATGTCCCCAGCGTGTGCGTGCCGGCACCGGCCACGGCAGGGTCCAACGGCCCGCCCCTCAACGGGCGTAGAGCTCGACGAACCGGGCCAGCAGCCGGGGTGGCTCGGTGACGACCGCGACCCGCGCCAGCGCCATCAGCTCCTCGGCCCGGGGCGGGTCGAAGTAGCCGTGGTCGCGGTAGGCGTCGATGCGCAGGCACAGGCCCTCGACGTCGAGCTCGGGGTGGAACTGGGTGGCGTAGACGTTCTGGCCGAGCCGGAACGCCTGCACCGGGCACGCGGCCGACCAGGCCAGCAGCACCGCGTCACCGGGCAGCCGGGCCACCGCCTCCTTGTGGCCGAGGAACACCTGGAAGGACGCGGGCACCGGGGCGAACAGCGGGTCCGTCCGGCCGGCCTCGGTGAGGGTGACGCCCACGGCGCCGATCGGCTCGCCGTAGGTTCGGTCGACGACGCCACCGTGCAGCGACCCGAGGGTGCCGATGCCGTAGCAGGCACCGAAGAACGGGAAGTCGGCGGCGACGACCTGCAGGGCCAGCCCGCGCAGCTCGGCCTCGACCCGGTGCTGGACGTCGGACTTGGTCTCGGCGGGGTCGCTGATGTTGAACGGCCCCCCACCGAGCACGATCCCGGACCAGTCGTCGAGGTCGACCATGCCGAGCTCGTCACGCTCCAGCCGGACCCGGCGGACGTCGCGCTCGTCCAGGCCCGCGCACCCCAGCACGGCGGCGTACTCGCTCTCGGCGACGTCGTCCTCGGCACGGGTACCGAGGAACAGGAACGGCTTCACCGCACCATTGTCGTGCCAGTGGGTCAGGCCTGGACCGCGGCGCCCCGGTCGATGAGACCGTCGACGTCCGCGACGCCCCACGCGGCCAGCGCCTCGCGGGTGTCGGCGCCGGCCTCCGGGGTGGGCGGCGTCGTCAGCGTCGGCCGGGTCCGGGAGAAGCGCGGCGCGGGGCTCGGCTGGAGCATGCCGTCGCGCACGACGTACGTCTCACGGGCCCGCAGGTGCGGGTGCTCGGCGGCCTCGCTGATCGGGATGACGCCCGCCACGCAGGCGTCGGTGCCCTCGAAGACCTCGACCCACTCCGCCTGGGTGCGGGTGCGGAACCTCCCGGCGATCAGGGCCCGCAGCTCCTCGGCGCGGTCCGGGTCGAAGCGGTCCGGCGCCTCGTCCTCGATGTCGAGCAGGCCGACGAACCGGTCGTAGAACTGGGGCTCCAGCGCCCCCACCGACATGTGCCGGCCGTCGGAGGTCTCGTAGAGGTCGTAGTACGGCGCGCCGCCGTCGAGCAGGTTGCTGGCCCGCTCCTCCGTGAAGGTGCCGGCCGCGAGGAACCCGGCCGTCATCGCGTTCAGGTGCGCGGTCCCGTCCACGATCGCCGCGTCGACCACCTGCCCCTCGCCGCCGGCCCGCGCCTCGAGGAGCGCGGCGAGCAGGCCGATGACCAGGTATGTCGAGCCGCCGCCGAAGTCGCCGACCAGGTTGGCCGGGAAGTGCGGCCGGGACTTGTCCTGGCCCAGTCCGTGCAGGGCGCCGGCGACCGAGATGTAGTTCATGTCGTGCCCGGCCGCCTGCGCGAGCGGGCCGTCCTGGCCCCAGCCCGTCATCCGCCCGTAGACCAGCCGCGGGTTGACCGCGTGGCACTCCTCGGGCCCGAGCCCGAGCCGCTCCGCGACCCCGGGCCGCATCCCCTCGACGAGCAGGTCGGCGTCGGCCACCAGGGCCAGCACGGTCGCGATCGCCTCCGGCTGCTTCAGGTCGAGCGCCACGCTCGGCCGGCCCCGGTTGAGCAGGTTGTGGGGTCCGCCGGCCAGCAGCTGGCCCCCCGGCCGCTCGACGCGGATCACGTCCGCCCCCAGGTCGGCGAGGATCATGCAGGCGTGCGGCCCCGGCCCGATGCCGGCGATCTCCACGACCTTCACCCCGCGGAGCGGACCCGTGCCCTGACCGAGTTCGTAGCTCATGCGGCGATCATGACAGGGCCACTGTCACGGTCGCGAGCGCCCCGGCCGCCACCCGGGCTCGACCACGGCCGACCTCAGCCGGGGAGGACCCGGCGCAGGAACTGCCGGGTCCGCGGCTCGCGGGGGTCGGTGAGGATCCGGTCGGGCGGGCCCTGCTCGAGGATGCGCCCCTCGTGCAGGAAGCACACCGTCGTGGCGATCTCCCGCGCGAAGCTCATCTCGTGGGTGGCCAGGATCATCGTGGTGCCCTGCTCCGCCAGGTCGCGCACGATGGTGAGCACCTCGCCGACCAGCTCGGGGTCGAGGGCCGCGGTGATCTCGTCGAGCAGCAGCAGCGTGGGCGACGTGCAGAGCGCCCGCACCAGCGCCGCCCGCTGCTGCTGTCCGCCCGAGAGCCGGTCGGGGTGCTTGGCGGCCTGGTCGGCGAGTCCGAACTGCTCCAGCAGCGTGCGGGCCCGGGTCTCCGCCGCGGCACGCGAGAGCCCGTGCACCCGGCGCGGCGCCAGCGTGCAGTTCTCCAGCACGGTCAGGTGCGGGAAGAGGTTGTAGGCCTGGAACACCAGGCCCATCCGGCTGCGCACCGCCCGCCGGTCCACGCGTGGGTCGGAGATCTCGCGCCCCTCGAAGGCGATCACCCCGTCGTCGATGTCCTCGAGCAGGTTCAGGCAGCGCAGCAGCGTCGACTTCCCCGAGCCCGACGAGCCGATCAGGCAGATCACGTCGTGCGGGTTGACGACCAGGTCGACGTCGGCGAGCACCACCCGGTCGCCGTACGACTTGCGCAGGTCGGTGACCTCCAGGAGCGGGCCGTTCACCGCACCATTCACCGGGCCCCCGCCCGCTCGCGCTCGACGTAGCGCCGCTGCAGCCAGTCGGTGAACCGGGCCAGCGGGATCGTCAGCGCCACGAAGAACAGCGCGACCACGACGTACGGCGTGTAGTTGAAGTTGTAGTTGCCGTAGTCGCGAGCCACGAACACCGCCTCGAACACCCCGATCGTCGAGGCCAACGCCGTGTCCTTCTGCAGGGAGACGAAGTCGTTGAGCAGCGGGGGTACGACGCGGCGCACGGCCTGCGGGACCACCACGAAGCGCATCGTCTGGCCGCGGCCGAGCCCGAGCGCCTCCGCACTCGCGATCTGCGAGGGGTGGATCGACTCGATGCCGGAGCGGAACACCTCGGCCACGTAGGCGCTGTAGGAGACGACCAGGGCGGCGGTGGCCCAGAAGATCGGGCTGTTCGGCACCCCCTGCAGCTGCAGGCTGGGCATCCCGAACCCGAAGAGCAGCACCAGCAGGATCGTGGGCACCCCGCGCACCAGGTCGGTGTAGACGACCGCGACCAGCCGCACCGGGACCAGCCAGGGGACCGGGCCCCGCGGGCGACCGCGATCGCCAGGCCGAGCACCAGGATCAGCGGCTCGGCGACCAGGAACATCTTCACGTTCAGCCAGAAGGCGTCCCGGATCTCCGGCAGCGAGGCCCGGGCGTGGTGCCCGTTGAAGAACGCGTCCTGCACCCGCGGCCAGCCCGGCGAGCCGACGACGGCGAGGAGGACGGCAGTGAAGGCCACGACCACCGCCAGGCTCGCGACCAGCATCGACCGCAGGCGCAGCCGCCGTCGCAGGCGTCGCCGCTCCAGCTCCCGGGCGCTCGGCACCCAGGCAGCGGAGGGGCCCGACGAGGACTGGGTCACTGGAGCTCGGGCACGTCCACGACGTCCGAGAGCCACTTCTTCTCCAGGTCGTCGAGGGTGCCGTTGCTCTTCAGGGTGGCGAGCGCGTCGTTCACGCAGGGGACCAGCCCGCTGCCCTTCTCGAAGAGCATGCCGAACTCCTCCTGCTGCCCGGTCTCGGGCTGGAACTGCCCGACGAGCGTGCTGTTCGGGATCTCGACGGCGCTGATGTAGAACGCCGTCGGGAGGTCGGCGAGGATCGCGTCGACCTGGTCGTTCTGCAGCGCCTGCTTGGCCGCGTTGGTGTCCTCGAAGACGGCGGGGTCCTGGTCGGGCTGGATCACGTCCCGGATGGCGGTCAGCGACGTGGTACCGGTCTGGGCGCCGAGCCGGAGGCCCTTGAGGTCGTCGATGCTGGTGGCCTGCGCACCGGCCGTGCCCTTGAGCGCGATCACTGCCTGCGAGGCCGAGTAGTAGCCGTCGGAGAAGTCGACCACCTTGGCCCGGGCCGGCGTGATCGAGATCTGGTTGATGTCGAAGTCGAAGTCCTTCGCCCCGGGCTTGTAGGAGCTGTTGAACGGCACCTTGATCCAGGTGACCTCGCCCTTGCTGAAGCCGAGCTGCTCGGCCACGGCGTACGCGACCGCGGACTCGTAGCCCTTGCCGTTGGTCGGGTCGTTGTTGCTGAACCACGGGTCGTACGCCGGGGAGTCGGTGCCGATGGTGAGGGTGCCGGGCTGCCGCAGCGGCAGGTCGGCCTTCGCGCAGGAGGCCGAGCCGCTCGCGGTGTCGGTCGCCGTCGGCGACTCGTCGGTGGGCGCGCACGCGGCCGCGGCCGCGAGGACCGGCAGCAGCAACGGCAGGGCGACGACGGATCCACGCAGGCTCATGGCCAAATTCTACGGTTTCAGTGGCCCGCGTGGGTGGTGTCGGCCCCGTGCATCTCGTGGACCACCGCGTGGCCCCTGCCGCGGCCGATCATCGCGTGATTGACCGGCACGGTCACCACGAACGCGATCGCCAACGACGCAGCGAGGGACAGCCAGAACAGCAGGTCGGTGAGCGTCGCCGCCATCGCGCCGGGCCAGAGCACCAGGAACCCGTTGTCGACCACCTCCATGGTGAGGATGGAGACGGTGTCGGCCGCCAGGGCGGTGCGGACCGCCGTCGGGACGTCGGCGCCGGCACGGCGGACCCCGCTGAAGGTCAGCAGGTAGCCGAAGAAGAACGCCAGGGCCACCGACAGGACCACGCTGCCGAGGTTCGCCCAGCCCCACCAGGTCGCCAGCACCATGCCGAGCACCTCACCGATCGCACAGCCGGTGAGGCAGTGCAGCGTGGCGGTCACGGCCATCTTCCACGAGCTGTTCATGACCCCGGACCATATACCCCATGGGGGTATGGGTCAACGATCGTCAGCGGACGTAGGTCCACCACTGCCGCAGCGTCGGGCACGCGGAGTCGCGGGCGACCCACGGCACGCCGACGTACGCCGGGTCCGGCGGCGGTGGGCAGCTCCGGGCCGGGATGTGGGCGTAGCCCTGGCGTCGTCGTCGGCCGGGACGTGGGCGTACCCGCGCTGGACGTCGTACGACGGGGGCGCCGGCGCACTCCCGGACGGCGCGGCGAGCAGCGAGACCGCGAGCACCCCGGAGGCCGCGAGGCCGGCAGCTCCGGCCGGCAGCCACCACCGACGGGAGTCGGAGCTCAACGAGTAGCGGTTCATGACTGGTCCTTCGACAGGCGGAGCCGGGTGCTCCGCGACTGCCTCCAGGACTGCCAGGCCGGGGTATGCCGCCGGCCCTGGCACCGGTATCCGCCCGGTATCCCGGTCACGTCTCGCAGACGTGCACGTAGGGCCGGCTCCCGAAGTGGTCGCGCCACTCCTCCTCGGTGAGCTCGCGGCCCGCCGCCCGGCAGGCGTAGGCGAGCGCCCGGTCGACCTCCAGCGGCCAGGTCCAGACACGGCCGGTGAACCACTCCACGATCCGCGCCGAGCGACCGTCGGGGGTGAAGCCCACGCCGGTGTAGGGACGGCCCTCCACGGTGATCCTGCCCAGCAGGGTGCCCTCGGAGGCGTCCCAGAGCGCCACGGTCCCGTCCAGCCCCGAGGTCAGGATCCGGGAGCCGTCGGGTGAGTAGGCCAGCTGGAAGGCCACGCCCTGGTGGGCGGTGACCGCCGGGCGCACCAGGGCACCGTCGCGCAGGTCGATGACGGCGAGCTTGCCGTCGGCGCCGGTCGGGTCCGCGTTCCCGGCGATGCTGCCACCCGCCACCGCCGCGTGCAGTCCGTCCGGCGACAGGCCGAGCCACGCGCCGTACGCCATGCCGGCCGAGCCTCGCGACACGACGGTGCCGTCCTCGAGGTCGAGCAGGGCCCACCCCGGCCGGGCGGCGATGAGGTTGGTCCGGCGCGACAGTCCGCCCGTGAGCACCACCGCCGACCGGTCGTCCGGGCCGGCCTGGACCCAGGAGGCGCGGCGCCCCACGTCCACCGGCTTCCCGACGCGCGTCCAGGTCCGGGTCGACAGCATGGTGACCCTGCCGTTGAGCTCCACCACGACCAGGCGTGACCCGTCCGGCGTGTAGTCGATCTCGGCGATCCTGCGTGCCGGGCAGGGTCGCCGAGTCCACCCGCTCGGCGGTCACCAGGTCCCAGACGCGCAGGTGGTCGCCCGACTGCGGTGGCGAAACGCCGCCCGTCGGGGTTCCAGGCTCCGATCGTGTGCCGGTAGCCCTGGCCCCAGTGCATGACGCGGGAGTGCTCACCGGTCTCGAGGTCATGGGCGGCGAAGCCGCCCGCATCCCAGGGGATGTAGACCTCCCGGGCCCCGTCGGGTGCCATCATCGCGAACGCCGCGTCGCCACGCTGCCCGGCGACGGCGTCGAGGCGCACGAACTGGCGCCGCCCGGTCAGGTCCCAGCGGCGCAGCTCGTTGCTCCCGGTGACCGAGTAGAGGATCGACCCGTCGGCGGTCAGGGCGACGGCGCCGGTGGCACCGCGGTCGAGGTCTGCAGTGGTCACCAGCCTCGGTGTGCCGTCCACCCGCCAGACCTCCGAGCGCCGATCGTTCCACTCGACCAGCACCAGGGTCCTGCCGTCGCCCGCAAAGCGCACGTCGGCCACGTCGAGCGCCGTGTCGAGCCGGGTGGCCCTGCCGGTGCGCAGGTGCTCGACGACGGCGCGACCGTTGAGCACTGCGGCCAGCCGTCGGCCGTCGCGCCCCATCGCCAACGGCCCCAACGGCCTCGGGTCCAGGACCCGGCTGCCGCCGTGGACCAGGTCGTGCTCGACCAGGGGTCGCGAGGTGTAGAGCCGTGACGCGTGGGAGTCGAGCGCGACCGACTGCCACCCGAGGTCCTTCAGTCGGATCCGGCTCAGGGGAGCCCCGCCCCCCGGCACGTGCCACACCAGCGCGAGGGCCGCCACGTCGTCCACCGCCCCGGTGCCGGCATCGAACGACTGTCGTCGCAACGCGGCGGCGAGGTGGCGCCCGTCCCGGCTCCAGGCCAGGTCGGTGCCGATCCAGCCGTCGCCGCCCGGCATCCTCAGGCCGACGCCCGACTCCCTGAGGGTGCGCGCCTCGAGCAGCCGGACCGGCGGCCCGTCGCCGCCGGACGGCGCGACCGCGAGCGTCCTGCCGTCCGGCGAGAACGCCAGCACCTGGTCCCGGTCGGGCACCAGGTCCTGTGCCGTCCCCAGCTGACGCTCGGCGACCAGCTCGCCGGAGCCGGCCCGGTAGACCCGGACCTGCTGGTGGAAGTCCAAGGTCGCCACGAGACCGCCGCGAGCGCTCACGTCGAGCTGGATCACCTGGCCCTCCCCCGGCAGCGGGGTCGAGGCGTAGAGCTGGGGATGCGTGGCGATCGCGGCCAGCAGGCTCCGGCGACTGTCCGCGGAGTCGTCGAGGCGCACGCCCGCCACCGCCAGCAGCAGCGACTCGTCGGCGTCATCGGTGACGAGTGCGGCGCTGCCGGCGTCCCGGGCCACGGCCTGCGTCTCCGCGTGGTTCGCCTCCTGGGCCCTCCGGTCCGCGACCCGGCCCTGGTGGACGGCGAACACCGTCGCCGCCAGCGCGGCGAGGAGCAGGGCCACGGACCCCGGCCAGCACCAGGCGCAGCCGGTGGATCATCCGCGCCTGCTCGCGCGCGCGTCGCTGCGCCGACTGCTCCTCGGCCTCGGCGAGCCGCCAGCCGGCCTCGAGGAAGGCCCGCTCAGCGGGCGCGAGCTCCGGTCGCGCGCGCTCGCACCACTCGAGGGCGCCGTGGAGGCGCGCCCCCCGGTAGAGGTCGCTGGCGGGCCGGCCGAGCTGGTCCCACGCATCGGCGGCACCGGCCAGGTGGTGGAGGATCCGCCGTCCCTCGAGGTCCTCGTCCAGCCACCGGCGCAGCCGCGGCCAGGCGTGCACGATGGCCTCGTGGGTCAGCGCGACGGAGACCTCGTCGCTGGTCAGGATCCGCGAGCTGATCAGGGTGTCCACGATCGCCGCCTGCATCGGGTCCTTGGTGACCAGACCGAGCGGGACCCGGGTCAGGACGGGCTGTCCGTCCGGGCCGGGGGCCACGAAGCGCCGGAGCAGGTCGCGCAGCGGGTCACGCTGGCGCACGTCCAGCCGCTCGTAGACGTCCTCGGCGCTGCGGGCCACCGCCTGCCGGATGCCCCCGGAGCTCCGGTAGCCGGCGACGGTCAGCGAGCGCCCCTCACGTCGCAGCCAGGTCTCGCGCAGGCTGTGGGAGAGCAGCGGCAGCGCCGCCGGCTCACCCTCCATGTCGCGCAGCACCAGGTCGACCAGCCCCGGCTCGACGACCAGCCCGGCCTGGCGGGCCGGCCCCTCGATGGCCCCACGCAGGTCCTCCTCCCCCATCGCCCCGAGCAGGTAGAGGCCGCGCTCGACGAGGCGACCGCAGGCCGGGTGCGCGGAGAGATCACCCATCCGGTCGGCCCGGAGCGCGAGGACGAGGCCGGGCACGCCCGGCCTGCCGGCCCGGCTGACGACCCGGTCGAGGAACCTGCTGCGCTCGTGCGGGTCGTCGCACAGCGTGAACACCTCCTCGCACTGGTCGACCACGAGGACGACCCGACGGTCCGGGCCGCTGTGCCCGGGCTCCTCCCGCTCGCGCAGGACCTCCCCGGGGTGCGGACCCGGGGTGACGACCTCGACGCGGTACCCGTCCCGGTACAGGCCGGCCGCGACACCGGCTCGCACGAGGGAGGACTTCCCGGTCCCGGACGGCCCCACCACGGCCAGCACCCCGGTGGCCCGCAGGCGTTCGAGGCAGGCCGCGACGTCGCGCCCCCGCCCGAAGAACGACTCGGCGTCGGCGACGTCGTAGGCGCTCAGGCCGGGGTACGGCGAGCGTTCGGACGCGGCCGTCACCGGCTCCACGTCGAGCACCGGGTCGTGGCTCAGGATCGCCTGCTCGAGGGCGTCGACCTCGGCGCCCGGGTCGACCCCGAGCTCCCGGACCAGCGTCCGGCGAAGGTCCTGGATCGTCTGCAGGGCCTCGGCCTGACGGCCGCACTGGTACTCCGCCAGTGCCAATAGCTGCCAACGCCGCTCCCGGAGCGGATGCGCCCGCACCATGGCCTGCGCCTGGGCCAGCACCTCCCGGTGGTGCCCGGACCGCAGCGACGCGTCGACCCAGTGCTCCTCCGCCTCGCACCGCATCTCCTCGAGCCGCTCGGCCTCGATCCTGCCGGGCTCCCACTCCTCCAGCTCGGCGAGCGGCGGCCCCCGCCACAACGCCAACGCGCGCTCCAGCGTGTACGCCGCGCGCTCGGCCTCACCCAGGGTGAGCAGCTCGTGCCCGCGGGCGACCAGGCGTTCGAAGAGGTCGGCGTCCACGTCGTCGGGCGGGAGCGCCAGCCGGTACCCCTGGGGCGTCGTCACGATCGCGTCCGCACCCAGCACCCGGCGCAGGCGCACGATGCAGCTCTGCACGTTCTTGCGCCCCGACGGCGGCGGGGCGGCTCCCCAGACGGCGTCCGCCAGCTGCTCCGCGGTGAGCGTGCGGCGCGGGCCCATGGCCAGGGCCGCCAGCACGACGCGGTCGCGCGCCCCCAGGCTGACCCGGGAGCCGTCGACGCCCAAGGGCCCGAGCACCGCGATGCCCATCCCTCGACTCTCTTCCTGCCCCTGTCAGCCCGTCAACGGTCCTCGGTCCCGAGGCGGAGCAAAGAGTCCGGGCGAACAGTCCGGGCGAAGAGTCCGGGCGAAGAGTCCGGGGTGACCGGAGTCCCATTGCAACTCGTTGCATAGATGCGGCAGGATCTCCCCCAGGCTCGCCCACCGAAGGAGGACCATGGCCCTCGAGCACGCCCTGCTGGTCGCCCTGCGCGAGCAGCCCGCGTCGGGGCTGGACCTCGCGCGGCGGTTCGGCCGGTCGATCGGCTTCTTCTGGCACGCCACGCACCAGCAGATCTACCGGGTGCTCGCCCGGATGGATCACGACGGCTGGGTCACCGTCACCGAGGTCGCCCAGTCCGGCAGGCCGGACAAGAAGGTGTACGCGCCCTCCGCCGTCGGCGAGCGGGTCCTCGCCGACTGGCTGGCCGAGGCGACCCCCATGGAGCCGCTGCGCAGCGAGCTGGCGGTCAAGATGCGCGGCGCGTCGTACGGCGACCGCGCCTCCGTGCTGGAGGTGGTGCGCGGCAACCTGGCGGACCACCGCCTGCGGCTCGCCCACTACGAGCAGCTGGAACGACGCGACCAACCCCACCCCGAGAGCCTCACCGGCCACGAGCTCGACCAGTACCTCGTCCTGCGCGGCGGGATCCGGCTCGAACGGTTCTGGGTCGACTGGCTCACCGAGTACCTGGAGGCACACCAGTGAACTACCCGCACCTGTTGTCCCCGATCGAGCTGGGCTCGAGCTCGGCAGGCGGCCTGACCCTGCGCAACCGCGTGGTCATGGGCTCGATGCACACCGGGCTGGAGGACCGGGTCCGCGACCTGCCGGCCCTGGCGGCGTACTTCGCCGAACGGGCCCGCGGTGGCGTCGGCCTGATCGTGACCGGCGGCTACGCGCCGGACAAGCGCGGCTGGCTCAAGCCGTTCGCCTCGGAGATGACCACGCGGCTGCAGGCGATGCGGCACCGCGAGGTCACCGGCGCGGTGCACGACGAGGGCGGCGCGATCGCCCTGCAGGTGCTGCACGCCGGGCGGTACGGCTACCACCCGTTCAGCGTCTCGGCCTCCCGGCAGAAGTCGCCGATCACTCCGTTCCGGCCGAGCGCGCTGTCGACCAGGGCCGTCGACCGCACCGCCACGGACTTCGCGAGGAGCGTCGCGCTGGCCCGCAAGGCGGGGTACGACGCGGTCGAGATCATGGGTTCCGAGGGGTACCTGGTCAACCAGTTCCTCGCCGCGCGCACCAACGACCGCACCGACGCGTGGGGCGGCACCGCCGAGAAGCGGATGCGGTTCCCGCTCGAGGTCGTCCGCCGCTCCCGCGAGCTGGTCGGCGACGACTTCCCGATCATCTACCGGATCTCGCTGCTCGACCTGGTCGAGGGCGGCCAGACCTGGGAGGAGGTCGCCGCGCTCGCACACGCGCTCGAGCAGGCCGGGGTCAGCGTGCTCAACACCGGAATCGGCTGGCACGAGGCGCGGGTGCCGACGATCATCACCCAGGTCCCGCCGGGCGCCTGGCGCTCGGCGACGGCTCGGCTCAAGGCGGAGGTCTCCGTCCCCGTCTGCGCGTCCAACCGGATCAACACCCCCGAGCTGGCCGAGGAGATCCTCGCCGCCGGCGAGGCCGACCTGGTCTCGATGGCACGCCCGCTGCTCGCCGACCCGGACTTCGTGAACAAGGCCGCCGCCGGCCGTGCCGACGAGATCAACACCTGCATCGCCTGCAACCAGGCCTGCCTGGACCACGTGTTCTCGAACCAGAAGGCGTCCTGCCTCGTGAACCCGCGGGCGTGCCGGGAGACGACCCTGGTCCTCGAGCCGCTCCAGCTCGGGCCGACCCGCCGGGCGGGGTCCGTCGCCGTCGTCGGCGCCGGACCGGCGGGACTCGCGGCCGCGGTGTCCGCGGCCGAGCGCGGCTTCGCCGTCACCCTCTTCGAGCAGGCGCCGGAGGTCGGCGGCCAGTTCCGCCTCGCCATGCAGGTCCCGGGCAAGGAGGACTTCCGCGAGACGCTGCGCTACTACACCCGCCGGCTCGAGGTGCTCGGCGTCGACGTCCGGCTCGGCACCCGGGCCACGACGGCCGACCTCGCGGCGTACGACGAGGTGGTCGTCGCCACCGGCGTCGTCGGCCGCACCCCCGACCTCGACGGGATCGACCACCCCAAGGTCGTCTCGTACGCCGACGTGCTCAGCGGGGCTGTCGTCCCCGGGAAGCGGGTCGCCGTCGTCGGGGCCGGCGGCATCGGGGTGGACGTGAGCCACTTCCTCACCCACGACCCGGCCGACGGCTTCGAGGACTGGATGGCGCACTGGGGGGTCGGCGACCCGGCCGTGCACCCCGGCGGCCTGACCGAGCGCAAGCCGCGCACGCCGGTGCGCGAGGTCACCCTGCTCCAGCGCAAGACCACCCCGATCGGCGTCGGGCTCGGCAAGACCTCGGGGTGGGCGCACCGGGCGGTGCTCAAGCAGTCCGGCGTCGTGCAGGTCAGCGGGGTCACCTACGACCGGGTCGACGACGACGGCCTGCACTACACCGTCGACGGGTCGCCGCAGGTCGCCGAGGTCGACCACGTCGTGCTGTGCGCCGGCCAGGAGTCGGTGCGGGGCCTCTACGACGAGCTGGTCGCGGGCGCTCGCCACCCGAACGACGGGGCCGACGGTGCACCTGATCGGCGGAGCCGATGTGGCCGCCGAGCTGGACGCGAAGCGCGCCATCGAGCAGGGCACGCGCGTCGCCGCCGGCCTGTGACGCGCCGGCCCGGGCTAGGTTCGACGACGTGATCGTTGATCTCACCGACGAGCAAGCACCCGCCGCCCTGCCGCTGAAGTGGGGGGCGGTCGCGCCCGGCGTGGTCCCGGCGTGGGTGGCGGAGATGGACTACGCCCTGGCGCCGCCGGTCGTGACCGCGCTGACCGAGGCCGTGCGCCGCGGCACCACCGGCTACCCGCCCCTCGGGGACGGCGGGGTCGGCGCGGCGTTCACCGGGTTCGCGGAGCGGCACTGGTCCTGGGCGCCGCCGCCGGACGCGTCGGTGGTCGTGGGCGACGTCATCGCCGGCATCCGGCTGGCGCTCGAGGTGCTGTGCCCGCCGGGACCGGTTGTGGTGCCGCTGCCCTGCTACCCGCCGTTCCGCGACGTGGTGGCGCTCGCCGGCCGCGAGCTGGTCCCCGTCGAGCTCGACCCCGACGCCCCGGACGCGGCGCTGGACCTGTCCCGCGTCGAGGACGCGTTCCGCGCCGGCGCCCGCACCCTGCTGCTCTGCAACCCGCACAACCCGCTCGGCCGGGTCCCGCGGCGCGAGGAGCTGGCCGGACTGGCCGCGCTCGCGCGCCGGTACGACGCCCGCGTCGTCGCCGACGAGATCCACGGACCGCTCGTGCTGCCCGGCGCGACCTTCACGCCGTACCTGAGCGTCGACGAGCGCGGCATCCTGGTGACCAGCCCGTCGAAGACGTTCAACACCGCCGGGCTGCACACCGCCCAGGTCGTGGCCCTCGACCCCGTCGACCGGGAGCGGCTGCGGGACGTGCCCCTGCCGCAGAACCACGCCTACTCCCCGCTCGGGATGATCGCGGCGGTCGTGGCGTGGGGCGAGTGCGACGACTGGCACGCCGCCCTGGTCCGCCGGCTCGACGAGCAGCGCACCCTGCTCGCCGACCTGCTCGCCGCGCACCTCCCCGAGGCCAGGATGCGTCCCCTCGAGGCGACCTACCTGGCCTGGCTCGACCTGCGCACCTACGGCCACGCCGACCCGGCGGCCTCCGCGCTCGGGTACGGCGTCCGGGTCGCCGCCGGCACCGACTACCAGCCGGGGCTGCCGGGGCACGCCCGGATCAACGTCGCCACCAGCCCGGAGCGGCTCGAGGCCGTCGTGGTCCGGCTCGCGAAGGCGCTGACCTGACGGTGCGGGCCCTGCCGGCGTGCTCAGCCGGCGTGCTCAGCCGGCGTGCTTGGGCTGGGCCGCGACCAGGGCGGCGTACCAGTCGAACGAGCGTTTCGGCGTGCGCCGCTGCGTCTCGAAGTCGACGTGCACGAGCCCGAAGCGCTGGGTGTACCCCTCGGCCCACTCGAAGTTGTCCAGCAACGACCACGTGTAGTAGCCGCGCACGTCCACGCCCCGCCGGACCGCGGCGGCCACGGCGTTCAGGTGCCCCTCGAGGTAGTCGATGCGCGGCTGGTCGTCGACCACGCCGTTCTCGTCCGGCCCCATGCCGTAGGAGCAGCCGGACTCGGTGATCATGATCGGCGGCAGCGCGGCGCGGTAGCGGGCCCGCAGCACGATCAGCCACTCCCGCAGCGCGTCCGGGACGACCGGCCACCCGAAGTCGGTGGTCGGGTAGCCGACCAGCTCGCGGAAGTCGAACGGGATCTCCGACTCCTCGCCCGCGGCCGCGATCTTCATCGGGTTGTAGTAGTTCACCCCGTAGAAGTCGAGCGGCTGGCGGATGGTGGCCATGTCGCCGTCGATGATCGCGTCCTCCAGCAGCGGCATCAGGTCGAGCGGGTAGCGGCCGAGCAGCATCGGCTCGACGTACATGCCGTTCCAGAGTGCGTCGAAGAGCTTGGCCGCGCCGACGTCGGCCTCGTCGTCGCTGGCCGGCCACATGGGGGCGTGGTTGTTGGCGCAGCCGATGCTGGTCGCGCCCGGCGGCGCGGAGCGCGATCGCGGCACGGCCGTGGCCCGAGCAGGAGGTGGTGGGCCACGGGCAGCGCGTCGAACAGCAGGGTGCGGCCCGGCGCGTGGGTGCCGGTGGCGTAGCCGAGCATCGTCACCACGTTGGGCTCGTTGACCGGGATCCAGTGCTCGACCCGGTCGGCGTACCGCTCCCCCACGATCGCGGCGAAGTCGGCGAACCGGTCGACGGTGCTCCGGTTCAGCCAGCCGCCGTCGTCCTCGAGGGCCTGCGGCAGGTCCCAGTGGTGGAGCGTCACCATCGGCTGCACGCCGTTGTCGAGGAGGCAGTCGATCAGCCGGTCGTAGAAGTCCAGGCCCTTCTCGTTCGGCGCGCCCGCACCGTTCGGCTGGATCCGTGGCCAGGACAGCGAGAAGCGGTAACCACCGGCGCCCAGGCGCTTCATGAGTGCCACGTCCTCGGCGAACCGGTGGTAGTGGTCGCAGGCCACCTCCCCGCTGGAGCCGTCGGCGATCCGCCCCTCCTGCGCGCAGAAGGTGTCCCAGATGCTGGGGCCCTTCCCGTCCTCGGTGGCCGCTCCCTCGATCTGGTACGACGCCGTGGTCGTGCCGAGACGGAACCCCGCGGGCAGCTGGGGGAACTGGCGCGGCTGCTGAGGGGAGGGCACGGCACAATTGTGCCCGTGGCCGTGGAGATCCGCCGGAGTTCGCAACGCTTCAGTACCCGAGATCAGGGACGCCTCACGCGTCACTCCTTCTCCTTCGGAGGGCACTACGACCCGGGCAACGTGGGCTTCGGCCCGCTGGTCTGCCACGACGACCACCGGCTCCGCGCGGGCACCGGGTTCGACGACCACCACCATGCCGACGTGGAGATCGTGACCTGGGTGCTCGACGGCGCACTGGAGCACGCCGACGCCACCGGCGCCACCGGCGTCGTCCGTCCCGGCACCGTGCAGGTGCAGTCCGCGGGTTCGGGCATCGACCACCGGGAGACGGCCGGAGCGGACGCGGGCCCGACCCGCTTCGTGCAGGCCTGGCTGACGCCCGACGAGACCGGCACCGAGCCGTCGTACGACACCGCGGAGGTGACCCTGCCGGACGGCCTGCTGGTGCCGGTCGCCTCGGGGCACCGGCCCGACGCGGCGGTCCGGATCGGCACCGCCGCCGCCACGTTCTGGGTGGCGCGGTTGCCCGGCGGCGCGACCGTCACCCTGCCGGACGAGCCGCGCCAGCACGTCTTCGTCACTCGCGGCGCGCTGGTCCGCTCGTCGCTGGCCGAGCCGATGGCCGACGGCGACGCCTTCCGGATCACCGAGCAGCCGGGCCTCGAGCTCACCGCTGCGGTGCCCACCGAGCTGCTCGTCTGGACCTTCTCCGGCTGACTCGCTGACGGGCGAGGTCCGGCGGGCGGCCACCGGCAGGCGGCTGCAGGCGACTACCGCAGGCGGCGTCAGGCCAGGATCGAGAGCGCCACGGGCTGCAGCTCGATCGTGGCGGGGGCGTCACCGAGCCCGGGCAGCACGCCGAGCGGCTCGCCGTCACCGCCGACCGGCACCGGCACCCGGGACCGCGCCCGCAGCTCGACGCGGCTGCCGGTCAGCACGGTGACCTCGGGCAGCCCGACGTGGGAGCCGTCGTACACCTTCGGCAGGGAACGCATCAGCTCCACGCGCGAGGCCGCCTCGATCACGACCACGTCGAGCAGGCCGTCGTCGACGGCGGCGTCGGGAGCGATCTTCATGCCCTGGCCGTAGTACGCCGAGTTGGCGACCACGACCGTCGCGGCGGAGTACTCGCGGTCGTGGCCGTCGACCGAGACCCGGTAGCGGCCGGGCCGGTAGGTGGCCAGCGAACGCAGCGCGGCGTAGGGGTACTGCAACCGTCGGGGCAGCCAGTGGGCACGGTCCACCAGCTCGGCGGCGCGGGCGTCGACACCGGAGTAGACCGACCCCGCGACCACCCGCGGCGGGGCGCCGGGGAGCGTCAGGGAGAGCAGGTCGACGCGACGCACGGGGCCTTCGAGCAGCAGCCTCGCCTGGCCGGCGGCATCCGTGGGCAGGCCGAGCATCCGCGCGAAGTCGTTGCCGCGACCGGCAGGCAGCACCGCGAGCGTGCCGCCGCCGGCGGCGGCGATCCCGGCGAGCGAGGAGAGCATCCCGTCGCCACCGACCGAGACCACGACGTCCCCGCGGCCGAACGCCTCGTCGACGAGCCCGGCCATGGCCCGCGGCCCGGGCGAGTACGTCACGTCGACGGTGGCACCGGCCTCGCGGAGCAGCCGCGCCACCGGCACGACCGCCTCCGGCGCGGCACCGCCGCCGGAGGCGGGGTTGACCAGGAAGGTGAAGCTCCTGGTGGGCGCCTCGGCCGCCCGCTCGCCGGGGTTCCCGCGGAGCCCGGAGCGCGGGGAGGCCGCGCGGGGCGAGTCCGTACGCGGTGAGTCCCCGCGCGGGGTGGACGTCACGGGACGAGCACCCCCGGGTTGAGGATCCCGGTCGGGTCCAGCTCGGCCTTGACCGCGCGCAGGATGCCGACCCCGACCGGCCCGATCTCCTGGGCCAGCCACGGCTTGTGGTCGGTGCCGACGGCGTGGTGGTGGGTGATCGTGGCGCCGGCCGCGATCATCGCGTCGCTCGCGGCGGCCTTCGCGGCCAGCCACCTCGCCAGTGGGTCGTCGCCCTCGCGGGTCGCCACGGTGAAGTAGAGCGAGCACCCGGTCTCGTAGACGTGCGAGACGTGGCAGAGCACCATCGTCGGGTCGCCGAGCGCCGACTCCAGCGCGGCCTTCACGTCGGCGTAGAGCCGCTCGGCGTTGGACCAGAAGGTCGCGGTCTCGAGGGTCTCGACCAGGACGCCGACGTCGAGCATCGCGTCACGGAGGTACGGCGCGTGGAAGCGGCCGTGCGCCCAGGCGAGCCCCGGCTCCTCGCCCAGCCACTCCCCGCCGAGCCCCGCGAGCACCGTGGCCGCCGCGGCCTGCCGCGCCGCGACCGCCTCCCGCTCGCCCTCGAAGCCGGCGATCATCAGGCAGCCCCCGGCCCCGGCGCCGCCGATCTCGTCCGGGCGAGCCAGGTTGAGGGCCGTCTCGGCCTCGTCGGAGAGCCGGATCACCGTGGGCAGGAGTCCGGACTGGGCCAGCGTGCGCATCGCGGCCGCCCCCTCGGCGAACGACGGCCAGCGCCAGCCCTCGTAGACCTGCACGTCGGGAGACCGGCGCACCCGCACCGTCACCGACGTGATCACACCGAAGGCACCCTCGGACCCGAGCACCAGCTGGCGCAGGTCGGGGCCGGCCGCGTTGGCGGGAGCACTGCCCAGGCTCAGCGGGCCACGCGGGGTGGCGACGTCGATCCCGACGACCAGCGAGTCGAAGCGGCCGTATCCGGCGCTGGACTGCCCGCTGGAGCGGGTGGCGGCGAACCCGCCGATCGAGGCGTACTCGAAGGACTGCGGGTAGTGGCCGAGCGTCAGCCCGTGCTCGGCCAGCAGGTCCTCCGCCTCGGGGCCCCGCAGGCCCGGCTCCAGGGTCGCCGTCATCGACACCGGGTCGACGTCGACCAGCCGCTTCATCCGACACAGGTCGAGGCTGACCAGGCCGGCGTACCCGTCCCGACGCGCGGCGAGGCCGCCGGTCACCGACGTGCCTCCACCGAACGGCACGACCGCCAGGTGGTGCTCGACCGCGAACGCGATCACGGCGGCGACGTCGTCGGCACTCCCCGGACGGACCACGGCGTCCGGGGCGTCGCTGAGGTCCCCGGCCCGGGCGCGGAGCAGGTCGGGGGTCGACTTGCCGCGGGTGCGGACCCGCCGGGACTCGTCGTCGGTCAGCACGTGCCCGGCGCCGAGCAGGTCCCGGAGGCCGTCGAGCAGCGTGGGCTCGATCCCGGGTGCGGGCAGCGGCGGCGACGCCACGACGGGACGCTCGTCGAGGCCGAAGGCCATCTCGACCAGGGCGCGCGCGGTCTCGGTCAGCGGGGTGGCCGCATCGGGATCGCCCCAGCGCTGGGGATGCATCTCGACGGCGGTCTTCTCGGGGGCCATGTGTTACAGTGTGACATATGGCGTCACTTCGTCACAACGGTCTCGAGGAACCCAGCCCGAAGGACGGCTACCTCGACGCGGCCCGGGACTGCATCCTCGACCTCGGCTGGCGGCGCACGACCCTGACCGAGGTGGCCCGCCGGGCCGGCGTGTCCCGGATGACGATCTACCGCGCCTGGTCCGACATGAAGCAGCTGCTCGGCGACCTGATGACCCGGGAGTGGGCCGGCGTGGTGGCCGCCACCGTGGCCGAGGAGGACCCGGCCGCGCCCGACATCGACCGGCTCGTCGGTGACATCGTCGGCACCGCGCGCACGCTGCGCGAGAACGAGCTGTTCCTGCGCATCGTCGAGCTCGACCCGGAGCTGCTGCTGCCCTACCTGCTCGCCCGGCGCGGCCGCTCCCAGGACGCCATCCTGGCCATGGTCGAGGAGGCCGTCAGGTCGGGCCAGGCCGCCGGCACGGTCCGGGACGGCAGCCCGGTCGCGATCGCGCGCGGGCTCGTGCTCGCCGCCCACGGCTACGTCCTCTCCCTGCACACGATGGTCGACGACCGGGTCTCCGAGGCCGACCTCGACGCCGAGCTCACCAGCCTGCTGACGCGGGCGCTGGCTCGATGAGGCGGTCCCGATGAGGCGGTTCCCTTGACCACGATCACCCCCGGCCTGAGCGGTGCCCCGACCGAGGTGGACCTGGTCGTCGTCGGGCTGGGCATCACCGGCGCCGGGGTCGCGCTGGACGCGGCGACGAGGGGGCTCCGGGTGCTCGCCGTCGACGCCCACGACCTGGCGTTCGGCACCTCCCGCTGGTCCTCCAAGATGGTCCACGGTGGCCTGCGCTACCTGGCGAAGGGCCAGGTCGGCGTCGCCCACGAGAGCGCCGTCGAGCGGGGCATCCTGATGGAGGTCACCGCCCCCCACCTGACCCGACCGATGCCGATGGTGGTGCCGCTGAACTCCGCGGTCACCCGCCTCCAGGCCTCCGTCACCCGCGCGGGGCTGCTCGCCGGCGACGTGCTGCGCCGCGGCGCCCGCACCCACCCCGAGACCCTGCCCCGGCCGCGCCGGCTCTCCGCCACGGAGACGCTGCGGCTCGCCCCGGCGCTGCGTCCCGAGGGCCTGCGCGGCGGCCTGCTCTCCTGGGACGGACAGCTCGAGGACGACGCCCGGCTGGTGACGACGGTCGCCCGCACCGCCGCGTCGTACGGCGCCCGGGTGCGGACCCACGTCCGGGTGCTCGCCGCGACCGGCACCGAGGTCGAGCTTCGCGACGAGCTCACCGGGGCGACAACGACCGTGCGCACCCGCGCCGTCGTCAACGCCGCCGGCGTCTGGGCCGGCGACCTCGTCGACGAGGTGACCCTGCGGCCCAGCCGCGGCACCCACCTGGTGCTCCGGGCGGACAGCGTGCCCGGGCTCCAGGTGTCGGTGTTCGCGCCGGTGCCGGGCGAGACCAACCGCTTCGTGCTGGTGCTCCCGCAGCCCGACGGCACCGTCTACGTGGGCCTCACCGACGAGCCGGTGGACGGCGAGGTGCCCGACGTGCCCGAGCCGTCCGAGCCCGAGATCGGGTTCCTCCTCGACGTCGTCTCTGCGGCGTTCGCCCGGCAGCTGCACCGCGACGACGTGGTGGGCGCCTTCGCCGGGCTGCGCCCGCTGCTCGACCTGTCCGCGAACGGCGACGGCTCCACCGCAGACCTGTCCCGCAGGCACGCCGTGCTCACCTCCCGCACCGGGGTGGTGACCGTCGTCGGCGGCAAGCTCACGACCTACCGCCGGATGGCCGAGGACGCCGTCGACGCGGCCGTCACCGCGGCCGGCCTGGACGCCGGGCCGTGCCGCACCCGCCGCCTGCCGCTGCTCGGCGCGGCGTCTCGCGAGGTGCTCGCCGGCCTCGAGCTCCCGGCCCGGCTGGTGCGCCGCTACGGCACCGAGGCCGAGCTGGTGCTGGCCGCTGCCCGCGAGGTCAGCGGGCTGGCTGACGACGAGCTGCTCGCCCCGGTCGCCGACGGCGTTCCGGTCACCCTCGCCGAGCTGCTCTTCGGGGTCACCCACGAGGGGGCCGCCGACGCCGACGACCTGCTCGACCGGCGCACCCGGGTCGGCCTGGTCCCCGCCGACCGGGTGCGCGCCCGGCCCGCCGCCGAGCAGGCGCTGGAGATCGCGCACGCGCACCGGTGAGACCCCGCCGCTGACCCGCCGATGATTCTTCCCGTCGACGCCGGTCTGACCCACGAGGCAGACTGGACGGACGACGAGGGAGCACGCACATGACCACGAGCACCGAGCTGGACGACTTCCCGACCCTGACGCAGCGCTACCAGCGCGAGCTGCTCGCGCACTGCTACCGGATGAGCGGCTCGGTGCACGAGGCCGAGGACCTGGTGCAGGAGACCTTCCTGCGGGCGTGGAAGGCCTCGGCCGACTTCCAGGGCCGGTCCTCGGTCCGCACCTGGCTCTACCGGATCGCCACGAACGTCTGCCTCACCAACCTCGAGGGCCGTCCCCGACGGCCGCTGCCGGCCGGCCTCGGCACCCCCGACGCGATGGCCGGGGACGCGCTCGAGCAGGACCACGAGGTCGCCTGGCTCGAGCCGGTCCCGGATGCGGCAGTCCTGGTCGCCGAGCGGGACTCCATCCGGCTCGCCTTCGTCGCCGCGCTCCAGCACCTGCCGGCCCGGCAGCGCGCCGTGCTGATCCTGCGCGACGTGCTGCGCTGGTCCGCGGCCGAGGTCGCCGAGGCGCTGGACACGTCGACGGCGGCGGTCAACTCCGCGCTCCAGCGTGCCCACGCCCAGCTCGCCGACCGGGGGCTGACCGAGGAGACCGTGCAGCCGGACCTGACCCCCGAGCAGCGCCGGCTGCTGGACCGGTACGTCGAGGCGTTCTGGCGCAAGGACGTCGACACCATCGTCAGCATGCTCACCGCCGAAGCGGTGTGGGAGATGCCGCCGTTCACCAGCTGGTTCCGGGGACCCGCGAAGATCGGCTGGCTGATCGGCAACGAGTGCCCGGGCGGCTCCTTCGACATGCCGATGCTCGAGACCTCCGCCAACGGCCAGCCGGCGTTCGGCCTCTACATGCGCGGCCCCGAGGGCGACTTCCGTCCCTTCCAGCTGCAGGTCCTGCAGCTCGACGGCGACCTGGTCCAGCACGTCAGCGCCTTCTTCGACCCGACGCTGTTCGCCACCTTCGGGCTCCCCGACCGCCTGCCCGCCGACCACCCCGCTCCGGACCCCCGGTGACCCCCGCGCTCGGCGACGCCGTCGAGCTGCTGGAGCGGTCGCTCGCCTACACCCGGGTCGCGCTCGCGGACGTCGAGGACCGTCTGCTCGACCGCCCCACGCCCTGCGCCGCCTGGACGCTCGACGGGCTGCTCGGCCACATGTCCGACGCCCTCGACGCCTTCACCGAGGCCGCCGGCGGCTGGGTCGAGGTACGCCGCCCCGACCCGGCCCCGAACCGGGTCGTGGCCCTGCAGGACAAGGCCTGCGCCCTGCTCGGCGCCTGGGCGCGGGCCACGCCGGACACAGTGACGGTGGGTGACCGTCCGGTGGCGGCCTCGCTGCTCGTCGCCACCGCCGCGCTCGAGGTGACCGTGCACGGCTGGGACGTGGCCCGGGCGACCGGGCGCGGCACGCCGATCCCGCCCCGGCTGGCCCGCCACCTCCTCCCCGTCGCGCACGCGGTCGTCTCGGCCGACGACCGGGGCGCGCGGTTCGCGCGGGAGCTGCCCGCCACCGCGACGTCGTACGACGCCCGGCTGCTGGCCTTCCTCGGCCGCGACCCGACTGGTCCAGCAGCGCGAGTTGGGCGCAAACCGGCCACGGGCCCGGGTGCGGCCTCCTAGCCTGTGCGCCATGCAGGGAACCGACGAGGTCGAGCGCGCCCTCGGTGACCTCCCCGAGGCCCTGCTCCGGGGCTACGCGCTCGCCCGCGCGGGCCTGACCACCGAGGCGCTCTGCGCACTGGACGCGCTCCGGTCGGCCCGGGTGATGCCCACCCGCGAGGCGACGACCCTGCTGCTCGCCGCAGCCATGGAGTGCCGCCTGGCCCGCGGCGACCTCGGGGACGCACTCGCGCTCGGCGACGACCTGGCACCCCACCGGGTGCTGCCCGGGGCGGCCGGCGCCCTCGCCCACCACGCGCACGGCGAGCTCAGCGCCGCCCTGAGCGAGACCGAGCGGGCGGCCCGGCACTACGCGCTCGCCGGCCGGCTCGCCGAGGAGCACGAGGTGGACCCGGGCCTGGTGCCGTGGCGCGTGGGCGCCGCCCTGGCGGCCGTCCGGCTCGGAGAGCGGGCCGAGGCCGCGGAGCTCGCGCGCCGGCAGCTGGAGCTGGTGCTGCCCACCGGTTCGCCGTACGCCGTGGCGCTCGCCCTGCGCACGGTCGCGACCACCGACGCGGGTGCCGACTCGGTCACCCTGCTCCGCCGGGCCCGGGCGACCCTCGACGGACTCCCGACCGGGCGGCTGGCCGCCCAGGTCGACACCGACCTCGCCGGGCTGCTCCTGCTCACCCCCGGCACCCAGGGCACCTCGGAGGCGCTCGCCCTGCTGCGCGGCGCGGAGGAGTACGCCGGCAGCGAGGAGCTCTGGCCGCTCCAGGGCCGGGTCCGCAGGCTGCTCGAGCGACTGGGCGAGCCCCCTCGACGGGTCCGGGCCGAGGCGCTCGCCGCCCTCACCGCCTCGGAGCGACGGGTGGCCCGGCTGGCCGCCGACGGGCTCACCAACCGCGAGATCGCCGAGGAGCTGGTCGTCACGGTCAAGGCCGTCGAGTGGCACCTCTCCCACGTCTACCGCAAGCTCGAGATCCCCTCCCGCACGCGCCTCGCCGTGACCCTCGGCGCGCCGGCCTGAGGCCAGTCCGGCCCGGTCAGTCCGGCCCGGTCAGTCCGGCCCGGTCAGTCCAGTAGGCAGTCACCCCAGGCAGGTCAGCCCAGCCAGGTCATCGAGTGGCCGTGCCCGTGGGTCCACGCGACCGCGCGGCCGTCCACCCCCATCACGAAGGTGGCGAGCTCCTCGGGCACCTCCGGTCCGGTGGCGGTCACCCCGGGCAGCACCCGCTTGCCCTCGTTGCTCACCCAGTGGCAGCGCCCCTCCGCGACCAGGCCGGTCATCATCTCGTGGAAGCGGGTCCGGTCCTCGGGCTCCAGGTAGGCGATGACCGCGGTGTGGAACACCACGACCGGCCCGTGCGCGGCCACCCGGTCCACCAGGTCCGGCAGCTCCTCGAGCAGGTCCCCGCGCACGATCTCCGGCGGCTCGGCGCGCGCCACCGCGACCGCCTGCTCCAGCAGCTCGCGGCGCTCGTCGTGCTCGGGGAAGACCAGGGTGGTCAGCCACCGCATCGCGTCGTCGTCGGTGACGTCGAGCGGGTTCAGGTCGATGCCGCCGCGCCAGGCCACCGCCGGAGGCTCGGCCGGCAGCGGGGCCGGCCCGGTCACCCGGCAGGGCAGGACGGGCCCGGAGCCGGCGGTCACGATCGCCTCGTCGGTGCGCCACTCGTAGTGGTACCGGTCCGGGTAGAGGCACAGGCCCGCGCTCGCGCCGACCTCCAGCAGGGCCAGCGGCTCCCCGGCGGACAGCGCGGCGAACGCCGGCGTCAGCGTCGCCAGCCGGCCGGCCTCGTTGGTCTGGGTCGACCGGTCCAGGATCGTCGCCCGGATCCGGCCGTCGTCGTCGAGCAGCGCCGCGCGCAGCCCGGCGTACGGCCCGGGTGCTGGTACGCCGTGCCAGCGCGCGGCCGCGAAGACCAGGTTCGGCTGCTGCTTGATGCCCGGCAGCCCGGCGATCCACGCCTGCACCTCGGCGTCACCCACGACGCCGAGGGACCAGCTCTCCAGGCACGGGGAGTACCCGTGCGCGTACGCCGCGAAGTCGGTGTACTGGCTGACGACGTCGGTGTAGAGCTCCATGGCGCCGATCCTTCCGCAGCCCTGCCGGATCCCGGCGACCCGTCAGGTCACCGGGAGCGCGACGTACGTCGTCTCGAGGTACTCCTCGATCCCCTCGAAGCCACCCTCGCGCCCGAAACCGCTCGCCTTGACCCCGCCGAACGGCGCGGCCGGGTTGGACACCAGGCCGGTGTTGACCCCGACCATCCCGAACTCCAGGGCCTCCGCGAGCCGGATCGTGCGGGACAGGTCGCGCGTGTAGACGTAGGAGGAGAGGCCGTACTCGGTCGCGTTGGCCTGCCCGGATCGCCTCCGCCTCGCTCTCGAAGGTGGTGATCGGGGCGACCGGGCCGAAGATCTCCTCGGTGTTGATGGCCGAGTCGGCCGGCACGTCGAGCAGCACGGTCGGCGGGTAGAAGTAGCCGGCGCCGCCCGGCGCCTGCCCGCCGACGACCACCTTCGCGCCGTCGTGGACCGCGTCGGTGACCAGCTGGGTCACCGACTCGACGGCCTTCTCGTCGATGAGCGGGCCGACGTCGACGCCGTCGTCCTGGCCGCGTCCGAGGGTGAGCGCACCCATCCGCTCGCCGAGCTTCTCGGCGAACTCCGCGGCGACGTCCGCGTGCACGAGGAACCGGTTGGCGGCCGTGCACGCCTCGCCCATGTTGCGCATCTTCGCGATCATCGCGCCCTCGACCGCGGCGTCGACGTCGGCGTCCTCGAAGACCAGGAACGGCGCGTTGCCGCCCAGCTCCATGCTGACCCGCTGGAGCTGGTCGGCGGACTGCTTCACCAGCAGCCGGCCCACGCCGGTCGAACCGGTGAAGCTCACCTTGCGCAGCCGGTCGTCAGCCTGCAGCGTCTCGCTGAGCTCGCCCGTGTGCTTGGTGGTGACCACGTTGAGGACGCCGGGCGGCAGGCCGGCCTCGGTGAGCACCGCGGCCAGGGCCAGCATCGTCAGCGGGGTCTGCGCGGCCGGCTTGATCACCATCGTGCAGCCCGCGGCGATCGCCGGACCGAGCTTGCGGGTGCCCATGGCGAGCGGGAAGTTCCACGGGGTGATGAACAGGCACGGACCCACCGGCTTCTTGATCGTCAGCAGCCGGCTGCCACCCGCGGGGGCCTGCATCCAGCGGCCGTGGATCCGGACCGCCTCCTCGGAGTACCACCGGAAGAACTCGGCGCCGTACGCCACCTCCCCCTTGGCCTCCTTGACGGTCTTGCCCATCTCCAGGCTCATCAGGTGGCCGAACTCGTCGGCCCGTCCGGTGATGAGCTCGAAGGCCTTGCGCAGGATCTCCCCACGCTCCCGCGGCGGCGTCGCGGCCCAGTCGGCCTGCGCGGCCACCGCGGCGTCGAGGGCGTCGACGGCGTCGGGGACCGAGCCGTCCGCCACGTCGGTGATGACCGAGCCGTCCGCCGGGTCGATCACGTCGAACCGCGCACCGTCCTCCGCCTCGCGCCAGGTGCCACCGATGAAGAGGCCCCGCTGGTCGGGGCCGAGGAGATCGAGTCCGTTCATGGGCCCAGCCAAGCACGTGCCGCAAACCTGGGACAGGCCCCCGGCGGTCGTGGGATTCTGTGACGGTCGACTCCGGAGGGAGCACTTTGTGGTCGGCGCGAACCCCTTGCTGACCCCATGCAGCGAGGGGTTCTCCCCTGCTCCGCCGCCGCACGTCCCCTGTCGTCGGCTGGGCCGAACCGGGCGCGGGGGCCGGGCGCCAGCCCGAGCCCCCGCGCACCGGCGAGCAGGCCGAGACTCCGCCCCGCTGGACCCTTGCGCGCGGGCCCCGACTGGAGTTGCCTCGGAGACAGACATGCCTGGTGGCCAGACGGCCCGAGAACGAGGTGGGGACATGGCGGACAAGGGGAGCGCGCGGAGAGCGGCCGGCCACGATCTGGAGGCGAGCAGCCCGGACCGGATCCGCAACGTGGTGCTGGTGGGACCGGCCGGCTCGGGCAAGACCACGTTGGTCGAGACACTGCTCGCCGCCTCAGGTGCCGTACCCCGCGCCGGCTCGGTGCGGGAGGGCAGCACCGTCTGCGACTTCGAGGAGTCCGAGCAGGCCCACGGCCGCTCGATCTCGCTCGCCGTGGCCCCGCTGGTCCACGACGGCATCAAGGTCAACCTCGTCGACACCCCCGGGTACACCGACTTCGTGGGCGAGCTGCGGGCCGGCCTCCGGGCTGCCGACTGCGCGCTCTTCGTGGTGGCCGCGAACGAGGGCGTCGACGACGCGACCCGGACCCTGTGGCGCGAGTGCGCGGACGTCGGCATGCCGCGGGCCGTGGTGGTCACCAAGCTCGACCAGGCCCGGGCGGACTACGACGGCATGCTCCGCGCGGCGCAGGAGGCCTTCGGCGACAAGGTGATGCCGCTCTACGTGCCCCGGCGCACCGGCGAGGAGGTGACGGCGCCTGACCGGGCTGCTCGCCCCCGGCGGCGACGCCCCCGAGGACCTGCGCGGCGAGCTGATCGAGGGGGTCATCGAGGAGTCCGAGGACGAGACCCTGATGGACCGCTACGTCAGCGGTGAGGAGATCGCCGAGGACGTGCTCACCGCCGACCTCGAGCGGGCGGTGGCCCGGGCGACGTTCTTCCCGGTGGTGCCGGTCTGCTCGGCGACCGGGGTCGGCTGCCGCGAGCTGCTCGACCTCGCCACCCGCGGCTTCCCGTCCCCCTCCGAGCATCCGGCGCCGGAGGTGTTCACGCCGGCCGGCAAGGCCGCGAAGCCGATCTCCTGCGACCCGGACGGCCCGCTGGTCGCCGAGATCGTCAAGACCACCAGCGACCCGTACGTCGGACGGCTCAGCCTGGTCCGGGTGTTCTCGGGGTCGATGATGCCGGACCAGCCGGTGCACGTCTCCGGACACTTCACGTCGTTCTTCGGGGAGGCCTCGGGCCACGACGACCACGACGAGGACGAGCGGCTCGGCGCCCTGGCGTACTCGTTCGGCCGCTCCCAGGTGCCTGCGGCCAGGATCGTGGCCGGCGACCTCTGCGCGGTCGGACGGCTCACCCGCGCGGAGACCGGCGACACGCTCTCCGCGGTCGACGACCCCCGGGTGCTGCGCCCCTGGTCGATGCCCGAGCCGCTGCTGCCGATCGCGATCGTCGCGCACAGCAAGGCCGACGAGGACAAGCTCTCCCAGGCGCTGGGCCGGCTCGGCGCCGAGGATCCCTCGCTGCGGATCGACAACAACGCCGAGACCCACCAGCTGGTGCTGTGGTGCATGGGCGAGACGCACGCCGAGGTGCTGCTCGAGCGGCTCACCTCGCGCTACGGCGTCAACGTCGACCAGGTGCCGTTCACCGTGTCGCTGCGGGAGACGTTCGCCGGCCCGGCCAAGGGCCACGGCCGGCACGTCAAGCAGTCCGGCGGGCACGGCCAGTTCGCGGTGTGCGACATCGAGGTGGAGCCGCTGCCCGAGGGCTCCGGCTTCGAGTTCCTCGACAAGGTCGTCGGCGGCGCCGTGCCCCGCCAGTTCATCACCAGCGTCGAGAAGGGGGTGCGCGCCCAGATGGAGCGTGGGGTCCGCCACGGCCACCCCGTCGTCGACCTGCGGGTGACGCTCACCGACGGCAAGGCGCACAGCGTCGACTCCTCCGACATGGCCTTCCAGACCGCCGGCGCGCTGGCGCTGCGCGAGGCCGCCGCGTCGACCACGGTCACCATGCTGGAGCCCTTCGACACCGTCACCGTCGTCGTCCCCGACGACCTGGTCGGGGGCGTGATGAGCGACCTGTCCGCCCGCCGGGCCCGGATGCTCGGCACCGACAAGGTCGGCGAGGACCGGACCAGCATCGTGGCGGAGGTGCCCCAGACCGAGCTGGTCCGCTACACCGTCGACCTGCGCTCGGCCAGCCACGGCTCGGGCAGCTTCACCCGCTCGTTCGCGCACTACGAGCCGATGCCCGAGGACGTCGCCACCCGGATGCAGCCGCGGGAGCGGTGAGGGTCAGGAGCGGGCAGCGCGCAGGAACGCCTCGAGGATCGGCCCGGCCGTGCCGGAGCCGGACTCGCCCTTGTCGACGAACACCGCGACCGCGAGATCACCCTGGGCGGCGATCATCCAGGCGTGGGTGAGGACCTTCCCGCCGGACTCGAACTCCGCGGTGCCGGTCTTGGCGATCACCGGGGGTCCGGGCACGTCGGCGAGCTGGCTGCCGCTGCCGGAGGTCACCACGCCGCGCAGCATCCCGCGCAGGGACGCGGCCTCCTGCTTCGACACCGGCGTGACCCCGTCGGGTGCGGACACGTCCACCGAGGTGACCAGGCGCGGCACGACCAGGGACCCGGACCGCACCGAGGCGATCACCGTCGCCATCGCCATCGGTGAGGCCAGCACCTTGCCCTGGCCGATCAGGTCCGCCGCCGCCTCGGTGTCCGACGCGGGCGGCTCCACGTTGCCGAAGTACGCCGGGAAGCCGAGGTCGTGGTCGACCCCGAGGCCGAGCGACGCGGCCGCATCGACGAGGTCCTTGGCACCCAGCTTCGGGGCCTGGGCGATGAAGGCGGTGTTGCACGAGTTGGCCAGCGCGGTCCGCAGCGGGATCCGGCCGATCCCCCCGGCCGGGTAGTCGGAGTAGTTCTTGAACGTCTTGCCGTCCACGGTGATGGTCGCGGTGCACGGCACCACGGTGTCCGGGGTCAGTCCGGCCCGCAGCAGCGCGAGGCTGCTGACGCTCTTGAAGGTCGAGCCGGGCGCGAGCTGGCCGTAGGTCGCGATGTTGTAGCCGTTGTTCCCGGGTCCGTTGGCGGCCGCGACGACGTCGCCGGTCGAGGGCCGGATCGCGACCAGTGCGCTCGCCGGACCGACGCCGGCGAGCAGCCGCTCGGCGGTGAGCTCGAGGTCCCGGTCGAGGGTGAGCCGCAGCGGCTTGCCGCGGGTCGGCCCCACCCGGAACAGCTCGCGCTCCTTGCCGCCCGACCCGACCGCGTGCACCACGGCTCCGTCGGTCCCCCGCAGCTGGTCGTCGTACCTCGCCTGCAGGCCGGACAGCCCGGCCCGGTCGCCGGGCCGGTAGGTCTCGGGCTCCTTCTTGACCATCTCGGCGGTCACCTCGCCGACGCTGCCGAGGATCGGGGCGGCGAACTCCTTGGTCGGCGCGAGCGGCAGGTCGGCGCCGAGGGCCAGCACGCCCGGGATGTCCTCGTAGTCACCCAGCGAGTCGGGCACGTCGTCGGCGCGGTAGACGATCGCCTCGACGAAGGCCTTCTCGCCGGCCGCCTCGACCCGCTTGGCGTACGCCGCCGGGTCGATGTCGACCCGCGCGGCGAGCCGTCGGGCCGACGCACCGGCCTGCTTCGCCGGAACCCGGGAGCGGTCGATCCCGAAGCGCACGACGGGCCGCTCTGTGACCAGCGTGCGGCCGTGGGCGCCGAGGACCTGGCCGCGCTTGGCCGCGACGGGCGTCAGGTCCAGGGTGACCCCGTCGACCAGGCTGGGCTCGACGAGCGCGCGGTCCCAGGCGACCTGCCACTCGTCGTCGACCTTCGTCATCCGCGCCGTGGTGTCGTAGGTCCACTCCCGGCCGCCGAGCGGCCAGCTCCAGGTCAGCGCGGCCGTGGCGGAGTCACCGGACTCGTCCACGGCGCCGGCCGTGACCGTGGGCTCGCTGGCGCCCATGCCCTCGACGGTGGTCGCGTAGTCCTTCCCGACCTCGTCGGCCGTCTGCTGGGTGAACTCGACGTCGGTGAACGTCCCGGAGGACAGCGCGTCGGCCAGCGCGCCGGCGGCCTCGTCCGGGTCCGGGCCGGTCACCGTGGAGACCGAGTCGCACGCGGTCAGCAGCAGGCCGACGAGCGCGGTCGTGGCGAGGCCGGTCGTCCAGCGGTCTGCGGTGGTGCGGTGCGCCCCCATGGGCTCGGTTCTACCAGCAGTCAGTGGCGGGCGAGCCAACGGTCGAGATCCACACCGGCCCGGCGTGCCGCCGCCCGCGCCCCGGGGCCGCTCAGGTCGGGGGCCGTGAACGACTCCGGCGTGATCGCGGAGTCCTGCGCGGCGTACGCCCGCTGCTGCTCGGCCAGCGCGTCCGCGGCGGCGACGGCCGCCCGGCGCGTCGCGGCCGTGACCTTCAGGGTGGCGCCGGTGAGCAGCGGGCTGACCAGCGGCGTGTAGCCGGACGAGTGGCCGGTCCGGTTGGGGTGGTAGCTCTCGCTGATCGGGTTGGACAGCCCGTTGAGCCACTCCACGTCGTCGCAGACCGCGTGGCCGACGAACCGGCTCGTCGGGTTGGCGAAGGCGAAGCCCTGCGCCGACGCGGCCGCGGCCAGCTTGCTGTTCAGCAGGTCCGCGGTCGCGTTGAGCCGGGTCTCCTCGGCGGGCGAGAACCAGGTGGCGGCGTTGCAGTCCTCCCCCATGAAGATCCGCGGGTAGCCCACGACGACCACCCGGGCGGCGCTCGCACGGCTCCGGATCGCGGCGTACAGCGTCGCCAGCGCCGCGGGCAGCTTGTTGTCGATGTAGGACTGCGCGCCGTCGATGGCGCGGTTGCAGCTGCTCATCCAGCCGGGCAGCGCGCACTCGGTCAGCACGTCGGCGAACCCGGCGTCGTTGCCGCCGACCGAGATCGTCACGTAGCTGGTGGTCGGGCCGAGCGCACCGAGCTGGGTGTTGGTGACGTCCGGGATCTTCGCACCCGAGCAGGCCCGGAAGTTCAGGGCGTAACCCCGCGCCGCCGCGATCAGGCTCGGGTAGGCGTAGGCCGAGCGCTGGCACGATGTGCCGTCGCGCAGGTAGCTGCGGGTCCCCACCCCCGAGGAGTAGGAGTCACCCAGGGCGACGTACGACGGTGCCGCCGCCGATGCGGAGCCGACCGGGCCGACGAGGCCGGCGAGGAGACTGGCGAGGAGACTGGCCAGGACGAGCAGCCGCGGGTGGACGCGCACGAGGACCTCCGAGATCCGAGCCGAGAGTGCCGAGCGGCCACCCGATGTGGCCTGGCTCACTCAAGCACTCGCCGGCCGCGCTGCCCAGCATCGTGCCGGGCGCGTCGCGCGACCCGTCGGGTCAGCGCTCGTGGATCAGCACCCGTGGCCCCCGTGGCCCCCGTGGCTCAGTACTTCGGCTTCTTGGTCCGCGGCTTGCGGTCAGGGGCTGCTCGCTCCGGCCGCCCCGCCGCGCGGGCGGGTGCGCCCTCGTCGCGACGCAGCTCGATGAGCTTGCCGGAGATGCGGGTGCTCTGCAGGGCGTCCCAGGCGGTGCCGGGCAGCTCGGCCGGCAGCTCGACCAGCGAGAAGTCCGGGCGGATCTGGATGTGGCCGAAGTCGCTGCGCGAGAGCCCGCCCTCGTTGGCGATCGCGCCGACGATCTGGCGCGGCTCGACCTTGTGGCGCTTCCCGACCGCGATCCGGTAGGTCGCCATCGGGACGTCGCTGCGCCCACGCGGCCGGCGCTCGCCGCGCTGGGGCCGGTCGCCGCGCCCGGCGCCGTCACGCTGGGGGCGGTCCTCGCGGGGCGGGCGGACGGTCTCCTTGGCGGGGTCGAGCAGCAACGGCGTCTCGCCCTGCGCCACCACGGCGAGCGCCGCGGCCACGTCGACCTCGGGCACGTCGTGCTCGCGGACGTAGTGGGCCACGATGTCGCGGAACTTCTCGATCCGGTCGGTGTTGCCCAGCGCCTCGGTGATCTGGTCGTCGAAGCGCGCCAGGCGGGTGACGTTGACGTCCTCGACGGACGGCAGCTGCATCTGGGTGAGCGGCTGGCGGGTGGCCTTCTCGATCGCCTTGAGCAGGTAGCGCTCGCGGGGCGTCACGAACGAGATCGCGTCGCCCTTCCGGCCGGCGCGGCCGGTGCGGCCGATCCGGTGCACGTAGGACTCGGTGTCGGTGGGGATGTCGTAGTTGACGACGTGGCTGATCCGCTCGACGTCGAGCCCGCGGGCCGCGACGTCGGTGGCGACCAGGATGTCGAGCTTGCCCGACTTCAGCTGGTTCACCGTGCGCTCGCGCTGCGCCTGGACGACGTCGCCGTTGATCGCGGCGGCCGAGAGCCCGCGCGCCCGCAGCTTCTCGGCGAGGGTCTCGGTCTCGTTCTTGGTGCGGACGAAGACGATCATGCCCTCGAAGTTCTCGACCTCGAGGATCCGGGTGAGCGCGTCGACCTTCTGGGGGTAGGACACGGTCAGGTAGCGCTGGGTGATGTTGGCCGCGGTCGCGGTCTTGTTCTTGACGGTGATCTCGACCGGGTCGTGGAGGTACTTCTTCGAGATCCGGCGGATCTGGCTCGGCATGGTCGCCGAGAAGAGCGCGACGTTCTTCTCCTCGGGGGTGTCGGCGAGGATCGTCTCGACGTCCTCCGCGAAGCCCATGTTGAGCATCTCGTCGGCCTCGTCGAGGACCAGGAACCGCAGCTCGGACAGGTCGAGCGTGCCCTTCTCCAGGTGGTCCATGATCCGGCCGGGCGTCCCCACGACGATGTGCACGCCGCGGCGCAGGGCCGACAGCTGCACGCCGTACCCCTGGCCGCCGTAGACGGGCAGCACGTGCACGCCCTTGAGGTGGGCGGCGTACTTCTCGAAGGCCTCGCAGACCTGGAGCGCGAGCTCGCGGGTGGGCGCGAGCACCAGCGCCTGCGGCGTCTTCTGCCGCAGGTCGAGGCGGGAGAGGATGGGCAGCGCGAACGCCGCCGTCTTGCCGGTGCCGGTCTGGGCCAGGCCCACCACGTCGCGGCCCTCGAGCAGCGGCGGGATGGTGGCCGCCTGGATCGCGGACGGGGTCTCGTAGCCGACGTCGCGCAGTGCCTTGAGCACCGCGTCCTCGAGCCCGAGCTCCGCGAAGGTCGGGGTCTCCTCGACGGTGGGCTCGTTCTCTTCGGTACTCATGGACAACGACGGTAGTGGGTGTGGCGCCTCACGTCCGATTCGCGGACGCGGAGTCCTGCGTCACGCCGCCCGGATCGGGGAGACTCGGGGCATGTCCTCGGTCTCGCGCGTCGGGAAGGCGCTGCACGACGCCCTCGCTGCCGACACGGTCGCGCACCGGCCGAACCACGCCGGCGCCGGCACGCTGTCCTTCGAGGTGACGCGCGGCGCGCACCGGCTCCGGGCCCGGGTGGCCGCCGACGACGCGGAGCACCGGGCGCTGCTGCGCTGGGCCGCCCACGCCGACCTCCTCGCCGAGCGGTACGCCGCGCCGCCGGTCCTCGAGGTCCTCGACGTGGCGGGGCGGGCAGGACTGCTCCTCCCGTTCCTCGACGCGCCCGTCGCCACCCGCGCCGGGCTCGCCGACCGGGCCGACGAGGTGCTCGGCGTGCTGGCCGACCTGCACGCCGACAACGGCCTGGCCGAGGCTCTCGGTCCGCCGACCACTGCCGGCCACTCCTTCACGCAGGTGTGGCTGACCCGGCTCGAGGCCGACCTGGCGGTCGTCGAGGGGTACGTCGCGCCCGACGTCCACGCCTGGCTGACCGGGGAGGTCGACGCGCTCGCGGACCTCGTCGCCGGACCGGCCTTCGCCGAGCCGGTCCGGGCACCCGTCCACGGCGACCCCTGGCACGAGAACCTGCTGCTCGCCCCGGACCGGTTCTGGCTCCTCGACTGGGAGGCCCTCGCCCTCGGCGACCCGGTCGTCGACGACGCGATCCTCCTGTCCGACGCGTTCGGGCCCGAGGCCGCGGCCTGGCACGACCGGCGTCCCGCTCTCGACCCGCACGAGGCGGTCCGCCTCGAGGTCGCCTGCCGGGCGCTCATGCTCGACGCCGTGGTGGACGTGGCGGCCGACTGGGTGGAGAACCACGACCCGGTCGCGCGGCAGGCCGAGGAGCGCGGCTGGCGCGCCGCACTCGAGGCCTACCGCACGGCGTACCCGTGACTACTCGACCGTGACCGACTTGGCCAGGTTGCGCGGCTTGTCGATGTCGTGACCGAGGTGCAGCGCGGCGTGGTAGGCCAGCACCTGCAGGGGCACGGTCAGCAGGATCGGGTCCAGCTCGCGCTCGTTGCGGGGCACGTCGATCCGCACCGCGTCGACCTCGCCGAGGTCGACGCCCGCGTGGGTCACCACGACCAGCGGGCCGCGCCGGGCCGCGATCTCGTGCAGGGCCGCGACGTTGCGGCTGGTCAGCTCGTCGTCGGGGACGATCGCGACCGTCGGCACGTCCTGCGAGATCAGCGCGAGCGGGCCGTGCTTGAGCTCGGAGGTCTGGTAGGCCTCGGCGTGCCGGTAGGAGATCTCCTTGAACTTCTGCGCACCCTCGCGGGCGACCGGGAAGCCGCGGACCCGGCCCACGAAGAACAGGCTCTCGGCGGCTGCGAGCCGGGTCGCGACGGCGGCCAGGTCCTCCTCCCGGCCGAGGATCTCCTCGATCTGGCCGGGGATCCGGGCCAGGCCCTCGATGAGGCGGGTGCCGTCGGCGATGGACAGGTCCCGCACCCGGCCGAGCTGGAGGGCCAGCAGCGCGAAGCCGAGGAACATGTTGGTCAGCGCCTTGGTCGACGCGACCGCCACCTCGGGCCCGGCGTGCAGGTAGATGCCTCCGTCGCACTCGCGCGCGATGGCGCTGCCGACGACGTTGACCAGGCCGACCACCCGGCCGCCCTTGCGACGGATCTCCTGCACGGCGAGCAGGGTGTCGATGGTCTCACCCGACTGGCTGACCGCGACGTAGAGGGTGTCCGGCTCGATGACCGGGTTGCGGTACCGGAACTCGCTGGCGGCCTCGGCGTCCGCCGGGATGCGCGCCAGCTCCTCGAGCAGCGCCGCGCCCATCTGGCCCACGTAGTACGCCGAGCCGCAGCCGAGGATCTTCACGCGGCGGATCGCCCTGGTTTCACGTGGATCCATGTTGAGCCCGCCGAGGTGCGCGGTGCCGAAGCGCTCGTCGAGGCGGCCGCGCAGCACCCGCTCGGCCGCGGCCGGCTGCTCGAGCATCTCCTTGTACATGAACGAGTCGTGCTCGCCGGCGTCGTACTCCGAGGGGTCGATGTCGACGGTCGTCGCCGACTTGCCGGTGGCGCTGAGGTCCGAGCGGTACGTCGTGAACCCGGTCGACGTCAGGGTGGCCAGCTCGCCGTCGTCGAGGTGGGCCACGGTCGTCGTGTACCGGACCAGGGCCGCGAGGTCGGAGGCGACGTGCATCTCCTTCTCACCCACGCCGATGATCAGCGGGCTGCCGTTGCGGGCGACCACCAGGCGGTCCGGGAAGTCCGCGTGCATGACCGCGATCCCGTAGGTGCCGTCGAGGACCGCGAGCGCGTCGCGCACCTTGCCCTCGAGGGTCTCGGCGCCCGAGCGCGCGACCAGGTGGGCGAGCACCTCGGTGTCGGTGTCCGAGACGAGCTCCACCCCGTCGTCGGCCAGCTGCTGCCGCAGTGCGGCGGCGTTGTCGATGATCCCGTTGTGGACGACGGCCACGTCACCCTTGGCGTCGGTGTGCGGGTGGGCGTTCGCGTCGTTCGCAGGCCCGTGCGTGGCCCAGCGGGTGTGGCCGATCCCCACCTTGCCGGCGAACCGCTTGGGCAGGTCCTCGGCGAGGTCGCGGACCCGGCCGGCCTTCTTGGCGACCCGGACCCCCGAGGTGCCCAGCACCGCCACGCCGGCCGAGTCGTACCCGCGGTGCTCCAGCCTGGTCAGGCCCTCCAGCAGCAGCGGGGCGGCCTGCTGGCCGCCGACGTACCCGACGATTCCGCACATCTGTTCGGTCCTCTCGTTTCACTGTGTCCGACTGGGTCTCGACACGCCAGTCGCGACCTCGTCCCTCAGTCGCGCGGCTCGCTCGACCGCCATCAGCGGATCCGCCGACGCGTCTCCGCTATCCGTAGACGATGCGGCGCAGCTGCCGCTCGCTGAGTCCGGGGGCGGCGACCACGCGGCCGGCCAGCTCCTCGGCGATCCGCGCGAAGATCTCGTCGTTCCTCGCGCCGTAGGTCTTCATCTCCGCGTGCCGACGGCGGACGTAGGCCTCCACCGGCTCGGCATGGAAGGCGACCACGTCCTCCACCACCCGCGCCGCCTCCGCAGGCGACAACCCGGTGCTGGCCACGATGCGCGCGACGAGCTCGGCATCGGGGACGGCTGGCACGAACCGATGCTGCACCGCCGGACACATCAATGGCAACTTCCTGCCCGCAATCGGGCAGGAATTCGCCAGATGACCCCGGCGGCCGTGTGACGGTGCGCGACCGGTGGCCCGGAACCCCGTCACAGGGGAGCGGGAGTGGCACGCCACGCGCGAATCGGGGGTCGAAATGGAGCGCGCGCCGCGAATCCAGCCGAAATCCTGCCCCTCGGGTGGGGGTGCGATACTCTTGGTGAACAGAAGGTGAACGAAAGGTGTCCTGACATGAACACGCAGATGACTGGTGAGCTCGTCCAGACGTGGGTGAGGGTCGTCGACGAGCGTGGGCTGGCGCACCTGGAGGCCCGCTGGGTGACCGCGCCGCAGGCGCCGTCCCAGACGCCGGCACACACCCACGCCGCCTGACCCACACCGAACCTGAGCCGCGATCCCGGACGGGATCGCGGCTCTCGTGCCTTTCCGGCGACCTGATTTCGGGCGGGGTCATGATGGCCTCATGACCGCACCGCTGTCTCCCCTTGCCCTGCTGGACACCGACTCGCTGGTCGCCGACGACGACCGGGCGATGCGCGACACCGTCCGCGCCTTCGTCGACGACCGGCTGCGTCCCGAGATCGCCGGCTGGTACGAGCGCGCCGACGTCCCGGTGCGCGACCTCGCCCTGGAGTTCGGGAAGCTGGGGCTGCTCGGCATGCACCTGCAGGGCTACGGATGTGCCGGCACCAGCGCCACGGCGTACGGGCTGGCCTGCCTGGAGCTCGAGGCCGGCGACTCGGGACTCCGGTCGATCGTCTCCGTCCAGGGCTCGCTGGCCATGTACGCGATCTGGAAGCACGGCTCGGAGGAGCAGAAGCAGCAGTGGCTGCCCCGGATGGCGACCGGCGAGGCGATCGGGTGCTTCGGGCTCACCGAGCCGGACTTCGGGTCCAACCCGGGCGGCATGCGCACCCGGGCGGTCCAGGACGCCGGCTCCGACGGGCAGGGCGACTGGGTGCTGACCGGCAACAAGATGTGGATCACCAACGGCTCGGTCGCCGACGTGGCGGTCGTCTGGGCACGCACCGGGGACGGGGTGCGCGGCTTCGTCGTGCCGACCGGCACGCCCGGCTTCACCGCGACCGAGATCAAGCACAAGATGTCCCTGCGCGCCTCGGTCACCGCCGAGCTGTCGCTGGACGAGGTGCGGCTGCCCGCGTCGGCGATGCTGCCGGAGGCCCACGGACTGTCCGGCCCGCTCTCGTGCCTGACCGAGGCCCGGTTCGGCATCGTCTTCGGCTCGCTCGGCGCCGCCCGGGACTGCCTGGAGACGACGATCGCCTACGCCCGCGAGCGGGAGATCTTCGACCGCCGGCTGGCCTCCTACCAGCTCACCCAGGCCAAGCTGGCCGACATGGCCGTCGAGCTCGGCAAGGGGATGCTGCTCGCCCTCCACCTCGGCCGACTCAAGGAGGAGGGCCGCCTGCCGGACCCGGCGATCAGCGTCGGCAAGCTGAACAACACCCGCGAGGCGCTCGCGATCGCCCGGGAGTGCCGCACGATCCTGGGCGCGGCCGGGATCACGCTGGAGTACCCGCTGATGCGGCACGCCAACAACCTGGAGTCGGTGCTGACCTACGAGGGGACGTCCGAGGTGCACCAGCTGGTGATCGGCCAGGCCCTGACCGGGGAGTCGGCCTTCCGCTGACTGTGGCCCGGATCACACTGTCGGTCCGGGAATGAAACGGACCGGGGTCCGGTTCAGATGATTGAAAGTTGCACGAACTTCGATCCCGCCAGGAGCAGACCATGAACTTCTTCAGGAACAGCAAGGGCACCGACACCCTCGAGCCCGCCTTCGACGCTCCCACGAGCGCCGTCGAGGACATCACGGGCGACTACACGATCGACCAGACCCACTCCCGCCTCGGCTTCAGCGCCCGCCACGCGATGGTCACCACCGTGCGCGGCCAGTTCACCGACTTCGCGGGCACCGCCCGGATCGACACCGCGAACCCGGCCGCCTCCAAGGTCGAGCTGACCATCCAGACCGCGAGCATCGACACCGGTGTCGCCGACCGCGACGGCCACCTGCGCTCCGGCGACTTCTTCGACGCCGAGGCCAACCCCGAGATCACCTTCGTCTCGACGAAGGTCGAGCGCGAGGACGAGTCCACCTGGGTCATCACCGGCGACCTGACCATGAAGGGCGTCTCGAAGCCCGTCACGATCGAGTTCGAGTCCACCGGCTCGGCGCGCGACCCCTTCGGCAACCTGCGGGTCGGCTTCGAGGGCGCGACCACCATCAACCGCAAGGACTGGGACCTGACCTGGAACGCCGCCCTCGAGACCGGCGGCGTGCTGGTCTCCGAGAAGATCAAGCTCGAGTTCGACGTCTCGGCGATCCAGAGCGCCTGACGCCTTCGGTGGTCGAGCCTGTCGAGACCACCCCGCGTCACCCGGTCCGGACGGGGCCGCCGAGGAAAACCGGCGGCCCCGTCGGCCATTTCCTGCTGCAATGTGCAGCATGCCCGCAGCACTCGACCTCCCCGCCGGCCTGACCGAGGGGGCCCTGGTGCCCTCCGACGCCGCCGCCGTCACCGCGGTGATGGCCGCCCAGCAGCTCGCCGACACCGGTGAGGTCGCCATCGAGGAGGCCGACATCGTCGCCGAGCTGGCAGGTCCCCGGCTACGTCGTCAGCGAGCACGCCGTCGGCGTCTTCGACGGCGACCGGATGGTCGCCTACGCCGAGGTGAGCGACAACGGCCGCGGCGACGCCTCGGTCCACCCCGACCACAACGGCCGCGGCATCGGTACCCAGCTCGCGCTGTGGATGCAGGCCCGGGCCCGCGAGGCGGGCAGCCCGGTGGTCGGTATGCCCGTGCCGCAGGGCTCGCCCGGCGACAAGCTGCTCGAGTCCCTCGGCTACCACGTCCGCTGGAACAGCTGGGTGCTCCAGCTTCCCGAGGGCGCGACGATCCCGGAGCGTCCGCTCCCCGACGGGTACGCCGTCCGTGCGGCCACCCCGGGCGACCACCGCGCCTGCTGGAGGGTCCAGGAGGACGCCTTCCTGGAGTGGTCGAGGCGCGAGCGCGAGACCTTCGAGCACTGGGAGGCCGAGATCCTGCGCCGCCCCGGCTTCGAGCCCTGGCACCTCCGCGTCGTGACCGACCCGTCCGGCGAGGTGGTGGCGATGGCCGTCGTGCAGATGAGCCCGGCGTGCGCCTTCATCGCCCGGCTCGCCACCCGACGCGACCAGCGCGGCAAGGGCCTGGCCCAGGCACTCCTCGTCGACGCCTTCGCGGAGGCGGTGCAGCGGGGGGCGCAGCGGTGCGAGCTCTCCACCGACTCCCGCACCGGCGCGCTCGGCCTCTACGAGAAGGTGGGCATGGTCGTCACCTCCACCTGGGTGAACCGCGCCATCGACCTCTGAGCCGGGTCACCCCAGGGACGGCTGGCCCCACTCGACGGTGGTGACCACCTCGGTGACCGAGGGCCGGCGCGGAGTGGAGGAGAACCCGAACCGGCACGGCGGGTCGACCGGCGCGAGCACACCGAGACCGGTCCCGTCGAAGCGCCCCGAGGCGGCGACGACGGCCCGCGCATCGGTGGCGCCGTACCACTCCCGGCCGCCGTTGCCTGCAGTTCCGCGGGTGCGCACGCCTCGGAGCACCACCCTCGAGACGGGATCGGTCATCGCACACCAGCCCGGGCTCTGGGCGACCGGCGCCGGCACCGCCCGCAGCAGCCAGCCCAGCGGCGTACGCCGGCCCACGGTGAGGTCGAGCTCGAGCGACGGGGAGCGAAGCGTCCACCGCGGGCCGCCCACGACGACCTCGACCGGTTCGATGCGGGTCTCGTCGAAGCGGTAGGTCGCCTCGACGAGGCCCGCGACGTCAGGGCGCGGGGCGAGCAGCACGCGGCGCCCGGCCGCCGTCTCGACCATCGCGTCGGAGAAGGGTCCCAGCGGCGTGTGCTGCCAGTGGCCGACCACGACCCGCACGCCGCTGGTGCTCCCGACCCCCGCGATCGCACCGCGGAATCGGTGCCGCTCCCGCCGTCCCCCGGCGCAGGGCCGGTTCACGCGTGCGGCCGGGCGAACGGAAGGGGCGGCTGGCTGAGCGGGTTCGCCTTCGCCACCTCGTCCATGGCGTCGATGATGTTGCGCAGGTTGATGATCAGCCCGCCGTAGACGGGCCAGAGCCGCGGCGTCGGCTCCTGGCCGCCGAGCCGGTCGACGAGATCGTTGAGCCGCTCCCGGATCGCGAGGATCGCCACCGGGTCCGCGGCCGCGATCGCGTGCCCCGCGTCCCGCAGCAGCACGACGTACGCCTCGCGGAACGCGGACTGCCAGTCGCCGCTCTCGTCCATCCCGTGGTCGATCGTCTCGGCCATGCTGCGGATCTCGGCGACGGCCTGCTCGAGTCGGCGGAGCAGCAGGAGCCATTCGCTCGGGTCGCGCAGCGCCACGGCGGACCGACGCGGGTTCAGCCGCGCGCTCTCGCGCGCCTGTCGCACCAGGGCCCAGGCCTGGTCGAGGTCCTCGTCGAGGCCACGGGTCCGGTCGATCCACCCGCGCACGTCCTCCCGCGAGCACCCGGCCCCGAGCCCGTCCCCGATGTCC
The DNA here is from genome assembly GCA_963817665.1 of uncultured Actinomycetota bacterium. Classification (GTDB taxonomy): domain Bacteria; phylum Actinomycetota; class Actinomycetes; order Propionibacteriales; family Nocardioidaceae; genus Nocardioides. The sequence continues at coordinate 264,652 of CAWFPE010000005.1, read as the reverse complement.
CCGAGCAGCTCGCCGATCCGGCCGTCGAGGGCGTTCATGGCGGCGATCGCGGCCCGCGCCCGCAGCGGCGGCCAGACGGCCAGGTTGACCAGCAGGCCGCTGGCGATCCCGATGGCGGTGTCGGCGAGACGGTGCACGAGCATGGTGTCGTTGGTGGCGAAGCCGGTGGTCAGCACGACGACCGCCGTCGCGGCCACGGCCGTGCCCTGGCCCGACAACCAGGGCAGGGCCCCGCCCGCGAAGCCGACGAGCAGTGCCACCGCCACCGAGGCCGGGCCGAGGCCGAACAGGTTCCCGGCCGCCCAGGCCACCAGCACGCCGAGCACGGCTCCGCCGACCTGGCGGGCACCCTCGGAGAAGGTGCGGTAGACCGTCGAGTGCACGACCAGCAGCGCCGCCCAGGGCGCCAGGAACGACAGCGGCAGGTGCCAGACCCGGGTGGCGACCAACCAGGCGATGACCGCTGCGGCCACGGTCTTGGCCACCTGGAGGACGTCGGCCCAGAAGACCGGGTCGTCCCACCGCTCGCGCACCCACCGGCGCACGGCCCCGGCGCGAAGCGTGGAGTCCGGGCGCATCAGCGGATCGGGGCGCCCGAGATCGAGCGAGCGATGACGAGCCGCTGGATCTCGGAGGTCCCCTCGAAGATCGTGTAGATCTTGGCGTCGCGGGCCATCCGCTCCACCGGGTACTCCCTCGTGTACCCGTTGCCGCCGAGGATCTGCATGGCTCGCTCGGTCACCTGCACCGCGGTCTCGCCGGCGACCAGCTTGGACATCGAGCCCTCGGCGTTGTCGAACCGCTTCCCCTGCCGCGCCATCCACGCCGCCCGCCACACCAGCAGCCGGGACGCCTCGATGGAGGTGGCCATGTCGGCGAGCATGAAGGCGATCGCCTGGTTCTCGATGATCGGCTTGCCGAACTGCTCGCGGGTCCTCGCGTAGTCCAGCGCCACCTCGTAGGCCGCCCGCGCGATGCCGATCGCCTGCGCGCCCACCGCCGGGCGGGTCCGCTCGAAGGTCGCCATCGAGGCGTTCGTGGAGCCCGAGGCGGCGCCCTGCCGCGCCCTGGCCAACCGGGCCTCGAGCTTCTCCTTGCCACCGAGCAGGCAGCGCCCCGGCACCCGCACGCCGTCCAGCACGACCTCGGCGGTGTGGGAGGCACGGATGCCGTGCTTGTGGAACTTCTGGCCCTGGCTGAGCCCCTTGCTCCCGGGCGGCACCACGAAGCTGGCCTGTCCGCGGCTGCGCAGCTCGGGCTCGACCACGGCGGTGACCACGTGGACGTCGGCGATGCCCCCGTTGGTCGCCCAGGTCTTGGTGCCGTTCAGCACCCACTCGTCGCTCGCCTCGTCGTAGGTCGCACGGGTGCGCATGGCGCCGACGTCCGAGCCGGCGTCGGGCTCGGAGGAACAGAACGCCGCGAGCCGCAGGTCCCCGGGCGACCCGAACATCTGCGGCACCCACTCGCCGACCTGCTCGTCGGAGCCGTTGGCCCGGACGGCCGCCGCGGCCAGGGTGGTCCCGACGATCGAGAGCCCGATGCCGGCGTCACCCCAGAACAGCTCCTCCATGGTGATCGGGATGCCGAGCCCGGTCTCGTCGAAGGACTGGGTCGCGAAGAAGTCCAGGGAGTAGAGGCCGATCGACGCCGCCTCCTCCACCACCGGCCACGGGAACTCCTCCCGCTCGTCCCACTCCGCCGCGGCCGGACGGACCACGTCGGCGGCGAAGGTGTGGATCCAGTCGCGCAGGTCGAGGTGGTCCCGGTCCAGGTCGAACGATGGCGTCGTCACGCTCCAGACAGTAGCCATCCCGGGCCCGTCGGAAACCCGGGTCGTGGGCCGCAGGACACGCCACGGCGCGTCCTGCGGCCCACGACTACCCGGACAGGGCTCAGGCGTGCGTCGGCGTGCCGGGGTCCAGCTCCGCGTCGACTCCCTCGTCGCCCAGGTCGGCGTGGTAGTCCTCCGGCCTCGTCTGGTCGACACCCTCGTCGATGTTCATCGAGCGCAGTGCGAACGACAGGCCGACACTCACCACCAGGTTGAGCAGCAGGGCGGTGAACCCGATGTACATCAGGGTGTCGAAGGGCAGCCAGTCCGACCACGGCACGCTCAGGAACGGGTCGAGCGGGCTGCCGAAGTGGCTCCCGGGGTCTCCGACCTTCGGGTTGTTGTACGCCGTCCAGGTGCCGTAGACCATGCCGACCGCCCAGCCGACGAACAGCGCCGTCCGGTGGAAGAACCGGGTGTAGAGCCCGACCACGATCGCGGGGAACGTCTGCAGGATCCAGACACCGCCGAGCAGCTGCAGGTCCAGGGCGTAGGTCGTCGACACGAACAGCACGAAGGCCAGCGCCCCGAACTTCACCAGCAGCGAGGCCAGCTTGCTCTGCTGCGCCTCCTGGCTGGGCGTGGCGCCCCGGTTGATGAAGGCCTTGTAGATGTTGCGGGTCCACAGGTTCGCGGCCGCGATCGACATGATGGCGGCGGGCACGAGCGCGCCGATCACGATGGCCGCGAAGGCGACGCCGGCGAACCAGTCCGGGAACTCGTTCTCGAACAGCTGCGGCACCGCCTGCTGCGGGTTGGTCACCTTGACCCCGGCCGCGATGGCGACGAAGCCGAGCAGGGCCAGCAGCCCGAGCAGGAAGGAGTACGCCGGCAGCAGCGCGGCGTTGCGGCGGATCACCGAGCGCTGTCGCGTCGACAGCACCGCGGTCACCGAGTGGGGGTACATGAACAGCGCCAGCGCCGAGCCGAGGGCCAGCGAGGCGTACGCCCAGTGCAGCAGCGGTCCGGGGATCATGCCCTTCGGGGTGGCCTGGCCCGCGGCGATCGCGTCGGCGTTCGAGCTGTTGAAGCTCGCGAACGAGTCGCTCGCGGTCGAGAAGATGTTGTCCCAGCCACCGACCTGCGAGGGCAGGTAGAGCACGGCGACGATGATCACGACGTAGATCAGCAGGTCCTTGACGAACGCGATCAGCGCGGGCGCCCGCAGGCCCGAGGAGTAGGTGTACGCCGCGAGCACCACGAAGGCGATGAACAACGGCAGGTCCTGGACGAACCAGTTGTCGCTGCCGGTGCCGATGCCCATGACCTCCAGGACGACCTGCATGCCCACCAGCTGCAGGGCGATGTAGGGCATCGTCGCGAGGATCCCGGTGAGCGCCACCGCCGTCGCCAGCGGCCGGCTGTCGTAGCGGCCCTGGACGAAGTCGGCCGGGGTGACGTAGCCGTGGCGGTGCGAGACCGACCACAGCCGCGGCAGGAACAGGAAGATCAGCGGGTAGATCACGATCGTGTACGGCACCGCGAAGAAGCCGATCGAGCTGCCGGCGTACAGCAGGGCGGGCACCGCCACGAACGTGTACGCCGTGTAGAGGTCTCCGCCGATCAGGAACCAGGCGATGAACGTGCCGAAGCCGCGGCCGCCGAGGCCCCACTCGTCGAGGCTGTCCAGCGCCTTCGCCCGACGCCAGCGGGCGGCTGCGAAGCCGAGGACGGTGACCAGCAGGAAGAAGAACAGGAAGACGCTGAAGGTGATGGTGCTGACGCCGCTCATCGCTGTGCCCCCCGTCCGGCCGCACGGGCCGCCTTGTCACGACGGTCGGCGCCCTTCGCCAGGTAGTAGGCGATCACGGTGAGCACGACGGCGGCCGGGATCATCGCCATCTGGGCCCAGAAGTAGAAGGGGAACCCGAACAGCGTCGGGTCGGTGGAGTCGTAGAGCGGCACCAGCAGCGGCACCACGACGGCGGGCGCCAGCAGCACACAGATGCCGATCCAGGTGCCGCGCGACGGCGCGGCGGACTTCGGGTGAGACGGGTCGGTCATGGCGTACCTCCGAGTCGGGACCGCAGTGACCCTAACCACAAATCCTGACGAGCGCACTCGGCGCCACGCTGGCATGCTTCCGCGCATGACCGACGCGACCGACCTGTCCCGCTACGACGACTGGCTCGCCTGGCTGGCCCGCCAGGGCGCCACCGACCCCGACGTCCGCGTCGTGTGGGTCGGCGGCTCCGCCGCCACCGGCGGGTACGACGAGTGGTCCGACCTCGACATCGACCTGCTGTGCACCCCCGGGGAGGCCGACGCCGTGCACGACCGGTTGCTGGCCCGGATCCGCGAGGACTTCGACGTCGACCACGTGTGGGAGCTGCCGAAGGCGACCTGGCCCGACGGCCGGCAGTGCTTCGTCAACCACCAGCAGCGGCCGGGGGCGCTCAAGGAGCCGACCCGGATCGTCGACCTGCACATCTCCGAGCTCTCCGACTCGCACCGGTTCGTCGACGTGCGCCGGCACGGGACCCCGATCGTCGTGCACGACCCGGACGGGCTGATCGAGCTGCGCCACGACGACGAGCAGGCGATCCGGACCGCCATCGCCGAGGGCGTCGACCAGATCCGGCAGCGGCGCGCGACGGCCGAGTGGCTGGTCAACCGCGCGGTGCGGCGCGGACAGCTCCCGGAGGCCGTCCAGTTCTACCTCGGCTTCGCGCTCGGTCCGCTGGTCCGGCTGCTGCGCGTCGAGCACTGCCCGTGGCGCCATGACTTCGGGCTGCGGTACCTGCACGAGGACCTGCCGGCCGACGTGGCCAACCGGGTGACCTCGCTGCTGCCCGGCAACGGTGAGCTGGCAGACCTGTCGGCGGCCTGCTTCGCCTGGACCGACGAGCTGCTGTCGAACGGCTGAGCCGGGTCCGGCCCGCCGAGGCGCGAGGTCACCAGCGCCGGACGGTGCTGCGGCGCCGCAGCCGCGAGATCACGAAGAACCACACCAGCAGCCCGATCAGGAGGAACGGGAGGTGGGTCAGGACGGTGATCGCCAGCAGCACGACGAACGCCACCACCAGCGGGGTGGGGATGCCCCGGCGCACCGGCGTCGGGCGAGCGGCCGGCCAGTAGCCGCGCAGCGGGGCCGGTGCGTAGGCACTGCCGGGCAGGTCGCGGAAGAGCGGCGTCAGCTCGCCGCGGGTCCGGGCGGCCCAGATCCGGTCGAGCCGCTCGCCGTGCTCCTCGGGGGTGAGCCGGCCCTGCGCGTAGTGCTCGCCGAGCTCGGTCGCCGCGCGGTCGCGCTCGGCGTCGCTGAGCCGCAGCTGCTGGTCGCTCATGACGCCACCTCCCCGTCGCCCGCCCCGTCGTCCCGGTCGTCGCCGGCCCGGTCGTCGCCGGCCCGGTCGTCGTCACGTCGGTCGCGCTGGTCGCCTGCGCCGTCGCCGGAGCCGTCGCCCTGCACCGTCGTCTGCACCGTCGTCTGGGCCGGCAGCGCCCTCGGCGAGGATGCCGTAGAGCCGCCGGCGGGTCTCGACGAGCACCTCCACCGCCTCGCGCCGCTGCCGGTCGCTGCCCTGGGTGACGATCTGCCACACCGCCGAGAGGACCTGGCCGATCTCGGGCCGGAGGTCGCTGAAGCTGGACCCCCGCTCGTCCTCGGTCTCCTCGAAGGGCCGCCAGACGCCCTCGAGCTCCTCGCGGTGCTCGTCGATGTAGTTCCAGCCGGCCGTGGTCGGCTTGAGCTTGCGCTGGCCCGAGCCGTCGGTGCCCTCGATCAGCCCCTCGTCCTCGAGCTGCTGGATCGTCGGGTAGACCGAGCCGGGGCTCGGCTTCCAGGCACCCCCGGAACGCTCGGCGATCTGCTGCATGACCTGGTAGCCGTTCATCGGCGCCTCGCGCAGCACGTCGAGGATCGCCGCGCGCACGTCACCCCGGCGTACCCGTGGGCCCCGCGGCGGCTCCGACTGGGCGAGACCGAAGAGTCCCGCCAGCCACGGCGGCGGACCGGGCTTCCCGGCGCGCCCCGGTCCTCCCCACGGTCCTCCCCAGGAGCCTCCCGGCGGGAACCCGCCCGGCCACGGTCCGCCCCAGCTTGCCCAGTTCCCCATGACACCCTCCGAAGACTGTCGACGACAGGTCGCGATATATCGCCAATAGTAGGTCGCGATGCGGTGGGCGCAAGGGCCTCCCGGGACGACGTCAGCGGGCGAGCCAGGCGGCGTACGCGTCGAACGTGTACGGGCGGCCGAGGAAGTCGGTGACGAGATCCGCGGCATCCTTGCTGCCGCCGGGGGCCAGCACCAGGTCGCGGTAGCGCCGGGCCACCTCGGGCGCGAAGAGGTCGCCGGGGTCGAAGGCGCTGAACAGGTCCTTGGCGATGACCAGCGACCACATGTAGGTGTAGTACGCCGAGGTGTAGCCGCCGAGGTGGCCGAAGCTCGCGAACATGTGGGTGTCCTCGATCCAGGGGAACGGCGAGTACGCCGCCTGCAGCTCCCGCATCCGGACGGTGAGGTCCGCCGGCCGCTCGGTGTGGAACCAGTAGGACATCGCGGCGTAGAACATCTGCGTGCGCGCGTGGTAGCCCTTCCCGAAGTCGTCGGCCGCCCGCATCCGGGCGACCAGGTCGGCGGGGATCGGCTCCCCCTCCGCGTTCGTCGCGAAGCTGCGCAGGATGTCGGCGTCCCAGGCCCACTCCTCCAGCATCTGGCTGGGCGCCTCCACGAAGTCCCACTCGGTGGCCACCCCGGAGAAGCGCGTCCACTCCGCCCGCCCCGCCAGCACGTGGTGCACCAGGTGGCCGAACTCGTGGAACAGCGTCACCACGTGGTCGTGCTCCATCAGGCCCCGGGAGAAGTTGCAGACCAGCGCGCCCTCCGAGAGCTGCCGACCGACGACGCCGTCGGCGAGGGTGAACTGGGCCGCATGCTTGTACTTGCCCTCGCGCGGGTGCAGGTCGAGGTAGATGCGGGCGAACGCCGTCTCCCGGTCGGGGCCCTCGGCGTCGTACACGTCGTACGCCGTGACCTCCTCGTGCCAGACCGGTGCACCCGGGGCCGGCTCCCAGCGCAGCCCGAACAGCCGACCGGTCACGTCGAGCAGTCCCTGCCGGACCTTGGCGGCGTCGAAGTAGGTGCGGACCAGCTGGGCGTCCACGTCGAGCTGCTCCTTGCGGACCAGCTCCTCGTAGTGGCTCGCGTCGGCCTGATCGATCGCGGTCGCGTCCGGGACGTCGCGGCGGTAGCGCTCGAGCAGCACCCCGAGGTCGCGCCGCATCGGCTCCTCCGCCGCTGCGGCGATCCGATCGATGAACTCCGGGATCCTTCGAGACGGCCGCCCCTCAGGAACCGTCGCCGGGCCCGTCCCGATCATCTTCACGTCGGCGTCGTAGGAGGCCCAGTCGGGGTAGCCGACCAGGTTGGCGAGCTCGTGGCGCAGCGCGAACATCTCGGTGAGCAGCGGTTCGGTCTGCGGCCAGCCGCGGTTGAGGAAGGCCACGGTCACCTCGCGGCGCACCCGGGGGTCGAGGGCGAACATCCGCACCGGCACGGAGTCCGGGTAGTCGGTCGTGACGGTGACCAGGCCCTCCGCGTCGGCCGGGTGGGCCTCCAGCCAGTCCGCGGGCATCCCGGCGAGCTGCTCCGGGGTGACCCGGACGGTGCGGACGTCGTCACGGATCGCACGGGAGAAGTCCTGGTTCAGCGTCGTCAGCCGCTCGTTGATCTCGGTCAACCGGGCCCGGGTCGCGTCGTCGCGGTCCACGCCGGCGCGCCGGAAGTCCTCCAGGGTCTTGTCGAGCAGCCGGCACGCGACGGGGTCGAGGCCGGCGGGGTCCAGCGCGGCGAACACGTCGTACAAGCTCCGGTCCTGGCGCAGCTCGGTGGCCAGCCTGTCGACCTCGACCTGGGCCTGCTCGCACCCGGTGCGCACCTCCTCCCGCGGGTGCACGTTGGCCCACAGCGACCCGACCGAGGCGACGTTGCTCAGCTGCAGGGTGACCTCGTCCCAGAGCCTGAGGGCGGCCAGGGCGTCCGTGGGCGGCTCGGCGCGCAGCCGCGCCACCAGGTCACGTGCGCGGGCCAGTCCGTCACGGGTGCGGTCCGCCACCCACTGCTGGGCGTCGTCGGCGTCGGGCAGGGACAGGGGCGCAGGCGCGAGCAGGTCCGTCACGCCAGCCACAGTAGATCCGCCGACCGTGGGCGGGCACGGGTTTTCCCGCCCCGGCGCGGGGGCTCATCGGCCCGGGGGCGGCGCAGGCTGGGGTTGCGGACTCAGCGGCGTCGAGTGCGAGTGCTGAGCATCACCGCCCCGAGCGCGATCACCAGGATGATGATGAAGATCCAGAACCACACGGGCCTCGCCTCCTGCCCGCGAGGCTAGGCCCCGTCCCGGCGCCTCCACAGAGTCGTTCGACCCGGCCACCCGGTCCCTCCTCCCCCGCCGCTCCCGTCCGCCGGTCGACGACAGGGTCGACCCGCCGGCCGCCGCAGGCCGTACGGTGACTCCGTGACCGACTGGGGACAGCTCTATCGCGACAACGTCGCCGCCCTGACCGCACTGGCGACCGGCCTCAGTGAGGAGCAGCTGGCCACCCACGTGCCGGCTACGCCGGCCTGGACGGTGCGGGACGTCTACGCCCACCTTGCCGGCGGACCGGCCGACGCGCTGTCGGGGCGGATGGACGGGGCGCCCGGACCGGAGTGGACGGCACGCCACGTCGGCGAACGGGCCCGGCTCCCGATCGGCGTGCTCGTCGAGGAGATCTGCTCCCGGCAGGACGCCGTTGCCGCGTCGGTCGCGGACAGCCCAAGCCCGGCCCTGGTCTGGGACGTCACCGTCCACCACGCCGACCTCCACGAGGCCCTGGGCCCGGACCGGCCACCGGAGGTCCTGTGGCGCCAGGTGCTGGACTCCGCCGCTCCGCGGCTCGTCGGCCGGGCCGGCGTGACGGTGCGCTGCGACGGCCAGGTCTGGGGTGACCCGGGCATCGAGGCCGCGGTCGAGGTCCCCCCGTACGAGCTCTACCGCGCGCTGTTCTCGCGGCGGTCACGGCGCCAGATGCAGGCCTGGGGCCAACCCGGTCTGGACGTGGGGCAGCTCGACGCCCTGTGCGTCTTCGGCCCGCGCGAGGACGACCAGCCGCAGCCGGGCTGATCGACCCCCCGTCGCGTGTGCCGCCTGAGGACCAGACGGCGGGCAGGACGGGACGGACGGCTGTCACTCGCGTCGGGGTCTGCTGCGGATCCAGTCGGGTGGTGGTTGGCCGGGTTTGGGTGGTGGGAGGAACTCGGGTCGGCCGTCGTCGGGGTTGAGGCGGACTTCCCAGGGGGTGTGGTGGATGGTGCGGTGGTGCTGCCCGCACAGGAGGACCAGGTTCGACGAGCGTGGTGTGGCCGCCGTCGGCCCAGTGGATGATGTGGTGGGCGTGGCACATCACCGGGGGTCTGGTGCAGCCGGGGAAGGCGCAGTGGGCGTCCCGGCACACCAGGGCCCGCCACAGGGCGGGGGTGACCAGGCGTTGGGTGCGGCCGACGTCGAGGACCTCGCCGTGGGTGCCGAGGGCGATCGGGATCAGGTCGGCGTCGCAGGCCAGCCGGCGGACCACGGAGGGGGCGAGGTCGAGGCCGTCGTCGGTGGTGGAGACCGAGGCGCCGAGGGTGGCCCAGTCGATCTGGCCGCGGAGCACGTCCAGGCTGGTGGTGACCGCGAGGCGGGGTCGGGCGCCGTGGCAGTCCGGTGCCAGGTCGGTGGCCAGCACGTGCTCACAGGCGGTGACCAGGGCGTCCCACATCCGGGCCCCGTGGTCCCGCGGATCGGTCACCTGCTCGCAGTCCGGGTCCACGGGATCCACGGCGGGGTCCAGGGCGGGGGCGGGCTTGGTCAGCGGGAGCAGGGCGGCCTTGATGGTGGCGGCGTCCTCGAGGGTGCCGCGGCCGCGGAGCCGGACCCCGCCGGCGCCGTCGTCGGTGATGGAGAGGAACCGGTGGTGGTGCGCGGCCCGGTCGGCGCGGTCGAGGTCCTTCTCGGCGTCGCGTTCGGCCTTGTCGGGGTCGGCGACCTCGGCCAGGTGCCTGGCGGCCTTGGCCAGCTCGGTCGCCGTCAGCTTCGCGGACTGGTCGAGCAGGAACGCCTCGCCCTGCTCCCGCACCGATCCGTCCAGGGGCAGCTCCTCGACGGCGGCCACGATCACCGCCGCCTGCTCCGGGGAGACCCGCCCGGCCGCCAGCGCGGCGTGCGTCGCGGTCCGCTCACCGACCAGGATCGGGCGCCTGCCGCACCGTCCGGTGCCCCTCGCGGCGGGTGGTGCCGGCCAGGTGGGTGAACCACTCCGCGGTCGACCCCCAGGCCAGCTCCTGCTTCGCGATCCCACGGGCGCCGATCTCGGCCAGCACCGAGGCCTCCACGCGCGGCCAGCTGGGCGCGCAGGGTTTCGAGCTGTCGACCGTTCCACCAGTTCTCCGGGACGTCCTTCGCCGCCCACAGCGTCTCGTCCAGCGGGTGAGCATGACCCGCCCGCGCCCGCGACCACCCCGGCCGGGGTGGTGGGGAACTCGGTGGGCTGCTCCATGACCCGACTCAACCAGAGGGCACCGACATTGACGGGCCGCTGGCCTGTGCATATCTCACACTAGTGAGACGTTATCCGAAGAAAGTTTCGAGGAATCTTCGGACCGGGCCGCGGCCCCGCAGGCGACCCGCCGGCCGGGCAGCTGCGGCGACCCGAGGCGTACCCGGTCCGCGTAGCTGCCCAAGACCGCGGTCACGAGCGGACCGTAGGTCGGAAGGCAACGGCTACCCGAGCGGACCGTGCTCCGCCGTCACTGCCAAGACCGCAACCACCAGCGGGCCCGCCACACAGAGAACCAGGGCGACCCGAGGGGCCACCAACGAGGCCGGCACACCCGAGCAACCCCGGGCCGCCAGGCCCCGAGGGCCTCGGCAGGCGCCAACCGCACTACCAGCCCGACGTACCCGGCTCCCCCTTGAACGGCCCGACCACCCGGCTCGTGACCCAGCCGCCGTAGAAGGACCCCGGCTGCGGCCGGACCGTCTCACCGTCCACGGTGCACCGGTCGACCAGACCGGGCATCACCGCGACCGCACCCGCGATCGGCTCGAAGCCGCGGCTGGGGGCGAGGTAGGTCCAGGCCGCCCGCGCGGCCACCCGCTCACCGGCCACGAGGTCGAAGTAGGACGCACGGCCCTTCCACTCGCACCACGAGTCACCCCCGGTCTCCCGGAGCACGCCCGGCTCGAAGGCCTCGCGCGGCAGGTAGTACGTCGGGGGGTGGCTGGTCTCGAGCACCCGCCACGAACGGGTGGTGCTCGCGACCACCCGGCCGCCGACCTCGACCTCGACCAGCTCGCCGCTGGTCTCGAGGCGGGGCGGACGCGGGTAGTCCCACACCGACTCCTGGCCGGGCCCCGGCACCTCCGGCGCCGGCCGCCTCACTTCTCCCCCGTCGGGTTGGCCGCGGCGTGCACGGCGCGCTGGAGCTTCATGCTCCCGAACCTAGGCGGCCACCGGTCAGCGGGCGGTCTCCCGCAGCGTCGAGCCCCGCGCACCCCGGACCGTCAGCGCGGCGCTGGCCAGCGCCACCGTCCCGAAGACCAGTGCCGTGATCAGTGCGAGCACCACCAGCCGCTGCCAGTCGACCGCCGCGATCAGCGCCGGGGTGGACAGGTCCTCGACGTAGCCGAGCGTGACGGTGCGCAGCACGACGTACTGGGCCAGGGTGCCGGCCGCGAGCCCGGCGAGGGCGGTGCCACCGAGGACCACCGCGAACTCGCGCACGACCGCCGACATCACTGAGCGGCGGGGCACCCCGACCACCCGCAGCGACGCGGCATCGCGTCGCCGGGCCGGCAGCTGGACGGCGGTGCTGACGAAGAGTCCGGCGAGCGCCATCAGCAGCACCAGCACCGCGACCACCGCGTACAGCCGCAGCGTCAGGGCGTAGGCGCCCTGGTCCAGCGTCTTCTGCACGCCCGCCAGCGTCGACGTCACCGAAGCGCCGCGGTCCTGGAGCCCCCGCGTCACCGCGGCGGGCGTGTCCGCCCGGGCCAGCACGTAGACGACGGCCTTCTGCTCGTAGACGGTGCGGTCGGTGGTGAGCATCGTGTAGTCGATCATCAGCCCGCTGGGGCCGAGGAACGGCACGCTCTCGGACGTGATCACCGGGTCGACGGCGAACTCCGTCTCGCTGGTGGCGGCGAAGCTGCCGGCGGCGGCACTGGTGGACGCGTCGACACCGCGCACGACCGGCAGCGCGTCAGGGATGTCACCCGAGGACAGCTGCCCGATCCGCTGCCCGCCTTGCGAGTCGAGGTCGACCGCGAGCTCGTCACCCTGCACGGCCACGCCGGTGACCGCATCCGACGTCGACGAGTCGGGAGAGCGGACCCAGCCGGCCCCGGCGATGGCGCCGGGGATCGGCGCACCGTCGACCTCGAGCGAGCCGATCCGCAGCGTCCCCTGCATGTCCACCGGCAGCCCGGCGGGTCCGCCCACGGTGATCGCCTCGAGCTTGCAGCCCTTGCGGCAGTACGCCGCGTCCACCGTGTCGCTGCCCTCCCCCGGACCGAACGGCCCCAGGAACGCGAAGTGCGGACGGTCGCCGGGCACGTCGAGGCGCAGCCGCACGAACAGGTCCGAGCTCGAGTCCACCTGGTTGTCCACCGTGAGCCCGACCCGTCTGCCGGTGACGGTGGGCACGACCGCCTTCAGGCCGATCTCGTCGGCGATCTGTGCGGCCGAGGTGCCGGGGGTCCACTGGTCCTGCCAGGAGGCGACGCGGGACAGGCGGGCGGCGTCGACGACGGTGAAGGTCGGGCCCAGCGTGTTGAGCCGGCTGGAGGCCATCAGCCACCGGCCGTCGGGGTCGAGCTCGTGGGTGAGCGCGACGGTCTCGTTCATCGGCAGCGGCGAGGTCCACACGACGGGCGCCGGCGCGGCGGTGGCGGCGACGCTCGCCCGCCACTGGCCGGCCGAGTCGTAGACGCCCGCACCGAAGACGCAGATCGCGATCGCGGCCGTGACCGGGAGGATGACCAGGGTGCCCTCCTGGCGGCGACTGATGGCGCGGGCGGCCACGAAGCCGGACAGCGAGCGGGTCCGGCGTCGGGCGCGCGTCCACCACGTGGCCCCCGCGGCTGTCGCCCTGGTCGCCGCGATCCCGGCGACGACCGCGAGCAGCACCGGCAGCACCAGGTCGGTGACGTCCGGCTCGCCCGGCTTGCCGGCCGAGAGCTTGCTGGCCAGCACGGCCACGGCCAGGGCGACCAGGGCCAGCTGCACGACCAGGCCGGTGCGCGACGTCTCCTGCGGCCGGCGTACGCCGGTGAGCTGGTCGGACAGCGAGACCCGCAGCACCAGGCCGACCGCGAGCACCGCGACGCCGATCGAGGCGAGCGCCACCAGGAGCCCGGCCAGGACCGCGGTCGCCGGGAACGGCAGCGGCAGCCCCGGCACCAGCCACCAGCGCACCAGGCCGAGGGCGAGCCCCACGCCGATGACCCCGCCGGCGGGGATCGAGAGCAGCAGCAGGGTCAGCGGCTCGGAGAGCCCGAGCGCCCACATCCGGCGCCGCGGGAGGCCCCGCAGCGAGGCCAGGGCCAGCTCGGGCAGCCGCAGGTCGGCGGCCGCCATCAGCAGCCGGAGCAGCAGCGCCAGTGCCACCAGCACCAACGAGATGACCGCGGGCGCCACCGAGCTGCGCGCGGTGCGCTGCTGGCCCTGCGCCTCGGTGATGATGCTCGCGACGTCGTTGATCGACTCCCCGCGCAGGGTGCCGCCCTCGACCCGGGACGCCGGGCCGTTCAGGGCCCGCGCCGCGCGCTCGGCCCGCTGCACGTCGGCGAGCTGCAGGTCGGCAGGCACCTGGAGCCGCCGGTCCACGCGCACGCTCCACCGGCCGGCAGGAACGGTGTCGAACGTCGCCGGGACGGTGACCAGCGGCGCCGGGCGGTAGGGCAGCACCGCGCCTGCCCTGGTGGTCTGCGGGGGGAAGCTGGCGAACCGGGACGGCTGGAACCAGAAGTCGTCCTCGTCGCCCGGCACGCGGTAGCTGCCGACGAGGGTGACGGTGCCCAGGTCAGGGCCCAGGTCGATCCGCTCGCCGACCGGGAGCTCGGTGAGGTCCTGGTCGCCGGCGAGCATCAGGACCTGGCCGGGCTTCGTCGGACACCGGCCCTCGATCTCGAGGTGGTCGCAGGCGCCGTCCTTGGCGGTCAGCATCACCCGCGCGCCGCCGAGCGCGTCGACGCGCTGGCTCTCCAGCACGGTCTGCGGGCCCGCGAACGGCCCCGTGGCGGCGGCATCGGCGGCCTGCCCGGCACGGCTGACCGCCTGGTCGACGTCCCCGGCCAGCCCGCGGTCGGGCTGGAAGCGCCAGGACAGGCCGGTCAGCTCGTTGGGCGCCTCGTCGAGGCGGGTGACGAGGTAGGAGTTGGTGACCGCGACCTGGAAGATCGGGCCGAGGACCGCCGACCCGATCGCGAGCGCGGTCAGCAGCACCGATCCCGCGGAGAGCAGCGCACGGGCGCGCAGCCCGCGGACCACCGTGGCCAGGAGCGTCCTCATGCCGGCTCCCCGCGGAAGCGTGAGCGCAGCGAGCGGTTTCGTGGGGCGTTCATGCGGCACCTTCCTCACGCAGGATGGCGGGTCGGCTCTGCTCGGGCCGGACCAGGCGGCCCCGACCGGCGACCGCGGCCACGATCAGTACGGCGACCAGCGTCGCGACGCCCACCGGCCACCAGGCGACGCCGGTCTGCAGCGCCACGGCGTGCTCGGGCACGGTGACGAGCGGAAGGTGCGCGAGCAGCAGGTGCACGGCGGCCACGGCGCCCACCACGGTGGCCAGGGCCGCGGCGACCGTCAGCCACAGCACCTCGACGCGGCCGGAGCCGCGCAGCAGTCCGTGCCCGACGCCGACGGCGCGCAGGGCGGCCACCTCCCGGGTCCAGGCGGCGCGCTGACGGGCCACCGCGGCAGCCAGCACCAGGAACGCGACCAGCAGGCAGAAGACCGCCATCAGGGAGTAGACCCGGGCCTGGGCCGCCCCGGTCGACTCGGCGGTGGCCCTGTCGGCCGCCGCGAGCGTCTGCGGCCGGTGGCCCGCGGCGTCGGTCAGCCCCGTGAGCACGTCGTCGGGGGTGTCGGCACGGGCCAGCACCATCACCTCGGCGGCGGGCACCGTGGGCGGCGCGCCGGCGGCGGCGCGGGGCAGGTCGGCGAGCAGCCCGTCGGCCTCCACGAGCGGCAGGCCCGGCAGCCGGTCGAGCACCTCGGCGGGGCGCTCGTCGCCACCCGGGGAGTCCACCATCGGCTTGCCGTCCCAGGTCGCCGTGCCGGTCGCGAGGACGGGGGTGCGGGGACCGGTGGTGTCCGCCCCCGCGGTCAGCGGCTTGGAGGTGGCGGGCGCGAGCAGGCCCTCGTCGACGACGACCGGGGAGGTCGGCTCGCCGAACCAGTTCTTGGCGCTGGTCTTCCAGCTGCCCGCGAGCCCGTCGACGCCGCCGAAGTCGAGGCCGGTCAGCACCCAGGGCAGCGTGGTGTCGCCGGGGCTCCGCGCCAGGGTCACTGCGGTGATGGCGCAACCGATGTCGCAGCCCTCGAGCGTGGCGCTGGCGGTGCTCGGGTCGCCGGACCGGTCGACCTCGAACCGCAGCACGGCCCGCTGGGCGGTGCCGCTGGAGTCGAGGTAGGCCACCCGGACCCGCGGCCGCATCGTCCCGGTTCGTCGGGCGCTCACGCCTCGCACGGTCGCGCTGACCTGGTCGCCGGTCGCCACCGAGCCGTCGTCCTCGCCGAGCCCGGCCACCTGCTGCGAGAGCGCCGGCGGCCGGCGTGCCGGCGTAGAAGTCGCCGATCACCGCGTCGTAGCGCGACGTGTCGAGGAACGCCCGGCGGGCAGCCACGCTCCCCTCGCCCGGGACCAGCACCGCGGCCATCAGCCACCGGCCGTCGGGGTCGAGGTCGCGGGTCAGCTGCAGCGCGCCGACCGCGTCGTCGTCCACGCGGACCTGCAGGGGCGCACCGGTCCGCAGCCGGGCGGTGTCGCCGGTCCAGTCGTCGACCTCGGAGGCTCCGGTCAGGGCGAGCGCGGCCACGACGGTGGCGGCGACCAGCACCCGGATCGGTGTCGCGGCGTCCGCGACCCGGGCGAGGCGGCGTACGGCGAGGAAGCCGGTGAGCGCGCCGGTGGCGGTCCGCGCCACGGCGAGGCGGGCCACGACCCGGACCAGCCAGACCACGACCTGGCCCACCGCCAGGCCGACCAGCGCGGGGCCGGCCAGCACCACCCAGTCCGGGTCGCCGGAGTCCAGCGAGGCGCGGTAGACCGCGATCACCGCGGCGGCGACGATCAGCACGTTGGCGAAGACGGCCGCCGTCGAGGCGGCCCGCGGACGCGAGGCCGTGCTGACCTGCTCCGAGAGCGGCTCACGCAATGCGCCGGCCATCCCCACGAGCACGGCCACCAGCCCCACCACGACGATCCCGGCACCGGCCAGGACGGCACCGACGCCCGGGAGCAGCGCGGCCGGGGCGCCGGCCCAGGCCTTGGTCGCGGCCCAGGAGCCGACCGACCCGAGCACGGTGCCGACGAGACCGCCGGCGAGCAGCACCAGGAAGGGCTCCACCGCGAGCAGCCGGTAGAGCTCGCCGCCCTGCAGGCCGCGCAGCCGGGCCAGGGCGATCTCACCCCGCCGGGCGGTGGCCAGCTCGCGGCCGGTGGCGGGCACGGCGACGGCGCCGAGCAGCAGCAGCGGCACGGCCAGCATCGGCGAGGTTCCGGCGCGGTTCGCGAAGCCGATCACGGTGACCGCACCCGTCACGACGACGATCGTCAGCAGCAGCAGGGGCAGCAGGGTCCCGCGACGCGACCATGCTCCCCGGAGGGTCCGGGTCATGCGTCCGAGGGCCGGCGGAAGACGGCGTCCGACTCGGCCCGGCGCCGCGGGACGGCAGGGACCGCCTGCGGGTCGACGGCCTCCGGGGCCTCGGGCTCGCCGTCCTCGTCGAAGTGCGGCGGGGCCGCGTCCTCGATGAGCCGACGCTCCGGGTGCGCGAACTGCTCGAGGTCCACCGCCGCGACGTGGTCGGTCAGCCGGCCCTCGTCGATGACGTAGTGCCGGTCGCAGGCCTCGACCACGGCCGGGTCGTGCGTGGCCACCACGACGACGGCGCCGCGGTCGGCCTCCTTGCGCAGCTCGGCCAGCACCAGGCCCCGGTTGCCCTCGTCCAGCTCGGAGGTGGGCTCGTCGGCGAGCAGCACGTCGGAGCCGACGCACAGGCCGCGGGCCAGGGCCACGCGCTGCATCTGGCCACCGGACAGCTCCTCGACCTGGCGGTCGCCGAGGTCGGCGATGTGGAAGCGCGCGAGCGCCGCCTCGGCGCGCTCGTCGGCCTCGGCCGGCTTGACGCCCCGGGCACGCAGGGCCACCGAGACGTTCTCCCGGGCCGACAGGATCGGCACCAGGCCGTAGACCTGGAGGACGAACGCCACCTCGGGGCGCGGGTCGCCGGTGCCCAGCCACATCGGCCGGCCGTCGTACGTCGCGCTGCCGCTGGTCGGCTCGATCAGCCCGCCCGCGATCGAGAGCAGCGTGGTCTTGCCCGAGCCGCTCGGCCCGGAGAGCGCGGTCACCTCGCCGGCGCGGAAGTCGAGGTCGATGTCGTCGAGCAGCGTCCGGGAGAGCACGTAGCTCACCCCGTCGATGCGGAGGTGGTTGCTCACCGGTCACCCTCCCAGGCGTCCTGCGGGTCGCGGTCGGAGGGGCGGGAGACGACCAGCCGGTCGTAGTCCTCGGGCTCGATGCGCACCAGGGTGCCCTGCGGCCACTCCGACGCGAGGTGGGTCGGCAGGTGGACCACGCCCTCGGCGCCGATCACGACGTACTCCGCACCGTCGCGACCCTCCGCGCCGACCCGGCCGCCCTTCATGGTCACGGTGCGCGGGAAGGTCGCGGCAACCTCGGGCTGGTGGGTCACCACGACGATGGTGGTGCCGAGGTCGTCGCCGAGCTCGTGGAGCAGCTCGATCACGTGGTCGCGGTCCTCGTGGCTGAGCTGGCTGGTCGGCTCGTCGGCGAGGAGCAGCTGCGGCGAGGTGGACACCGCGCAGGCGAGCGCCAGGCGCTGCCGCTGGCCGCCGGACATGGTCGAGACGACCTGGTCGGCCTGCTGCTCGAGACCGACCCGGCGCAGGAGCTCGGTGTCGAGGAGGGCGCCCTTGCGCTCGGCGCCGGACAGCGCGAGCCGGGCGAACGCGATGTTCTGGCGCGCGGTCGCGTAGGGCAGCAGGTTGCGGGTGGAGCCCTGCAGCATCGTGCTCACGCGCCGCGAGCGGATCCGGGCGAGGTAGCGCTCCCCCATCCGGGAGATCTCGTCGTCGCCGAGGAAGATCCGGCCGGCGCTGGGCTTCTGGATGCCGCCGAGCAGGGTCAGCAGCGTCGACTTGCCCGAGCCGCTCGGCCCGAGGAAGGCGACGCGCTCGCCGGGCTGGATCGTCAGGTCGACGCCCTGCAGGGCGACGACGTCGTGGCCCTCGAAGGTGCGGTAGAGGTGCACGACTCCCTGGCAGCGGATACCCACGCCACCCGGTCGGCCCAGCTCACCGATGTCCAGCCCGTTGTCGGCCTCGATCTCCACCGCCGTCACTTCCACCCTCCCCCGTTCAGATGCACAGGACACCGTATGGCTCGGCGTCAAGGCAATTACCGGGAATCGTTCGTTAGCCGGTTGTGACTCTCCGCCGACCGGACGCGAGCCCCGTGACCTGCGCCGTGACCTGTGCCGCGACAGGCGCGACGCCCGGTGGAGTGTCCGGTGTGGCGTCCGGTGCGGTCGCGGGTGGGCCCGCGCGGGTCAGGCGAGCCGCTCCTCGAGCCGGACGGTGACGGTGTCGCCGGCCTGCTTGCCGATCGCGGTCCGCAGGTCGGCGCGCACGGGCAGCTTGTGGCGCCCGTCCCCGAGCGCCATGAACGAGCTCCGGAACGGCTCGCCGTCCACGGTCCCACGCACCTTGACCAGGCCCCGGGTGCCGAAGAACTCGGCCGAGCGGGGCCACACGACGTAGGTCCATCCGGCCTTGTTCGGGCTCAGCAGGAGCTCGGCCAGGAACTCCACGTCCAGAGCGCCGGGTTGCCTCACGGTCCTCATGATCGTGCAGACCCCGCGGCGGCGCCGGAATCATCGCCGGTGCCGGGAAGCTCGCCGGTGCCGGGAAGACGGGGAGGTCGGCGTAGGTTCTCGATCCGTGCGTACGACGATCCGGGGGCTGGTGGCGGACACGCGGCCGCTGCGGAACGACCACTTCCGGCGCCTGTGGCTGGCGAACATCGTGACGGTGGTCGGCGCCCAGCTGACCGTGGTGGCGGTGCCGGCCCAGATCTACGCCGAGACCGGCTCCTCGGCGTACGTCGGGCTGACCGGGATCTTCGGCCTGGTGCCGCTGGTGGTCTTCGGCCTGTGGGGCGGCGCGCTCGCCGACGTGATGGACCGGCGCACCCTGCTGATCGGCACCACGTCGGGCCTGATCGTGACCAGCGCGCTGTTCTGGCTGCAGGCCGCAGCCGGTGGCGTGAACGTGTGGCTGCTGCTCGGGCTGTTCTCGGTGCAGCAGGCGTTCTTCGCGGTCAACCAGCCGACCCGCAGCGCGGTGCTGCCCAAGATCCTGCCGCTCTCGCTGCTGCCCGCGGCCAACTCGCTCAACATGACGATCTTCCAGGCCGGCGCCATCGCCGGGCCGCTGGTGGCGGGGATGCTGATCCCGGTCCTGGGCTTCTCCTGGCTGTACCTGATCGACACGGTCACGCTGTTCGCCACACTCTCTGCCGTGGTGCGGCTGCCGCGACTGCCGGTCGAGGGCGGCGGCACCGGCACCCCCGGCCTCCGCTCCGTCGTCGAGGGACTGGCCTACCTGCGCGGCCACCCGGTGCTGCTGATGTCGTTCGTGGTCGACCTGATCGCGATGGTCTTCGGCATGCCGCGGGCGCTGTTCCCGGAGATCGCGCACGAGGCGTTCGGCGGGCCGGACGGGGGCGGGCTGGCCTTCGCGCTGCTGTTCGCCGCCATCCCCGCGGGGGCGGTGCTGGGCGGGATCTTCTCCGGCTGGGTGTCCCGGGTCGACCTGCAGGGGCGCGCGGTCATCGTCTGCATCCTGGTCTGGGGCGTGGCGATCACCGGCTTCGGCGTCGCCGTCGGCCTCGCCGACGGTCGGTCCGGCCGGGCGCAGGCGGCGATGCTCGCGGTCGCGGTCGCGATGCTGGTCCTCGGCGGGGCCGCCGACATGGCCTCCTCGGCCTTCCGCAACAGCATGCTGATGACCGCGGCGACCGACGCCGTGCGCGGCCGGCTCCAGGGCGTTTTCATCGTGGTGGTCGCCGGCGGCCCGCGGATCGCCGACGTGCTGCACGGGGCCAGCGCGGCCATGGTCGGGACCGCCGCCGCGGCCGCGGGCGGCGGCGTGCTGGTCGTGATCGGCACGGTCGTCGCGGCGCTCGCGGCGCCGGCGTTCGTGCGCTACCGGATCAGCAGCGTGGTGCGCGACCCGGCCTGAGCGCCGGCCCGGACCGCCCCGGGCTCGCTGCTCGCGGCACCGCGGGGGTCAGGCGCCGAGCAGGCCGCGGAGGTACGCCGCCTGGCCGAGGTGCTGGGCGTCGTCGTTGACCACGCTGACCAGCCGGACGCCGAGCGTCACCGGCGGGTCCCAGCGCTCGTCGACCACGCGGTCGAGGTCGTCGGGCGCGAGCCCCGCGACGTAGCCGAGGGTCTGCTCGTGCACCGCGGCGACGTACGCCGCCAGCCGCTCGGCGTCGGCGCGCACCCGGCCGACCTGCTCGCTGGAGTGGCCGTACCCGATGTCGGAGGCGTCGAAGGGCAGGTCGAACCGCTCGTGGAACCCCTGCGCGGTCCACACCTGTTCCACGCCCGCCACGTCGGCGACGTGGTCGTCCTGGACGCGGGCCAGGTGCCAGACCAGCCAGCCGATCGAGTTGGCGTCGGGGCCGGGGCGATGGGCCAGCTGCGCCTCGTCGAGCCCGTCGACGACGTCGCGCGCCCCCTCGGCGATCCGTCCGAAGGCGTCGGCCAGCAGCTCGTCGGGAGTCATGTCCCGAGCGTAGGTGGGGTACGGGCGAGGTCCAACCGATCTGCCCATCGAGGAGGACAGGTGACGAGCTTCGGCTACACCCTGATGACCGAGCAGAGCGGCCCGCGCGAGCTGGTCCGCTACGCGACCGGCGCCGAGGAGGCGGGCTTCGACTTCGAGGTGATGAGCGACCACTACTCGCCGTGGCTCACCGAGCAGGGCCACGCACCGTACGCGTGGTCGGTGCTGGGTGCGGTCGCGCACGCGACCTCGCGGGTGGGGCTGATGACCTACGTGACCTGCCCGACCATCCGCTACCACCCCGCGGTGGTGGCGCAGAAGGCGGCGACCGTGCAGCTCCTCGCGGAGGGGCGCTTCACGCTCGGGCTGGGCAGCGGCGAGAGCCTGAACGAGCACGTCGTGGGCGCCGGCTGGCCCGGTGTCGCGACCCGTCAGGAGATGCTGACCGAGGCGATCGAGATCATCCGGCAGCTGCACACCGGCGACCTGGTGACCTATCGCGGCGAGCACTTCGACGTGGACTCCGCGCGGATCTGGGACCTGCCCGAGCGGCCGGTCGAGATCGGGGTGGCGGTCGCCGGGGACCGGGCGATCGAGCACTTCGCCCCGCTGGCCGACCACCTGGTCGCGGTCGAGCCGGAGGGCGACCTCATCGCCTCGTGGAACGGCGTGCCCGGGGCGCCCCGGATCGGGGAGCGGGCCCGGGCGGTCGGGCAGATCCCGATCTGCTGGGACCCCGACCCGGACCTCGCCGTGAAGCGCGCGCACGAGCAGTTCCGGTGGTTCGCCGGGGGCTGGAAGGTCAACGCCGACCTGCCGACCCCCGCCGGTTTCTCCGGCGCCACCCAGTTCGTCCGCCCCGAGGACGTGGCCGGGTCGATCCCCTGCGGCCCCGACCTGGACGCGATCGTCGACTCCGTCCGCCCGTTCTGGGAGTCCGGCTTCACCGACGTCGCGCTGGTGCAGATCGGCGACGGGAGCCAGGAGGCGTTCCTCCGCGAGGCCGCCGGCCCGCTGCTGGAGAAGCTGAGGGCTGCGTCGGGCTGAGCGGCCTCCCCCTGGTCAGCCCGCCCGGCCTCCGGGCGTGAGTCCGTCCGTCGACCCTTCCCGCACGGCCCGGGCGACCTTGCGGTCGGTGAGCACGATCGACAGTGCCAGGGTGGCGCCGGCCAGGACCGCGAAGATGAAGAAGCCCATCGCGATCGCCGGGTAGCCGAGGACCGTGTGGTCGCTCGGGACCCGCATCATCAGCGCTGCGCCCAGGACGGTCGCGGCGATCACGATGCCGAGCGTCACCCGGTTGGCCAGCCGCTGCAGCACCGTGTGCAGGCGCTCCTCGTCGATCGCGCGGACCCGCACGGTGAGCTCTCCCTCGGCGAGGGCGTCGAGGATCCGGTTGCCGCGCTTGGGCAGCAGCGAGGTGAACTCCTTGGCCTCGATCGCCGCCGCCATGATCCCGGCCGGGCTCACCTTGAGCCCGCTGGCGAGCAGGTCGGTGAGGTTGGAGCGGATCGCGGCGGCCGGGTCGAAGTCCGGGTCGAGGTGCACGGTCGACTGGTCCAGGTTCAGCAGCGCCTTGCCGACCAGCGACATCTCCGCCGGCGGTCGCAGCCCGTGGGCGCCGGAGATCCGGCTCAGCTCGACCAGGACCTTGCCAGCCTGCTGGTCGGGCCCGGCCGCGGCCGCCTCGGAGACGAGGTGTGCCACCTCCCCGCGGAAGGCGGCGGCGTCGTACTCCTCCAACGGGTGGCCCATGCCCGCGAGCACCGCCGCGGCCTCCTCGCCGTCCCCGTCGCCGATCGCCAGCAGCAGCTTGGTGACCTTGTCCTGCAGCCGCGGGGGCACCTGGGCGACCATGCCCAGGTCGAGGAGTGCGAGGCGGCCGTCGTCGGTGAGCATCAGGTTGCCCGGGTGCGGGTCGGCGTGCAGCACTCCGTGGTCGAGCATCAGGTTCAGGTAGCAGCTGAACAGCTGCTCGACCATCGGTGCGGCGTCGACGTCGAGCAGCCCGAGCGGGCCCACGTCGGTCACCTTGCGACCCTCGATCCGCTCCATGGTCAGCACCCGCGAGGACGAGTGGTCGAGGATCGGCTCCGGCACCACGAGCAGGTCGTAGTGCTTGGTCAGGTCCCGGAACTTCAGCAGGTTGCGCGCCTCCCGGCGGTAGTCCAGCTCGCCGGCCAGGGACCGGCGGAACTGGCCGAGCAGCTGCTCGAAGCCGAATCGGCGGCCTGCCGAGGTGTGCTTGTCCGCGAGGCCGGCCAGCCTGGCCAGGGTCTCCATGTCCTCGCGGGCGACATCGCGGGCATCGGGACGCTGCACCTTCACCACGACCTCGCGCCCGCTGGGCAGCGTGGCCCGGTGCACCTGGCCCAGGGAGGCCGCGGCCAGCGGTTCGCGCTCGAACTCGGCGAACAGGTGGCGGACCTGCCCGCCCAGCTCGGCCTCGACGATCTCCTCGACCTGCTCGTAGGGGAACGGCTCGGCGCTGTCCTGGAGCCGGGCCAGTGCGGACGTGTACGCCGGCGGCAGCAGGTCGAACCGGGTCGAGAGCAGCTGACCGAGCTTGATGTACGTCGGGCCGAGCTCCTCGAGGTCGCGCGCGAAGGCGGCGGCCTTCTCCTCGTCCCCCATCGGGGGCTGCTCGTCGAGGGAGAACTCGTCCAGACCGGCCCCGGCGACCAGGTCGGAGCGGCCGTGCCGGA
Organism: uncultured Actinomycetota bacterium; assembly: GCA_963817665.1. Taxonomy (GTDB): domain Bacteria; phylum Actinomycetota; class Actinomycetes; order Propionibacteriales; family Nocardioidaceae; genus Nocardioides. Next base: position 241,052 of record CAWFPE010000005.1, on the reverse strand, counting down.
CGAGCAGCCGGGCGAGTGCGGCGTACCGGCCGACGGTGCTGGTGCTCAGGGCGTTCATGTGCGCCAGCATGCCCTCCCCGCCAGGGCGCCAACCCGGACTTCCGGATGAGTCAGATCACGATGCCGGCGCAACCGCCGTCGTTCGGCGAGCCACTCTCGGATCCGTCCACCGCTCGGCTCACCGAAAGAACGTGAACCAGTGACGGCCGGGCTGAAGGGGTTCGGGGTCCCTGACGAGGCGATGGACGCCCACCGACCACGTGTCTGACCACTCGTCGGGACGGGTGCGATGAAGGCGACCTCCTCGAACCCGGCCGCTTCGAACCAGGACCGGATGGACGGCGTGAGGTCGGGCTCGCCGCGGTGGCGGGTCCAGATCACCTCGGCCCCGGCTGCGCACAGCTGAGGGGCCGCCTCGACCGTCGTCCGGACGTCGGCGTCGCTGACGTTGCCGAAGATCCCGCACAGCAGCACCAGGTCGGCCGGGACGGCGCCCAGGTAGACGTCGCTCCGGGCGGCATCGGCCCGCTGGACGTCGACCTGCGCAGACAGGACGCTCGCGGCCTCCCGGGCCCGGGCGGCGAGCGCGGCGTCGTACTCGACCAGGAGGGCGGTGACCCGCTCGGCGTCCGGTCTCCCGGCGAGGACGCCGAGGAGGTCACGCCCATCGCCGGCGCAGGCGCTGATCACGCGCACGGCAGCAGGTGCGGTCGCTCCCAGACGAGCGTCGATCTGGTGGCGGACGGCGGCGAGCCGGTCTCCGAGCCCGGACCCAGGTCGGGCGTACGCGTCGTGCCACTGCGACCAGTCCGTCGTCATCCTCGGGATCCTAGGCTGCCGGGATCACAGAGCACCGAGATTTTACCTGTCGAGGTCTTCGCTCATGTGTTCGAATACAGTACCATGGAGCAGAAGCGCGAGGCCGTGGGCGCCCGCTGCGGGGGAAGGGCGCCATGGCGACGAGCACGCGGGAGGCGGTACGGCGACACCCGGTCGCCGTGCTCGTCGAGCGCCTGCACGCCGAGCTCGACCAGGTCGCCGAGCAGGGCCTGTGGTCGATGGGCAACGAGGAGCTCACCGAGACGCTGCGTGAGGCGACCAGGCTCGCCGCCCGGGTCGTCGGACTGGAGCTGAAGGTCGCGAGCGCCGCCGACAGCCGCGAGGCAGCCGACGGGGTGGGCGCCACCTCGACGGCCTCCTGGTGGGCGCACGCCACCAAGCAGACCCGGGCCGAGGCGCACCGCAAGATGCGGCTGGCGCGTGCGCTGGACCGGGACCACGAGCCCGTCGGCGACGCCCTCGCCGCGGGGCGGCTGCTGCCCGACCAGGCCGGCGTCATCGTCAAGGCGGTCGACGACCTGCCGACCGACCTGCTCGACCCCGCGGTGGTGCAGCAGGCCGAGCTCCACCTGATCGGACTCGCCCGGCATCACGACGCCAAGGAGCTCAAGGTGCTCGGCGCCAAGGTCCTCGACGTGCTGGCCCCCGAGATCGCCGAGGCGCACGAGCAGGCCCAGCTCGACCGTGAGGAGGAGCAGGCCGCCCAGTCCGCCCGGTTCACGATGAGCGACGACGGGCACGGCCGCAGCCACGGCCGGTTCACGCTCCCGACGCGGCACGCGGAGATGCTGCGCAAACACGTGCTGGCGTTGGCCTCGCCCCGCCGCACCAGCAACGGCGGGGCCGACCGACCAGGCGACACCCCGCCCGGGGAGCAGAAGCCGCTGCCGCACCGGATGGGCCTGGCCTTCATCGAGTACGTCGAGCGCTACCCCACCGACCACATCCCCCAGTCCGGCGGTGTGGCCGCCACCGTGGTCGTCACGATGACCCTCGAGACCCTGATGGGCGGTCTGGCATCCGCAGCGCTGGACACCGGCGCCACGATCTCGGCGGGCGAGGCCCGCCGGATGGCGTGCGAGGCCGGCATCATCCCCGTCGTGCTCGGCGGGGCCGGCCAGGTCCTCGACCTCGGCCGCAAGCGCCGGTTCCACACCGAGCCCCAGCGCATCGCACTCGGCGTCCGGGACGGCGGCTGCACGGCGGAGGGGTGCGACTGGCCGCCCGGCCTCTGCCACGCCCACCACGACCCCCCGTGGGCGACGGGCGGCGTCACCGACGTCGACCACGCACGGCTGTTCTGCCCCCACCACCATGCACGGGCCCACGACCCCGCCTACCGCATGACCCACCTGCCGGGCGGGAAGGTCGCCTTCAACCGGCGGACGTGAGTCCGCGGCCCTGCTCTCCTCCCGTGCTGACCGTCACCGCGTCGGTGCGCTGAACCGCGCCCGCTTGCCGTACGTCTCGAAGCCCAGCCTCGTGTAGAGGTCGCCCGCCGGGTTGTTCACGTTCACCGTCAGCCACGCCTCGGACGCGCCCTCCGCGGCCAGTGCCTGCAGGCTGCGGCTGACCAGGTGCGCGCCCAGCCCGCGGCCGCGCCAGGCCGGCACCACGCCGACCTGGTCGATCCAGGTGTCCAGCACGTTGACGAAGCCCGCCGGGTTCCGGTCGGCGTCCAGCGCCACGGCCGAGAGGTCACTGCGCCAGTCGTCGTCCTCCTCGAGCTCACCGAGCCACTCGGCCTCGGTCGGGTCGGGGAATCCCGGACGGTCCGCGAAGGAGCCGACGTACGCCGCGAACAGGTCGTGCGGCGAGGAGTCCGCGACGGGCGCCACCGTCACCCCGTCCGGGGCGGGGACCGGTGGCACCTCGGCCAGCGGGTGCCGCATCACGACCTCGGCGAAGGACTCGACCAGCCCGAACCGGGCGTAGAGACGCTCCGCTGCCGGCGCGCACGTCTCCGTCGCCACCGTCAGCGTCGCCGGACCTGCGCGGTCGACCGCCCACCGCATCAGCTCCCGCCCGATCCCCTGCCCCCGTGCGGCAGGGCGGACCATCCCGCTGGTGCTCGCGGTGCCGCCGTCCACCGCGACCCCGGCCGCGGCGAGCAGCGCACCGTTCCCGTCCCGGGTGCCGCGGGTCTCGCCGCCCAGCAACCGGGAGCGCAGCAGGCCGTCGGCGGTGAGGATCGGCAGCCCACCGTCCGCGTCGAGGCAGGCCTGCGCCAGGTCGCGCAGCGCCGGCAGGTCCGCGTCGTCGAGCGCTTCCCAGGTCAGGGTCATCTCGTGCCTCCGCAGTCATTGGTCCCGAGACGCGTCGAGCAGCATGGTGACCGGTGCCGGGGCTCAGCGACACCGAATTGACCCAGGAACCCGAAGATCCGGGACCGAGAGGTTCAGGGCCGGGCCGGGCCGGTGCCGAACCGCTCGGCGCGCAGCGCCCGCACCACCCGCGAGACCAGCTCGTGGGGCACCGGCTCGTCCAGCGGGAACCGGCCGGTGCCCCGGGTGGCGCGGTACGCCGCCAGGTCGGCCTCGAGCCCGGGGTCCGAGGCGGGGGCCGCGCCCGGCAGCGGGTAGACGCTCACGTAGCTGGTCCAGCCCGCGAAGTGCACCAGCGACCGGCCCCCGACCCTGTAGGTCGGCATGTCGTAGGCGATCGTCTCCTCCGCATCGGGCGCGGCCGCCAGGATCGCGCGGCGCACCCCCTCGAGGACCTCGCGAACGTCGTCGGGGAACGACGCGAGGTACTCCTCCACGCTGGAGAACTTCGTGGTCACGCCTCTCCCTCGAGCTTGTGCAGCCGGGTCCGCAGCAGCGGCTCGCGGTGGCTGTTCCCGTGCAGGGCGAGGTACCGCTCGCCGTAGGCCGCGAGCAGGGCGTCGTCGAGCCGGCGCACGGCGCCGGGCGGGTAGCGGTAGCCCATCCGCTCGTTGAGGGTCGCCGTGTCGATCGAGCGCAGCACCTCGCCGAGCTCGTCCAGGGAGGCGATCCCGAGCTCGAGGAGCAGCCCCGAGATCCAGGCGTAGTGGTCGGTGCGCGACCAGCCGGCGTCGGCGTACTGCCCGGCGAGGAAGGCGGCCAGCTCGCGCGGGCTGATCCGCGGGTCGTCGTCCTCCGGCTCCGACGGCGTGCTGGTCATCCCCTGCTGCAACCGGTCGCGGATGGTGGAGAACTCCCGGTCGGCGAGCTCCAGCAGGCCGGCGGCCAGCGTGAACCGGCGGTCGAAGTCGGGGACGTGCTCGTCGGGGATGGTGCCCTTGTAGCGGATGTCGTGCTCGAACTCCGCCCACGCGTGCTGGAGCACCGTCCGGATCTGGACCTGGGAGCGCCTCTCCCGGAGGAGCTCGTAGGCCGGCTGGCTCTCCCGGACCGCGTCGAGCCCGATCAGCAGGTGCCGGCTGGCGTAGCCGAAGCGCCCCTGGCTCGCGGTCTCACGGCCCATGTCCCGGTCGTCGTGGACCACGACCTGGTCGCGCAGCAGGTCGGCGACCGCGGCGACGTCGCTGTGCACGTAGGTGATGACCCGGACGCCGATGACGTCGGTGATGTCGTGGAGCGGGTCGGGGAACGCGGGTGCGCCGTCGACGGTGCGGGCGGCCTTGGTCGCGAAGGACGCCACGCTCTTGGCCCGCCCGGTGACGCTCAGGTAGTTGATGCCGGCGTCGTCGAGGATCGTCTGCACCAGCGCCACGGCCTGGTCGGCGGCCTCGCGCAGCGTCGCGTGCTGCGCGGCGTACTCCCGCACCGCGACACGCACCGGGTCCTCGGCCGACGCCACCCGCCGCGCCCGCGGGGTCGGGCTCAGCCCCTCGGGCAGCGAGGGGGTGACGATGTAGCCGGTGGCGAAGTCGCCGTACGTCGTGGTCAGCTCCGGCCTGCGGGTGGCGAAGAGCCCGACGTAGGCGCACAGCACCGCGTCGACCTGGTCCTCGACGACCCGCAGCTCGCTCTTGCGGGTGGCGTCCTCGACCTGGGTCACCAGCTCCTTCCAGGCACCGTTGACCGCGAGCCGCGGGTCGGCGTCGGCAAGGCCCTCGAGGAGTCCCATCAGCACCAGCAGCTCGCCGCGCAGCGCCTCGAGGGACCGGCCGGTCCGGTTCTTGTACTTGAGCGTGCGGCCCAGCCGGAACAGCGACACCGTCGCCGGGTGCGGGTAGACCTCGATGGCGCGTCGCGGGCGGCCCGACCGCGGATTCATGTCGAGGCCCAGGGTCGAGCAGAGCCGGGCGCCGCGCGGGATGCCGCTCAGCTCCTGCTTCCCGGTGTTGGCCGGGTGCGCGCCGGCGTCGAACCGGGCGAAGTCCCGGTTGAGATCGGCCTCGGCCGGCCGGTTGCCGGTCGCGTTGGGCACGATCAGTGGCGCGTCGATCGCGACCAGGCAGTCACCAGCGACGTACGGCGCCAGCGCGGCCTCGATCTCCTCGTCGGTGCCGGCCGCCGAGACGTGCACCAGCTGCCCGGTGCCGTCGAGGACTGCCAGGCCGGTGGGCTTGCGCTGGCCCCACGCGAGGTCCACGCCGACGAAGTACATGTGCGAAGCCTGCCCTATCCGCGGACCTCCCGGGGCCGACAGGATGGGTCCATGACTCAGCGCGACCCGGCCTGGTGGACGACGTCGGTGGTCTACCAGGTCTACCCACGCAGCTTCGCCGACTCCGACGGCGACGGGATCGGCGACCTCGCCGGCATCACCGCGCGGCTGGACTACCTGCACCGGCTCGGCATCGACGTGCTGTGGCTCTCGCCGATCTACCCCTCGCCGCAGGACGACAACGGCTACGACATCAGCGACTACCAGGACGTCGACCCGCTCTTCGGCACCCTGGCCGACCTCGACCACCTGATCGCGCAGGCGCACGAGCGCGGCATCAAGGTGGTCATGGACCTCGTCGTCAACCACACCTCCGACGAGCACCCGTGGTTCGTGGAGTCACGGTCGTCGATCGACTCGCCGAAGCGGGACTGGTACTGGTGGCGCCCCGCCCGGCCCGGCGCGACACCCGGCGAGCCGGGCGCCGAGCCGACGAACTGGGGCTCCTTCTTCTCCGGACCGGTCTGGGAGCACGACGCGGCATCCGGCGAGTACTACCTGCACCTGTTCAGCCGCAAGCAGCCCGACCTCAACTGGGAGAACCCGGAGGTCCGGCGGGCCATCCACCAGATGATGCGCTGGTGGCTCGACCGCGGGGTCGACGGCTTCCGGATGGACGTCATCAACATGATCTCCAAGGAGGTCCCGCTCCGGGACGGAGTCGTGCCCGACGGCGCGCTCCAGGGAGACGGCGGGCCGTTCTACCTGTGCGGGCCGCGGATCCACGAGTTCCTCGCCGAGATGCACGCCGAGGTGGTCGCAGACCACGAGGCCACCCTGCTGACGGTCGGGGAGATGCCGGGCGTGACCGTCGAGCAGGCCCGACTGTTCACCGCGCCCGACCGCCGCGAGGTGGACATGGTCTTCCAGTTCGAGCACGTCGGGGTCGACCAGGGCGAGAGCAAGTGGGACGTGCAGCCGTTCCGGCTCACCTCGCTGAAGCAGTCGCTGGGACGCTGGCAGCAGGGACTGGCCGAGGCCGGGTGGAACAGCCTCTACTGGAACAACCACGACCAGCCCCGTGTGGTCAGCCGGTTCGGCAACGACGCCGAGCACCGGGTCCGCTCCGCGAAGCTCCTCGGCACCGTCCTGCACCTGCACCGCGGGACGCCGTACGTCTACCAGGGCGAGGAGCTCGGCATGACGAACGCGCCGTTCGCCGCCATCGAGGACTTCCGCGACATCGAGTCGGTCAACCACTACCGGCACGCCGTCGAGCTCGGCGAGCAGCCGACCGAGGTGCTGCACTCGCTGCGCACGATGAGCCGCGACAACGCCCGGACCCCGATGCAGTGGGACGCCTCCCCCCACGCCGGGTTCACCACGGGGACGCCGTGGATCGGGGTCAACCCGAACCACGGCGAGATCAACGCCGAGGCCGCGGTGGCCGACCCGGACTCGGTCTTCCACCACTACCGGCGGCTGATCGAGCTGCGGAAGTCCGAGCCGGCGGTCGCGCTCGGCGACTTCACCATGCTGCTGGAGGACGACCCGGTCGTCTACGCGTTCACCCGCCGGCTGGGCGACGTCGAGCTCCTGACCGTCGCCAACTTCTCCGGGGAGCCGGTCCGGCCAGACGTGCCGGGGCTCGACGGGTGGCTGGGAGCGGAGCTGCTCATCGGCAACGTCTCGGACAGCACCGGCCCGGACCTCGCGGCATGGGAGGCCCGCGTCTACCGGCGGACCCTCTCCGCCTGACGCGCAGGACCCTTACGGCAGCTGGCGGCCCAGCTGCTCGAGGAACTCGTCGGCCATCGCGAGCTGCTCCTCGAGCCGGCGGCGCCGCTCCCGGGCGTCGTCCGCGACCAGGCGCAGCCGCTCGACGAGCTCCGGATCAGGGGCCTCGCCCTGGGCGCGCAGCGCCTCGATCAGGCCCATCACCTCGTGCATGGCGTCGAGGGTGAAGCCCAGCGGCTTCATCCGCCGGATCACCAGGAGCTTCTCGAGGTCCTCGGCGGTGTACAGCCGGAAACGGCCTTCCGTACGCGCCGACGGCGTGAGCAGGCCGATCTCGTCGTAGTGGCGCAGCGTGCGCAGCGAGAGCCCGGTCCGCTCGGCGATCTCGCCGATCTGCATCGGGCGCGGCCGCACGTGCGCCCTCCTCGCTGGCCATCTGTGCCGCCTCTCACACTCGCGTCGATCCGGGGGTCGAGGATTCGGAGTCAACCCTCACGTAACGGTAGGTTGCTCGTCGACCCCCACCGGAGAGAACTATGCCGACTTCCCCTGCCCTGACCCAGTCGCCGACGCCCGCGCCGACCGTCCGCAACGCGCTGCGCTCGCCGGCCATGCTCCGCACCGAGGTGCTGGCCGGACTCGTGGTGGCCCTGGCGCTGATCCCCGAGGCGATCTCGTTCTCGATCATCGCCGGCGTCGACCCGCGGATCGGACTGTTCGCGGCGTTCACGATGGCGGTCTCCATCTCGTTCCTGGGTGGGCGTCCCGCGATGATCTCGGCCGCGACCGGCGCGATCGCACTGGTGATCGCGCCCGTGGTGCGCGACTACGGCCTCGACTACCTCGTGGCGACCGTGCTGCTGGGCGGGGCCATCCAGATCCTCCTCGGCGTCGCCGGCGTCGCCCGGTTGATGCGCTTCGTGCCCCGGTCGGTGATGGTCGGCTTCGTCAACGCGCTGGCGATCCTGATCTTCCTGGCCCAGCTGCCGCACCTCGTGCACGTCCCGTGGCTGGTCTACCCGATGGTCGCGGCCGGCGTCGCCGTGATCGTGCTGCTGCCGCGGCTCACCCGCGCCGTGCCGGCTCCCGCTGGTCGCCATCGCGGCGCTGACCGCGGTGACCTTGCTGGCCGGGCTGGACCTGCCCACGGTGGGCGACGAGGGCGAGCTTCCCCACAGCCTGCCCACGCTGTTCCTGCCGCACGTCCCCCTCACGCTGGAGACCCTGCGGATCATCGGCCCGTACGCCGTGGCGATGGCGCTGGTCGGCCTGCTCGAGTCGCTGATGACCGCGAAGCTCGTCGACGACATCACCGACACCCACTCCGACAAGTCCCGCGAGGCCTGGGGCCAGGGCGCGGCCAACGTGATCACCGGCATGTTCGGCGGCATGGGCGGCTGCGCCATGATCGGCCAGACGATGATCAACGTGAAGGCCTCCGGCGCCCGGACCCGGATCTCCACGTTCCTGGCCGGCGTGTTCCTGCTCGTCCTGGTCGTCGGGTTCGGCGACGCCGTGGCCGTGATGCCGATGGCGGCGCTGGTCGCGGTGATGGTCATGGTCTCGGTCGGCACCTTCGACTGGCACAGCATCCAGCCCGCCACGCTGCGCCGGATGCCCCGCAGCGAGACCACGGTGATGGTCTCGACCGTGATCGTGGTGGTCGCCACCCACAACCTGGCGATCGGCGTGGTCGTGGGCGTGCTCGTCGCGATGACGCTCTTCGCGCGCCGGGTCGCGCACCTCGCCGAGACCAGCCGCGAGCTCGTCGAGGACACCGACGGCTCGGTCCGGGCCGTCTACACGGTCACCGGTGAGCTGTTCTTCGCCTCCAGCAACGACCTCTACGCCCAGTTCGAGTACGCCGACGACCCCGACGACGTGCTGATCGACCTGTCCCGCTCACACGTCTGGGACGCCTCCACCGTCGCCGCCCTCGACGGCATCACCACCAAGTACGCCCGCAAGGGCAAGCAGGTGCGGATCGAGGGTCTCAACACCGCCAGCGCCTCGATGCACGACCGGCTGTCGGGCCAGCTGGCGGCGCACTGACGGGGCCCTCCCCCGCCGTCTCGCGATCCCCAGTTCTGGGGGCGCGTCCGGGGCCCGCGCCCGCGTAGCGTCGTACGCCGGGCACACCGGGGAGGCGCCATGGAGAGCGACTGGCTCAGCGTCGGCTGGAAGGTGCTCGTCGCGCGCGGCGCGGCCGCCGTCGTCTTCGGGATCCTGGCGATGGTGTGGCCGCTCGAGACGGCCACCGCACTCGCGCTGCTCTGGGGCCTGTGGGCGCTCGCCGACGGGATCGGCTCCCTCGCCCAGGCGTTCTGGCCCGGCGCCGGGTCCGGCGCGCGGTGGCTGCTCGTCGCGATGGGCGCCATCGCGCTGATCGCCGGCATCTTCGCGGTGACCAGCCCCGCGGTCACCGCGGTCGCGCTGACCTGGATCCTCGGGGTCTGGCTGATCGCCCGAGGCATCTTCGAGCTCGCTGCGGCGGCGATGTCGACGACCACGGTGCCGCGCGGACTGCTCGCGCTGGCCGGCCTGGTCGACCTGGTCCTCGGGGTGCTCTTCGCGGCCAACCCCGGGAAGGGCGCGGTGGGCATCGCGTTCGTGCTCGGGCTGGTCGCGTTCCTCTGGGGCGTCGTGTTCCTGCTGATCGGGCTGTGGCTGCGTCGGGAAGCCACCCACCACCTGGGCCCCGCGGGCGCCGGCCCGCACCCGACCCCCCTCTGACTTGGTCCGACCGGCCCCGGCACGGCAAATGACGTCCCTGCCGATTGCAGGGGGATCAGCCACGGGTGGTCGTTCCTGCCGGCCTCACCCGGCGATCTCGACAGACCTCGGTGGCGGTGAGATCGTGGAGTGACTCTTCCTTGCGAGGGTGCGATGAGTCAGGAAGTTGTGTCCGGCCCGCGCCATGTCCTGTCTCCTGACGGGACGAGCATCGCTGTCTGGAGCAGCGGCGCGGGGCCGCCCCTGCTGCTCGTGCACGGTTCGATGTCGGACCACCAACGGTGGCGGATCACCGAACACCTGACCCCCCACCGGACCGTGCACGCGCTGGATCGACGGGGACGCGGGGCCAGTAGCGACGGGCCGGCCTGGTCGCCGGACCGCGAGGTCGAGGACGTGGTCGCGGTCATCGGCACTCTCGCCGCCGAGGCCTCGGCACCCGTGGACGTTCTGGGGCATTCGCTGGGCGGGTACCTGGCCTTGCGCGCAGCCGCCCGAAACCCGCAGGTGCGGCGGCTCGTGGTGTACGAGCCGGCGATCGTCGAGTCCCCGCAACCCGAGGAGCTGGTCGCCCGGATGCAGGCGGCCGCGGACGCGGGCCGCTACGAAGACGTGGTGGAGATGATGGTGCGCGAGGTGCTGCACATGCCGGAGGAGCAGGTCGCCGCGCTGCGGGAGCTGCCGAGCTGGCCGTCCCGGGTGGCCACCGCGCCGACGCTGCCGCGGGAGGAGAACGTCCGCATGGTCCTCGACGCCGAGCAGCTGACCGCCGTGACGGCTCCGACGCTGCTGATCCGGGGCGGGGACAGCCCCGGGTTCCTGCAAGACGCAGTCCGCGTCGTCGCCGACGGACTACCGGACACGCGAGTGGTGACCCTGGACGGTCACCAGCACGTCGCAGACCAGACCGATCCCGAGATGTTCGCCCGTGTGGTGCTCGACTTCCTGCTCGTCTGACCGAGCCGATCGGTCCATCCCGGTCGCCACACGGCCACGACGATGAGCGCGAGATCGATCGCGACGCAGCCAGAACCAGACGTCCCCTCGGATGCTCGGCTGACCGCGCGTGACGGTGTGGGTGCCGGGAGGACCGATGATTCCCGGCCCGCGGCCGGGTCAGGACGGGAAACCCCTGTTGGCGAGGAGGCCTCGATGCATGACCTCGGACCTGCGGCCCACGAGATGGCCCGGCTGGTGAACGGCGTGCGCGACGACCAGCTGGACGACCCGACACCCTGCCCGGCGTACGCCGTGGGCGACCTGCTGCAGCACGTGCGGGGGCTGGCCGAGGCGTTCACGCTCGCGGCGCGCAAGGAACAGCCACCCGGTGGCTCGAAACCTCCGCCGCAGGGCGACGCCTCCTTGCTGCCCGACGACTGGCGCGGGGAGACCGCCGCATGGCTGGACCGACTGGTCGATGCGTGGGCAGACCCGGCGGCCTGGGAGGGCACGACGTGGATCGCGGGCTTCGAGGCACCGTCCTCCGCCGTCGGCGTCACCGCTGCCAACGAGCTGGTGGCGCACGGCTGGGACGTCGCTCGCGCCAGCGGGCAGCAGATCTTTCTCGACGACGCGGCACTCGCGCCGTCCAGGGAGTTCGTCGCGATGATGTCGGGGCCCGGTTCGGACCAGGCGCGCGGCGACGCGTTCGGTCCGGCGCTCCCGGTCCCCGCGGGCGCGTCCGGACTGGACGAGGTCGTCGCGGGCAACGGCCGCGACCCCGGCTGGTCGCCCAGGTGAGCGGACTGACCGCCGGTTGACCGTGCGTCTCCGTCGGCGCAGGGTGGATCGCAGCCGCCGAGACGCCGACAGGTGCCTGCCTTGCGAGGAGGAGCGAATGGACCCGCTCGAACCACCGGCCCCGATTGTTCGCTGGACCCTGGGGCTCGAGGAGGCCACCGCGCTCGACCGTCCGGTGCGCGCCCTCGAGCCCGCGGTCCGGGCACTGTTCGGAACCGGGACCCGAGGCTCGGTGTTGCGGGGCGACTGGCTCGGCCACGCGGTCCACCCGCTGCTCACCGACGTGGTGATCGGCACCTGGTCCTCCGCGAGCCTGCTCGACCTGGTCGGAGGGCGCGACGCGGACGCCGCGGCCCAGACGCTCGTCGGTACCGGCCTGCTCGCCGCCGTCCCCACGGCCTGGACCGGATGGGCCGAGTGGTCCGCACTGGCGGCGCGCGACAAGCGGGTGGGGCTCGTCCACGCACTGACCAACGGTCTGGCGATCGGCGTCTACGCGGCGTCGTGGCTCGCCCGCCGGCGGGGCCGGCGCGGCGCCGGTGTCCGACTCGCCCTGGCGGGCGGCGCCATCTCGGGCGTCGCTGCCTACCTGGGCGGCCACCTGACGGAGGCCCGCGGGGTGGCGAGCCACCACCCGGCGTACGACTCCGACGACAGCGGGTGATCGCGTCGGGTGGCGTCCACCGGGCCGGACCCGGCCGAGAGCGCAGCCGACCGGCAACCACGACGCGAACTGCAACCTTCTCGACCGCGCGACCCCACCACCGGCTCCAGCGGCACGATCTACATCGACACCGACAAGTCCGACGCCGGCCCGGAGTGCGTCTTCGTCGCCGGGTACTTCGAGGGCACCGACTACCAGCTCCTCGAGACCGAGGGGTTCGGCCGCGGGAAGTGGGGCGACCCCGTCGAGAACGGCGACTACATCCTCAAGGTCCACCACGCCAAGGACCGGGCTCACGTCCGGATCTCACGGGCGGCGCTGGGCAACCCGGGCGCCGTCCGGGTCGCGGCCCGCGCCTCGGGCACCCGCACCGACGGGACGAGCCACGGGCTCGTGGACTGGGTCGGCAAGCGGCGCAGCTTCACCCCGTGGATCGCCCGAAGCTGAGGTCGACGCCGGCCCCGGCGCTGGGCTGGGCGCCGGTCAGGCGAGCAGGTCCCGGGTGATCTGGTCGACGCTGCTGACGCCGGACAGCGCCATCGTCAGGTCCAGCTCGGCCCAGAGGTGCTCCATCACCGCACGGGCGCCGTCCGCGCCGGCGAGCGCGAGCCCGTAGACCCAGGGGCGGCCCACCAGCACCGCGCTCGCCCCCAGCGCCAGCGCCTTGAACGCGTCGGCGCCGCTGCGGACCCCGCTGTCGAAGAGCACCGGCACCCGGCCGTCGACCTCCGCGACGATGCCGGGCAGGGCGTCGAGGGACCCGATCGCCCCGTCGACCTGCCGACCGCCGTGGTTGGACACGACGATCCCGTCGACGCCGTGCTCCAGCGCGAGCGCGGCGTCCCGGGGATCCTGGAGGCCCTTGAGCACGATCGGCAGGGAGGTGCGCTCCCGCAGCCGGGCGAGGTCGTCCCAGGTCAGCGAGGACCGGGAGAACACGTCGAGGAACGTCTCGACGGCGGCCCGGGGCAGCGGCGAACGCAGGTTGTCCAGCAGGGTGCCGGGGTAGTGCCGCGCCATCGAGAACAGCGCCCGCACGGCGGCCGGCGTGGGCCGGGGCGTGGGCTCCTCCGAGGGCGTCTTCGCGCGCTCCTCGACCAGCCGGCGGAACGCCGGGTCGCTGGTGTACTGCGCGATCCCCTCGGCCCGCGCGAAGGGCAGGTAGGCCAGGTCGAGGTCGCGGGTGCGCCAGCCCAGGACGTGGGTGTCCAGGGTGACCACGATGGCCTCGCTGCCGATCGCCTCGGCGCGCGCCACGAAGGAGTCGACGACGGTGTCGTCCTTGCTCCAGTACAGCTGGTACCAGCGTGGCGAGTCACCGAGCGCGGCCGCGGTCTCCTCCATCGGCACCGAGCCCTGGGTGGAGATCACCATCGGCAGGCCCAGCGTCCGCGCTGCCTCGGCGACCGCGTGCTCGGCCCCACGGTGCGCCATCTCCAGCACGCCGATCGGCGCGAACAGCAGCGGGGCCGGCAGTCGCCGGCCGAACAGCTCGACCGAGGTGTCGCGCTCCGCGACGTCGACCAGCATCCGCGGCACGATCCGGTGCCGGTCGAAGGCCTCGAGGTTGGCCCGGGCGGTGTGCTGCTGGCCGGCGCTCCCCGCGACGTAGGACCACGCCTGCGGGCTCATCCGGCGCTGCGCCGCCGCCTCGAGCGCGGCGGGCTCGACCGGCACCACCGGCCTGTGGCCGAACACCCCGGCCCGGTAGATCCGCCCCTGCACCTCCCGGCCCATGCTGACCGCACTGCTCACGGCAGTCCTGGCGGCACTGGTCACGCTGCTGGCTGCCCGGGTCCCCCGGCTCGTCGTCGTCTCGTCGGTCACGAGCGCAGTCTCCTACGCCCACAGGCGCCCGGTCGACGGGCCATGGCGCGGCGGGTCCGAAGGGCACAGACTCGATCGCATGGCCGTACACCTGCGAGAGCTGATCTGGAGCGCCCATCCCCGGCTCCGGGTGCACCCGGTGGAGAAGTGGGTGCGCGCCACCTGGGGAGAGACGCTGGTGGTGAGCTCCCGGAGACCGATGCTGGTGTGGGAGCCACGTCGGGTGGTGGCGTCGTACGCCGTGCCGCGCGAGGACGTCGCCGGCGAGCTCGTCCCCCACACCCCGGACGACGACCCGGCCGGCGAGGAGCACCCGGTGCGCATCGCCGACGGTGAGAGCCCGGTGCTGGACCCGCGGACGCCGTTCTCCGTGCACAGCTGCCCCGGGACCTCGCTGACCCTGCGGACCGCCGACGGCGACCTGCCCGGAGCGGCCTTCGCGCCCGACGACGAGGACCTGGCCGGCTACGTGGTCCTCGACTGGCGCGCGTTCACGCAGTGGTACGAGGAGGACGAGCCGGTGCATGGGGCACCCGCGCGACCCGTTCGACCGGATCGACTGCCTGCGCAGCAGCCGCCGCGTCACGATCAGCGCGGCCGGGCACCTGCTGGCCGACAGCACCCGGCCCACGCTGCTCTTCGAGACGCCGCTGCTGGTGCGCTACTACCTGCCGGCTGACGACGTGGCGATGGAGCTGCTGGAGCCCAACAGCAGACAGACCGTCTGTGCCTACAAGGGCCGCGCGTCGTACTGGTCAGCCCGGGTCGGTGACCGGGTTCTCGCCGACATCGCCTGGGCCTACGAGGACCCGCTGCACGACGCGGTCCCGGTGCGGGGCCTGGTCGCGTTCTTCACCGAGCGGCTCGACCTGGCCGTCGACGGGGTGGCCCTCCCGAGGCCGGTCACCCCGTGGTCCGAGCAGTCGCCCCTAGGCGTCCCGATCACGCTGGGGGGCGGCGAAGACCTGGATCACGGTCTCCCCCGGGCAGTCCGCCGACTCCCGGATCGCCCAGCGTCCGGTCTGGTCGTCGGACTTCCAGTTCGCCTCGGCGTCGTGCTCCTCGGTCTCGCCCTCGGTGACCGCGAACCCCGCGTCGACCGCGTCGTGGTTGAGGAAGTCCAGGATGTCCTGGAACGGCGCCGACGAGACTGCCGTGACGATGACCCCGGTGTCGCCACGGTCCTCCACGTCGTAGGCCGTCGTGTCGGCCGGGAACTCCCACGCCTCGGGGAACCCGTCGGCGTACGGACGGTCGACCGGGTCCGCGTCGGCCCGGCAGACGCTGCGGTCGGCACCCTGCTCGAGCTCCTGCTCGGCCGCCTGCTCCTTCGCCTTCTCCGACGACGACTCGGCCTCGCTGTCACCCCCGCAGCCGGCGAGGCCGGGGGTGAGGAGGAGCAGCGCACCCGCCAGGGCGAGGGCCGGGCGCCTCACCGGCGCGTCCTGTCGTACTTGGTGAACAAGGTCTTCCCTCCGGCCTGCCGCGCGATCGTCGCGTAGGCGTCGTGCCCGTTCTTCTTCGGGTTGTCCACGCACGAGCCGATGCAGCCGTCGGCGTACCCGACCAGGATCCGGCCGTGGTCGTCGAGCGTCACGTCCATGAAGTCCAGCAGGTTGCGGTCGTCGCCGCAGGTCGTGCCTCCGGTGCACAGCGAGCCGCGCTGCACCGGGTCGTGCGGCGTCGCGTCCCTGGTCACCCAGGTCCGGCCACCGTCGTAGGTGGTGCTGATGTAGAGGTGCCAGACGCCCCGGAACTTCCCGGTCGCCTGGTAGTCGCCGCCCTTGGTCGTGCCGAGGTAGGCGAACGCGGCCCGGTCGTCGCTGCCGGCGACCATGGCCGGGAAGACGGCGTTCTTGACGCCGAAGTCGGTGGCCACCTGCTGGCCGTGCTTCCAGGTCCGGCCGTGGTTGGTGCTGACGGCCACCCCCGGCCGGCCGTCGGCGCCGACGTACCCGAAGTAGACGGTGTTGTCGGCGCTGATGGCGACCGACGGGTCGGAGTCACCGACGGTGCTCGAGGGCACCTTGTGCACCGTCCAGCTCTGGCCGTCGTCACGCGAGACCGCCACGGCCGCGCGGCTGCCGCAGCCCTTGTTGGGGAGGTACGCCGTGCCGTCGGGGGCCACCTTGACGTGGCCGTGCAGCCCGCCGCACTGGGTCAGGTCGTACGTCGGGACGCCGGCGCCGAAGGTCGTCCCGCCATCGTGGGAGGAAGCGCAGAAGGCGGTCGCGATGTCCTGGCTGCAGTAGTAGACGGTGTTCTCGTAGTCGGTCGTCGGCAGGTTGCCGAGCCCGTCCCCGGTGAACGGGCCGCCGCCGATGCTCTGGTGGTCCACCCCGCTGGGGATGCCGCCGCCGGTGCTCGGGGACCAGGTCTTGCCGTCGTCGTCGGTGTAGCAGGTGAACGAGTCGACCCCGGTCAGCTGGGACTCGAAGGTCCGGCCGGTGCCGCGGTCGGTGAACAGGATCGGGTCGAGGCTCTCGGTGCCGCCCTGCGGACAACCGTTGGTGGCGTTGGCCGAGACGTCCTTCCAGCGCGCGTCGCCGTGCGACCACCGCACGCGGAAGGTGGAGAGGTAGGCCTGGTACATCGTGGCGTCGCTGCGGAAGCTGTTGCCGATGGAGGGCTCGCCCGCGTTGTTGGCGTCGGCGAACGACCGCGGCGCCTTGAAGTTCTTGAAGCGGGGGGCCTTCTCGTCGCCGGGCGCGGGGTTGGCCGGCTTGTCGACCAGCTTGGCGGTGGCCCGGTAGCTCTCGCCGGCCGGGGTGAAGGGCACCACCCGGACCGTGTAGTCGCCGGCCTTGGGTGCGGCGAGGATCAGCTCGGGGTCGCTGCTGGAGGCGGCGGTCGCCACCGACTCCCCCTTGGCGTCGAGCAGGTAGACGTCGAAGTCCGCCGCGGCGTTGGCCCACTTGACCGACACCTTGAGCTGGTGCGTGCGGCCGTAGGTGGACGGGGTGTCGACGTGCAGCGTGAATTCGTCGCAGGAGTCCGGGGCCGAGCAGTCCGGCGCGTCGAGGACGGTCCCGGTGACGTTGGCGGCCACGAAGGGACCGCCGGTCCAGGAGACGGCGTGGTCACCGCCGGCGGACACCGAGCCCTCGGCCGGCGTGGCCGCGTCCGCAGCACCCAGCACGGTGAGGCCGGCACCGACGAGCACCAGCACCCCCAGGCCGGAGGCGAGGTTGCGGACGGTGGTGCGTGGTGCTGCGCGCATGGATGCGGACCCTTTCGCGGGACGACCGGTCTCCCCGGTCAACGACGAAGGTGCCCACGCGCTACGGCGACCAAACCCGACGGCCAACCCGGTCTGGAGCACCGGACCGGAGCGCCGATCTGGAGCGACCGGCTCGATCCGGGGCTGCCCCGGCGCCCTCCGGGCGGCCGATGGTCGACGATGTGCCCATGCCCGAGGACGCCCCGCGCCACGACCCCCAGCCCGAGGACCCCCAGCCCCGGGAGCCGCAGCCCCAGGACCTCAGCGCCGTCCACTGGCCGGTGCTGCACCGAGCGGCTGACGATCCGACCGGCCACCCTCGGCGACCTGGAGGCGACCTGGCGGATCCGGCGGATCCCGGAGGTCGGCCGGTGGCTCACCCGGGCCGCGGACGACCACGACCGCTACGCCCGGGGCTTCGCCGACCCCGACCGCCTCTCGAAGACCCTGGTGGTCGAGAGGGAGGGGACGGTCGTCGGCGACCTGATGCTGCTCCTGCAGGACGCGTGGTCGCAGGCCGAGGTCGCCGACCGGGCGCGGGGCGTCCAGGCCGAGCTCGGCTGGGTCATCGACCCGGCCCACGCCGGGCGGGGTTACGGCACCGAGGCCGCGACCGCGCTGCTGCGCATCTGCTTCGAGGACCTCGGGCTGCGCCGGGTGATCGCGGAGTGCTTCGCCGACAACGTCGCCTCGTGGCGGCTCATGGAGCGACTCGGCATGCGCCGGGAGACGCACGCGGTGCGTGAGTCCCTGCACCGGAGCGGTGAGTGGCTCGACGGCTTCGCCTACGCGATCCTCGCCGAGGAGTGGCGGGTCCGGTCGGGTCGACCGCGATGACGACCGGTTCCGGCACCGATGTCGGATCCGCGCCCGACCGAGAACGCCGCGCCGCGCGGAGCTGGACGCCCGGCGGGGCGACCTCGGGGCAGCCGGGGCCGGCCCGCACCTCAAGATCGCGGTCCGAGCGGTCGATGTTCTCCCATGACGGTTCTGTGCCCCATGGAAGGTTTCCCCGATGCGTCGCTCCGCGCTCCTGCTCGCAGGGGTCCTCGGCCTCCTGCTCGGTGCGCTCACCCCCGCCGGGCCGGCCGTCGCCTCGGACGAGGCGGTCGTCTTCGCCTGGCCGGTCGGCCCGCTGACCGTGGGCGATCCCGCGGCCCTGACCGTGACCGGGGTGGGCCTCGTCGGGTCCCACCAGGTCTACGTGTGGGAGCCGACGAACGGCGGCGACGTGCTGGTCTCCTCCGCCGAGGTCCTGACGCCCGAGCAGCCCGTCGCGACGGTGCCGCTGCCGACGGGCGAGAGGCGTCGGTACGACTTCTACGCCGAGGTGGCGAACACGTCCACGTCCGGTGACGCCCTCGACTCCGACCTCGGCGGCTACCGGGTGCTCAGCCGGGCCACCGTCGTCACGGCAACGATCCCCTCGGGCACGTTCCGGCTGGGCGCCTCCGCCCCCATCACCGGCACCGTGACCGGGGCACCCGGCCGTCCGGTGCAGGTCCAGGGGAAGACCGCGAGCGGCTGGATCACTCTGGGACAGGTCGACTCCGCCGCCGACGGCACGTTCAGCATCGACGCGCCCACGTGGTGGGTGAACCGGACGACCCTGCGGGTCTTCGCCCCCGCCACCGACCTGGACCTGGCGCGCGCCAGTGGGGACACCGGCAGCATCAAGGTGGCTCGCGGCTACCGGCCCCGCGGCGGCACCGCGTGGTCCTACATCGACCGCAACCGGGCGCGCTGGGACCCCTGCACCCTGATCCGCTACCGGGTGAACCCCGACCGGATGCCCAGGCACGGCCTCGCGAACGTCAAGGAGGCGTTCCGCCGGCTCTCCGCGAGCCACCGGACTTCGGTTCGAGTACGCCGGCCGCACCCGCTTCGTGCCGCTGCGCCGCGGACACGAGTCCGACACCCCCGGGGGCGCCGAGATGGCGGTCGCCTGGGCGACCCCGAGGATGGTGCCGGCCCTCGCCGGCAGCACCATCGGCTACGGCGGCGGATCCACCCGGAGCGTCAACGGGGGGCCGTGGTGGTTCCGGTCCGGGTACGCCGTGCTCGACTCGACGGCCCGCCTGCACCCGGGGTTCGCGGGCGGCCGCTACACGTGGGGGTCGCTCTACCTCCACGAGCTCGGCCACGCCGTCGGGCTCGGCCACGCCGGCGACAGGCGACAGATCATGCACTCCGGGCTCCAGCCCGTCGCGGGTCAGTACGCCGCCGGCGACCTGCGCGGCCTGGTCGCCCTCGGCGCCCGGCAGGGTTGCGCCTCGACCAGCGCGAGGTCCCTGCCCGGGACGCTCCGCGCCGTGGTCGGCAACGGGGCGCCGCGGGTGCGTCGGTTCGGGATGGGCGACGCCCGCTGAGCCGGGCCCTCGCGACTCGACATCCTGGTGTGCCCGGCTCGCACCGGAGGTGGGACGATGCGGCGGTGACTGACTTCCTCGGCGAGTGGCAGGCGTGGCGCGAGGCCCGGGAGGCGAGGCTGCGGGACCCGCGCGGGTGGCTGGCCATCACGGCGATCCACTGGCTGACGACCACGCCGCAGCGCTTCGACGACGTGCCCGGGGAGTGGTCCTGCGACGAGCGCGGGCGCCACGGTCACCCTCGGTCAGGGGGAGACCCTGGCTGCGGGGAGCACCGACCTGGTCGAGGGGGTGCACCGGCTCGGGCCCCTGGACGAGGTCGGGCTGACGCTGGCCTTCGGCGACGCCGTCGCCCAGGTGGCCGACCGCGACGGCCGCTGCATCGTGCGCCCCCGGACCCCGGACTCCCCGAACCTGCGCGCCTACCGCGGCACCCCGTGCTACCCGCCCGACCAGGCCTGGATCCTGTCGGGCCGCTTCGAGCCCTACCCGGCACCCGAGGGCGAGGCGGTCGGCGAGGTCGTCTTCGGGCACGGCGGCACCGAGCACCGGCTGATCGCCTGGGGAGAGGAGGACGGCAGCCTCTGGATCCTGTTCCGCGACGCCACGTCGGGCATCACCACCTACCCGGCCAACCGCCAGCTGTCGACGGCGCCTCCGTCGCCCGACGGCCGGGTGCACCTCGACTTCAACCGGGCGATGAACATGCCGTGCGCCTACACCGACTTCGCCACCTGCCCGCTGCCACCGGCGGCCAACACGCTGCCGTTCGCTGTCGAGGCGGGCGAGCAGATCCCGGCGACGAGCTCGCCCCCGGTGCCTTCCGCCTGGGCCGACCCGTCCCCGAGCGCCGAGCCTGCCTGAACTCAGTGGCCCGATGTGTCGACGTCCGCTCATTCACCTGGGGATGCCGTAGGGGTCAGCGTTGACGCTGGAGGTCGGCACGATCTCGCGCCCGAGGGGCAGCAGCGACAGGGGGATCATCTTCCAGCAGGCGACGCCGAACGGGATCCCGATGATGGTGATCATCAGCAGCAGCCCCGCGACCAGGTGCATCAGTGCCAGCTCCCACCCGAAGAAGATGACCCACACGACGTTGCCGATCACCGACCAGAAGCCGGCGTCTCGCCGCCAGGTCGTCGTACGGCCGAACGGCCAGAGGACGAAGTTCGCCAGCCGGAAGGAAGCGATGCCGAAGGGGATCGTCACGATGAGCAGGAACGCGAGCAGGCCGGCCACGGCATAGCCCAGGGCGAGCCAGAATCCGGCCAGGACCAGCCACAAGATGTTGCCTATCGTCCGCATGAGACCAGCGCAGCAGATCGACGGCTCATGTCAAGGCATTCGGAGTCACCTGACCGGGTGCGTCCGTCAGGGCCGGGCGGATCACCGCAGTCCGAGCGTCCAGTCCACCTAGGCTGTCGTGGTGAGTGAGGCGCTGGACGAGGGGCCGTTCTTCCACGGCACGAAAGCCGATCTGCGGGAGGGCGAGCTCCTCACCGCGGGCTTTCGGTCGAACTACCGGCCAGAAGTCGTGATGAACCACATCTACTTCACCGCGCTACCGGATGGCGCAGGGCTCGCCGCGGAGCTCGCGGCGGGTGCGGGTGCTCCGCGTGTGTACGTCGTCGAACCGACGGGAGCCTTCGAGGACGATCCGAACGTGACCGACAAGAAGTTCCCCGGCAACCCCACCCGGTCGTACCGCAGCAGGGAACCACTCAGGGTGGTCGGCGAGGTCGCCGACTGGACACGCCAGACCCCCGAGGCGCTCCAGGCATGGCACGACCGGCTGGCAGCGCTGCGCGCAGACGAGCGTGGCGAGATCATCAACTGATCGGCGGACGAAGCCCTCACGTATGCACCTCGTAGGCGTCCGGTTGCGGCGGGATCGAGCACACGCTGCGCCACATGGCCGTTTTGCCGGGGCACACTGGGGCCATGACTCGCGACGACGTCCTGGCGATCTGCCTCGGTCTGCCGGCGGCGGAGGAGACCTACCCGTTCGGCGACGAGGTCGCGGTGATCAAGGTCGGCGGCAAGATGTTCGCCCTCGTGCCGCTCTCCGGGGAGCCCGGGTCGGTCAACCTCAAGTGCGACCCTGCACGGGCGCTCGAGCTGCGTGAGGCGTACTCCGGGATCCGGCCCGGCTACCACCAGGACAAGCGGCACTGGAACACCGTGGACCTCGACGGCTCGGTCGAGGACGACGTCGTGCGCGGCCTGATCGCGGACTCCTACGACCTCGTCGTCGCGGGGCTGCCCCGTTCGGTCCGCGCGGAGGTGGCCCGGGACTGAGCGCCGACAGCAGGTGCCGACGACCACTGAGATGGCGACGCAAAGACGCTCAATGAGGACGGATCTGCAACACCAGCGTGCGCGCGAATCTACAACCGTTCCACGCGCGGACAGCGGCACGAGCGGACGCTATGCCGCCGCCCGGATCGCGGCAGATGTCAGCGCTTGCCATCGCTACGTGTCGTATTCGAGCCCGTCCCACGGTTCGTAGTACGCGATGAAGTCGCCCGGCTCGATGTTGATGTAGTACGTGCCGTCCTCGTACTGACCGACCTTCCAACCAAAGGTCACGCCGTCGACCTTCTCGGTGAAGGGCTCGACCTCGATGGGCTCGAGGACGTAGTCGCCCAGCTCGGCCAACCGCGCGTCGACGAGGTCCTCCGCACCGGCGGGACCGGCCTGGCCAGGGGGAAGCCCTCCCGGTCGGGGGACCTTGTCTACCCGCACTTCGTCGAAGGAGCCGTCGGGGTTCCACAGGAAGAGTCCGACGTAGGCCGACCCCGGATGGTCTGCGGTCCCGGGGCTGAAGAGCTCCTCGCTGAGGAAGAACTTGCGACCATCCTCGGCGGTTCCGGCGTAGGGCACGTGGTAGTCGTCGGGAACGATGGTGAAGCGTTCGGGTGCGTGATCCACGGGGGCTCCATCGCCTGTGTCCGTCGACGGCGAGGCACATCCGGCCAGCACCGCGGCGAACATTGCGGCCAGCGCGAGCGCGACCGTGCGCCGGAGGCCGGGATGTCGCGGCAGGCGAGGGTCGGCTCGCCTCGCTCGCTGCGCGACCCTCGGCTGATTCATAGCGCGCAACCTATCGCGGACGCCGCCTCCCTGAAGCCGTTCGTTCCCCAGCCGCCAGCAGATCTTCTCTCGCGCGCTGCATGCCGATGAAGCACGAGTGTCCGTAGCCGTTGCACCCCGTCCCGGGGTCGATCCGGCTCGCCGCTGTTCTCAGGAGACCGAGCATGAAACGTCTGGCCATAGCGATGAGCACCCTCGGGTTCCTGAGCGGGCTCACTTCCTGCGGCAAGTTCGCACGAGGTTGAACCCAGCTCGCGCGGGTTCGCTTCCTGCACCGACGTGCTCTACATCAAGGGACAGATCTTCGACAGCTGGTTCCTCCGGCACAAGTTGAAGCACCGACTGGTCGGGAGCCCCATCACCGCCATGAGGAAGGATTGCGCAGACACCGGAGGCACCCCGACCCCTGATCGACAGGTGACCGTGCGGCGAATCGCGGGCATCCCGCCGGGAGAGGCGTTCTTCTGGCCCAGCGTCGGCCACTGGAACATCATCTACATTGCCGGGGACCCCGCCACGCCGTGGCAGCAACTCCCTCGCAAGGTGCGCTCACTGGTCAAACACCCGTGACGCTGGCGGGCCATCTGCAGGCCAGCGACAAGAGCGGCGCTCACCTGCATGGGCAGATCCGAGCGGAACGGCAGAAGAGGGCGGTTCACGCGGATTCAGCAAGGTCGCGTTCGTAGCGCAGGAGTTCGGCGTAGGGCGGGAATGTGCTCTGGCTCGATTGTCCAGTCGGGATCCATCCCAACTTCTCGTAGAACCGCCGACCACGTCCATTCTTTGTGAAGACCCTCATCCACGCCCGATGGACTCCACTAGTCCGCATCCGGTCAAGCACGGCATCGTGCGCAGCCTGAGCGATCCCGGTGCCCCAGTGCTCGATAGCGATGCCGAAGTGCAACAACTCGTCCTGCCGGACAGCGGCGAATCCGACGACAGCACCACGTCGGGAAACCACGAGGCAGTCGATCTCGGGTGTGGCGATTTCCTCCTCCCAGCGTTGGGCGATGACCTCGCGGGGAAATGGGTAGGCGTCTTGCGGGAACACCTCAGCGAGACCAACGACTGCGCCTGTCTGCTGAGCATCGAGAACGCGCGGAACATCCGCATTTTTCATCGTGCGCAGAAGTACAGACGCAGCGAAGTCCGGCATCCCGGCAGCCTACGAGCCATCAACGACGGGTGCCCGCCCATCGGCAGGACCGCACACAACGCGGCAACTAGCGGTCGCATCTGCGGGATAATCCGCCTGTGACGACAAGCGGAGTAGTGCGAGCCTGGGAGGCTGAGGAGGGCTGGGGAGTGATCGCCTCGTCGGAGACCCCCGGCGGGTGTTGGGCACATTTCTCGTCCCTTGTCGGCTTCGGTCACGCGCATGTTGGCCAGGAGGTCACCTTCGACTACGAGGCGGCCGAGCAAGACGGCTACCGCTTTCTAGCTACCCAGGTGCGGCCGACAGGCGGAGTTCCTGACTGGCCAACGATCGTCGTCACTGGCCCTACTGATGCTTATCGGTCAGCGCTGACCATCACCTTCGCCGAGCCCGACGAGTCCAATCGTCCGTAAGGAGCGCGCTGGGCGTGCGACCGGACAACGGCGTGTTGGTGCGAGCCCCTCGACGGGCCGAGGGCTCGTCCGCCGTGCGTTACTGGCGTCTAGCCTTCAGCGGGCTGGAACCTCGCACAAGGACGTCCATGGGTCGGGAGAGCGCTTGCGGGTCGGCCTTGAGGTCGCCCTCGGTGGCTAGTAGGTCGGCCGAGAGCCCGGGAGCTAGGCGTCCGGTCACTGAGCCGAGGCCGAGTTCGTCGGCCGCACCCGAGGTGGCGGTCGCGAGCGCTTCGGCCATCGGGTAGCCGGCGTGTACCAGCTCGAGCACCGCACGCCATACCGCTCCGTGCCGCTTGGTCGGTGCGGCACCGGCGTCGGTGCCGGCTACCACCCGGACGCCCTGGGCACGCAGCAGTCTGGCTTGGCCGATCCTGGTGGCGCGGAAGGTCTCCAGGTCCAGCCCGAGCCGCTCCAAGACGCCCCGGATGCCTGGCGGCATCCGGCCGGGCGGCGGCGCCTGGCTGGCGTCGATGCCGAGGGTCTGGTCCACGGTGATCCCGGCGGCAACCAGGTCGGCGAGCAGCTCGTCGGGAGTCACGATGCCCGTGTCAGTGAGGCAGGTGAAGTGTTCGATCCCGTCGACCCCGGCTCGGACTGCCTGTCGGACACCTACCAGCGCGTGAGCGTGAGCGAGGACCCGCAGTCCCGCCCGGTGTCCGGCCTCTACGCAGCCCGCGAGTTCAGGTTCGGTGAACTGGGGTGCATAGACGTCTGTTCCGGGCGTCACCATGCCTCCTGTGGCCATCACCTTGATGACGTCTACGCCGTGCGCGGCGTGCTCTGCGACGGCGCGGCGGATGCCCTCGATGCCAGTGACCGCGCCGCCCAGGTAATGGCAATGCCCCTCCGGCACGGTCAGGGGTGGTCCAGACGCGAGCACACGCGGCAGCCCCGGCTCGGCACGGAGGGCCAGGGTCCGGTATCCCCGGTCGCCCAGGTCCTGCACGGTCGTCACGCCGCCGGCCACCTCCGCAGCAAGCGAGGCTCGGATCGCGGCGTCCAGCTCCTCGGCGGTGGCTGACCCGGCGCGCTCGAGGCTGCCGATGTCGCCGTTGGAGACCAGATGTACGTGGCTGTCGACCAGCCCTGGCAGCAACGTCCCGCCATAGGACACGACGTCCGAGCCGCTCGGCGGGTCCGGATGGCCGCGCTCAACGCCCGCGATCGATTCGCCGTCGAAGTACACGCTCCCCGGCCCGAGAAAGGTGGTCCCGTCGAACACCTGAGCGGCACGCAGCACCTTCATGGAGTGAGTCTGTCCGGGCTGCGACTCCGCCGCCAGGTCGTGTCTGCCAATGGCCGGCGGCTCGGCTCCTGCGTTCCAACTCTCCAAGCGACACCCCGCCGGGCATCCTCCAAGGGCCCACCGGGCGTCGCGCCGAATGCAATCAGGCCGCTCAACCTCCCCGGTCTTAGGTACTAGCCAGCCGCCCGCACAGCGGCTGAGCGTGCACCGAAATGCTCCTGCGCAAGGGGTGGACCTAGGACAACATGACGGCATGAGCACCCCAGCCACGGATCGCATCCGCCCCGCCACGGTGGCTGACGCCGCGCAACTGCTCCCCTTGTGGGCCTCGGTGTTCGACGAGGACGACACCGATCCACCGACGCCGTGGAGGATGCACGCACGACCGTGGTTCACCCGCCTTGTTGAGGACCGGACCACGGCTTGCTTCCCCGTGATCGAGGTCGATGGCGACCTTGTGGCCACGGCGATCGGCACGCTGGAGCTCGGCGTCCCTAACCCGCAATGCCCTCGAGGGCGAGCAGTGCGGCTGGCGAACGTCATCACGTTGCCAGAGCACCGCGGAAGGGGGTACGGAACCCTCCTAGTTCGTCAGGTGATCGAGTGGGCCAGGTCGATCGACGCTGACCGCGTCGATCTCAGCGCCACGCCGGACGGGCAGCGCATCTACGAGAGGGCCGGATTCAATCTGACCAAGGCCCCGAGGATGAAGCTCGTTCTCTGACGGCATGTCCGCTCGTCGAAGACGGGCTTTCATCGGCATGAGCTCGTCACCTCCGCGGCTACTTGTTCATGACAAGGCGCCGAGGGGCCCCGATGCATACAAGTGATGAGCAACCGGATCAGCGGGGTCATGCACGCGCTGCCGCGTGAGCCCCACTCCTTGAGCGACCCGGATGGATGCCGGGTTGTTGGTCGCGACTCGGGCGACCACTGGCAACTCGGAGCAGTTGCTGCGCAACCAGCTCACGACGGCGAGCACGGCCTCTGTCGCGTAGCCGTGCCCCCAGGCACCGGGGTCGAAGCGGTAGTACAGGTTCAGGATGGGTTGGCCCAGGATGGTCTGGTGCTTGGCCCCTGCGAATCCCATGACTGCGTCTCCGTCACGGGGTTGAACGCTGGCGTACCCGAAGCCGTGGGCTTCCCAGTGGCCAACCCATGCGGTCAGGAGGCTTGAGGCTTGATCGGGGCTGGCCATACGGCCGCTGGGCTGGTGAAGGTACGTGAGCGGGTTGCCGTGAATGGCGAACACACGGTCCACGTCAATGACCGCGGGGCGCCGCAGGATCAGGCGTGGAGTCCTCAGCCATTGCTCGCGAGCTCGATCGTCAGCGGGCATGGTGCGCCTCAACGGCCGCGGTCGAGCGCCAGCGGCGGTGAGCAGGTGCTGTTGGCACGGGCGCCGAGACGAGACAGGGGTCTCAACCCCATGGCTGAAGCTGCGGCGGCGAGCCTCGCCCGAGTAGCCATGCGGCCAGCTCCCGAGCGTCAGCCCTGCCTGGAAGCCCCGTGACAAGATTGGGAAGCATGCGGTCGATGAGTTCCGGCGACCAATCACTACTGGTGAAACCCAAACCAAGGTCCACCAGGTGCACCTCCACCTCGCGCCACCGCCGATATGGCAGCAACGCGACAGGATGTTCCCCTCCGCGGACGGTCCTCACGGGACGGGCCCAGCAGTCGTCGGGCAGGCCGGCGAACAGATGATCCACTCGGGCAGCGCACTGAACCGCGTCATCGACGATCTCTCGCGCATCACGCGCCGCCCCGGCTTCGATCTCGGCTGCACGACCGGCTGCACCACCGGCGTACTGCTCCACAACTTCTCCGCACGTGGCGCCCTCGATGCGGCTGCACATCGCCTCGGCATTCCGAGCGAGGTGGGTGAGGACGTGACCCACGGTCCAGCCGGGTAGCAGCGATGAACGACGCACAACCGAGTCGTTGACACCGGCGATGAGGTCTGCCATTCGGGCGTGAGCGGCTCGGCATGCCTCGACGTCTCCGGAAGGACGGTCCACAGACCCGACGCTATCCCGGGCATGCCGGCGTCGACGAGTCGTTGAGCAACGTCCGGTCGGTGGCCGGTCCCGCTCCGGGGCGACTTCAGGCCCGGGCCACGCCCTCGCAGGAGTCCTCGCGGGTGCAGTGCTGGTGAGCGTGTCGTAAGGCGCCGCGACACCCAGGCTTGACCGACGGCCCCCTTCCGAGCGGATCGCGGCAGAGATCCGCGCGCGCTGACGCGCACGCTATGCGGCATGGTCGGGCGTCCGCCCTCAACGCGGCATGACCGGACGTGTCAGCAGCCCTCCGCTTACGCTGCCTAATGTGTTGCCACTGCCCACCTCGCGACTCTGCTTCCGCGAAATGCGCCAAGCCGACTTGCCCGAGATAGCCACCTTGGAGCTGGGTGGTTCACGCGGTCCGGCTGGCTGGATTGAATGGAACCGCCGCAACTACGTCGAGCACGGATTCGGACTGTGGGTCATCGAGACCCACGAAGGAGTCTTCGTCGGTGACTGTGGCCTCACCATGCAAGAGGTCGACGGAACCTGGCACCTAGAAGTTGGGTGGCACGTGGCGTCCGGCCTTCGTCGTCAGGGGTACGCCACCGAGGCGGCTGGTGCGGTGCGTACCGCAGTTCGGGACGCTGGGATTGAGCACCTAATCGCGGTCATCCGTCCCGACAACGTGGCTTCTCAGCGAGTGGCGACCAATATCGGTCTCGCGCTCGAACGGGAGGTCCACAAGAACGGCGGTCCGGCTCTGATCTTTGGAGCCAATCTGAACGCGCCACGCTCCGATCACTAGTCGGCAGGGGCGAGCGGGAGGAGTTCTCGTTGCTGCATGAGTGCGTTGCGGATGTCTCGTCGCGTCTTCGATGCCATGCTCGCCCCATGCACGTGGTGAGGCAGGCAGTGGTGACCGGGAACCTCGTAGCGGGCTTCCTCGTTGCAGGCTGAAGCCTGATTCACCATCCCCCTGCGATCGTGGACCCATCGGGTGGCAACTCGGCTACCGAGGGGCAACCGTCGGTACACCGCAACGACGTGCTGTCGATCGGGATGGAAAGCACCTTGTGCCTGGACAAGTCCGGCGCCGTTCAACTGACGGCGGTCACGCCGGTGAATGCGGCTGGCCTGCGAGTGACAGGTTTCGGCCTGCGACCTAACCAGAACTGGAAGCCTACGCAGGCAACGCCGGGGGACTTCCTCGGCGTTGAACCGGGCCCGCTGCGCCGCCTCGGGTTCACGGGCAAGACCGTTGATGCCACCTGCAATCGAAGGACAGCTGCCGGGTACGAGCTCGCCGTACGTGTCGAGAAGACCGTGACCGGCCCAGCCCAGGCCGCCGGCTGGCAGGTGACCTACATCAGCGGCGGTCATACCGAGAACGTGGTTGTCCCTCTCGGGATCAACCTCTGCCCGGATCGGCGTATCGAGCCCACCGCTGCCCCGATCCCGATATGTCGCACGGGTGACGCAGCCGGGTCGGCTCTGCCGACCGCGCACTCAGCGGCATGTGAGTGCGTCGGGAGCGGATGCTCAAGGATGATGAGTCGGTTCGCTGTGGGGACAAGGGGGTGGTGATGAGGCAACCGACGCTTTTCCTGACCGTGGGGCTTCCCGCCACCGGCAAGACGACTGCTGCCCGTCGCCTCGAGGTCGATCACCAGGCACTCCGTCTCACCAAGGATGAATGGATGAAGGCGCTCTACGGAGAACAGAACCCGCCGTCAGCCTCCGACGTGATCGAAGGGCGGCTCATCGAGATCGGGCTGCGGACGCTGGAACTGGGTAGCAACGTGGTGATCGACTTCGGCTTGTGGGGTCGTGATGAGCGCTCCGCGCTGCGGCAGGCAGCAGTCGACCGCGGCGCGAGTGTGGAGATGCACTACTTCGAGGTGTCCCCGGCCGAGCAGCGGAGGCGACTCGATCAACGGCAGGCTGACGCGCCGCACACCACGTGGCCCATCTCCGACGAGGAAGTGGTCGGTTGGGCCGACATCATGCAGATCCCGACACCAGGAGAGGTCGACGGCAGCGAACCGATCGATGACCCACCGGCCGGCTTCGGATCATGGGACGAATGGCGCAGGGATCGATGGCCCCGATCGGTTGGCTGACCGCAACCGCTCATCGGCTACGCGCGGACAGCGGCTATGTGAGTGCGCCCGGATGGTTGGGTGCTCAATCATGGCCAAGTGGGGTCAGGCCACCCCAGCCGTTGCGGTTGGCGTAGGGGACCAGCACGAGCGCAAGGATGATGAACGGGACGGCGAGATCTAGTTCGCTGACCGCGGAGGACTGCCAGGTGGTCCCGTCAACCAGTCCGCCGACACGGGCAATGTCGTTGGACAGGCCGTGCATCGCGATGGCCAGCAGCGTCGCCTGACCGGCGCGTGCCCAGAAGAAGGTGATCACCACGGACATCGCCACGATCTTGATGGTGAAGGCGCTGAGGTAGGCCAGCCCACCCCACAGGCCATAGTCGAGGAAGGCGTCGTACTTCACCGGGAAGTGCCACGAGGCCCACGCCAAGCCCACGATCAGGGAGGCGACCAGAGGCCCCCGGGTCCGCAGCAGGACTGGCAGCGCGAAGCCGCGCCAGCCGTTTTCCTCCATGAGCGCACCGGCGTCGAGGAACATGGCGACGGGCAGCAGAGCGAGCATGCTCCACGAGAAGTGCCAGGTGAAGTCGTGTGGCACGAAGGCTTGGTGGAGCAGCCCGCTGATCACGTTGCATGCCGAGAAGACGACGACCACGGTGATCCAGATGCGCATGCCCCTGCGCGCCCCCACCTCTTTCGACCAGGGACGGAATCTGCTGCCGACAGCGCGCAGCAGCGTGCGCCCTCCGCGGATGCGGGCAACGATGAACACGGCGAGGTCGGGCGCGGCTACCTGAGCGAGCGCCAGCGTGACCCCCAAGATTGCCGCTGGGTAGACGACCACGACGCGGACTGCCGTGAGGAGGTCGGAACTGAAGTCGATCCCCGCCTTGGACAACCCCGTGTCGATAGCCCCGTCGGCACCGGTCAGGAGAAAGGCGACGCCCAGCACCACCTCCAGGGCCACCGCGATCAACCAGAACGTCAGCACCGGGCGTCGCGGTAGATCAACCTCGACGGAGTCGGCGGCGGCGTCTGGCGCGCTCATGGCTCCCATGCCACCAACCTCGTTCAGCGGGCCTCCGAGCCACCATCGGGGCAGCCCCTGAGGTGCCCCTGACGCACCCCCACCTGCGCCCTCACATCGGGCCAGATCCGGGCGTTACGAGGTCTTGGATCGCTCCATTGCAGATTCGCTGCTCGTCGGCAGCAGGGGCAGGACTACTAGTGCGCCATGTCGACAAAGCGTGAGTAGTGGCCCTGGAAGGCGACCGTGATGTCCCGGGTCGGGCCGTTGCGGTGCTTGGCGACGATCAGGTCGGCCTCGCCGGGGCGGGTCGACTCCTTCTCGTAGACGTCGTCGCGGTGCAGCAGCACCACCATGTCGGCGTCCTGCTCGATCGAGCCGGACTCACGCAGGTCGCTCATCATCGGCCGCTTGTCACCGCGCTGCTCCGGGCCACGGTTCAGCTGGGAGAGCGCGATGATCGGGATCTCGAGCTCCTTGGCCAGCAGCTTGATCTGGCGGGAGAACTCCGAGACCTCGAGCTGGCGGGACTCGACCTTCTTGCCCGACGACATCAGCTGGAGGTAGTCGATGACCATCAGCTTGAGGTCGTGACGCTGCTTGAGCCGCCGGGCCTTGGCCCGGATCTCCATCATCGTCATGTTCGGGGAGTCGTCGATGAACATCGGCGCCGAGGAGACCTCGCCCATCTTGCGCGCCAGCTTGGCCCAGTCGTCGTCGTTCATCGCGCCGTTGCGGATGTGGTTCAGCGGGACCTTCGCCTCCGCCGACAGCAGGCGCATCGTGATCTCCGAGCGCGTCATCTCCAGGCTGAAGAAGACGCTGCTCAGGTTGTTGTGGATCGACGCCGCGCGACAGAAGTCCAGCGCCAGGGTCGACTTGCCCATGGCGGGACGCGCCGCGACGATGATCATCTGGCCGGCGTGGAGGCCGTTGGTGAGGTCGTCGAGGTCGGCGAAGCCGGTGGGCACGCCGTAGAGGCCCGCCTCCCGGTTGCCGATCGCCTCGATCTCGTCGAGGACGCCGTCCATGATGTCGCTGAGCGGGACGTAGTCCTCGCCGGAGCGCTTGTCCGCGATCTTGTAGACCTCGGCCTGCGCCTGGTCGACGACGTCGTCGATCTCCCCCTCGCCCGCGTAGCCGATCTGCACGATCTTGGTGCCCGCGTCGACCAGCCGGCGCAGGATCGCCTTCTCCCGGACGATCTCGGCGTAGTACCCGGCGTTGGCCGCGATCGGCACGTTGGCCGACAGCGTGTGGAGGTACGGCGCCCCGCCGATGCGCTGCAGCTCGCCGCGACGCTGGAGCTCGGCGGCGACCGTGATCATGTCGACCGGCTCGCTGCGGCCGTAGAGGTCGATGATGACGTCGTGGATGGTCTCGTGGGCCGGCCGGTAGTAGTCGGTGCCGCGCAGCGACTCCGTCACGTCGGCGATGGCGTCCTTGGACAGCAGCATCGAGCCGAGCACGGACTGCTCGGCGGCCATGTCCTGCGGCGGGGTGCGGTCGCCCGGGCGGGTGGGCCGCTCACCGGGTGCGTACGGCGCCGGGCCGTCACCCCACTCCTCCAGGGGTGGCTCGTCCAGCGGCTCACGCCCCCGATCGTGCTCCGCAACGCTCACCCTGGGCCTCCTGAACTCATCTGCGATCCGACCCCGCTCGAGCCGTGGCCGAGGCTAGTCGTGGCCGTCGACAACCACGCCGCGACCACCGTCCGGCCCGCCCGCACAGCCGCTCGGAGCCCCGGTCCGGAGGGCCTCGGCGAGCCTGCCCGGCACGACTGGCAACCCCCGGACCGTACGTCCCCGGCGACCCCAGGTGAAAGCCCGTTATCCACAAGTCCTGTGGATAACGGGTCCAAGGTCGTGGACGACACGCGCACAGTTGTGCACCAGTTGGGGACGAGGCTGTGGAGAAGGGGTGGGGAATCTCCGCCTTCACCCCTCTGACCTGCGAAAACGCGACTCCACAGCTGTGGAGGAAAAATACCCCGACAGCAATCGCGTTCACGGTGCCGACACCTTCCGGACGCCTCCCGGCATGTCGACAAAGCGCCGCCACCCCGGGATTCCCACAGGTTGGGGATGGTTACCCACAGGGGGTGAGGACTAGTTCGCGTTGGGAGCAAAGTCCGATTCTGACTCTTACCATGACTAGAGTGTGGCCATGCCCACCTCCGCCGACCGCGAGATCTGGCGACTCGCCGTGCCGGCGTTCCTGGCGCTGGTCGCCGAGCCGCTCTTCCTGCTCGCGGACGCGGCGATCGTCGGCCACCTCGGCACCGCGCCGCTGGCGGGTCTCGGCATCGCCGGAGCCGTGCTGCAGACCGCGGTGGGGCTGTGCGTCTTCCTGGCCTACGGCACCACTGCCGGCGTGGCCCGGCACCTCGGGGCCGGCGACCTGCGGGGAGCACTGGCCCAGGGCGTCGACGGCGTGTGGCTCGCCGTCGGCATCGGCATCCTGACGACCGTGCTCGGCGTGCTGCTCACCGAGCCGCTCGTGCACGCCTTCGGCGCGTCCGACAGCGTGACCGGGCCGGCGGCGACGTACCTGCGGATCGCGTTCCTCGGCACCACCCCGCTCCTGGTCATGCTCGCCACCACCGGGGTCCTCCGCGGGCTCCAGGACACGCGGACCCCGCTGGTGGTGGCCGTGGCCGGCAACGGGCTCAACGTCGTGCTCAACCTGCTCCTGGTCTTCGGCCCGGGGCCGCTGCCGGGTCTCGGCATCGCGGGGTCGGCCCTCGGCTCGGTCCTGGCCCAGGCGGCCAGCGCCACCGCTCTGCTCCTCGTCGTGGTCCGGGCCGCGCGTCGTCAGGGAGCCCCGCTGGGCCCCCACCTGCCGGGCATCCGGGCAGCCGCCCACGCGGCGGTCGCGCTCGTGGTCCGCACCCTGACGCTGCGCGCCGCCCTGCTCGTCACGACGTACGCCGTCACCCTCGGCGCCGCCGACGCCCGCAGCCAGGAGGTGGACCTCGCGACCCACCAGCTGGCCCTGACGATCTGGGCGTTCCTGGCCTTCGCGCTCGACGCCATCGCGATCGCCGCCCAGGCCATCACCGGCCGGTCCCTCGGCGCGGGCGACGTGGCCGGCACCCGGGCGCTCACCCGCCGGATGGTCACCTGGGGAGCCTGGAGCGGCGTCGTGACCGGGGTGCTGCTGGCTGCCGCCAGCCCGCTGCTCGGCGCGCTGTTCACCGACGACGAGGCGGTGCAGCGGTTGCTGGTGCCGGTGCTGCTGGTCGCCGCCGTGGGCCAGCCGATCGCCGGCGTCGTCTTCGTGCTGGACGGGGTGCTCATCGGCGCCGGGGACGGCCGTTACCTGGCCCGTGGCGGCCTGGTCACCCTGGCCGTCCACGCACCCCTCGTGCTGGCGCTCGCCGCGGCCTCCGCCGGTCTGGTGGCGGTGTGGACCTGTTTCGCGGGTGCCTTCATGGGCGCCCGGCTCGTGGTGCTGGTCCGGCGCGCACGCGGGGACTCCTGGCTGGTGACGGGAGCCCGCTCCACGCCGGCCCGGGCCGCGTAGGTTGGGCCCATGAAGCCGCTCCAGTCCGTCGCCATGGGGCTGGTCATCGTGGTGCTCGCCGCCCGCTTCCACGGGTACGACGCCCTGCCGGACCCGGTCGGCTGGCTGCTCGTCCTGCTCGGCGTGCGCGCACTGCCGGCGGCGGTGCCGCACCGCGACGGCCTGCTGGGCCTGGCCGCCCTCGCCGGCGTGGTCTCGGCCGCCGTGTGGTTCCCCGCGGTGACCGACGCGCTGTACGACGCCGACGCGTCGCTCGCCTGGGCGGCCAACCTGCCCGAGGTGCTGTTCGCGGCGCTGCTGTGCCACGCGCTGGCCGCCACCGCGGACCCGGCCGGGGACCGGAAGGCGACCCGCTGGTTGCGCCTGGCCCGGACCGGGATGCTCGTCGTCGCGGTGCTCCCGGTGCTGGTCTTCGGTGCGGGCCTGTCCTCCTTCGAGGTCACGTCCTACGTCGCGGCCGGGCTGATGGCCGTGCTGGTCATCTGCCTGCTGTTCACCTACGCCGGTCGCCCCTGGGCGGTCCCGGCCTCCGACGGCGATGCCGGCCCGGCCTCCGGCCGAGGCGGGCGACCCGGCACAGACGACAGGGGCCGTCCCTCCCGAAGGAGGAACGGCCCCTGAGGCGTGAACGCGGTGTGTCAGCCGGGGATCACGTTGAGGGCCACCGTGGCGGACACCTCGTCGTGCAGCTTGACGGAGACCTCGTGGGCGCCGAGCGACTTGATCGGGTTGTCGACCACGATCGTGCGCTTGTCGACCTGCTCGCCCGACGTCTCGGCGAGGGCACCGGCGATCTCGGCGACGGTGACGGCGCCGAAGAGGCGGCCGCTCTCGCCCGCGTGGACCTTGACGCTGACCGGCGAGGCCTCGAGCTTGGCCTTGATCTGGGCAGCGTGCTCGTGGTCGCGGACCGCACGCGAGGCGCGCGCGGACTTGATCGACTCCACGGTCTTCTCAGCACCGCGGGTCCAGCGGATGCCGAGACCACGGGGCACGAGGTAGTTGCGGCCGTAGCCGTCCTTCACCTCGACGACGTCACCGGGGGCACCGAGACCGGTGACCTCCTGGGTCAGGATGAGCTTCATTGATCCGTGCTCCTCTCAGCGACCGGTGGACGTGTAGGGCAGCAGGGCGAGCTCGCGGGCGTTCTTGACGGCGATCGCCACGTCGCGCTGGTGCTGGACGCAGTTGCCGGTGACCCGACGGGCGCGGATCTTGCCGCGGTCCGAGATGAACTTGCGGAGCAGCGCGGTGTCCTTGTAGTCGACACCGGTCGCCTTCTCCTTGCAGAACTGGCAAACCTTCTTCTTGGGCTTGCGAATCACTGCCTTGGCCATTGTGGTGCTTCCTTTCTAGAAGCCCGGCCCAGAGTGGTTACTGCGCCGGAATGGTTGAGGGATTCGTCTACTTCGTGTGGTGGTCGAGGCGACCACCGGGGCTGATCAGGATCAGAAGGGAGGCTCCTCGGAGCCCACTCCGGGTGCGCCCCACGGGTCGTTGCCCTGGGGCTGGCCGCCACCGGAGTAGCCACCCTGGCCACCGCCGCCACCCTGGGGTGCCGGGGTCGCCCACGGGTCGTCGCCGCCACCTTGCGGTGCACCACCCTGCTGGCCGCCCTGCTGGCCGCCACCCGAGTAGCCGCCACCGCCACCGCCCTGACGCGTGGTGCGCTGGACCTTCGCGGTGGCGTACTTCAGGGACGGGCCCACCTCTTCGACCTCGATCTCGAAGACGGTGCGCTTCTCGCCCTCGCGGGTCTCGTAGGTGCGGGACTTCAGGCGACCCTGCACGACGACACGCATGCCGCGCTGCAGGGACTCGGCGACGTTCTCCGCGGCCTGCCGCCAGACCGAGCAGGTGAGGAACAGCGCGTCGCCGTCCTTCCACTCGTTGGACTGCCGGTCGAAGGTGCGCGGCGTCGACGCGATCCGGAAGTTGGCCACGGCCGCCCCCGAGGGGGTGAAGCGCAGCTCCGGGTCGTCGACGAGGTTGCCGACCACGGTGATGACGGTCTCGCCTGCCATGCGGTCTCCTAGCTAGTTCTGATCAAGCCTGAGTCAATTCCGCGCCCATCGTTGCCGGTGGCACCGACAGGCGGAAGGGTTTCATCCACAGGTCGACACTCAGTGAGCGTCGGGGCGCATGACCTTCGTGCGGAGGATGGACTCGTTGAGGCCGAGCTGGCGGTCGAACTCCTTGACCGTGGCGGGCTCGGCGTTCAGGTTGATGAGGGCGTAGATGCCTTCGGCGTTCTTCTTGACCTCGTAGGCGAGCCGGCGACGTCCCCAGACGTCCACGGACTCCACGGTGCCACCATCCTTGCGGATGACGTTGAGGTACTTGTCGAGCGACGTCTCAACGGTGCGCTCTTCGATGCTGGGGTCGAGGATGACCATCACTTCATAGGCACGCAAAGCGGTCTCCACCTCCTCTGGACTAAGGCGACCACGGTCTCTCCGTGGCAGGAGGGCGATGCGTTCCCGGCCACGACGGACGACGAGTCGTGCGGACGTGGGCGGGTGTCCCTCGCCTGCTGACCCCGTCGGTGGGGCGCAGGCAAAGACGTCACAGGCTAGCAGCGGCGGCCGGGGCCCCTGAAATCCAGCCTGAAATCCAGCCTGACGCCCGTCGCTGCGGACCTGTGGACGCGCCCCGGCGGTGCCGGGTCCCGAGTGGCTAGCCTCGCTGCGATGACCCGATCGTCCCGTACGCCGCTGGCGGGCCGCTACCTGCTGATCGACCAGATCGGCGTCGGCGGCATGGGCTCGGTCTGGCGGGCCCGGGACCTGCGGTCCCGGCGGTTCGTCGCCGCCAAGGTCCTGGGACAGCACGATGCGGGCATGCTGCTGCGCTTCGTCCGCGAGCAGTCGGTCCGGATCGACCACCCGCACGTCGTCGCCCCGAACGGCTGGGCGGCCGAGGACGACCTCGTCGTCCTCACCATGGACCTGGTCCGCGGCGGATCGGTGCAGACGTTGCTCCGCGACCACGGCCCGCTCCCGGAGAGCTACACAACGGTCGTGCTCGACCAGACCCTGCAGGCGCTCGAGGCGATCCACGCCGCCGGTGTCGTGCACCGCGACATCAAGCCCGCCAACCTGCTGCTCGAGCCGACCGGGACCGGTCGGCCCGTGGTCCGGGTCGCTGACTTCGGGGTCGCGGCGCTGGTCGACGACGTGCGCCTCACCCGGGTCCCGGGCGCGATCGGCACCCACGGCTACATGGCGCCCGAGCTGGACCGTGGGGCGCCCCCCGATCCGCGCCAGGACCTGTACGCCGTCGGCGTGGTCGCCGTCCAGATGCTCACCGGCCTCGGCCCACCGCACCTGTCCGCCCCTCCGCCGGGCCGGTTGCAGCCGCTGCTGGCCGCGCTGACCAGCCCGGACCCCGACCGGCGGCCGGCCTCGGCATCGGCCGCCCTGGCCCACCTGCGCCGGATCGGCGTACCCCCGGGTGCGCCCTGGCGGGACGACCCCGCGCCGCCCGAGGTCTTCGACCAGGTCGGGGATCCCCGCTCCGGCTCGTGGACCGGTCCGAGGGCCGGAGGCCGCACCGCGACCGGCGTGGCGATCGCCTGCTTCGTGGTGGCGCTGCTCCTCAGCGGCGCAGCGGCGCTGCTCGTCGCGGGCTGAGGTCCACCGGGCAGACCCGTCAGCGACCGCGGCGCCCCGCCACCAGGACCACCAGCCCCGCCACGACCAGGACGGCGGCCACGACGAGCAGGCCGAGGACCAGGCCCCACTGCCGGTCCTCCGCGAGGGCCGGGAGCGGCAGGACCAGGGGACGGCACAGCAGGGCGGGGAGAGCTGCCGACGACACCCGAGGCCCCCTTCGGTCGGATCCACTGCTGCTGACGGCCCCGGTCCGCGGTGAGCGGGGCCGCTCGAGGTGAGGATGCCACCCCGCCCGCGGCGGAAAACCTCGGTCCCGCACGAGGGAGGGCCGACCCCGCAGGCAGCCGCGGCGCCGTCGTCCGTCTGGAGGGGCGCGGCGCCGGCCTGTCCGGAGCCGGTGGGGGCGGGCGTTCCTAGGATGGCGTGATGAGCATCAGCATCGGAGCCCACGTCGACCAGACCGACCCGATCGCCGAGGCGAAGGCCCGGCAGGCATCACTGGTGCAGTTCTTCCTCGGCGACCCCCAGGGCTACAAGGGCCCCGAGGTCGCCTACGCCGGTGGCGCGGAGGGGCTCCGGGCCGACGCCGAAGCGGCCGGGATCGACCTCTACGTCCACGCGCCGTACATCGTGAACGTCGCGACCACCAACAACCGGATCCGGATCCCCAGCCGCAAGCTGCTCCAGCAGCACGTGGACGCCGCCGCGGCGATCGGCGCGAAGGGCCTGATCGTGCACGGCGGGCACGTGAACAAGGCCGACGATCCTGGCGAAGGGCTTCGACAACTGGCGCAAGGCCGTCGAGGCGACCGACCTGAAGCTGCCGCTGCTCATCGAGAACACGGCGGGTGGCGAGAACGCCATGACCCGCTACCTCGAGCGCATCGCCGGGGTGTGGGAGGCGATCTCCGCGACCGACCAGCTCGACATGGTCGGGTTCTGCCTCGACACCTGCCACGCCCACGCGGGCGGCAACGACCTGGAGACCGTGGTCGAGGACGTCCGGCGGATCACCGGACGGATCGACCTGGTCCACTGCAACGACAGCCGCGACGACTTCGACTCCGGCGCCGACCGGCACGCCAACTTCGGCAACGGGCGGATCGACCCCGACCTGCTGGCGGCGGTGGTCCGCGACGCCGGCGCGCCCGTCGTGTGCGAGACGCCGGGCGGGGCCGAGGAGCACCGGGCCGACTTCGCCTGGTTGCGGGAGCGACTCTGAGGAACTGTTGCGGGAGCGACTCTGAGGAACTGTTGCGGGAGCGACTCTGAGGAACTGTTGCGCGAGCGACCGCTGCGAGAGCGGACCGCCGCGGCGGCCGGGACAACCGACGCCCGGTAGCCTCGGCGGGTGACCTCCCCGCCCTCCGGACCGTTGACCGTGCGCGACGTGACCGAGGAGGAGCACCTCGACTTCCTCCGCGGTCGAGGCTCGGCGAGCTTCCTGCAGACCCCCGCCTGGGGCAGGGTGAAGTCGGAGTGGCGCCGCGAGTCCCTGGGCTTCTTCCGCGATGGCGAGCTCGTGGGTGTCGCCCTCGTCCTCTACCGCCAGCTGCCCAGGCTCAAGCGCTACCTCGCCTACCTCCCGGAGGGCCCGGTCATCGACTGGGCCGACGACGACCTGGCCGCGTGGTTGACGCCGATGACCGCCCACCTGAAGGGCCGGGGCGCGTTCGGGGTCCGGATGGGTCCGCCCGTGGTGACCAGGCGCTGGACCGCCGCCCAGGTCAAGGAGGGCATCGCCGACGAGGCCGTGCGCCGCCTCGGCGACCTCGCGCCGTCCGGGCGCGACCACACCGGAGCGCGGGTGGTCTCCCAGCTCGACGACCTCGGCTGGCGCCGGCAGTCGGTCGAGGGCGGCTTCGCGGCCGGCCAGCCGCAGTACAACTTCCAGATCCCGCTGCGTGCGGAGGACGGCTCGCCCCGCACCGAGGACGAGGTCCTCAAGGGCATGAACCAGCTCTGGCGCCGCAACATCAAGAAGGCCGCCAAGCAGGGCGTCGAGATCACCTCGAGCGCCTCGGCCGCCGAGGCCCTCGAGCTGCTGCCGGCATTCCACGAGCTCTACGTGCACACCGCGGAGCGCGACCACTTCACGCCGCGTCCGCTGTCGTACTTCCGCACCATGGTCGAGGCCCTGGGCGCGGAGGAGCCGGACCGGATCCGCCTCTACCTCGCCCACCACGAGGGCGACCTGGTCGCCGCCACGATCGCGATCCGGGTCGGTGGCCACGCCTGGTACTCCTACGGCGCCTCGTCCACCGAGAAGCGTGAGGTCCGCGGCTCCAACGGGGTGCAGTGGGAGATGATCCGCGACGCCCTCGCGGCCGGCGCCGACGTCTACGACCTGCGCGGCATCACCGAGACCCTCGACGCCGACGACCCGCACGTGGGCCTGATCCAGTTCAAGGTCGGGACCGGCGGCGAGGCGGTGGAGTACGCCGGCGAGTGGGACCTGCCCCTGAGCAAGCCGCTGTACGCCGCGTTCGACCTCTACATGAAGCGCAGGGGCTGACGCGATGAGCCTCACCCTCACCGTCGACGGTGACCGCTGGCGCCGCCACCTGCGGTCGGTGGCCGAGACCAACCCGGGCCTGGTGCCCGTCGCCAAGGGCAACGGCTACGGCTTCACGGTCGGCCGCCTGGCCCGCAAGGCCCAGTGGCTGCACGACCAGGGGCTCGGCGGGGACACCCTCGCCGTCGGGACGTACGACGAGCTGCCGCACGTCGCCCAGCGCTTCCACGGCGACCTCCTCGTCCTCACTCCCTGGCGGCCGTTCGGTGCCGCGCTGGAGACCGACCCGGCGCTGGCCCCACGGCTGGTGCACACGCTCGGCCGGGTCTCGGACGTGGCCGACCTGCTGGCCCGCCAGCCCGACGCCCGGTTCGTGCTGGAGCGGGTGACCAGCATGCTGCGCCACGGCCTGTCGGCGCGCGACCTGTGGACCACGGCACGGTTGCTGCACGACCACCCGCGGGCGCGGCTGGAGGGCATCGCCCTGCACCTGCCGCTGGCGCAGGGCACGCACCTCTCGGAGGTGCAGCGACTGATGAACGACGTCGTGGCGGCCGAGCTGCCCGAGGGCGGCACCGGCGCCACGACGGTCTGGGTCAGCCACCTGACGCACCACGAGCTGGACCAGCTGCGAGCGGCGTACCCCGACTTCACCGTCCGACCGCGGATCGGCACCGGGCTGTGGCTCGGCGACCGGGGCGCGCTGCGGGTGACCTCGACGGTGCTCGACGTCCACCCGGTGGAGCGCGGCGACATCTTCGGCTACCGCAGCCGAACGGCGCCGAAGTCGGGACACCTCCTGGTGGTGACCGGCGGCACCGCACACGGCATCGGCCTGGAAGCGCCCACCGGGGCCTCGTCGATCAAGGCCCGGGCGGCCACCCTGGCCCGCGGCAGCCTCGACGCGGCCGGGTTCGTCCGCTCGCCCTTCTCCATCGACGGCAAGCAGCGCCTGTTCGCGGAGCCCCCGCACATGCAGGCCTCCATGCTGTTCCTCCCCCACGGCGCGCACGTGCCGGAGATCGGCGACGAGATCGACGTGCGGGTCAGGTTCACCACGACCGCCTTCGACCGGGTCCTCGTCAGCTGACCGACGCTCGACGGGACAGGGCCCGTCACGACAGGGCCCACCAGCTCGGGGCCCGTCACGACAGGGACAGGGCCGGTGACCCGGAACGCCGAGGCTCGGGGACCTCGTCGCGCACCGGGTCGTGCCGGGGCACCAGGACGTCGCGCACCACGATGCCCACCAGG
This sequence comes from uncultured Actinomycetota bacterium, assembly GCA_963817665.1. Taxonomy (GTDB): domain Bacteria; phylum Actinomycetota; class Actinomycetes; order Propionibacteriales; family Nocardioidaceae; genus Nocardioides. The sequence goes on along the minus strand of CAWFPE010000005.1, from coordinate 199,390 downwards.
TACAGCTCGGCCGCCATCCGCAGCAGCACGGCCACCCAGTAGAAGCCGGTGTCGCCGCCCGAGGCCGGGGCGAGGTAGCCGCCGAGGTACCACCACACGGCGGCGAAGTAGAGGACCTCCCCCGCCTGCCAGACGATCTGGTCGCGCCAGCGCGGCCGGGCCAGGGCCGCCAGCGGCAGCAGCCACAGCACGTACTGCGGCGAGTAGACCTTGTTCACGAGCAGGAAGCCGGCCACGATCAGGAAGCCCAGCTGGGCGAGGCGTGGCGTGGCCGGCGCCAGCAGGCCGAGCAGCAGCACGCCCACGCACCAGGCGCCGAAGAACAGCCACGAGACCGCGTTGATCGTGTGCACCGCGACGTTGCCGTCGGTCGCCTGGGCGATGACCAGCCAGATCGAGCCGAGGTCCGCTCCCCGGTCGGAGTTGAAGCTCCAGAAGACGCGCCACTCGTCGGGTCCGGTGAGGTACGCCGGCAGGTCGGCGAGCACCCAGGCGGCCACCGCGGATCCGGTCGCCAGCGCGAAGGGCCGCCATCGACCCCGGCGGGCGCAGATCACCAGCAGGCCACCGAGCAGGAAGAGCGGGTAGAGCTTGGTGGCCGTCCCCAACCCGATGAGCACGCCGGTGAGCACCGGCCGGTCCCGCGACCACGCCCAGAGCGCACCCGCCACCAGGCCCACCGCCAGCAGGTCCCAGTTGACCAGTGCGGAGAGCGCGAGGGCCGGCGAGAGCGCGAAGATCGCGGCGTCCCAGGGCCGTCGCCGGTGCACCCCGCTGAGGAACCACGCCGCCAGGATCGTGACGGCGCCCAGCCCGAGCGCGTTCACCACGACGAACAGCCGGGACTCCGCCGTCACGTCCTTGTCCCCGGCCAGGGCCTGCGGGGACCGGCCGTACCTCGGCTCGATGTCCGGTGACCCGCTGAGCCAGTGGGTCACCCAGGCCGCGCCCCACGCCCAGTACGAGATCCCGACCGGGTACTCCATGACGTCGTACCGCGCCCGGACCTGCGCGTCGTCGGTGTAGGGCCAGTTCAGCTCGACGAAGCCGCGGTCGGTGTAGAGGTAGGGCAGGTCGGAGTAGCACATGTGGGCGTAGCGCGCGTCCCCGTTGCGCCACGAGTCGTGGTAGCAGTCCGTCTTCTGCACCATGCCCAGCGCGAAGCAGATCGCGGTCAGGGCGAGCACGACCCGCACGGGCGTCCACCAGCGGTGCCGGCCCGCGTGCGGACCCACCGGCCCGCCGATGCCCTCGCTGAGGGCCGCGACGACCGGGTCGTCCAGCGTCGGATGGACCCGGTCGTCGCGGGCGCCCGTCGTCACTGCCCGGAGTACCGGCGCGGTTCGGTCGACTGCACGGCGTTCCGGCCACCGGGGCCGTTGCCGCCTCCGTTGCCGCCACCGTTGCCGCCACCGTTGCCACCGCCGTTGGTCGGCGAGGGGCTGCCGGAGTCGGTCGGGGACGGCGAGCCGGAGGACGGCGGGCACCCGAGCACCCCACAGGGGCCGGAGCTCGACGGCGACGGCGAGCTCGAGGTCGGCGGCGCGCTCGGCGTCGGCGGCGCGCTCGGCGACTTGCTCGGGCTCTTGGACGGCGTCTTGCTCGGCGGTGGCGCCTTCGTCGGGGACGGCGGCGGCGTGTACGGCGCGTGGCCGGACTCGGGCGCGGTGCCGTCGACGTTCGCGGGCGGTGGGAAGTCCTCGACCGGCAGGCCCTCCATGTCGCGCTGCATGACCGCCGTCCAGGTCCGCGCGGGGAAGGCGGCACCGAAGTACTCCGGCAGCCAGCCGTCCAGCCGCTCGTTGCCCTTGCCCCGGACGTACATCACGGCCGTGGCCATCTGCGGGGTGTACCCGACGAACCAGGACGAGGAGACGTACTCGTCCTCGCCGGCCTTCGGGTTGGACGCCGTGGCGGTGCCCGTCTTGCCGGCGGCCGGACGGCCGAGGGCGAGGGCGGCGGTGCCGGTGCCGTGCTGGACCACCTGCTGCAGGGCGTAGGAGGTGTCCGCGGCGATGTCCTCGCTGATCGCGTCCTTGGTCGACTGCTTGTACGACCACACGGTCTCGCCGCTCTTGTCGACGACCTTGTTGATGACGTGGACGTCGGCGCGCTTGCCGCCGTTGGCGATGGTCGCGTAGGCGTTGGCCATGTTGATCGGCGCGATGGTCGCCGACCCGAGCGCGATCCCGGACACCGGCTCCAGGCCGGGGCTGGTCTCGAGGTGGTTGTAGCCCGAGTCGTTCTTGTTCCACTTGGGGATGCCGAGGGCGTTGGCGGTCTCGAGGATCTTGTCCGGACCGTCCGGGATCGACATGGTCAGGTCGGCGTACGCGGTGTTGATCGACTCCTCGGTCGCGGTGATGAGGTTGACCGCCGAGCCGTAGTCGTTGCCCAGCCCGTCCGGCCCGCTGCCCTCGTTGCGCACGCGGTCGCCGGTGCCCTCGCCGTTGTAGTAGTAGGGCGAGTCGCCGTCGAAGGTGTCCTTGAGCGAGAACCCGGCCTTCAGCCCGGTCGCCAGGGCGAACGGCTTGAAGGAAGAACCGGGCGCGCCGCCCGTCGCGGCCCAGTTGATCTGGGACTCCAGGTAGTCCTGGCCCCCGTAGAACCCGCGCAGTGCGCCGGTACCCGGCTCCACGCTGGCCACGGCGACGTGCAGGTTCTTGTCGGAGAAGCCGTCCGGCCGGGCCTCCTTGACCCCCTCCTCGGCAGCCTTCATGGCCTTCGGGGTGAAGGTCGTGGTGACCCGCAGGCCGCCGCCGTCGATCTCCTCGTCGCTGAAGCCGAGGGAGTGCAGCTCGTTCCTGACCAGGGTGAGCATGTGGCCCTTCTGGCCGCCGTACCGGCTCTCCGCCTCGATCTTCGGGAACTTCGGCAGGTGCTTCTGGGCCTTGTCGGCCTGCTCGGCGGAGATGTTGCCCATGTGCGCCATGCCGCCCAGGACGTAGCCGTAGCGCTCCTTGAGGTTCGTCTTCGCGTCCTTGCCGTTGGCGGGGTCGAACAGCGTCGGGTTGTTCAGGACGCTCGCCAGCACCGCGCTCTGCTTGAGGCTCAGGTCCTTGGCGTCGGTGTTGAAGTAGGCCTGCGCGGCGGCCTGGACGCCGTACGCGCCGCGGCCGAAGTAGATGGTGTTGAGGTAGCCCTCGAGGATCTCGGACTTGCTCAGCTGCTGCTGGATCTTCAGCGACAGGATCGCTTCCTTGATCTTGCGCTTGTAGGAGCGCTCCTGGCTGAGGTACAGGATCTTGACGTACTGCTGGGTGATCGTGGAGGCACCCTGCGTGGAGTTGCCCCGCGCGTTGCTGAACGCGGCCCGGAGGATTCCCTTGGGGTCGATGCCCTTGTCGGTCCAGAAGGTCTGGTTCTCGGCGGCGACCACCGCGTCCTGGACCTTCTGCGGGATCTCCTTGAGCGGGATCGAGTCACGGTTCTGGGTGGCGTACTGGCCGAGCTGGGTCTTGCCGTCGGCGTAGTAGACGAACGACGTCTGGGTCCGGAAGTCCTTGTTCGGGTCCGGGATGTCGGTGGTCTTGTAGAGGTAGACGAGCCCTCCGGCCAGCAGCAGACTGCCCGCGAGTGCCGCCACGAGAAGCCACTTGCCGACCCGCTTGAGCCGGGCCTTGGTGCTCGTGGGGGGTTTCGGGGGGGTCTTCACGGCGGGGCCGTCGGCCCTGCGCTTTCCACTCAACTTCGGCTCTCCGGGGACTCGGGGGCACGCTCGACGGACACGTCGAGGCACGCGCTCGGCGGGGGCAACCTGAACAGGGTACGCATCCCCCGGATGACCCGCCGTTACACCATCGGCTCACCGAAAGCTGGATATATCGGTACGATAGGTCGCATGGCACGTCGTGCGGAGACCATCGAGCTGGCAGTCCTCGGGCTGCTGCATGAGGGACCCATGCACGGCTACGAGCTGCGCAAGCGGCTCAACCTCATGCTCGGCTGGGGCCGCGTGCTGTCCTACGGCTCGCTCTACCCCACGCTGAAGAAGATGCTCCGGGGGCAGCTCATCGAGGAGGCAGCGGCGACGCTGACCCCCGTCACCCGGCGCCCGCGCATCGTCTACCAGGTGACCGAGGCCGGCCACCGTGAGTTCGAGCGCCTGATGTCGGAGGTGGGTCCCACCGCCTGGGAGGACGACAACTTCGACATCCGCTTCGCCTTCTTCGGCCGCACCGACATGGAGATCCGGCTGCGCGTGCTCGAGGGCCGCCGCACCCGCCTCCAGGAGCGGCTGGACCGGGTCCAGAACCAGCTGGCGATGACCCAGAAGGAGGTCGACCGGTACGCCGCGGAGCTCCAGCGGCACGGCGTCGAGTCGGTCGAGCGCGAGGTCCGGTGGCTCTCCGAGCTGATCCAGGCCGAGCGCAGCTACGAGGAGCCGGGGCCCGACACGGCCCCCGCCCCCGACCCAGCCAGCACCCCCACCCCCACCACCGCCACCAGGCAAGCAACCGGCCCCGCGGCCGACCAGAAGTGAGAAAGAGGAAGGAATCCCGATGGGTTCGGTACGAGTAGCAATCGTGGGAGTCGGCAACTGCGCCACCTCCCTGATCCAGGGTGTCGAGTACTACAAGGACGCCGACCCCGCGGGCTCCGTCCCGGGGCTCATGCACGTCCTGTTCGGTGAGTACCACGTCAAGGACGTCGAGTTCGTCGCCGCCTTCGACGTCGACGCCAAGAAGGTCGGGTTCGACCTCTCGGAGGCCACGCAGGCCTCGGAGAACAACACCATCAAGATCGCCGACGTGCCCCCGACGGGCGTCATCGTCCAGCGCGGCCACACGCTCGACGGCCTCGGCAAGTACTACCGCGAGACCATCGAGGAGGCCGAGGGCGAGGGCGTCGACGTCGTCCAGGTCCTCAAGGACACCGGGGCCGACGTGCTCGTCTCCTACCTGCCCGTGGGCTCGGAGCAGGCCGACAAGTTCTACGCCCAGTGCGCCATCGACGCCGGCGTGGCCTTCGTCAACGCGCTGCCGGTCTTCATCGCCTCCGACCCGGTGTGGGCGAAGAAGTTCGAGGACGCGGGCGTCCCGATCATCGGTGACGACATCAAGTCCCAGGTCGGTGCGACCATCACCCACCGTGTGATGGCCAAGCTGTTCGAGGACCGCGGCGTGGTGCTGGACCGCACCTACCAGCTCAACGTCGGCGGCAACATGGACTTCAAGAACATGCTCGAGCGCGAGCGCCTGGAGTCGAAGAAGATCTCCAAGACCCAGGCCGTGACCTCGAACATCGAGCACGAGCTGGGCACGCGCAACGTGCACATCGGCCCGTCCGACTACGTCCAGTGGCTCGACGACCGCAAGTGGGCCTACGTCCGCCTCGAGGGTCGCGCGTTCGGTGACGTCCCGCTGAACCTCGAGTACAAGCTCGAGGTCTGGGACTCCCCGAACTCCGCCGGCATCATCATCGACGCGATCCGCGCCGCGAAGATCGCCAAGGACCGCGGCATCGGCGGCCCGATCATCTCGGCCTCGTCGTACCTGATGAAGTCCCCGCCGGTGCAGCTCCCCGACGAGGAGGGCCGCCGCCGCGTCGAGGCCTTCATCGCCGGCGAGGAGTGACGCCGATCCGTCGTCAGTTCACGTAGAGACGCACCGACCCGTCGTCAGTCGACGACGGGTCGGTGCGTCTTCTGCGTCAGGAAGCGACCGGTCGGGCCTCGGCCTCGGCCTTGATCCGCTCGAGGGTCGCGCGCATCCCGGCGAGCAGCTCGTCGGTGAAGACCTGCTGGCCGCCGAGGGCGATCCGGGTCAGCCCCTTCGAGACCCCGGAGATGCCGTCGGGGGCGCGCCGGCGCTCGGTCACCCGGGTGCCACCCGACTCGGTGGGCTCCAGGGTGAAGGACCAGACCGTCCAGTTCTCCTTGATCCGGAACGCGAGCTCGGTGTGCGGCTCGCACGCCACGACCTCGGCCTGGGTCGGCCAGAAGAGCGGGCCGCGGCGGTTGAGGTTGAAGAACTTCGTGCCTTCCTGGACCGGGCGGCCGCGCACGATCGTCTTCACCACCTGGGGGCTCCAGGAGGCCATCCGCGCCACGTCGGACACCAGCGCCCAGACGGTCGCCGGTGGCGCCTGCACCTCGATGCTCTGCTCGAGCAGCGGCTCGATCCGGTCGGTCTGGCTGGTGGTGGGACTCATGGCACGCTCCGCAGGACGAGAACAGGTTCTCGACGCAACCTACTGACAGATGTTCAACAGCGCACCGTGACACATCCCACTCAGTGACGACCCGCGCCGGACCGACACCCGTCGCACGCCGCCGGTCGGGTGGACCCGGTCAGGTGGACCCGGTCAGGTGGACCCGGTCAGGTGGACCCGGTCAGGTGGACAGGGCCACGAGGGCCGCCGCGGACTGCTTGGCCCGGAGCGCGGCCTCCGGGTCGGCGTCCAGCGCTCCGCTGGCCAGGCCGCCGTCCAGGAGCAGCGTGAGCGAGCGGGCCAGCCCGTCGGGGTCACCGGCGCCGGCCTCGGCGGCCAGGGCGCGGACCCACGCGAGCACCTGCTGCTTGTGGGCCACGGTCCGCGCGTGGACCGGCGAGTCAGGGGCGGTCTCGGCGGCGGCGTTGATGAACGCACAGCCGCGGTACCCCTCCCGGCGGCACGCCGAGCCCAGGGCATCGAACAGGCCGACCAGCCGGTCGGCCGGAGCCGGCCCGGCCGCCTCCGCGGCGGCACGGAGCTGGCCGGACCACACCTCGTCGACCCGGTCGAGATACGCCAGGACGAGGTCGTCCTTGGCCGGGAAGTGCTTGTAGAACGTCGCCTTGGCCACACCGGACTCGGCGATGATCAGGTCGACCCCGACCGCCCGGATGCCGCGCGAGTAGAACAGCCGGAACGCGGTGTCGAGGATGCGCTGGCGGGCGGACGTGGGAGGCACGGATTGATGGTAGACAGATCTGTCTGCTAACGTCCACCCCAGAGGTAGACAGACCTGTCTGCTCAGTTGTGCTCGACATCTCGCCCCGAAGGGACCCCCGCACATGAACATCGCAGTCCTCGGCACCGGCATGGTCGGCCAGGCGATCGCCGGCCGTCTCGACGGCCTCGGCCACACCGTCGTGGTCGGCACCCGCGACCCGCAGGCCACCCGCGGCCGCACCGAGACGGACGGCATGGGCAACCCGCCGTTCCCGGACTGGCACGGCGACCACCCGGGAGTGGCCCTGGCAACCTTCGCCGACGCGGCCGCGAGCGCCGACCTGGTCGTCAACGCCTCCTCCGGCGGTGTCACCCTCGAGGTCCTTCGCCTCGCGGGCGCGGAGAACCTCGCCGGCAAGCCGCTGCTCGACATCGCCAACCCGCTGGACTTCTCCCAGGGCTTCCCGCCCAGCCTCCTCGTCAAGGACACCGACTCGCTGGGCGAGCAGGTGCAGCGCGCGTTCCCCGCGGCCCGGGTCGTCAAGGCGCTCAACACCCTCAACGCGTCGCTGATGGTCGAGCCCAAGACCCTGGGCGAGTCCAGCACGGTCTTCGTCTCCGGTGACGACGCCGACGCCAAGGCGACCGTGGTCAGCCTGCTGGAGAGCTTCGGCCACGACGACGTGATCGACCTCGGTGGCCTCGAGTCGGCGCGGGGCACCGAGATGCTGCTGCCGGTGTGGCTGCGCCTGATGAACACGCTCGGGACGGCGCAGTTCAACTTCAAGATCGTGCGCTGAGGCGGGGGCAGGGCCCGCTCAGCCCCGCGAGGCCCACCACTCGCGCAGCGCTGCCTCGGCGGCCTCGGGCGACAGCGGGCCCTGCTCCATCCGCAGCTCCAGCAGGAACGTGTAGGCCAGGCCGACCTCGCGGCCCGGGCCGATCCCGAGGATGTCCATGATCTGGTTGCCGTCGAGGTCGGGGCGGATCGAGGCCAGCTCCTCCTCCTCGGACAGGCGCTCGATCCGGGCCTCGAGGTCGTCGTAGGTACGACGCAGCCGGTCGGCCTTGCGCTGGTTCCGGGTCGTGCAGTCGGCGCGGGTGAGCACGTGGAGGCGCTCGAGCTGCGCGCCGGCGTCGCGCACGTAGCGGCGTACGGCGGAGTCGGTCCACTCGCCCGAGCCGTAGCCGTGGAACCGCAGGTGCAGCTCCACGAGCTGCGTGACCGCGTCGATCTGGTCGTTGGAGAACCGCAGCGCCTTCATCCGCTTCCTGGTGATCTTGGCGCCGACCACGTCGTGGTGGTGGAAGGTGACCGTGCCGTCGTCGACGAAGCGCCGGGTGCGGGGCTTGCCGACGTCGTGCATCAACGCCGCGAACCGGGACACGAAGTCCGGGCCGCCGCCGGGCAGCCGGGACTCCAGGTCGATCGACTGCTCCAGCACCGTGAGCGTGTGCTCGTAGACGTCCTTGTGCCGGTGGTGCTCGTCGCGCTCGAGGGCCAGCGCCGGGAGCTCCGGCAGCACGTGGTCGGCCAGGCCGGTGTCGACCAGCAGCGTCAGCCCGAGCCGGGGGTACGGCGCGCAGACCAGCTTGACCAGCTCGTCCCGGACGCGTTCGGCCGAGATGATCTCGATCCGGTCGGCCATCTCCCGCATCGCCGCCACCACCGCCGGGTCGACGGTGAAGCCGAGCTGGGCGGCGAACCGGGCGGCCCGCATCATCCGCAACGGGTCGTCGGAGAAGCTGTCCTCTGGACGACCGGGCGTGCGCAGCACCCGGTGGGCCAGGTCCACGACGCCGCCGTAGGGGTCCTCGAACGTCCGGTCCGGCACCAGCACCGCCATCGCGTTGACGGTGAAGTCGCGCCGGCCCAGGTCGCCGGCCAGGGTGTCGCCGAAGTCCACGTCCGGCTTGCGCGAGCTCGGGTCGTAGGTCTCCGAGCGGTACGTCGTGATCTCGACCTGCCACTCGCCCTTGCGGCAGCCGATGGTGCCGAAGGCCCGGCCCATGTCCCAGATCGCCTCGGCCCACCCCTTGAGCAGCGCCTCGGTCTGCTCCGGACGGGCCGAGGTGGCGAAGTCGAGGTCGTTGTGCCGGCGCCCGAGCATCGCGTCGCGGACCGGCCCGCCCACCAGCGCCAGCTCGTGCCCGGCGTCCCGGAAGCGGCGGCCCAGCTCGTCGATGACCGGGGAGATCCGGTCCAGCTCCGAGGCGACCGAACGCTCGACGTCGGTCAGCTGGAGAGGCGGCAGCGGGGCTTCAGGCACGGACGGCAACTCTAGCGGCCGCGCGGCCGGCGCCGGGCCGGAGCACCACCCAGGGACCGTCAGGGCGACGGCTAGAGTCAGGGCCGTGCTCCGCCCCACGACGCTGCTGCCTGCCCTCGTGGCGGTCGTGGCGACACTGGCGGGGGTGTCTCCGGCGACCGCCGCGCGAGGCTCCGACGCGCGCCCGACCGCCGCGGGCAGCACCATCCACCCGATGGCCACGCACGTCTCCCGGGCCGCCCACGCGCCCCGCGCAGCCGCGGACCGGACACCGCTGTCGGTCACCATCGACTCCCTGAGCCCGTCGTACGTCCCGAGGAAGGGACCGGTCCGGGTCACCGGCTCGGTCACCAACGAGGACGACGCCGCGTGGACGAAGGTCTACGTGTTCGCCTTCATGGGAGACACCCCGATCCGCTCGACCGCGGAGCTCGCCGACACCAGTGACGTCGATCCCGCCGCCGACGTCGGAGCGCGGATCACGGCCGACGGCAGCTACGACGTCATCGACCGGATCAAGCCGGGCCAGACGATGCAGTTCTCGCTCCGGGTCCCGCGCTCGCTGCTCCCGGCCTCCGAGCCCGGCGTGTACTGGTTCGGCGTCCACGCCCTCGGCTCCGGTCCGGAGGGACGCCTCGAAGGTGCCGACGGCCGAGCGCGGACCTTCCTGCCGCTGGTCCCCCGGACCAAGCAGTCCGTCGACACCGCCCTCGTCCTCCCCCTGCGGCGCACCGTCTCCTACGCCCCGGACGGCAGCGTCGAGGACGTCGCGGACTGGAACACCGCCCTCTCCCCGGGCGGCCGGTTGCGCTCCATGGTCGACTTCGGTGCGTCCGCGGGGTTCCGTCCGATCACCTGGCTCCTCGACCCGGGGCTGCCCGACGTGGTGCGCGCGCTCACCCTCGCCAACCCGCCCCGCTCCCTGACCCCGGACCTCACCCAGGCCACCGACAACGCCAGCCAGGCCTCGGACCCGGAAGCCACCCCCTCCCCCTCGGACGGGACCGACACCGGGGGCGACCAGACGGAGGACCCGGACCTCGCCGCTGTCACCGAGAGCGGCAACGCGTGGCTGGACCGGTTGCACGAGGCGCTCGACGGTCGCCAGATCCTGGCCCTGCCGTACGGCGACGTCGACGTCTCGGCGGCGGCCGACCGCGACCCAGCGCTCTACCGCCGGGCGCGCAAGCGCAGTGGCACCGAGCTGGCGCCGTGGGGCCTGCCGATGTCGCCGGCCGTGGCCTCTCCGGGCGGGTACCTCAACCCCGCCGCGCTCGGACCGACACCCAGCCGCTCCACCGTCCTGGTCACCGACAAGATGTTCGGTGACGACCCGCCGCCGGTGGCGCAGACCAAGGGCGCCCGCCTGGTGACGACCTCCTCGGCGGCGGCGACCGGCGGTCCCGGACCGGACGACCCGCTCGCCCCGGTGGCGATGCGCCAGCGCATCCTGGCCGAGGCCGCCCTGCGCCTGCTCGAGCCCGGCCATCCCCCGCTCGTGGTGGTGCTCCCGTCCTACTGGAACCCCAGCACGACGACCGGGTTCTTCGAGGGCCTCGACGTCGACTGGCTCCACCTCACGACGGTCAGCGACGTGGCGGACCGGAGCGCGCGCACGGTCTCGGCCGACAGCCTGGACTACCCGGCTCGCCTGTCCCGCAGCGAGCTCGACAGCGCGAACTTCTCCTCGGCGCAGGACCTGGTCAAGGCCGGCCAGACGCTGCAGAACGTGCTCACCGACAACGACACGGTGGCCTCGACCGTGGCCGACCAGGCGATGCGGTCCACGTCGTACGGTCACCGCGCGAGTCCCGACGGTGCCCGGGCGTCGACGGACCGGTCCCGCTCGTGGATCGAGCAGGAGCTCGGCTCGATCCGGATCGTGGCCCCACCCGCCGTGACGCTGTCGAGCACCAGCGGCCGCTTCGCGGCCACGCTCACCAACGCTCTCGACGAGCCGGTCACGGTCAGCATCCAGGCGCTGACCGACGAGCCGCGCGCGATCCGCGGGCCCGAGAAGGTGGAGATCGGCCCGGGCGGACGCGCCACCGTGCTGCTCAACGCGTCGTTCCGGCGGTTGGGCGTCCACAACGTGACCCTGGTCGCGACCGACTCCGAGGGCGTCCGGCTCGGCTCCTCCGACCAGCTGCCGATCCGCTCCGCCCAGGTCAGCAAGGTCATCTGGCTGATTCTCGGCACGGGTGTGGCGCTGCTGTTCGGCGCGATCGGGGTCCGGCTGGTCCGGCGGGTCCGGGCCGCGGCCAGGGCGGCCCGGCAACCATGAGCAGGCAGTCATGAGGAGGTGGGCATGAGCTCCTCGGAGAGCCAGAAGATCCTGAGCTCCAGCGCGGTGATGGCGGCCGGGACGGTGGTGTCCCGGATGAGCGGCTTCGTGCGCGCGTTCCTGCTCACCGCGGCCCTCGGCAACCTGCTGCACGCCGACCTGTTCACGATCGCCAACACGATCCCCAACATGCTCTACATCCTGCTCGCAGGCGGCGTGTTCAACGCGGTCCTGGTCCCGCAGCTGGTCCGGGCGATGAAGAGCGACCCCGACGGCGGCGACGCCTACACGAACCGCATCGTGACGCTGGCCGGGCTGTTCCTCGCCGTGGTGAGCGTGCTGCTGGTCGCGGCCGCGCCCTGGGTGATGTCGCTCTACCTGAACTCCTGCTACGACTCGGCGAGCCTCGCCGAGCAGCGCGAGTCGGTCATCGCGTTCGCGCGCTACTGCCTGCCGCAGGTCTTCTTCTACGGGATGTTCGTGCTGGTCGGCCAGATCCTGAACTCCCGCGGCCGCTTCGGGCCGATGATGTGGGCACCGATCGCCAACAACGTCATCTCGGTGGCCGTGCTGGTGGTCTACCTGCTGGTCTACGGCCCGGTCGCGGAGGGCGAGAAGTACAGCGCGTTCACGAGCGGCCAGGAGCTCCTGCTCGGCATCGGCTCGACGGTGGGCATCGCGGTCCAGCTGCTGATCCTGGTGCCCTACCTGCGCGCGGCCGGCTACCGCTACCGGCCCCGGTTCGACTTCCGCAACACCGGGCTCTCGCACACGCTGCGGCTCGGCATGTGGACCGTGCTGTTCGTCGTGGTGAACCAGATCGCCTACACCGTGGTGGTCCGGCTGGCCTCCGGCGGCACCGGGTGCGGCGCCGGTGCCGACACCGGGACGGGCTACACGGTCTACTCCACGACGTTCCTGATCGTGATGGTGCCGCACTCGGTGATCACGGTCTCGTTGGCGACCGCGATCCTCCCCACGCTGGCGGCGCGGGCAGCCGACGACGACCTGCGTGGACTGGCCCGCAGCCTGGGCAGCACCCTGCGCAGCGCGCTGGCCGTGATCATCCCGTTCGCGTTCCTGATGCCGCTGATCGCCGGCGACGTGGCGAACACGGTCTCGTTCGGCGCGGTCCGCGACAACTTCCAGCTGTTCACCCTGTCGCTGGCCCTCTTCGGTCCGGCGATCCTGCTCTTCACCGTGCACTACCTGATGCTGCGCGGGTTCTACGCCCTGGAGCGGACCCGCACGGTCTTCTTCATCCAGTGCGCGGTGGCCGCCACGAACATCGTCGTCGCGGTGGCGCTCGTCACGGCCACCGACCCCGAGCACACCTCACCGGCGCTCGTCGTCGCCTACGCCGCGTCGTACGCCGTGGGCTCGGTGCTGTCCTACGGCGTGCTGCGACGCCTGCTGGGCGGCCTGGAGACGCCCACGCTGGTCCGCTTCCTGGTCCGGGCGGGGGTCGCGGTCGGGATCTCGACGGCCGCGGCGTTCGTCGCGCTGCGGCTGCTGGGAGTCCTCGGGGCGGAGCCGAACAACGCGATCGCCGCCCTTCGTGCGATGGTCGTGACCGCCGTGGATGTCGGCGTCTTCGTCGTCCTGGCCAGGTTCTTGCACCTGAGCGAGGTGACCGAGGTCGTCGACATGGTGTCCAGGCGCCTCCCGTCGCGACGGGGGCGCTGAGCCTACGATGACCACTAGCCTGCAATAGAGGGGAGCTGCGTGCCGAAGTCCATCCGGCCCGGCGACGTCCTCGCCGACCGTTACCGCCTGGTCGACCTGCTCGTCGAGAGCGGGACCGGCCGGTTCTGGCGTGCCCACGACCGGGTCCTGGAGCGCCACGTCGCCCTGCACGTCCTCGACGCCGACGACGACCGGGCGCCGGTGCTGCTGGAGGCGGCCCGGCAGTCGGCGACGGTGCCCGACCGCAGGCTGTTGCGCGTCCTCGACGCCGACCAGGTCGACGGGCTCTGCTATGTCGTGAACGAGTGGGGCGCGGGCAGCTCGCTGGACATCATGCTGGCCACCGAGGGCCCGCTGGCGCCGCGCCGGGCCGCGTGGCTGGTCTCCGAGGTGGCCGCCTCCGTGGCTGCCGGCCACGACGCGGGCGTCGCCCACGGCCGGCTGGTGCCCGAGAACGTCCTGATCGACCGCAGCGGATCGATCCGGGTCATCGGCTTCAGCGTCGACGCGGCCCTGCACGGGATCGGGCCGGGACGCGTGGCCACCGACGTCACGGACCTCGGCGGGCTGCTCTACTGCGCGCTGACCGGCCGCTGGCCCGGCGTCTCCCCCTCCGAGGTGCCCGAAGCCCCCCAGGAGCACGGTCGGGTCCTCCGACCCCGCCAGGTCCGCGCCGGCATCCCGCGCCCGCTCGACTCGCTGTGCGACCAGGTCGTCAACCCGTACGCCGGCCCCGGGTCGCGCAATGGCCACGACCTGACCAGTGCCCGCGGCATCGGGGACTTCCTGAGCGACTTCGTGGGCGACCCGACCGGGATGGCAGAGGCCGAGGCGGCCAGCCACAACGGCAGCCGGACGGTCTCGCTGCCGAGCGTCCCCCCGGCGACCGGAGCCGCCAACGGAGCGGCCGTCGCCTCGGCCCCGCCGGCACGACCCGATCCGGAGCCGACCGCGGACCCGGCACCCGAGCCGGCACCCGACGCGACTGATGAGCCGACCCCGGAGGCGGCACCCGACGCGACAGAGACCGACCCCGGAGCCGGAGGAGCCGACGGCCGGGACCGACGACGACACCGATCAGACCGCTGCGGTGACCGGTCAACAGTCCGGGGTCGCCGGCGCTCCGGTCGGCTCGGTCGAGCAGGCCACCCAGCTCGGGATGCCGATCTTCGACGAGGACCACGACGACGTGTCCTGGCTCGTGGCCCGGTCGACCCCGCCGCCCCCGCCACCGCCGTTCGAGGAGGTTCCGGAGCGGCCGCTCTTCGCACCCGAGCCCGAGGAGGGGCAGCCGGCGCGCCGGGCTCGCCCGAACACCGTCCCCCCGGGCTCGCGGGACTACTGGCCCTGGGACACCGGCACCGGGACCGGCACCACGCCGGTGCCGGAGGACGAGGAGGACGACGAGGTCCCCGGTCGCAGCTGGCTGCGGCTGGCCTTCGCGATCGGGGCGAGCCTGGTGCTGCTGCTCGCCGTCGTGGTCGCCTTCAACCTCGGTCGCGGGCGGACCCCGCTGGGATCCAAGCCCGAGGCGACGCCGTCCCAGTCCCCCTCCGCCAGCGCCGCGATCGCCCCGATCACGGGCCTGGCCGCCCGGGACTTCGACCCGCAGGGTGACCCGCCGGAGGAGCACCGCGAGCTGGCCCCGCTGGCCGTCGACGGCGACCCCTCGACGGCCTGGCGCACCATGACCTACGACCAGAACATGGGTCCCGGCGGCCTCAAGACCGGCGTCGGCCTGACCATCGACCTCGGCGGGGTCCACGACGTCTCCGTCGTCGACCTCACGCTGGTCGGCGCCCCGACCGGGGTCTCGCTCTACGTGACCGGCAAGAGCCCCAGGGCCGTCTCCGGCCTGACCCCGGCCGCGAAGGTGGACGCCGCCGGAGCCCACCAGCGGATCACCCTCGACAAGCCGGCCACGGGCCGGTTCCTCACCGTGTGGCTGACCTCCCTGCCCCAGGCCGAGGGCGGCTACCGTGGCGAGGTCGCCGAGGTCGCGGTCCGCGGATGACCCGGTCCACCCGGTCCGACGACGCCGTCGACGACATCAGCGACGCCGACCTGCTGCGCGCCCACGTGGACGGGGACAAGGACGCCTTCGGCGTCCTCTTCGCCCGGCACCGGGACCGTCTCTGGGCGGTGGCGCTGCGCACGATGGGCAATCCCGACGACGCCGCCGACGGCCTGCAGGACGGCCTGGTCGCGGCGTACCGCCGGGCCGGCTCCTTCCGCGGCGAGGCGGCGGTGACGACCTGGCTGCACCGGGTCGTCGTGAACGCCTGCCTGGACCGGATCCGGGCCTCGCGGTCACGCCGGACCGACCCCCTCCCCGACGACCTCGAGGAGTACGAGCGCCGCGGGTCGCTCTCCTCGGCCACCCCCCAGGCCGAGGACCCCGCCGAGGTCGCGGTCCGCGGCGATCGGCGCGAGACGGTGCTCGCCGCCCTGGCCGCCCTGCCCGCCGAGCAGCGGGCCGCGCTGGTGCTGGTGGACATGGAGGGCTACCCGGTCGCGGAGGTCGCCGAGATGCTCGGTTGCGCCGCGGGACGGTGAAGTCGCGTTGCTCCCGCGGCCGGGCGCGGCTCGCCGGTCTCCTCGGCGTGCTGGCCCCGGGGCGTGACGCGCCACACCCCGGCCACGGGAACCCCGACGCGAGCCCGTCCGTCCCATCCACCGACGCCCCGCGCGGGCCACCCGCGACCGGCTGACCCGACGACACCGCAGCTGCACGGCCCCGAGACCAGCGACCCGCCCCGAGAGGAGGTGCCCCCGTTGCCCGACCAGGAGCCCGACCTGACTCCCGAGCAGGAGCGGGAGGTACGCCGTCTCCTCGCGGACGCGCGGCACCACGAGCCGATGCCCACCGACGTCGCGGCCCGGATGGACCGGGTCCTCTCCGACCTGGCGGCCCAACCCGGCGGTGCTGGCCCGGACGAGGAGCAGGGCGCGTCGGTGGTGGCGCTGGCGTCCCGGCGCCGGCGACGGGTCACCTCGCTGCTGGTCGCCGCGGCCGCGGTCGTGGCGCTCGGGGTCGGCCTCGGCCAGCTCACCGACCTCGGCAGCGGCTCCTCCAGCAGCGACTCCGCCGCCGACCGCGGCATGGCCACCGCCGACTCCGCCGGATCGGGGGCGGGATCGGAAGCCGGCGGCAAGGAGGACTCGCCGGAGCCCAGCACGAACGGCCTGGCCAGCGGCGCAGCCCCCCAGATGGCCTTCGCCCACCCGGTCCGGATCCGGCCGGACCACTTCTCGGCGGACGTCGCCCGGGCCCGGCACCGCAGCGACAAGTCGGCGTCGTACGACGCCCGTGACCTGGACGCCCTCGAGAAGGCCAGCGGGAAGATCGACTGCACTCCCGCGGACTGGGGTTCGGGCACCTTCGTGCCGGTGGTCTACGACGGTCACCCGGGCGTCCTGGCCTTCCGTGCCGTCAACGGCGACACCCAGGTCGCCGACCTGTTCGGCTGCGGCAGCTCGAAGGTGCTGCGGTCGATCACGCTGCCCGCCCGCTGAGCGGACCCACCCGCCCGTCGACCCGCGATGGGGAATGCACCTCGCCTACGAT
This sequence comes from uncultured Actinomycetota bacterium, assembly GCA_963817665.1. Classification (GTDB taxonomy): domain Bacteria; phylum Actinomycetota; class Actinomycetes; order Propionibacteriales; family Nocardioidaceae; genus Nocardioides. The sequence continues at coordinate 182,706 of CAWFPE010000005.1, read as the reverse complement.
CGGTTGCACCGAAGTCCCCGATCAAGGAGTGAACGCCCCTCATGTCTGAGTCCGGCACCCGCAACGTCATCATCATCGGCTCGGGTCCGTCCGGGTACACCGCGGCGGTGTACGCCGCGCGGGCGAGCCTGCACCCGCTCGTGTTCGAGGGCTCGGTGACCGCCGGCGGTGCGCTGATGAACACCACCGAGGTCGAGAACTTCCCCGGATTCCGGGACGGCATCATGGGCCCGGCCCTGATGGACGAGATGCGCGCGCAGGCCGAGCGGTTCGGCGCCGAGCTGGTCGCCGACGACGTCGTCGAGGTGGACCTCACCGGTGAGGTGAAGGTCGTCAGGACCGCCACCGACACCTACACGGCCCGCGCGGTGGTCCTCGCGACGGGCTCGGGCTACCGCAAGCTCGGCCTCCCCCGTGAGGAGGAGCTCTCGGGCCGCGGCGTCTCCTGGTGCGCGACCTGCGACGGGTTCTTCTTCCGCGACCAGCACATCGCCGTGGTCGGCGGCGGCGACTCCGCCGTCGAGGAGGCCACCTTCCTGACCCGGTTCGGGTCCAAGGTCTCCCTGATCGTGCGTCGTGACGAGCTGCGCGCCTCCAAGATCATGCAGGAGCGCGCGTTCGCCGACCCGAAGCTCGAGATCGTCTGGAACTCGGTGGTCGAGGAGATCAACGGCGAGGACCGCCTCGAGTCGCTCACGCTGCGCGACACCGTCACCGGCGAGACCCGGGGCCTGGAGGCCACCGGCCTGTTCATCGCGATCGGTCACGACCCGCGCTCGGAGCTGCTGCAGGGCCAGGTCGACCTGGACGACAACGGCTACGTGCTGGTCGAGCACCCCTCCACGGCCACCAACCTGCCCGGTGTCTTCGCTGCGGGCGACCTGGTCGACCACCACTACCGGCAGGCCATCACCGCGGCCGGCACCGGCTGCGCGGCCGCCCTGGACGCCGAGCGCTTCATCGCCGAGCTCGACCACTCCGCGGCCAGCGCGTCCGAGGCGCAGGCCGACGTCGCCGCCGAGGCGCTCGCCCAGACGGTGCAGACCGCGGGCCTGTGAGGCCCCGGCGTGGTGGGAACAGATGTCCCCACCGTGCTGTTGACTGGTCAGAGTCTTCAAGAGAAAGGGAGTTCCCGTGGCGAACATCGCTGCCGTGACCGACGCCGAGTTCGAGGCGCAGGTCCTCAAGTCCGACAAGCCCGTCCTGGTGGACTTCTGGGCCGAGTGGTGTGGTCCGTGCCGCCAGGTGGCTCCGATCCTGGACGAGATCGCGACCGCCCACGGCGACAAGATCACGTTCTTCAAGATGAACGTGGACGAGAACCCGGTGACCCCCTCGTCCTACCGGGTCACCGGCATCCCGACCATCAACGTGTACCAGAACGGTGAGGTCGTGAAGTCGATCGTCGGGGCCCGCCCCAAGGCCGCGCTGCTCAACGAGCTCGCAGACCTGATCTGAGCCCCGCCCGTCAGGGCAAGCCTCCCGTCATGTGACGGTGCGCCCGCTCCTCGTCGCCTTCGGCGTAGGGGCGGGCGCCGGCTTCTTCGTGGGCCGCACCGCGCCGAGCAGCCGCTCCAGCGCCGCCTCGAGCTCGTCCTTGAGGGTCACCGTCGAGCGCAGCTCCATCCGCATCCGCGGGGTGGTGATGTGCGCCCGCTGGGTCTTGAAGCCGACGCTGCCGAGGAACTCCACCGGCACCACGCAGCGCCGGGCCCCGCGGGTGTCACCGAAGGCCTCGACCGCCTTGATCCCGCCCCGCTCGATCAGGTCGCGGGCCATGCCCTGCACGAGCATCCGGCCCAGGCCCCCGCCGGCGTGGGCCGGGGCGACGTACACGTTCGTGAGCAGCACGGCGTCCGGTGAGACCGGCGCCGTGGGGAAGCCCGCCGCCCCCGGCACGTAGGAGGCGGGTGCATAGATCAGGTAGCCGACCGGCACGTCGTCCACCAGCGCGACGCGGCCGCAGGAGCCCCACTCGCGCAGCACCTCCGACACCCAGGCGTCCTTCTCACCGCGCGGGTCCTCCACGCGCTGGCGGCGCACCGGGTCGAGCTCCCAGAAGAGGCAGGAGCGGCACGGCTCCGGCAACGCGTCGAGGTGGTCCAGCGTGAGCCGGACGATCTTGCGTGACATCACGTCCTCCCCGGGGCCTGGTGACGACGGGTGTGACCGGTCCGACGCGCCCACTACCCGGTCTGCACGTGCGGCCCCGGCTCCCATCGTTCATGCTAGAGGTGTCATGGACAACACCCCCGCGCGCAGCGTCACGCCCGGCTCCGGGACCCGCCTGGACTCCTACGTCGACCGGTACGCCGCGCGCACCGCCGGCATGACCGCCTCCGAGATCCGGGCGCTCTTCGCGGTCGCCTCGCGCCCCGAGGTGGTCTCGCTGGCCGGCGGGATGCCCAACATCTCCGGGCTGCCCCTCGACGTCGTCGGCAGTGCCATCGGCGACCTGATCGCCGAGAACGGCCCGGTCGCCCTGCAGTACGGCTCGGGGCAGGGTGACCCGACCCTGCGTGAGCAGATCTGCGAGGTGATGCGGCTCGAGGGCATCGAGGCGCACCCCGACGACGTCGTCGTCACCGTCGGCTCCCAGCAGGCGGTCGACCTGGTCACCCGGATCTTCTGCGACCCCGGGGACGTGGTGCTCTGCGAGGCCCCGTCGTACGTCGGGGCGCTCGGCGTGTTCAAGGCCTTCGAGTGCGACGTGGTGCACGTCGAGATGGATGCCGACGGGCTGGTGCCGGAAGCGCTCGACCAGGCCATCACCGCTGTCCGCGCAGCCGGCAAGACCATCAAGTTCCTGTACACGATCCCGAACTTCCACAACCCCGCGGGCATCACGCTCGCCCCCGAGCGGCGGCCCCAGGTGCTCGAGATCTGCCGACGCCACGACATCCTGGTGCTCGAGGACAACCCGTACGGGCTGCTGGGCTTCGAGGGCGAGCCCCAGCGCGCGCTGCGGGCCGACGAGGCCGAGGGCGTGATCTACCTCGGGTCGTTCTCGAAGACCTTCTCGCCCGGCATGCGGGTGGGCTGGGCGCTCGCGCCGCACGCGGTGCGCGAGAAGCTCGTGCTCGCGCAGGAGTCCGCCACCCTGTGCCCCCCGTCGTTCAGCCAGATGGCCGTCTCGGCCTACCTCACCCAGCACGACTGGCAGGGCCAGATCAAGCAGATGCAGGAGATGTACCGCGACCGGCGCGACGCGATGATGGCCGCGTTGCGCGACTACATGCCCGCATCCTGCTCCTGGAACGAGCCCGACGGGGGCTTCTTCGTCTGGGTCACGCTGCCGCCGGGCATCGACGCCAAGGCGATGCTGCCGCGCGCGGTGACTGCGCGGGTGGCCTACGTGCCCGGGACCGCCTTCTTCGCCGACGGCTTCGGTTCCGGTTCGATGCGGCTCTCCTTCTGCTTCCCGACGCCCGAACGGATCCGCGAGGGCGTCCGCCGGCTGGCAGGGGTGCTCGAGGCCGAGATGGAGCTTCGTGAGACCTTCGGTGCGGCCGCACCGGTCCGTGGGCTCGAGGCCCGCAGCGGGTACGACGCGCCGAGCAGCGACCTCAGCTGAGCAGCCGGGACCGACGATGAGTGGAGAACACGTGGCCTCGACCACCGAAGCAGCAGACGCGCGCCGAGGCCCCGTGCTGGTGCTGGCGGGCGGGCTCTCGCACGAGCGGGACGTGTCGCTGCGCTCGGGCCGCCGGGTCGCCGAGTCGCTGCGGGGCACCGGCCTCGACGTGGTCGAGCGGGACGTGGACGCCTCGCTGCTGACCACCCTGCGCGACGAGCGTCCGGCCTGCGTGGTGCCCATGCTGCACGGAGAGACCGGCGAGGACGGGGCGATCCGCGAGGTCCTCGAGCTGCTCTCCGTGCCCTACGTGGGCGCGGCCCCCGCCGCGTGCCGCACGGCGTTCGACAAGCCCGTCGCCAAGGCGGTCGTGGCGCGGGCCGGGATCGACACGCCCGCGTCGGTCTGCCTGCCCCACGAGACGTTCCGCGAGCTCGGGGCCGCGGAGGTGATGGCGGCGCTGGTCGCGCGCCTGGGGCTGCCCCTGATGGTCAAGCCGGCCAAGAGCGGCTCGGCGCTCGGCTGCTCGGTCGTGCGCACCGCCGAGGAGCTCCCCGCCGCCATGGTCAACGCCTTCGCGTACGGCGACGTGGCCCTGCTGGAGCAGTTCGTCACGGGCCTGGAGGTGGCGGTCCCCGTGATCGACGACGGTTCCGGGCCCCGCGCGCTGCCCGCGGTGGCCATCCGCCCCGACGGGGGCGTCTACGACTACACCGCCCGCTACACCGCCGGCTCCACCGAGTTCGTCACCCCGGCCCCGCTGGACGCCGCGCTCTCCGCCGAGGTCGCGAGGATCGCCCTCGCGGCGCACGACGTGCTCGGGCTGCGCGACGTCTCCCGGTCGGACCTGATCGTCGACGCCGACGGACGGGTATGGTTCCTGGAGGTCAACGTGGCGCCTGGCTTCACCGAGACCTCGACCGTGCCGCTCGCGGTCCAGGCTGCCGGCCTGGACCTCGGCAAGGTCTGTGCCTCCCTCGTCCAGGCCGCCGTGGTGCGGAGCAACCCGCAGGAGTAGACGTGCGCGACCTGACCTATCCCCCGATCATCGTCACGGCCAAGACCGCCTTCCGGGTGCTCGGGCAGCGGTTCCGGATGACCGGCACCGAGCACGTCCCTCGCTCCGGTGGGGTGCTGCTCGCCTACAACCACATCGGGTACGTCGACTTCGTCTACGGCGGGCTCGCCGCGAACCCCTCCGGCCGGCTGGTGCGGTTCATGGCCAAGCGGGAGCTCTTCGACCACCGCTGGACCGGTCCCCTGATGCGCTCCCTGCACCACATCGAGGTCGACCGCGGCGAGGGGCTCGCGTCGTACCACACGGCGGTCGAGTACCTGCAGGCCGGCGAGGCCGTCGGCATCTTCCCCGAGGCCACGATCTCGCGGGCCATGGAGCTGAAGGAGTTCAAGACCGGCGCCGTGCGGATCGCGGCTGCCGCCGGGGTTCCCGTCGTGCCGGTGATCCTCTGGGGCACGCAGCGGATGATGACCAAGGACCATCCGCGGGACTTCTCGCGCGGCAAGACCATCAGCATCAAGGTGGGCGAGCCGATGCACCCCACGGGCGAGGACCCGGTGGCCGAGACGGCGGCGCTGCGCGAGCGGATGAGCCAGATGCTCGCGGAGTCGATCGCTGAGTACCCGGCCGACGAACAGCCCCCCGGCGCCTGGTGGGTGCCCGCCTCGCACGGTGGCTCGGCGCCGACCCTGGCGGAGGCCGAGCAGCTCGACGCCGGGGAGAAGCGGGCCCGCGCGGCCAAGCGCGCCGCCCGCCGCGCCCAGTCCTGATCCAGCCAGTCCTGATCCAGCCGGTCCTGATCCAGCCAGGCCTGATCCCGCCAGGCCTGACGCGCCGATTCCCGGCGAAGCCGGTCTCGTTCTCGACCTGGCTGCCTTCATCGCGCGCTGCGCGGGCGTCTCCGTACGGACATCGCCGAGGCAACGATCCGCGTACCATCGGGCCATGAGCCGTCCACTCGAGGACGCATCCACGCGCACCCTCGCGCTGCTCGCCGGGGTGCTCGGGTTGGCGCTCGCGGCGGTGTTGCCGACGCTCGTCACGGCCGCCGCGGACACTCCAACCGCCGGCGTCGCTGTTCTGACCCTGGCGCTTGCGGCGCTGCTGGCGCTCGCGACCCGCCAGGTGCTCCTCGCCGCCTGCCTCCGACCGGTGGCCCTGATCGCCGCCTCCGGCCCCCCGCCGCTGCTGCCCGGCCGGGTCACAGACCCGGTGCACCACCCGCTTCGACCTCGCGCTCCTGGGCTGGCCTGACGCTCGCGCTCACGCGAGCCACGGCCCGTCTCTTCTTCCCTTCGCTCAGGAGCATCGTCATGTCTGTTCTCGATCCGTTGTCCCATGCCCTCGCGGCCGTCATCGCGGCGACCCACGCCGTGCTCACCGCGCTCGGCGCCGATCCTGCCGCCGGCGGCACGTGGGTGCTGTGCATCACTGCGGTGGTTGTCCTGGTCCGGGTGGCCCTGCTACCCGTGGTTGTCCACGGCGTCCGCCAAGGTCACGCCGCCGTTCACGCACGGCCGCAGATGCAGGAACTCGCCAAGCGCTACCGCAACAAGAAGGAGCCCGACAGCCTGCGGGCGTTCACCGAGGAGCGCCGCCGCATCGCGGCTGAGCACAACATGTCGCGGTGGGGCTGCCTGCCGATGTTGGTCCAGTCGCCGATCTGGATCGCGCTGTACCACCTCATCAGCCACGGGCTGGCCGGTCTCGCGGCCGGGCTCTCCTAGGTCACCCAGAGGTACCTGGTCGCCCCGAACACCGTGCTGACCGACGTGCCGTCCGCGGTGACCAAGGTCCAGCAGATGCTGCCGGCGGTGTCGGCCGTGGGCCTGTTGGTGGCCGCCGGCGCCGTCCCGGCGGCACTGCTCGTCTACTGGGTGTGCAACTCGGCGTGGACGCTCGGGCAGTCCGCCGTCGTGTGGCGCTGGTTCCCCACGCCCGGGTCGATGGCTGCCGGTCGCCGATAAAGGTCTGCGCGACTCAGCGCTTGAACCGGTTGGGCCGGACCCGCCCCTCTGGCCGAGCCTGGCGCGGCAGGGTCCGCACCCGCGGCCGCGGGGGTCCGGACAGCGCGCGCCGGACTTCGGCTTCGGCCCACGACGACCTCCACCTGCCGCGCTCGGACTCCTCAGACCAGTCCGATCACGAATCGCGCAGAAATGGGCGCCCACCATCCACGTTGTCTGCCGAACCCGCGCCCTGCTGATCGAGCCAGCTCCGCTGGCTGCCGTCCGGCCCCACTGCGTCCCGGGGTGGCGGCCCCGGTTCGGCTTGTTTCACGTGCAACATGCGCTGCCCTGGTGGCCCGCGGTCCGCCCAGCACGGCCCGCCAGCGAGGCCCGAACCTCAGTCGACATGTCACTTTGTCGACATAGCGACATGTCGATGAATGATCAGATCGGCCGGTCGCTCCGGTTGCGGGGATCCATCACGTCGACGATGCGCTGCAGGTCGTCCAGGGACGCGAACTCGACGGTGATCTTGCCCTTCGAGCGGCCGAGGTCCACCTTGACCCGGGTCTCGAACCGGTCCGAGAGCCGGTCCGCCAGGTCGGTGAGGCCGGGGGCGGTCGGCTTGCGCCGGGTGACCCGGGGACCGGGGCTGTCCGGGCCACCGACCGCCACGATCTCCTCGAGACCCCGCACACTGATGCCCTCGGCCACGACGCGCTGCGCCAGCCGGTCCTGCAGGTCCGGATCCTCGACGGCGAGCAGGGCCCGGGCGTGACCGGCCGAGAGGACGCCCGCCGCCACGCGGCGCTGCACGGCCGGAGTCAGGCGGAGCAGCCGGAGCGTGTTGCTGATCTGGGGGCGGGAGCGCCCGATCCGGGACGCGAGCTCGTCGTGGGTACAGCCGAAGTCCTCCAGCATCTGCTGGTAGGCGGCCGCCTCCTCCAGGGGGTTCAGCTGCGAGCGGTGCAGGTTCTCCAGGAGCGCGTCCCGCAGCATGTCGTTGTCGTCGGTCTCGCGGACGATCGCCGGGATCGTCTCCAGGCCTGCCTGCTGGGCCGCGCGCCAGCGGCGCTCGCCCATGACGAGCTCATAGGACTCCACCCCGGTCCGACGCACCACGACGGGCTGGAGCAGTCCGACCTCGCGGATCGAGTGGACGAGCTCGGCCATGGCCTCCTCGTCGAAGACCTGGCGGGGCTGGACCCGGTTCGGTGAGATCTGCTCCAGCGGGACCTCGGCGAAGTAGGCGCCGGCGACGGGTGCCAGGTCCGTCTCCGGCACCACCTGCTCCGGCTGCCCCGCCGACGCAGGGATCCCCGGGCCGGTGTTGTCGACACCGTCCGGGGTGGCCGAGGCCGTCGTGGAGGCAGCCTCGCCCGGGACGCCGTCGCCCTGTCCCACGCCGCCTGCCGGCGTCGAGGGCGCGGTCGGGATCAGCGACCCCAGGCCGCGTCCGAGTCCTCTTCGCTGCTGTGGCCGGCTGGCGTTCATCGTGGTGCTCCCTTGGTCGCGAGTTCACGGGCGGCCTCGAGGTAGCACAACGCGCCCGGCGATCCGGGATCGTAGGTCATCACCGTCTGGCCGTACGAGGGCGCCTCCGAAACTCGCACCGACCGCGGAATCGCGGTCTTGATGACCTGGTCCCCGAAGTGGTCCCGAACCTCGTCCGCCACCCCGGCGGCGAGACGGGTGCGGGCGTCGTACATGGTGAGCAGGATCGTGGAGACGTTCAGCCGCGGGTTCAGGTGCGCCCTGACCATCTCGACGGTCTCGAGCAGCTGGCCCAGACCCTCCAGGGCGTAGTACTCCGCCTGGATCGGGATCATCATCTCCGCGCCCGCCACCAGCGCGTTCAGGGTGAGCAGGCCGAGCGAGGGCGGGCAGTCGATGAAGACGTAGTCGTAGCGCTCGTCGCCGGCGTCCGCGGCGCTGCCGACCAGCGGATGCCCCTGGATCGCCTTGTGCAGCCGGCCCTCCCGGGCGACCACGCTCACCAGCTCGATCTCGGCACCGGCCAGGTCGATGGTCGCGGGCACGACGTCGAGGTTGTCCACCTCCGGACAGGGGCTGACGACCTCCGCGAGAGCAACCCCGTCCACCAACGCGTCGTACGTCGAGGCGACACCCCGGTGGTGATCGACGCCCAGGGCCGTCGAGGCGTTCCCCTGCGGGTCGAGGTCGATCACCAGGATCCGTTGCCCCAGCTGCGCCAGGGCGGCCGCCACGTTGACCGTCGAGGTCGTCTTGCCGACGCCACCCTTCTGGTTGGCCACGACCAGGACCCGGGTCGCGTCGGGGCGCGGGAGCGCCGGCCGCATCCGGGCGCCGTGCCGGGCCAGCACCGTGTGCTCCGCGGCCCGCGCCAGGGGCGTGGCGTCGTCGACGAACTCGGACGCGGCCGCCGCCAGGTCGGCGGCGGTGCGCACGGTGAACGCCTTGGGTGCCGGTGTTTCACGTGAAACCACGTCATCCTCTTCCGTAGGTTCTTGTGGATGAGTGGCCTCAACCTGTGGATAAGTACGCTCCGCGGGCCAGCCCAGACCGGTGGATAACTCGGTCGACCCGTCGGCCGGCCAACCCAGCACGCCGTCCGGCACTGCCGGGCTGTCGTGCTCGCTGGAGGGCTGTCCGTCTGCCGGGGACTGCTCCGTCACGCCTTCCGCCTCCCCTGTGATCCGCGGCCCCGAGATCGGCGGCCCTGTGACCCACGCTCGCGACCCTTGGCGGACCCGCGCGGGGTGGCCTTCGTCGCGACAGGCGGCAAAGATACCCGCGCGGGATCGGCCCAGGCCACCCGGAGGGCGTATGTCGGCGGATCCACCAGCTCGGCACCGAGGACCCGGACCTCCGGCGACGCGCAGCCCAGCTGCGCCAGGACCGGGGCGGCCGCCTCGATCTCCTCCTGGACCGAGGAGCCCTTCATCGCGACCAGAGCACCCTCCGGCTCCACGAGCGGCATCGACCAGCCCAGCAGCCGGTCCAGGGGGGCGACCGCACGTGACGTCACCACGGCGAACCTGCGGCGCCCGTGCAGCGAGTCCGCACGGCCCCGGACCACCTCCACGTGCGACAGGTCGAGCTCCGCCACCACCTCCTCGAGGAAGGTCGTGCGTCGCAGCAGCGGCTCGACCAGCGTGATCCGCAGGTCCGGGCGAGCGATGGCAAGGACCAGGCCAGGCAGGCCCGCGCCGGAGCCGATGTCACAGACCGACGAACCCGGTGGGACGACGTCGCCCAGCAGCGCGCAGTTCACCAGGTGTCGCTCCCAGAGCCGGGGCGCCTCCCGGGGACCGATCAGTCCCCGGATCACCCCGTCGGTGGCGAGCAGGTGGGCGTAGCGCTCGGCCAGCGCCACTCGCCCAGAAGGAAACACCCTCCGCGCCACCTCGGGCGCGGAGGGTGCTGTTTCACGTGAAACGTCGTCCATCGATCAGCTCGGCAGAACCACCACGTGGCGGCGCGGCTCGGCGCCCTCCGACTCCGACGAGAGCCCGGCCGCGGCGACGGCGTCGTGCACGACCTTGCGCTCGAAGGGCGTCATCGCGTCGAGCGAGACGGACTCCCCGCTCTCGCGCACCCGCGCGATCGTCTCGTTGGCCAGGGCCACCAGCTCCTCGCGCTTCTGGGCCCGGAAGCCGGAGACGTCGAGCATCAGCCGGGAGCGCTCACCGGTCTCGCGGTAGACCGCGAGCCGGGTCAGCTCCTGCAGGGCGTCCAGCACCTCCCCGTCACGACCGACCAGCTGGCTCAGGTCCGCGCCGACGATGGAGACGGCCGCCCGGTCGCCCTCCACGTCCATGTCCAGGTCGCCGTCGAGGTCGGCGATGTCGAGGAGCTCCTCGAGGTAGTCCGCCGCGATGTCGCCCTCCTGCTCGAGCTCGCGAACCCGGTCCGCGGAGCCGGCCGCGGGCGGACCCGCCTGGGTCTCCACCTCGACGTCGGTCTGGGTGCTGGTGTCGGTGCCGCTGTCGCTCACTGCTGCTCTCCCTCGGGGGTGGTCTTGTCGGTGGGGCGCGCTCCGCCGGACTTCTTGCGCTGCTCTCGGGTCTGCCGCTTCGGCTGCTGGCGCTGGGTGGGACGACGCTCGGCCTCGGGCTCGACGACCTCGGGAGCCGGCGCCGGGTGACCGTGCCTCGCCGCCTTGGCCGCGTCGCGGTCGGCCTTCGCCTTCGCGGCCGGCGTGCCGGGAGCGGGGTTGTTGCGGATGACGTAGAACTGCTGACCCATGGTCCACAGGTTCGAGGTGGTCCAGTACAGGAGCACGCCGATCGGGAACGCGATGCCGCCGACCGCGAACACGACCGGCAGCACGTAGAGCAGCATCTTCTGCTGCTGGGCGTAGGGGCCGCTCATCGCGTCGGCGGGCATGTTCTTGCTCATCAGCTGACGCTGCGTGGTGAACGTGGTCGCGGTCATCGCCACCACCAGGATCGCGGCGAGCACCTGGACGCTCAGCAGTCCACCGTTGTCGATGAACGACGAGGAGATCGGGACGACCCCGAACAGCTTGGCGTTCCCGAACTGCTCGGCCATGGAGTCGGTCAGCACACCGTTGCCCTGCTGGTGCTTGGCGGCGTGGTCGAGGAGCCGGAACAGCGCGAGGAAGATCGGCATCTGCAGCAGGATCGGCAGGCACGAGGCGAACGGGTTGGTGCCCGTCTCCTTGTACAGCTTCATCGTCTCCTGGGCGAGCTTCTCCCGGTCGTGGCCGTACTTCTTCTGCAGCTCCTTGACCTTGGGCTGGATCAGCTGCATGTTCCGGCTGGACTTGATCTGCTTGACGAACAGCGGGATCAGCGCCGCGCGGATCACCAGCGTCAGCCCGATGATCGACAGCGCCCAGGACGCGCCACCAGCAGGATCCAGTCCGAGGGTGCTGAGCACCTTGTGGAAACTGACCAGTACCACGGAGATCGCGTAGTACAGCGGCGTCATGATGAAGTGGCCGATGTCGCCGAAGATTCCCACGAGTTTCAGGCTCCTTGCATGGGGGAGTTGCCCGCACTGGTGCGGGGAGGACGCTGTTTGGGGGGCACCGGGTCATAGCCGCCGGCGGCCCACGGGTGGCAGCGCGCGAGACGGCGTACCGCCAGCCAGCTGCCGCGCAGGCTGCCGTGCTCACGCACCGCATCCAGCGCGTAGGCCGAGCACGACGGGTGGTAGCGGCAGACCTGCCCGTAGAGCGGACTGATCAGCGTGCGGTAGGCCCGCAGCAGGCCGATGAGGACGTACTTCATCCGACGAGCACCCGACCCAGGCAACGGTCGAGGTCGTCCACGAGTTCCTCGTGGGACGCCGATGCCGCCGCGGGCAGCGCCCGGACCACGAGCACAGCAGAGCCCGGGAGCGACGAGACGTGCTCCCGGGCAAGGTGTCGAAGCCGGCGCTTCACGCGGTTGCGGGTCACGGCGTCGCCCACCGCCTTGCTGACCACGAACCCGACCCGTGCGGGGAGCACCTGCTCCTCGACCCCGCCCTCGCGCGCGGGGTCGAACAGGTGGACCACGACGGTCCGGGACCCGGCTCTGCGCCCCCGACGGACCGCGACCCGGAAGGAACCGGAGTCACGCAGCCGATGGGGTGCGCTCAGCACGGAGTGTGGCCGGCCGACGGAGGGCAGGGCCCTCAGACGGCCAGGCTCTTGCGGCCCTTGCGACGACGCGAGGACAGGATGGCGCGACCGGCACGGGTGCGCATGCGCAGGCGGAACCCGTGCACCTTGTGACGGCGGCGGTTGTTCGGCTGGTACGTACGCTTGCTCACGAGCTTCTCTCCATGGTGTGACAGGGCAGCCACGCCGGTGGATCGGCAGTGCCACGGAACGCGCAGGCTCCGCGACGCCTTTCGGCAGGCACCGCCCACCCACGAGCGCAGAGCTGCGTGGACATGCGGCACCGGTCGACACCGGGTGACCGGCCAACGGTACGCGCTGGCGTTCAACAGGGTCAAACCGGCGACGGAGCACGTTTTCCACCCCTGTGGATGACGTCTTGCTCCACGCTGTCACGGCTTGTTACGTTCAAGCCCTCCGAGGTTCCCCCACACCCCCGGGCCCCTGTGGACAAACAGGCTGTGTGACGTCCGCCACGTTCGTGGCTTTCGCCCTCTGACCTGCGAAGACATCCATCCACATGCCATCACGGTGCGTCTCGGGCCGGCCCTCTCCACAAGGGAGGGCTCGGGTTCACAACCTGTGGACAAAGCTGTGGAGACAAGAGCGGCCCCACCTCGATGCCCCGGTTCCCCTGCGGCCCGGCCACGAGGACAGCGAGCATGGGGGTTCGCACGAGCGCACGACCACCGGAAGCGAGGCGGGAACCCCGTGGAGCAGAGCACCTCGGACCTCAATGTGGCCTGGCGCGGAGTCGTCAACGACCTGCAGCCCAACCAACGCGCCTGGCTGCGCGCCAGCGAGCCGGTGACTCTCCACGAGAGCACCGCGATCATCGCGGTCCCCAACGACTTCACCCGCACCCAGCTCGAGGGCCGGCTGCGAGGGCAGCTCGAGGACGCGCTCACCGTCGCCTTCGGCCGCGAGATCCGGATCGCGGTGACCGTCAACCCCCAGCTCGACGAGCAGCCAGCTCGCCGATCCCGCGCCGACCGTTGTCGATGCGCCGACAAGTCGAGAGATCGACATGTCGACAATTCGCGCGGAGGAGCAGGCGGTGCCCGCCGGCACCGCGCTCGGTCGCCGACCCGGTGGAGTCGCTGCCGCGCCCCACGGCGCTCGAGACCCGCCTCAATCCCAAGTACACCTTCGAGACCTTCGTCATCGGCTCGTCGAACCGGTTCCCGCACGCCGCGGCGGTCGCCGTGGCCGAGGCACCGGGCAAGGCGTACAACCCGTTGCTGGTCTACGGCGACTCGGGGCTCGGCAAGACCCACCTGCTCCACGCCATCGGCCACTACGTCCGCAGCCTCTACAGCGGGGCGAAGGTGCGCTACGTGTCGAGCGAGGAGTTCACCAACGAGTTCATCAACGCGATCCGCGACGACCGGCAGGACCGGTTCAAGCGCCGCTACCGCGACGTCGACGTGCTCCTGATCGACGACATCCAGTTCCTGGAGGGGAAGACCCAGACCCAGGAGGAGTTCTTCCACACCTTCAACACGCTCCACAACGCCAACAAGCAGATCGTGCTGACCTCGGACCGGGCGCCCAAGCGTCTCGAGGCCCTCGAGGACCGGTTGCGCAACCGGTTCGAGTGGGGCCTCATCACCGACGTGCAGCCGCCGGACCTCGAGACGCGGATCGCGATCCTGCGCAAGAAGGCGGCGATGGACCGCCTCACCGCGCCGCCGGACGTCCTCGAGTTCATCGCCTCGAAGATCCAGACGAACATCCGCGAGCTCGAGGGCGCCCTGATCCGGGTCACGGCCTTCGCGAACCTCAACCGCCAGGAGGTCGACATGACCCTGGCCGAGATCGTCCTGAAGGACCTGATCCCCGAGGGCGGCGAGCCCGAGATCACCGCCGCGCTGATCATCGCCCAGACCGCGGCCTACTTCGGGCTGTCCATCGAAGAGCTGACCGGCCCGTCCCGTGGCCGGCACCTGGTGATGGCGCGCCAGATCGCCATGTACCTGTGCCGAGAGCTCACCGACCTCTCGCTGCCCAAGATCGGCGCGCAGTTCGGCAACCGGGACCACACCACGGTCATGTACGCCGATCGCAAGATCAACCAGCTGCTCGCCGAGCGCCGTGCGGTCTTCAACCAGGTCAGCGAGCTCACCAACCGCGTCAAGATGCAGGCCCGCCAGGCCTGACCCGGGGCTGATCGGGGCCTGATCGGGGCCGCACGACTCGAAATGGCTCTCCAGAAACCGTTCTGGGGCGCCTGCATCACCCGCGACGCCCGGCACGACGCCGGGCGTCGCTCTCATTTCGCTTTCTGACGAGCCATTTTCGGCTCCCGGACCGGCCTCTCGCCGGCACCCCCGGTCCTGTGGAGGAAATGTGTGCCGGGAGGACCTGCCTCTGGACCGCTTGTGGACAACTCGGGCGAACAACAGGGCGGCCGACGCTGCCTCCACACCGACTTGTGATTCGCTCCATCCCCGTTCCACACCCCCTGTGCACGAAAATCCGGGGTTGACCTGCGAGAACGCTGGTTCTCCACAGTTTCCACCGATGCTGTGACTCCCACGTACCTCCAGACAGATCGATCCTCGGTGAACATCCATCCGGGCCCCGACCTGGGGACAACTCCCCCCGGACACCCCGGTGAACTTCAAGATCCGGCCGGGCAAACGACACCGAATCTCCCGCAGCCCTCGCCCGCATGGCAGGATTCACCTCCCAGACCTGGCCCCCACAACACCTTGTTGTGATTCACCCGACCGAAGGACCACCCACCGTGAAGTTCCGCGTCGATCGCGACGTGCTCGCCGATGCCGTTGCCTGGGCTGCCCGCAGCCTCCCGGTCCGTCCGAGCGTCCCGGTGCTGGCCGGGCTGCTCATCGATGCCAGTGACGAGGGGCTCGTCCTCTCGACCTTCGACTACGAGACGTCGGCGCGTGCGACGCTCAAGGCAGAGGTCAGCGACGAGGGCCGAGCCCTGGTCAGCGGCCGCCTGCTCGCCGACATCTGCCGCAGCCTGCCCAACAAGCCGGTCGAGATGGTGCTCGACGGCGCCCGGGTCTCGCTCACCTGCGGCTCGGCCAGGTTCAGCCTGCAGACCATGCCGGTCGAGGACTACCCCTCCCTGCCCGAGATGCCTGCCGCCACCGGCACCGTGCAGAGCGACCAGTTCTCGCACGCCGTCGCCCAGGCCGTGACCGCGGCCGGCCGCGACGACATGCTGCCGGTCCTCACCGGCGTGCGGATCGAGATCGAGGGCTCTGCGATCTCGCTGCTCGCCACCGACCGCTTCCGGCTGTCCCACCGCGAGCTCGGCTGGGACCCGCGCACCCCCGACGAGTCCATGGCCGCCCTGGTGCCCGCCAAGGTCCTCGGCGACACGGCCAAGTCGCTCACCGCGGGTAGCGAGGTGACCATCGCGCTGGCCGCGTCCGGCACCGGCGAGGGCATCATCGGCTTCGAGGGCGCAGCCCCCGGCGGCGTACGACGCACCACGACCCGGCTCCTCGACGGCGAGTTCCCGAAGGTGCGAAGCCTCTTCCCGCACGAGCACCAGACGGTCGCCAAGGTCGACAAGGCAGCGCTGATCGAGTCGGTCAAGCGCGTGGCGCTCGTCGCCGAGCGGAACACCGCCGTCCAGCTGGCGTTCAGCGACGGCGTGCTCACCCTGGACGCCGGGTCGGGCGACGAGGCCCAGGCCTCGGAGTCGATCGAGGCCAGCATCGAGGGCGAGGACATCACGACCGGCTTCAACCCCCAGTTCCTGCTCGACGGGCTGGGCGCCATCGACCAGCCGGTCGTCGAGCTCGCCTTCACCCAGGCCTCCAAGCCGGTCGTGCTCAGCGGCTCGGCGGACGAGGATGCCGAGGCGTCGCCGTTCCGCTATCTGTTGATGCCGCGCCGGCTGCTCTCCTGAGCGCCGCCCGGCATCCCGCCTGGCGGCGTTCTCGTCGCTCGACGGCCAAACCCGGGCCGCCTTCGCTCCTCGGCCTTGCCAGACGGGCGCCGAACACCGCTCGCCATCGACCCTTAGGCTCTACGCATGGAACTTGGACTAGTTGGGCTCGGCAAGATGGGCGGCAACATGAGGACCCGCCTGCGCGGGGCCGGCCACACCGTCGTCGGCTACGACCGGAACCCGGACGTGTCCGACGCCTCGAGCCTCGAGGAGATGGTCGGCAAGCTGTCCTCGCCCCGGGTCGTCTGGGTGATGGTCCCCGCGGGTGACGCGACCCGCGAGACCGTGCGCGCCCTGGGCGGGCTGCTCGACGAGGGCGACCTGGTGGTCGACGGGGGGAACTCCCGCTGGACCGACGACCAGGCCAACGCCGAGCTGCTGGCCGAGAAGGGCGTCGGCTTCGTCGACTGCGGTGTCTCGGGCGGGGTCTGGGGTCTGGAGAACGGCTACGCGCTCATGTGCGGTGGCGCCGACGCCGACGTCGCCAAGGTCCAGCCGGCCTTCGACGCGCTCAAGCCCGAGGGCGACTCCGGCTTCGTGCACGCCGGGCAGGGCGCCGGGCGCCGGGCACTTCGCCAAGATGGTCCACAACGGCATCGAGTACGCGATCATGCAGGCCTACGCCGAGGGCTTCGAGCTCCTCGAGAAGGTCGATCTCGTCGAGAACGTCGTCGACGTCTTCGACTCCTGGCGCGAGGGCACCGTCATCCGCTCCTGGCTGCTCGACCTCCTGGTCGCTGCCCTGTCCGAGGACAACCACCTCGACAAGCTGGCCGGCTACGCCGAGGACTCCGGCGAGGGGCGCTGGACGGTCGAGGCCGCGATCGACAACGCGGTCCCGCTCAACGTGATCGCCGCCTCGCTGTTCGCGCGGTTCGCCTCGCGACAGGACGAGAGCCCCGCGATGAAGGCCATCGCCGCCATGCGCAACCAGTTCGGCGGCCACGCCACGCGCACGTCGCCGCCGGCCGGCGGCGACGCCTCCCCGGGTGACTAGGGGATCCCTTGTACGTCTCCCACCTCGTCCTCCACGACTTCCGCTCGTACGCTGCCGCCGACGTGCGGCTCGAGCCGGGGGTCACGGCGTTCATCGGCCGCAACGGGCAGGGCAAGACGAACCTGGTGGAGGCGATCGACTACCTCTCCCGGTTGTCCTCGCACCGGGTCGCCACCGACGCGCCGCTCGTGCGTGCCGGTGCGGACCAGGCGGTGGTCCGGGCGGCCGTGGTCAAGGACGGCCGCACGGCGGTGCTCGAGGTGGAGCTGAACCCGGGTCGCGCGAACCGGGCCCGGATCAACAAGTCACCGCTCCCCCGCACCCGTGAGCTGGTCGGCCTGGTGCGCACGGTGGTCTTCTCCCCCGAGGACCTGACCCTGGTCAAGGGCGACCCGTCGGACCGGCGCAGGTTCCTCGACGACCTGCTGGTGCTGCGCACGCCGCGCCTGGCTGGGGTGCGCGCGGACTACGACCGGGTGCTGCGGCAGCGCAACTCCCTGCTCAAGAACATCGGAGCGGCCCGCCGTGGCAGCCGGAGTCGCGAGGGGCAGGAGTCGGCGCTCGCGACCCTCGGGGTCTGGGACGCCCACCTGGCCCGCACCGGTGCGGAGCTGTTGGCCGAGCGTCTCGCCCTCACCGAGGCGCTGCGGCCCTACGTCGGCAAGGCCTACGAGACCGTCGCCCGCGGTGCGTCGCGTGACGACGCCGAGATCGGCTACAAGCCCTCCTTCGAGCTGCCGGCCGGGGCACCCGGGCCGACCGCCGACCCGACCGCGCTCGCGGAGGCCCTGCTGGCGGAGGTCGAGCGGCGCCGCAACGACGAGCTGGACCGAGGCGTCTCCCTGGTCGGTCCGCACCGCGACGACCTGGTGCTCACGCTGGGGCACGGCCCGGGTGCGGCCGACGGCAACCGGTTGCCGGTCAAGGGGTACGCCTCCCACGGCGAGTCCTGGTCCTTCGCGCTCGCGCTGCGGCTGGCCTCCTACGACCTGCTTCGCGCCGACGGCGACGACCCGATCCTGATCCTCGACGACGTCTTCGCCGAGCTCGACACCGAGCGCCGCGCCCAGCTCGCGGACCTGGTGGCGGGTGCCGAGCAGGTGCTGGTGACCGCCGCGGTCGGGGCGGACGTGCCGGCGGCGCTCGCCGGGACGCGGTACGTCGTGGCGAACGGCGAGGTCCGCAGGGCCGACGATGACGGGTGACGAGCAGCTTCCCGAGACCCCCGCGGAGGGGACCGACGACGAGCCCACACCCGGGTGCGGCGGCGGTCGACGAGCCAGGAGTCGAGGGGGCAGCACTCGACGAGTCGGCGCCGGCGTCCGACGACAACCACCACGACGACGGGCTCGACCTCGCGCGAGCGCTGACCCGGGCCACGGCCCGGGCAGGTGGGGCGCCGGCCCGCGGGGTGCGGGGGAAGAAGTCCCGGCGGTCGACCACCCGGATCTCGGGCTCGCACCCCGACGACCGCGACCCGCAGCTGCTCGACAACGCCGTCAGCCGACTCGTCAACGACCACGGGTGGGCCCTCGACCTGCGGGTGCACGGGGTGTTCGGCCGCTGGCAGGAGCTGGTCGGGGCCGACGTGGCGCAGCACTGCACCCCGGAGTCCTTCGCCGACGGCAGGCTCGTGGTCCGCACCGACTCCACGGCCTGGGCCACCCAGCTCCGCCTGCTCGCCCCGACGATCGTGCGTCGGCTCAACGAGGAGCTCGGCCACGGCACCGTCGTGGTCATCGAGGTGCTCGGGCCCCACCTGCCGTCGTGGAAGAAGGGTCCGCGCTCCGCGCGGGACGGCCGCGGACCGCGGGACACCTACGGCTGACGCGCCGTTTCACATGAAACGAACGGGCCCGGGTCCGGCCGTCGAGGGACGGGCCCACGAGACGATCTGACGGCCCGGCCGACGTACAGGGACCCACCCGACCCCCTGAACGGCGCCCCGAGAGGCCTTCACGAGCCGCTCAGGGGCCTCTTGTGTCCACAGATCCCCCCACGCTCGGAGCTGATGCGTGGCTTACGGGCCTCAGACCGGTATCATGGCGTGAGGGTCGCCGGCTCCACGCTGCGGCGGCCTTCTGTGTGTCATCGCCACCCGCCCCTCGGGCCGGGCGGCCCATCGTGAAGAGGTGTGTGTGACCGACGAACAGCACGTCGAGAGCCCCGTCGAGGACCAGGTGGAGAGCACGGTTGCCGACACGGCCGATGCCTCCGTCCCAGCGCTCCGGGGCACCGCACCCCCCGACGGTTCGTCGTACGACGCCTCCGCGATCCAGGTCCTCGAGGGCCTCGAGGCGGTCCGCAAGCGCCCCGGCATGTACATCGGATCGACCGGGGTGCGCGGCCTGCACCACCTGATCTGGGAGATCGTGGACAACGCGGTCGACGAGGCGCTGGCCGGCTACTGCGACCGGATCGTGGTGACCCTGCAGGCCGACGGCGCGATCCGCGTCGAGGACAACGGTCGCGGGATCCCCACCGACACCGCGCCCGGGCAGGAGATGCCCGCGGTGACCATGGCGCTCACCATGCTGCATGCCGGCGGCAAGTTCGGCGGCGGCGGCTACAAGGTGTCCGGCGGCCTGCACGGCGTCGGCGTCTCGGTCGTCAACGCGCTGTCGAGCCACCTCGTGGTCGAGGTGAAGAACCGCGGCCACCTGTGGCGCCAGAGCTTCACCATCGGCGTCCCGGACGGCGACCTCGAGCAGGTCCGTGCGATGGAGCCCGGCGAGCACACCGGGACCACCGTCACCTACTGGGCCTCCCCCGAGATCTTCGAGACGACCGAGTACTCCCTCGAGACGATCACCAGCCGGTTCCGCGAGTACGCCTTCCTCAACAAGGGCCTCGAGATCGTCGTGCACGACGAGCGCCCGGCCGCCGAGGAGGTGCTCGAGGCCGTCCAGGACGACACCATCGCCGACGACGTCGACCAGGCCGGCGGCGACGCGATCCGCAAGGGCGAGGGCGGGGGCCTCGAGCGCACCTTCAAGTACGACCGCGGGCTGGTCGACTACGTCGAGCACCTCAACCGCCGCAAGCAGGTGGCGAACCCCTCGATCATCGCCTTCGAGGCCGAGACCCCGGACTCGGTCGAGAACCACATGAGCCTCGAGGTGGCGATGCAGTGGAACACCACCTTCTCGGAGTCGGTGCACACCTTCGCCAACACCATCAACACCCACGAGGGCGGCACCCACGAGGAAGGCTTCCGGGCGGCGCTGACCGGTCTGGTGAACAACTGGGGCTTCGAGTGGGGCCTGATGAAGAAGCCCGAGGACCGCGTCTCGGGTGACGACATCCGCGAGGGCCTGACCGCGATCATCTCGGTCAAGCTGGGCGAGCCGCAGTTCGAGGGCCAGACCAAGACCAAGCTCGGCAACACCGAGGCCAAGGGCTTCGTGCAGCGGGTCATGAACGACCAGCTCGGCGACTGGTTCGAGAAGAACCCCGCCGAGGGCCGCGACATCATCCGCAAGTCCCAGGCCGCGGCCCAGGCCCGGATGGCGGCCCGCAAGGCCCGCGACCTGGCCCGCAACCGCAAGGGCCTCCTCGGCGGCGGCGGCCTGCCCGGCAAGCTGTCGGACTGCCAGTCGACCAACCCCGGCGAGTGCGAGGTCTTCATCGTCGAGGGCGACTCGGCCGGCGGCTCGGCCCGTCAGGGCCGCGACCCGCGGGTCCAGGCGATCCTGCCGATCCGCGGCAAGATCCTCAACGTCGAGAAGGCGCGCATCGACAAGGTCCTGGGCAACCAGGAGGTGCAGGCGATCATCTCCGCGCTCGGCACCGGCATCCAGGAGGAGTTCAACCTCGACAAGCTGCGCTACCACAAGGTGGTGCTGATGGCCGACGCCGACGTCGACGGCCACCACATCAACACGCTGCTGCTGACCCTGCTGTTCCGGTTCATGAAGCCGCTGATCGAGCACGGCTACGTCTACATGGCGCAGCCGCCGCTGTACCGGATCCGCTGGAACAAGCCCCACGAGCACGAGTTCGTCTACTCCGACGCCGAGCGCGACGCGCTCACCCGCGACGGGCTCGAGCAGGGCAAGAAGCTGCCCAAGGAGAACCCCGTCCAGCGCTACAAGGGGCTCGGCGAGATGAACGCCGAGGAGCTGTGGGAGACCACCATGAACCCCCAGCAGCGGCTGATGCTCCAGGTGACACTCGACGACGCGGCGCAGGCCGACGAGGTGTTCTCGGTGCTGATGGGCGAGGACGTCGAGCAGCGCCGTTCCTTCATCCAGCGCAATGCCAAGGACGTCCGATTCCTCGATATCTAGGTGTCTAACGCCATTCCTAGATTCGAGTAGAACCGACCAGAGAGACCGAGAGACACGTGACTGAGACCCCCACGGACAACACCGGCGGGACCGGCGGACCGGACGAGCCGGGCGGCCGGATCGAGCCCATCGAGCTGCAGACCTCGATGCAGCGGGCCTACATCGACTACGCGATGGCGGTCATCGTCGGCCGGGCGCTGCCCGACGTACGCGACGGCCTCAAGCCGGTGCACCGCCGGGTGCTCTACGCGATGTACGACGGCGGCTACCGCCCCGACCGCGGCTTCTCCAAGTGCTCCCGCGTCGTCGGTGACGTCATGGGTCAGTACCACCCCCACGGCGACTCGGCGATCTACGACACCCTGGTCCGCCTCGCGCAGCCGTGGGTGATGCGCGCCCCGCTGATCCACGGGCAGGGCAACTTCGGCTCCGCGGGCAACGACTCCGCGGCCGCGATGCGGTACACCGAGTGCCGGATGGCGCCGCTGGCGCTGGAGATGGTCCGCGACATCGAGCAGGACACGGTCGACTTCCAGCCCAACTACGACGGGCGCTCGCAGGAGCCGACGGTCCTGCCGTCGCGCTACCCCAACCTGCTGGTCAACGGCTCGGCCGGCATCGCGGTCGGCATGGCCACCAACATCCCGCCGCACAACCTCCGCGAGGTCGCCGCCGGTGCCCAGTGGGCGCTCGAGCACCCGGACGCCAGCCGTGAGGAGCTCCAGGACGCGCTCGTCGAGCGGATCAAGGGCCCCGACTTCCCCAACGGCGCGCTCATCGTCGGCCGCCAGGGCATCGAGCAGGCCTACCGCACCGGTCGCGGCTCGGTCACCCAGCGCGCGGTCATCGAGATCGACGAGGACGCCCGGGGTCGCACCTGCCTGTCGATCACCGAGCTCCCCTACATGGTCAACCCGGACAACCTGGCGCTGAAGATCGCCGAGCTCGCCGACTCCGGCAAGGTCCAGGGCATCTCCGACGTGCGCGACGACTCCTCGGGCCGCACCGGCCAGCGCCTCGTCGTGGTGCTGCGCCGCGACGCGGTCGCCCGGGTCGTGCTCAACAACCTGCTCAAGCACACCGAGCTGCAGACCAACTTCAGCGCCAACATGCTGGCGCTCGTCGACGGCGTGCCGCGCACCCTGACCATCGACCAGTTCATCAGCAACTGGGTCGCGCACCAGATCGAGGTCATCCAGCGGCGCACCCGCTTCCGCCTGGCCGAGGCCGAGCGTCTGGCCCACGTGCAGCGCGGCCTGGTCAAGGCGCTCGACGCCCTCGACGAGGTCATCGCGCTGATCCGCCGCTCCCCCGACGTCGAGGACGCGCGCAACGGACTGATCGAGCTCCTCGACATCGACGAGGTCCAGGCCCAGGCCATCCTCGACCTGCAGCTGCGCCGCCTGGCCGCCCTCCAGCGGCAGGCCATCATCGACCGCCTCGCCGACCTCGAGCGCACCATCGCCGACCTCGAGGACATCCTCGCCAACGAGGAGCGGCAGCGTCGGATCGTGGGCGAGGAGCTCAACGAGATCGTCGAGAAGTACGGCGACGACCGGCGTACCCAGATCATCGCGGCCGACGGCGACCTGTCCATGGAGGACCTGATCCCCGACGAGGACCTCGTCGTGTCGATCACCCGCGGTGGCTACGCGAAGCGGACCCGCGCCGACCAGTACCGCACCCAGAAGCGGGGCGGCAAGGGCGTCCGCGGAGCCTCGCTGCGCGGTGACGACGTGGTCGAGCACTTCATCTCCACGACCAACCACCACTGGCTGCTGTTCTTCACCACGGCCGGCCGGGTCTACCGCACCAAGGCCTACAACCTGCCCGAGGCCTCGCGGGACGCGAAGGGTGGGCACGTCGCCGGCCTGCTCAGCTTCCAGCCGGACGAGAACATCGCGCAGGTGCTGGCGATCCGCGACTACGAGCAGGCGCCCTACCTGGTGCTCGCCACCCGCAACGGCCTGGTCAAGAAGACCCGGCTCGGCGACTACAACAGCCCCCGCCAGGCCGGCGTCATCGCGATCAACTTCCGCGAGGACGACGACGAGCTGATCGGCGCCGAGCTGGCCAACACCGAGGACCACATCCTGCTGGTCTCCCGGAAGGGCCAGGCGATCCGCTTCCCCGCCGACGACGGCCAGCTGCGCCCGATGGGCCGGGCGACGTCCGGCGTCTCCGGCATGAAGTTCCGCGACGGCGACTCGCTGCTGTCGATGTCGGTGATCCGCGCCGAGCAGGTCGCCGCCGAGGAGGCCGCCGAGGCCAAGGCGGAGGCGGCCGGTGAGTCGACGGCGCCGGGCGAGCTGCCCGACGTCAAGGAGCAGTACGTCTTCACGATCACCGACGGAGGCTTCGCCAAGCGCACCCGGATCTCGGAGTACCGCCTGCAGTCGCGCGGCGGGCTCGGGATCAAGGCCATGTCCCTCTCCAACGCGGACCGCGGCGGCCTCGTCGGCGCCTTCATCGTGGAGGAGGGCGACGAGGTGCTGTCCATCACCCAGACCGGCCAGGTCGTCCGCAGCCCGATCAACGAGCACTTCCGGGCGACCGGACGCTCCACGATGGGCGTGAAGTTCGTGACTCCCAAGTCCGGCGACGCGGTGGCCGTGGTGGCCCGCTCGGTCGAGGCCAGGGACGAGGACGAGGTGGCCGAGGACGTCGAGGAATCGCCGGGTGTGGACGCGGATGCAACAATCGACGGGTCTGCCTCCGAGACGACGGATGCCGACACGCCCGGCTCCGACACGACTGCCCCCGACCTGACAGGGGAGAGTGAGGACTGATGACGGAACGCCCCGTCGAGCGAACCTCCACCCGCACCGCCCGTGACCGCACCCAGGAGACGGCGGTCCGGGCCCCGCTCGGTGAGCGCATCTCGGCCAAGCTGAGCAGTGCCACCGACGAGCACCGTGCCAACGCCAACCCGGAGTCCCAGAAGGCGGCCAAGAAGGCAGCCGGCGGGGTCCGGCCCCCGCGTCGGGCGCGCCTGCGGCTGACCCGGGTGGACCCGTGGTCGGTGATGAAGACCTCCTTCCTGCTCGCCATCGCGTTCGGCGTGGTCACCGTCGTCTCGGTGCTGATGGTGTGGTCCGTCCTCGGGGCGGCCGGCGTCTGGGACTCCATCAACACGACCGTGCAGGACGTCGTCGGTGGCCAGGACTCCGCCGGTTTCGACGTGACGGACTACCTCGGCACCTCCCGCGTGCTCGGGTTCACGATGCTGGTGGCGGTCATCGACGTGGTGCTGATCACCGCGATCGCCACGCTGGGTGCCTTCCTCTACAACATGGCCGCAGCCCTGCTCGGCGGCATCGAGGTCACCCTCGCGGAGGACGAGCACTGAGGCTGTCCGGCAGGTCGTTCGGGACCCGTCACCGGGTCCCGGACGCCGTTTTGTCCGGCCGCTCCGCGGTGGGGTAATGTTCCCCATCGGTCGCTGGTCGACCACCTTGGCACCGGGTCCTCCCGGCCAAGTCCCGGGCCTATAGCTCAGACGGTTAGAGCGCTTCCCTGATAAGGAAGAGGTCACAGGTTCAAGTCCTGTTAGGCCCACCAATCCGGTTCGATCTCGGCCTGCCGCACCAGGCAGGCACCAGCCCTGCGACCGTAGGAGTCACCGTGAAGAAGCTCGTCCTCATCCTGCTGGCGGCCGCCGGTGCCGTGATCGCCAAGAAGAAGATCGACGAGGGCCGCGCCGAGCAGGCCCTGTGGGCCGAGGCCACCGACAACGTCGAGCGCAGCTGATCTCCTCGGTGGCCGTGCAGCTCGCGGCCACCGGCACGGGGCCTTGGCGCAATTGGTAGCGCACCTGCTTTGCAAGCAGGGGGTTAGGGGTTCGAGTCCCCTAGGCTCCACTCTTCTCAACGCCGTTTCGGCGCCGGGGTTCCCCCGGCCCGGGTCGCGCACCGCCCGGGACCTGCGGATGCTCCCTCGCTCGGTCGTGCTGGTGCTCGGCGCGCTGCTCACGCTGGGCGTGTCCGCGTGCGACGAGGTTCCCCCGCCCGAGGCCGATGCGCCGAGCGCGCCGGCCCGCCTGGCCGGCAGCCCGTCGTACGACGCGCACGAGGAGCCCGCTGAGGCGGTCCTGCCGCTGGTCCCCGCGACCGCGACCAGCCTCACCGTGACCGACCTCGACGGAGTGCGCCGCCAGCTGGGCGTGCCGGACCTGACCAGCGACGACCTGATGTCGGACCGCGCGGCCTTCTGGGAGCGGGCGCGGACGGAGGCACCGCTGCTCAGCGAGGGGATGCTGCGCGAGGACACCTCCGAGCTGATGCTCGACCACGGCTTCACCGAGGACGACGTGGACTGGGAGGCGCACTTCACCGGCCCGGAGGGCAACGGCTACGTGCTCGCGTTCCGGCCGGGCCTCGACATGGCCGCGGTCGCGGCCGCCGTCGACGCGGGGGTCGGGGCGCTCGGCAGCGGTCGGGTGCTGCGCGAGGAGCACCTGGTCGTCTCCGGGGTGGCCGACGACGGGGCGTCGAGCTGGGCGACCGACCCGGCGGTGGTGCACCTGGTCGGGGAGCCCGCGGAGGCGACGTACGTCCGGCGCGGGTGCGTCCCGCTGGCCGACGCGCTGGGCCCGGACGCGACCGCCGAGCAGCAGGACGCGGTGCTCGCCCGTCACGACGTCACCGACCTCGAGCCGCTGGAGGCGTTCTCCGTGGCCTTCGGCGACCACCTCGCGACGGTGCGGATGAACCGCGACCGCCCCGACCTGTTCGAGCGGCTGCACCTCGGCGACGCCTGGCCGGGCGGGAACCCGTCGTTCGGGGACGGCTTCACCGGCGGCGTCGGTGACCCGGCGACCGGCCGGATCGGGTACGACGTGCCGCGCCCGGCGCTGGCGGCCGGGCTGACCCTGACCGAGACGCTGCCGTTCGCGGTGTGCAACGACGTCACCCCGGTCCCCCGGCCCACCGGTCCCTGAGGATCGAGGGCGTGGGCTACCCGACCGGGGCCAGGGCGGCGAGCTCGCCGGCGTCGTGGGAGCTGAAGACCGTCACCTCGACGGAGTGCGCCGCGTGCAGCTCGCGGAGCCGCTCCTGGTTGTGCCGGCGCTGGAGGTCGTCGACGGCCATCAGCCGCTGGAAGGCGCGCAGCCCCGGGGGCGTGGTGACCGGCGCCCGCAGGTCGCCGGCGTGGAAGTAGGAGTCGCCGGCGTGCAGCAGCCAGCCGCCGTCGGGGCGGCGCACGGCGACCCCGCAGTGCCCCCGGGTGTGGCCGCGCAACGGGACCAGCAGCACGTCGTCGTCCAGGGCTGTGACGGCGCCGAAGCCGAACCACTGCTCCCCCACGACCCGGTGCCGCCGCCAGCGGGGACCGTGCGCCCACTGGGCGGCGACGTACCGCGGGCGATCGCGCAGGCTCGGCGCCACGGCTGCGTCGAGCTCGTCGCCGAGGACGTGGACCCGGGCATGCGGGAAGTCCCCGATCCCGCCCGCGTGGTCGAGGTCGAGGTGGGTGAGCACGATGTCGGTGACGTCCTCGACCCGGTGCCCTCGGGCGAGGACCTGGGCGTGGGCGGTCTCGGCCGGGTCGAGCGCCGGCCGCACCAGCGTGCGGAACGGTCGCCCCAGCCGTGCCGGGTCGGCGACGTCGGCGGTCCCGAAGCCGGTGTCGACCAGCAGCAGCCCCCCGGCACGCTCGACCAGCAGGCAGTGGGCCACGAGCCGCCCGGGCGAGACCCGGCCGCCGAACGAGCCGGCCGGCCGCATCGTGGCGCAGTTGAGGTGGTGGACGCTCACGAGGCGACGCTGCCGGGCTCGCGGACCTCGTTGGCGTGCAGCCGCTTGACGGTCGGTGAGGTCGGGACCGATCCCGGGTCGGGGTAGGTGCGGAACAGGCGGTCCGCGGTGCCCGCGCTGGTCACCGTGAACCAGTAGTGCTCGTTCTTGTAGTGGTGCAGCCGGTGGTTGCGCCACACCGAGCGGTACCACCGGGACCGCGGCCGGTAGTCGCTGTGCACGAGGTAGTGGGTCCACTCGTAGCCGAGCTTGGTCGCGTAGACGGCCACCAGCAGGGACAGGGCGCTGGGCGCCGTGGGCATCGCCAGCAGCGCCACCACGACGTACGCCGGCAGCAGCCAGCACAGCGCCGGCCAGGGGATGAAGACGAGCGGGACGTCACGGGGGTCGGCGTGGTGCTCCCGGTGCTTGCGGGCCAGCAGCGAGTCCACCCGGACCGGGCCGACCCGGCGGGGCCGCCAGTGCAGGATCACCACGTGGATCACCCACTCGATGACCGGGAAGAGGGCGACGAGCGCGGCCGGGATGGCCAGCTCCCACCACGAGCCGCCACCGACGGCAACGCGGGCCACCACCGACCCGAGCAGGAAGGTCGAGATCATCCACGGTGACGGGGCCCGCCAGAAGGAGCGCCAGGCCGCCCCCAGGCTGATGTTGGCACGTCGCGCGCCGGACCCCGTGCCCTGGCCGAGCCGGGCCTCGTCGGCGGCCAGCCGCTGGGCCGCGAGCTTCTCGATCTCGGGGGATGCCTTGGTCATGTCGTCTCCTGGCCGGTCTGGTCGAGTGCCTTCAGGGCGGTGAGCAGGCTGCTGGTCGCCGGACGCAGCACCCGCTCGGCGGCCGCCCGGGCGGTGTCGGGGTCGCCCTCGCCGATGGCGGCGGTCAGCACCCGGTAGGCACCGACCTGGCCGACCTCCTCGGCCATCACGGGCGCGAGCGCCTCCAACGCGGGCTCGTAGGCCGCCCGCAGGCTGTTGAACATCAGGCGGAACGTGAGCGAGTCGGCGCCGTCGACGACCACGTCCCAGTAGGACAGCGCGTGCACCTGGCGCTCCACGTCGTCGGTGGCCGCGGCCAGCGCGTCGACCAGGTCGGTGAGGGCGGCGGCCAGGGCCGGCCCACCGCGCTCGGCGGCGAGGGCCGCGACACCGGGACCGACCACCAGGCGCGCCTCGAGGATGCTGCGGGCCACGGCCGCGTCGAGCCCGCCACCGCGGACCAGCAGGCGGGGCAGCAGGTCGAGCCCGGCGTGCCTGCGGAAGTCGCGGACCGTGGTCGAACCCCCGTGGCGGACCTCGACCAACCGGGTCTGCGCCATCCGCTGCAGTGCCTCGCGCACCGCGGGGCGGGAGACGCCGAGGACCTCGGCCAGCCGGCGCTCGCTGGGGAGCGCCTCGCCGGGCTCGAGGCCCCCGTCGACCACCTCGCCGAGGACCTGGTCGAACACCTCGTCGGGCACGGAGCGGCGGGAGACCGGCTGCAATGGCATGACCCGAACCTAGGATCCGTCCCGCAAGTGGTCAAGTGGTCTGACCAGATGCTGGAAGCCCGCGCGGAGACCTCGTCGAGCGGCCTTCGTAGACTGGAGCCCGTGCCCACGATGCTCGCCCCGCGCTACTGGGCCCTGCACCTGCTGGCACTGGTGCTCACCGCTGCCGCCGTCGGACTGGGGGTCTGGCAGTACGACGCGTGGCAGGTCCGTCGCGCCGCGGAGGCCCAGGACCTCACCCGGGCCGAGCCCGTCCCCCTGCGCTCCGTGATCGGCCCCGACGATCCCTTCCCGGGCAACCGGATCGGCCAGCCGGTGCTCCTCGGCGGCACCTGGGTCCCGGACGGCACCGTCTACGTGTCCGGGCGCGAGCAGGACGGCCGCGAGGGCTACTGGGTGGTGACCCCGCTGGCGATCACCGGCGCGCGCGACCCGGCGATCCCGGTCGTGCGCGGCTGGGTGGCAGCGCCGGACCGGGCACCGCAGCCCCCCACCGGCCATGGTGAGTTCGTCGGCTGGCTCCAGCCGGCCGAGGGCACGGGCGAGGCGGACGACGACCCGCGAGACGACGTGCTGCCCCAGCTGCGGACCGCCGACGTGATCCAGCACGTCGACCAGGACCTGTACGGCGCCTACGCGGTCGTCGCCGACCGGGCGGCGCCCGGGAGCTGGCCCGTCGGCGACAGGGCGACCAACGACGGCACGGCGGGCCTCACGCACGCCGACCTCGAGCAGCTCCCCGACGCCGGCCGCTTCACCGCGGTGCGCAACCTGCTCTACGCCATCGAGTGGTGGTTCTTCGCGGCCTTCGCGGTGTTCGTCTGGGTGCGGTGGATCCGGGACGAGACCGTCCGGGCGCGTGAGGCCACCGAGACCCAGGACACGTCCGCGGAGGAGGCGACGGGAGAGCCTGCCGGCACCGCTGCGGACGGCCAGTAGCGTGGGCGGCGTGAAGAACCTGTTCAACGCCTACCGCGTGCTGGCCCTCCTCGTGGGCGTCCTGCTCGCCTTCTGCGCCCTGGTGGCCATGCCCCTGAAGTACCTCGCCGCCGAGGGCAGCGACCTGCAGCGCTTCGGCGAGTCCGCGAGCATCATGTGGGTCGCCCACGGGTGGGTGTTCATGATCTACGTCGTCGTCGCCTTCTTCCTCTCCCGCAAGGCCCGGTGGACGCCCGCCTTCACGATCCTGGCGCTGGCCGCGGGCCTGATCCCGCTGCTGATCTTCTGGGTCGAGCACAAGGTCACCCAGCGGCTCCGGGCCGAGCACCCCGAGCTGGTCTCGACAGGCTCGACCACCGAAGGCAGCTCGACCACCGAAGGCAGCTCGACCACCGAAGGCAGCTCGACCACCGAGGGCGTCTGACCCCGTGACGACCGCGTTCGTGCTGGGCGGCGGCGGTGTCCTCGGCGCGGTCGAGGTGGGCATGCTCCGGGCCCTGTTCGAGCGCGGGATCGTGCCCGACCTGGTGCTCGGCACCAGCGTGGGCGCGCTGAACGGCGCCATGGTCGCACGGGACCCCTCGCCGGCGGTCATCGAGCGGCTGACGGACCTGTGGCGCGGCGCCAGCGGCTCCGGCCAGGAGGTGTACGGCGACCGGGCGCTGCGCACGGTCCGGCGGGCGGTCTCCACGGGGACCCACATCTACTCCGCCGAGCCGCTGAAGAAGCGGCTGGCCGAGGAGCTCGGCGACCTGACCTTCGAGGAGCTGCCGGTCCGGTTCCAGGTCTGCGCCGCCTGCATCGAGCGGTCCGCCGAGCACTGGTTCGACTCCGGACCGGTGGTGGACGCGGTCGTCGCGAGCGCCGCCGTACCCGGCCTGCTGCCGCCGGCGAAGGTCGGCGACGAGCACTTCCTCGACGGCGGCATCGTCAACTCGGTGCCCGTGGGCCGGGCCGTCCAGATGGGCGCCACGCGTGTCTTCGTGCTCCAGGTCGGCCGCGTCGACCGGCCGCTGAGCGTGCCCCGCCGCCCGTGGGAGGTGGCCCGGGTGTCCTTCGAGATCGCCCGGCGGCACCGCTTCGTGCGGGAGATGGCCGAGCTGCCCGACGGCGTCGAGGCGCACGTGCTGCCCGCCCGGGGCACCTCGAGCCGGGACGACACGCTCCTGGGCAGCCGCGACTTCGGCAGCGTCCAGCAGCGGATCGACCAGACCTACGAGGCCTCGGTGGCCTACCTCGAGGAGCACCTTCCCTCCCCGGACCCGCGATGACGCGGCTGCTGCGCCGCGTCGTCCTCGCGCCGCTCGTCGTCCTGGTCACGGGGCTGGTGTGGGTGACCCTGCCGCTGTGGCTGATCGCCGCCGCGGCGCTGTCCCCGGTCCTGCCGGGCCGGTGGCGCGCGCTGCGGCTGCTGTGGGTGTTCATCGTCTACCTCACCTGCGAGGCGCTGCTGCTCGTGGTGATGTTCGGGCTGTGGCTCGCCTCGGGGTTCGGCTGGCGGATCCGCACGCCGTACTTCGAGGGCATCCACTACGACCTCGTGCAGGGCGTGACGTGGGTGTTCTTCCGGGAGTCCCGGCGGGTGCTGCGGCTGCGGATCACGACCGACGGCCCGGCGCCCGACGCGCACCCGGGGGTCCCGCTGCTGGTCTGCTGCCGGCACGCCGGCCCCGGTGACTCGTTCACGCTGATCTACGCGCTCATGCACTGGTACTCACGCGAGCCGCGGGTGGTGCTGAAGGACACCCTGGCCTGGGACCCGGCGATCGACGTGCTGCTCGGCCGGATCCCGGCCCGCTTCATCTCCACCAACCCCGGGCCGGCCGAGGACCTCGAGTCGCACATCGCAGCCCTGGCGTCCGGCCTCGACGAGAACGACGCGTTCGTGATCTTCCCCGAGGGCGGGAACTTCACCCCCGAACGGCGGCAGCGCGCCATCGACCGGCTCCGCCGGCTCGGGATGGAGCGGATGGCGCGGCGGGCCGAGGAGATGACCCACGTGCTCGCGCCCCGGCCCGGCGGCTTCCTCGCCGCGCTCGACGCGGCCCCGGACGCCGACGTGGTCCTGGTCGCCCACACCGGACTGGACCACCTGCGGACGGTCGCCGACATCTGGCGCGAGCTGCCGATGGACAAGCAGCTCGTGATGCGGTGGTGGCAGGTGCCGCGCGCGGAGATCCCGGAGGGTCGGGAGGCGCGGATCGACTGGCTCTACGCGTGGTGGGAACGCATCGACACCTGGGTGGACGAGAACCGGCCGGAGGATCTCTCCTCCGGCCGGTCCGGGAGCTGAGGGGCCGCTGGCGCGGCTCCGCCGAAGGCCGCTGGCGCGGCCGGCTGCTCAGGCCTTGTCGTCCTTCTTGTCCTCGTCCACCGAGACCACCTCGGCGGGCTCGTCCGGCGTGGTGACCGGGTGCGGGGCCTCGGCCTGGTCGGAGAGGGCCTCGTCGGGCGAGGAGCCACCCTGGTCGTCCTCGGTCGAACCGGACATCGGGGCGGCGGGCGTCGGCGGCGTCGGCGGCGACGGTGCGGGCGCCGGGACGTAGGAGGACTGCCAGTTGTCGCTGCTGCCACCGGCCTGGAGCTTGCGGGCGACGAAGCCGAGCGCGGCCGCGATGCCCCCGATGAGCACGAGCTTCTTGAACTTCCCGCCCTTCTTCTTCTCGGGGTTGAGCTCCTCGGCCTTGGCGGCGGCGAGGTCGCGCCCCTCGGCGGCCTTCTCGGCCGCGAAGCTGGCGCCCTGGGCGGCCTTCTCGGCGGCGATGGCGACGCCGGTCGCCACCACGGGGGCCGCCTTCTCACGCGCACCGTTGACGTAGGGAGCGGCCTTCTCGCGGGCCTCGGCGACGTACGGCGCGGCCTTCTCACGGGCCTCGGCGACGTAGGGGGCGGCCTTCTCACGCGCCTCGGCGACGTAGGGGGCGGCCTTCTCACGCGCGTCCACCAGCGCCGGCCCGGCCTTCTCGCGGGCCTCCGCCAGGAGCGGCACCGCACGCTCCTTGGCGTCGGCGGCCACGGCCTTGGCGGTCTCGGCGGCCGACTCGAGCTGCGGCCGGACCGTGTCGACGTACTCGGAGGCTTGATCGATGAGCGACTTCTTCTTGCGCAGGCCCATGGGCGTGACACTTCCTTCTCGTCGTGTGGCTTCCATTCGATCATGTCTCACCCGACCCAGCCAGCGCGCGCCGTCTTGCTCGGCGTCTTGCCGCGCGTGCGAGGATCGGGTCGCACAGACAGCATCGACGTGCACGACGTACCCAATTCACGCGAGAGGCAGTCATGGCTGACACGCAGGCCATCTTGAAGACCAACAAGGGCGACATCACCCTCAACCTGTTCCCCGACCACGCGCCGGAGACGGTCGCGAACTTCGTCGGGCTGGCCGAGGGCACCAAGTCGTACGACGCCGGCAACGGCAAGACCGGCCCGTTCTACGACGGCCTGGGCTTCCACCGCGTCATCGAGGGCTTCATGATCCAGGGCGGCTGCCCGCTCGGCACCGGCACCGGCGGTCCCGGCTACACCTTCAAGGACGAGCCGCACCCCGAGCTGACCTTCGACAAGCCCTACCTGCTGGCGATGGCCAACGCCGGCCCGGGCACCAACGGCTCGCAGTTCTTCATCACCGTCGGCGCGACCTCGTGGCTGAACTTCAAGCACACGATCTTCGGGGAGGTCGCCGACCAGTCCTCGCGCGACGTCGTGGACGCGATCGGCACGACGGCCACCGGCCCCGGCGACCGCCCGCTCGAGCCGGTCGTCATCGAGCACGTCGAGGTCGTGCGCTCCTGAGCGAGAACCCGACTCCCGCAGCCGGGGTGCCGACGTGTTACCGGCACCCCGGCCGCGAGTCGTACATCCGCTGCCAGCGCTGCGGCCGGGCCATCTGCCCGGACTGCATGCGCGATGCCGCCGTCGGCTTCCAGTGCCCCCAGTGCGTCGCCGAGGGCGCGCGGACGACCCGCACGGGGCGGACGGCCTACGGCGGACTGCGGCCCGGCAACGCCTCCCTCACCTCGATGGTGCTGATCGCCGTCAACGCGGCCGTCTGGCTGCTGGTGATGGCGACCGGAGGGACGGCCAGCGCCTGGCTGAACCGGCTGATGCTGCTGCCCACCGGGCGCTGCGTGTCCGTCGGCCGCCCCGACCTCTACTTCCCCAGCATCGGCAGCGACGCCGTCTGCGCCACCAACCCGCAGGGTGACTGGATCAACGGCGTCAGCGACGGCGCGTACTGGCAGCTGTTCACCAGCGCCTTCACGCACGTCGAGATCTGGCACATCGGCTTCAACATGCTGGCGCTGTGGTTCCTCGGCCCCCAGCTCGAGATGGCCATCGGCCGGGCCCGGTTCCTGGCGCTCTACCTGATCTCGGCACTGGCCGGCTCCACGCTGGTCTACTGGCTCGCCCCGGTCGACGGGTCCACCCTCGGAGCCTCGGGCGCGATCTTCGGCCTGATGGGCGGGCTGCTGGTGGTGGCCTTCAAGGTCGGCGGAAACGTCCAACCGATCCTGATGTGGATCGGCATCAACTTCCTGATCACCGTCGTCGGCCGGGGCTTCATCTCCTGGCAGGGCCACCTCGGCGGCTTCCTCGGCGGCGTGCTCGTCGCCCTGGTCCTGGTCTACTCGCCCCGGCCACACCGCACCCTGTGGCAGTCGCTGGGCCTCAGCGCGATCACCCTCGGCCTCGTGGTCGCCGTCCTGCTGCGCACCGCAGCCCTCACCTGACCCGACCCGTCGCCTCTTCACGCCCGGACACGCCGACCCGTCGCTTGTTGACGGCTGGGTGCGTCGACCCGTCGCTTGTTGACGACGGTCGCCCCCGGCCCGGAGTTATCCACCGCTGTCCACAGGCCTGTGGGGTTACTCGTCCCCAATTGTGGGTAGGAGGCGTTTCCGAGGCGCGCTCGGGCGGGCATGGTGTCCCACGGTTGTGCACAACTGTGGATTTACCTGTGGAGAACTACATCTGTGTAGTTCTCCACAGCGTTGTCCCCAATGTGCAAAACCGCCGGTCCGTCCCGAGGGGGACGGACCGGCGGTCCAGGACGGTGCGCAGGCGCCGACTGGCGCCCGTCAGGCGCGCTCAGGCGCCGCAGGCGGGGCTCACTCCCAGCGCGTGGCGTAGGTGAAGCCCACCGCCATGAATCCGATGCCCACGAGCAGGTTCTTCTGGCCCAGGTCGTCGAAGACCGGCAGCTTGCTGAGGTCGTCGCTGATCACGTAGAAGGTGCAGATCCACAGCAGGCCGATCAGGAAGCAGCCGAGCATGCCGACCACGACGCCGCGCCCGCGGCCGAGCGGGGTCGAGGGGTGGGCGGCCAGGACCAGGCCCACGAAGATCGCGCCGAACCCGATCAGGTAGTTCCAGTCGCCCAGGTCGGCCATGAACTTCGGGCTGCCGGGCTTCGGCGGCGGCAGCACCGTGGGGTCGACCCGGACGGCCGTGTAGTAGTAGGTCATCCAGGCGATGCCGGCGACGATGAGCACCAGCGCGGCGATGAAGCGCGCCGAGAACACCGGTCCTCGGGTCGGCTTGAGAAAGTCCGGCTGCTTGGGCTTCGGCTTGGACACGAGCTGCTCCTCGGTGGTGACCCCGGCGACAGGGCCTGAAATCGGCACGCGACCATGACGCGTCGTCACAGGTCGCGGGCTACCTTAGTCGCCGTGACCCCTGGATCCCACGCGAGGCCCGCCGACGACGGCACTCCCCGCCCGCCCCGGCCGCATCGTCCGCGGCGCCGCTGGGGAGCGTGGCGTCTTGGTACGCCGCTGGTGGTGCTGGTGTGCGGCGGGCTCTTCGTCGTCAGCGCCCACAACAGCCAGGGGACCGACCTGCGCCCGGGGCGCTACACCGACCTCGCGTCGCTGGTGGGCAGCGAGGCCCGGGACTACCAGGCGCTCCAGCAGCGGGTGAAGGACCTGAACGCCGACGTGGACACCCTCACCAGGTCGGTGAGGGACACCGAGGTGCAGCGGTACCAGAAGCGGATCCAGAAGCTGGAGGACCCGGCCGGGCTCGTGCCCCGCACCGGTCCCGGGGTCACCGTGACGCTGTCCGACGCGCCCGAGGAGGTCATCAACAGCACCACCCGTGACCTCAACTACCTCGTCGTGCACCAGCAGGACATCCAGGCCGTGGTCAACGCGATGTGGAAGGCCGGGGCCGAGGCGGTCACCGTCCAGGGCCAGCGCGTGGTGACCACCACCGGCATCAAGTGCGAGGGGAACGCCGTCCAGCTCCAGGGCGTGCCCTACTCCCAGCCCTACGTGATCTCCGCCGTGGGCGACCAGGCGGCGCTGCTGAGCGAGATCGAGGACGACAGCTACCTGAAGGTCTACCGGGAGCAGGCCGCCGACCCCAGCATCTCGGTGGGCTGGGACCTGCAGCTCGAGGACAGCATCACGGCTCCGGCGTACGACGGCCTGCTCGACCTCAACTACGCCAAGCCGTTGCGCTGAGCGGTGGCCGGCTCCCCGGCCGGCTCCGCCCGCTGACGCGCACCGGGCCTACCGGCCCGGCGGCACTCCCGGCTGCCGCCGCCCGGACGGCGAGGGGGGCCCGGTCGGCAGCGTCGGGGTCACGGTCGGCGACTCGGTGGGCGAGGGCGACTCGCTCGGCGGCTCGTACGACGACACCAGGATGGTGATCGTGGAGTTCGCGGCTGCGGTCTGACCGGCCTTCGGGCTCTGCTGGATCACCGTCCCCTTCGGCTCCGTCGTGTTCGACGACTCGACGACGTCCGGCTGGAACCCGGCGGCGCGGATGGCCTTCTCGGCCGCACCCTGCTTCATGCCGACCACGTCGGGGACCTGCTCGGGGCCGTCGGAGTAGGACACGGTGACCTTGGTGCCCTGCGGCACGCTCTGGCCGCCCGCCGGATCGGTGGCGAGGACCTGGCCCGCGGCCTCGTCGGAGTCCTGCTGCTTCAGGACCACCTTGAGATCGGAGTTGAGCAGCGCCGTCCGGGCCGCCTCCTTGTCCTGCCCGACCACCGAGGGCACCGTCACCAGCGGCTTGCCCGTCGACACCACGAAGTCGATGTCGGAGCCGGGGTCGACGTACTGGTCACGGTTCGGGTCCTGGCTGATGACCTTGTCCTTGGCCACGTCCTGGTCGGCCCGGTAGTCGACCGTGCCGACACCGAGACCGGCGTCGCCGACGGCGGCCCGGGCCTGCTTCTCGCTCAGCCCGATCAGGTTGGGGACCTGGGTCTGCTCGACCGGCTTCTCGAACAGCCGCGGCAGCAGGTACGCCGCCCCGGCGATCAGGAGGATGAGCAGGAGACCGATGGCGATCATCAGGCCGGTGCGACCGCCGCGGTCATCCTCGTCCTCCGGGGGCACGAACGGAGGCACCGAGGTCGTGTCGGTCGGCGGGTCCACCGGGGGGATCACGGTGGTTGCCGGCGCGGGCGGCACGACGGCGTGCACCGGCCGGCCGGCGAGGTAGCGCTCGATGTCGCTGCGCATCGCGGCGGCCGACTGGTACCGGTCCTCGAGGCGCTTGGCCAGCGCCTTCATCACGATGGCGTCGATCTCGGGCGGCAGGTCGGTGTCGTGGTCCGAGGGCGGCGACGCCGGCTCCCGGACGTGCTGGTAGGCCACGGCGACGGGGCTGTCGCCGACGAAGGGGGGCCGGCCGGTGAGCAGCTCGTAGAGGAGGCACCCGGCCGAGTACACGTCCGAGCGCGAGTCGACGGTCTCACCGCGGGCCTGCTCCGGGGAGAGGTACTGCGCGGTGCCCACGACCGCCGCGGTCTGGGTCATGGTGGACGAGGCGTCGCTGATCGCGCGGGCGATGCCGAAGTCCATCACCTTGACGTCGCCGCTCGGGGTGAGCATGACGTTGCCGGGCTTGATGTCGCGGTGGATGATCCCGGCCCGGTGGCTGTAGTCGAGCGCGGAGAGCACACCGCTGGTGATCTCCAGCGCCCGCTCGGGCAGGATCTTGCGACCCTCGCGGAGGATGTCGCGCAGCGTCCGGCCGGCGACGAACTCCATCACGATGTAGGGCTGGGCGACGTCGGACCCGTCGGTCGACATCTCCTCGCCGGTGTCGTAGACCGCCACGATGGCCGGGTGGTTCAGGGAGGCCGACGACTGCGCCTCGCGGCGAAAGCGTGCCTGGAAGGTCGCGTCGCTCGCGAGGTCTGTGCGCAGCCGCTTCACCGCGACCACGCGGCCGAGCCGGGTGTCGGTGCCCTTGCGGACCTCGGCCATGCCTCCGCGGCCGAGGAGCTCACCGAGCTCGTAGCGTCCGCCGACCACCGTCGGCTGGGGGTTGCTCATCAGCGGGCGGCCTTTCCGTCGTTCGGCACCGCGGCCCGGCTGGGGCCGGCGGCACTCGCTGAGGTGGTGGGGGTGGCGGGGCTGGTCGTCGCGGGAGCCTGGCTCGCCGGTGCCGTGGTGGTCTGGGTGGACGCCGGCGAGGAGGCTGAGGTGGACGGCGACTCGGTCGGCGTGGTGGCGGTCGCGGACGGCGACTGCGTGGGCGTCGGCGTGCTGGACTGCGTGGGCGTCTGGGTGGGCTGGCTCGAGGTCGGCGCCTGGGTCGGCTGGGTCGTGGTCGGCGCCTGGGTGGGCTCGCTCGTGGCCGACTGCTTCGGCTTGTGGGTGCGGGAGGGGTGCTTGGTGGGGTTGTCCGTGGGGTTGGTCTGGTCGCCCTCGCCGCCGAGGACGAGGAACCCGATCACCACGACGGCCAGCACGGCCAGGGCACCGGCGACCAGCCACAGGGCGCCGCGCCGACGTCCCGGTGCCGAGCCGGCGTGCTGGGGACCGGTGGACGCGCCGCCCTCGCCGTCCGCCGCCTCCGCAGCGGCGAGGCCGGCAGCCGCGGCCCCGGCAGCACCGCCGGCGAGCACCTGGGTGCTCTCGGTGTCCGGGGGCGGCGGCACGATGGCGGTGGCGGCGGTCGCCGGGTCCCGGAGGGCGGCCGCGAACGCCGCGCCGTCGGCGTACCGGTCGTGGGGCTCCTTCGACATCGCCTTGCGTACGACGGCCGCGAGGTCCGCGGGCACCTCGGGCGGCAGCGGCGGCACCGGCTCGCGCAGGTGGGCGAGCGCGGTGGCGATCGGGGTCTCCGCGACGAACGGGCGACGCCCGGCCAGGCACTCGAAGGCCACGACCCCGAGGGAGTAGACGTCGGAGGCCGGGGTCACGGTGGTGCCCCGGGCCTGCTCCGGCGAGAGGTACTGCGGGGTGCCCATGACCTGGCCGGTCTGGGTGAGCGCCATCCCCTCCGCGGCCCGGGCGATCCCGAAGTCGGTGATCTTGACCTCGCGCGCCGGGGTCACGAGCAGGTTGGCGGGCTTGATGTCGCGGTGCACGATGCCCGCGGCGTGCGCGGCGCCCATCGCGTCGGCGGCCTGGGCGAGCAGGTCCCTGGTCACGTCGGGGTCCATCGGCTCGTCGGCACGCAGCAGGTCGGAGAGCGGCTGCCCGTTGACGAGCTCCATCACCAGGAACGGCCGGGGGGTGCCGGAGCCGTCGGCTGCGGTCGCCTCGCCGAAGTCGAAGACCGCCGCGATCCCCGGGTGGTGCAGGGACCCGGCGTGCCGGGCCTCGGTCTCGAAGCGGGAGCGGAACGCCTCGTCGTCGGCGTACTCGTGCTTGAGCAGCTTGATCGCGACCTCGCGGCCGAGCACGGTGTCGGTGCCGCGCCACACCTCTCCCATGCCGCCGGTGGCGATGCGGGAGTCCAGCCGGTACCGGTGGCCGTCGTCGGCGAACCCGAAGTCCTGCTCGGGCGGGGTCACTGGATCACCGCCTCCATGACGGCCTTGGCGATCGGGCCGCCGAGCTGGCCACCGGCGATCTCGCCGCGGGGGATGTCCGCCTTCTGGATCATCACCGCGACCGCGACCTTCGGGTCGTCGGCGGGCGCGAAGGAGACGAACCAGGCGTACGGCGGCACGTTGTCGATGCCGCTCTGGGCGGTACCGGTCTTGCCGGCGACCTCGATGCCCGGGATCGCGGCGGGGTACGCCGTGCCGTCGTCGACGGTGGCGACCAGCAGCTTGGTCAGCTCGCTGGCCGTCGAGGCCGAGACCGCCTTCGAGAGCTCGCTGGGCTCGGTCTTGTCCAGCACGTCCAGCTCGGGCGACTGCACCTCGTCCACCACGTAGGGGCGCATCACGGTGCCGCCGTTGGCGATGCCGGCGACGACCATCGCCATCTGCAGCGGGGTCGCGGCCACCTCGTACTGGCCGATGCCGGTCTGGGCGACGTAGGCCGGCGAGAGGTTGTTGTCGGTCGGGAAGTTGGACTCGGCCTGCGGCCCGAGGTCCTCGAGGTAGTGGCTGTTGAACCCGAACGCCTCCGCCTGCTTCCGCATCCCCTCGGCGCCCACCTCGTTGGCCAGCGCGGCGAAGGTGGTGTTGCAGGAGTTCTCCATCGCCTGGGCGAACGGGATCCGGCTGGTGCCGCAGTCACGACCCTCGTTGTCGATGACGTTGCCGGTCTGCGGCGGGGTGTACTCCGCCCCTCCGGGCACCTGCGAGTCGGCGTTGTAGTTCCCGCTCTCGATCGCGGCCGCGGCGGTCACCACCTTGAACGTCGAGCCGGGTGGCAGCCGGGTCTGGATGCCGCGGTTGAGCAGCGGCTCGGACTCGTTGGCGTTGAGCTGGTCGTAGGCCTTGCCGGCCGCCGAGAAGTCGTGGTCGGCGAGCTTGTTGGGGTCGTAGGTCGGCAGCGAGGCCATCGCCAGGATCTTGCCGGTGGACGGCTCGAGCGCGACGACGGCACCCTCGACGTTGCCGGGCAGGTTGCGCAGTCCGTCGTACGCCGCGGTCTGCGCCTTCGGGTCGATGGTCAGCTCGACGCTGCCGCCCTTGGACGAGGCGTTGCTGAGCAGGTCGACCAGCTTGGTGACGAACAGCAGCGAGTCGTCGCCCGAGAGCACCTCGTTCTCGGAGTGCTCGATGCCGGTCTGGCTGTAGTAGGAGAACCAGCCCGTGAGCGGGGCGTACTTGAACGGCTGGGAGTAGGTCCGCTGGAACTTGTACTGGTCGTCGGTGGCGACGCTCTGGGCGACCGGGTCACGACCGACCAGGATCGCGCCCCGCTCCCGGGAGAACGCGGCGGCGATGACCCGGCGGTTGCGCGGGTCCTTGTCCAGCGCCCCGGCCTTGTAGTACTGCAGGTAGGTGGCGTTGAGCATCAGTGCCAGGAAGAGCAGCAGGCAGAAGATCGAGATCGTGCGGATCGGCTTGTTCATGGCAGCTTCACCACCTGGGTCGCATCGCTGTCGGAGGTGTCGTCCTCGGCCGACAGGTCGGGGATCGGCCGGCGGGCCTGGTCGGAGATGCGGAGCAGCAGCGCGATGATCACCCAGTTCGCGACGAGCGAGGAGCCGCCGTAGGAGAGGAATGGGGTGGTGAGGCCGGTCAGCGGGATCAGGCCGGTGACACCGCCGATGACCACGAAGACCTGGAGCGCGAAGACGGCCGCCAGACCGGTCGCCATCAGCTTCCCGAAGCCGTCGCGGCAGACCAGCGCCGCGCGCAGGCCCCGCTCGACGATCAGGCCGTACATCACGATGACCGCGATGACCGCGGTCAGCCCGAGCTCCTCACCGATCGAGCTGACGATGAAGTCGGAGTTGGCGTAGGGCACCCGCTGCGGGCTGCCCTCGCCGAAGCCGCGGCCGATCAGGCCGCCCCAGCCCATGCCGAACCTCGCCTCGACGGGCTGGAAGCTCAGCGCCCCGAACTTGTCGTCGTAGTAGTGCATCGGGTCGAGCCACACGTCGACGCGGACCGCGACGTGGCCGAAGAGCTTGTAGGCCAGGAACGCGCCGGCGAGGAAGAGCCCGCCGCCGACGACGAGCCAGCCCGGGCGTTCGGTGGCGACGTACAGCATGATCAGGAAGAGGCCGAAGAACAGCAGGCTGGAGCCGAGGTCGTGCTGGAAGACCAGGATGCCGAGGCTGATCAGCCACATCGCCAGGACCGGGCCGAGGTCGCGGCCGCGGGGCAGGTCCACGAACAGCACCCGTCGGCCGGCCAGCGCCAGCGCGTCGCGGTGCAGCACCAGGTAGCCGGCGAAGGCGATCACGAGGAGGACCTTGGCGACCTCGCCGGGCTGGAAGCTGAACGGGCCGAGGTGGATCCAGATCCGGGCGCCGTTGATGGTCCGCCCGATCACCGGGAGCATCGGCAGCAGCAGCAGGACGATCGCGGCGAGCCCGCTGGTGTAGGTGAAGCGCTGCAGGATCCGGTGGTCGCGCAGCACCACGAGCGTCGCGATGAACAGCAGCACGCCGAGGGTCATCCAGATCAGCTGCTGCTGGGCGAACCCGTGCGGCTTGCCGGCGTCCTCGTAGGCCAGGTCCATCCGGTGGATGACCGCGAGGCCGAGTCCGTTGAGGGCGGCGACGACCGGGAGCAGCACCGGGTCGGCGTACGGCGCGACGAAGCGGACCACCACGTGGCAGCCGATCACCAGCAGCGCCAGCCAGCCGCCGTACCCGACGATGTCTGCCGGGACCTCGCCCTGCACGCCGATGCCGACCGCGGCGTAGGCGCCGATGCCGACGGCGAGGGCCAGGATGAGCAGGAAGAGCTCCGCGCCCCGGCGGCGCCGGTGCACGAACCCGAGGAACGAGCCGCTGTTCTGGGCCATCGGTCAGCCCCCTGCGGCGGTGTCGGTGGACTGCTTGTTCGCGAGGTTGTCGACGGCGCGGCGGGCGTCGTCGAGGCTGCCGGCGTCGATCCCCTCGCGGACCTTGCCCGCGTCGAACTCGGAGAGTCGCGCGAGCTCGACGTCGGTGGTCTCGTAGGGCGTGGACAGCGAGACGCCGGGGAGGTCGGCGTTCAGGCCGCGGAAGATCACGACGGTGCCGTCCTGCTCGCCGACGTAGTACTGCTCCTGGCTCCACGACCACGCGGCGGCCAGGCCGACCCACAGGATGCCGATCACGACGAGCCCGGCAAGCAGGCGCTTGAGCCAGACGAACCGGCCCGGTGGGCGCGGTGCGTAGCGGGCCTGCTCGGGGTCCAGCGGGTCGCTGGAGATCGCGAACGAGGGCACGTCGTCGGGGATCTCGGCCGCGACCGGCTCGAGCTCGCCGGTGTCGCCGGAGCGGTGCCCACGGAACAGGCTGCCCTTGGCCGCCCGGCTGCGTCGCTTCAGCTCCGCGGCGGCGCCCACGAGTACCGGCTGGGGGTCCTCGAGCGGGGTGGAGCCGTCGACCACGTCGGCCACGATGCAGGTGACGTTGTCGGAGCTGCCGGCCTCGAGGCTGGCGCGGACGAGCTCGACCGCCGCGAAGTCGGGACCGCCGGTCGAGAGGATGTCGGCCAGCCGCTGGTCGTCGAGCACCCCGGACGCGCCGTCGCTGCAGAGCAGGATCCGGTCACCGTCGGCCAGGCCGATGTGGAACAGGTCGGGCTCGGCCTCGTGGATGCCGTCGAGTGCCTTGAGGATCAGGTTCCGGTGCGGGTGGACTCGCGCCTCGTCCTCGGTGATGCGGCCCTCGTCGATCAGGCTCTGGACGAAGGTGTGGTCCTTGGTGAGCTGGGTGATCTCGCCGGCCCGGTAGAGGTAGGCCCGGCTGTCGCCCACGTGGCCGAAGCCGAGGCGGGTGCCGTCGAAGAGCGCGACCGTGGCGGTGGTGCTGGTTCCGTTGAGGGAGGGCTCCTCGTCGACCAGCTCGCCGATCCG
Source organism: uncultured Actinomycetota bacterium (assembly GCA_963817665.1). Classification (GTDB taxonomy): domain Bacteria; phylum Actinomycetota; class Actinomycetes; order Propionibacteriales; family Nocardioidaceae; genus Nocardioides. The sequence goes on along the minus strand of CAWFPE010000005.1, from coordinate 139,480 downwards.
GTCGTGCGCCCGGTGCAGCGCACCGGCCACCTGGCCGAGGAGGTCCTCGCTGGGTGGCTCGTCGAGCTTGCGGAGCTGCTGGATCGCGGTGCTCGAGGCGATGTCACCACGCGCGGCCCCGCCCACCCCGTCGCACACCGACAGCAGCCAGGGTCCGGCGTAGCCGGAGTCCTGGTTGTCCTTGCGGACCCGGCCCACGTCGGAGATCGCGGCGAAGTCGAGCCGCAGCGGCGCGGTCGGCCGGGTGGTCGGTTGGGTGGTCGGCTGGGTCATGCGCGGGTTACTTCCGCAGCTCGAGGATGGTCTTGCCGATGCGGACCTGGGTGCCGAGGCTGAGCGTGGTCGGCTGCGTGATGCGGACGCTCCCGATGTAGGTGCCGTTGGTGGAGCCGAGGTCCTCGACGAACCACTGGTCGCCCGAGGCGGCGATCCGTGCGTGGCGGGTGGAGACGTAGTCGTCGTCGAGGCGGATGGCCGCGTCGTTGCCGCGCCCGATCAGGATCGGGGCCTGCTCGAGGTCGGCGCGCTCGCCGGAGTTCGCGCCCTCGGTGACCAGCACGTGGGTGGGCGCACCCCGGCGCCGCGACGGCGGCTTGGCGGCCCTGGTCTGCTTGCGGCTCCGGTTGGCAGCGCCGCGGGCCGCCTCGGGCACCCGGGCGCCGAACATGTCGGAGCGGATCACCGAGATGGCCGAGAGGACGAAGATCCACAGGATCGCCAGGTAGGCCACCCGGATCAGGAACAGGGTGAGCTCAGACATGCACGTCCTCCTCGACGACCCGCACGGTCATCGTGGTGTTGCCGATCTTGACCTGCGTGCCGTCGCGGACGCCCGTGTGGGTGACCCGGTGGCCGTCCACCAGCATGCCGTTGGTCGATCCGAGGTCACGCACCTCGATCCGGGAGTCGTCGCCGGGCTGCACCACGAACTCGACGTGCCGGCGGCTGACCCCGGGGTCGTTGATGCGGAGGTCGGCCTCGGTCCCGCGGCCGATCACCAGGCCGGGTGGCTGGAGCGGGTGCTGGGTGCCGTTCACCTCGAGCAGCGCGCGGGCACGGCGCACCTGGGTGTGGCTGGCGCTCCCGCCGGTGACCTTCGCCTGGGCCCGGCTGCGGACCCGGAACCGGCCCGTCGTGAGGTCCTCGGCGACCTCGAAGTCGATGGTGACCTTGCCGGGGAAGGTGTAGCCCTGCTGGTCGGCGTGCTCCTCGAGCTGCTTGACCAGCTCCTCGCCCATCGCGGAGTCGTACGGCGCGAGCCGGTCGAGGTCGGTCTGGGAGAGCTCGACGTGGAAGTCGTTGGGGACCAGGCGCCGGTCCCGGGACAGGATCTGGGAGTTGTTGTCACACTCGCGCTGCAGGGCTGCTGAGATCTCCACCGGCTGCACCGCCGAGCGGAACGCCCGGGCGAAGGCACCGGAGATCATCTCCTCCAGCTTGTGCTCGAACCGCGACAGTCCGCTCACGCTCGCCTCCTTCCGTCCTCGGCCGAGCCGGCCGCCTCGACCACGGCAGGCCGACGAGCCCAGCGCGTCGCTGGGTCGCGACCGATCGTAACGGGGTCGGCACAGGCCGTGGTGCACGCCCTCCGCCCGGTTTGGGAATGTCGAGGGCGCTGGGATAGCCTGAGCCCCGCTTCAAGCGCGAGTGGCGGAATAGGCAGACGCGCACGGTTCAGGTCCGTGTGTCCGAAAGGACGTGGGGGTTCAACTCCCCCCTCGCGCACGCGAGCCCCAGGTCTGTGACCTGGGGCTTTGTCGTTGGTACGGAGTTGGCGCTCGCCTCATGTGCCGAAATATGTGCTAAGCCCCCGCGGGACCTTCATCGAGATGCGCGGCGAAGCGGTCGATCGCGCTTTTCTGCATCGTCGGCGTGACGTGGCTGTAGATGTTCATGGTCGTGGTGATCGTGGAGTGCCCGAGGCGCTCCTGGACCACCTTGGGATGCTCGCCCAGCTCGAGGAGCAGGGTGGCGTGCGTGTGCCGCAAACCCTTCAGGGTGACGCGAGGCAGGCCCTCGATCGTGGCGCATGCCCAGTCCAGTCGCCGGGTCCATCGGCTGGTGACCGCGTCGGGGACGCGGACGGCGCCCCGGTCGTCGCCGAAGACGTACGCATCGGCGCGAGCAAGGGCGAGCGAGACTGCGCCACGGCCTGCCTTGTGGGCCCTGAGCACCTTGAGCGTCTCGGTGTCGATGTCGATGACGCGGGCGCTCCCCGTTTTGGTGACCTTGGTGGTGTGCGGTGAGGTGATGTCGACGGCGCGGCGCAGGCTGATCCTGCCGGTGCTGAAGTTGATGTCCGACCAGCGCAAAGCCAGCGCCTCGGAGCGGCGCATGCCGGTATAGGCCATGGTGCGCCACAGCGGGAACAGCTCGTCGTTCAGCTCGTCGAGGTTCCAGGTGAGGAAGGCGTGCAACTGGGGGCCGGTCCACGTGACGATTTCCGGCTTCTGCGCGCGGACCTGGCTGGACGTGGGTGGGTTGACGGTGCGCTTCTTCTTGGCGGGGTTGAGCAGGATCAGCCCGTCGTCGACTGCGGCGTCGAGCATGGCTGCGAGCAGGACGTGCACCTTGGAGATCGTGTTGGCTGACAGCGGCATGCCGAGTCCTGGCTTGTCCTTGCGGCCCGAGGTCTCCAGTTCGCGATAGTGGGCAGCGATCCGCGTGGCGGTGAGCTTGTCGACGCGAACGGCGCCGAGGTATGGCGTGATGTGGTTACGCAGGATCTTCTTGTAACCGTCGATGGTCGAGTTCTGCAGCCGCAGCGTCGTGATCCAGTGATCGGCGTACTCGCCGATGGTCGGCGACTGGGTCTGGAAACGGGCGTGGGATCGCTTCTTCTTGAGCGCCTCGTCGAGTGCACGCTGGGCTTCGTCGAGACTCTTGAACCCGCCACGGGTCAGGCGGGTCTCGCCGAGTTCGGGCCGCTCGGGGTCCTTGGGGACGTAGATCTGGAACTTCCATCGCTGTCCGCCTTGGGTGGCGTACGACGTGAGCGACCCAGCGTGCCGGGATCGGGAGCGGCGCATGTGCTTCTCGGTCATGTCATGACCATCCGTCCGCAGCGCCGTCGCGAGGTGCGGGGAGGGCGTCGGGGTCGAGGGCGAGCAGCCTCAGGCGGGCCTCGTCGCGTCGCGCACCGACTGCTGCGAGTCGTTGCTCGTAGGTAGCACGGTGCGCCGTGTTGCCTTCGCGCCCATCGGCGTATTGCAGCATCAAGCCCTCGTAGTAGCGGACTTGGCTGACCGCGTTGAAGTACTCGTCCTTCCAATAACGAGCGAGGTCTTCGGTCGTGAGGTTGGCTTGACCGCGGACCCAGGCCCGGAGTTCCTCGTCGTTGAACCTACTCGCGGGAACCCCGGTCGGAGGCGGAGCACTCTCAGGCGGGCTCAGCAGTGCGGCCGGTGTGGTCCCGAGGATGTAGGCGAAGACGGTCAGGTCGTCGACGTCCACCCGGCGTTCGCCGTTCTCGACCTTGCTCAGCGCCGAAGCGGACATGGCGCGCCCGGTTGCCTTCACTCGGTCGGCGAAACCACGCAGGTCCATCCCGATGGCTTGGCGTGACGCGCGAACGTTCGCGGCTACATGCTGGTTCGTCGTACCAGCTGGATTGCCTCGCTGTCGCTGCTCCATAAAAGAAACATACAGCGTCGCTCTTGCAACGACAAGCGCGACCGTGTAGTGTCATGGGCCTCTCCCCGGCGCAGGAGAGAGACGGGAGATGCGTTATGAGGACGGCGACGCCCACGATCGACACCCTGCGGGACGCGCGGAGCCTCGTGATCACGCGGACCGAAGCCGCGGCTGCTCTCGGGGTGGACCCGCGAACAGTGACGGCGGGCATCGAGAACGGCACGATTCCCGCAGTCAAGCTGGGCAAGCGCGTGGTCATCCCGCGCGAGAAGTTCCTGAGGCTCTTCGACCCCGACGACTGAACTGACTATGGCGGTCAACGAACAAGTCACGAGGGCGGGCCAAACCCCACCGACTCGCTGAGCCGGCGACGGAGACCGGGCCGGCCTCTGGGTACTCGTGCGCTTCCGTAAGACCCCCGAGTCCCGGGAACCCTTGCGGACGGGCCAAACGGTGACGGGCGCAGAGACGGCACGGCTGGTCAGCACGCTCCTTTGCCTCCGTCATTTGTGGTTCCGCTACTGGGACGAGGAACTCGAAGATGCGAAGACGGTTCGCGCTCGCCAAGAGCGGTTCGATGGGGGAGCTGCTCACCGCAATCGGCGCCGATACGGGGGGTCGCTTGCCCTCTTCTTAGTTCGGGTGGGAACACGTTTCTGAGTTGCGGCTGACCCCGTGGTGTTCCGTATTCACCTGTTTGGGTTAGCACGTGAGGTAGGTGCGCATGGTCTTCGTGGGCCATCTTGGCAAGTTGAGGAACATTTCGAGCCGTTGTTGAAGGTTCCGCGCATACGGTCTGCGCGTTCGACCTCGCTGCTCACCATCCCTTCCGTTTCTGGTGGGCCTGTCTCGGTGGAGGCCAACCCCTCATGACTTTTGGTTCTGCTTCTCGTGCCCGTGTCCGGAGCTCGTGGACCGCTGGGGTCGATGTCGTGGCGGCGTCCGGTCTCGGCGCTTGTGGCCTCGAGTGTGGTGGCCGCGGGGTTGGTGCTGGTGGCGCCAGTGGCGCAGCCGGTCTCGACGCTGCCGTCCGCGGCGGCCGAGGAGTCGGTCGCGCCGTTGCCGGCGCCGGGGGTGCCGGCGGGTGAGCTGGATCCGGTCAGGCTGCAAGGTTTGTCGACGGCGACGTCGAACACGTTCTTGTTGCCGAACGGCTCGCACCGGCTCGAGGTGGCGATGGCGCCGGTGAACTACCGAGACGAGTCCGGCGGCTGGCAGCCGATCGACAACACGCTGGTGGACGCGCCCGGGTCGACGTACGCGGTGGAGAACGCGGCGAACGACTTCACTGCCTCGATTCCGGCGGACGCGTCGGCGTCGCCGGTGCGGGTGGAGGCCGGCGGCGCGTGGGTGACGATGCAGATGCAGGGCGCCGACGCGGCGCCGGTGGTGGACGGCGCCACGGCGAGGTTCGACGAGGTCGACGGCGCGGACAGCGTGACCTACGAGGCGACCGGGTCGGGGTTGAAGGAGTCGATCACCCTGGACTCGCCGCCGGCTCTGGGGTCGGCCTCGTATGTGTACGCGGTCGAGGCCAGTGCGGGGATCACTGCGGTGCTGACCGCCGCCGGCGCGCTGGAGTTCCGCGACCCCCAGGGTGAGGTGCGGTTCGAGGTGCCCGTGGGCAGCATGAGCGACTCCGCGGTCCCGGAGCCGGCCTACTCCGACGCGGTCGGCTACGACCTGGCGCCGGTGTCCGGCGGCTGGGAGCTGACGGTGACCCCGGACGCGGGGTGGCTGGCCGACCCGGCCCGGGTGTACCCGGTGGTGATCGACCCGACCGTCAACACCAAGGACGCGACCGACTGCTGGGCCGAGCAGGCCAACCCGACCACCTCGCACTGCGGGTCGAACACTCCCTACATCAAGGTGGGCAAGACCGGACCGAACGAGAAGCGCCGGGGTCTGCTCGACTTCGACATCGACGCCATTCCCGACCAGGCGACGGTGAACTCCGCGGAGCTGAGGCTGTATCTGGACAAGAACCAGACCACCGGCACTGGTAGCGCCACCGAGTACGGCGTGTTCAACATCAAGTACCCGTTCAACAACAACGCCTCCTGGAACGGGCCGGGCACCGGTGCCGGCGGCTGGACCGGCGGCTGTGGCTGCGCGAGCCAGGCCTCGACCAACACCCTCAACCTGGGGGGCGGCACCTCGGAGTGGAAGACCTTCCAGGTCAAGCCGTTGGTCGAGCATTGGCTCGCCGGCACCTGGGAGCACGGGATGGTGCTCAAGCAGGTCAACGACGATTCGGACCGCTCGATCGCGTTCCGGTCCTCGGCGTTCGGGTCCTCTCTGCCGGTGCTGGTGGTGGACTACGACGACCCGGCCGACCCCGCCGTCGCCGCCGATGTCGGTGAGCGGGACTTCTGGACCTTCGCCTCACGCGACCTGACCGACACGATGACCGCGAAGGTCAACATCGGCAACGGCAACCTGCTGGTGGAGTCCCAGGACCTCACGCTGCCCGGGATCGGCGGCTGGGATCTGGCGCTGTCGCGGTACTACAACTCCGCCGACGCCACGGTCGGGCAGGCCAACATCGGGATGGGCTGGTCGACCTCGCTGGCCGACTCGGTCCGCCTCGGGTTCCCCAACGGTGCCGGCGACCGCGAGCGTGTGTTCTTCTACGGTCCCTCCGGCTACCGGGCCGCCTTCGACCGGCTGCACGGCGGGGGGTACCAGCGGCAGGGCGCGGGCATCACCGCCGACCTGTCCTTCGACAACGGCGCTGACGACACCGACGGCACCGCGGACGACCGGTTCGTGCTGCGCTGGTTTGATGAGTCCGAGTACGTCTTCACCGGCGGCGGGGACCTGGAGAAGACCCGCGACAAGAACCACAACGAGATCACCTTCAGCTACACCGACGGTCACCTGCAGTCGGCCGTCGACACCCGCAACCGGCGCCTGGACTTCCAGTACAACGCCAACGGCCTGGTCGAGAACGTCAAGCTGCTCAACGCCAACACCGTCGAGATGATGCGCTGGACCTACGCCTACGTGCCCAACGTGACCCCCGCGCTGCTCAACAGCGTCACGGTCGAGACCACCAGTGAGACCGCGGTCGGCGGCACCGCCATGGCCGATGGCACCGACCCCTACGACGGGTCCTACACCTCCTACGACTACGACGCCTCGAACCGGCTGGTCGCCATCCACGACGCCCGGGAGACCGCCGGCCAGGCCGGCGGCACCACCTCCATCGACTACGACGGCGCCACCAGCAAGGTCACCCAGCTCACCCGGGAGACCGACGACGACCCGGGCATCCCGAACTCGGTGACCACCTTCACCTACCAAGGCGGCGCGGGCGGCGCCGGGGACATCTGCTCCAGCAAGGACATCAACAACAAGGACGCCACCGCGCGCACCACCCTCGACGGTGAGCGGACCAGTACCCCCGACTCGGCCACCTACCCCAACGACCCCCTGGCCACCGATGCCGCCGACACCAGCAAGTACTGCGTGGACAACCGCGGCCGCGTGGTCCGCACCACCGACCCCGCCGGCGTCAAGCGGTCGGCCGAGTTCACCACCAACTCCAACGTGGTCGCCGCCGACATGGCCGGTCTCGGGGACGGCCAGGCGCAGTACTCGATCACCTACGACGGCAACGACAACGCCACCTCGGTCACCTCTCCCGACGGCGCACGGGGCGCCGCCAGCTACAGCGACCCCGACCACCCGCACATGACCACCCAGACCCGCGGCGACGACACCGGCGGCACCAGCTCGGCCTGGGACTACAGCTACACCGACGCAGGGAACCTGAAGTCCGCCGCCTCCGGCGGCGACGGCAGCGGCGACGACCCCGGCATCGAGTACCGCTACTGCTGGACCAGCCAGGGGCAGATCAAGCGGATCGACCCGGTCCGCGCCACCGGTACCGCCAGCAACGACACCGCCACCGACGGCAGCAACTGCTCCAGCGCCGCCCAGGGTGATGACACCATCTACACCTACAGCAACGACTCCGAGAAGAACCTGACCGGCATCGACCGGCCGGTCAGCGGGGACACCAGCTACACCTACGACAACCTGTCCCGGATCAAGTCGGTCACCAACGATCGCGGCATCACCACCACCTACGTCTACGACGCCGCCGGCCACACGGTCCGCGCTACCCACACCAAGACCGGTGAGGCCACCCAGACCGTGGACTACACCTACGACCTGTCCGGCAACCTGGTGGAGATCGACGACCTCAACGGCACCAACACCTTCACCTACGACGAGCTCAACCGGAAGACCAGCGACTCCGCCCAGGCGCCGTCGGGTGCGACCAGCTACACCTACGACCCGGCCGGCAACGTGATCGAGGTCGACGTCGCCGGGGAGACCGTCAACGGCGTGCACCGGTCCACCCGCTACTCCTACGACAAGCTCAACCTGCTCGTCACCCTGACCGACCAGCGCAACCAGCAGTACACCTTCGGCTACGACAACCACGACAAGCGCACCAAGACCGTCTACCCGGTCGCCGGCGGCGGCGGCAACGTCGTGCAGGAGGCCCGCTACAACAACGACGGCGACATGGTCTGCATCTACTCCTACCGCGCCGACAACCCGCCCGACGACGACACGACCAACGGCTGCCCCGAGGCGACCTCGTCGGTGCTGTTGACCTATCAGGGCTACGACTACGAGAACCCGGACCTGACCGACAACCCCAACACCGGCCGCAACGAGAAGAAGACCGGCACCAAGTACGCCGTCACCGACCTCGGCGGAGACGTCACCCGGTTCCAGTACGACGACATCAAGCGGCTCAAGACCGCCAAGACCCGCACCGACAACACCACCAACTCGACCGCGTACCGGACCTTCAGCTACGGCTACGACCGGCACTCCAACCTCACCAGCGAACAGGTCGCCCAGAACGGCACCACCACGCCAGGCCTGACCGACGGAACCCTGTGGATGCGACACGACTTCGGCGACCAGATCTGCCGCTCGAAGTCCCAGTCCACCGACCCCAACCTGACCTGCACCACCAGTGGCACCGGCATCACCCAGTACCACCACGACGAGGACGGGAACCTGGAGACCGTGACCGGCGACGGGGTGATGTCGGGCATGGTCCTGGAGTACAACCTGGCCGGGCAGACCACCTCGATCGACCCACCCGGCACCACCCCCGCGGCGAGCATGGCCTACGACGGCGTCATGCAAGACCGCCGCACCCAGGCCGGCAACACGTCGATGGCCTACGGCTACGCCGGACTCAGCGCCCAGTCCACCAGCGGCACCGGCGCCCACGCAGAGCTCTTCGTCCGCGACCCCGACGGCAAGCTCCTCGCCATGATCACCCCGTCCACCGGCGCCACCCGGTACTACCTGACCGACGAGCAGCAGTCCGTCATCGCGACCACCGACGGCAGCACCAGCGGCACCGGCACCAACCTGGTCCGCTACCTCTACGAGCCCTACGGACAGCAGATCCGGTCCTGGGAAGACCCCAACGCCGGCACCGCCACCACCCTTCGCAGCCGGGCCACTGCCACCACCCCCGCCACCGACTACAACCCCTGGCGGTACGCCTCCGGCTACCACGACCCAGCCACCGGGTTCCTCAAGTTCGGCACCCGCTACTACATGCCACAACTCGGCACCTGGACACAGGCCGACCCCAAGAACGGCAAACTCACCAATCCGTCCTCGCTCAATCGTTTCGGCTATGTCGGCGGGAATCCCGTCAACATCACGGACCAGACTGGTCGCTACTGGGTCTCTGACCTATTCACGACCATCGACCTACTCGCGGTTCCTGTCACGACGTTTAGTCTGGGCGGCGCGGCCCTCACAGCGGGTATCCTGATGGGAGGTCCCGCGTTGTGGTTTGGCGGCGCTGCGGCGGCAGCCCTTTGGATCTCCGGAGCCTATACAACCTCGGTGCTGGTGGAGAACTACTCAGATTTCGTGGAGTGGGTGTGACAAACGACTTCGGCGAGCGATTCAAGGCCGCGACCAGAGCTGGAAGCAAGGCGTATATCGTCGCGATCATCATGCTTGCGGGCGTAACCCTCTTTGCAATGCTTGGACCGGGGATTCCTAAAGGCCGCCGCGGAGACATCGCCTTGGTTGGATATCTCGTTATTGCTGCTGGGTCGGCTATATATATCGTGTTCAACGCGCGCAGGACAAACAGGCAATTTAGGCGCGATCGTTGAGATCGCCGCGAAGTAGGAGATGCCTTGGTGTGCCCTGGTTGTGGAGTAATCGTTCCCTCTTAAGGGTATGAGTGCTTAATCCATGGGGCTCTACAGACATGGGCCGCACGGGGAGCCAGGACTACAAGTTCGAGGACGTCAAGCGGCTCAAGAACGCCAAGACCTGCACCGACAACACCACCAGCTCCACCCCGTACCGCACCTTCAGCTACGGCTACGACCGCCACTCCAACCTCGACCGCCACTCCAACCTCACCAGCGAAAAGATCGCACAGGACGGCACCATGAACCGCCCAGATCTCATCATCGAGTCCGCGCCAGAGACCCGACCGAGGTGGGCTATCCCGATCGAACTGAGGAAGGACGTGACGAAGAGCGCCTTCGCTCAGGGCAAGAAATACGCGAACGCCCTCGGTTCCAAGATCGCTGTTGTCGTTGTTCTGGAAGGGCTCCCCGAGAAGGGCGAAGTGACGAAGGCGGAGTTCCAGGGTCTTTCGATCCTGGTCGCACACTTCTCATGGACTGGTGAACAACTCAGCGATCAAGCAGGCCATCGGTCGGGCGATTGGCGAATCACTCGCCTGAGCAACTGTCAGCACGCATTCCCAGGAACCCGCTTCTGAACTGCTACGGGGACCTATCACTCGCCGGTCCGTCGGCAACTGACCCGCTCAGCATCTATATGAGTGCCTACCGGCATTAGCCGGGGCTTCTCAGCTGTCAAGCCAGCCGCTTCGAGTTGCCCCGCGGAGCCAAGTCAGCCAAGTCGGCTGGGGGACTCTGGTCCCAGAAGCGGATCCCCATCGGGGACGCGCGCTCGAGACCCCGACAGGCCCGCGCCCCGTGCTTACGGGCAGGTGTCCCTTACATGCTTCGGCCGAGCTGGGGGTTAGTTTGTTGTTCGATCCGGTGTTCTGTCCGCAGGTCGACCCGGGCGTCGTGGGCGGCTCGTCGCCCGGCGCCGGCCTCCGGGGCTTGAGCCTGGCGAGTTTCGATGTAGTGCACGGCTCGTCCGATCGGGAGGGATTCGATGTGGGCGAGGTCGGCGCGCGAAGCGTCGGCGTACTGCTGCCATCGCTGCGCTCGCGCTTCGGCGCTGTGTGCGCCACTGACTGTTCGGAGCGAGGCGGCATCACGTCGGCCGTAGACGCCGATGGTCAGTTCCTCGCTCTCGGCGCGGTGTCGCCATCGGGTCTGCTTCAGCACCTCGCCCGCCGCTTTGACCTGTTGGCGAGCTGTGGCCACTGAGGGCGCCGCATGGGCGCGCTGGTATGCGACCCGCTCTGCCCATGCGTCGAGCCGGTCCCGCGTCGTGGCGGCCCACGTGTCGGTCGCTGGCAGGCTGTTCCACTGGTCGAGCACTCGCGCTCGCACATCCTGCGTCTCGGCCCAGGCCGCGTCGAGCCTCCGCTTGGCCGACCGCCTGCCCAGTCGACCTGTCGAGTTGGCCTCGTCTCGCGCGGCAACTTGTTGATGGTGCGCGTCGAGGTAGGCCTGCCCATCGACGGTGGCCAGTGCGAGTAGTGGTCGCACCGTGTCGTCGAGGACCGCCGCCGCGTGCGCTTCGGCTGCGGCGAGGGCGTTCCGACCGGATGCCTCCTCGCCCGCGTGCGTCTCGGCTTGGCGGCCAGCAGACCGGCGGCGTGCTTCCATCGTTCGGCTTCCCGGTCTGCGTGAGCGATGGCCTGGACCAGGCGAGTCCGTTCGTCGTTGACGACCTTCACCGGTCCCTCGGCGGTGAGGCCCACGACGCGGTCTGGCGCCTGAGGTTGCTGCCTGGAGTCCGCGGTCGGCGCGGTCGCGCTGGAGCGCATCGATGAACTGCTCTCGCGCTTCATCAAGGTCATCGGCGACGACGTGCAGGACGTTCGAGTCGCGGCCGCGTCATACCGACGTACACGCCTGCCGCGCCGAGTGCCTCAGAGAGCAGTGTGTGAGCGGTCGTTGTGGTGACGCCCTGGACGCCGTACCCGGTGGCGGCGTAGGCGAGGTGGCGTGCTTGTTCACGTATGAGGCCGGCAGCGTTACCGAGTGGCGGTGGTGGACATCGCCGGCCTCGATGACTGACAGGTGCCGTCGCTGCTGACGTGCTGGACAGTCCAGACCTGCCGGTTGGCGACGCCCAGGCTGCTGTCGTTCCTGCGAGTGGCGATGACGTCGCCGACGCCGACGGGAAGGCCGTCGCTACCAGTGATCGTGGCCCTGTCGTCCACTTCCCCCGCTGCCACGAGCTTGTTGCGGACCCGCTCGTTGAGGTCGCGGCCTCGTCGTTGGTCGCAACGGTTGCGGCCACCGGCGTTCCAGCCTCGATCGCCGCCGCGGTTGCGGTGGCGATCTGCTCGTGCGCGCTGTCGTCGCTCGTGTGGAGTTGGACGAGACCGAGGCCGTGGAGCCGGTCGAACAGGCTGTGCGGGCCGTGGCCTTCGCGCAGTTCGAGAGTGAGGCGGGCGTAGGCGGGATCGGTGAATCGGTGCACGGTGTCGAGATCCTCGACCGTGCTTCCACTTCCGGTGACCAACGCCGCAGCGATGTCGAGCACGCCGCCGCGACCCACGGCAGGCAGCTGGGCACGGTCTCCGACGAGTGCGATGGTCGCATCTGCTTCCGCTGCCAGCGTGAGGAGGGCGAGAGCGCTGTCCTGGTCGAGCATTCCGGCTTCGTCCACGACGATCCGCTCAGCACAGTTGAGCCGGGCCCAGGCCGGGGGGCCGCCGTACGCCTCTCCGGTCGCGGGGTCACGGTCCCCGACTGGGAGGCGGGTCCATGCGCCGTCGTGGTTCCAGCGCCAGCCGTGGGCGTGGAGCAGTTTGGCGACAGACTCGCGGGGACACCGAGTTCACGGGCGGCGACTTCGGCGGCCTTCTTCGTCGGTGTCACGACCCTGGTCGCGCGGCCCTCGGCCGCTGCCGTGGTGATGGCGGCGCCGAGCATCGTGGTCTTGCCGGCGCCAGCAGCTCCCTCGACGACAACCAGCCGGTCGGTGGAGGCGATGGTTGCGGCGGCCGATGCCTGTGCGGCGTCGAGTGCGTGATCTCTGGCGAGGGCGGCCACGTCCGGGTGGACCGCGTGGCCGCTGGCCGCGATGCTGTTGGTGAGCAGGTCGCGCAACTTCGTCTCGGCGGCGATGACCTGGATGCTGGTCAGGTGCGCGACGTGCTCGGCTGCACGGTGCCCGGCGGGAGTACGGAGAGGCAGTCGTCGACGCCGAGACCGGTGGCTAGGTCGACAAACTCGCGCAACTCGACCGGTTCGCCGCGGACGCCGTACTCGGACACGACCCGGGTCACGTGCTCCTGCACCGTGTGGCGTGTCCAGGTCGACGCCGCTGCGGCACACCGGTCGAGCGCACGGGACGCGATGGTCTGGATCTCCACATCGTCCAGCGAGATCGGCACGCGCACCGCTCGCCGCCCCTGCACGAGGTGGTCGGGGTCGTATCCAGCCGCCGCGAGCTCGTTCCGCCAACCCTCTTCGTGGGCGAGCGTCGTTGGCCGCTTCTGTGGTCGGTCCTTGGCCCACGCGGTGGCGATCATCCGGGCGTGACGACGCGGCCGGGTTCTTCACCGGGGTGTGCCTCGTCCCAGGTTGCTTCCAACTCGGCGAGGTTCGCCTCGACGTGGGCGCCGCGCTTGGACATCACGGTGTTGAAGGGCTCGAGTTCGCTCACCTCGCCGGTCACCGGGTCGAGGGTCAGGCCGTGCCGTTCGAGCGTTGCTGCGAGCGCGGGATGAGCAGCGAGAACAGCGGTGCCCAGCGCCCGGATCGCGCCCTGCTGCTTGAACAGCGCCGCGGTGTCCAGGCCACGCCACTTGCCGGCCGCCCAGACACGGGTGCCGATCTGGAAGTGCACGTGTCGGTGCGGGTCGCCCGCGCGACTGGTCCTGTGAATCACGGCGACGGTTTGCAGTCGCTCCACCGGCACCACCTCTTGGCGGCCGCGCGGCCCAACCCGCGTCACTGAGTGCAGCGCGAGGAAGCGGCGGATCTCGGCGACCGCATCGGCCTGTGCCGCGTCCAGCGCGTCGGATACCTCGGGATGCAGCGCGGCGGCGATCGAGAGCGACTTTGGGGTGTTCACCACCATCTCGGCAAACCGCGGCGACCCGTGCTTCGCGGTGCCCTCTTCACCGGGCAGCCGCGGTTTTCCCATCGAGTTCCCTGTCAGTGGGTCGACCCAGTCCACCCACCCGGCGTACGCCTCGGCGTCCAACTGGACGGTCGCCGCGATCTCGCCCGTCCCGTCGGTGACGGTGAACGCTGCCAGGGTCGCGCCGTCCTCCAGGTAGTAGTCGTCAGCGCGCGAGCGATCCGACTCCAGGTACCGGCACGCCGCTGCGCCCGTTCCCCGGAAGAGGATCACTCCACCCTTCATCCGCATCCCCGTCGTCGGGCGTATCTACTATCGCGCAATCCGTATCTACCACGGTAGCATACGTCCATTCGAGAAAGAGTGAGGTGAGCGCATGGGAGGGTGGCGCTTGGTGATAGTTCGGAGAAACGCAATAGTTCGCTGAGAGAGCGTAGATTTAGGTAGTGCCGTAGTATTAGAGCGTGGACACGGTACAACTCGAGAGGTTGATGGCTGACGCCCTGGGTGCCCGGGTCGACGTGCGCGTCAAGGAAGCTGGAGACCAGCGAGGTCGATTTACGGCCACGATCCAATCGGTGCCTGTCGAAGTCGAGTGGCTCGGCGTCGGATGGCCACGGCAGGTGCGCGAGCTGCTTGACCGGCCCGATCGCCCCGACCTCGTCGTCGCTCCCGAGTTCTCACCGGGAGCACACAAGCTCCTGAACCAGGCCCGGATGTCGTGGATCGACCTGACAGGGGCCGCCAACATCGGTCTGCCGGGCTTGCTCATCATCGTGGAGTCTGAGCGCGGCACACGAATGCCGCGGGCCAACTTGGGCTGGACAGCAGGGGCGCTTTCTGTGTGCGAGGGGCTGTTGGTCGGTGCAGGGGGCACGGTGGCGGAGCTTGTCGACGCCACTGGCCTTGCCCCGTCGACGGTCGCAACTGCGCTCAAGTTCCTGCAAGGCGAGCACCTGCTCACTGCCGAGGCAGCGAGGGGACGAAATGCGCGACGAACGGTCGTCGACAGAGACCAGCTTCTCGATACCTATGCCGCTGCGGCGGCGCGACTGCGGAGCCCCGAGTCGATCCGCGTCGGCGTCCTGTGGCGGAGTCCAGCCCGAGGGGCTACCGAACTGGGCAGTCGCCTCGAAGCCAACGGTGTGGCTTGGGCCACGACGGGAGCGCTTGCGGCGGACGTGCTGGCGCCATACCTCACCGAGGTGGACCCGTGGGAGATCTATGTCGATGGTGGCTCTCTCGCAGAACTACGGCAGATCGCTCGTGAGGTCGGGTTGGAGGAGGCGAGTGGAGGCCGCTTGCTGTTGCGGCCGTTTCCCACGCCTGCGAAGGACGCGCTCAGCTCGGAAGTCGGTGGCCAACGGGTGGCCGCCTGGCCACGCGTGTTCTCCGACCTTCGGATGATCGGCGTTAGGGGCGAGGAAGCTGCCGAGCATCTTCGCGAACGGATGGGAACAGGTGAATGAGCGAGGACCTGGAACGAACTGGCCGCGCCAGGCGCGCTGCGGAGCTCGCCCTGGTTCGTGTGTGCAGCCATTACGGGGAGCGACCTAACTTCGTCCTGCTCGGGGGCCTCGTGCCAGCCATGCTGTGCTCTGACAGTGGACGTCTCCACGCCGGCACGACGGACGTTGACGTCCAGGTTGACCTTGAGATTGCTGGGGGTGCTGAGCACGCCCGGCGCTTGGAGATCGCCCTGAAGAACGCCGACTTTCGCGTCGACTCCGAGAGGGTCTGGCGCTGGGAGACGGTGCAAGGCGGCGGCTACAAGGCGGTCATCAAGTTCGAGCTGCTCGCCGACCTCGCCGACCAGCCGCAAAGCGCCAACGTCCACTTCGAGCAGACCGACAATCTCGGTGCCGTCAACCTGCGGGGCACGGGCTACGCCAGCAAGGACTACGCACCTCGGACGCTGGTCGCCTATGACCAGGGCGCGAGGGTCACCGCCGAGGTCAACGTAACCGGCCTTGCCGGGTTCTTGCTCGCAAAGACCGCTGCTGCCTACGGACGGCACAAGGCGAAGGACTACTACGACATCGCCTTCGTCCTGCTGCACCACAACGAGATCTTCGACGAATCGCGACCGCTCGATCCCGCCGACGTCGTACTTCAGCGCCTCGGAGTGCCCGTTGAGCTGCGCACAGCCGTCGAGGACCTTGCAGCGAACTTCTCCGATGACCGCGCCCAAGGCGTCGAGGCGTACGTGGAGCAGCTCCTGATCAACAACCCCGACCTCGACGCGGCGACCGCCGCCACCGATGCGCGGCTCGCCGTAGCTGCCTTCACGGGAACCATGCTGAACGCCATTGCCGGCTGACCTGCCGGGGCCACTCCGATGTGCTAACTCATGTGCTACCGACCCTGTAGCTCGGCGTATCCCAAAGATGTCGTTTGCTGTTCGGATGCGCGCTTCACGCTCAGTTTGAGCGTGAATCGGGGTCTCGGGGGTCCGGGGCGCCGAGTCAACCTCGGCAGTTCAACTCCCCCCTCGCGCACGAGCAAGCAGCAGAAGGCCCCGGGGCACCCCCCGGGGCCTTCTGCTGCCCCTGCCCCGCCACCGCGGGCTCACGTGCGGGGCTCTCACGTCCCGGGCTCACGTGCGTCGGGTCACAACCACCGCCGCACGCGCCGCGCGTAGTCGTCGTACGCCGGGCCGAACCGGTCCCGCAGGAAGCGTTCCTCGGGCCGGATGGCCCCCCACTCCAGCGCGACCACGCCCGCCGGCAGCAGGCACAGGGCCCAGAACGACGGGGCCAGCAGCGCGAGGGCGACGTAGAGCACGACCAGGCCGAGGTAGAGCGGGTTGCGGGAGAGCGCGAACGGCCCCTCCTCGATCATCGCGCTCGTGGGCTGCCCGGGCAGCAGGCCGGTCCGGCGTCGACGGAACAACCACAGCGACCAGCCGTTCCAGCCCGCGAAGAGGGCCAGCAGCAGCCAGCCGACCCACCGGGCAGCGCCCGGCAGGGTCACCGGATCACCCCACCGGGCCGTCGCCGCCACGCCGAGGGCGAGGGGCACACCGAGCGCCACTGGCGGCCAGAGCCGGAACGAGACCGTGTCCATGCCGATTCACCCGGTTTCACGCCGCCGGCTCAGCGGTCGCCGAGTGCCATCGTCCAGGTGACGGCGGTGCCCTCGAGCACCACGGTGCCGTCGTCGCGGACCACGGAGGTCCGCAGCTCGGTGATCGGCTTGTCCTCGCGCGCCGCAGTCACCTCGACCCGGCCGGTGATGGTGTCCCCGGGGCGGACGGGGGCCTTGAAGTCCCAGGTGACGTTCAGGAAGACCGTGCCCGGTCCGGGCAGCTTCTCGGCGACGACCGCGTTGAGGATCGCGCTGGTCACCCCGCCCTGGACGACGATCTCGCCGAAGCGGGACGCGGCCGCTGCCTCCTCGTCGTAGTGCAGCGGGTTGCGATCGCCGCTGATCTCGGTGAACCGCACGATGTCCTCGCGCGTCACCTGCCGGCTCAGCTCCGCGGTGTCACCGACGGAGGGCCTCCCTGGTTGGTTCATGACGACTCCTTCGTCGCGGTCACCCGGCCACCGGCCGGCGGCCGAATCGGTTGCCTGCTCACCGCCGGCTCGGGGGCATCGGGATACTGACTCCCATGAAGCGACGCCCCCGCCCCAAGGCGGTGCTGCTCGTGCTGCTCCTGGTCATCATGATCAACCTGCCGCTCGCGCACAGCACCTGGACGAGGTTTCGGGTGGCGCACTCGGGCACCGATGTGACCGCCCCGCTCGTGGGGCACGACGTGCTCGGGTCCGCGGACGACCCGCAGTACTACGTGTCGTTCCGGCTCAGCAAGCAGATGGACCCCGGCCAGCACGCGTGGCCGGTCGAGCTCGACAAGGCGGCGTACGACGCGGCGGTCGAGGCCGGGAGCCTGGACGTGCGGGTGCTGTCCGACCAGCCGTCGGCGTACACCGCCGACGGCCAGGTGACCCACCGGCTGGGCCTGGTGCTGACCCTGCTCGGCGACCTCGTGCTCGTGCTGCTGGTCGTCCTGGCCTGGCGCTTCCGCGCCGCGCTGCGCCCGCGGCTGCACGCGGTGGCCACCGCCGACGTCGAGCAGTGCGAGCCGGGCTCCGCGCTGGACCGGATCGAGGGCGACGTCTACCTGATCCGCGGCGAGGTCTCCGCGATCGAGGACGACGCGATCGTGCTCGACCTCGGTGACCGGTCGGTGGCCGTCACGCTCGACGGCCACCACAACCCGATCGGCCACCAGCAGCCCGCGCAGGTGCGCGGCCGGCTGATCGGCTGAGCCGCCCTCAGCGCTGGGTCGGCTCGGCCATGTGGCCGCGGGTGACCAGCATGTAGTCGCCGATCATGTCCCCGAGCAGCGCACCGCCGGTGATGTCGCTCGACACGTGACCGGCCATGTAGACCCGGGACCAGGCGACCTCGTCCAGCGTCCAGCGGTAGTCCGACGTCCGGTGCGGGGCCCGGTGGCTGAGGTAGGTCGCCGCCGCCGCGCCGGCGGCCGCGTGCCGCGAGGGGTAGGAGCACGGGCAGACCTGGCCCTCGGTGACCGTGTGGTCGGGCCGCAGCGACGGGTCGATGACGTACGGCGCGGACTGCTGGTAGCGGGTGCCGAGCGCGTCGGCCACGTCCTTGGCCATCTTGAGCGCGTCGTCGACGTCGTTCTTCAGGGCCTCGCCGGTGGGCGTCGGGAGCATCTCGGCCTGGTCGTGGGCCGCGAGCTTCCAGACGTCCTTCTTGCCGTAGCCCTCCAGCCAGGTCGCGGCCCGCACCCCGGCGTCGGTGCGCGTGGGGGCGATCGCCTGCACCTCCTTGATCTCGCGTGCCCGGTCCGCGGCGGCCGGGGGCGGCGGCAGCGTCTGCTCCAGCCAGGTCACGAACGCCGCGTCGTCGGGCCTCGCCTGGTGATGGGCCCACCAGCCGGCCATCAACCGGTCGGCCCTGGCCTGCTGCCGGTCGATCTGCCGGCCCAGCGGCTCGATGGCAGAGTCCGGGAACAGTGCCGGCGGCGGGTCCGCCTCGATCCGGTCCTTCGCGGAGGTGTCGATGAACGTCGCGTACGCCCACGGCTCGACGACTCCACCGAGCACGGCGAGGACCGCGAGGAGCGTGACCACGACGAACCTGCGCGAGCGGTGCGGGCCGTGGGTGGGAGTGGTCCTGCGCAGCTTCATGCGATGGCCTCCTGGAGGTGCAGCTGACGACCGCGCAGCCGGCGGACGTCGTTGTCGGGGATGTCCTCGCGCAGCAGCGACGCGGCGGACACGTACTTGGAGAAGGAGCGAGGACGCGCCCCGAGGGAGCCCAGCAGGGTGTCGGCGGGCGAGGGACGCAGCCCACCCTTGGTCTCGACCAGCACCCACTCGTCGTCGACCCAGACCCGACCGCCGTCCAGGACGCAGTCGACGCCCCAGTCGAGGGTGACCCGCAGGGAGGCCCCGGTGTCGGCGAGGGTGAGGCGCTGGTAGTCGACGCGCATCGAGGGGGCCAGTGCGGCGACGTCGACGTCGACGCCCCGATCCACCAGCACGCCGGTGGCGAACGCGGCCTCGTCGGACCCCAGCATCCCGTGCTGGTCGGGGTGGCTCGAGGTGACGCTCTTGTGGGTCCGGCCCCGGCCGTCTCGGGTCTTGACCTCGAACCGGCAGAGCCGGTCCTCGACATAGAGCCGGCTGCGCACCTTCCAGCGCCGGCGGCGCTGCTGGACGTGGTCGCGGCAGGCGTCCAGGCGCGGGGTGTCGAAGTACACCGAGGAGTACGACGTGCTCTGGCGGCCGTCGATCGTCAGGACCCGGAACGACTCGGGCAGGCCGGTGAGGAAGGCATCGGCCAGCCGCCGGTCGACGAGGTACTTGCGGTCGACGCGGGTGAGGTTGGCGGCCTCCTCGACGACCTCGGCGAGCCCGACGGGCGCGCGGTCGGAGACGTCGAGGGGGTGGGGGCGCTGCAGCTCAACGGGCACCGGCGGCCTCGCTCTCGGCGGCGTCGGCGCGGGTCGTGACGGCCTGCGCGTCGTTCCACGCCCACCAGGTGTCCTCGACGGTCACCCGCACCCGGACCCGGGTGGTGTCGCGGACGAAGTCGACGTCGTCGACGGTGAGGCCGACCGGCTCGATGCCCATCCGCCGACGCACCTCGGCGGTCGCCTCGTCGGTGTCGGTGAGCGCCCGGTCCAGGGTGATCCGGACGATGCGGGTCGGCCGGGTGACCCGGGACTCGTCGGTCAGCCAGATCGCGACGAGCAGGACCACGTCGAGCGCGACGACGACCGCGAAGTCGCGCTCCGGCAGACCGTTGACGAGTGCGAGGATCAGCGCCACGAACGTGTAGGCGACGTCCTTGAGCGTGAACGCGGCGCTCCGCAGGCGGACCAGGCTGAGCAGGCCGAAGAGGCCGAAACCGATCCCGGTCGGGAAGCTGCCCGAGCCGATCGCGGTCACCGCGGCGAAGAGGCCGATGTTGAGGGCGGTGAACACGAGCGTCATCTCGGGGGCCGCCGCGCGGCGTCGGTAGAGGAGGCCGACGAGGACGAGCATCGACAGCACGTCCAGGCCCAGCCGGGCGGGTCCGCCGAGGTTGCCGAGCAGGCTCGACAGGAGGTCTTGCAGCATGGAGGAGGCCTTTCACGAACGGGAAGCGCCCAACCTAGGAACGCAACGTGAAAGCCCGATGAACCCGCGCTCAGCCGGCGGGCAGCAGCACGGTGACGCTCATCTCGGCTCCGTGCGCGCAGGGCACCGCGTCGGCGGCGGTGGCCGCGGCGCACCGCTGGTGGTGGCCACCGGAGCAGAGCCGGAGCTCGCCGCCGGCCCGGGTGACCAGGGCCTGCACCAGCGAGAGCCCCAGGCCGAACCCCTCCCGTGGCCGGGAGCTGGCCGCCCGGGTGAACCGTCGGGTGGCGGTGGCCAGCAGGTCGGCGTCCATGCCCGGCCCGGCGTCGGTGACGACGAGCCGCCCCCACCCGTCCACCTGGTCGACGGCCACCCGGACCGGCGGCGCACCGTGCTTGTCGGCGTTGTCGAGCAGGTTGCCGACCAGCTGCCCGGCGGCAGCCTCGGAGAGCGCGACCGGCGCCGGCCTCGTGGTCAGGGTGATGGGTGGGCCTCCCCGTCCGGACGCCCGCCCGGTGGCCCGCGCGACGGCGTTGCGCCGCCCCACCTCGGCCGTGGCGGCGGTAGCGAGGTCGCAGCCGCCCTCGTCGGTCCCCTGGTCGTGGCCGACGTCGAGGAGATGGTCGGCCAGCTGCACGAGCCGGACCACGTCGGTCTCGATCTCGGCGAGCACCGCCTCGTGCTCGGCCACGGTGCGGGTCCGGCGGCGCGCCAGCTGCACCCGGGTGGTCAGCAGGGTGAGCGGGGTACGCAGCTCGTGGCTGGCGTCGTTGACGAACCGCCGCTCGCGCTCCACCGCCTCCTCGAGGGCGTCGAGCATGTCGTTGAGGGTGTCGCCGAGCCTGGTCACCTCGTCGTTCCGGTCCGGCGGCACCTCCAGGCGCACCCCGGTGGCGCCACCGACGATGTCGGCGGCCTGGGCCCGGTACCGCTCCACCGGCCGCAGCGCGAAGCGCGCCAGCAGGTCGCCGACCACGGCGGTGACCAGCAGGGCGCCCAGCCCGGCCGCCGCCAGCTGGCCCAGCAGCTCGAGCAGGGCCTCGTCGCGGTGGTCGCGGCGCACGGCCACCACCAGCACCGCCGCCTTCTGCTGCCCGCTGCCGGGGAGCGGGGTCGCGTAGACCCGCAGCGGGTCCCGGGTCGTGGGCAGCAGCGCGCCGATGTCCTTGCGCACCGGCTCGGTCATCGCCTTGCGGGTGGTTGCCGGCGAGATCAGCGGCCTCGTCGTCAGTGTCGGGCTGGCCGAGAGCAGGTGTCCCTGGCGGTCGAGGACCTGGTAGAGCTCGCTGCCCACCACCTGGCTGACGTCGGGGACCAGCCGGCCGTCCGGCTCGACCAGCGGGGTGAGCAGCGAGGTGTCCGTGGCCAGGTCCCCGTCGAGCTGCCGGTCCAGCGCGAACTGCACCCGCCAGTAGACGAAGGCTCCGGCGGCGGTGAGGACGAGCAGCATGGTGGCCGAGAAGCCGGCCACCAGCCGGACCCGCAGCGGCAGCCGCGAGACCCTGGTGCGCAGGCTCATCCGGGCTCGTCGATCCGGTAGCCCGCGCCGCGCAGCGTCGTGATCGTGCTGGTCCCGAAGGGCTTGTCGATCTTGGCGCGCAGGCTGGCCACGTGCACGTCGATGACGTTGCTGCGCAGGTCGGTCTCGCCGTCCCAGACCTCGTCGAGGATCGTGAACCGGGTGACGAGCCGGCCGACGCGCTCCAGGAGCAGCCGCAGGATGTCGAACTCGCGCGCCGACAGCTCGATCGCCACCCCGTCCCGCGTCGTACGTCGCGCGACCGGGTCCAGCACCAGGTCGCCGACCTGCAGCGGCTGCTCCTCGTCGCCGACCGCCCGCCGGTGCAGCGCGCGCAGCCGGGCGATCAGCTCGTCGAGGTCGAAGGGCTTGAGCAGGTAGTCGTCGGCGCCCGCCTCCAGCCCCGCGACCCGGTCGGGGACCGTGGTCCTCGCCGTGAGCATCAGCACCGGGGTCCGCACGCCCGCCTCGCGCAGCTTGCGGCACACGGTCACGCCCTCGAGGCCCGGCAGCATCCAGTCCAGGAGGAGCACGTCGTACGTCGGGTCCCCGAGCGCCGCACCGTAGGCGGCGCGGCCGTCGGTGACGACGTCGACGTCCCAGCCGGCCTCGGCCAGGGACTGCTCGAGCAACGCGGCGAGGCGGTGCTCGTCCTCGGCGACGAGCACCTTCACAGCAGCGCCCGGGGTGTCACGACTCGACGGTAGCGTCCGGTTCGTGAATGCCCGATGAAGACGACCCCGCCGCCGGCCGTGGCGGCCTGGTCGCCGTGGCGGACGGTGGTCTGGTTCGGCATCGTCAGCCTGTCCGCGGACATGGTCTACGAGGGTGCACGCTCGATCACCGGGCCCTACCTCGCGGCGCTCGGCGCCTCCGCGCTGGTGGTCGGACTGGTGACCGGGGCCGGCGAGGCCGCCGCGCTGGTGCTGCGGCTGGTGTCCGGGCCGCTGGCCGACCGCAGCGGCGCCTACTGGCCGCTGACGATCGTGGGCTACGCGATGACCGCCGTGTGCGTGCCGCTGATGGCGGTCGCCCCGTTCCTCGGCGGTGCCGGGCTCGCCTTCGGCGCCACGATGGTGCTCCTGGAGCGGACCGGGAAGGCGGTGCGGAGCCCCTCCAAGTCCGCGCTCCTCGCGCACGCCGCCCGCTCCGTCGGCCGCGGCAAGGGCTTCGCGGTGCACAAGGCGCTGGACCAGGTGGGCGCCTTCGCCGGCCCGTTGCTGGTGGCCGGCGTCATCGCGCTGACGGCGCGCAGCTGGGCCGGCCTCGCGGTGCTGGCCGTCCCGGGTGCGGTGGCGATGGTGCTGCTGCTGGTGATCCGGCTGCGGGTGCCCGACATGCGGGTGTACGACGAGCCCGAGGCTGCCGAGCCGCCCCGGCCGGAGCCCGCCGCGGCCGCCGTCACCGGGGAGGCCCCGCGGACCACGGTCTCGACGGTCGTGGAGCGTCGGCTGCCGCGGGACTTCCACCTGTTCGCGGTCTCGTGCGCGGCGAGCACGCTGGGCCTGATGACCTTCGGCCTGATCGGGTTCCACCTCAGCGACGCGGGCCTGGTGCGTCCGGCGATGGTGCCGGTGGTCTACGCGGTGGCGATGGCGGTCGAGGCGCTCTCGGCGCTCGCGACCGGCCTGGCCTACGACCGGGTCGGCGCGCGGGTGCTGCTGGTGCTGCCGTTCCTCGTCGCGCTGGTGCCACTGCTGTCCCTGGCCGACCGGCTGGGGGTGGCGCTGGCCGGCGTGGTCGTGTGGGGCGCGGCCGTCGGCGTGCAGGACTCGACGGTCAAGGCGCTGGTGGCCGACCTGGTGCCGTCGCCCAGGCTCGCCACGGCGTACGGCGTGTTCGCGGCGTTCCAGGGAGTCGCCGCGCTGGCCGGGGGCCTCCTCGCGGGCGCCCTCTACGACGGGGGCCGGCTGGAGCTGGTGCTGGTGATCGGTGCCTGTCAGGCGGTCTCGTTGGTGCTGCTGGTGATGGTGCT
Organism: uncultured Actinomycetota bacterium; assembly: GCA_963817665.1. Classification (GTDB taxonomy): domain Bacteria; phylum Actinomycetota; class Actinomycetes; order Propionibacteriales; family Nocardioidaceae; genus Nocardioides. The sequence continues at coordinate 115,488 of CAWFPE010000005.1, read as the reverse complement.
CAGGCGGCGAGACGGCTGACGTCGGCCCCGTGGTCGACCCCGCCACGCTGGGCGTGGCTCTCCATGGGGCCGGACTCCACGGGGACCGAGCGTCGGTTCGGTGCTCCGTAGGACAGCAGGACCAGGACCATCATGATCGGGACGAGAAGCGTGAATCCCATGGCACTTGCGGTGAACACGGCGACGAACGACATCTCGGTCTGCTCCTCTGTTTGTTCGCGGAGCCGGCCAGGCTGGACGGTCGTGCCGGCTCCTCGTAACAGGTACGTGCTCATCCGGCGGTCAGGTGAAACATTTTCCCGACGAATTTTCTCGCGTGATCGCGGTCACGGTGGGCCGACCAGTCCTTTGCCACACTCGTGGACATGCCGACGCTCTCCGACTTCAGCGCACGCAGCATCGAAGGTGAGCAGGTCGATCTGGGGGACTACTCCGGTCGGGTCGTCCTGGTCGTCAACACCGCGTCCCAGTGCGGGTTCACCCCGCAGTACCAGGGGCTGCAGGAGCTCCACGACGCCTACGCCGACCGCGGGTTCAGCGTGCTCGGGTTCCCGTGCGACCAGTTCGGGGGCCAGGAGCCCGGGTCCGAGGCAGAGATCGCCTCGTTCTGCGAGCGCCGCTTCGGCGTGAGCTTCCCGCTGTTCGCCAAGGTCGAGGTGAACGGCGCCGGCGCGCACCCGCTCTTCGGCTGGCTCCGCTCGGAGAAGGGCGGGGTGCTGGGCCGGCGCATCAAGTGGAACTTCACCAAGTTCCTGGTCGACCACCGCGGTCGCGTGGTCAGGCGCTACGGCCCCACCACCACCCCGGACCGGATCGCAGCCGACGTCGAGTCCGCGCTCGAGCAGGCGGGCCGGGCGGCGGCGTGAACCTGTTCACCGCGCGGACCGAGGCGCGGGCGGTGGTGCACGCCGGCCGCGAGCAGATCTGGGCGGCGCTGACCGACCCTGCCCTGGTGGCCCGGATGACGCCCTTCGTGAGGAGCATCGAGGCGGACGGCGAGCACTGGCGGTGGGAGATGACGAGCCTGCAGGTGCTCGGGGTCGGCGTCGCCTCGGCGTTCACCGAGCGGATGACCTTCACCGACCTCGAGCGGATCGAGTTCCGCCACGACCCGCCGCCCGGGAGGCAGGAGCGCACCGGGGTGCACGGGTGGTACGACCTCTCCGACGGCGACGGGGGCACCCGGCTGGCCACCAGCCTGGAGGTCGCCGTGGAGCTGCCGCTGCCCCGCGTCTCGTCCCCGGCTGTCACCACCACGATGAAGGGCGTGATGGCGACCATGGGCCAGCGGTTCTCGCACAACCTGCTCGACCACCTCGGCGTGGCCCACTGAGCCCGACCGCGCCCCGGCCGACGGCGGTCGGGTCGGTCCCGTTTCGGTCCTTGCGGTCGAAGGTGACTTGCCCGTAACCCCGCGCGCGGAGGATTGTTCGACCATGGCCGCCACCACGTCGTCGTACTCGATCACCATGCGCCTCTACACCGCGCCCGACCACGGGGTGGTGGGGCACGTGGCGACGACCATCGCCCAGTCCGGCGGCATCGTGACCGCGATCGACGTCGCGGAGTCCAGCCACGAGCGGCTCGTCGTCGACGTGACCTGCTCGGCCAGCGACGCCGACCACGCCGGCGAGCTCGAGGCCGTGGTCGACGCGCTCGACGGCGTCGAGGTGCACAAGACCAGCGACCGGACCTTCCTGCTCCACCTCGGGGGCAAGATCGAGGTCGCGTCCAAGGTCCCGCTGAAGAACCGTGACGACCTGTCGATGGCCTACACCCCCGGTGTCGGCCGGGTGAGCATGGCCATCGCCGAGGAGCCCGACGACGTGTGGCGGCTGACCATCAAGGGCAACGCGGTCGCCGTCGTCACCGACGGGTCCGCCGTGCTCGGCCTGGGCAACATCGGCCCGGGCGCCGCGATGCCGGTCATGGAGGGCAAGGCGGCGCTGTTCAAGCGGTTCGCCGGCATCGACGCCTGGCCGATCTGCCTCGCCACCCAGGACACCGACGAGATCGTCAGGGCGGTCGAGATGATCGCGCCGGGCTTCGGCGGCATCAACCTCGAGGACATCGCGGCCCCGCGCTGCTTCGAGATCGAGCGCCGGCTGCGCGAGCGGCTGGACATCCCCGTCTTCCACGACGACCAGCACGGGACGGCGATCGTGGTGCTCGCGGCGCTGACGAACGCGCTGCGGGTCGTCCGCAAGGCCCTGCCCGACGTGCGGGTCGTGGTGTCGGGCGGCGGCGCGGCCGGCACCGCCATCGTCACGCTGCTGCTCGCCGCGGGCGTCACCGACGTCGTGGTCGTCGACCGCGCCGGGGCCCTCTCCGCGGACGACGACACGCTCGCCCCCACCCACCGGGAGCTCGCCGAGGCCACCAACCCGCGCCGGGTGCGCGGCGACCTGCAGAGCGTCCTGGTCGATGCCGACGTCTTCATCGGCGTCAGCGCCCCCGGCGTGCTGAAGGCGGAGTGGATCGCCGACATGGCCGACGACGCGGTGGTCTTCGCGCTGGCCAACCCCGACCCGGAGGTCGACCCCGCCGAGGCGGAGAAGTACGCCGCGGTCGTGGCCAGCGGCCGCTCGGACTACCCGAACCAGATCAACAACGTGCTGGCGTTCCCGGGCGTCTTCCGGGGCCTGCTGGACGCACGCGCCCACGAGATCACCGTGGACATGCTGCTGCGCGCGGCCAAGGCGATCGCGCTCGTGGTCAAGGACGACGAGCTCAACCCGAACTTCATCATCCCGACCGTCTTCCACCCCGACGTGCCGAAGGCGGTCGCCGCCGCGATCCGCGGCAGGGCGGACTGATCCGGGACGGTCGCCGGGCCATACTGGGCGCCATGCCCGCCTTCTCGCACACCGAGACCGTCGCCGCCCCGCCGGAGGCCGTCTTCGCCATCCTCGACGACACCAGCAGGACGCCCGAGTGGCTCCAGCGGTGCACCGGCATCGACACGCTGGACGAGGGGCCGAACCGCGCCGGCACCCGGCTGCGCTACCACTACCGCGACGGACGTCGCACCGGCTCCATGGACGGCGAGATCGCCGCGCGTGAGCCCGGCCGGCTGCTGACCATGCACTTCCTCGACCGGATCATGGACGTGACCATCGACTTCCGGACCGCGCCGATGGGCGAGGCGACCTCGCTGACCCACGAGATCGACATCCGGCCGCGGGGCCTCGGCAGGCTGTTCACCCCGATGATCAAGCGGTCGCTGCCCAAGCAGACGCTGGACGCCATGGCCAGGCTCAAGGCGCTCGCGGAGTCGGAGGCCTGAGGGGTCAGGCGGTCCCGGACTCCTCGGCCGCGTAGAGCGCGGCCCCGACGACCCCCGCCTTGTTGAGCAGGGTGGCGGGCACGATCTCGGTGTCGAGGTCGAGCAGCGGCAAGAAGTGCTCGGACTTCTTGCTGATCCCGCCGCCCACCACGAAGAGCTCCGGGGAGAAGAGCTGCTCCAGGGTCCGGTAGTACTTGGTGAGCCGCTTGGCCCACTTCTCCCAGGACAGGTCCTCGGACTCCCGGGCGCTGTTGGCCGCCCGGGTCTCTGCGCCGTGGCCGTCGATCTCGAGGTGGCCGAGCTCCGAGTTCGGCACCAGCGCCCCGTCGTACACCATCGCCGAGCCGATCCCCGTGCCGAGCGTCGTGACGATGACCAGCCCGGTGCGCCCCTTCGCCGCGCCGTACCGCACCTCGGCCAGACCGGCCGCATCGGCGTCGTTGACCACGTGCACGTCGCGCCCGGTGGCCTTGGTGAACAGCAGGTCGGCGTCCGTGCCGATCCACGCGTCGTCGATGTTGGCGGCGGTGTGCACGACGCCGTGGTGGACCACGCCGGGCACGGTCACCCCGACGGCGCCCTGGCACTCGGGGAACGTGGCCAGCAGGTCGACGAAGACCTCCGCGACCGCGGCCGGGGTCGACGGGCTCGGGGTGGGGATCCGCTCGCGGTCGGCGGCGAAGTCGCCCGCCGTCGAGGTCCACCGGGGCTCCCTTGATGCCGGTCCCGCCGAAGTCGATGCCCACCGGGTGGTCGCTGGTCGTCACGGTCCCCATCTCAGCGGGCAGAGGGGACCTAGGCAACTGTTCGCGCCGCAGCGGCCGTGCTTCTCTGAACCGGGCAGCGGTCCGAGAGGCATCGGGGAGGCACGATGAGGCGTTCAGCGCAGCTGGGCAGGGCTCCTGACCGCCCTGCTCCTGGCGGCACGCCCTCGACGTGCGCAAGGGCCGCCTGGAGGGAGCCGCAGGATCTCGCTACCAGACGGTGCGGGTCGTCAACGAGGGCGACCGGGCCTGCTCGATCCCCCGGGTGGACCCGCGACCGGTTCGTGAACGCCGACGGGCCACGGCACCCGACTCTCGCACTGACGCGGTTTACACAAGCGCACCTCTTGTCAATGAGGTTTACAAACCATATGGTCATGTAAACCCGTGAACGGCAGCTCGGCAGGAAGGTCCCGCGATGAACCCGACGACTTCGGTCGCGAACAGCACGGTCCCCAGCGGTTCGACCGAACGGTGGAACGACAAGAAGCGCTACCTGTGGCTGATCGGCCTGGTGGTGCCCTCCCTGGCCTTCATCGGCTCGGGGATGTGGGCGCTGACCGGGTGGTCGGTGTGGTTCTGGATCGGCCCGATCGTGATCCTGGTGGTCGTCCCGGCGATCGACCTGGTCGCGGGCCTGGACCGCTCCAACCCGCCGGACGACGTGATCGAGGCGCTGGAGCGGGACCGCTACTACCGCTGGATCACCTATCTCTTCCTGCCGATCCAGTACGCCGGGTTCCTCGGCGCGTTCTACCTGATCGGCGGTGGCACGGACCTCTCGACGCTGGACAGGCTCGGGCTGGCCGTCTCGATCGGCTGCATCGGTGGCATCGGGATCAACACCGCCCACGAGCTCGGACACAAGAAGGAGAGCAACGAGCGCTGGCTCTCCAAGATCGCGCTGGCCCAGAGCTTCTACGGCCACTTCTACATCGAGCACAACCGCGGGCACCACGTCCGGGTGGCCACCCCCGAGGACCCGGCCAGCAGCCGGGTGGGCGAGAGCTTCTACCAGTTCTGGCCGCGCACGGTCGTCGGGTCGCTGCGCAGCGCTTGGAGGCTCGAGAAGCGCCGCTACGCCCGGCGCCAGCAGCACCCCTTCCGTCTCGGCAACGACGTGCTGAACGCCTGGCTGATGTCGGCGGTGCTGTGGGGCGGGCTGGTGGCCTGGCTCGGCCTCGGGATCCTGCCCTTCCTGGTGGTCCAGGCGGTCGTCGGCTTCTCGCTCCTGGAGGTCGTGAACTACATGGAGCACTACGGGATGCTGCGGCAGAAGGTCGGGGTCGGCGAGCGGCGGCGCTACGAGCGGGTCGACCCGTCGCACTCGTGGAACTCCAACAACATCGCCACCAACGTGCTGCTCTACCACCTGCAGCGCCACAGCGACCACCACGCCAACCCGACCCGGCGCTACCAGTCGCTGCGCGACTTCGAGGAGTCCCCGGTGCTGCCCACCGGGTACGCCGGGATGATCGTCCTGGCGATCGTGCCCGCGATCTGGCGCCGGGTGATGGACCCGCGGGTGCTCGCGCACTTCGACGGCGACCTGCGCCGCGCGAACCTGAGCCCGCGCAAGCGGGACCGGATCCTCGCGAAGTACCCGCCGCCCGGCACCGGCGACGCGATCGCGCCCGGCTCGGCCGACGCGGCGCCCGGACAGGTGGCCGAGGTGATGGCCGCCCGGTGCCCGGGCTGCGGCTACGTCTACGACGTGAACGCCGGCGACGAGCACGAGGGCTTCGCCGCCGGGACGGCCTGGGCCGACGTCCCGGACAGCTGGTGCTGCCCGGACTGCGGGGTGCGGGAGAAGGTCGACTTCGTCCCGCTCGAGCTCGAGCAGGGCGCTGCCTGACGGGGATCGTGGTTGAACGGGCCGGTGCGAAAACCTCGGGCACCAGGGGCGCAGCGCGTGTCGTGAGGGTTGTCGGCCCTCAGTCGTCGTTCGCGTCCAGATATGCCGTGAGCGTGCTGTGGTGCCGGCCCAGCTCCTTGACGTCGTACCCGAGCTCCTTCGAGGCGACGTCGGCGGTCAAGACGTAGGCGTGGCCGCTGGACGTGAAGGACACTCGGTCCAGATTCGTGACCAACCCGAGCAGGAGCGTCGCCGGTTCGCTGAAGTCGGTGCTGCCGAACGGCTTGTCGAGGCGCTCCAACGCGATGGTCAGCGCGTAGGGGCGCTTCGTGGTCTGCAGGCTGATGCTGTAGCTCCCGTCGGGTGCGGGGCCGAGCTCGCGGACCAGGGCTGCCACGCGTGAGCTGTCCCCGACGTACGGCGTCCGGGACGACCACAACGACTGTGCCGAGCTTGGCGAATCCGAGTCCTTCAGGGATCCGCCACACCCGGTCAGTGCTGCAGCCAGGAGCAGGACGAGGGTCGCCGAACGTCTGCTCATGGAAGAAGTCCCTTTCCCAACATCGCCACCAGTGCAGGCAGACCCTAGGCGCCGACGTCGCAGAGTCGGACTTGGCCAGCAGCGTCGGCCTGTCGCTCATCGGCTGCATGACTGTGCGCGCAGCCGCTCGAGCGCAACGCGCGAGACGTCACAGCCCGGCTCGCTGACGTGGGTGGTCGTACCTGCTCGGCCGCTACTCGCGTCGGGGTCTGCTCCGGATCCAGTCGGGTGGTGGTTGCGCCGGGTTTGGGTGGTGGGAGGAACTCGGGTCGGCCGTCGTCGGGGTTGAGGCGGACTTCCCAGGGGGTGTGGTGGATGGTGCGGTGGTGCTGCCCGCACAGCAGGACCAGGTTCGACAGCTTGGTGTGGCCGCCGTCGGCCCAGTGGATGATGTGGTGGGCGTGGCACATCACCGGGGGTCTGGTGCAGCCGGGGAAGGCGCAGTGGGCGTCGCGGCACACCAGGGCCCGCCACAGGGCGGTGGTGACCAGGCGTTGGGTGCGTCCGACGTCGAGGACCTCGCCGTGGGTGCCGAGGGCGATCGGGATCAGGTCGGCGTCGCAGGCCAGCCGCCGGACCACGGAGGGGGCGAGGTCGAGGCCGTCGTCGGTGGTGGACACCGAGGCGCCGAGGGTGGCCCAGTCGATCTGGTCGCGCAGCACGTCCAGGGACGTGGTGACCGCGAGGCGGGGTCGGGCGCCGTGGCAGTCCGGCGCCAGGTCGGTGGCCAGCACGTGCTCACAGGCGGTGACCAGGGCGTCCCACATCCGGGCCCCGTGGTCGCGCGGATCGGTCGGCCTCTTCACACGTCGCCGGGTCGGTCGCGGGGGCGGGCTTGGTCAGGGGCAGCAGGGCGGCCTTGATGGTGGCGGCGTCCTCGAGGGTGCCGCGGCCGCGGAGCCTCACCCCGCCGGCGCCGTCGTCGGTGACCGCCAGGAACCGGTGGTGGTGCGCGGCCCGGTCGGCGCGGTCGAGGTCCTTCTCGGCGTCGCGTTCGGCCTTGTCGGGGTCGGCGACCTCGGCCAGGTGCCTGGCGGCCTTGGCCAGCTCGGTCGCCGTCAGCTTCGCGGACTGGTCGAGCAGGAACGCCTCGCCCTGCTCCCGCACCCCGGTGTCGTGGGGCAGCTCCTCGACGGCGGCCACGATCACCGCGGCCTGCTCCGGGGAGACCCGCCCGGCCGCCAGGGCGGCGTGCGTCGCGGTCCGCTCACCGACCAGGACCGGTGCCTGCCGCACCGTCCGGTGCCCCTCGCGGCGGGTGGTGCCGGCCAGGTGGGTGAACCACTCCGCGGTCGACCCCCAGGCCAGCTCCTGCTTGGCGATCCCACGGGCCTGCACCTCGGCCAGCACCGAGGCCTCCAGTGCGGCCAGGTGGGCGCGGACCGTCTCCAGCTCGGCGACCGTGTCCGACAAGCTCGCGCGGCGTCCTTGGCGGCCCACAGGGTCTCGTCCAGGCGGGTGAGCAGCCCGTTCGCGCCCGCGACCACCCCGGCCGGGGTGGTGGGGAACTCGGTGGGCTGCTCCATGACCCGACTCAACCAGAGGGCACCGACATTGACGGGCCGCTGGCCTGTGCATATCTCACATTGTGAGACGTTATCCGAAGAAAGTTTCGAGAAATCTTCGGGCCGGGCCGCGGCCCCGCGGCCCCGCAGGCGACCCGCCGGCCGGGCAGCTGCGGCGACCCGAGGCGTACCCGGCCGGCGTAGCTGCCAAGACCGTAACCACCAGCAGGCCCGCCGCCCGGGCAACCAGGGCGACCCGTGTGGGCCCGATCCGCCATCACTGCCAAGACCGCAACCCGAGAGAACCGGCCCGCCGGAAAGCAAGCGGCAACCAACACGCGGCCCTGCCCGCGTCACCCCCGAGACCGCATGCCGAGCAGCCCCCCGCCCGAGCCACGACGGCCCCCGGAAGAGTGCCGCTCGCGCACCCACCACCCGGCCTAGACTTGGCCGGTGACCAGCACCCCCCAACGAACCGCCCCCGCGCCCAGCATGCGCGAGCGCGTCGTCGACGCGGCGGTGGCGCTCACCAGCGAGGTGGGATGGGCCCGGGTCACGATGGGTTCGATCGCGGACCGGGTCGGGGTGAGCCGGCAGACCGTCTACAACGAGATGGGGACCAAGGCCGGGCTCGCCGAGGCGATGATCCTGCACGAGCTGGACCGGTTCCTCGGCGTCGTGAGCCTCGCCTTCGACGCCAACCCCGACGACCTGGTGGACGCGATCCGGGAGGCCTCCCGAGCGGTGCTCACGCTCGCCCAGGACAACCAGCTGCTCCACGCGGTCGTCTCCGCCACGCACGGTGCGGACACCGAGCTGCTGCCCCTGCTGACCACCCACGCGGAGTCGCTGCTGGCCGCGGCCAAGATCGTGGTCGCCGACCGGATCGAGCCCTACCGGCTGGGGATGGACGACCACCATCTCGAGGCCGCCATCGACATGGTGGTCCGGGTCGTGCTCAGCCACGTGATGCAACCCTCGGGCCCGCCCGAGCGCACCGCCGACGACATCGCCTGGATCTCCGCGCGAGTGCTGCGAAGCCCGTGAGGGTCGCCGGCGAGTGCGCGCAGGTCCGGCTGGGGACCCCCACGGCGCGCGCCGTCATCGCCGCGGCAGTCCTCGGGTCCGGGATGACCCTGCTGGACGGCACCGTCGTCAACGTGGCGCTGCGGACCATCGGCAAGGACCTCGACGCGAGCCTGGCCCAGCTGCAGTGGATCACCAACGGCTACCTGCTCTCCCTGGCCAGCCTGATCCTCCTCGGCGGATCCCTGGGTGACCGGTTCGGCCGGCGCCGGATCTTCGTCGTCGGCACGATGTGGTTCGCGGTGGCCTCACTGGCCTGCGGGCTGGCGCCGACGCCGACCGTGCTGATCGTGGCCCGGGTGCTCCAGGGGGCCGGGGCCGCCCTGCTCACGCCGGGGAGCCTGGCGATGATCCAGGGCACCTTCCACCCCGACGACCGTCCGAAGGCGATCGGCTCGTGGTCCGGCCTCGGCAGCATCGCCGCCGCGCTCGGGCCGTTCATCGGCGGGGGCCTGGTGCAGTACGCCTCCTGGCGCTGGATCTTCCTGATCAACCTGCCGCTGGCCGTCGTGGCGATCGCGGTGGCCCAGCGCCACGTCCCCGAGACCCGCGACCCCGACGCCCCGAAGCAGTTCGACGTCCCCGGCGCCGTGCTCGCCTCGGCGGCGCTGGGCGGCGCCACCTACGCCCTGATCGAGTGGGGCGGCCCGGTGGCGCCGTGGGCGGCCGGGTTGGCGGCGCTGGCCGGGATGGGCTTCTGGTGGGTCGAGCGGACCAGCCCGCACCCGATGCTCGCGCTGGGGATCTTCGCCAACCGCAACTTCAGCGCGGCGAACGCGATGACCCTGCTCGTGTACGCCGCGCTCGGGGCGGTGCTGTTCTTCCTGGTGCTGCAGCTGCAGACCGTGGGCGGCTTCGCCCCGCTGCGTGCCGGCATCTCCACCCTGCCCCTCACCCTGTGCATGCTGTTCCTCGCCGCCCGTGGTGGCGCGCTCGCCGCGCGGATCGGACCCCGCATCCCGATGACGGTGGGCCCGCTGGTGATGGCCTGCGGCACGCTGCTGCTGCTCCGGGTCGGGCCCGGCGTGAACTACTGGACCGACGTGCTGCCCGGCCTCACCGTCTTCGGGCTCGGGCTGGCGATGATGGTGGCGCCGCTGACCGCCACCGTGCTCGCGTCCGCACCCGACGAGCACGCCGGCATCGCGAGCGGCGTCAACAACGCGGTCGCGCGGTCCGGCTCGCTGCTCGCGGTGGCAGCCCTGCCGGTGGCGGTCGGCCTCAGCGGCGCGGAGTACGCCGATCCGGTCGCCTTCGATGCGGCGTACGGTTCCGCGGTGGTGGTCTGTGCGGTCCTGCTCGCCTTCGGCGGGCTGCTGTCGTGGCTCACGATCCGCAACCCCAGCGGCCGCGGCTGACCGGGTCGTCCCGCCCCTGTACCGCAGTGCCCGAGCGCAGCTAGCATGGCGTCAGTTCGGTGCGCATCACGAGATGGAGTGCATCATGCGCAACAAGCAGGTCGCGCGGACCATGGTCAGGCTGCTGGAGCAGGCCAGGTACGAGGTACTGCCCACCGCCAGCACCGAGGACAAGGTCCTCGAGCACCTGCCCCGTGACCGCACGCTCACCATCACCGCCTCGCCGAGCAAGGGCGTCGAGGCGACGCTGGAGCTCGCCGAGCAGCTGACCGGTCACGGGTACGTCGCGATCCCGCACCTGGCGGCCCGGATGATCAGCGGCAGGTCCGAGCTCGCCGAGATCGCGGAGCGGCTGACCGGCAAGGGGATCAGCAGGATCTTCGTGCCGGGCGGCGACTCCGAGCCCGTGGGTGACTACCCCGACGCGCTGGCGCTGCTCGAGGACCTCGCCGCGCTCGGCCACCCGTTCCAGCACGTCGGCATCACCGGCTACCCGGAGTCACACCCGACGATCGACGACGACCTGACCGTCCAGGCGATGTGGGACAAGCGGAAGTACGCGACCCACATCGTCAGCAACCTGACGTTCGACCCGGCCATGGTCTCGTCCTGGGTACGCCGGCTTCGTGCCCGCGGCGTGACGATGCCGCTGCTGCTGGGGATCCCGGGCCCGGTCGAGCGCGCCAAGCTGCTGACGATGGCGACCCGGATCGGGGTGGGCGAGTCGACCCGCTTCCTGGTCAAGCACAAGGGCACCTTCGCCCGGCTGGCCGCGCCGGGCGGCTTCACCGGCGAGCGGTTCCTGGAGAAGTGCGCGCCCGCGCTCGGCGAGCCGACCGCGCTGGTCGAGGGGCTGCACGTCTTCACGTTCAACCAGGTCGTCGAGACCGAGGCCTGGCGCAACGACCTGCTGGTCCAGCTGCGCAACCGGCTGGGCTGACCCCGCCGGACCGGCCGCTCACCACCTCCGCGAGGTCAGTCGGTGAGCCGGCGCACCGAGGGCGGGACCGGCAGGTCCGTGGACCACGGTGCCGGGATCGGGGGCTCGAGCACGGTCCGCACCGGCACCAGCCCGCTCCACACGTCCGGGTCGGCACCGGCCTCCGCCGGCGTGGCCGGCCAGTCGTCGGCGACCTTGAGCAGCCAGTTGTCGTCGCGGAGGGGCAGCGACAGTGCCAGCGTGGCGGCCAGCTCCTTGCGGGTGGGCGGGCGCACCTCCGTCGTACGCCCCGGGACCAGGACCTCGCTGAAGCGGTCGAGCGCGGACTGCTGGTCGTCGACCGGCGTCAGCGGGCCGCGGATCGTGGCGGAGCGGTAGTTGACCGAGGACTCGAACGTCGTCGGTGCGACCACGAGCGCGTCCAGGGCGACGACGGTCAGCACGGCGGGCGCCCCGCCGGCCACCCGGCGCAGCGCGCCGGCGCCGGTCGAGCCGTGCAGCAGCACCCGGTCGCCGTCGCGTGCGTAGAGCATGGGCACGGCGAGCGGCTCGCCGTCCGCGACGCAGGAGAGCACCCCGGCCCACTGCGAGTCGAGCAGCGCGTCGAGGCTGGCACGGTCGGTGACGCCCTGCTCGGGGAAGCGGTTCAGCTCGGTCATGACAGTCATCAGACCACTGGCATCAGACCATTGGCGTCAGGGCACTGGCGTCACGGGACGGGGTGCGCGACCAGCGCGGCCAGCGCCTGCTCGAGGCGGGCGTCCCCGGTCTGGACCACCGTCAGCGGCAGCCCGATCCGCTCGGCGGCCCGCGACGCGAGCCCTCGCAGCTCCGCGTCGGGGCGCTGCGCCAGCCAGACCACGCGGGTGTAGTGGCCGAAGTAGGCCTCCCGCAGCTCCGGCCACCGGTCCAGGCCCAGCTCCTGCAGCACCGTGCGCGCGAAGGAGCGCACCAGGAAGTCGGTGAGCAGGTAGGTCCCCGGCTGCTCGTCGAAGAGCCGCTCGACCCGCGACTCCCCGGCGTACAGGTCGTAGCAGTGCAGCCCCGGCAGCCGGCGCAGCCCGAGCTCGCGGCACACCTCGTCCAGCGCGCCGTAGGTCCCGCAGTCGGCGTACCCCACCACGACCTCGTCGTACGACGCGGCGAGCGACCCGGCCAGCCGGCGGACCTCGCCGGCGATCCGCTGGGGCTGGTTGTGGAGCAACGGCGGCAACGGGTGCACGTCGACCGGCCAGCCGTGCCGCTCGACGATCGCCGCCGCGGGCTGGGCCAGCGCGCCGCACGCGATCAGCGCCCGACGCCCTGGCGTCGGCTCAGAACGCGAGCTGCTCGACGAACCGGTCGTTGAAGTCCGCGCGGTCGGAGAGCTCGACATAGGTCACCTCCTCCAGCAGCCTGCGCGCGCCCTCACGCTCGCGGATCGAGAGCAGCGCCATCTTGGCGCCCTCGCCGGCGACGTTGCCGGCCGAGACGATGCGCAGCACCGGCAGCGTCGGCACCAGCCCGATCCGGACCGCGGACGCGGGCGAGAGGTAGCTGCCGAAGGACCCGGCCAGCAGCACCTGCTGCACGTCGCCGTGCTCGAGCCCGAGCTCCTCCATCAGCAGCGTCCAGCCCGTCGAGATCGCGGCCTTCGCGAACTGCAGCTCCCGCACGTCGCGCTGGGACAGGACGACGCAGTCCTCGGGCGGCGCTCCGGGCGCCGGGCGGTGCAGCACGAACACCCGCTCCTGGCCGATCCGGGTGAGCCGGTCGGCGAGTGCCGGGGCGAGGTCCGCGGCCAGCTCGTCCGGCACGAACCGGCCCGAGGCGTCGAGCAGCCCGACGCGCACCAGCTCCGAGACCGCGTCGACCAGCCCGGAGCCGCACAGGCCGCGCGGCTCGGCGTCGCCGATGACCGAGAGCTCGACCTCCTCGCCCAGCCGCACCACCTCGATGGCCCCGTCGGCGGCTCGCATGCCGCACCGGATCGCGCCGCCCTCGAAGGCCGGCCCGGCGGGCGCGGCCGTGGACAGGATCCGCTCGCCGTCGCTCAGCACGATCTCGCAGTTCGTGCCCACGTCGATGAAGAGCCGGGTCCGCTTGTCGCGGTCCATCCCGGTCGCGAGCATCCCGGCGACGATGTCCCCGCCGACGTAGGCGCCGAGCGCGGGGAACAGGTAGGCACGGGCGCGCGGGTGCAGGCCCAGGCCGAGGTCGGAGGCGAGCACCGTGGGCGGTTGCGGCGTGGACATCACGAAGGGCGCCATGCCCAGCGGCTCGGGGTCGATGCCCAGTGCGAGCGCGGTCATGGTGGCGTTCCCGGCCAGCGCCACCTCGTGGACCTCGGCCGGGTCGACGCCGGCCTCGTCGCAGACGTGGGTCGCGAGCTCGGAGAGGGTCTCGCCCGCCGCTGCCCGGAGCCGCTCGAGCGCCCGCGGGTCGAGCATCGTGGCGCTGATCCGGGTGATCACGTCGCCCCCGAAGGGCTGCTGGCGGTTGAGCATCGAGGACACCGCGAGCGGGGTCCCCGTGGTCACGTCGAGCAGCGTCGCGACGACCGTCGTGGTGCCGAGGTCGAACGCGATCGCGAAGCGCCGGGCGGTGGTGTCACCCGGCTCCACGTCGACGACGGTCTCGTCGACGATCACCGCGGTCACCTTGAAGTCGGCCTCCCGCAGCACCCGCGGCAGCCGGCGGAGCACGTGCAGGTCGGCGGTCGGCTCCAGGTCGTCGATCGCGTCGAGCAGCCGGACCAGGTCGGTGCGCTGGTCGGCCAGGGTGGGCTCGTCGAGCTCGACGTACCGCTTCTGCAGGGCGGGCCGCAGGATCACCTGCCGGCCGACGCCGACCGTGGCGGCCTTCGGGCGCGTGGTCAGCGGGGGTACGTCGATCGTCAGGTCGCGGGTCGCCTGCACCAGGCAGGCCAGCCGCCACCCGAGGTCTAGCTGCTCGTGGGTGAACGTGCGCAGGTCGTGGCGCGAGACCGGGCTGGTGCCGTCGATGCGGACCCGGCACTTGTGACAGGTGCCGTGACCGCCGCAGGTGGAGTCGATGGCGATGCCGTTCCACGACGCGGAGTCGAAGACGGTGACCCCCGGCGGCACCCGGACGGTGCGGGTGGTCGGGGGTGCGTCGCCCCCGCTCTCGACCGTGAAGGCGAGCTCCACCCGGCCGGTCCCGTCGTGGACCGCCGGCTCCGCGCCCGGCGGGCTGAGCAGGCCCTCCCGCCGGACGTCCTCGACGTAGAACTCCCCGCCGGGGAAGTCCTGCCCCGGAAGGTCCCCCCGGGGGATGTCCGCAGGGTCGTTGGTCACGCCGTGGCTGCCTGCTTCGCCCGGTGTGCCGCGATCCACGCCATCCCCCACTCGTCGTGGCCGAGCAGCAGGTCGGCGGCCTTGACCGCGTCCACGATCTGCGGGGTCCGGGCGTCCATGATCGCGCTGGTCAGCCCGGCGTGCATCGCCATCGGCAGGAACGCCGCCCCCAGGGTGTGGCGGTCGGGCATGCCGAAGGAGACGTTCGAGGCGCCGAGGGTCATGTTGACCCCGAAGTCGTGCCGGATCCGGCCGATCGTCTCCAGCGTGGTGCCCACCACCGAGGTGTCCGCGCCGATCGGCATGGCCAGCGGGTCGATCACGATGTCGGCCGCGGCGATGCCGTACTCCGTGGTCGCCACCTCGATGATCTTGCGGGTCAGCTCCAGCCGCTTGTCGGCCTCCATCGGGATCTCGTCGGCGTCGTTGGGCAGCGCGATGACGGCCGCGTCGTACTTCTTGACCAGCGGGAGGATCGCCGCCATCCGGTCGTCCTCGGCGGTGATCGAGTTGACCAGGGCGCGGCCCTCGTACGCCGCCAGCCCGGCCTCGAGCGCCTCGACCACCGAGGAGTCGATGCAGATCGGGGTGTCGGTGAGGTCCTGCACGAGGTGGATCGCCCGCGCCAGCAGGTCGGCCTCGTCGGTCAGCGGGACGCCCATGTTGATGTCGAGGACGTCGGCGCCGCCCGCCACCTGGGCGTGGACGTCGCGCTCGATCGCGGACAGGTCGCCCTCGCGCAGCTGCTCCTGGAAGATCCGGCGGCCGGTGGGGTTGATCCGCTCGCCGATCAGGCAGAAGCGCCGGCCGTGTCCGATCACCACCTCCTTGGTGGCGGAGCGGAGCACGGTCTCCTTCGGCTCGGCGGGAGCCGTCATGGCGGGTGCTCATGCCGGGACCTTCGCGCGACGGTCGTCGAGCAGCGCCTTGGCGCGCTTCACGGTGGCCGAGGCGTCGGCGGCGTACCCGTCGGCGCCCACCGCGTCGGCGTACTCCTGGGTGACCGGGGCGCCGCCGACCATGACGATGACGGAGTCGCGGATGCCGGCCTTCTCCAGCGCGTTCATGTTCGCCTTGAACATCGGCATGGTCGTGGTGAGGAAGGCCGAGAAGCCGACGATGTCGGGCTGGTGCTCCTCGATGGCCGCGACGAACTTCTCGGGCGCGACCTGCACGCCGAGGTCGATGACCTCGAAGCCCGCGCCCTCGAGCATGATGTTGACGAGGTTCTTGCCGATGTCGTGCACGTCCCCCTTGACGGTGCCCATCAGGAACTTGCCGACGGTCTGCACGCCGGTCTCGGCGAGCAGCGGCCGCAGCCGTTCCATCGCCCCGGCCATCGCCCGGCCGGCGATCAGCATCTCCGGCACGAAGAAGTCACCGCGCTCGAAGCGGGCGCCGACCTCCTCCAGGGAGGGGATCAGTGCGTCGAACAGCAGGGTCTGGGGCTCCATGCCGAGCGCCAGGCCCTCGTTGGTGAGCTCGAGGACCCGGGGGGCGTTGCCCACGAGCGTCTCGTCGTAGAGGCCCTGCAGGATCTCTTCGGGGTTCATGCCACGCCCTCCTTGCGTGTTCGGCCGCGCAGCAGCGTGGAGAGCTGCGCGGCGTGGTCCAGGAGCTGTCGGCCGAGCTCGTCGAGCCGACCCTCCATCCGTGGGGTGGGCCCCGAGACGCCCAGTGCGGCGACCAGCTGGCCGCGGTGGTCGTAGACCGGGACGGCGACACCGGTCAGCCCGACCTCGAGCTCGTCCGCGGTGACCGCCCACCCGCGGCGGCGGGTCCGCTCGCCGTCGCGACGCAGGTCGTCGGGGTCCGACAGGGTGGCCTCGGTGGGGGTCTCCAGGGGCTGGTCGGGGATCGGCAGCGCCCCGTAGGCCAGGAACACCTTGCCGAGGGCCGAGCAGTGCGCCGGCACGTCGACCTCGGTCCAGTCGCGGCTGCCGAGCATGTAGCGCGAGTCCACCTGGACGACCTGGACGACCCGGTCGCCCCGGGCCACGCTGAGGTGGACGGTCTCGTGGGTCGCCTCGCCGATCTCGTCGAGGGTCGGCCGGGCCAGGCGGACCAGCTCCTCCCACGGGTCGTGCCGGGCGGCGTAGAGCCAGAACAGCCGGCCGGCGACGTAGGAGCCGGTCTCGTTGCGCTCCAGCAGGCCGGTCCGCTCGAGCGCGGACAGCATCCGCGAGGTCGTCGACTTCGCGAGCCCGCACTCCTCCTGCAGGTCGGCGAAGGTGAGCGGCTCGTCGGCGCCCACGACCGTGGACACCAGCAGCGCCGCGCGGTCGACGGCCTGGGTGCCGGTCCCCGTGCCGTTGCTGGTCGCGGTCTCGCTCAACGCCCTGACTCCTGCTCCGCACGTGCGTGCCTCGGATATACCCGATTTTGGTTCCACATCATGGAACCAAGGTCCCACATGATGAGGCTAAGATCGCGGCGAGGGTGCGGTCAAGGGACGCACCCACCTGGATCGCCGCCGCAGGAGGTTCGATGTTCCGCAATCGCATGCCGCGCTACGAGGTGCTCTCCGAGGAGGCGATGGCCACCCTCGACGGCGGGTGGCGCCGCCTCGTCACCGAGATCGGCGTGGAGTTCCTGGACAGCCGGGCGCTGGACCTGTTCCGCGCCGCCGGCCAGAAGGTCGAGGACCAGACCGTGTTCCTCGACCCGGACTTCGTCCTCGAGCAGGTCGCCAAGGCGCCGCGCGAGTTCGACGTCCAGGCGCGCAACCACGACCACGACCTGCACATCGGCGGGGACGCGATGGCCTTCGGCGCGGTCTACGGGCCACCGTTCGTCCGGGAGGGCGACGTACGCCGGGACGGCACGATGGACGACTTCCGCAACTTCAGCCGGCTGGCCCAGACCTTCGGCGTGCTCGACTCCGCCGGCGGCGTGATCACCGAGCCCAACGACACCCCGCTCGACAGCCGCCACCTCGACATGACCTACGCCCTGCAGACGCTGACCGACAAGGTCTACATGGGCAACGTCGTCTCGGGGGTCAACGCCCGGGACACCCTGGCGATGACCGAGATCCTCTTCGGGTCCCGCGAGGCCATCGAGCAGACGCCTGCCACGATCTCGCTGATCAACTGCAACTCCCCGCTGCGCTGGGACGACCGGATGCTGGAGGCGCAGTTCGAGTACACCGCGGCCAACCAGCCGGTCGTGCTCACGCCGTTCATCCTGATGGGCGCGATGTCGCCGGTGACCATCCCGGCGGCCCTGGTGCAGCAGATGGCCGAGGCACTCTCGGGCATCGCGCTCTCCCAGCTGATCCGCCCCGGGGCGCCGGTGATCTTCGGGTCGTTCCTGTCCAACATCGACATGCAGTCCGGCTCGCCGACCTTCGGGACCCCCGAGTCCGGCCTGGGCCTGCTGTGCACCGGCCAGATCGCGCGGCACTTCGGGCTGCCGTTCCGCACCGGTGGCGGCATGACCTCGGCGCAGGTGCCGGACGCGCAGGCGGGCTACGAGGCGCTGATGACCCTGCTGCCGACGTTCCTCGCCGGCGCCAACTGGGTGATGCACTCCGCCGGCTGGCTCGAGGGCGGGCTGGTCGCGGGCTACGAGAAGTTCGTGATCGACGTGGAGCTGGTCCAGATGCTCAAGCACGAGTTCACCCCGCTGGAGATCGACGAGGCCTCGATGGCCTTCGACGCCCACCAGGAGGTCGGCCACGGCGGCCACTTCCTCGGGGCGATGCACACGATGGAGCGGTTCCGCACCTGCTTCTACCGGCCGATGCTGTCGTCCTCGGAGAACTACGAGCGCTGGATGCGCAACGGCGCCAAGGACACCGCGACCCGGGCCGGCGAGATCTACCGCAAGAAGCTCGAGGAGTACGAGCAGCCACCCCTCGACGACGCGATCGCTGCGGAGCTGGAGGAGTACGTCGTGCGTCGGCGGGCGGAACTGGGAGACTGATGCCGTGGTGACTTCCCCCAATGCCAGCACGCCGGCCGGCGACTTCGTCCTGGTGCTCGACTGCCCGGACCGACCCGGCATCGTGCACGCCGTTGCGGCGTTCCTGCTCGAGCGCGGCGGCAACATCTTGGAGAGCCAGCAGTTCGGGGACGTCGACACCGGACGGTTCTTCATGCGGATCGACTTCGTGACCGGGGGCCCGGTGCTGGCCGAGCGGCTGCGCGCCGACTTCGCCGAGGTCGCCGCCCGCTTCCAGATGCGCTACGAGCTGTGGGACGCCGGGGCGCCGTACCGGACGCTGATCATGGTCAGCAAGCACCTGCACTGCCTCAACGACCTGCTCTTCCGGCACAGCACGGGTGCGCTGCAGATCGACATCCCGGTCGTGGTGTCCAACCATCCCGACGCCGAGGCCCTGGTCCGCTCCTACGGGCTGGACTTCGCGCACGTGCCGGTGACGCCGGAGACGAAGCCCGCGGCGGAGGCCGAGCTGCTGCGCCTGGTGAAGGAGCACGACGTCGAGCTGGTGGTGCTGGCCCGCTACATGCAGGTGCTCTCCGACGACCTGTGCCGCGAGCTGAGCGGGCGTGCCATCAACATCCACCACTCGTTCCTGCCGAGCTTCAAGGGCGCCAAGCCCTACCACCAGGCCTACGACCGCGGCGTGAAGCTGGTCGGGGCGACCGCCCACTACGTGACCGCCGACCTCGACGAGGGGCCGATCATCGAGCAGGACGTGATCCGGGTCGACCACAACCACACCCGCGAGCAGCTGGTCGCGGCCGGCCGCGACGTCGAGGCGCAGGTGCTCTCGCGCGCAGTGCGCTGGCACTCGGAGTCCCGGGTGCTGCTCAACGGCAGTCGGACCGTCGTCTTCCGCTGACTGGCGGTGTTGCGCGGAGCGGCTTAGCGTTGCGCCATGAGCAACGCGGGCGACGTCAACGGCGGGGTCCAGTCGGTCGACCGGGCGCTGACCATCCTGGAGGTGCTGGCCCGCACCGGCGAGGCCGGCGTCACCGACATCGCCGCCGAGCTCGGGGTCCACAAGAGCACCGCCTTCCGGCTGGTGACGACCCTGGAGGGGCACCGCCTCGTCGAGCAGGGCGCCGACCGCGGCAAGTACCGCCTCGGCGTCGGCATCCTGCGCCTCGCCGGCGCCACGACCGCGCGCCTCGACCTGGTCCAGGAGGCCCGACCGGTCTGCCGGCAGCTGGCCGCCGACACCGGCGAGACCGTCAACATCGCCGTGCTGTCGGAGAGCTCGGCGCTCTACCTCGACCAGGCGGCGGGCAGCTCGGCCCTGCAGCCGCACAACTGGGTCGGCCAGCACATCCCGCTGCACGCGACCAGCAACGGCAAGGTGCTGCTCAGTGGTCTGGACGACGTGGCGCTCGACGAGGTGCTGGGTGGGCTGTCGCGCTACACCGCCATGACGATCACCCGGAAGTCCCAGCTGCGGGCGGAGGTCAAGCTCGTCCGTGAGCAGGGCTACGCCGTGGCCGTCGACGAGCTCGAGGTCGGGCTCACCGCCGCGGCCGCGCCGATCCGCAACGCACACGGCGATGTGATCGCGTCGATGAGCGTCTCGGGCCCCACGTTCCGGCTGACCTCGGAGCGGGTCGAGGCCGTGCTCCCGCAGCTTGTCGAGGCCGCGCAGGAGGTCTCGCGCCGGCTCGGCTTCGGGCACCGCTGAGCCGCGCCGATCGTCGGCTCCCGGCGGACAAGGCATGCCTCAGCTTGGTCACGTGTGACCCAAGGTCCTTGACGTGGCGCAGGGGACCGCACCATTCTCGAAATGTTCCACACGTTGCGACTGATGGAACTCGTTGCGGATGACGCAACGATGGTGCGGAGGGTGACCTATGCCGGAGCTCTACGTGGACGGAGCGTGGACCACCGCGCGCTCGGGAGCGCGTCGCGAGATCCGGTGCCCGGCCGACGGGGCCCTGGTCGCCGAGGTGGACGAGGCCGGCGCCGAGGACACCGCCGCCGCCATCACCGCGGCGCACCGGGCCTTCCACGAGGGCGCCTGGCCGCGCACCACCGCCCGCGAGCGAGGCGACCTGCTGCTGCGCCTCGCCGATCTCCTGGAGCGGGACACCGCCGTCATCGCCGAGCTCGAGTCCCGTGACACCGGCAAGCGCTTCGTCGAGAGCGAGTACGACGTCGCCGACGTGGTCTCGGTCTTCCGCCACTACGGACGGGTGGCCGAGGAGGAGGCCGGCCGGGTGGTGGACACCGGCAACCCCGACGTGGTCAGCAGGATCGTGCACGAGCCGGTCGGCGTCTGCGGGCTGATCACCCCGTGGAACTACCCGCTGCTCCAGGTCTCGTGGAAGGTCGCACCGTGCCTCGCGGCCGGCAACACGTTCGTGCTCAAGCCCAGCGAGATCACCCCGCACAGCGCGATCCACCTGATGCGGCTCCTCGAGGAGGCCGGTCTCCCGGCGGGAGTCGGCAACCTGGTCCTCGGAGCGGGCGCGGCCGCGGGCGCGCCGCTCTCGGCGGACCCCCGGGTCGACCTGGTGTCCTTCACCGGCGGCCTGGCCACCGGGAAGGCGATCATGGCCGCCGCGGCCGGCAGCGTGAAGAAGGTGGCGCTGGAGCTCGGCGGCAAGAACCCCAACATCGTCTTCGCGGACGCCGACCTCGAGGTGGCGCTGGACTTCGCGCTGACCGCGGTCTTCCTGCACTCCGGCCAGGTGTGCTCGGCCGGGGCCCGGCTGCTGGTCGAGGAGTCGATCCACGACGAGCTCGTGGACGCCGTGGTCGAGCGCGCCGGGCGGATCCGGCTGGGCGGCCCCTTCGACGACAAGGCGGAGACCGGGCCGCTCACCAGCTCCGAGCACCGCGAGAAGGTCGAGCGGTACGTCGCCGCCGGGCTCGCGGAGGGCGCCGTGCTCCGGTGCGGCGGGGCCCGGCCCGACGATCCCGCCCTGGCCGACGGCTTCTACTACCTGCCCACGGTCCTGGACCGCTGCACCAGCGCGATGTCGGTGACCCAGGACGAGTCCTTCGGTCCGGTGCTCACCGTCGAGACGTTCCGTTCCGAGGACGAGGCCGTCGCGATCGCCAACGACAGCATCTACGGCCTCGCCGGTGCGGTGTGGACCCGCGACGCCGGCCGGGCCGAGCGGGTGGCGGCCCGGCTGCGGATGGGGACGGTCTGGATCAACGACTACCACCCCTACGTGCCGCAGGCCGAGTGGGGCGGCTACAAGCAGTCCGGTGTCGGTCGGGAGCTCGGGAGCGCCGGCCTGGAGGAGTACCGCGAGACCAAGCACGTGTGGCACAACATCCGTCCAGCCGTCCAGGGCTGGTTCCACGGCTAGTTCTCGGGGGTAGCTCCAGGAGGAGGGTGCATGAGCGACGACCGGTACGACGTCGTCATCGTCGGTGGCGGTTCGGCCGGGTGCGCCCTGGCGAACCGGCTCTCCGCCGACCCCGGCACCCGCGTGCTCGTGCTCGAGGCCGGGCGGTCCGACTACAAGGTCGACCCGTTCATCCACATGCCCGCGGCGCTGCCGATCCCGATCGGCAACCGCCTCTACGACTGGAAGTACGAGACCGACCCCGAGCCGCACATGAACGGCCGACGCATCTTCCACGCCCGCGGCAAGGTCCTCGGCGGGTCGAGCAGCATCAACGGGATGATCTTCCAGCGGGGCAACCCGATGGACTACGAGCGCTGGGCGCGCGAGCCGGGCATGGAGACCTGGGACTACCTGCACTGCCTGCCCTACTTCAAGAAGATGGAGACCGTCCTCCTCGAGGACGGCGCGAACGGCGCCGACGACTGGCGGGGCGGCTCGGGTCCCCTCGTCCTCGAGCGCGGCCCGGCGACCAACCCCTTGTTCGGTGCCTTCTTCGAGGCGGCCCAGCAGGCCGGCTACCCGCTGACCGACGACGTCAACGGCTACCGCCAGGAGGGGTTCGCCAAGTTCGACCGCAACGTCCACCGGGGCCGCCGGCTCTCGGCCGCCCGGGCCTACCTGCACCCGGTGCGGGCCCGGAAGAACCTCCGGGTGGAGACGCTGGCGTTCGTCACCGCCGTGCGGTTCCAGGGCAGGCGGGCGGTCGGGGTGGACTACCTGCGCGGTGGCCGGCTCCATCGCAGCGTGACCGCCGGCGAGGTGATCCTCTGCGGCGGCGCGATCAACACCCCGCAGCTGCTGCAGCTGTCCGGCGTCGGCGACGAGGCGCTGCTCCGCAGCCAGGGTGTCCCGGTCGTGCACCACCTCCCCGGCGTGGGCGAGAACCTCCAGGACCACCTCGAGGTCTACATCCAGTACGCCTCGAAGCTGCCGGTCTCGATCGCACCCGGCCTGCGGATGCGGGCCCGGCCGAAGATCGCCTACGACTGGCTCTTCCACCGCTCCGGCCTCGGCGCCACCAACCACTTCGAGGGCGGCGGCTTCGCCCGCAGCAACGAGGACGTGGACTACCCCAACCTGATGTTCCACTTCCTGCCGGTGGCGATCCGGTACGACGGCACGTCCCCGACGCAGGGCCACGGCTACCAGGTCCACATCGGCCCGATGTACGCCGACACCCGGGGCTGGGTGCGGATCCGGTCGCGCGACCCCCGGGTGCACCCCTCGATGCTGTTCAACTACCTCTCGACCCCCAACGACCGCCGGGAGTGGGTGGAGGCGATCCGGGTGGCCCGCGACATCCTCAACCAGCCGGCGTTCGCGCCGTACAACGACGGGGAGCTCTCGCCGGGGCCGTCGGTGAGCTCCGACGAGGAGATCCTCGCGTGGGTGCGGCAGGACGCCGAGACCGCACTGCACCCCTCCTGCACTGCCCGGATGGGCGTCGAGGAGGGATCCGTCGTCGACCCCAGCAGCATGGCCGTGCACGGCACCGAAGGGCTGCGGGTGGTGGACGCCTCGGTCTTCCCGTTCGTCACCAACGGCAACATCTACGCCCCGGTGATGATGGTCGCCGAGAAGGCCGCTGACCTGATCGCGGGCAACACCCCGCTCCCGGCCGCCACCGTGCCGTACTACCGCTTCCGCGACGGCACCCCCCTCTATCCGCCCGGCGACAGCCGCAACTCGGAGGACCGCTCATGACCACCTCGACCACCCCGCCTGCCCAGCCCGCCCAGCCGTCCGCGAGCGCGGCCGAACCCGGCGCCGAGGCCCCCGCGGTCCACGTGGAGGGCCTGTGGAAGATCTTCGGCCCCCGGGCCGACAAGATCATGGCCTCCGAGGAGGCCAAGCTCTCCCGCAAGGAGCTGCAGGAGAAGACCGGCCACGTCGTCGGCGTCCGTGACGTCTCCTTCGACGTGGCGCCCGGCGAGGTCTTCGTGGTGATGGGCCTGTCCGGGTCCGGCAAGTCGACCCTGGTGCGCCTGCTGACGCGACTCATCGAGCCCACCGCCGGCGTGATCCAGCTCTTCGGCGAGGACATCACCGCGATGTCCGACCGGGACCTGCTGGAGACCCGACGGCGCAAGGTGTCGATGGTCTTCCAGCACTTCGGGCTGCTGCCGCACCGCAAGGTCGTCGACAACATCGCCTTCGGCCTCGAGGTCCGCGGCGAGCACAGGGGCGAGCGGCGCAACCGGGCCCAGGAGATGGTCGACCTGGTCGGCCTCAGCGGCTACGAGAACAACTACCCCGACCAGCTCTCGGGCGGCATGCAGCAGCGCGTCGGCCTGGCCCGGGCCCTGGCCGCGGACCCCGAGATCATGATGTTCGACGAGCCGTTCTCGGCCCTCGACCCGCTGATCCGCCGCGACATGCAGCTCGAGGTCATCCGGCTGCACGAAGAGGTCGGCAAGACGATGGTGTTCATCACCCACGACCTCGCGGAGGCGCTCAAGCTCGGCGACCGGATCCTGATCATGCGCGACGGCGAGGTCGTCCAGATGGGCACCCCCGACGAGGTGGTCGGTGCCCCGGCCGACGACTACGTGCGCGACTTCGTCAGCGACGTGCCCAAGTCGCACGTGCTCACCCTGAGGTGGGTCATGCGTGAGGCCAACGGCCAGGAGCTGGACGGCCCCGTCCTGCAGGCCGACGAGATCGTGCGCGATGCCGCCCGGGCGGTCCTCGACCACCACGGCCCGTGCCGGGTGGTGGACGGCGACCGGCTCGTCGGCGTGGTCGACGACCAGGACATCCTGCGGGTCGTGGTTGCGGAGGACGAGGACTGATGGCCACCACCACGCTCCCGCCGGGCGGACCCCCGGCTCCCACCACCTCGAAGGAGCAGCAGCCGTACGTCGAGCTGGGCCGCAAGCGGCACACGGGCATCAAGCTGCTGGCGATCCTGGCCTTCTGGCTGATCAGCTACACGCTCTGGAAGGGGCAGTGGACCAAGGCCCTCGGGTTCCAGGACACCACCACGCTGCACGACAAGCTGAACGACGCCCGGGACTGGGTCCAGCTCGAGGGCCAGGACAACTGGTTCTTCGGCGGCGTGCTCGGCTGGATCGGCGACACCCTCAACTCGCTGGTCGAGAGCCTCCAGAAGCTGATCGCCATCCCCGCGTTCCCGCGGCCGGTCCCCGAGATCGGCTGGCTCGGCGTGGTCGCCATCGCGGCCTGGACGACGTACGTGGTCGCCGGGCTCCGGTGGACGATCCTGGTGACCCTGGCGTTCCTCTCCTTCGGTGTCGTCGGCCTGTGGCCGGACAGCATGGACACGCTGATCATCACCCTCCTGTCGGTGTTCTTCTGCATGGTGGTCGGCATCCCGCTGGGCATCGTGATGGCCCGCAACAAGGCAGTCTCGGTCGGCGTCACCCCGCTTCTCGACGTGATGCAGACGCTTCCGGCCTTCTGCTACCTGGCCCCGCTCGCGCTCTTCTTCGGCATCGGGTCCGCGGTGGCGGTCGTGCTGACCTTCATCTACGCGCTGCCGCCGATCGTGCGGATCACCGAGCACGGCATCCGCTCGGTGCCCTCCACCACGATCGAGGCGGCCGACTCGATGGGGCTGACCCGCCGCCAGATGCTGCGGCAGGTGCAGCTCCCCATGGCCAAGCGCACCATCGTGGTCGGCATCAACCAGTGCATGATGGCGGCGCTGTCGATGGCCACCATCGCGGCACTGGTCAACGGTCCCGGGCTCGGCAAGCCGGTGGTCGCCGCGCTGCAGATCCAGAACGTCGGTGCCGCCTCGGTGGCGGGGCTCGCGATCGTCGTCATGGCGATCATGCTCGACCGCACCACGACCGCGGCCAGCGAGCGCGGCGCCAACCGCGGCCGATCCTCCATCGGCTCCGTCAGCGGCACGGGGGTGCATCTCTCGGGCGTGATGCTGGAGCGCCTGCCCCGGTGGGCCACGGAGGATGCCGGCAAGGGCCAGCGCCGGCCGCGGCTGACCACGGCGGGTCGCTGGCTCATCAACGGGCTGCTGTTCGTCCCGGTGGTCGTCTGCATCGTGCTCTCCCGGAACCGGCTCGACCTCGCCAACTTCCCCGACGTCACTGACACGCCGATCCTGAAGTGGTTCAGCGGACCCGAGCTGACCAAGGACATCAACGACTTCACCGACTGGTTCGTCGGCCACGTCGACACCTTCACGATCGCGCTGAAGGACGACGTGACGAACTGGCTGATCAACCCGCTGCAGGACCTGATGGCCCTCTCACCCTGGTGGGTGATGGCGATCGTGCTGCTGGCCGTGGCGCAGGTCCTGGGCGGCTGGCGGCCGATGGCGATCACGCTGGTCTGCGAGGCGGTCATCTACGCGACCGGGCTCTGGAACGACTCCATGATCACCCTTGCGATGACGGTGGTGGCGACCGCGATGGTGATGCTGATCGCGGTGGTGCTCGGCGTCGGGATGGGGCGCAGCCGGAGGGTCGACGTGGCGATCCGGCCGTTCCTCGACGCCTTCCAGACGATCCCGCCGTTCGTCTACCTGGTGCCGGCTCTGGCGCTGTTCACGGCCAGCCGGTTCACCGCCATCGTGGCGGCCGTGGCGTACGCCGTGCCGATCGCCACCAAGCTGGTGGCGGACGGGATCCGCGGCGTGTCGCCCACCACCGTCGAGGCGGCCCGGGCCAACGGCAGCACCGCCTGGCAGATGATCACCAAGGTCCAGCTGCCCATGGCGCGGGAGTCGCTCGTGCTGGCCACCAACCAGGGGCTGCTCTACGTGCTCTCGATGGTCGTCATCGGCGGCATGGTCGGCGGCGGCAGCCTGGGCTACATCGTCGTCTCCGGGTTCTCGCAGGCCCAGCTGTTCGGCAAGGGGCTGGCGGCCGGGATCGCGATCGCCGCGATGGGCGTGATGCTCGACCGGATCGCTCGGTACGCCGCCGCGAGATACGGACGCTGAGATTGACTTCCCCTGCCGATGGTGCGGGGGACGAGGAGAGGAAGAAGGAATGGCACGAGCACTACGCCGCACCCGGCTCGTCGCACTGGCCGCTGTCGTGGGCCTGGCGCTCTCGGCCTGCGGGGGGAGCGACATCAAGTCCTCGAGCTCGGGGAGCGGAGACTGTGGGGACCTGAGGATCGCCGTCAACCCGTGGACCGGCTACGTCTCGAACGCGCACGTCATCGGCTACGTCGCGCAGACCAGGCTCGGCTGCAACGTGACCTACCCGGACGTGAAGGAGGAGGTCGGCTGGCAAGGGATGGCCGACGGCTCCATCGACACGATCGTCGAGAACTGGGGCCACGACGACCTGATCAAGAAGTACATCGACCAGCAGGGCGCGGTCCAGGACGCCGGCCTGACGGGCAACGAGGGCATCATCGGCTGGTTCGTGCCCCAGTGGATGGCCGACAAGTACCCGGACATCACCGACTGGAAGAACCTCAACAAGTACGCCGACCTGTTCAAGACCTCCGAGTCCGGTGGCAAGGGACAGCTGCTCGACGGTGACCCGTCGTACGTCACCAACGACGAGGCCCTGGTGAAGAACCTGAACCTCGACTACCAGGTCGTCGTCGGCGGCAGCGAGGCTGCGCTGCTGCAGAGCTTCCGGTCCGCGGAGGAGAACAAGACGCCGCTGCTGGCCTACTTCTACACGCCCCAGTGGTACGCCGAGGTCGACGGCCAGGCCACGCCGGGCGTCAAGGACCCGATCCAGATCGCGCACGTGAAGCTGCCGCCCTACACGAAGGGCTGCGACGCCGATCCGGCCAAGGTGGACTGCGACTACCCGCCGTACCACCTGAACAAGCTCATCGCGACGGACTTCGCGAAGTCGGGCTCGCCGGCCGTGGACCTGGTCAAGAACTTCAACTGGACCAACGAGGACCAGAACCTGGTCTCGAGCTACATCGGTCAGGACGGCATGTCCCCGGACGATGCCGCCAAGAAGTGGGTCGACGCGAACCAGGACAAGGTGGACGAGTGGCTGCAGGGCACCGGCGCATCGTCGTCGTCCTGATCGCCTGACCCGCCCCCGGGTCCTCACGCCTTCGTGCCCGGCCGGGCCATTGACACCCCGGCCGGGCGCGAGTGATTCTAGGAATGTCTCGCATCACGCATTGCGTTGCGCATAGCGCAACACCGGACAGACCTCGGAGAGGCTCATGGCAGAACCAGGCGGTTCCCGCCACCGCACGGGTGGTCGTCATCGGCGCCGGCATCGTCGGCAACAGCCTGGTCCACCACCTGGCGCGGCTGGGGTGGCGCGACATCGTCCAGATCGACAAGGGGGCGCTGCCCAACCCGGGCGGCTCGACCGGTCACGCGTCCAACTTCATCTTCCCGGTGGACCACTCCCGCGAGATCACCGACCTGACGCTCGACTCGGTGCGGCAGTACCAGGAGATGGGCGTCTTCACCCGGTCCGGCGGCTTCGAGCTCGCGCGCACCGAGGAGCGGATGGAGGAGCTCCGGCGGCGGATGTCCAGCGCGCGGGCGTGGGGCATCGAGGCGCACCTGGTCGACCCGGAGTTCGTCAAGGAGAAGGTCCCCTTCATCGAGACCGACCAGTTCATCGGTGCCTTCTGGACGCCGAGCGTCGGGGTGGTCGACTCGCTGCGGGCCGGCACGATCATGCGCGAGAACGCGCTGGCGACCGGCGCGCTGACCGTCGTACCCACGGTCGAGGTGACCGGGCTGGACACCGAGGAGGGCCCGGACGGGCGCCGCCGGATCACCCGGGTGCGCACCACCGGCGGCGACATCGAGGCCGAGGCGGTCGTGATCGCCTGCGGTGTGTGGAGCCCCAAGATCGGCGACCTGGCCGGCATCAGCATCCCGCTGACGCCCGCGGTGCACCAGATGATCAGCGTCGGCCCCTGCCCGCAGCTGGCCGAGCGGGAGGGGGAGATCAGCTTCCCGATCGTCCGGGACATGGACACCTTCTGCTACGAGCGCCAGCACGGCGCCGACATGGAGGTCGGCTCCTACGCGCACCGGGCGATCCTGCACGAGCCGGAGGACATCCCCTCGATCGAGCAGGCCAAGCTGTCGCCGACCGAGATGCCGTTCACCTCCGACGACTTCGACCCCCAGCTCGAGCAGGCCTACGAGCTGATGCCCGAGCTGCTCGGCGCCGAGGGCGCCGAGATGCGCTACGCCATCAACGGGCTGCTCTCGCTGACCTGTGACGGCAGCCCGATCCTCGGGGAGAGCCAGGTCGCGGGGCTGTGGACCGCGGCCGCCGTGTGGATCAAGGAGGGGCCGGGGGTCGGCCGCGCGGTCGCGGAGTGGATGACCGACGGGCACTCCGAGATCGACGTGTCGGCCAGCGACATCGCCCGGTTCCACCCCCACCAGATGCGCCGCGAGCACACCCGGCTGCGCACCACCGAGTCGTTCATCAAGACCTACGGGATCATCCACCCCTCGGAGCAGTACGAGTCCGACCGCGACCAGCGGCTCGCGCCGATGCACGAGTCGCAGAAGAAGCTCGGGGCCTTCTTCTACGAGACCGCCGGCTGGGAGCGGCCGCACTGGTACGAGTCGAACGCCGGTCTGCTCGAGGAGTACGGCGACGCCGTGATGCCGCGCGAGCACGAGTGGGACTCGCGCTGGTGGAGCCCGATCATCAACGCCGAGCACCTGCGGATGCGGGAGGCGGCCGGCGTGATCGACCTGACGGCGTTCTGCCTCTTCGACATCACCGGTCCGAGGGCCCTCGAGGTCGTGCAGCGCACCTGTGTCGCGCAGTGCGACGTCGCCGTCGGCAAGGTGGTCTACACGCCGGTGCTCGACCCCAAGGGCGGCTTCCGCTCCGACCTCACCGTCATGCGGCTGGGCTCCGCTGATTCCGGGGGAGACCACTTCCGCGTGGTCACCGGTGGCGCGCACGGGATGGCCGACCGGAAGTGGTTCGCCGACCAGCTGCACCACGTCACGGGTGGGGAGGGCGCGACCACGCTGACCGACCTGACGTCCGAGGTGTCCACGATCGGGCTGTGGGGTCCGCGGGCCCGCGACATCCTGGCCTCGCTGACCTCCGAGGACGTGTCCGACGCGGGCTTCGGCTTCCTCACCTGCCGCGAGGTGTCGTTGCGGACCGGCTCGGGCGAGACGACGGTCCTCGCGTCCCGCATCTCCTACGTCGGGGAGCTCGGTTGGGAGCTGTACGTGCCGTTCGGGGACGCCGCCGAGGTCTGGGACACCCTGCTCGAGGCCGGCGCGCCGCACGGCGCGGTCCCGGTCGGGATCGGCGTCTACGGCACGACCGGCCGGATCGAGAAGGGCTACCGCGCCTTCGGCTTCGAGCTCGACGGCGAGCGGACCATCGTCGAGGCCGGCATGCAGCGGCCGAAGGTGAAGAAGGCGGACTTCGTCGGCCGGGAGGCCTACCTGCGGCAGCGTGCCCTGCTCGACTCCGGGGAGGCGCCGAAGGCGGTGCTGTGCACGATGACCGTCGACGACCACACCTCCGCGAGCGGGGTGAAGCGCTACATGCTCGGCGGGGAGCCGATCCTGACCCGCGACGGCGGCACGCTGACCGACGGCCACGGCGCCCACCCCTACGTCACCACCGCCGGCTCCGCGCCGTCGCTGGGCAAGCACCTGCTGATGGCCTACCTGCCGCCCGACCAGGCGGTGCTCGGCAACCAGCTCGCCGTGTCGTACATGGAGGAGCTCTACCCGGTGACCGTCGCCTCGGTCGACGCGACCGGGCTCCTCGACCCCACCAACGAGCGGATCCACTGATGAGCACCGTTCACCCCAGGGGACTCTCATGACCGACGTGCTGGTCTGCATCAAGCGGGTGGTCGACTCCTCCGGCGAGGTGGTGCTCACCGAGGACGCCCAGGCGGTCGACGGACGGTACGCCGGGTTCACCATGAGCAACCACGAGGAGTGTGCGGTCGAGCTGGCCGTCCAGGTCTCGGCGGCGACCGGCGGCAGCGCCCGGGTGCTCACCGTCGGCGACGCGGACGCCGTCGAGCAGCTCCGGTCGGCGCTGGCCGTCGGCTGCTCGGCCGCGACCCGTGTCGAGGCCGACCCGTCCCGCTTCGGCCCGGCCGACGTGGCCCGCGAGATCGCCGCGGTGGTGCGCGACCACGCGGACGCCGGCGAGGGCCACGAGCTGGTGCTGCTCGGCAACGACGCCGCGGACAGCGGCGACTTCCAGGTCGGCATCCGGCTGGCCTACGAGCTCGGGTGGCCGGTCGTCAACGGCGTCGCCACGGTCCGCGTCGAGGACGCCCCGGATGGGCAGAGTGTCGTGGCGAGCGGGGACGGGCCGGAGGGCCACGAGACCTATCGGGTCCCGCTGCCGGCCGTGGTCACGGTGCTCGAGGGCGGCGTGGAGCCGCGCTACCCGACCGTCCCGGGCCGGATGAAGGCGAAGAAGGTCCAGGTCGAGGAGCGCACGCCGACCGCGGAGCCCGCCGGGCCGAAGCGGGTGCGGCTGCTGCTGCCGCCGCCGGCACCCAGCAACGTGCAGGTCCTGGGCAAGGGCCCGGAGGCCGCGCCCGCTGTCGTCGACCTGCTCGAGCAGCTGGGGGTGCTGGCCCGATGATCCTGGTCCTGGTCGAGACCGACGCCGCCGGCGCGGTGGAGGTCTCCCGTGAGTCGCTGACCTTCGCTCGTGACCTCTCCGCGGCCGGTGGCGGCGTCCCGGTGGACGCGGTCGTGGTGGGCGACCTGACGGACGGGCTCGCGCAGCAGCTCGCGGCGTACGGCGTCCGCACCGTGCACCATGCGGGCGACCGAGCGCTGTCGGCGTTCTCGGGCGCCGGCTGGGCGGCCGCCGTCCAGGCCGCCCGCGACGCGGCCGGTGCGGTCGTGGTGATGGCGGCCGGCACGCCGCGCGGCAACGAGGTGCTCGCCCACGTCGCGGCCCGCACCGGTGTGGCGATGGCCGCCAACGTGCTCAGCTTCGCGGGGCTCTCGCCGTTCGTGGTGACCCGCCAGGTCGTGGGCGGCGCTGCGCTGGAGGAGATGCAGCTCGACCAGCGGCCCGCGGTGTTCACCGTCGCCGGGCACGCGGTGGAGGCGTCACCGGCGCCGGCACCCGGCGAGGCGACCGTCGTCGAGTGCCGGCCGGCGCTGACCGAGGCCGACCTGGTGGCCCGCGTGGTCTCGACCGAGGAGCCGGAGCCGGACCAGTCCGGCAGCCTGAAGTCCGCCCGGGTGGTGGTCGGGGCGGGTCGGGGCGCCGGCAGTGCGGACGGCTTCGCCGACCTGCTCGAGCTGGCCGACCTGCTGGGGGCCTCGCTGGGCGTCTCGCGGGTGGTCACCTCGCTCGGCTGGCGGCCGCACCACGAGCAGGTCGGCCAGACCGGCAGCCGGATCTCCCCGGACCTCTACGTCCCGTGCGGCATCAGCGGGGCCATCCAGCACTGGGCCGGCTGCGCCACGGCGAAGAACATCCTGGCGATCAACACCGACCCCGACGCGCCGATGGTCACCAAGGCGACGCATGCGGTGATCGGAGACCTGCACGAGGTGGTGCCCGCGATCAACGCGGAGATCCGCCGTCGCCGCGGGTGAACCGGCGGGGTTGCGCGGCCGTCCTACCCTGAGTTCCACGGGGAGGGGAGAGCCATGCGCGGACGGCGTGCTCTGGTGGCCTACGCGCTGCCGGCGGTGCTGGCGCTGACGGCTGCCTGCACCGGCACCAACGCCGAGGAGGCAGCCGACCCGGGCACCCCCAGCAGCCCCGGCTCCACCGCCGCCAGCCCGACGGCCACGGGCAGCACTGCCGCGGCGGGCGTCGACCCCGAGCACGCCGTGGACCCGCCCGGCCGTCGCAAGGGTCCCCTCGGGCTCGCCGACGTGCTCGTCTACACCGGCGACTCGCTGAGCGGCCGGACGGTCGGGGCGATCCGGCGGCTCGAGGGCGTGCAGGACGTCGAGACCCTGTCGCTGGCGCAGGTGCCGATCGAGAACAAGGTCATCACGGTGGCCGCCGTCGACCCCGCGACGTACCGGAACTTCACTCCGGCCGCGAGCGCCGAGACCCAGGAGGTGTGGAACCGGGTCGCCGGAGGCGAGCTCGCCATCAGCCCGGAGCTGAAGAAGAAGGTCCCGCTCGACGAGCAGGGCTACCTGCGCCTGGGCAGCCAGAAGGACGCCTCCGAGGTGCACGTGGGCGCCTTCGCCCCCCAGGTCGAGGGCGCCGTGGACGCGGTGGTCAACCAGTCCTGGATCCCGACGCTGGACATGCAGCCGCGCAACGCCCTGCTGGTCTCGACCGGCCAGACCGCCCCGATCTCGCTGCGCAAGCCGATCCAGCGGCTGGCGGGCAAGGGCGCGTCGGTCCAGATGCTCGACGCGGTGGCCCGCTACGGCCTCGACACCAGCGTCCAGCAGACGGCGTTCCTGGTCGGCACCGTGGCCGACGCGGTCGGCACCTTCCACTACACCGTCCTGGGTGGCGGCCGGATCGCCCCCGACCCGGCCTGGGTCTCCTCGCACATCGCGACCGAGAGCGTGCCGATCCTCGGCGGCGTCACCTGCAACAAGCTGATCTTCCCGCAGCTGCGCGCGGCCCTCGAGGAGGTCGTGCAGCGCGGGCTCGCCGACCGGATCCACCCGGGCGAGTACGCCGGGTGCTACTACCCGCGCTTCATCGCCGGCACCACCTCGTTGTCCAACCACTCGTTCGGACTGGCGCTCGACCTGAACGTGCCCGGCAACCAGCGCGGGACCGTCGGCGAGATGGACCGGACCGTGGTCGCGATCTTCAAGAAGTGGGGCTTCGCCTGGGGCGGCGACTGGCACTACACCGACCCGATGCACTTCGAGATGAACGCCCTGGTCAACCCCGGCTGAGCCTCACCACACCGGGTCGGCGGTGTGGCTGCGGATCTGCTCCGCGGTCGTCGCCATGGTCGAGGCCGCCCGGACCAGGTCGTCGGAGAGGAAGTAGTGGTCGGCGGCCGGCGTCGTGTCATGGACCACGGGGACCCCGGCCTGCCGCAGCCGGTCGACGTAGTCGACGCCCTCGCCACGCAGGGTGTCGCGCTCGGCGGTGAGCACGACCGCGGGCGGGAGACCGGAGAGATCGGGCGCCAGCAGCGGGGAGGCGTAGGCCTCGTGCCGGCTGGCCGGGTCCGGGAAGTACACCCGTCGCACCAGTCGCCGCAGGGACGGCGACACCATCCCGGACCCGGGCCGGGGCTCGGACGCCACGTCGAGCGCGGGCACCCCCAGCACCTGCAGCACCGGGCGGAACGACTCCCGGTCCCGCGCCTGCAGGCACACCGAGGCGGCCAGCCCGCCGCCGGAGCTGAAGCCCCCGACCGCCAGCCGGCTGCCGTCGAGGCCCATCTCGCTGCCGTGCGCGGCAGCCCACGCGGCCACGTCGTGGCACTCGTGCTGGGCGACCGGGTAGGTCACGTAGGGGCCGGTACGGAAGTCGACGTTGAGGACGTCGACGCCGGCCCGTGCCGCGACGTACCGGCACCAGAAGTCGTCCATGCCGGGGTGCCGCATCAGGAACGCCCCACCGTGGAAGTGGACGTAGGCGGGTCGGCCGTCCGGCGGGCCGGTGGGGCTCCGGTACACGTGGACCGGCACCTCGCCGTACCTGCTCGGGACCCGCACCTGGTGCGGGGGCGGCAGCTCGGAGCCCGCGAACCCCAGCTCCTCGCCGTACTGCACGGTCCAGCGCGCGGTCGCGTGGATCAGCGTCGCGCGGACGCGGTCGTCGAGTCTCATCCGCCCTCCCACACCTGATTCGGAGTCTCGGCCCCCGACGGATTGCCGGCCCGTGCCGGCGGTCCGGCTACGGTGCGGGCATGCGCGCCGTCCAGGTCATCAGTCCCACCGGTCCTGCCGATCTCGAGATCCGTGACGTCGAGGAGCCGACGCCCGGCCCCGACGACGTGCTGGTGGAGGTGCACCGGGTCGGCATCTCCTTCCCGGACCTGCTGCTGAGCAGGGGCGAGTACCAGCTCAAGCCCGAGCCGCCGTTCACGCTGGGGGTCGACTTCGCCGGCACCGTGCTGCGGCCGGCGGAGTCCGGCGCCGGTGATTTCGAGGTGGGGCAGCGGGTCGCCGGCGTCGGGGCGTACGGCGGTGCCGCCGAGCGGGTCGCCACTCCGGCGATGTTCACCTTCGCCCTGCCCGACGCGCTGTCCTTCGACGAGGGCGCCGCGCTGCCGATGAACTACCTGACCGCGCAGTTCGCGCTGGCCGAGCGCGGCGGGCTGCGTGCCGGCGAGACCGTGCTCGTGCACGGCGCGGCCGGCGGCGTCGGCACCGCCACCATCCAGGTCGCCACGGGGTACGGCGCCCGCACGATCGCCGTGGTCAGCTCCGAGGAGAAGGCGGCCATGGCCAGGCGCGCCGGTGCCGACGAGACGGTGCTGGTCGACGGCTTCAAGGACGCCGTCCTGGGGCTGACCGACGGGCGCGGCGTGGACGTGGTGGTGGACGTCGTCGGCGGCGACGTCTTCACCGACTCGCTCCGGGTGCTGGCCCCGCAGGGGCGACTGCTCGTGGTCGGCTTCGCCGCCGGGCAGGGCATCCCGCAGGTCAAGGTGAACCGGCTGCTGCTCAACAACGTCGACGTCCGCGGCGTCGGCTGGGGCGCCTTCGCGATGACCCGGCCCGGCTACATGCAGCAGCAGTGGGCCGAGCTGGTCCCGATGATGGACAGCGGCGTGGTCCGCCCGCCGGTCGGCGCGACGTACGCCCTGGAGGAGTTCGGGCGCGCGCTGGGCGACATGGAGCAGCGGCGCACGCTCGGCAAGTCGATCGTGCGAGTGCAGGAATAGCCCCTGCCGCCGAGCGGGTGCAGGGATACCCTCTGCCGCGTGAGGCTGCTCGGGGGGATGGTCGTTGCTGCCCTGGCGCTCGCCTGCCTCACCGCCTGTCAGGACGGAGACGTGGCCGCCCGCTCCACCGACTGGTCCCCCGCGCCGGTCCGGGACGCGGGGCTCGAGGTGGTCGCCGAGGCCGACGGCGACGGCTTCCGGCTGCACACCGGCTCCGGGGACAAGACGTTCCTGCCGGGCGTGAACCTCGGCAGCACCACGCCTCTCCACCAGCCGGGTGAGATCGGCGGGATCCCGCCCGAGCAGTACCGGCAGTGGTTGCGGGACATGGGGGACCTCGGGGTGCGGGTGGTCCGCATCTACACCCTGCCGCCGCCCGGCTTCTACGACGAGCTCGCGGCGTACAACCACGACCACTCGCGCGCCCCGATCTACCTCGTGCAGGGGGTCTACCTGCCCGACGAGGACTACATCAAGAAGGGGCGGACGCTCTACGACCACGACATCGACACGGCGTTCACCGACGAGCTGAAGGACGTCTCCGACGCCGTCCACGGCGACCTCGACCGCAGGAGCAGCCCCGGCCGGGCCGGGGGTGTCTACACGACCGACGTGTCCCGGTGGCTGGCCGGCTGGATCATCGGCGTCGAGTGGGACCCCGCCGGCGTGGCCCGGACCGATCGCCAGGAGCGCGGCCACGCCTACGAGCCCGGCGACTACTTCGCGGCCCAGCCCGGCTCCACCCCCACCGAGCGGTGGATCGCCGGACACATGGACGAGCTGGCCTCCTACGAGGCCGCCCGTGGCACGTCCGCCCCGCTCGCGATGGCCAACTGGCCCACCGGCGACCCGCTGAAGCACCCCGAGGAACCGCTCGCCTACGAGGACACGATCTCCGTCGACGCCAACCACGTGCTGCCGACCCGGGCCTGGCCCGGGGGCACGTTCGCCAGCTTCCACCTCTACCCGTACTACCCGGACTTCCAGCGCTACGAGCCGGGCATCCAGCACGAGCAGTGGAACGGCCGCGACGACCCGTACGCCGGCTACGTCGCGGAGCTGCGGGACCACTACGCGGGCGTGATGCCCCTGCTGGTCACCGAGTTCGGCGTGCCCGCCTCCCTCGGCAGCGCCCACGTCGGCAACCTCGGTCGCGACCAGGGGGCGCACCCCGAGGACGAGGCCATGGAGATGGACGCCGACATGATGCGGATGCTGGCGGCCAAGGGCGTCGGCGGCGCCTTCGTCTTCGTGTGGGAGGACGAGTGGTTCAAGCGGACCTGGAACACCACCGAGCACCAGGACCCCGAACGCCGCCAGCTGTGGCACGACCCCCTCACCAACGAGCAGTGGTTCGGGCTGGTCGCCACCGACCCCGACCCGATCGTCGATGCGGCTGCCGAGGTGAACCCGACGGAGGGTCCCTTCGAGTACGTGTACGTCTGGGCCGACGCGTCGTGGGTCCACCTCGAGGTGACCACGCGCGACGGGCTGCCGGACCGGCTCGACATCGCGGCCGACGTGGTGCCGGGCCGGGCGCGCGACGACTACCGGATCGGCGTCGATCTCCAGGCCGACGCCGCGCATCTCGACGTCCGCAAGGAGCTCGACCCGATCCGGCTCGACACCGACGAGGTGCCCTACCGCCCCGACGAGGCGGAGCCGTGGCACCGGTTCATGCTGCTGACCAACCGCTCCTTCACCGTCGACGGGGTCGACCACCCGGCGGAGTTCCAGGACGTCGGCGACCTGAGACGGGGCACCTGGGACCCCCAGGACGACGACTACGACTCGATGTCGACCTGGCAGGTCGACGAGGAGCACCGCACCGTGCGGCTGCGGGTCCCGTGGTCGATGCTCGGCATGGCCGACCCGTCCAGCCGCGAGGCCCTGGGGCCCGGAAAACCGGCCCGGCACGTCGAGATCGACAAGATCGGCTTCGACTTCGCCGTCGACGGGGCGACCCAGCACCTGGACTTCCGCTGGCCCACGTGGAACTTCGCCACCTACCAGCAGCGCGAGAAGGACGGCATCGATCAGGTCGAGCAGGCGCTGCGCGACCTCGCACCCTGACGGTGCGTCCGGTTAGGGTCGGGGCGTGAGCATCCTGGATGAGGCCCGTGAGGGCATGAACCCCGACATCCGCCCGCAGGACGACCTGTTCGGGCACGTCAACGGCCGCTGGCTCGACGAGGTCGAGATCCCGTCCGACCGGTCGAGCTGGGGGCCGTTCGTGCAGCTGGCCGACGCCGCGGAGGAGCAGGTCCACCGGATCATCGAGGACCTCGCCGCGGCGGTCACCCGGGGCGACGAGGGCCTCGGCGAGGACGCCCGCAAGATCGGCGACATCTTCGCCTCGTTCATGGACACCGACGCCATCAACGCGGCGGGCCTGCGCCCGGCGCGGCCGCTGATCGACGCGGTCGACGGGCTGCGCGACGTCCGCGACCTGGCGGCGTTCCTGGGCGAGTTCGAGCGGATCGGCGGGCACGGGCTCTTCGGTTCCTACGTCGACACCGACGACCGCCAGTCCGACCGCTACCTCTTCCACATCGTGCAGGGCGGCCTGGGCCTGCCCGACGAGTCCTACTACCGCGAGGACAAGTTCGCGCAGACCCGCGAGAAGTACGTCGCCTACCTCGAGGCGCTGCTCACGCTGGCCGAGGTCGACGACGCCGCCGGCAAGGCCGCCACCGTGCTCGACATCGACACCCGGCTGGCCAAGGGGCACTGGGAGCGAGCCGACACGCGCGACGTGCAGAAGACCTACAACCTGACGACGGCCGAGCAGCTCAAGGAGCTGTGCCCGTCGTTCGACTGGGACGCCTACGTCACCAACCTCCGGGGCAACGAGGCGACCATCGCCGAGAGCTGCGTGCGCCAGCCCTCCTACCTCGCCCACCTCTCGACGGTGCTCGACGAGGTCCCGATCGAGGACTGGAAGGCGTGGATGGTGGTGCACGTGCTGCGCTCCGCCGCGCCGTACCTCACCGACGACTTCGTCGAGACCAACTTCGACTTCTACGGTCGCACCCTCAACGGCACCCCCGAGCTGCGCGCCCGCTGGAAGCGCGGCGTCGCCCTGGTCGAGGGCGCGCTCGGCGAGGCGGTCGGCAAGGAGTACGTCGCCCGACACTTCCCGCCGAGCTCCAAGGCGATGATGGACGACCTGGTCGCCAACCTGCTGGCGGCCTACCGCGACTCGATCTCCCGCCTCGACTGGATGACCGAGGAGACCAAGCAGCGGGCCTACGCGAAGCTCGAGACGTTCAACCCGAAGATCGGCTACCCCAAGAAGTTCCGCGACTACTCGGCGCTGCACGTGCGGGCCGACGACCTGATCGGGAACGTGGCGGCCGCCTCGGCCTTCGAGACCGACCGCCAGCTGGCCAAGATCGGGTCGCCCGTCGACCGCGACGAGTGGTTCATGCTGCCGCAGACCGTCAACGCCTACTACAACCCCGGCACCAACGAGATCTGCTTCCCGGCCGGGATCCTGCAGAAGCCCTTCTTCAGCCCGGACGCGCACCCGGCCGAGAACTACGGCGGCATCGGCGCGGTCATCGGCCACGAGATCGGGCACGGCTTCGACGACCAGGGCGCCCAGTACGACGGCGACGGCAACCTCAACGACTGGTGGACGCCGGCCGACAAGGCCGCCTTCGAGGTGAAGTCCAAGACGCTGATCGAGCAGTACGACGCCTTCGAGCCGCGCACCCTGCCGGGCGAGCACGTCAACGGTGCGCTGACCGTCGGCGAGAACATCGGCGACCTCGGCGGTCTGACCATCGGCCACACGGCGTTCCTGATCGCCCAGGGCGGCCAGGTCTCGGTCGAGGACCGGCAGCGGCTCTTCATGAACTGGGCCTACTGCTGGCGCACCAAGCGCCGCAAGGAGCAGGAGCTCCAGCTCCTCACCATCGACCCGCACTCCCCGGCCGAGTTCCGCGCCAACATCGTGCGCAACCTCGACGAGTTCCACGAGGTGTTCGGCACGACCGAGGGCGACGGGCTGTGGCTCGACCCCGCGGAGCGCGTGCGAATCTGGTGACGTGACCACGATCGGCATCTGCGAGGACGACGCGCAGCTCCGGTCGGTCCTCGCGCGCGCGTTCCGTGCGGAGGAGTTCGAGGTCGTCAGCGTGGCCACCGGGGCCGAGGCGCTCCGGGCGTTCACGAGCCGTCGACCGGACGTGATCGTGCTCGACCTCGGCCTGCCCGACGTCGACGGTCGCGACGTCTGCCTGGCGCTCAAGGCGAACGGCGTGACCGCACCCGTGCTGATGCTCACGGCGCGCGAGGGGCTGCACCACAAGGTCGCGGGGTTCGAGGCGGGCGCCGACGACTACCTCGGCAAGCCGTTCGCGCTGGCCGAGCTGATGGCCCGGGTCCGGGTGCTCGAGCGCCGGGCGGTCGCGCAGCGGCCACCGGCACCGGGTGTGGCGCTGGACCCGGCCACCCACGCGGTGGTCCACGGGGACGTGTCGGTGGCGCTGACGCCCACCGAGTTCAAGGTGCTGGCCCGCCTGATGGCGGCGCCCGGCGAGGTGGTCCGGCGCCGTGCCCTGGTGGCGGCGGGCTGGCCGGACGGGGCGACGGTCTCCGACAACACCCTGGACTCCTACGTGCGCCGGATCCGCACCAAGCTCGCGGGCCTGCCCGAGGGAGGCCCGGCGATCGCGACGGTGCACGGGGTCGGCTACACGTGGCGCTGATGCCCCGGAGCCTGAGCGCCCGCCTGATGCTGGTCACGACCGCGATCACCCTGCTGGTCGCCTCCGTGGTCGTCGTGCTGGTCCAGCTCTACCTCGGCCGGGTGAGCGAGACCGACTCCACCGAGCTGGCCCGCGCCCGCGCCGATGCCGTGGCCGCCACCATCCGCGTGCGCGACGGGGAGCCCGTCGTCCTGGAGTCCGGAGGGGACTCCCTGGACCGCGACGTGTGGGTCTTCGACAGCTCCGGTCGGCTGGTGGAGGGCCGGCTCAGGGGAGCCACCGGGGAGGCGGTCCGGTCGCTGGCGGGCGGCGACGGCTCGGGCTCGGCCACGGTCGCCGAGCAGGTGCGTCTGGTCGCCCGGCCGGCGGGCCCGGCCGGGGCGCCGACGGCGGTGGTGGTCGCCGGCGTCGACCTCACGCCGTACGAGGACTCGGAGACGCGCGGCCTGTGGCTCTCGCTGGTGCTCGGGCTGTTCACGGTGGTCGCGGCCGGGGTCGCCGCGCGGGTGGCGGCGCGCCTCACCCTGGCGCAGGTGGGCCACATGGTCCGCAGCGCCCAGGACTGGGAGGAGCACGACCTGGACAGGCGGTTCGCGATGGGGCCGCCCGTCGACGAGATCAGTGAGCTGGGCGAGACGCTGGACCACATGCTCGACCGGATCGCCGAGGCGCTGCACGCCGAGCGCCGGCTGTCCGACGAGATGGCCCACGAGCTCCGCACGCCGCTGGCCGTCATCCGGGCCGAGGCCGAGCTCGCGCTCGTCACGGCCGAGCCGCCCCAGCAGGAGTCCCTGCGGTCGATCGTCGAGGCCGCGGGACGGCTCGACCGGGTCGTCGGGGCGATGCTGGACGCCGCACGGTCGCGGCACGACCAGGAGGCCACGGCCGACGCCGTCCGGGTCCTGCAGCAGCTCCCCGTGCACGGCACCCACGTCACCGTCGACCGGCCGCCCGACGGGCCCCCGGTGCAGGTGGCCGCCTCACCGGACCTGCTGCGCTCGGCGCTGGCGCCGCTGGTGGACAACGCGCTGCGCCACGCCCGGTCCCGCGTCGAGCTGCGTGCTGTGCGGCACGGCGACCGGGTCCTGGTGGCCGTGGTCGACGACGGGGCCGGGGTGCCGGAGGCCGACGCGGCCGCGGTCTTCGCGCCGGGCCGCCGGGGGGCGGACGGTGGGGCCGCCGGCCTCGGCCTGGTCGTCGTGCGCCGCCTCGTCGAGTCCGTGGGCGGCACGGTGCAGGCGGTGCCCGGGCCGGGCGGTCGGTTCGAGGTCGAGCTGCCGGCGGCGGACTGAGCTCGCGCCGGTCAGGATTTCGGCAGGAGTCCCCGGCCACGCTGGTGGCATGACCACCACCTCGACCTCCGACCCGCGCCTGCAGCTGAGGCCCGGGGCCACGCTGAACAAGGTCCCCGAGGTCATCGCGATCTTCTGGATCATCAAGGTGCTTGCGACGACCGTCGGCGAGACCGGCGCCGACTACCTCAACGAGACGATGGGCTTCGGCCTGACGAACACCACGCTGGTGACCGCCGCCCTGTTCGCCGTCGTGATCGCCGTGCAGTTCGGCCTGAAGCGCTACGTCGCGCCCGTCTACTGGCTGGCGGTCGTGCTGATCAGCGTGGTCGGCACCCTGATCACCGACAACCTGACCGATGCCATGGGCGTCCCCCTGCCGGTCAGCACGGCGGTGTTCACGGTCCTGCTCGCGCTCACGTTCGCCGCTTGGTACGCCGTCGAGAGGACCCTGTCGATCCACTCGGTGGTGACGCGTCGGCGCGAGGCCTTCTACTGGCTGGCGATCCTGTTCACCTTCGCCCTCGGCACCGCCGCCGGCGACCTGGTCGGCGAGCAGCTCGCGCTCGGCTACCTCGCCTCGCTGCTGCTCTTCGCGGGCGTGATCGCGCTGGTCGCGGTGGCGTACTCCGTGTTCCGGATCGATGCCGTGCTGGCGTTCTGGCTGGCCTACATCATGACCCGGCCGCTGGGCGCGTCCCTGGGTGACCTGCTCTCCCAGTCGCGCGCCGACGGCGGCCTCGGGCTGGGGACGACCGTCACCAGCTTCGTGTTCCTGGCCACCATCCTCGCGCTGGTCGTCTACCTGACCGTCACCCGGCGCGACGTGCAGGAGCTCCACCGCCACCCGCACTACGAGGCCGAGCCGCTCGCCGCCTGAGCGGTCCGCACGCCCCGGTCCCACCCCCGGCCCCCACACCCCGGCCCGTCCGCATCCCCCGTGCGGGCGGGCCGGTTCCACGCCACGGGTTCCCTCGCTTGCGCGAGCGTGTAA
This sequence comes from uncultured Actinomycetota bacterium, assembly GCA_963817665.1. GTDB lineage: Bacteria > Actinomycetota > Actinomycetes > Propionibacteriales > Nocardioidaceae > Nocardioides. Next base: position 72,812 of record CAWFPE010000005.1, on the reverse strand, counting down.
TCATGATTACATGATTACTTCAGAGGTTCAGGAGCGGGTCCGCGGCTGGTTCGCCGGCCGCCTGCCCGAGGAGTGGCAGGCCGACCGACCCCGGGTCACGGTCGACCGCGAGGAGATCACCGTCGTCCTCACTGTCCCCGACGTCGAGCTCGCGGCCGACGGGGACGGGTCGACGGAGGGCCCGTCCGAGGTGGAGCTCGCCGAGGCGCGCGCCGGCCGGGCGCGGGCATTCCGGGAGGAGACCCGCGAGCACCGCATGGAGATCGCCCGCGAGGCCCAGCACCGGTTCGAGCGGAAGGTCTCCTGGGGGGTGCGGCTCGGGGAGCGGGAGGAGCTGTGGACGCACGTGGCGGCGCCGGTGATGACCCGGCTCCGGCAGCCGGAGCGGCTGGTGCTCGACACGCTGGTCGAGGCCGGGGTCGCCCGATCCCGGTCGGAGGCGCTCGCCTGGTGCGTGCGCCTGGTCGGCCAGCACGAGGGCGACTGGCTCACCGAGCTGCGCGACGCGATGGGTGCCGTGGCCGACGTGCGCGACCGCGGGCCTGCGGCCTGAGCCTCGTGTGGGTGAGGGTGCGCCCGGCGCACCCTCACCCACACGGCGGGGCCGCCCTGTGGAGGGGGTGCGCCGGCTGTCGGGTGCCGCTGGTAGACAGTCCGGATGAGCCCCACCCAGTCCACCGACGTGCGCCAGCAGACCCGCGAGCGGGCGGAGGCGCACCTGCGTGCCCTCGTCGGGCCCCGGGAGGGACAGGGCGACGCGCAGCTGCGGGAGGACCAGTGGACCGCCATCGAGGCGCTCGCCGTGGACCGGCGCCGCGCCCTGGTCGTGCAGCGCACCGGGTGGGGCAAGTCCGCGGTCTACTTCGTGGCGACCCTGCTGCTCCGGGAGGCCGGGGCCGGTCCCACGGTGATCGTCTCCCCGCTGCTGGCCCTGATGCGCAACCAGATCGCCGCGGCGGAGCGCGCCGGGATCCGCGCCGTGACCATCAACTCGACCAACATCGAGGACTGGCAGCCGATCCACGACGCGATCCGCGCCGGCGACGTCGACGTGCTGCTCGTGAGCCCGGAGCGGCTCAACAACCCGGGATTCCGTGACGAGGTGCTGCCCCGGCTCGCGGAGACGTGCGGCCTGCTGGTGGTCGACGAGGCGCACTGCATCTCCGACTGGGGACACGACTTCCGGCCCGACTACCGCCGGATCCGCACGTTGCTGGCCGACCTCCCCGACGGCATCCCGGTGCTGGCCACCACGGCGACCGCCAACGCCCGGGTGACCGCCGACGTCGCCGAGCAGCTCGGCAGCGTCGACGAGAGCGGTGTCGTCGAGAGCGGCGGTCGTCGAGAGCGGGACTGGCGGAGCGGACGCGCACCCGCACCGGGCGGGGCGAGGTGCTGGTCCTGCGCGGCACCCTCGACCGCGAGTCGCTGCGCCTGGGCGTGGTCCGGCTCAAGACCGCAGAACAGCGGCTGGCCTGGCTCGCCGACCACCTCGCCGAGCAGCCCGGCTCGGGGATCATCTACTGCCTCACCGTCGCCGCCACGCAGGAGATCGCCGACTACCTGCGGTCCCGCGGCCACGACGTCGCGGCGTACTCCGGCCAGACGGACCCGACCGAGCGGCACGCCCTCGAGCAGGACCTCGCCGCCGGCCGGGTGAAGGCGCTGGTCGCGACCAGCGCGCTGGGGATGGGCTTCGACGCCACCCTCGGCTTCGTCGTCAACATGGGGGCGCCGTCCTCGCCGGTCGCCTACTACCAGCAGGTCGGCCGGGCCGGGCGCGGCACGGACGAGGCCACGGTGGTGCTCCTGCCCGCCCTCGAGGACCGCGACATCTGGGCCTACTTCGCGTCCCTGGCCTTCCCGCGCGAGGAGCTGGTGCGCCGCACCCTCGACGTGCTGGCGCAGGAGGGGCGCCCGATGAGCACCGCCGGCCTGGAGACCTACGTCGAGCTCAACCGCAACCGGCTCGAGACCATGCTGAAGGTGCTCGACGTGGACGGCGCGGTGCGGCGGGTCCGCGGCGGCTGGGAGGCCACCGGCCGGCCGTGGGAGTACGACGCCGAGCGCTACCGGCGAGTGAGCGAGGCCCGCGAGCGGGAGCAGCAGGCGATGCTCGACTACCTCGGCACGGACCGGTGCCGGATGTGGTTCCTGCGCGACCAGCTCGACGACCCCGCGGCGCAGGAGTGCGGCCGGTGCGACAACTGCGGGGGCCTGGACCTGTCGACCGAGGTCTCGGAGGCCGCTGTGGAGGAGGCAGGGGCGCGGCTGTCGCGCCCCGGCGTCGTGCTGGAGCCCCGCAAGATGTGGCCGACCGCGCTGGCCAACCTCGGCGTGGACCTGCGCGGCAAGATCGCGGACGGCGCGAGCGAGGGCCGCGCCGTCGCCCGGCTGACCGACCTCGGCTACGGCCAGGCCCTGCGCGACCTGTTCCGGCCCGGTGAGCCCGACGGGCCGGTGCCCGTGCCGCTGGTCAAGGCGGTCATCGAGGTCCTCGGTGACTGGCGCCCGGCGGTGGACGGCATCGTCGTGGTCGAGTCCGCGACCCGGCCCACGCTCACCGCCGACCTGGCAGATGGCCTGTCTCGCTACCTGCGGGTGCCGCTGCTCGGCCGCTACGCCATCGCCGACCCGTCCGTGGAGCCCGGCCAGGGCGCGATGAACTCGGCCCAGCGGGTCGCCGCCGTGGGCCGCCGTTTCCGGCTCGAGCTCGCTTCGGCGGAGGGTGAGTCGGCGGAGGGCCGCAGCGTGCTGCTGGTCGACGACCTGGTCGCCACCGGCTGGACCATGACGCTGGCCGCTCGGGCGGTGCGGCGTGCCGGGGCTGCCGAGGTGTTCCCGCTGGCCCTGGCACTGCAGTCCTGACGGCCACTTTTCCGGTTTTCCGGGTGCGGGAAGCTGTCCGGTCCTAGCCTCGTCTCGACAACGCCGGCGGGGGGCGGCACCGCACTCTCGGAAGGGTCACATCCATGCTCCGTACCCGTCACGCTGCCGCCGCACTGCTCACGGGTGCGCTCGTCCTCACCGGCGGAGGCGCCTTCGCCGCCCAGAAGTCCGCCAAGGACGCCGCCCACGACGCGACCGCCGCCGCCGACATCACCCGCGTCAGCGTCAAGAACACCCAGAAGAAGCTGATCGTCCACACCAAGCTGCGGAAGGCCACCGCCGGCCGCAGCCACGTGGTGGCCACGCTGACGCCGGCCACCGAGGGAGCCGCGCCCTACGTGGCGCGCACCGTCGAGACCGGCGCGGGCAAGACCGGCAAGGGCAAGAAGGTCGGCGCCACCCTGGAGACCACCGCCGCCGACGCGACCGAGCCCACCGCGGTGGACTGCGCCGGCATCAAGGCCTCGGTCTCGTCCGGGCGCTCGGGACAGGTCGTCATCCGGATCCCGCAGGCCTGCTTCGGTGACGATGCCGGCACGTTCACCGTCGAGGTGGTCACCGAGACCGCCGACGGCGACGTCGCCGACGAGGTGCCGACGACCCTCAAGGTCAAGCAGGGCTGAGCCGGGCCGACCGGTCAGGGAGACGTGGCACTTGTCAGGGGTTCTGCCCCCTGACAAGTGCCACTTTCACCGGCCAGCCGGTGAAAGTGCCGCCGCCTCGTCCTCCTCCGAGAGGTGGGCGTAGTAGTCGCGCGGCTTGCCGTCGCGGTCGATCATCGCCAGCAGCCGGAGCCCGGCGGCCTCGACGGTGCGGGAGCTGACCCAGGCGACGGCGAGGGTGGGCACGATCACCAGCGCCGCGCTCACCAGGAACCAGGCGCCCGGCCGGGCGTCGGGCAGCAGCCCCAGCGAGTCCATGAAGCGCATCACCGGCTCGTGGATCAGGTAGACGCCGTACCCCAGCGTCCCGACCCAGACCAGCGGCTTCCAGTCGAGCCAGGCCGGCCAGGGCCCGTCGTGCAGGACCACCGAGGCGAGGGCGACCGTGATCGCCACGGCGTAGAGCGGGTGCCACCACTCGCCGGTGATGCTGATCGGGCGCGTCATGACCAGTCCCGCCAGGGCCGCGGTCCCGACGACGGCGGCCACGCCGCGCAGCCGGCCGGACAGGCGCCAGCCTGCGGCGCTCAGCACCGCCAGGCCCATGCCCAGCCCGAAGTCGGCTCCCCGCGACAGCGGTGAGAACCACACCGACCAGTTGTCGGGCGCCTGGCTGGTCAGCACCGTCGCCCACACGAGGTACGCGAGGCCGACCAGGGCGGACAGCACGGGCAACGCGGCCACGACCGCGATCCGGCCGGCCCGGCTCGACGTACGACGCGCCGCGGCGTTGACGACCGGGACCGCCAGCGCCATCAGCAGGTAGAAGTGGAACTCCACGGCCAGCGACCACGCCGGGCCGTCGGTCCAGAAGATGTAGGTGTCGCTGTAGACGTGGGTGAACGTCAGGTGCAGCACCAGGTCCTGCCAGTGGCCCGGCCAGACCGGGTTGGTCACGGCCCACACGACCAGCACGACGGTGGCGTAGAGCGGGACCAGCCGGGCCATCCGGCGGTAGAGCAGGACCCGGCCGGGGCGGCCGCGTTCGCCGTCGATGGCGGAGCGCACCACCGGGAGCCACAGGACGAGCCCGGAGAGCACGAAGAACATGTCGACGAACAGGTCGGTGCCCAGCATCGCCTGGTGGGCGGCGCCGGACCACGGCCAGGCGCTCTCGGCGCCCGTCCGGTTGTGCTGGTAGGCGTGGAAGATCACCACCGCCAGCGCGGCGATCCCGCGCAGCCACCCGAGCGGGAAGACGACGCGTCGGGCGCGGCTCCGGTCGGCGGGGTCGGTGGCCGGAGCCTCGGCCAGGGTGGGGTTCGGGTCCGTGGGGGTGAGGGTCGTGGTCATGCGGCCACCTCCGTCTCGGTACGGGACTCGTCGCGGTCGGTGTGCGTGGAGCCGGCGCTCGCGGCGGTGCGAGGCGTGACGACCCACTGGTGCTCACCGCGGAACTGCTTGAGGTGCGCGATCCGGTTCACGAGGTTCTTGGCCTCGGTGTAGAAGAGCAGGTTGGCCAGGCCGGCGCCGACGAACCACCAGGGGTGGCGGCGCAGCTCGGGCGTCGCCAGCCGCCAGGCGGCCAGCGTCTGCAGCGGACCGGACACGGTCGTGAACAGGGTCAGCAGCAGGAACATCGGCGAGGCGAGGTCGAAGCCGCCGTCGCGCCAGGCCAGGAAGCCGAAGAGCGGCCAGACCGACATCGCGATCCACGGGTACACCTCACGCCAGCCCAGCAGGTAGGCGACGCCCAGCTTCTGGCGCAGGGTCAGCGTGGGCTTGCGGAGGATCGGCCACATGTGGCGGATGGAGACCTGGAACCAGCCCTGGGCCCAGCGCATCCGCTGCTTCCACAGGGCCCGGGGCGTCTCGGGGGCGAGCTCGTGGCTCACCAGCCCGGGGTCGTTGACGATCCGCCCGTCGGCCTCGAGCACCCGCATCGAGGCCTCGATGTCCTCGGTGAGGAAGGATCCACGCAGCCGGATCTGCTCCAGCGCGGAGGCGCGCCAGTAGCCGTTGGAGCCACCGAAGATGCCGAACCCGTAGAGCGCGGTGCGGCCGGGGTGCGAGACCGCGTAGATCTGCTCGAACTCGACCGCGATCAGCTTGGCGAGGGCGGAGTCGTCGCCGTTGCGGATCACGCAGTGGCCCTGGACGACGTCCGCGCCGTCGGCGATCCAGTGCCACGCGCGGTCGAAGGAGCCCGGGGCCGGGTGGTGGTCGGCGTCGAAGATGCCGACGAACTCGCCCTCGGCGACCCGGAGCGCGGCGTTGACGTTCTGCGCCTTGGAGGTGCTGTCGGGCACCTTCAGGACGGTCAGGTCCGGGTGCTCGCCGGCCATCCGGACGAGGTCGTCCTCGACGTCCAGCGGCACCGGGGTGTTGTAGGCCAGCACGATCTGCAGGCCACCGGAGTACCGCTGCCCGAGGAAGGCCCGCACGGTCTCGACGATGGTGTCGGCCTCGTTGGGCAGGTACGCCGCGATCACCGCGGTGGCGCGGGGGGCCGGTCCGTCGGGGGCCGCCGGGAGCCGGGGCGGCTCGAGCGCCTGCGAGCACTCCGCCCAGATCGTGAGCGCGGTGACGCCGAGGGCGACGACCAGCGTCCAGTAGAGCGGCCCGGACAGGTCGATCCCGATGGTGGAGAGCCCCACCAGGAGCAGGAACGGCAGCAGCACGCTGCCCACCGTGGCCAGCAGCAGGTGCCGGCTCGCGCTGAACCAGGTGACGGCCTTGCGCCGGGTGCGCACGTGCACGCCCTGCTGGAGCGGCTGGTGGTCGCGCTGGTTCACGGACTCGGCGGCGGCGGCCGTGGCGTGCTCCTCGGCCTGTCGCGGGTCCTGCTTGCGGGTGATCGGCGCCCAGCCGACCCCGAGGTCGATGACGCCGCTGCTGACGTCGAGCCGGTCGAGGACCTCGATGGCGTGGTAGGCCATCTCCTGGAGCCGGACGGGCCGGGCCGCGCGGTCCTCGTGCCGCAGCCGGAGGGTGAGCCGGCCCTCGGCGGTGCCGGCCACCAGCTCGCCGGGCTGCAGGAAGCGGGTGAGCCGCTCGGCGGCCGCGGCGGCCTGCTCGGCCGAGGGTCGGACCGAGGCGCTGACGTCGTCGCCGGGCACGGACCAGACGGGGTCGATGACGGCGACGATCTCGCGGGGCCGGGTCGGCATGGACAGCCGGCTGCGGACCGGGATCCTGATGATCTCGGTCGGGGAGACGACGCGCCCCGTGGTGGGGGCGTCGGCGGACTGCTGGCGGGGGAGAGCAAGGGACACGGGCGAGACCTTTCGGAGTCGACGGCGCGTGGGCGTCGGGGGTGGACGCCGGACTGCGGCCGGGTGTCGATGGACAGACGGCCACCTGAGCGGGTCGGGGCCGGTCGTGCGTCGAAAGGCGCGCTGCGTGAGTCGCGCTTGGATCCTCCACCGTCGCGGGATCCGCCCCCGGCGCGCAAGTCGAGGTGGCGTGGGCGCGGTCACGTCGAACGCACGGCACCCGCCGACCCACGCTCAGGAGCGCGGGTCGGCGGGTGCTGGGTCACACGGCTGGCGTGCGCGAGGTCACGCCCCGGACCGGAACGTGTTCTGGTCCCTGCGGTCTCAGTGGCCGGCGAGCACCGCCGCCTCGACGGGCTGCGCCGGCCGGCTGCGCGGCAGGAACCAGGCCGGCACCAGCACGGCGGCGACCATGACGCTGGCGACGACGAAGACACCCGCGTAGACCTCGGCCATGTCGGCCGGGACCGCCTGCGGGTTCGTCAGGTCGACGTGGTCCTGGAGCCCGTTGGTGAGCAGCACCGAGAACACCGCCGTGCCGATGGACGCGGCGACCTGCTGGACGATGTTCATCAGGGTCGAGCCGCGCGCGATGGTGTGGTCCTGCAGGGTCTGCAGCGCTGCCGACATGATGGGCATCATCGTGCCGCCCATGCCCAGGCCCATCACGAAGAGCGCCGAGAGCAGGAACGTGTACGACGTGGTCTCGGTGAGCTGGGTGAACATCGCCATCCCGATGGTGATCACCACGATGCCGGCCATCACGATCTTGCCGGGGCCGATCCGGTCCGCGAGCACGCCGGCGACCGGCATGGTCAGCATCGCGCCGATGCCCTGCGGGGCCAGCAGCACCCCGGCGCCGAGAGCGGTCTCGCCCCGGACGCTCTGGAAGTAGAGCGGGAACAGCAGGCTGGCGCCGAAGAAGGCGATCGCGAACAGCGACATCGCCACGACGGCGACGGTCATCCGCGGGTTCTGGAACAGCCGCAGGTCGACGAGCGGGTGGATGTTGCGCCGGTGCAGCGCCCACGGGACGAACGCCCCGATCAGCAGCGCGCCGATCACCGCCGGGACGAGCACCTGGCGGTCCCCGACGGTCCCGGCGGACGGGATCGAGGAGACGCCGTACAGGAAGGCGGCGAGACCGGGCGACAGCAGGAGCATGCCCAGCCAGTCGAACGTCTCCGAGGGCTCGACGTCGTCGGGAGGCAGGACCACGGCGGCGTAGACGATCGCGGCCGCGCCGAGGGGGACGTTGATCAGGAAGATCCAGTGCCAGCTGGCGGCGTCGATCAGCGCGCCGCCGAGGATCGGCCCGAAGATCGGGCCGAGCAGCATCGGGATGCCCAGGACGGCCATCACCCGGCCGACCCGGTCCGGGCCGGCGGCCCGGGTCAGGATGGTCATGCCGAGCGGCATCAGCATGCCGCCGCCGAGGCCCTGCACGACCCGGAACGCCACCAGCACCTCCAGCGAGCTCGCCGTGGCGCAGAGGGCGGAGCCGGCCGCGAACAGCAGCACCGCGAGCAGGTAGAGCCGCTTGGTGCCGAACCGGTCGGCCGCCCAGCCGGTCAGCGGGATGACGCTCGCCAGCGCCAGCGTGTAGCCGGTCATCGTCCACGCCACCTCGGCGGACGTGGCCCCGAACTCCGACTGGAAGGTCTTCAGGGCGACCGAGACGACGGTGATGTCGAGGATCGACATGATCGCGCCGAGCACGACGACTCCGGCGACGACGAGGACGCCCTTGTCGAGCTTGTCGCTCTGCGGCGGGATGAGGTCAGGGGTGGTGGTCACCGCACGAGGCTAGGGGCGCCCGCCGACGCACGCACCGGCTTTGGCCCGAGCGCCGCCGTGCGATCGGTCACCCGGCTTCGGGTCAGGGCAGCAGCGACTCGATCTGCTGCACGAGGCGCCTGTCGTCCGGCTCGACACCGGGGGAGAAGCGGGCGACCACGCGGCCGTCGCCGTCGACGAGGAACTTCTCGAAGTTCCAGGTGATGTCGCCCGCCTGGCCCTTCTCGTCGGGCGTGGTGACCAGCTCGGCGTAGACGGGGTGCCGGCCCTCGCCGTTCACCTCGACCTTCTCCGCCATCGGGAAGGTGACGCCGTAGGTCGCCGAGCAGAACTCGGCGATCTCCTCCGAGGTGCCCGGCTCCTGGCCGCCGAACTGGTTGCACGGCAGCCCGACGACGGTGAAGCCGGAGTCGGCGTACTTCTCGTGCAGCTGCTCCAGTCCGGTGTACTGCGGCGTGAGGCCGCACTTGCTGGCGACGTTGACCAGGAGGGCCGGGCCGTGGCCGGTGAGGTCGCCGAGCGTGGCCGGTGTCCCGTCGAGCCGGGCGAGGGGGGCGTCGAGGATCGTCATGCCCCGAGCCTAGACATCGCGGGAACGCGGTGTCCGTGCCGGGCGTTACCGTCGAGTCCCCATCAACCCGGCCCCGAGGTCTCCGCTTGAGCTTCGTTCCCGTCACCGGTCCGGCGAGCTTCCGGCCCGGCGAGCCTCCCCGCGAGTCCGTCGTGGAGTTCAGCGACGACCGCCGCACCGTGGCCCTGCCGATCCGGGCCGCGCTGCCGGTGCTCACCCGCGCCCACACGCGCGAGGACCTGCACCCCAGCGTCGCGCTGCTCTCCGGCGCGGTGCTGCTCGGGATGCGGCTGGTGGCGGCCGGGAAGTTCGAGCCGGCCGGGTCCGCCCGGTCCTGGCGGGTGACGCCCCTCGACGACGGCGACCGGGACCGGGTGGAGATGCTGGCGCGGGCCCGGGCCCACGACGGCCTCGCGGTCCCCGAGGCCGAGACCCTGGTGCGTGAGGTGCTCGACGCGGTGGCCGACGCGATGCCGCGCAGCGCCCCGGTGGCCGGGGGACGGGACCGGCGCCGGACGGGTGTGGGCCGGCCCGCCTCGCCCGCCGCGGCCCGCGAGGCGGACGCGGCCCGGCAGGCCGACTTCACCGCCCGGCTGCAGGCGCGCATCGAGCGTCAGCGGGCCGCCGCCCGCCAGCCGCAGCTCGTCGCCCTCTCGCTGCGGGTCGAGGCCGACGAGGAGGAGCTGGTCGCGGGGGCGGTCCGGCTCGTCCTGCAGGTCCACGACGCCCACAACCCGTTGCACGTCTGCGACGCCGCACTGCTGTGGGCCGACCCCGACCCCGGCGCGGGCCACGGGTTCGGGGACCGGGCGCGCACGCACGCCGGCATCGCCCTGCGTGCGGCCGCCGATGCCTGGCCGGTGCTGGACCGGATGCTCGAGCTGCGGGTCCCCGACCAGCTCACCCTCGACACCGACGAGCTGGTGAGCCTGCTGGAGGACGGGGTGGCCGCCCTGAAGGAGCAGGGTGTCGACGTGCTGTGGCCGCGGGCGCTCGGCCGCGACCTGACCACGACCGCCGTGCTGGACCGGGCGCCGGGCCCGGCCCGCGAGGAGGCGCTGGTGCCGGGCCTGCTCGGACCCGACACGCTGTTCTCGTTCAACTGGCAGGTCGCCCTCCACGGGGACCCCCTGACCGAGGAGGAGATGGACGAGCTGGCCGCGTCGGCGGCCCCGGTGCTCAAGCTGCGGGGCAGCTGGACCGTCGTCGACCCGGCGGTCGCGCGCAAGGCCCGCAAGCGGCTGATCCGCACCGTGCGGCCGGCGCAGGCGGTGGCCGCGGCGCTCACCGGCGTCGTGCAGGTCGGGCCGGCCGGGGAGGGCGACGTGGTGGTCGAGCAGCCGGTGGTCGTCGGCGCCAGCCTGCTCCGGGTCCGCGAACGGCTGCTGTCGGCCGCCACCCGGGAGCCCGTGCCCGTCCCGGCCGGGCTGACCGCCACCCTGCGGGGCTACCAGCTCGAGGGGCTCACCTGGCTGGCCGAGATGACCTCCCTCGGCCTGGGCGCCTGCCTGGCCGACGACATGGGGCTCGGCAAGACCGTCACCCTCATCGCGCTGCACCTGCACCGGGTGGCCGAGGGCGAGGCCGCCGGTCGGGCCGTCGGGCCGACGCTGGTGGTCTGCCCGGCCAGCCTGCTCGGCAACTGGGAGGCCGAGATCGAGCGGTTCGCGCCGGGGGTCCCGGTGCGCCGGTTCCACGGCGGGAGGCGGTCCCTGGAGGGGCTGGCCGGCGGCTTCGTGCTCACGACCTACGGCACCATGCGAAGGGCGGTGGACACCGGGACCGCCGCCGGCTCCGGGGGCGGAGGCCCCGGGTTGCGGGACGTGGCGTGGGACCTGGTGGTCGCCGACGAGGCGCAGCACGTGAAGAACTCCAGGTCCTCCACGGCGCGCGCCCTGCGGGCGATCCCGAGCGGCGCCCGGGTCGCCCTGACCGGCACCCCGGTGGAGAACGACCTGACCGAGCTGTGGGCCATCCTCGACTGGGCCACGCCCGGTCTGCTGGGCAGCCGCAACGCCTTCCGCAAGGTGTGGGCCGGGCCCATCGAGTCCGGCCTGGAGCCCACCAAGGCCCGCCAGTTCGCGGACCTGATCGGCCCGTTCCTGCTGCGCCGGCGCAAGTCCGACCCCGGGATCGCGCCCGAGCTCCCGGCCAAGACCGAGACCGACCACCCGATCGGCCTGACCCGCGAGCAGGTCGTGCTCTACGAGGCGTTCGTCCGCGACACCATGGACCGGATCGAGCGCGCCGACGAGGACGCCCGGCGGGGCCTGGTGCTGGCGCTGCTCACCGGGCTGAAGCAGATCTGCAACCACCCGGCCCACTTCCTCAAGCAGTCCGGGGCGAAGCTGGCCGGACGCTCGGAGAAGCTCGACCTGCTCGACGAGCTGGTCGGGACCGTCCTCGCCGAGGACGGCGCGGTGCTGGTCTTCACCCAGTACGTCGCCATGGGGCGGCTGCTGGAGAGCCACCTGGCCCGGGCCGGCGTGCCGCACCAGTTCCTGCACGGCGGCACGCCGGTGCGGGAGCGTGAGGCGATGGTGGCGCGGTTCCAGGCCGCGCCCGACGGCCCGTTCGACGGCCAGGGCGTGCCGGTCTTCCTGCTCTCGCTGAAGGCCGGCGGCACCGGCCTCAACCTCACCCGCGCCGACCACGTGATCCACTTCGACCGCTGGTGGAACCCCGCGGTCGAGGAGCAGGCCACCGACCGCGCCTACCGGATCGGGCAGACCAGGCCCGTGCAGGTGCACCGGCTGGTCACCCGCGGCACCATCGAGGAGCGGATCGCGGAGCTGCTGGCCCGCAAGCGCGCGCTCGCCGACTCGGTCCTGGCCCGGGGAGAGGCGGCGCTGACCGAGCTCAGCAACGACGACCTGCGCGACCTCGTGACGCTGCGCCGGATCCCGGAGACGTCGTGACCGCGGTGGTCCACCCCGCGGTGCCGGTGCGGCGGCGGGCCGCCCGGGCCGCGACCTGGTGGGGCCGGGCGTGGACCCGGGCGGTCGAGGAGTCGGCGTACGACGAGCGCGACCTGCGGGCGGCGCGGGCGCTGTCGAGGTCGGGGCAGGTCGGTGGCATCACCACCGACACCGGACGGTTCGTGGCCGCGGTCGAGGACGGCGCCGGCCTGTGGACGGTGTCCGGCGCGTTGCCGGTGCTGGACGGACCGGGCCGGGCCAGCCTGGTCGAGGCCGTCGCCGCGGAGGCCGGGAGGATCGCCTCGCTGCTGTCCGGCGACCTGCCGCACGCCCTGGTGGAGCACGCCGAGGAGGCCGGCGTGGAGCTGCTGCCCTACGGCGGTGAGCTGGCCACCGAGTGCACCTGCGAGGCGTGGGTGGACCCGTGCGTGCACGGGCTGGCGGTGCTCCACCAGCTCACCTGGCTGCTCGAGGCGGACCCGTTCGTGCTGCTCCAGCTGCGCGGCGTGCCACGCGACGAGCTGCTCGCAGACCTGCACGCCCAGCGGGTGGACTCCGGCACAGAGGAGGGGACGAACGCGGGGACCGGCGAGGCGGAGCCGGACGCCGACGACCTCGACGCCGGTCTCGACGCCGCGCTCCGGGCGGCAGCCCTGCTCCGGCTGCTCGACGAGGACGACCAGCCGGTCGACCACCTCTTCTGAGGCAGCTGGCGGCGGCCCGGAGGGTGGGTCAGAGGGCGGTGGGCTGCGGGACGCCGAGCGCGCCGAGCGCCATCTCGCGCAGCAGCCCGTGCATGGGGCCGTCGGGGAGCAGCCCGCTGTGCGGCGTGGAGTTGATCAGCCCGAAGGCGGCGTGGGCCATCGCGCGGGCGCGGTCGGGCACCAGGCCGTCGTGGACCAGGCGCAGCTGCGCCGCCCACAGGTCGACGTACTCCCGCTGCAGGGTGCGCACCCGCTCGCGCGCCTCGGCCGGCAACGACTGCCAGTCGCGGTCCTGCACCACGATGAGCGGTCGGTGGCGCAGGGCGAAGTCGACGTGCCAGTCCACCAGCGCCGCCAGGGCGGCGCGGGCGTCGGGTGCGGCGGCGACGCGCTCGCGGCCCACGCTGAGCAGCTCCTGGCTGATCGAGACCAGCATCTCGGCCAGCACCGCGTCCTTGGACACGAAGTGCTTGTAGAGCGCGGGCCCGGAGATCCCGCACGCGGCGCCGAGGTCGGCGACCGACACGCCGTGGAAGCCGCGGGCGGCGAACAGGTCCGCGGCCGTGGCCAGGATCTGGTCGCGACGGCTGCGCTGCTCCGGGGCGGGCTCTCGCGCAGGCTGCCGCAGGAGAGGCTCCGGGGCGGGCTGCTCCGTCGTGCGGTCGGTGGTCACGGCACTCAGGTTAGCGGCCGTTAACTCAGGCGAGGGAGAGGAAGAGCTTCTCCATCTTCTTCACGTCCATGTCGTTCACGCCGCCACCGCCCTCGGCGAGGCACTGCTGGAGGCCGGTCGCCACGATCGCGAAGCCGGCCCGGTCCAGCGCCCGCGAGACCGCCGCCAGCTGGGTGACGACGTCCTCGCACTCGCGCCCCTCCTCGAGCATGCGCAGCACGCCGGCCAGCTGCCCCTGGGCACGCTTGATGCGGTTGATGACAGGAGACATCTCCTGGGGGTCGAGCTCCATCGGATCAGTTCTCCTCGGTGAGGGTGGCGAGAGCGGCGGACAACCGCTGCCGGGCGTCGGCCGCGACGTCCCCCAGGCCGTCCGGGGCGTCCCCGTCGCCGGCCAGGCGGATCATGACATCGGGGTCGAAGGCCTCGACGAGGGTGGTGTGCTCGTCGACCGCCCGGACGGCGACGTTGCACGGGAGCACGGTGGCGATCGCCGGATCGACCTGCAACGCCTGGTGGGCCAGCTGCGGCCGGCAGGCGCCGAGGATCACGTGCGGCGCGACGTCGACGTCGAGCTTGGCCTTGAGCGTCGCGCTGAGGTCGATCTCGGTGAGGATCCCGAAGCCCTGGTCGGCCAGGGCGGCGCGCACGTCGGCCACCGTCCGGTCGTAGGGCCGGGCCACCGTGGCCTCGAGGGTGTAGCCCATCAGGACCCCTGCTCCTCGGCCTCGATCTGGGCCCGGACCTGCTCCATGTCCAGGTCTCGCACGGCCGTGATGACCTGCTCGAGGGCGGCCGCGGGCAGCGCACCCGGCTGCGAGAAGACCAGCACGCCCTCCTTGAAGGCCATCAGCGTCGGGATCGAGGTGATCCGCGCGGCGCCGGCGAGGGCCTGCTCGGCCTCGGTGTCGACGGACCCGAAGAACACGTCGGTGTGGGTCTGCGACGCCTGCTCGTAGACCGGCGCGAACTGGCGGCACGGTCCGCACCAGGAGGCCCAGAAGTCCACCAGGACGATGTCGTTCTCGGCGACGGTGCGCTCGAAGTTCTCTGCGGTCAGGGTGTTGGCGGCCATGGCTGCCCCTTCTCTCGTGTGCGGTTTGACAATACCCCCTGGGGTGTTATCGTGAATATCGTACATACCCCCCGGGGTATCCTCAAGGCAGTGAAGCAACACAGTGGAGAAGGGGATCTGATGCGTGAGATCGACGTGGACCAGCTCGACGTGGTCCTGCGTGACGGTGGCCTGCTGATCGACGTCCGCGAGCCTGCGGAGTACGTCGCCGGCCACGTCCCGGGCGCCCGTCTGGTCCCGATGGGCCAGCTGCCCTCCCGGCTGGAGGAGCTCGACCGCAATGTGCCGGTCCACCTGATCTGTGCCTCGGGCAACCGCAGTGGTGCGATGGGAGACGTCCTGACCGCGCGGGAGTTCGACGCGGTGAACGTGCTCGGCGGAACGACCGCCTGGGTCCGCTCGGGCCGCGCGGTGGAGAGCGGGCTGTGATGACCGACCTGACCATCGTCAACATCGACACCCCCACGCTGGGTGACCGCAGCTACCTGGTCCACGACGGCGAGGTCGCCTTCGTGGTCGACCCGCAGCGCGACATCGACCGGGTGCTGGCGCTGCTGGAGGAGCACGGCGTGCGGCTCACGCACGTGTTCGAGACGCACATCCACAACGACTACGTGACCGGGGGGCTGGCGCTCGCGCGTCGCACCGGCGCGGCGTACTTCGTCAACGAGGCCGACGAGGTGGCCTTCGACCGGACCCCGATCCGGGACGGCGAGGTCGTCGAGGTCGGCGACCGGATGCGGGTCACCGCGCTGGCCACGCCCGGGCACACCTACACCCACCTCTCCTACGCGCTGACCGTCGCCGACGACTCGGACGGCGACCTCGCCAGCTCGGTGGGCGTGTTCTCCGGCGGTTCGCTGCTCTACGGCGCCACCGGCCGCCCCGACCTGCTCGGGCCCGAGCACACCCACGACCTGGTCCGGCGCCAGCACGCGTCGGCCCACCGGCTGGCCGACCTGCTGCCCGACGAGGCGGGGGTCTTCCCGACCCACGGCTTCGGGTCGTTCTGCTCGGCGACGCAGTCCGAGGCGACCGAGTCGACGATCGGCCAGGAGCGCCGGAGCAACCCGGTGCTCACCCAGGACGAGGAGACCTACGTCAGCGAGCTGCTGGCGGGCCTCGGCGCCTGGCCGGCGTACTACGCGCACATGGCGCCGGCCAACGCCGCCGGCCCCTCCGAGCCGGACCTCAGCCTGCCGTCCCTGGCCGACCCGGGCGAGCTGCGCAGGCGGATCGAGGCCGGCGAGTGGGTCGTGGACCTGCGCAACCGGACTGCGTTCGCGGCCGGGCACGTCCGCGGCACGCTGAACTTCGGCCTCGACGGCGGGTTCGCGACCTACCTGGGCTGGCTGATCTCCTGGGGCACCCCGGTGACCCTGCTGGGCGAGACCCCGGAGGCGGTCGCCGAGGCCCAGCGCGAGCTGGTCCGCATCGGTGTCGACCGGCCCGCCGCGCACGCGACCGGCAAGCCCGAGGACTGGACGACCGAGGACCTGGCCAGCTTCCCGACCGCGACCTTCGCCGACCTGGCCCAGGTGCGCCACCACCGCGAGGTCGTCGTGCTCGACGTCCGGCGCGAGGAGGAGTACGCCGAGGCCAGCATCGCCGGCGCGGTCAACATCCCGCTGCACGAGCTGACCCGCCGGGTCGGCGAGGTGCCGGCCGGCGAGGTCTGGGTGCACTG
The DNA here is from genome assembly GCA_963817665.1 of uncultured Actinomycetota bacterium. GTDB lineage: Bacteria > Actinomycetota > Actinomycetes > Propionibacteriales > Nocardioidaceae > Nocardioides. The sequence goes on along the minus strand of CAWFPE010000005.1, from coordinate 56,621 downwards.
CGCCGGTGGATACCGCGCCTCGGTCGCGGCCTCGGTCCTCGACGCCGCCGGCCGCACGCTGGTCGCGGTCGACGACTCCTTCGACAACGCCGAGAAGGTCGGGCTCCACCTGGTCGGACCCGAGGCGTGACCCATGTGGTGATCGCAGTCGTCGCCGGCGCGCTCATCGGGCTCAGCCTGGGTGCGCTCGGGGGCGGCGGCTCCATCCTCGCCGTCCCGGTGCTGGTCTACGCCCTGGGGCAGAGCCCCGCCCAGGCGACGACGGGCTCCCTCGTGGTCGTCGGCGTGACCTCGCTGCTCGGCGCGCTCACGGCGTACCGCGCCGGGAACGTGCTGCTGGGGCGCGGCGTGGCCTTCGGGCTGGTCGCGGTCGGCGGGGCGGTCGCGGGGGCCAAGGCCTCGGTGCACGTGCCGGAGTCGGTGCTGCTCGCGTCGTTCTCGGTGCTGATGCTCGTCGTCGGCGGGCTGATGGTCGTGCGCCAGGTGCGCGGCCGGCGCACTGCCCGCGCCGGGGGCGGCCACGAGCCGCGCGACCGGGCCAGGCTCGACGACCCGATCATCACGTTCAGCCCGACCTTCGCCTGCCACTGCCCCCGGGCGCTGAAGGTGCTGGTCACCGCCACCGTCGTCGGCCTGCTGACCGGTTTCCTCGGGGTCGGCGGCGGGTTCCTCGTCGTACCCGCGCTGGTGCTCGCCCTCGCGCTGCCCATGGAGTACGCCGCCGGCACCTCGCTGGTGGTCATCACCATCACCAGCGCGGTGGCGCTCGCCGTCCGCGCCGGATCCGGGGCCCAGCCGGACTGGGGGCTGGTCCTGCTGCTCACCGCGGCGTCCGCCGTCGGTGGCGTCCTCGGCGCCCGGGTCGCGGCACGCGCCGACACCCGCCGGCTCGCCGCTGCCTTCTCCGGCCTGGTCGTCGCGGTGGCCGTGGCCACCGCCGTCCAGGCCCTGCCCGCACTCGTCTGACCCACCAAGAAAGAGATTGATCATGTCCACGTCGACCACTGGTCGCCACGTCCAACCGTCCATCGATCCCGACATCGGCTACCGGCCCGGCCCGCTCGGCCGGCTGGGTGTCGCGGTCACCCGGCACGCGCGCGTCACCACGGTGGTGTGGCTGCTGGTGATCGTGGGCCTGGGGGCGTTCGCGCCCCGGGTCGAGGCCGAGCTCTCCGGCGCCGGCTGGCAGGCCAACGGCTCGGACTCGGTCACCGCCCGCGAGCTGGCCCAGGACCACTTCGGCGGCAACGCCAGCTCCGCGATCCAGGTCGTGGTGCACTCCACCGACGGGCCCGTGACGCAGGGCCAGGGCAAGCAGGTGCTGGCCGAGGCCACGAAGATGCTCCAGGCCGACTCCCGGATCGCGGACGTGGTCCAGCCCCAGCCCGGCGCCACGCTGAGCAAGGACGGGTCCACCGCGGTGCTGCTGGCCGGGGCGGGCGCGGACACCAACGAGATGGTGCGCGTCGCCGACGACCTCAAGGGTCCGCTGCAGGACCTGTCCACCCAGGGTGTGCAGGTCAACCCGACCGGGGCGTCGCTGCTGTGGTCGGACTTCAACGAGGCCAACCTGTCGGCGATGCTGAAGTCGGAGATGTTCTCGTGGCCGGTGACGCTGGCGATCCTGGTGCTGGCCTTCGGTGCGCTGGTCGCGGCCGGGCTGCCGCTGATCCTGACCCTCTCGGGGCTGGTGGCCTCGGCGGGGTCGCTGGTGCTGATCAACCACTTCGTGCCGGTCTCGATCTGGGCGATGAACTTCGCGATGATGTTCGCCCTCGCGCTGGGCATCGACTACGCCCTGTTCCTGGTGGTCCGGTTCCGGGCCGCGCGGATGGGTGACCACGACTCCCCACGCCTGGCGATCGCCGAGACCATGGACACCGCCGGCAAGGCCGTGCTGCTCTCCGGGGCCACGGTGCTGATCTCGCTGTCCGCGGTGATGCTGGTGCCCTCTCCCTCGTTCCGGTCGATGGCCGGCGGGATCATGCTCTCGGTCGTCTTCGTGCTGGCCGCGACCCTGACCCTGCTCCCGCTGGTGCTGTGCAAGCTGGACCAGCGGATCAACAAGCTGGCGCTGCCCTGGGTGCACTCCGGGGAGCACGCCTCTCCGAAGTTCAAGGCCTGGGGCGAGCGCCTGTGGAAGCGCCCGGTGCTGTTCGGGCTCGCCTCGCTGGTCGTGCTGCTGGCCCTGGCCGCGCCGATCATCGGGCTGAAGACCGCGATGCCCTCGATCAAGGTGCTGCCCGAGGACGCCTCCGCACGGGTGGGCTACGACCTGGTCCAGAAGAACTTCGGCGAGGGCGCCCCCGGCACCCTGGAGGTCGTCGTCGACAAGACCGACGCCAAGGACGCCGCCAAGGTCCTCGCCCAGGACTCCGGGATCGCCGGCGCGATGCCCGCGATGCCCGCCAGCGACGGGACCGACCACGCCCTGATCCAGGCCGTGCCCACCGTCGACCCCTCCGACCCGGCCCTGTCCGACACCGTGGACCGGCTCCGTGCCGACCTGCCCTCCTCGGCCGTCGTCGGCGGCGCCGCGGTGGAGAACCTGGACCTGAAGTCCCAGCTCGACTCCTCCACGCCCCTGGTGATCGGCGTGATCCTGGCGCTCGGCTTCCTGCTCCTGCTGGTCGCCCTCCAGGCCCCCCTGATCGCCCTGCTCGGGACGCTGGCCAGCCTGCTGTCCACCGCCGCCGCGTTCGGCGTCGCCCGGCTGGTCTTCCAGGAGGGCTGGGGCTCGGGGTTCATGGGGTTCGAGTCCCAGGGCTTCCTCGACGCCTGGGCGCCGGTGTTCTTCTTCGCGATGATCTTCGCGATCGCGATGGACTACACCGTCTTCCTGCTCGCCTCGGCCAAGGAGCACTTCGAGCACACCGGCGACCCCAAGGACGCCATGGTCGGCTCGCTGGCCCACTCCGGCCGGGTCATCTTCGCCGCCGGCGCGGTCATGGTGGCGGTGTTCTTCACCTTCGCCCTGTCCGGCCCGCTGCCCCCCAAGGAGATGGGCATCGTCCTCGGTGTCGCCGTCCTGCTGGACGCCTTCCTGGTCCGCCTGGTGCTGCTGCCCGTGATGCTCCGCCTCACCGGCCGCGCCGCCTGGTACGTGCCACGCTGGCTCGCGCGCATCCTGCCGAACATCCGCTTCTCCCACAGCTGACCCCCACCCCCACCAAGGAGAGATGTCCCCATGTGTCGACCCGTCGTCTGCAAGACCTGCAGCAAGACCACCTGGGCCGGTTGCGGCATGCACGTCAACCAGGTCATGGCCGGCGTGCCCGCTTCGAACCGCTGCCCGGGCCACCCCAAGCCCGAGAAGACCGGCAGCTTCTGGAGCCGCCTGACCGGCCGGGGCTGACCCGTCCCTCGTCACGCGCCGTTGTCGACGCTCGCCGCCCGCTCTGCGGGGGCTCCAGATCCGACCACGGCGCGTGACAAGCGGGTGGCTGCCGCGTCGTCGCGCGGAACCTTGCGCTGGGGCATAGATCCCTCCTCGGGCGGGCACGTGAGCCGGGTGAGTGACCAGATCTTCCTCGACGCCCAGCTGTTCGACGGACTGCGCCACCTCGGTGCCGGAGCGGTCGCGGTCCGCGACGGACGGATCGTGTCCGTCGGCGACCCCGACGACGCGCGGGAGCGGGTCGGTGCGGCTGCGGAGGAGGTCGACTGCGGCGGCGGGCTGCTGATGCCCGGCTTCCAGGACGCCCACATGCACCCGATGGTCGGTGGGCTGGAGCGGCTCCGCTGCGAGATGAGCGGGCTGTCGACGGTCGACGAGTATCTCGACGCCCTCCGCGACTCCGCGTCCCGGCAGTCGGGCGCCTCCTGGTTCCGCGCCGGCGGCTGGTCGGTGGACGCCTTCGGGCCCACCGGACCCACCGCCGAGCTCCTCGACCGCGTCGTCCCCGACAAGCCGGCGTTCATCCCGAGCACCGACCACCACGATGCCTGGGTCAACACCAGGGCACTCGAGGTCGCGGGCATCACCGCCGACACCCCCGACCCGCCCGACGGCTGGATCGAGCGTGACGAGCGCGGCAATCCCACGGGCACCCTGCGGGAGGCCGCCCAGGCCCTGGTCTGGGACCACGTCGAGACCACCCGCGAGGAGTACGCCGACGCGCTGCGCGAGGCGCAGGCCTACCTGCACTCCGGGGGCATCGTCGGCTGGCACGACGCGCTGATCGGGGGGTACGCCGGGCTCGACGACCCCACCCGGGCCTACCTCGACCTGATCTCCTCCGGCGAGCTCACCGCCTACGTCCGCGCCTCGCAGTGGTGGGACCGCCACCGGGGTGTCGAGCAGGTCGACGAGCTGTTGGCCCAGCGCGACCGCCTGGCCGCCGCGGGTCTCGATGCCGGCTCGGTCAAGGTGATGATGGACGGCATCAGCGAGACCTTCACCGCCACGGTGACCGAGCCCTGGCTGGGTGACATCCACTGTGCCTGCGGCGACTCGGGACTGCCGTTCCTCAGCACTCACCAGGCGCAGGAGGCGGTGGCCGCGCTCGATGCGGCGGGGCTGCAGTGCCACTTCCACGCCATCGGCGACAAGGCGGTGCGCGACGCCCTCGACGCGGTCGAGGCGGCCCGCCTGGCCAACGGGACGAACGACCTGCGCCACCAGATCGCGCACCTGCAGCTGGTCCGCCCCGGGGACCGGGCCCGGTTCCGGGCCCTCGGCGTGGTCGCGAACCTCCAGGGCATGTGGGCGCAGCGCGCCACCCCGGCCGTGGCGCTGGCGATGCCGCACCTCGACGCCGAGCGCGCCCGGTGGCACTACCCCTTCCGGGAGATCCTGGAGGGCAGGTGCCGCCGCAGCCGGTGGGAGCGACTGGCCGATCAACCCGCCCGAGCCGATCGCAGCCGTGCACGTGCTCGTGAACCGGACCACCTTCTCCGCCGAGGGTGAGGCCCCCCAGCCGCTGGTCCCCGACCAGGCGATCCCGGTGGAGGCGGCGCTCTCGGCGTACACGCGGGGCTCGGCCTGGGTCAACCACCGCACCGACTCCGGGGAGCTGGTGCTCGGCAGCCGCGCCGACCTGGTGCTGCTGGACCGTGATCCCGTCACCGGCCCCGCCGACGAGATCGGTGCTGCGGAGGTCGTCGGGACCTGGGCCGGGGGTCGGCTGGTCCACGAGCGCTGACGGCCCGGTCAGCCGGCCGGTCAGCGGCCCGGTCAGCCGGTGGGCAGCGCCCGGAGCACGCAGAACTCGTTGTCGTCGGGGTCGGCCATGACGACCCACGACACGTCCTCCTGGCCGATGTCGACCCGGCGGGCGCCCAGCGACTCCAGGCGGGCCACCTCGGCGTCCTGGTCGACGGGGCGCAGGTCGAGGTGGAGGCGGTTCTTGGTCGCCTTGGCCTCGGGCACGCGCACGAACAGCAGGTCCGGCGAGACGCCGTCCTCGGGGCTGCCGGCGGGCGGCTCCAGCACGATCTCGGTGTCGGTCTCGTGGGTACGCCGCCAGCCCAGCACCTGCTGCCAGAAGCCGGCGATCGGGCCGGGGTCGGTGGTGTCCACGCACACGCACTGCCAGCGCAGGCCGGGCGGGCCACTGCTGGGCTCGGTGGTCGGGGCGGGTTCGGGGGTGCTCGTCGAGTCGCTCATCGCCGCTCACTCTGGCACCGGACCATCGCTCGCGGCACCGGGTTTACGCCGGGGTTAACGATCGCTAACCTTGCGGTGTGACCCAGGACCTCAAGGCGCTCGTCGACGAGCTCCGCGAACGCCTGGCGGTCGCCCGCCAGGGCGGCAGCGAATCGGCGCGCAAGAAGCACACCGACCGCGGCAAGCTGCTGGTCCGCGACCGCGTGGACCGGCTGCTCGACCCCGGCAGCCCGTTCCTCGAGCTGAGCCCGCTCGCCGCCACCGGCATGTACGGCGGGGACGGCGCCACCGAGACGGTCCCGAGCGCCGGCGTGGTGACCGGCATCGGCCGGGTCAGCGGCCGCGAGTGCGTGGTCGTGGCCAACGACGCGACCGTCAAGGGCGGCACCTACTACCCGATGACGGTCAAGAAGCACCTGCGTGCGCAGCAGGTCGCCGCCGACAACCGCCTGCCGTGCCTCTACCTCGTCGACTCCGGCGGCGCCTTCCTGCCGATGCAGGACGACGTCTTCCCCGACCGCGAGCACTTCGGCCGGATCTTCTTCAACCAGGCCAACCTGTCCGCGCAGGGCATCCCCCAGGTCGCCAGCGTGATGGGCTCGTGCACGGCCGGCGGCGCCTACGTCCCGGCGATGTCCGACGAGACGGTGATCGTCAAGGAGCAGGGCACGATCTTCCTCGGCGGCCCGCCGCTGGTGAAGGCCGCGACCGGCGAGGTCGTCACCGCCGAGGAGCTCGGTGGCGGCGACGTCCACGCCCGCACCTCCGGGGTGGTCGACCACCTCGCCGAGGACGACGCCCACGCGCTCGCGATCGTCCGCAGCATCGTGGCGACCTTCGAGCGCCCCACCGCGGCCTCCGTCCCGCAGCACGAGGCCGAGGAGCCGCACGAGGACCCCGAGACGCTGTACGACGTCGTGCCCACCGACACCCGCACGCCGTACGACGTCCGCGAGGTGATCCGCCGGGTCGTCGACGCCAGCCGGTTCCACGAGTTCAAGAAGCTCTACGGCGAGACCCTGGTCTGCGGCTTCGCCCGGATCCACGGCTACCCGGTCGGCATCGTCGCCAACAACGGCATCCTGTTCAGCGAGTCGGCGCTGAAGGGTGCCCACTTCATCGAGCTGTGCAACCAGCGCGGCGTGCCGCTGGTGTTCCTGCAGAACATCACCGGCTTCATGGTCGGCCGCGAGTACGAGAACCGCGGCATCGCCCGGGACGGCGCCAAGCTGGTCACCGCGGTGGCCTGCTCGGTGGTCCCGAAGTTCACCGTCGTGATCGGTGGCTCCTTCGGGGCCGGCAACTACGGCATGTGCGGGCGCGCCTACGACCCGCGCTTCTTGTGGATGTGGCCCAACGCCCGGATCTCGGTGATGGGTGGCGAGCAGGCGGCGAGCGTGCTCGCGACCGTGCGCCGGGACGGGCTCGAGTCCCGCGGCGAGGAGTGGTCGGCCGAGGACGAGGAGTCGTTCAAGGCCCCGATCCGCGACCAGTACGAGCACCAGGGGTCGCCGTACTACTCGACCGCGCGTCTCTGGGACGACGGCGTCATCGACCCCGCCGACACCCGGCGGGTGCTCGGCATGGGCCTCGCGGCGGCCGCCAACGCGCCGGTGCCGGAGCCCTCCTACGGCATCTTCAGGATGTGATTTCACCCCATGACGTTCCTCGCTCCTCCGCTGCGCTCCCCCGCGAACAACGCCACGGGGACCCCGAAGCCGCGACCGACTGTCACCCGGCAGCAGGAAGACTGAGATGACCATGCTCGAGTCCGTCCTCATCGCCAACCGCGGCGAGATCGCGCTGCGGGTGATCCGCGGCTGCCGCGCGCTCGGCCTGCGCAGCGTCGCGATCTACTCCGACCTCGACCGCACCGCCCCGCACGTCCGGGAGGCCGACGACGCGGTCCGGGTGGCCAGCTACCTCGACATCGACGAGGTCGTCGCGGCCGCCCGCACGGCCGGTGCCGCCGCGATCCACCCCGGCTACGGGTTCCTCTCCGAGCGGGCCGAGTTCGCCCGCGCCGTCGAGGCCGCCGGGATCAAGCTGGTCGGCCCCTCGGCGGGCGTGATGGAGCAGATGGGCCGCAAGGACGCCGCCCGGGAGATCGCGGTCAAGGCCGGAGTCCCGGTGGTGCCGGCGTACGCCGTCGGCGACGCGGTCGAGGAGATGCGCTTCCCGGTGCTGGTCAAGGCCGCCGCCGGCGGCGGCGGCAAGGGCATGCGCGTGGTGCGCGAGCCCGGGGCGTACGACGAGGCGGTGGCGGCCGCGCGCCGCGAGGCCGCGAGCTCCTTCGGCGACGACACGATCCTGGTCGAGAAGTACGTCGAGCGCGGGCGGCACATCGAGGTGCAGGTGCTCGCCGACGCGCACGGCAACGTCGTGCACCTCTTCGAGCGGGACTGCTCCACCCAGCGGCGCCACCAGAAGGTGCTCGAGGAGGCGCCGGCCCCGACCATCACCGCCGAGACCCGGCGGACCGTCACCGACTCCGCGGTCGCGCTGGCCGCGGCCGTGGGCTACGAGAACGCCGGCACCGTCGAGTTCCTCTTGGATGACGCGACCGGCGAGGTCTACTTCCTGGAGATGAACACCCGGCTCCAGGTCGAGCACCCGGTCACCGAGTCCGTGGTCGTCTGCACCACGCCCCAGCAGCGCGCCACCGGCGGCGCGGGCGAGCACGTCGACCTGGTCCAGCTCCAGCTGCGGGTGGCCGCGGGTGAGCCGCTGCCGTTCGGGCAGCAGGACCTGGCGCTGCGCGGCCACGCGATCGAGGCCCGGGTCTACGCCGAGGACTCCTTCGGCGGGTTCCTGCCCCAGGCCGGCACGGCCACCCTGGTCCGCTGGCCCGCCCGGGTCCGGGTCGACCACGCGCTGGAGAGCGGGCAGGTCGTCAGCACGTCGTACGACCCGATGCTCGGCAAGGTCATCGCCCGCGGGCCGGACCGGGAGAGCGCCCGCCGGGCCCTCGTGGCGGCCCTCGACGACACGGCCGTCCTCGGCCTGACCACCAACACCGGGTTCCTGCGCGCCCTGGTCGCGAGCGACGAGTTCCGCGACGCGACCATCGACACCGCGTGGCTGGACCGGAACACCGTCGCGCAGCCGTCGCGCGACCTCGCGCGTGTCTTCGTGGCGTGGGTCAGCGCGATGCTGGTCGCCGAGCAGGACAGCGGGCATCCCTTCCGGGCCGACGGCTGGCGCTCCGGGGCCGACCCGGCGCCGATCCTGGTGGAGCTCGACGAGACGGTCCCGGTCGACCGCGCCCGGGGCCGCGTCGGCGAGCACGAGGTCCACCAGCTGCTGGCCGAGCGGCACGTCGTCGTGCTGCTGATCGACGGCCGGCGTGAGCAGGCCGTGGTCAACGTGCAGCCGCACATCGTCGAGGCCGTGCACCGCGGGCAGCGGTTCGTGTTCGAGCGTCCGGACGTCTTCGGCGACCACGCCCTCGACGTCAGCGACGGCGCGATCGTGGCGCCGATGCCGGGCACCGTGCTGGACGTCCGGGTCACCGAGGGCCAGGCCGTGGCCGAGGGCGACGTGCTCGGCGCCCTGGAGGCCATGAAGATGGAGCTGAGCCTCAAGGCACCCTTCGCCGGGACCGTGGCCGCCGTCGACGCCGCCACCGGCGACCAGGTGGCCCTCGGCGCCCGGCTGTTCCTGGTCGCGCCCGACGGAGACCCGTCGGCCGAGGCGGATGCCCGATGACGTCCCGCCGCTCGCCCCGAGGAGAGAGCTGATGCGCACCCCCACCGTCGTGCCGGCCGGCCCCGCGCCGGTGGCGCCGATGCCCGACCGGGTCACGATCTACGAGGTCGGCCCGCGCGACGGGCTGCAGAACGAGAAGGCGCTGGTCCCGACCGAGGTCAAGGCGGAGTTCGTGCGCCGCCTGCTCACCGCAGGCCTGCCCGTCGTCGAGGCCACCAGCTTCGTGCACCCGCGCTGGGTGCCGCAGCTGGCCGATGCCGCGGACCTGATGACGATGCTCGGCGACGCCGGTCGGGACTGCCCGGTGCTGGTCCCCAACGACCGCGGCCTGGACCGGGCCCTGGAGCTCGGCTGCCGGCACGTCGCGATCTTCGGCTCGGCCACCGAGACCTTCGCGCAGAAGAACCTCAACCGCAGCCTCGACGAGCAGTTCGCGATGTTCGAGCCGACGGTCCGCCGGGCGCGGGAGCACGGGCTCGACGTGCGCGCCTACGTCTCGATGTGCTTCGGCGACCCCTGGGAGGGGCCGGTCCCGGTCGAGCAGGTGGTCGCGGTCGGCAAGCGGCTCTTCGACCTCGGCGCCAGCCAGCTCAGCCTCGGCGACACCATCGGCGTCGGCACCGCCGGCCACGTCACGGCACTGGTGCACGCGTTCGTCGAGTCGGGCATGGGCACCGACCAGCTCGCGATGCACTTCCACGACACCTACGGCCAGGCGCTCGCCAACGCCTACGCCGCCCTCCAGGCCGGCATCACGACGTACGACGCCAGCGCCGGCGGGCTGGGGGGTTGTCCCTACGCCAGGAGCGCCACCGGCAACCTCGCCACCGAGGACCTGGTCTGGATGCTGCACGGGCTCGGGATCGAGACCGGGGTGGACCTCGAGGAGGTCGCCGCCGCCAGCGTGTGGATGGCCGGGCACCTCGGACGGCCCAGCCCCTCGGCGGTGGTGCGCGCCCTCGCCCCGGCGGCCGCGGCTGGTGCGGCAGAATCGGGCGCATGAGTCGTGTCGTCTACCTGCACGTCGGGGCCCCCAAGACCGGCACGACGTACGTCCAGGACCGGCTCGGCCTGAACGCCCGCTCGCTGGCCGGGCACGGGGTGCACGTGCCGACCGGGTCCCCCCTGGTCAGCCCCGCGCTGTTCCAGTTCCGCGCGGCCCTCGACCTGCTCGGCCAGGACTGGGGCGGACAGCCCGGCCACGCCTCCGGTGCCTGGGACACGCTGGTCCGCAAGATCCGCCGGAAGTCCGGCACCGTCGTCGTCAGCCACGAGATCCTCGCCCCCGCTCCGCCCGACCGGGTCGCCAGGGTGATGGCCGACCTCGCCGGCAGCGAGGTGCACATCGTCTACTCCGCCCGGGACCTGGCCCGCCAGCTGCCCGCCGCCTGGCAGGAGAGCATCAAGCAGGGACGCAAGTGGTCCTACCAGCGGTTCCTGAACCGCTCCGAGCGCGGGGGCTCGTGGTTCTACCGCGCCTTCGACCTGCCCAGCGTGCTGAGCACCTGGAGTGCCGGCCTGCCGCCGGAGCACGTCCACGTGCTGACCGTGCCCCGGTCCGGCGCCACCCACGGGGACTCGCTGTGGCTGCGCTTCTGCCGCGCCACCGGCATCGACCCCGAGTGGGCGCCGGTCGACAGCGACCGCGCCAACCGGTCGCTGGGCGTGGCCGAGACCCAGGTGGTCCGCCAGCTGAACCGGCGCATCAGGCGTGAGACCCGGCGCGAGGCGGAGTACGACGAGCTGATCCGGCAGATGCTCGCCCAGGACCAGCTGGTCCGACGCTCCTCGGCGCCGGTGCGGCTGCCACCGGAACGCTTCGACTGGGCGGAGGCCGAGGCCGAGCGGTGGATCGAGTGGCTGCAGGGCAGCGGGGTCGACGTCGTCGGCGACGTCGAGGAGCTCCGCCCGGTGCGCCCGGCCGCCGACGAGCGGTGGCGCGACCCCGACAAGGTGCGGCCGAAGAAGCAGCTGCGGACCGCGCTGGACGCCCTCGCCGCGATGACCCAGGAGGCGGCCGGCCGGCCGGATCCCGAGCGCCAGCTGGTGCGCCGGGTCCGGGCCCAGGCCGAGAGGCTGCGCCAGTCGTGACCGGGCCAGTCGTTGGGCCAGTCGTGACGGGCCAGTCGTGACCGGCGGCCGCGAGGACACCCCCGGCGTACGTCGGGCCTGGGGGTGGCTGGGCCACCTGCGGGCCGGCGGCACGACCGCCTGGGCCGACTGGGCCGGTGCCGGTCCCGCCGGCGGCCGGGTGCTGCCCGGGGCCCAGCAGCTGGAGCTGCTGCGCCGCCTCAACCTCGCCGGCCAGCCCTCGGAGATCCTGGTCCACCGGGTGCTGACGGCCTCGGCTCCCGGCCGTGGGCGCCCCGACCTCGAGCTCGCCGGCGCGGTCGAGCGCGCGCGGTTCGGCCCGCCGCCGGTCGACCCGGCGGACCTGCCCGACGACGAGCTGCTCCGGGTGGCGGGCAACCTGCTCGCCGAGGACGTCGTCGCCGGCGAGCCCACGCCGGAGCCGAAGCCGGGCTGGGTGCGGCCCTGGCGGAAGCGCTACCGCCTGCTCGGGGACCCGGCCCTCGCCGTACCGCTGCGCGCCGAGCTGATCGCCCGGGGCCGCCCGCCGGGAGGACGTCACGCCACCGTGCTGGTGCTGGGCGCCGACCTCGGGCAGATGCTGGCCGACGTCTGGGAGCACCGGTGCTTCGGTGACGGCGGCGCGACCTGGCGGCGCTGGCTGGACTCGTTGGCCCGCCGGGACGTGCTGCCCCCGCGCGCCGACCTGCTCCGCATCGCCGGGGCCTGGACCGGCCGACCCGGCCGCGGCCGGGTCGAGGTGGTGCTCGACCCGGGTGCGGTCGCCCGCCTGGTCGGCGCCCGCCCGCTGTCGGCACCGCCACCCCCGGTCGCCGCCGACGCGGCCGAGCTCGCCCGCCGGGTCTCGGCGGTGCTGGCGCTGCTCGTCAACCCGCCCCGACGCGAGTTGCTGCTGCGCCAGACCCTGCGGCCCCGGCTGGCCGGCGCGGCCGGGCCACCGGTGGTGGTCCCCGAGGAGCACCGCGCCTGGGTGCACGACCGCGCCGTACGCATGCGCGACGGCCTGCTGGACGCTGGCTACGCTGTGCACGGCGACCCGGACGCGCTGCTGCCCCGCGAGCGGTCCGGCGCGGCCGAGCCGTCCGAGGCGGGCACGCTGTCGCTGGCGCTGCGGCTGCTGCTCGAGGGGGATGCGGCCGCGGTCGGGGGCGCGGACCCCGGCAACGTTGACCACAGCAGCTACGACGGCGAGGAGCTCACGAGGTGACCAAGCGGGTCCTCCTGCACGTCGGCACCCCGAAGACCGGGACGTCCTACCTCCAGGACGTGCTGTTCCGGAACCGGTCGGTGCTCGCCGAGCACGACATCCTCTACCCCGCCGAGCGGTTCGACGACCAGTTCCTCGCCGCCCTGGACCTGATGCGGCTGCCGTGGGGCGGCCTGGAGACCGAGGCGATCGGAGCCTGGGACCGGCTGGCCCGTCGGGTGCGGGACTGGCACGGCACCGCGATCATCAGCCACGAGATCCTCGCGACCGCGTCCCGCGCCCAGGTCGGACGCGCGCTGGAGTCCCTGGGGCACCACGACGGCGTCGAGGTCCACGTCGTGCTCTCGGTCCGCGACCTGGTCCGCCAGATCCCGGCCGAGTGGCAGGAGAACGTCAAGCACCGCAGGACCCTCAGCTACGCGCGCTTCCTCGAGGAGATCCAGGACCCGCAGCGCGCGAGCCGGATCGCCACCTGGTTCTGGGGCGTGCAGGAGGTGCCCGACATCCTCGACCGGTGGGGCCACGACCTGCCGCCCGAGCGCATCCACGTGGTGACGGTGCCGGCGCCGGGCGGGCCGTCGTCGCTGCTGTGGCAGCGGTTCAGCCGGGTGCTGGGCCTCGACGGCCTCGAGCTCGACCTCGAGGCCGAGCGGGCCAACCCGTCGCTGGGGGTGCCCGAGACGGCGCTGCTGCGCCGGATCAACCTGGCGGTCATCCACGACCTCGACCCGCCGGACTACCGCCCGCTGGTCCGCGAGCTGCTGGCGCACCAGACGCTGTCGCGCCGCACCGACTCGCCGCGGCTGGCGCTGCCGCCGACGGTCCACCCGTGGGCGCAGGACCTCGCCGCCGCCTGGGCGAGCGAGGTCAAGGAGCGGGGGTACGACGTCGCCGGCGACCTGGACGACCTGGTCGGCGCCCCGCCGGTGCAGGAGTGGGCCGACCCCGACCGGCCCCGGGAGAAGCAGGTCTCGGGCGCCGCGCTGGACGCGATCTCGGCGCTGCTGCTGGACAACGCCCGGCTGCGGCACGCCGAGGAGCGGCTCGCCGGCGAGCTGCACGAGGCGCACCGGGCCCTCGAGCGGGCCTACCTGCGCCCGACGTACCGGTTCCGGGAGAAGACCGTGCGCCGGCTGCAGGCGAGCCGGGCCGGCCGCGGGATGCTGAAGGCCTACCGCGTCGCGCGGGGCAGGAGCTCGCGGTCGGCGTAGCGACCGACCCGCCAGGTGGTGAAGCCGTCGGCGCCCGCCCCCACGAGGCCGCCGACGACCGGCACCCGGCGCCCGACCGTGGTGACCAGTCGCTTGCCGGCGACCCGGGAGATCAGGTCGGAGGCGACCTCCGCGGAGATGATCCGGTCCAGGTCCGGGTCGTGCGTCGGCGCGGTCGCCAGTGCCATGGGCGGGGCCGGCAGCCGGCGCTTCTTCACCATCTTGTCGATCTCCTCCTCGCCCAGCAGGCAGGCGAGCACCGCGTTGCGCACCCGCGGGTCCTGGAGGTCGTAGCCGCGCAGGTGGGCGATGCCGGCGATCATCCGGGACTGGATCAGCGCCAGCCCGGTGATGTTGGCGGGGATGGCCACCGCGGCGGTCACCACGCCCCCGAGGTTGGTCACGAACCCCTGGGCGCCGGCGTACCGCACGTGGTTCTCGATCACCTCGTGCACCGCCCGGTCGACGTGCCCGCGCTGCTCGGCGAGCTGCGCCTCGGCGGCATGGGCGGCGGGCGGCAGCGGGCCCACCCCGTGGATCGCCCGGTGGAGGGCCTCGCGCACGAAGGCGGTGGTCAGCCCGGGGAGGGCGTCCGGGATCCGGGGGGCCAGCCGCCTGCCGATGCTGCTGCTCGTGCTCATGCCCAGATCTTAGGAGGCACCCGGTGGCAACTACCGTGGGCGCCGTGCCCATCGAGAAGCCTCGTCCCTCGGCACCCCAGGAACCACCCGTCGAGCCGCCGCCCTCCCGCTGGACGTTCGGCGACCCTGCGGACTTCGACCCGCTCGACGACCTGGTCGCGATCGGCGCCGACCTGGCGCCGGGGACCCTGCTGGCGGCGTACCGCCGCGGGCTGTTCCCGATGCCGTCGGGGACGCCGGGTGACCCGACGTACTGGTTCTGCCCGGTGCGTCGGGGGGTGCTGCCCCTCGACGGGCTGGTGGTCTCCCGGTCCCTGCGCCGCTCCGTGCGGGACTTCGAGATCCGGATCGACACGGCCTTCGAGGAGGTCGTGGACGCCTGCGCCGACCCCGGCCGGGAGGCGGGCTGGATCGACGAGGGCATCAAGGCGGCCTACCTGCGGCTCCACGAGCTGGGCTGGGCGCACTCGGTGGAGGCGTGGCGCGACGGCCGCCTCGCCGGCGGCCTGTACGGCGTGTCCATCGGCGGGCTGTTCGCCGGGGAGTCGATGTTCCACCGGGCGCGGGACGCCTCCAAGGTCGCCCTGGTGGGACTCGTGGGGCTGCTGCGCGACGAGTTCGCCGACGACCGCCTCCTCGACGTCCAGTGGCGAACGCCACACCTGGCCTCCCTGGGCGTGGTCGAGGTCACCCGGGCGGTGTACCTCCGCCGCCTGAGGACCGCGCTGCCGCTGCCGGTGCCGGGGCCGCTCGCCCGCTGAACGAGGGGTGCGGGCAGGTCGCGGAGCGGGCGGAACAGGTTCTTCTCAGACTTCCGTGGCACAGTCGTGGACTTGCCCATGTCGAATCCCAGGAGGGGACCGAACCTCATGAAGCACGTCCTGATCGCCGCCGCCCTGCTCTCGCTCGGTGGCGTCGCCGCCGGTTGCGGGGACAACAGCGACTCGGCCGACAGCGCCAGCTCGACCCCCACCAGCGCGAGCAGCAGCCCCAGCGGAGCCCCCACCGACGGCTCCTCGGACGACCTGTGCACCGCGCTCACGGCCGGCTCGACGATCAAGGACGGCGCCGACGTGGCCGACTTCGCCGACGGCCTCGAGAAGGCCGGCACCCCGTCCGACATCCCGGCCGAGGCGCGCAAGGGCTTCGAGGTCTACGTGGGCGTCCTCGACGACGTCGACCCGAAGGCCACCGCCAAGGACCTGAAGAACATGAAGCAGGTCGACCTCAGCAAGGAGGACCAGACGAACGTCCAGGCGTTCCTCAGCTACGCCTCCACGACGTGTGCGCCGTCGGCCCCCTCGGCGCCGTCCAGCAGCAACTGATCCCCCGGCTGACCTCGCCGCGGCGGGTGGCTCACCGGCCGCCCGTCGCGCCGCCGGCGGTCAGACCACGTGGGGCGCGCCGCCCGTCTCGTTGACCATCGGACGCCCCGCGTCGGCCCAGTCGATCATGCCGCCGTCGAGGTTCACCGCGTCGATGCCCTGCTGGACGAGGTAGCCGACCGCCTGCGCGGACCGCCCCCCGATCTTGCACACGACCAGTGCCTGGCCCTCGGGCACCTCGGCGAGCCGCTCCGGAAGCTGCATGAGCGGGATGTGCACCGCCCCCTCGATGTGGCCGTGCTCCCACTCGACGGGTTCGCGCACGTCGAGGACGACCAGGCCCTCGGGCAGCGGGTCGGGGACGCCTGCGACGGTCACGGTCGGGATCTGGTGCATGCTCTCTCCAGGTGGTCGGTGGTCGAGACGGCGCCCCGGTGATCGGGTCGGCCGCCCCGGTGATCGAGTCGGCTCTCGGTGATCGAGCTCGTCGAGATCATTTGAGCAACCGGGACATCCGGCGGTCCGCGAGCGGCTTGCCGCCGGTCTGGCAGGTCGGGCAGTACTGCAGGCTGGAGTCCGCGAAGGACACCTCGCGGACGGTGTCCCCGCACACCGGGCAGGGCAGGCCGGTCCGGCCGTGGACGGCGAGGTGGGACTTCTTCTCGCCCTTCAGCTCGCTGGCCGCGAGGCCGCGGGAGCGCTCGACGGCGTCGCCGAGCACGGTGCGGATGGCGGCGTACAGGGTCTGCAGCTCCTCGTCGTCGAGGGTGTTCGCCGGCTTGAACGGCGACATCCGCGCCGCGTGCAGCAGCTCGTCGGAGTAGGCGTTGCCGATGCCGGCGATGGTGCCCTGGTGCCGCAGCACCCCCTTGATCTGCTTGCGCCCCTCGCGTTGCAGGATCTCTCGGAGCACGTCGATGGTGAAGTCGTCGGTGAGCGGGTCGGGGCCGAGGCTCGCGATCCCGGGGACGTCGGCGGGGGCGCGCACGACGTACATCGCGAGGCTCTTGCGGGTCCCGGCCTCGGTGACGTCGAGGCCGGACTGGTCGTCGAGGACGATCCGGACCGCGAGCGGCGACTTGGCGCTCGGCTTGGGCGGGGTCGTCGGCACCTCGTCGCGCCAGCGGACCCACCCGGCCCGCGCCAGGTGCAGCACGAGGTGCAGCCCGGAGGCGTCGATGTCGAGGAACTTCCCGTGCCGGGTGACGTCGTCGACCAGCGCGCCCTCGAGCGCCGTGAGCGGCGGGTCGAAGGTCTTCAGGGCGCTGAACGCAGCCACGTGGACCTTCGCGATCGCACGGTCCTGCAGCCGGCCCCGCAGGTCCAGGGCCAGCGCTTCCACCTCGGGCAGCTCGGGCACGCCGGCCAGTGTAGGTCGTGCCGGCGACGCTGCAGGTTCGTCGAACCGCTGGCCGGGTGACCGGGGAGGGAGCATCATGTGCTCATGGCCACCGCGCGTCCGCTGCCGGAAGCGGGGTCGATCTTCCTCGACGCCCGCGGTGGCGACCGCGCGCTACGGGTCTCCTGGCACCACGAGTCCGGGCTGGTCGTGCTCTCGCTGTGGCGCGACAACGTGTGCGCCGGTTCGTTCCGGCTGGCCATCGACGAGGTGCCCGACCTGATCGACGCTGCTGCGCTGCGGCCTCGACACGGCGTACGACGTCACGTCCGCAACCGGCGCCGCGGCCCGCACGACACCCGGGTGATCCCCCGGCTCGCCCACGGCGCCTGAGACCTGGATACTCCGTGACGCTTCTGTTGTGGACAACCGGTCCTCCACAGCAGAAGCGTCACGGACTATCTCCGCTTCTACGCCACGCTTGCGAAATCTACGGCGATCCCTAGACACCCCGATACGGTCCTACCGTGGACCCGATCCGGAACCCCTACGCGCCCGGCGCGGGGCAGCGGCCGCCCGAGCTGGCCGGCCGCGACGAGCAGCTCCGAGCCTTCGACATCGTGCTGGAGCGGGTGGCCAAGGGGCGCCCGGAGCGCAGCCTGGTCCTCACCGGCCTGCGCGGCGTGGGCAAGACCGTGCTGCTCAACACGCTGCGCTCCGCGGCGGTGCGCCGCCGGTGGGGGACCGGCAAGCTCGAGGCCCGCCCGGACCAGAACCTGCGCCGGCCGCTGTCGAGCGCGCTGCACCAGGCGGTCCGCGAGCTCGGCCACCCCCAGGCCGACGACGTCGACCACGTGCTCGGCGTGATCAAGTCCTTCGCCCAGCGTGAGGCCGGCCCGGCCGCGAAGCTGCGGGACCAGTGGAGCCCCGGCATCGACGTGCCCGCCGTGAAGGGGCGTGCCGACTCGGGCGACATCGAGATCGACCTCGTCGAGCTGCTCACCGAGCTCGGCGGGCTGGCCGGCGACCTCGGCAAGGGCATCGGGATCTTCATCGACGAGATGCAGGACCTCGGCCCCGACGACGTGTCGGCGCTGTGCGCGGCCTGCCACGAGATCAGCCAGTCCGGCCTGCCGGTGATCGTGGTGGGTGCGGGGCTGCCCCACCTCCCCGCGGTGCTGTCGGCCAGCAAGTCCTACTCCGAGCGGCTGTTCCGCTACCAGCGCATCGACCGGCTCGCCCGCGAGGCCGCGGATCGCGCGTTGAGCGCGCCCGCCGAGGACGAGGAGGCGGCGTACGCCGAGGACGCGCTGGCCGCGATGTACGCCGCGACCGGGGGCTACCCGTACTTCATCCAGGCCTACGGCAAGGTCGTCTGGGACCTCGCTCCACGCTCGCCGATCACCGCCGAGGACGTCGCGGTGGCCGCGCCGGAGGCGGAGCGGGAGCTCGCCGTCGGGTTCTTCGGCAGCCGCTACGAGCGCGCGACGCCCGGGGAGCGGGAGTACCTGCGGGCGATGGCCGACGCGGCGGTCGCGATCGCCGACCTCGGCGAGGAGGAGCTCGACGACATCCAGAGCGTGCCGACCGCTGACGTGGCAGCCGCCCTCGGCAAGAAGCCGCAGTCGCTCTCGCCGGCCCGCGACGCGCTGCTGAAGAAGGGGCTGATCTACTCCGGCGAGCGCGGCCGGATCGCCTTCACGGTCCCGCACTTCGGCCGGTACCTGCTGCAGCACGCCTGAGTCCGGCCACCGCTGGGCCGGCGGCGGCCCGCCGGTCGCGCGTCGGATTCCGCGCGCCGAGGGCGCACCCGCAACAATGTCGGCCATGAGGCCGCAGGTCGTTGCCCACCGGGGTGCCAGCCACGACAACGCCGAGCACACCCTGGGCGCCTACCTGGCAGCCCTCGATGCCGGGGCCGAGGCCCTGGAGTGCGACGTCCGCCTGACCGCCGACGGGCACCTGGTGTGCGTGCACGACCGCAACGTCCGGCGCACCGCGAGGACCCACGGGATCGTGTCGACGATGGAGCTGGCCGAGCTCGACGAGCTCGACTTCGCCTCCTGGAAGAACCCCTGGTCGGACCTCGACGACGAGGCGCCCGAGCGCGACGACGGGCTGGACCGGGTGCTCACGCTGCGCAAGCTGTTGGAGACCGTCGCCGACTACCACCGGCCGGTCGAGGTGGCGATCGAGACCAAGCACCCGACCAGGTACGCCGGCCTGGTGGAGCGCCGGGTGGTGGACCTGCTGCGCGACTTCGGCTGGGACACCCCCGGGGCGCCGGTCCGGGTGATGAGCTTCTCGTGGACGGCGCTGCAGCGGGTCGAGCGGCTCGCGCCGGGGATCCAGCTGGTCCAGCTGCTCGACCGTGCGCAGTACTGGCCGATGCTGCGCGGCGTGATCGGGAAGGACTGGCTCGTCGGACCGGGGATCACCGAGCTGCAGGAGCACCCGAAGCTCGGCCGACGGATCAAGCGGGCCGGTCACGACATGCACGTGTGGACGGTCAACACGCCCGCCGACCTCCAGCTGTGCCTGGACCTCGGGGTCACCGCGGTGATCAGCGACCGCCCGGCGTACATCCTGGAGCTGCTCGGCGCCCACTGAGGCGGTTGCCGGGTCTCCGCGGGTGGCGTATAGGTTCGCGCCCATGGCCAAGCGTTCCCGCACCAAAGCCCGTGACCACCAGCCCGTCGAGGGCGCCGTCGAGGGCGCAGTCGGCCCCCGCCAGCCCTGCCCCTGCGGCTCCGGCAAGCGGTACAAGGCCTGCCACGGTGCGGCCGGTGGTGCTCCCGCCGTGTTCGTGAACCGCCCCTTCGAGGGCATGCCCTCGGAGTGCGACGTGGTCGCCCTGCGCGAGCTGGTGCCGGCCGCGACGGCTCCGCTGACCCTCGAGGAGCCGGACCGCCACGGGCGCTCCGTCCAGCTCTGCTCGCTGCTGCCGATGGCCGCGCCCGCGATGGTGCGCGAGAGCGGCCAGATCTGGCTCGGCCTCCAGGTCCAGCACAACTTCGGCGACCCCGCCCGGGACCTCGGTGCCGTCCTGCTCAAGGCGCTCGAGACCGAGGAGCCCGGTGTGGTCGGCCTGACCGCCCCGCCCGGGGAGGGGCCCCGCCTGCAGGACCTGGTCACCGGCGACCGGCTCGACATCACCGTGCACGACGGGTTCGACTACTGGATCGCGGACGTCGAGGACCAAGAAGGCATGGCGGCCGCCCTCGAGCAGGCCAACCAGGCGGCCAGCCCGACCGCCCGGCTGACCACGGTGGAGGCGGCGTACTGGACCAACGTGGGCTCGAAGGAGCACCTGCGCTGGGTGATGCCGGAGCCGGAGGACCAGCTGCTCGACGCCCTGGCCCGGCTGCACGCCGCCGGGAAGGACGACATCGCCCCCGGCTCGCGCTTCGTCGGGATGTTCCGCGCGCACGGGCTGCTGGCCCCGGTCTGGGACCTGCCCGTCGGCACCGGCCCGGAGCCGTTGGAGGAGCCGGCCGAGCGGTTCGCGGCCGATCTCGCCGAGGCGCTTGCCGACGACTCGCCGCTCACCGGCGACCAGCGCTCCGCCCGGTCGGGGCTCGCGAACCGCCAGGTCACCATCAGATAGGCCCGGCTCGCAGCCGGTGATGCGGGTGCAGTCGATCACCCCCCGGCCTACCGACGCGCGGACCTGCCGCGTGCGCTGGCGATGCGCGCTGCCCTAGGGGCGGCGTGCGCCGAGGCGGTGGTGGGTGGGGATCGGCGCCTCGCCGAGAAACCCCGCGTGCCCGGTCCGGTAGGGCATCACGAGTGGGTCGTGCGCGTGGCGCCGCATCGAGATCCGAAGCAGTACCAGCAGCAGAGTCCGACCGCCCCGAGGGCACCCATACCATGTCCGGCAACGTACACCGTCCGGGGGCGTCCGGGTGGGGAAGCCGTGTCGGACGCTCGGGGCCGGCCTGGCGGCGGTGTGTGCCGGCGGAGCGATTCTGCGCCCCTCGCGACTGCCGAACCACCTGCGGCTCCCTCCCGTTGCCCAGGGGCCAGCAGTTCGCCGACTGCGCCGATCTCCACCAACCGGGCTCCCAAGGGTTGCCGAACTGACCACCTGGCGACCGATGGCCGGGACCTTTGGCCGGGACCTTTGGCAGGTGACGTCGGGCGGGTGAGCGGCGACCATGGCGTGGCTCACGTGAAATTCTCGCTGCCAGCCATTGTGTGACCCGGTGGCGTCCCGTAGATTTTGAATCGCCCGGTCGTTGTTGTGTCCCCCGTCGACAACGGCCGGGCTTCTCAATTTTCTGGGCCCGCTTGATTGCCGGGCCGGCCCTCGCCCCTCACGGTGCGTCGTCCGCACGTCGCGCGAGGATCCGCCGGGCGCGAGCCCGGACCGGGGCGGCGAGCGGTACCCCCGAAGCCAGCAGCTCCGCGGCCTGGCGCGGCGTGAGGCCCGCAGACAGGTCCCTGACCCGGACTTCGTGGTCGGGGACCGTCTCGACGGCCACCGGCTGTCCCGGGGCGACGAGCCCGGCGCGCAGCACCCGGCACATCGCCCCCACTCGCCCCGTTCGGTGGAAGGTGCGGTGGAAGTCGGTGATGCCCACGTGCGTCGCGAGGTTCGGGCAGGGGGTCCGGGGCTTGCGGACCTCGAGCAGGACGTCGCCCACGAGCCAGCGCTCGCCGATCCGGGCACCGCAGACGTCGAGGCCCGCCGTACGCAGGTTCTCCCCGAACAGGCCCGGCGGCGGCTCGCGGCCGAGGACGTCTGCGAAGAAGGCGGCATCCTCGTCCGCGTACACGTAGACCGCGGCGTCGCGCCCGCCGTGGCCGCGGTCGAGCTGCCGGTCGCCGACCAGCCCGGTCGTCTCGACCCGCACCGGGCCCGCACCCGGCCGCTTGTCGATGGCGGTGTCGTGGAAGTAGCCCGGCTTGACCGCGTGCACCACGCACACGGCGGTCACCCGGGCCTGCGGATCGGACATGCTCCGAGTGTGGCACCGCGGTCCCGGCGCCACTTGACCGTGGTTGCGGCGGGTCGACACGACCTGGCCGACCCTGTCCGACCCGGTCCGGGCCACGGCGGGCAGCCGGGAATGGGAGCCGCGGAGTCAGCGGCGGCGCAGCACCCAGGGCTGGAGCCGCGCGTAGCCCTTGACCGGGGTGCGGCGCATCCGGCGGAAGGCGTACGACGAGGTGTCACCCTCGTCGGTGCCGTCGTCGGCCGAGCGCCCCGACAGCGCCTCGTAGGCGCCCCGGTCGACCAGCACCGTCCCGGGCCGGGCGACCGAGGTGAGCCGGGCGGCGATGTTCACGACCGGGCCGTAGACGTCCCCGAGCCGGCTGACCACGTCGCCGTGCGCCATCCCGGCCCGCACGTGCGGGAACCGGTCCTGGTCGTCGGCGCCCCGCTCGGTCATCCGCAGCGCGATCTCGGCGGCCGCGACCGCGTCGTCGGCGACGAAGAGCACCTCGTCGCCGATGGTCTTGATGATCCGGCCGCCGAGGTCCACCACCAGCCCGCTGGCCTCGTGCTCGAAGTGCTCGAGCCAGTCCACCAGCTCACCCTCGGTCAGGGTCTTGCTGCGGGAGGTGTAGCCGACGATGTCGACGAAGCAGACCGCCTGCCGGGTGACCGCGGAGCCCGGGCTGTCCACGGCGAGCATCCGGCTGGTGGCGCTCGCGAGGTGGCGGCGCCAGATGTAGCTCTGCAGCTTCTCCACCCGGGGGAGCACCGACCCGGCCAGCTCGGTGAGCCGCCGCTCCGGGTCCGGGCCCTCGATCGCCACGTCGGTGAGCAGGTTGGTCTGCCACTCGGCCAGCCGCGCGTAGCTGCGACCCCAGGTGCGCACCAGCGCGGCCTGCGAGTCCGGGCCGAGGATGCCCAGCTTCATCAGGTCGTGCGTGAGCTCCAGCGCCTGCACGTCGGCCTCGGTGAACGCGACGGCGTCGTCGGTCTGGTTCGGGAACCCCAGCAGCCGCCACAGCTGCTCGGCCACCTCGAGGGGTACGCCGGCCCGCTCGGCCACCTCGACCCGGGTCAGGCTGGGCCGCTCCCCGAGCAGGAACCCTTCGACCACCTCGAGGGCGTCGGTCAGGTCGGGCAGCTCGACCGCGCCGGAGTCGTCCTCCGGCGCGGTCGTGTCGTCGGGTCCGCTCACTCAGCCCGGCTGAGGCGCTCGTCGGCGGCGGTGCGCAGTGCGGTCGCGAAGGACGGGATCTCCTCGCACAACCGGCGCACGGCCTCGTCGGTGAAGTGGATGAGCTCCAGCGGCGTCAGCGCCACGATCGAGGCGGTGCGCAGGGAGTGGTTGACGATCGCGGCCTCGCCGATGATCTCGCCGGGGCCGAGCTGGGCGAGCTCCTCGCCCCCGCGGCGCACCGACACCGTGCCGTCGAGCACCACGTAGGCCTTGTCGGCGGGGGTCTTCTCCCAGATCGGGGACCAGCCCTCGGGCACCTTCACCGCGGTGCCGGCCGCGCTGATGCGCGCAACTTCCTGCGGCGTGAACGAGTCGAAGAACGAGACAGCCATGGATGTTGCCTTTCGGTCGGTCCTCCCCGCGCACATCTTCGCGGAGAGGCGCGGGACCGTCCAGCGTCGGCCGGGTGCGGCCTGCGGGCAGTGTGACGGAGGGAACCCGGACTGAACCGAATTGCTGCCCACGGAGTCAGGAGAGGTGTGAGAGGGGACACGATGACGGACGCGCCAGCGCGGGCCGGCTCCTACGAGGAGTTCGTCAGGGCGCGCTTCACGGCGCTGCACCGGACGGCGTACCTGCTGACCGGGAGCGCGCACGACGCCGACGACCTCGTGCAGGCGACGCTGGTGAAGCTCTACGTCGCGTGGCGGCGGGCGGCGCGCGCGGACTCGGTCGAGGCGTACGCCCGCAGGGTCATGGTGAACACCCTGCTCTCCCACCGGCGTCCGGCGCGGTTCACCCGCGAGCAGCTGGTGACCTCGATGCCCGAGCCGGCGCAGCTACGACGCTGACCCGGTGGAGCGGGTGGACACCTGGCGGCACGTGACCGCACTGCCGCCCCGGCAGCGCGCCGTGGTGGTCCTGCGCTACTACGAGGGGCTCAGCGAACGAGAGATCGCCGAGGCCCTGGGGTGTTCGCCGGGGACCGTGAAGTCGACGGCGTCGGCAGCCCTGCGCACCCTGCGGTCGCGAATGGAGGAGGACCGATGAACATCGAGCAGGCGCTGCGCGAGGACCTCGGCCGGGCCGCGGAGGCAGCGCCGCGCGCCGAGGTCTCGGTGCACGGACTGGAGCTGGCCGGACGGCGAGAGCAGGTCCGCCGGCGCGCGACGGCCGCCGGCGTCGGCGCCGCTGCGGCGGTCCTGGCCGTGGTGGTCGGTGTCCTCGCCCTCCCGCAACCGGGCGCGCACCCCACGCCGGCCCCCGCCGACCCGTCGCCGACGCACGAGACGACCGGTGGCGCGGACGCGACGCCCCGGGCCCTGGAGGACCTGCCGACGGGACCGGTGGCGCAGGTGCCGTGGCTCGCCGGCGGCGTGCTGCACGTCGGCTCCACGAGCATCGACACCGACGCCGGGGCGGTCTGGTTCGCCGGCGGCACGACCGTGGTGCGCTCCGGCACCGCGGAGGCGGGCACCCGGCTCTACGTCGTGGAGGGCGACTCGCTGAGACAGGTGGCACACGGTCGGGGGCTGCTGCAGCCGGTGCTGTCCCCCGACGGGTCGTTGCTGGTCTTCCGCAGCCAGCGGTTCGAGCAGGTGCGGCAGCTGACGGCGTACGACGTGTCCCGCGGCCGGGTGGTCGACCAGATCTACGTGCCGGTCGACGTGCAGTGCTGCGACCAGGGCGGGGGAGCTGCAGCTGCTCGGCGTCGACCTGCAGGGCCGGGTGCTCTACCGCGCGTCCGGGCCGCGCCCCAGGCTGTGGACCCCCCGTGGCGACACGTGGCCGTCCGTGGCGTGCCGGGGGGCCCGGTCGCGGGGCACTCGTGGCCGCAGGGCCTGATGTACCCGACCTCTGGCACGTCCCTCTTCGCCGACCCCGGGGTCTACGGCACCGTCGACGAGGCCGGTCGCTTCCACCGGACCGGGACCACGCCGACCGCCCAGCTGGGCCTGTGGTCACCGGACGGCACGGAGTACGCCTACCTCGCCGACGCCTCGGACGACGCCGACACCAAGCAGGGTCGGGACCGGGTGTGGGTCCAGCGCCCGGTGGCGCGGAGGACCTCCGGCTGCGGTTGCCGACCGACCTGCCGTGGTCGGTGGTGGCCTGGGAGTCGGCCGGCGAGGTCGTGGTGCGACCCGACACCGGCCCTGGCGCGCTGGTGCGCTGCGAGACCGCCACCGGAGGCTGCGAGCTGGCCGCGGACGGCCCCGGCGCCCGCGCGGAGCTGCCGGGTCAGTCCCCCTGAGCCAGCGGCTCCCGGGTGATCGGGCAGCTCATGCAGCGCGGGCCGCCGCGGCCCGAGCCCAGCTCGGAGCCGGCGATCCGGACCACCTCGATGCCCGCCTCCTCGAGCCGGGCGTTGGTCTCGTCGTTGCGCTCGTAGGCGACCGCCACCCGCGGCGCGAGGGCCAGGGTGTTGTTGCCGTCGTCCCACTGCTCGCGCTCGGCGGTGACCGGGTCCAGGCCGGTGTCGATCTGGTGCAGGGTGTCGATCTCCATCGCCTTGGCGGCGGCGACCAGGAACGGCTCCGCCTCCGCCACGTTCAGGACCAGGTCGCCCTCGCCGGCCGAGCCGTCGGCGGTGGTGACGGCGTAGGCCTGCAACGAGTCGGCGACGTTGGGGTACATCACGATCTTGTCGACGTCGACCATCGTGCAGACGGTGTCGAGGTGCATCGTCGCCCGCTCCTGGGCGATCGGGACCGCGAGCACGGTGTGGGCCAGCCCGGCGTGGAAGACCTGGCGGGACAGCCGCTCGACGCCGGCGGGCGTCGTACGCTCCCCGACGCCGACCGCGATCACGCCCGGCGCCAGCAAGCAGCACGTCGCCACCCTCGACGTGCTCGTGGTGCCAGCCGTGGATCTTGCGGGTGCCGCGGAAGCGCGGGTGCTCGGTGTAGATCAGCTCGGTCAGCTGGGTCTCGCGCATCCGGGCCGGCATCGCCAGCGAGGTGACGGCGACCCGGTCGCGCACCCACACGCTGGAGTCGCGGGTGAACAGCAGGTTGGGCAGCGGGTCGATGAGGAAGTCGTCGCTGGCGAACAGCGAGGTCACCAGGCCGAAGCCACCGCGCACCTCGTCGTTGCGGATCCCCGCGGTCAGGTAGCCGGTCAGCTCCTGGGGGGAGGCGTCGCGCAGGAACCGGGAGAGGTACTCGCGCATCGTGTCGCCGAGGTGCAGGCCGGCCAGGGCGGTGGTGATCGCGTGGTTGCGGGCGACCTCGCTGTCGAGGGTCTCGGCGAGCAGCTCGGTGAGGTAGAGCACCTCCACCCCGCGGTCGCGGAGCGCCGCGGCGAAGGCGTCGTGCTCGTCCTGGGCACGGGCGACCCAGGGGATGCCGTCGAAGAGCAGCTTGTCGTTGTTGCGCGGCGTCAGCCGCTTCAGCTCCGGGCCCGGGCGGTGGAGCATGACGGTCTGGAGCGTGCCGACCTCGCTGTCGGCGCCGTGCTGGGTCATGCGCAGCACTCTAGTGCCGCGGATGCCGGACCCCTCAGGCGAGGAGCTCGTAGGCCGTCAAGCCGGCGAGCAGCAGGCAGACCGCGGCGCCGAGGTAGTGCAGCGCGTGCAGCGAGACGAAGTTCAGCAGCGTCCGGCCGGCGATCGCCGCGAGCCCGCTGACCACGAGCAGCGCACCGAGGGCGCCGATGAAGACGCTGACCGGGTCCTCGTACTTCGCCACCAGCGAGATCGTCAGCAGCTGGGAGAGGTCGCCCCACTCGGCCGCGAACAGGATCAGGAAGCAGGTGAGGACGGCCTTCCAGCCGGTCGCGGCGGTGGCCTTGGCGGCGTACTCCTCCTCGTCCTCGCTGGCCAGGTGGTGGCTGCGGCCCTCGCGGAAGAGCAGCACCGCGCCGACCAGGAAGATCGCGCCCGCCACCGCGTGCACCACGTCCTGGGGCAGGAAGGTGACCGCCTGGCCGAGGGCCACGGCCACGACCGTCTGCACCGTGAAGGCCAGGCCGACGCCGATCCACACCAGCAGCGGGCGGTACTTGGTCGCCAGCACGAGCGTCGCGATGAAGGTCTTGTCGGGCAGCTCGACGACGAAGATCGCGCCGAAGGTCAGGGCGATGACCAGGGGGTCCATGCGGGTGTCAGGGCTCCTGTCGGAGGAAGGCGCGGCTCGCAGCCACGGCGTCGTTGAGTACGTCGATCACCGGGCGTCCGAGGGCCGCGGCGGCGCGGGCCACGTCGTCGTACTCCGGCTGGGCGTTGACCAGCACCCCGTCGTGCCGGGCCAGCTTGACCGCGACGGGCTGGCCGCCGACGTCGACGGAGACCATCTCGCGGTCCAGGGCGTGCTTGCCGAGCGGCTGCTCGCGCAGGCCGATCGTGGAGGTCTGCCGGAAGATCTCGGCTCGCACCGCGGCGGCGCGGTCGGCGGCGACCAGGACGCTGAGGGTGTGCGCCGGCCGGCCCTTCTTCATCAGGATCGGGGTCAGCCAGGCGTCGGAGGCCCCGGCCTCCAGCAGCGCGGCGATCACCGCCGGCCAGACCCGGGGGTCGAGGTCGTCGACGTTGGTCTCGACCAGCAGCGGGGCCCCTCCGGTCGGGCCGGTCCCGGCCTCCGGGTCGGTGGTCGAGCCCGCTCCGGTGGTCGAGACCGCTCCGGTGGTCGAGCTTGTCGAGACCAGCAGCCGCAGCACGTTGGCGTGGCCCTCGGGGTCGCGGCCACCGGCGCCGACGCCGATCGCGTCGCTGGTCAGGGCCGGCTGCGGACCCCAGTCCGTGGCCAGGGTCGTGAGCAGCGCCGCGCCGGTCGGGGTGCACAGCTCCATGGCGGGCGCGCCCGGCGGCCCGGCGTACGACGGGACGCCGCGCAGCAGCTCGGCCACCGCCGGCGGGGGCACCGGCAGGGTGCCGTGCGCGCCGCGCACATACCCGGACCCGACCGCGACCGGCGAGACGACGACGGACCTCTCCGTCGGTCGGGCCTGTCGAGACCACAGCCACCCGAAGCCCGCGCAGACCCCGACCACGTCGGCGATGGCGTCCAGCGCGCCGACCTCGTGGAAGGCCACGTCGTCGGGCTCACCGCCGTGCACGGTCGCCTCGGCGACCGCCAGCCGTTCGAAGGTGCGGACCGCGAGGTCGCGCACCTCCGGGTCGAGGTCGGCCGCGGTCAGCAGCTCCCGGATGTCCCGCCAGGTGCGGTGGTGGACGGAGTCGGCGATCTCCACGTGGCAGCGGGTCGCGGCGAAGCCGTTGCGGCTGACCTGCTCGACGCGGAGCGTGACCGGCTCGGGCGCGATCGCGTCGACCGCGGCCTGGAGCACCTCGACGGGGACGCCCGCGCCCGCGAGGGCGCCGAGCAGCATGTCGCCGCTGGCGCCGGAGGAGGCGTCGACCCAGATCGTCATGACGCGCCCGGCCGGGGAGCGGCGTTGCGCGCCACCCGGGCGGCGTGCACACCGGCGCCGTAGCCGTTGTCGATGTTGACCACGGTCACGCCGGGTGCGCAGGAGTTGAGCATCGCCAGCAGGGCGGCGACCCCGCCCAGGGACGCGCCGTACCCGACGCTGGTGGGGACGGCGACCAGCGGCACCCCGGTCAGCCCGCCGACCACGGACGGCAGGGCCCCCTCCATCCCGGCGACCACGACGAGACAGTCGGCCGCGGCGAGCCGGTCGCGGACACCGAGCACCCGGTGCAGCCCGGCGACCCCCACGTCGTCGATCCGGTCCACGGCCGCGCCGTGCACCGTGATCGTCAGGGCCGCCTCCGCGGCGACCGGGGCGTCGGAGGTGCCGGCGCTGACGATCGCGACGGTGCCGCGGGGCTCGGGCAGCGGGCCGAGGGTGACGGCACGGGCCACCGGGTCGACCGAGGCGCCGGGGAGGGTGTCGGCGACGGCGGCAAGCGCCTCGGCGGAGAGCCGGGTCGCGAGCACCGCGCGCTCGGGGTGCCTCTCGTGCAGCGTGCGCAGGATCGTGACGACCTGGTCGGGCGTCTTGCCCGCGCCGTAGACCACCTCGGGGTCGCCGGTGCGGGCTGCGCGGTCGACGTCCACGCGTGCGAAGCCGAGGTCGGCGATGCGCGGGTCGGCGGGGTGGTCGGGCTGGTCCACGGGAGGAACCTACCCGGCGGCCCGGCTCTGCTCGCCCGCCCGGGGCCCAACGACCCTGTCTGTCGCGGGCGGCCGGGGTGTTGGCTCTCCGTGGGGCCGATCAGCTGACCCCGCGAACGACCCGAGGAGCCCGGCATGGCGAAGTTCGAGTCCTACGCCCAGGGCATGCCCAGCTACGTCGAGCTCACGACGCCCGACCAGCCGGCCGCCAGGGCGTTCTACACGGGCCTGTTCGGCTGGGAGCTGGCGGAGGTGCCGGTCGACGACCGGGGAAGCTACTACCTGAGCGCCTCGCTCGAGGGCGACGTCGTCGCGGGGATCGCCGGCCGGGTGCCGGGGGCGGCCGGTGGGCCGGCGGCCTGGGGTGTCTACCTCGCCGTCGACGACGTCGACACGGTCACCGCCCGGGTGGCGGCGGCCGGCGGGACGGTCGAGGCGGGTCCGTTCGACGTGATGGAGCTGGGCCGGATGGCCGCGCTCCGCGACCCCACCGGCGCCGGGGTCAACCTCTGGCAGGCCCGGCGGCACATCGGCACGGCCCGGGCCAACGAGCCGGGGACCCCGGTCTGGCACGAGCTGACGACCCCCGACGTCGCGCGGGCGACGCGGTTCTACGCCGACGTCCTCGGGGTCGCGTGGGAGGCCATGCCGATGGCGGGCGGTGGCGACTACACCTGTCTCGTGGTCGACGGCCGCCGGGTCGGCGGCGCGCTCGCACCGTCGCGGCCGGGGACCCCGCCGTACTGGGCCGTCTACTTCGCCGTCGAGAGCGTCGACGACGCGGCCGCCTGGGCCCGGCACCTCGGCGGCGCCGTGGTGGCGCCGGCCTTCGACGTGCCGGGTGTCGGTCGCATGGTCGTGCTGGCCGACCCCCAGGGCGGGATGTTCAGCCTGATGCAGGAGGAGCGGACCGGCTGAGCGTCACTCCGCCCGGAACGGGTCGGCGGGGTAGACGCCGAGGACCTTCACGTCGGTGGTGAAGAACGCCAGCTCCTCCAGGGCGCGCTTGACGGGCAGGTCGTCGGGGTGGCCGTCGACCTCGGCGAGGAACTGGGTCGCGGTGAACTCCCCGCCGACCATGTAGCTCTCCAGCTTGGTCATGTTGACCCCGTTGGTCGCGAAGCCGCCGAGGGCCTTGTAGAGCGCCGCCGGGAGGTTGCGGACGTTGAAGATGAAGCTGGTGACGACCGGGCCGTTGCCGGGCGCCGCCTCGACGAGCTCCCGGGAGAGCACCACGAAGCGGGTGGTGTTGTGCTCCTCGTCCTCCACGTCGTCGGCGAGGATCTCCAGGCCGTAGATCTGGGCGGCCAGCGGCGGCGAGATGGCGGCCTGGCTCGGGTCCCGGGACTCGGCGACCTCGCGGGCGGCCCCGGCGGTGTCGCCGGAGATGATCGGCTTCAGGCCGTGCTCGCGGATCACCTTGCGGCACTGGCCGAGCGCGTGGACGTGGCTGTGCACGGTCCTGATCTCGTCGAGGTCGGCACCCGGGACGGCCATCAGGCTGAACCGGATCCGCAGGAAGTGCTCGGCGATGATGTGGAGGTGGGACCCCGGCAGGAAGTGGTGGATGTCCGCGACGCGTCCGGCGATCGAGTTGTCGATCGGGATCATCGCCAGGTCCGCCTCGCCGGACTCGACGGCGGCGAAGACGTCCTCGAACGACGCGCAGGCGAGCGCCTCCAGCTCCGGGTAGTGCTCCCTGCACACGAGGTGCGAGTTCGCGCCGGGCTCGCCCTGGTAGGCGATGCGGTGGGTGGATGGTCCTTCGCTCACGCGCCCGATCGTGCCACGGGAGCAGGACGGATCCGGGTGCGTGACCACCCGTTGGCCGGTCCTGGGTGCCCACTTCCCGGGCCCGGTCGACTCGCCCGGGCGACTCGCCCGGGCGGGGCAACAGCGGCGGAGGCCCGCGGCTCCCTAGGCTTCGCCCCGTGTGGATCCTCGCCTCGCTCGCCCTGCTGGTCGCCCTTGCCGCGCTGGCGTTCTCGGTCCTGTCCCTGCGGAGGCTCAGCGACTCGCGGCGACGGGTGGGCGCCGAGGCGCTCCCGCAGGACGTGTTCGGGCTGCGTCAGGAGGTCGCGGCCCTGCGGGCCGAGGCCCGTGACGCGCTGCGACACCTCTCGGTGGTCCGGTACGACGCCTTCGGGGACATGGGCGGGCACCTGTCCTGGTCCCTCGCGCTGCTCGACGACAGCGGCCACGGGGTGGTGCTGACCTCGATCCACGGGCGCAGCGACTCCCGCACCTACGCCAAGAGCATCTCCGCCTGGTCCTGCGAGCAGCAGCTCTCCCCGGAGGAGCAGGAGGCCATCGAGCACGCCCGGCCCTGAGGATTCGCCCGCCGGGCAACCGGACCGGTTCGGCGCGCATCACAGCGACATGAGCTTCCGCAACCTCGCGCCGACCTCGACGACCAGGAGCTCCCCGGCATCGCCAGTGCCGCCGACGTCGACGGGGTGCCCGGCCAGGAGGTCTTCGTGATGTCCGAGCTGCCGCTGCGCATCTTCACGCCCCTGACCTGGCGCGAGGGCAGGCTGGTGCCGATGTCGACACCGAAGGGGCAGCCGATCACCGACGACTACATCCACCGCCACGCCCATCGCTGGTGGGTCGAGGACGGGCACGTGATCTCGACCCGGTCGGACCGTCGGTTCCACTTCGGCTGGGACACGGTCGAGGATCCCGCGCGGTACGCAAGTGCATGCCTCGCGCTGGACCGCCGACGGCCTCGACCTGGTGCCGCATCCGCTCGGGCGGTTCTGCGTACGCGACGTCGAGCCCCAGTCGCTGTTGCCCCATCCGTCCGGCGGCGAGTGCTGACCAGCCGGCTCAGGGCTCCAGCGTGTAGCCCAGCCCGCTGGTGGTGACCAGGTGCCTTGGGTGCGCCGGGTCGTCCTCGAGCTTGCGCCGCAGCTGCGCGGCGTACACCCGCAGGTAGTGGGTCTCGTGCTCGTACGCCGACCCCCACACCTCGCGCAGGATCTGCTGGCGCTCCACCAGCCTGCCGAGGTTGCGGGCGAGCAGCTCCAGGAACGACCACTCGGTCGGGGTCAGCCGCACGTCCTCGCCGCGCCGGGTCACGCGCTTCCGGGCCAGGTCTATGCTCAGGTCGCCCGCCTCGACGACCGCGACGGCTGGTGCGGGCTCCTGGGTGCGCCGCACGGCGGCACGCAGCCGGGCCATCAGCTCGTTCATCGCGAACGGCTTGGTGACGTAGTCGTCGGCGCCGAGGTCGAGCGCCTCGACCTTGTCCTCGCCGTGCTGCCGGGCCGACAACACCACGATCGGCACGCTGGTCCAGCCGCGCAGCCCGGAGATCACCTCGGTGCCGTCCATGTCGGGCAGCCCGAGGTCGAGCACGACGACATCCGGGTGCCGCTCGGCGGCCGCCTCGAGCGCCCCCCGGCCGTCGGCGGCGGTGACGACCTCCCAGCCGTGGGCACGGAGGTTGATCGCGAGTGCCCTGGCCAGGGCGGGCTCGTCGTCGACCACCAGGACCCGGGGGCTCACCGGGACACCTCGTCGACCGGAGCGACCGGAGCGGCCGGAGCGGCCGGCGTCGAGGGTGCCGCGGGCGCCTCCCTCGGGACCGAGACCACCAGGGTGAGGCCGCCGCCCGGCGTGTCCTCCACGGCCAGCGTGCCTCCCATGGCCTCGGTCAGCCCGCGCGCCACGGCGAGCCCCAGCCCGAGGCCGCCGGGTGCGGTGTCGCCGAGCCGCTGGAAGGGGTCGAACATCCGGTCGCGCTGGTGCGGCGGTACCCCCGGCCCCCGGTCGACGACCAGGATCGCCACCTCGTGGGCCAGCACCTGCGCGACGACCCGGACCGGCGTCCCCTGCGAGACGCGGACCGCGTTCGCGACCAGGTTCGCGACGACCCGCTCCAGCAGTCCGCGGTCGGCACGCACCAGCGGGGCGGACTCCTCCAGCTCGAGCACCACAGTGCCGGGCGGGTGGCCGGCCACCGCGAGCGGTAGCACCTCCTCGAGGCTCATCGGCTGCAGCACCGGGTGCAGGAGCCCCGTCTGCAGGCGCGAGAGGTCCAGCAGGTTGTCGATCAGCCACTGCAGCTGGTCCACCGACTGCCGGAGCGTCTCGGTGAGCACCCGGCGGTCGGCGGGGCCGAGTCCTTCACCGGTGAGCCCGTCGACGGCGGTACGCATGGTGGCCAGCGGGGTGCGCAGGTCGTGGGACACCGCCCGCAGGATGGCCGTGCTGGTGGCCTCCGCGCGCTCGAGGGCGCTGGCGCGGTTCTCCTGCTCGCGCAGCCGGCGGTACTCGAGCACGAGTCCGGTCTGCACCGCGAACCCCTCGAGCACGCGCTGGTCGGTGGCCCGCAGCGGGTGTCCGCGCAGCGTCAGGACGTGGGCGGCGTCGACCTGGACGGAGCTGTCGGCCAGCTCGGGAGCCGTCGCGGGGTCCGTGCCCGACGTGGCGAGCACCGACCAGCCTGTCCCGGAGCGCGTCAGCAGCGCCACGGCGTCCTGGCCGAACGTCTCGCGCAGCCGGCCCACGATCGCCTCCGCGGTGTCCTGCCCGGTCAGCACCGACTGGGACAGCGAGGCCAGGGTGGCCGCCTCGGCGCGCGCCCGGGCCGCCTCCGAGGCGCGCCGGGAGGCCCGGTCGACCACCGTGGCCACACCGGCGGCCACCGCCACGAAGACGAGCAGGGCGACCAGGTTGGTGGGCTCGGCGATCGTCCACCGTCCTACCGGTGGGGTGAAGAACCAGTTGAGCAGCAGGAAGCCGCCGACCGCGGCGAGCAGCGCCGGCAGCATCCCGCCCACCAGCGCGACCAGCACCACCGCGGCGAGGAACAGCAGCACGGCCAGCGGCAGCTGGTCGTCCTCGAGGCCGGCCAGGACCAGGGTCAGCAGGACGGGCAGCAGCACGGCCCCGATCCAGCCGAGCAGCTGCCGGCGGGCACCCAGGGGCGAGGCCGGCCACCGGGGCCGGAGCCGTCCCGAGACCTCCTCGTGCGTGACCAGGTGGACGTCGATCGACCCGGCCAGCGAGGCGATCTGGTCGCCGGTGCTGCCGGTGAACAGCCGTTGCAGCCGGCCGTGCCGGGAGACGCCGACGATGATCATCGTCGCGTTGGCCCCGGTGGCGAAGTCGACCACCGCGGCCGGCACGTCCTCGCCCACGACCGAGTGGAAGGTGCCCCCCAGGGACTCCACCAGCTGCTGGCAGCGCTCGATCCGGCTCTCATCCACGCTGCGCAGCCCGTCGGTGGCGACCACGTGCACCGCCAGCAGCTCCGAGCCGGCGGCCCGCTGCGCGAGCCGGGCACCCCGGCGCAGCAGGGTCTCGCTCTCGGGGCCGCCGGTGACGGCGACGACGATGCGCTCCTTGGTGGGCCAGGGCGCCTCGATCCGGTGGGCCCGGCGGTAGTCGTCCAGTGCGTCGTCGACCCGGTCGGCGAGCCACAGCAGGGCGAGCTCGCGCAGGGCGGTGAGGTTGCCGACCCGGAAGTACGACGACAGCGAGGCGTCGATCTGGTCGGCGCGGTAGATGTTGCCGTGCGCCATCCGGCGCCGGAGTGCCTCCGGTGACATGTCGACCAGCTGGATCTGGTCGGCGGTGCGCACCGCCTCGTCGGGCACGGTCTCGCGCTGGCGCACTCCGGTGATCCGTTCCACCTCGTCGTTGATCGACTCGAGGTGCTGGATGTTGACGGTGGTGATCACGTCGATGCCGGAGGCGCGGATCTCCTCGACGTCCTGGGCGCGCTTCTCGTTCCGGCTGCCCGGCACGTTCGTGTGCGCGAGCTCGTCGATGCACACGACGGCCGGGCGCCGGGCGATGACGGCCTCGGTGTCCATCTCGGTGAAGGTCGTGCCCCGGTAGTCGATCTGCTTCCGGGGCAGGAGCTCCAGCCCCCCGAGCTGGCCGATCGTGTTGGCGCGACCGTGCGTCTCGACGTACCCGACGACGACGTCGGTGCCGCGCCCGAACCGGCGCTGCGCCTCGTTCAGCATGGCGTAGGTCTTCCCGACACCGGGTGCGGCGCCGAGATAGACGATCAGCCGACCGCGACGTCGCCTCTCCTCCATGTACCGATCCTGCCAGTCAGGAGCGCTGCGCGGCTGCCAGGACGTCGAGGTTGAGCCTCAGCACGTTCACCCGAGGTTCGCCCAGAACCCCGAGGGTGCGCCCGCTGCGGTTCTGGTCGACCAGCCGGCGCACCTCTGCCTCGGCGAGTCCGTTGACGCGGGCCACGCGTGGCACCTGCAGCTCGGCGTAGGCCACCGAGATGTCGGGGTCCAGGCCGGACGACGACGCGGTCACCGCGTCGGGCGGGACGTCGGCGGCCGGCACCCCCTCGCGCGTCGCCACCGAGGCCCGGCGGTCCTTGATCGCGGCCATCAGGTCGGGGTTCAGCGGGCCGAGGTTGGAGCCGCCGGTGGCCAGCGAGTCGTACCCATCGCCTGCGACCGAGGGGCGCGGGTGGAACAGGGCCTCGGCCCGGTCACCCTCGACCGGCTGTCCGATGATCGCGGACCCGACGGCGTCCCCGGGATCCTGAGTGTGGGCACCGGACGAGGTGAGCAGCGAGCCGTCCGCCTGCCAGGGGAAGGCGACCTGGGCGACGCCCGTGATCGCGAGCGGGTAGGCGAGCCCCAGCACGACTGTCATGAGTACGAGGGTCCGCAGTCCGGCCAGGCTCTGGCGGAAGAGGTCGAAGAGTTCCTTCATGGTGCGTCGCCTTTCTACAGGCCGGGGAGGTGCGAGATGACGAGGTCGAGCAGCTTGATTCCCACGAAGGGGGCGACCAGCCCGCCCAGGCCGTAGATCAGCAGGTTGCGACGAAGGAGCGCTGTCGCCGAGCTGGGCGCGTACCTGACGCCGCGCAGCGACAGCGGGATCAGCGCACCGATGATCAGGGCGTTGAACACCACCGCCGAGACGATCGCCGACTGCGGGCTCGCAAGATGCATGAGGTTCAACGTCTCCAGGTCCGGGAACGCGACCACGAACATCGCCGGCAGGATCGCGAAGTACTTCGCGATGTCGTTGGCGACCGAGAAGGTCGTCAGCGCGCCCCGCGTGATCAGCAGCTGCTTGCCGATCTCGACGATGTCGATGAGCTTGGTCGGGTCGGAGTCGAGGTCGACCATGTTGCTGGCCTCCTTGGCCGCCGTGGTCCCGGTGTTCATGGCGACACCCACATCGGCCTGGGCGAGCGCGGGAGCGTCGTTGGTGCCGTCGCCGCACATTGCGACCATCCGGCCACCCTCCTGCTCCTTGCGGATCAGGGCCATCTTGTCCTCGGGCGTGGCCTCGGCGAGGAAGTCGTCGACGCCGGCCTCCTCGGCGATCACCCGCGCGGTGATCGGGTTGTCGCCGGTGATCATGACCGTGCGGATACCCATCGCGCGCATCTCGGCGAAGCGCTCCCGGATCCCGTCCTTGACGATGTCCTTGAGGTGGATCACGCCCAGGAGCTCGGCCGGCCGGGTCCCGACCTGCTCGGCCACCACCAGTGGCGTCCCGCCGCCGGCGCTGACCTTTTCGACCAGGCGGTCCAGGTCGGCGGAGAGCTGGCCCCCCGTGCTGTGCACCCAGGTCGAGACGGCGGAGGCCGCGCCCTTGCGGATGATGTGTGGGCGGCCGTCGCGGGAGCCGTTGGGTGGGAGGTCGATGCCGCTCATGCGGGTGCTGGCCGAGAACTCGACGAGCTGGGCACCGTCCGGGACCGTGGCCGGCCGGCCGTTCGCGACGAGGTGCACGATGCTGCGTCCCTCCGGGGTCTCATCGGCCAGCGACGACCAGAGCGCGGCCACGGAGAGCTGCTCGTCGTCCACGCCGCCGAGGGTCAGCAGCTCACTGGCCTGCCGGTTGCCGTAGGTGATGGTGCCGGTCTTGTCGAGCAGCAGGACGTCCACGTCACCGGCGGCCTCGACCGCACGGCCGGACATCGCCAGCACGTTGCGCCGCACCAGCCGGTCCATGCCGGCGATGCCGATGGCGGACAGCAGCGCCCCGATCGTCGTGGGGATCAGGCAGACCAGTAGCGCGATGAGCACTACCACGCCCTGGTGGGCCTTGCTGTAGTCGGCAATCGGGTACAGCGTCGCGACCACGAACACGAAGATCACCGTGAGCGCGCTCAGCAGCACGTTGAGCGCGGTCTCGTTCGGGGTGCGCTGGCGCTCGGAGCCCTCCACCAGGGCGATCATCCGGTCCACGAAGGAGTGACCTGGCTCGGAGGTGATCCGGACGACGATCTGGTCCGACAGGACGATCGTGCCACCGGTGACCGCCGATCGGTCGCCGCCGGACTCGCGGATCACCGGCGCGGACTCTCCGGTGACCGCGGACTCGTCGACGCTGGCGACACCTTCGATGACGTCGCCGTCGCCGGGGATCCGCTCCCCGGACCGGACGACCACCACGTCGCCGATCCGCAGCCGCGTGCTGGGAATCTCGTCGACGGGCAGGCTCACCAGGCTGCCCGTGTAGGCCAGCTGGTCGCTGCTACCGCGCACCCGCCGGGCCATCGTCTCCTGTTGCAGGCCGCGCAGGCTCGCCGCCTGGGCCCTGCCGCGGCCCTCGGCCACGGACTCGGCGAGGGTCGCGAACAGGACCGTGAGCCAGAGCCAGACGCTGACCCACACCGAGAGCGTGCTCGGGTCGACGAAGGAAGCCACGGTCGTGGCCACCGCGCCGACCTCCACCACGAGCATGACCGGGCTGTGGATCATCTCGCGGGGGTGCAGCTTGCGCACGGCCCCGGGCAGCGCCTCGCGCAGCTGGTGCACCAGCGCGCGGCGGGCGGGGACGGGGTGATGGATGTTCATGCGAGGGACTCCACGACGGGGCCGAGGGCGAGTGCGGGCACGAAGGTCAGGCCGACCACGACCAGGGCGACGCCGGACAGGAGGACGACGAAGAGGGGCCGGTGCGTGGGCAGGGTTCCGGCGCCGGGCGGGCGCTGTTGCTGGGCGGCGAGCCGGCCGGCCAGGGCGAGCACGAACACGATGGGCAGGAACCGGCCGCCGAGCATGCACAGCCCGAGCAGCGTGTTGTAGAACGGCGTGCCGACGGTGAGCCCGGCGAAGGCGCTCCCGTTGTTGTTGCTCGCCGACGTGACGGCGTACATGATCTCCGAGAGCCCGTGCGGCCCGGTGTTCAGCAGGCCGTCCAGGCCGGCGTCGGTGGCCACCGCGAGCGCGACGCCCACGAGCACGAGGAGCGGCATGGTGAGCACGTAGGCCGCGACGAGCACGATCTCGCGCTGGCCGATCTTCTTGCCGAGGTACTCAGGCGTCCGCCCGACCATCAGGCCACAGAGGAACACCGTGACGATGGCC
Organism: uncultured Actinomycetota bacterium; assembly: GCA_963817665.1. GTDB lineage: Bacteria > Actinomycetota > Actinomycetes > Propionibacteriales > Nocardioidaceae > Nocardioides. The sequence goes on along the minus strand of CAWFPE010000005.1, from coordinate 17,978 downwards.
AGCATGAGCATGCCGTAGAGGCCCGAGCCGACGCCGCCGGGGGAGACCTCGCCGAGCATCATGTTGAGCATTGCCACGCCGCCGCCGGGGGCGGTGAGCGAGTCGTGCATCGAGTTCACCGCACCGGTGGAGGTGCCGGTCGTCGCGGAGGCGAACAGCGCCGAACCCGCGGTGCCGAACCGGGCCTCCTTGCCCTCGAGCGCGCCGCCCGCCGCGACCGGTGCCAGGCCGGGCCCCGCCATCTCGGCCCAGGTGAGCAGTGTGATCGCGCTGCCCAGGAGCAGTGCCATCACGCTCATGATCGCGGCGCCCTGCCTGCGGTCGCGCACGATGAGGCCGAAGGCCCAGGCCATCGCGAACGGGATCAGGAGGAGCAGGAAGATCTCGAGCAGGTTCGTCAGCGGGGTCGGGTTCTCGAACGGGTGTGAGGAATTGGCGTTGTAGAAGCCGCCGCCGTTGGTGCCGAGCTCCTTGATGACCTCCTGGCTCGCCACCGGCCCGCCGGTGACGTGCTGTGTGCCGCCCGCCAGGGTGTGCACGACCTGCGGGTCGAGGAGGTTCTGCACGGCGCCGAGGGCAACCAGGACGAGCGCGCCGACCACCGAGATCGGCAGCAGCACCCGCACCACGGTGCGGACCAGGTCTGTCCAGAAGTTGCCGACCCGGCCGTCCTTCAGCGACCGGGCCAGCCCCCGTGCGAACGCGGCGGCGACCGACATGGCCACGGCTGCGGAGACGAAGTTCTGCACCGCCAGGCCGGCCATCTGGTAGAGGTGGCCGGCGACCGCCTCGCCGGAGTACCACTGCCAGTTGGTGTTGGTGGTGAAGGAGACCGCGGTGTTCCAGGCGCCGTCGCTGGGCAGCGGCCCCCTGCCGATGTCCAGGGGCAGGTACTGCTGCAGCCGGCCGAAGGTGAAGAGGAGCAGCACGCTGACGAGCGAGAAGCCGAGCACCGACAGCGTGTAGGTGCGCCAGTGCTGGTCGGCGTCGGGGTCGACGCGCAGCAGCCGGTACGTCGCGCGCTCGGGCGCGAGGTGCCGCTCGCCGGTGTAGATGTGCGCCAGGTGGCGACCCAGGAAGGGGACCGCGACCGCGAGCATGATGACGAGGGCCGCGATCTGCCCGAGCGCGGGGAGGGCCTGGCTCATCGGCTCAACCGCCGATCGAGCACGCCCACCAGGACGGCGCACAGGGCGAAGAACGCCAAGGTCAGGAGTATGTAGAGAAAGTCAGCCACGTCTCCCTATCTCACGCCGGGTGACGGTGCTGCACCGACCTTCTTGACGGTTCCTTGACAGTCCGTCCGGATATCTTGACGACCACGCGAGCCCGTAGGTGACCCGGCTCACAACCGCCCTGGGCATCGGCGCTGACAGACCTTCCCGACGTGCGGTTCGGCTTCGCGGAGGCGGCCATCCTCGTGGTTGCTGCCGGCGCCGCGGCACCGGCGGGCCGCATCAAGGCCGGCGTGCGGTGACCGCCGGGCCGCCAGGTGCGGGGACAGCGGATCACCGACCGGCCAGCGCGCGACGGGTCGATGCGCTGACGACACCAACAAGCGACCGGTCGGCGCCGTACACCTCGACCAAGCGACGACGGGTCGGCGAGGTCAGCGGGGGACGCGCACGAGCAGGCGGCCGTGGACGCACTGCATGCTCAGCTCGCGACCCGGGCCGATCGAGTCGCCGTCGAGCTGGCGGGGGGTGTCGGTGCCGGTCCGGACCACGACCGAGGCGCCCGTCATCCGGTTCACCAGCTCGTCGGTGTGCTTGAGCTTGAGCAGCACCCGCCAGGCGAGCGGGATCCAGGAGAAGAAGTTGCGCGGGTGGAGGATCACCACGTCGAGCAGGCCGTCGTCGATCGCGGCGTCGGGCAGCAGCGGCAGCCCGGCCTGGAGGAAGCCGACGTTGCCGACCACCACGGTGCGGGCGCGGTGCCGGGTGAACTCGCCCCCGTCGATGGAGACCTCGACCCGCACGGCCGGGAACATCAGCGACTTCAGGCCCGAGAACACGTAGGCCACCCAGCCGACCCGCTTCTTGAGGTCCTCGTTGACGCCCTCCATGATCGCGGCGTCGAAGCCCATGCCCGCCATCACCATGAAGTGGGTGTCCTCGATGCCGTCGCCGGCGACCTCGACCAGGTCGATGGCCCGGTCCTGGCCGTTGAGTGCGACGTCGATCGCGGCCCGGATGTAGAGCGGGATGCCCAGGTTGCGGGCCAGCAGGTTGCCGGTGCCGGCCGGGACGATCCCGACCGGGATGCCCGTTCCGGCCAGCTCGGCGCACACCTCGCGCACGGTGCCGTCGCCACCGCAGACGATCACCAGGTCGGCGCCGGCCACCGCGGCCGCCTCGGCCATCCCGGTGCCGGGGTCCTCGACCGTCGTGTAGTGCCAGCTCGGCTCCGACCAGCCGGCCTCGATCGCCATCGACGTCACGATCGAGCGGAACTGGCCGACGTCCTCGACCTTGATCGGGTTGAGCACCACCGCGAGCTTGCGCGCCGAGGGCAGCACCTCCGGCAGCGGCTCGGCGCTCTCGGCGTGGCTGCGTGGCAGCGGGCTGTAGATCGCCAGGCCGAGCAGGACCATGCCGGCGCCGAGCAGGGCGCCCGCGCTGACGTCGCTGATGTAGTGCCGGCCCAGCAGGACCCGGTCCGCACACACGACCAGGACCCAGACGGCCAGCAGGGCGTAGATCAGGCGGCGGCTGCTGGCGCGGCGCACCAGCATGAGCACCAGCATCGCGCAGATCACCGCGAACGCGGTGACGGACGAGGCGTGCCCGGACGGGAACGACTTGGTGCTCAGCAGGCCGGTCTCGTTCTGCCACGGCGGTCGGCCACGGCCGATGCTGAGCTTGAGCGCGGTGGTCGTCAGCGACGTCGCGATCATCACCACGACGACGAAGACCGCCGCCCGGCGGTGCTTCTTCAGCAGCAGGCCACCGGCCAGCAGCACCGTGAGCAGGGTCATGCCCCAGGTGGCGAAGGCGGTCTCGACCCACTTCAGCGGCAGCCGCAGCCAGCCCTCGGCGACGGCCCACTGCTCAGCCGGGTCGCCCCGGTTGTCGATGCTGGTCAGCGGCCCCCAGCCCTGGGTGACCAGCACCGCGATCACGCCGAAGAGCGCGAAGCAGAGCAGGGCCCAGCCCAGGGTGTTGAGACGGGGTCGGTCGAGCACGCGGCTCCCTTCGGGTGGCTGGGGCGCGCACCAGTATGCGGGGTGCCCGTTCGTACCCACGGAGCCGACACATATCTCGAATGAGCGAGGTGGCGTACGACGGCTAGCCTTGCCGCATGATCGACCCACGCCTGCTCCGAGACGACCCCGACCGCGTGCGCGCCGCCCAGGCCAAGCGCGGGCTGTCCGACGACGTCGTGGACCGGGCGCTCTCCGCCGACTCGGCCCGCCGGGCCGCGATCGCCGACTTCGAGGCCAAGCGCGCCGAGCAGAAAAAACTTGGAAAGCTGATCGCTGGGTTGGACAGGGGGACCCAGGGGGACGAGAAGGCCGAGCTCCTGGCCCGCACCAAGACCCTCGCCGCGGACGTGAAGGCGGCCGAGGCCGCGCAGGCCGCCGCCGAGGAGGAGTGGCAGGCGGCGCTGATGAGCATCCCGAACCCGGCCGCCGAGGAGGCGCCGGCGGGCGGCGAGGACGACTTCGTCCTGCTGGAGACCGTGGGCACGCCGGCGGAGTTCGACTTCGAGCCGCGCGACCACATCGAGCTCGGCCGGATGCTCGGCGCGATCGACCTCGAGCGGGGCGCGAAGGTCTCGGGCAGCCGCTTCTACTTCCTCACCGGCGTCGGTGCCGAGCTCGAGCTCGCGCTGGTCAACCTCGCGATGGAGCAGGCCCGTGACGCCGGCTTCACCCAGGTGATCGCACCGTCGATGGTCAAGCCGCGGGCGATGGACGGCACCGGGTTCCTCGGGCAGGCGGCCGACGACGTCTACCGGATCGAGGGCCAGGACATGTACCTCGTCGGGACCTCGGAGGTCCCGATGGCGGCCTACCACTCCGACGAGATCCTCGACGGCTCGTCGCTGCCGCTGCGCTACGCCGCGTTCAGCCCGTGCTTCCGCAAGGAGGCCGGCTCGCACGGCAAGGACACCAAGGGCATCATCCGGGTGCACTGGTTCGACAAGGTGGAGATGTTCGTCTACACCACGGTCGAGGACTCCTACGCCGAGCACCAGCGGCTGCTGGAGTGGGAGAAGCAGTTCCTCGACAAGCTCGAGCTGGCCTACCGCGTCATCGACGTCGCGGCCGGCGACCTCGGCCTGTCCGCGCAGCGCAAGTTCGACTGCGAGGCCTGGATCCCCACGCAGGGCAAGTACCGCGAGCTCACCTCGACCTCGAACTGCACCGACTTCCAGACGCGACGCCTCGACACCCGCGGCCGCTTCGAGGACGGGGTCGGGCCGGTCGCCACGCTCAACGGCACGCTCTGCGCGATGACCCGGACCATCGTGGCGATCCTCGAGACCCACCAGCAGGCCGACGGCTCGGTGCGGGTGCCCAAGGCGCTGCAGCCATGGCTGGGTGGCCGCGAGGTCCTGGAGCCGATCCAGAGGTGAGCGACTGGCAGCCGAGGCTCGTCGCGCTCGACATCGACGGGACCCTCCTGAAGTGGGTCGAGGGCGCGGGCACCACGCACGAGGAGATCGCCCCCGCGGTGTACGACGCGGTGCACCGCGCGATCGACGCCGGGGCGCAGGTGGTGCTGGCCAGCGGCCGGTCCCCGCACGGCATGACCCGGGTCGCCGACCTGCTCGGCCTGCACGGCGAGGAGCGCGACCGGCTCTGGGTGGTGGCCAGCAACGGCTCGGTGGTGTTCCGCTACCCGCCGATGGAGGTCGTCCACGAGGAGACCTTCGACGCCGGTCCCGCGGTCCAGGCGATCCTGGAGCACCACCCGAACGCCCTGGTGGCCGTCGAGGAGCGCGGCGTGGGCTACCGCGTCAACCGGCACTTCCCGGACGGGGAGCTGACCGGGGAGATGACCATCACCGACGTCGCGGACATCGTCGCCGGGCCGGTCAGCCGCGTGATCATCCGCGACCCGAACGCCACGGCCGACGACTTCGTCCGGCTGGGCGAGAAGCTCGGCCTGCACGGCACCAACTACGTGGTCGGCTGGACGGCATGGCTGGACCTGGCGCCGGTCGGGGTCTCCAAGGCCTCCGGGCTGGAGCGGGTCGCCGGCGAGCTCGGCCTCGGCCCCGAGCACGCCCTCGCGATCGGCGACGGTCGCAACGACATCGAGATGCTGCGGTGGGTCCGCCGCGGGGTGGCGATGGGGCAGGCCGTCGAGGAGGTCCGCGCCGCCGCGCACGGGGTGACCGCGAGCGTCTACGACGACGGTGTCGCCGTCGAGCTGGACCGCTGGTTCGGGAACGGGCGCGCATGAGCCTGCCCCGTGAGGTCGCCACCCTGCGCCTCCGGCTGCCGCTGGTCACGCCCGAGGAGCGCGACGACATGCTGGCCGGTCGGCGCCGCCCCGACTGGCACGCCGACTACCCGCGCGAGGACGACCGGGACGCGGTGACCATGCTCCGCGACGGCGCCGACCCGTGGGGGCCGCGCCACGTCGTCCGCGCCTTCGACGGCCTGGTGGTCGGTTCCATCGGGTTCTTCGGGCCGCCCTCGGCCGTCGACGGCACCCCCGAGGCCGAGGTGGGCTACGGCCTGGTCGCCGACGCCCGCGGGCACGGCGCCGCGACCGAGGCGCTGAAGGGGCTCCTGGTCGCGACCGACCGCGGCGGCGTGCGGGTCCGCGCCAGCGTGCGTCCCGACAACACAGCCAGCATCCGGGTGCTGGCCAAGTGCGGCTTCACCGAGCTGCGCGGCGCCAACGAGGACGGCGACCTGGTGATGGCCCGGCCGCTGCCGAAGCCCTGACCGGTGGTTGAGGTGGGACCGACGAGCAGGACCGGCGACGCCACGCCCCGCCTGGTCGCCACCGACCTCGACGGGACCCTGGTCCGCTCCGACGGCACCGTCTCCGACTTCACCCGGGACGTCCTGGTCGAGCTCGAACGCCGTGGCGTGCCGGTCGTCTTCGTCACCGGCCGGCCGCTGCGCTGGGCCGAGGAGGTCTTCGAGTACGTCGGGGACCACGGGCTGGCCGTGGTGTCCAACGGCGCCCTGGTGTGGGACGTGGCCCGGTCCGCGGCCCACCTCGAGCGCCCGATCGACCCCGGGCTCGGGCTCGAGGTCTGCCGGGAGCTGCGCGCGGCCGTCCCCGGCACGTCGTACGCCGTGGAGACGCTGGCGGGGATCAGTCTCGAGCCGGCCTTCCTGGAGCGGCACCCGGTGCCCGACGCCGCCCGGCGGGGCCCCATCGAGGAGCTGTTCGCCGAACCCGCGCTCAAGCTGCTGGCCCGGCACGAGGCGCTCGCGCCCCAGCAGTTCTGGGACCTGGCCGAGGAGGCGGTGCACGGTCGGCTCGTCGTCACCTGGTCGTCGGCCACGGCGCTGCTGGAGATCAGTGGCCCGGACGTGACCAAGGCCTCGACGCTGGCACTGCTGTGCGAGGACCTCGGCGTCGACGCCTCCGAGGTGATCGCCTTCGGCGACATGCCCAACGACCTGCCGATGCTCGGCTGGGCGGGGACGGCCTACGCCATGGCCGACGCGCACCCCACGGTCACCGAGGCCGCCCACCACGTGGCACCGGGCCACGACGAGGACGGCGTCGCGCGGGTACTGGCTGGTGTGTTCGACCTGTGATCTGTTTCGATGGGCGCGTGTTCGCCACCGTGTCCGGCGCCGGTCGCCGCCTGCTCGCCGCCCTGCTCCTCGCCGGGTGCGCCGTGGTGCTGGGTTCGCTGCCGGCCCAGGCCGGGTGCACCTGCGCCGCCGGCCACACCCAGACCCACACCAAGCGGGCCAACGACGTCTTCACCGGCACCATCACCCACGTGTCCAGCGCCCGGTCCTCCGAGGGCGGGGGCGGGGCGACGATGACCTACGACATCGACGTCGAGCGGGTCTACAAGGGCAACATCAAGACGGCGACGGTGAAGATCACCTCGGACCGGTCGACGAGGGCCTGCGGCCTCGGCGACCTCCCGACCGACCGGCGCTACCTGTTCTTCGTGAAGGCCGACGGCTCCGAGCTGACCAGCGACAGCTGCAGCGGCACGGCCCGGGCCGACGCGCAGCTGGTGCACAAGGTCGAGAAGCTGCTCGGTGACGGGCGGCCCGCCGTACCCCCGGAGCCGGTGAAGGCGGTGTTCACCAAGGTCGCCCACGCCCAGCCCACGAGCCTGCCGAGGCTCGCGGCACCCGGGGTCGCCCTGGTGCTGGTCGGCCTGCTCGGCCTGGTCGTCGTACGCCGTCTGGGCAGGCGCGGCTGACCCCGGCCCGGGGTCAGAGGTACATGCCGCCGGACTCGCCGGGCCGGTGCGGGGCCTGCGACTCGGGCTGCTCGGCGCCCTGCTGCGGCACCATGCCCTGCGGCAGCGCCCGGCGGATCTGCTCGAACTGGGCCCGGGCGGCCATCTGCTGGGCGTAGATCGCCGTCTGGATGCCGTGGAAGAGCCCCTCGAGCCATCCGACCAGCTGGGCCTGCGCGATCCGCAGCTCGCCCTCCGAGGGGGTCTGGTCCTCGGTGAAGGGCAGCGTGAGCCGCTCCAGCTCCTCGACCAGCTCGGGCGCCAGCCCGGCCTCGAGCTCCTTGATGGAGGCCTGGTGGATCTCCTTGAGGCGGTTGCGGCTTGCCTCGTCCAGGGGCGCCGCCTTCACCTCCTCCAGGAGCTGACGGATCATGCTGCCGATCCGCATCACCTTGGCGGGCTGCTCGACGAGGTCGGTCAGCGCGCGCTCGTCGCCCTCGCCGTCCCCGTCCGCGGCCTCGCCCGAGGCGGTCATCTGGGGGATCGCCGAGGCCGGGAGGGACCCCATCGGCTGGCCGTCCGGGCCGATGATGACGACCTGCTGCTCCTGCTCGCCGGCGTTCTCAGTCATGCGCCCCAGCCTAGGCCGTGCCGCGCAACGGCCGTCGGGCCCGCTGCCGGTCAGGTGGTGAGCAGGATCTTGCCCATGTGGTCGCCGGACTCCATCAGCGCGTGGGCGGCCCCGGCCTCCTCGAGGGGCATCGTGCCGTGCACGATCGGGCGGACCCTGCCGTCGGCGACCAGGGGCCACACGTGCTCGACGACCGAGGTGCAGATCGCGGACTTGTCGGCCACCGGGCGGGCCCGCAGCGCGGTGGCGACGACCGCGCCGCGCTTGCGGAGCAGGGCGGCGATGTCGAGCTCGCCCTTGGTGCCACCCTGCATCCCGATGATGACCAGCCGGCCCTCGGTGGCCAGCGCGTCGACGTTGCGGCCGAGGTACTTGGCGCCCATGTTGTCGAGGATGACGTCCGCACCGTGCCCGTCGGTCTGCTCCTCGAGCACCGCCACGAAGTCCTCGTCGCGGTAGTTGATGGTGACGTCGGCGCCGAGGTCCGCGCAGGCGGCGAGCTTCTCCGGCGTACCCCCGGTGGTGAAGACCCGGGACCCGTTGGCGGCGGCGAGCTGGATGGCGAACGTGCCGATGCCGCCGGCGCCACCGTGGACCAGGAAGTTCTCCCCGGGCTGGAGCGCGGCGATCATGAACACGTTGGACCAGACCGTGCAGGCGACCTCGGGCAGGGCTGCGGCGGTCACCAGGTCGATGCCCGAGGGGACCGGCATCACCTGGCCGGCGGGCACCACGACCTTGGTCGCGTAGCCGCCACCGGCGAGCAGCGCGCACACCTCGTCGCCCACCGACCAGTCGGTGACGTCGGGGCCGACCGCGTCGATGGTCCCGCTGCACTCGAGGCCGATGATCCCCGAGGAGCCCGGCGGCGGCGGGTAGTGCCCCTGCCGCTGCAGCAGGTCCGCCCGGTTGATCGCCGTGGCCGCGACCGAGATCACGACCTCGCCGGGGCCCGGCTCGGGGTCGGGCAGGTCGGCGACGGACAGGACGTCGGGCCCTCCGGCCCCGGAAGCGATGACGGCGCGCATGCCCGCCACCCTAGGACGAAGGCGCGTCGGGCCCGGGACGAAGGTGCGGGCTCAGGCCTCGAAGGTGTCGGCGGTGTGGTCGACCAGGCTGTCGTCGGGGACCTCGTCGTCGACGTCGTCGGGGTCCGGGGCGTCCGCCGGTCGGTCCCAGCCCTCGGCCAGCACCTGCGCCCTGGCGGCCAGGGCCTCCACCTTCTCCGGCCCGGCGCCGACGGAGCCGGCTGCCAGGCCGAGGAGGTACGCCGTCACCGGGGCCGCGGGGCGCTCGACCGTGTGCGCGACCGTCCGGGCGAGATCGAGGACCAGCCCCTCGTCGATCTCGGCGTCGATGTCGAGGACGTCGCACAGCTCGTCGATCCAGTCGTGCAGGTTCACGTCCTCAGGTTTCCCAGATCCGGGGCGGGCCCGCAACCCCCTGAACGCGCTACGAGGACGAATTCTCGCCCTGCAGGTCCTTCACGTCCTCCCAGGTGTCGACGTCGCGGGCCTCGTCGCCGAGCGGCGACACCTCGGCCAGGTCGAGCCCGGAGAGCAGCCGGTGCCACGGCATCCCGTGCTGACCCTCGTGGTCGGGGCGCACCCCGTCGAGGCGGGCCACGTCCAGCACCCCGGCGAGCTGGCGCCGGCCGTCCGCGTCGGTGAGGAGGGCGCCGTCGTGCCCGCGGGCCGCCTCGTGCAGCCGCCGGAAGGTGTACGCCGTCACGTGGGGCATGTCGACCGCGAGGACGCCGAGCGTGGCCGGCCGGCCGGCGAGGGCGTCCCGGCCGGTGAGCAGGGCGGCGACGGGCCCGCCGTACCGCGGGCTCTCGCGGGTGAACGTCACCGGTCGCGAGGTCGGCACCGGGTCGCCGACCACGACCACCTCGGTGGCGTCGATCAGGGCGTCGATCGTCCACTCCAGCAGGGTCCGGCCCGCGTGCTCGAGGGAGGCCTTGTCGGCGCCGTCCAGTCGGACGGCGGTGCCGCCGGCGAGGACGACCGCGGCGAAACCGGTCGGAGGGAGGTCCACTCCCGCAGTCTCGCACCGGTCCCGGGGGCCCGGGAACGGGCCGGGTTGCGGTGTGAGGCAGACGACTTCCCGCCCGGGCTGGCACTCTGGACGGATGAACACGCTGAACGTCGCCCTCGTCCAGCAGGCTGCCGACCTCGACCCCGCCGTCAACCGCGGCCGGCTCGAGGACCTGGTGCCGCAGGACGCGGACCTGGTGCTGCTGCCGGAGGCCTACGCGCGCGACTTCGGGGAGGCAGGCTCCGACATCAGCGCCTTCGCCGAGCCCGTCGACGGGCCGTTCGCCCGTGAGGTGGCCCGGGTCGCCGCCGCCCGCGGGACCACCGTGGTGGCCGGCATGTTCGAGCCCGGCAAGGACCCCGACCGGCCGTTCAACACCCTGGTCGTGCGCGGCGCGGCCGAGGCGGCGTACCGCAAGATCCACCTCTACGACTCCTTCGGCTACCGGGAGTCCGACCGGCTCACCGCCGGGGAGGTCGAGCCACAGGTGGTCGAGGTCGGGGGCTTCGTCGTGGGCCTGATGACCTGCTACGACCTGAGATTCCCCGAGCTGGCCCGGGCGCTGGTCGACCGCGGCGCGGAGGTGCTCGTGGTCCCCGCGGCGTGGGTCGCGGGCCCGCGCAAGGTCGAGCACTGGCGCACGCTGGTCCGTGCCCGGGCGATCGAGAACACCGTCTTCGTGGCCGCCGTCGCCCAGCCCGGCCCCCGGTACAGCGGACACTCGCTGGTCGTCGACCCCCTCGGCGACGTGCTCGCGGAGGCGGGTGACGGTCCGGACCTCCTCACCGCCACGCTGCACCGTGACGTGCTCGACGCAGCGCGCAGGACCAACCCCTCGCTGGCGAACAGACGAATGTAATCTTCGCTGTCGTGTCATCGCCCGCCCCGCGTCGTCGTGCAGTCCGGCCGCCGTCGCGGATGGCCCGGGTCAAGGCTCGGCTCCGGAGCGTGGCGACCTCGGTCCTGCCGGTGGCGATCGTGGGCCTGGTCGGCCTCGCCGGACTGGCCGCGTTGGTCGCGGCGATGATCCCGGTCGGCCCCGCCTGGCTCGCCGGTGCCGGCGCGGTCGCGGTGGTGAGCGTCTACTCGTGCGCGCTGGCGGCGCGGACCGGCGGGCGTCCGGTGGTGTTCGGGGCGCTGGCCCTGGCCCTGGGCGTCGGGGTGCTCGTTTCCGACTCGCCGGTGCTCCGCACCGGTGCGGCGGTGATGACGTGCGTGGTGTCCGCGGTGCTGGCCGTGATGGCGACCGTGCCCGCGGTGAAGTTCGCCTCGGCCGCCCGGGAGGCGATCGTCGCGGTGCTGATCGCCGCGGTGGGTGCCCTGGCCACCGTCGGCTTCGCGCCGGTGATCACGCTGGCCAGGTTCGAGTACGCCACGCTCGGGCTGGCGATCCTGGGCGCGTTCGCGGTGGTGTTCCGCCTCGGCGCCGGCCTGCACGGGCTCGGCCGGCGCGGCGTGGTCACGGTGCTGGTCGGCACGGCCGTGCTCGCCCTCACCCTGGCGTACGCCGAGCTGCTGCGGCGGTACGGGACGCCGGGCCTGGTCGCGACCCTGTTGGACGGGGTGGTGTGGAGCCGTGACCACCTGGGCGCCTTCCCGCGTCCGATCGAGTCGGTGCTCGGCATCCCCGCGCTGGCCTGGGGCTGCCACATGCGGGCGCGCCGCCGCCAGGGCTGGTGGGTGTGCGCGTTCGGCGTGGCCGCCACCGCGCCGGTGACCCAGGCGTTGCTCAACCCCGCCATCTCCCTCACCGAGAGCGGGCTCTCGGTGCTGTACGGCGTGCTGGTCGGGCTGGCGCTCGGCTTCGTCGTGATCCGGGTGGACCTGGCCGTCACCGGGCCCCGCGGCAGCCGGGCGCGGCGCGCGGAGGAAGCCGCCGCCGGGCGGCCCGAGCCGGCCCGCACCGCCGCCCTGCAGTGAGTCGCGTCGGGGTTCTGGGTACGCGCCGGTAACGGCTAGGTTCGCCGCATGCCCCGCGAACAGGTGACCGAGATCGTCGCGGAGATGGTGGCCAACGTGCTGAGCGTGGCCGTCGCTCCGGGAGATGCCGTGGCGTTCGGCGACACCGTCGTGCTGCTGGAGTCGATGAAGATGGAGATCCCGGTGATCGCCGAGGTCCCCGGCACCGTGCGCGCCGTCAAGGTCGGTCCGGGTGACGTCGTCCAGGAGGGCGACGTCCTCGTCGAGCTGCTGCTCGGCCGCTGAGGCCGGCGCGCAGCGCCGGCCCCGAGACCATCGGCATCGGCATCGGCATCGGCAGAGGGGGCGGGATTCGAACCCGCGGCTGACATCTCTGCCAGCGACCGCTTTCAAGGCGGTTCCGATCGGCCACTCCGGCACCCCTCCGTGCCGCCCGGGGGCGGGCACCGGAGCAGTCTAGGACGTCGGGGCGCGGCCTACTCGGAGCCGCCCAGCTCCAGCTCGACCGCGTCGTAGGCCAGGTCGTGGACACGCTGGCCGTGGTGCCCGACGTCGGCGATCAGCCGCTTGAGGTCCGTGCGGACGGCTTCGACGTCCGGGCTCTCGAGGACCCGGGCACCCAGGGCGCTGAGCCGCGCCACCAGGGCGTCCCGCTCGCGCAGCACGCCTCCTGCGCGGGCGGCCAGCCAGCCGTCGTCGGACCGCTCGGCCTCGTCGAGGAGCGCGTCGCGCACCGCGGCCATCCGTTGCCGCACCGTCCAGCGCCAGCCGCCGTGGGCACGGCCGGAGTCGCGGGGCGCGTCGAGCGCCCGGTCGAGGTCCAGGAGGGCCGGTGAGAGCCCGTGGGGGACCGGTGTCGTGCCGGCCCCGGCCTGGCTGCGCGCGCTGGGGATCGGTGCGCTCATGGCTGCCTCCCGGCGGAGCCGGAGTGGTGGTGGGGTTTCGAGTGTGACCCCGTCCGGCGGATCGCGACAAGCCCGGTTGCGGCACCAATTCGCGTGTCTTGTTCAATCTCTGCATGCCCGGCTCCACCTCGTCCGACTATCGGCTCTCACCCGCCCTCGGTGCCCGACTGATGGGCACGCTGCTGGTGCTGCTCGCGCTGCTGCTCTTCGCCGCGACGGCAGCGGTGGCGCTGCTGCGCCTCCCGCTGGACCTCGTGGTGCTGCTGGCGTTCGTCGGGCTGGTCGCGGTCCTCGGCCTGGGGTACGTCCTCACCCGCCGGACGTACGTCGTACACCTCGACGAGGAGGGGTACCGGGTGCGGCTGATCCGTGGCGCCGGCGTGACGGCGGCCAGCTGGAGGGACGTGGAGGAGGTCGCCGCCGGCTCACCGCGTGGCATCGACTGCCTGGTCCTGCGGCTCCGGGGCGGCCGGACGACCACGATCCCGGTGGCGGCGGTCGCCGCGGACCGCGAGGAGTTCGCCCGCGACGTGCGCGAGCACGCGGCCCGCGGTGAGGGGCTCCGCCCGCTCTGAACGACGCGCGGCGGCCCGGGTCAACCCTGATTGGTCCCCGGTGGTGGCTGCCTTGTAGCCTGTGCTGGCTGTCGGGAGGCGTCGCCTAGTCCGGTTTATGGCGCCCGCCTGCTAAGCGGGTTGAGGGTAATCCCCTCTCGCGGGTTCAAATCCCGCCGCCTCCGCCAGTGTTTCGGCCCCCTTCGGAGTGTCTCCGGAGGGGGCCGGACCCGTTCTGCACGACTGTGCAGCGCGGCTGAAGTTTGCATGAAAGTGCAATGCAAAAATCTGAGGAAAGAATCGGCCACCAAGTTCTGCAGTCCTGCCCCAGACTCTTGCCATGGCCAATCCGTGGGCCAGGACATCGAAGCTGGAGGAATCCATGAACGTTGCACGCAAGGCGGCCATCGCACTCGCCACCGCCGGCCTCAGCCTCGGCCTTCTCGGGATCAGCGCGCCGGCGCAGGCCGACAGCACCTGGGGCTGGATCTCGGTCCAGAAGTAACCGTTCCGCCCCACCCAGACGTGAGACGGGGACCCAACTCACCCCCCACCTTGTTCGGTCCCAGTGCCACCCCCCGGCCCGTCTCATCACACGAGGGCAGTGACCTCCCGGTCACTGCCCTCGTGAATATTTCGGGACAGTGAGGCGGCAGGACCTCGGTCAGTCCTCCGCCGGGGGGTCCTGCTCGGTGCCGGAGAGGCCCTGCTGGCCGATCACGTAGCCGAGCTGGAACCGGGTCTCGACCTCGAACTCCGCCTTGAGGTCGGCGATGTAGCCCGCGTAGGTGCGGGGGCTGACGCCGAGCCGCTTGGCCGAGACCGGGTCGGAGTGGCCCTCGATCAGCATCCGCAGCGTCATCGCCCGCTGCTCGGCCGCGATGTCCTTCATCAGCGTCGTCTCGCTGCTGGTGAAGGGGCGTGCCCGCTCCCAGGACCGCTCGAACACGTCGACGAGGTAGGCCACGACCGAGGGCTCCCGGATGGCGATGGCGACCTTGAGGTCCTCGGGGCTGGGGATGACCGCGACCCGGCGGTCGATGACGATCATCCGGTTGAAGAACTCGTCCAGCGTGCGGACCTCGGCGCCCAGGTCGGTGACGGCCGCGACGTACTTGCGGGTGACCGCGTTGCGGCGTGCGCTGTGCTGGTAGAGCGTGCGGATCTTCGCACCCCGCTCGAGCAGGGCGGTGTCGCGCAGCACCGCCGGTCGGCATCAGCGTCGGAGGTTGCGCCCGGTCTGCGGCTGGGCCGTGAGCATCTCCTCCTCGCAGTCCGCGACCAGCGCGGCGAGGAACGGGTCGATGCGCGTAGTCGTGCAGGTAGGTGAACGGGCCGCTCGAGGCGCTCGGAGCCCTCGCCAGGCCTGGCTCAGCGTCCCGAAGGCGCTTGGCCCAGCTGGGACGACTCGTCCAGCAGTTGCGCGGCCTCGCTGGCCGAGGGGGGACACGACGCGGGCCTGGACGCTGTTGGGGTCCTCGGCGACCCAGAGGTCTGCTGTCGCGGTCCTGCTGGATCGAGCCTGAGCTCCACGAGGAGCTGGAAGGCCTGGTGCAGCTCGCCACCGGGCTGGATCCGGTCGTCGGTGTCGGGGAGTCCGCCGGCTTCGACGATCTCCTCGTAGAGGGCGGTCCCCAGGGTTTCGAAGAGGGCTCGATCCTCTGAGCCGTAGGTCTCCACCCGTTCCCCTTCCGTTCGCCCCCCGACTCCCAGATGCCGCAATGATTCCACAGGCAACACAAAGTAAAGGGCCCCATCCGCCATCGGATGGGGCCCTTTCTGCTGGCGTGGCGGGCGGATCAGCCGCCCAGGCGCGAGCGGAGACCGTCGAGCTCGGTCCACAGGACCGCCGGCAGGTCCTCGCCGAACTTCTCGAACCACTCCTGGATCTGCGGGATCTCGGCCTTCCACTCCTCGACGTCGACCCGCAGCGCGGCCTCGAGCCGGCCGTCTTCCATGTCGAGACCGTCGGTGTCCAGCGCGTCCGGCGCCGGCACGTGGCCGATCGGGGTCTCGACCGCGGCGGCCTGGCCGTCGATGCGCTCGACGACCCACTTGAGCACCCGGCTGTTCTCGCCGAAGCCCGGCCACAGGAAGCCGCCCTCGTCGTCGCGGCGGAACCAGTTGACGTAGAAGATCTTCGGCAGCTTGGCCGCGTCGTTGTCCTTGCCGACGGTGATCCAGTGGTTGAAGTAGTCGCCGGCGTTGTAGCCGATGAACGGCAGCATCGCCATCGGGTCGCGGCGGACCACGCCCACGGCGCCGACCGCGGCGGCGGTCGTCTCCGAGGACAGGGTCGCCCCGAGGAAGGTGCCGTGCGTCCAGTCACGGGCCTCGAAGACGAGCGGGACGGTCGTCTTGCGGCGACCGCCGAACAGGATCGCGTCGATCGGCACGCCGCGCGGGTCGTCGTACTCCGGCGCCAGGATGTCGCACTGCTTGATCGGGGTGCAGTAGCGGCTGTTCGGGTGGCTGGAGAGCTCCTCGGAGTCGGGCGTCCAGGGCTCACCCTTCCAGGAGGTGGCCTTGGCCGGCGGGTTCTCCAGGCCCTCCCACCAGATGTCGCCGTCCTCGGTGAGCGCGACGTTGGTGAAGACCGAGTTGCCCTTGTTGATGGTCTTCATGGCGTTCGGGTTGGTGTGCTCGTTGGTGCCCGGGGCGACGCCGAAGAAGCCGTACTCCGGGTTGACCGCCCACAGGCGGCCGTCCTCGCCGACGCGCATCCAGGCGATGTCGTCGCCCAGCGTCTCGACCTTCCAGCCCGGGATGGTCGGGGCGAGCATCGCCAGGTTGGTCTTGCCGCAGGCCGACGGGAACGCCGCGGCGATGTACTTCACCACGCCCGCGGGGCTGGTGAGCTTGAGGATCAGCATGTGCTCGGCCAGCCAGCCCTCGTCGCGGGCCATGACCGAGGCGATGCGCAGCGCGTAGCACTTCTTGCCCAGCAGCGCGTTGCCGCCGTACCCGGAGCCGTAGGACCAGATCGCGCGCTCCTCGGGGAACTGCACGATGTACTTGGTGTCGTTGCAGGGCCAGGAGACGTCCTTCTGGCCCGGCTCGAGCGGGTGGCCGACGGAGTGCAGCGCCGGCACGAACTCGGCGTCGAGCTCCTCCATCCGCTTCAGCACGTGGCTGCCCATCCGGGCCATGACGCGCATCGAGGCGGTCACGTAGGCGGAGTCGGTGATCTCGACGCCGAACATCGGCTTCTCGGCCTCGAGGTGGCCCATCACGAACGGGATGACGTACATCGTCCGGCCCCGCATGCAGCCCTCGTAGAGCTTGCGCATGATGGCCTTCATCTCGTTCGGGTCCATCCAGTTGTTGGTGGGCCCGCAGTCCTTCTCGTCGACCGAGCAGATGTAGGTCCGGTCCTCGACGCGTGCGACGTCGATGGGGTCGGAGGCGGCGTAGAAGGAGTTCGGCTTGATCGCGGGGTTGAGCCGCGTGAAGGTGCCGGTCGAGACCAGAGCGTCGGTGAGCTCGGTCCACTCCTCGTCGGATCCCGTGCACCAGTGGATGGAGTCGGGCTGGGTCATCGCAGCGACTTCGTTGACGAAGTCGAGGATTCCCTGATGGGTGGTGGGTGCCTGCGTCTCGGCGGTCATCCTGGTTTTCCCTCTCGCGCATTCGCGGTGGTCGCCTCCGCGGTGGGAAGGCGCCGCCGGCCGTCGAGCGTATCGACGGTGTGTCGTGGAGTTGCTGTGGATCGCTCGGCGTCGTTGTCGGCGACTTTTGTGGGCCCGAGATGCGGATACGAGTGTCCGATCCCCGGGATGCGCCGAGGGTACTCCGGCGGATTGGCGGCACATATTGGATCGTTCAACGCTCTGTGCGAGTGGTCACAGGGCGCCGGTCTGCGGTTCAGGACCCGGCGAACGCCGTCACCTGCTGCCAGGCCGTGGACTTGTCGAGGCCGGTCAGCGTCGCCGCCGTCATGGTGGACCGTGTGGGCAGGTGCGGCGGCCAGCACCAGGTCGTCGGCCATCACCAGGACCACCCCGCCGGACCCGCCGGCGACTCGGGCCGTGCGCTGCAGGGCCGGGCGGGACCCCGGTGCGAAGCGCAGCACCGTGGTCCACGAGGTGTGCCCGGCGGCGAGGTGGGTGCGCGCCTCGACCAGCGTGGCCGGGACCGGCTCGGCGATGGGTGCCCAGCTCTGGGCGCCGTCGGCCGAGCACACCCTCCTCGTCTCCTCCGGGGTGCACCGGTCGTCGGTCATCACGGTCAGGCCCGGGCGCAGCGTGACGTGGATCCGGCCGGTGACGTGGGGCTGCTGCGGCTCGACGGCCAGGCGGGTGGGGGTGGGCTGGGGAGCCGCCCCGCTGCCCCCGTCCGAGCACGCGGCGAGGGCCGCGCAGACCAGCACCGCGAGCGTCGTACGCACCGGGC
Source organism: uncultured Actinomycetota bacterium (assembly GCA_963817665.1). Classification (GTDB taxonomy): domain Bacteria; phylum Actinomycetota; class Actinomycetes; order Propionibacteriales; family Nocardioidaceae; genus Nocardioides. The sequence continues at coordinate 195 of CAWFPE010000005.1, read as the reverse complement.
TCCACATGCGCCCGATCATCGGCTCGGCAGCCGCCGCTGTCGAGGAACCAGCACCGATTTCGGCCTCGCCGTCCGGGTCCGCTATCCTCGTCCAGTCGTTCGGCCGGGCCGGGCGACGGGCGCCCGTAGCTCAACGGATAGAGCATCTGACTACGGATCAGAAGGTTTGGGGTTCGAATCCCTACGGGCGCGCAG
>CAWFPE010000004.1:0-378702 GCA_963817665.1 uncultured Actinomycetota bacterium | reverse complement strand
AGCCACCGTTTCCGGTAGTTATCCCCAAGTGAAGGGCAGATTACTCACGTGTTACTCACCCGTTCGCCGCTCGAGTACCACCGAAGTGGCCTTTCCGCTCGACTTGCATGTGTTAAGCACGCCGCCAGCGTTCGTCCTGAGCCAGGATCAAACTCTCCGTTGAAAAACAACACCACAACCACCCCAAAAAGAGGCGGCCGCAGAAAAAGAGATGCCTGACAAAACAAACAACTAGCTCAACTCTTACGAGTTATCGCCAGAATCATTGTCTTACCAAAGAAATCCGAATCCCATGATCCACAGACCACAGAAAACGGGGCATAACAAACTAATTCGTCGACTATGACACACTGTTGAGTTCTCAAACATCAGACGCACACCGTCCCGACCCTCGCGGGCCAGCGGCGGGGCAACCTGCAGAAACTTACCGGTTCCGGTCCTGCTCGTCAACTCGGGGCTGACCGGGCCGGATCCTCGTGGGAAGCTCCTCGTCGAGGCGTGCCGCACCCACGTCGTTCTGGCCTCTCGACCGGTTGTGGGAGCCGCTCGCAGCGACAAGAAGAACGTTAGCAGCGTCTGAACGAAGAGCCAAAATTGAGGGGTTTGGCCCACCGGGGTGGGGGTAGGCACGCTCAGCGCCGCTTCGCCGGACGGTAGGTGGACACGCTCCGCTCCCCCGTGATCCAGAACCGCCACGGCCGGTCCGGCGCGCCGCGCAGGCCGACGCGGGGACCGGTGGAGACCTCGTCGACCGGCTCACCGAGGCTCAGGGTGAGGGGCCCGCCGCCGGTGAGATCGGCGCCGTCGTGGCCGAGGCCGATGCCCAGCGCCCGGCACAGCCGTGCGGGGCCACGGGCGAGGTCGCGGTCAGCGGCGCCGCGGCCGGCGCCGACGGGCCAGGGCCACGCCCTCGACCACCTCGCCGGCGCGGACCAGGACCGCGCTCGGCCACTCCTCGGGCCCGCACACGACGTTGCAGCAGACGTGCATCCCGTAGGTGAAGTAGCAGTACAGGTGCCCGGCGGGACCGAACATCGTCGCGTTGCGCGCGGTCCTGCCCCGGAAGGCGTGCGATCCCGGGTCGTTCGACCCGTCGTACGCCTCGACCTCGGTCAGGCGAACGACGACCTCGCCGTGGCGGATCCGGGCGCCCAGCAGTCGCGGTGCGACGTCGAGCACCGGCCCGGCGAGCAGGCCGCGCAGCTCACTGCAGGCGTTCACGGTGGGCAGCCACGGCGGCGGTCACCTCGGCGAGCTGCTCGCGCACCCGCTCCGGGGCCGTGCCGCCGCGTCCGTCCCGGGACGCGACCGAGCCCTCGGCGGTCAGGACCTCCCGCACCGACGGCGTGAGGTGGGGAGAGATCTCCTCGAACTGGTCGTCGGACAGCTCGTGCAGCTCGATGCCCAGCTCCTCGCAGCGACGCACGCACGCCCCGGCCACCTCGTGGGCGACCCGGAACGGCACGCCCTCGCGCACCAGCCACTCCGCCACGTCGGTGGCCAGGCTGAAACCCTGCGGGGCGAGCTCGGCCATCCGCGGCGCGTTGAAGGTGAGGGTGGCGACCATCCCGGTGAAGGCGGGCAGCAGGACCTCGAGCGTGTCCACGGAGTCGAAGACGGGCTCCTTGTCCTCCTGGAGGTCCCGGTTGTAGGCCAGCGGCAGCGCCTTCAGCGTGGCCATCACCCCGCTGAGGTTGCCGACCAGTCGTCCCGCCTTGCCGCGGGCCAGCTCGGCGATGTCGGGGTTCTTCTTCTGCGGCATGATGCTCGACCCCGTCGACCAGGAGTCGTGGAGCGTCACGAAGTCGAACTCGCGCGTGGACCAGAGGATCACCTCCTCGGCGAGGCGGCTGACGTCGACGCCGATCATCGCCGACACGAACGCGAGCTCCGCGACGAAGTCGCGGGAGGCCGTCCCGTCGATCGAGTTCGCGCTGGACCCCGTGAAGCCCAGCTCGGCGGCGACTGCCTCGGGGTCCAGGCCGAGGCTGGAGCCGGCCAGCGCTCCCGAGCCGTACGGCGACTCCGCGGCCACCCGAGCGTCCCAGTCCCGCAGCCGGTCGACGTCGCGCAGCAACGGCCAGGCGTGGGCGAGCAGGTGGTGCGCCAGCAGCACCGGCTGCGCGTGCTGCAGGTGGGTCCGACCCGGCATGATGCTCGGCCGGTCCGGAACCAGGTGGGCCCGCGCCTGGACGGCGAGGGCCTCGACGAGGTCGAGGACCTGCCCGGCCACCACCGCGGCGTGGTCACGCAGGAAGGCCTTGAAGAGGGTGGCCACCTGGTCGTTGCGGCTGCGCCCGGCCCGGAGCCGGCCACCCACCTGCGGGCCGACCTCCTCCAGCAGCAGGCGCTCGAGCGCGCCGTGCACGTCCTCGTCGGACGGGTCCGGGAGCAGCGTGCCCGCGGCGTACCGCTCCCCCAGCGCGTCGAGGCCACGGTGGAGCTCGGCCAGGTCCTCGTCGCTGAGCAGCCCGGCCGCGTGCAACACGTTGGCGTGCGCGTGGGAGCCCGCCAGGTCGTAGGGGGTCAGCCGCCAGTCGAAGTGCGTCGACCGCGACAGGGCCTCGAGCTCCGGCGACGGACCGCCGGCGAAGCGGCCACCCCAGAGCTTGCCCTCGTTGGTGGTGCTCACGTCTCTCCTCTGACCGCGACGATCGCGGTGGTCATGATGTCGGGCAGGTCGGGCGACGCAGCGGAGCCGTCCACCGCCAGCGCGTCGGGGGTCCACCACGCGGCACGCAGGACGTTACCGACCTCGGCCGTCTCGAGTCCGTCGAGACTCACCTCGACGTCGCGCGCGAGGGGCATCGCGAAGAACGTCGAGTGGCTGAGGTAGTCGACGCCGTCCCACGAGAAGCCGTGACGGCCCCGGTGCACCGGGGCCGTGAGGTCGGTGGCGGCGGCCGCGATCCCGGTCTCCTCACGCAGCTCGCGCAGCGCTGCCTCGACCAGCGACTCCCCCGGATCCACCGCCCCGCCGATCGAGACCCAGTGCAGGTCATCGGGGCGGGCGGGATCGCGGCCCTGCAGCAGGAGCACCTCGCCGCGGGTGCTGACCGGCAGCACCCGCGCCGTGGTGCGGTGGATCGCAGACATCAGTCGGTGCCGAACTCCATGGCTGCGTGGTCCAGGGCCTCGTCCTCGGCGTCACGCGCGGCGGGGTTGTCGGTGATCCGGTCACCGCCGCCGGCCGGGAGCTCGCCGAACAGCGTCCCGTGCTCGACGAGGACCTGGCCCTGGTCGAGCGGCTGGGCGGCGTAGAGCTCGAGCTTCGAGCGGGAGTCGGCGATGTCGAGGTTGCGCATGGTGAGCTGGCCGATCCGGTCGGTCGGCCCGAACGCGGCATGCTCGGTGCGCTCCATCGAGAGCTTGTCGGGGTGGTAGGAGAACGCCGGTCCGTCGGTGCGCAGGATCGTGTAGTCCTCCCCCCGGCGAAGCCGCAGCGTCACCTCGCCGGTCACCAGCGAGGCCACCCAGCGCTGGATCGCCTCGCGGAGCATCAGCGCCTGCGGGTCCAGCCAGCGGCCCTCGTACAGCAGACGGCCCAGCCGCCGGCCCTCGGCGTGGTAGTTCGCGATCGTGTCCTCGTTGTGGACCGCGTTCAGCAGCCGCTCGTAGGCGATCCAGAGCAGGCCCATGGCCGGTGCCTCGTAGATGCCGCGCGACTTGGCCTCGATGATCCGGTTCTCGATCTGGTCGGACATGCCCAGGCCGTGCCGGCCGCCGATCACGTTGGCGTCGTGGACCAGGGCGACCGCGTCGTCGTAGCGCACGCCGTTGATCGAGACCGGACGGCCGGCCTCGAAGCCGATCGTCACGTCCTCGGGGGCGATCTCCACCGAGGGGTCCCAGAACTTCACGCCCATGATCGGCTCGATCGTCTCCAGCGAGACGTCGAGGTGCTCGAGCGTCTTGGCCTCGTGGGTGGCACCCCAGATGTTCGCGTCGGTCGAGTAGGCCTTCTCGGCGCTGTCGCGGTAGGGCAGCTGGTGCTCGTGCAGCCACTGGCTCATCTCGGCGCGGCCGCCGAGCTCGTGCACGAAGTCCGCGTCCAGCCACGGCTTGTAGATGAGCAGCTGGGGGTTGGCGAGCAGGCCGTAGCGGTAGAACCGCTCGATGTCGTTGCCCTTGAAGGTGGAGCCGTCACCCCAGATGTCGACGCCGTCCTCGTGCATCGCCCGCACCAGCATGGTGCCGGTGACGGCGCGGCCGAGGGGCGTGGTGTTGAAGTACGCGCGGCCGCCGGACCTGATGTGGAAGGCGCCGCAGGCCAGGGCGGCCAGGCCCTCCTCCACCAGCTGGGGACGGCAGTCGACGGCCCGGGCGATCTCGGCGCCGTACTCCAGCGCCCGCTGCGGGACGCCGGAGATGTCCGCCTCGTCGTACTGGCCGATGTCGGCGGTGTAGGTGCACGGGATCGCACCCTTGTCGCGCATCCAGGCGACCGCCACCGAGGTGTCGAGGCCGCCCGAGAAGGCGATGCCGACGCGTTCGCCCTTGGGGAGGGAGGTCAGGACCTTGCTCACGTGTGTTCCTTAATGTCAGGGATGTGGTCGCGGCGGCCGGGCTGGGACGGCTCGCCCGTTCTTCGGTCTGGGTCAGGGCGCCGGCGGCTGGTGGGTGTCCGCCAGCGCCAGGATTCGTCGTGCCAGCTCGTCGCCGCCGCTGGGCTCGCGGCTGATCAGCAGCACGGTGTCGTCGCCGCCGATGGTTCCCATCAGCCCCGGGAGCTCCGAGCGGTCGAACGCGGAGGCGAGGTACTGCGCAGCGCCCGGAGGCGTCCGCAGGATCACCATGTTGGCGCTGGCGTCGGCGCTCACCAGCAGCTCGCTGCACATCCGGCCCAGCCGGTGGGTGGCGGCCGCGGTGTCCCCCGGCGCCGCGGGCCGGCGGTCGCCGCCCTCCGCGGGTACGGCGTACACGAGCGCACCGGAACGGGTCCGGATCTTCACGGCGTCCAGCTCCACCAGGTCCCGCGACAGGGTCGCCTGGGTGACGTGCACGCCGCTGGAGGCGAGCATCTGGGCGAGCTCGGCCTGGCTGCGCACCTCGTGCTGGGTCACCAGCTCCACGATCCGCCGGTGCCGGGCGTTCTTCGTCGTGGGCCGCAGCGACGCCTCACTCATCGCGAGTCTCCAGCAGCCAGGTGAGCACCGCCTTCTGCACGTGCCGACGGTTCTCTGCCTCGTCCCACACCACGCTCTGCGGACCGTCGATGACGGCCGCGTCGATCTCCTTGCCGCGGTAGGCCGGCAGGCAGTGCATGACGATCGCGTCCGGCGCGGCCTTGCCGACCAGCTGCTCGGTGACCCGGTAGGCGTCGAACACCTCGGACCGGGCTCCGGCCTCGGACTCCTTGCCCATCGAGACCCAGGTGTCGGTGACGACGACGTCGGCCCCGGCGACGGCCGCGACCGGGTCGGGCTCGAGCACGGTGGAGCCGCCCGTGGTCGCGGCGATCGCCGAGGCGGCCTCGACCATCTCGGCACCGGGGACGTAGCCGTCCGGCGAGCTCACGCGCACGTGCATGCCGGCGGTGGCACCGGCCAGCAGCCAGGAGTTGCCCACGTTGCAGGCCCCGTCGCCCACGAAGGCGACGGTCAGGCCGGCCAGCTCGCCCTTGTGCTCCCGCACCGTGAGCAGGTCGGCGAGGAGCTGGCAGGGGTGGAAGTCGTCGGTGAGCGCGTTGACGACCGGGACCCCGGCGTGCGCGGCCATCGCCTCGAGCCGCGCCTGCTCGAAGGTCCGCCACACGATCGCCGCGGCCTGGCGACCCAGGACCCGGGCGACGTCCTCGACGGACTCGCGCACCCCGATGCCGGCGAGGTTCCCGTCGACCAGCATCGGGTGGCCGCCCAGCTCCGCGATCCCGGCGGCGAACGAGGCCTGGGTGCGCAGCGTCGGCTTGTCGAAGATCATCGCCACGGTCCTCGGCCCCGAGAGCGGCCCCGGGTGGTGCAGGGCGTCGTACGGCGCGGCCTTGAGGTCGGCGGCGAGGTCGAGCACCCGCGCCTGCTCGGCGGGGCTCAGGTCGTCGTCGCGCAGGAGGTGCCTGGTCACGGAGCCGTCCCCAGGCCCTCGTCGAGGATCGCCGGCCAGGCGCGGAGGAACGACTCGGCGTCCTCGCGGGTCAGCACCAGCGGCGGGGCCAGCCGGACCCGCGCGGGAGTCGGGTTGTTGATGATGAACCCGTGGCGCAGCGCCGCGGCGGTGACGTCGGCGGACGCCTCCGTGGCGAGGTCGAGGCCGATCAGCAGGCCCTCGCCCCGCACCTCGGTCACCCGCGGGTCGGCGGCGAGCCCGTCCCGCAGCACCTGGCCGAGCTTCGCGACGTGCTCGAGCAGGTCGTCGGACTCGATGGTCTCGATGACCGCCAGGGCAGCCGCGCAGGCCACCGGGTTGCCGCCGAAGGTGGTGCCGTGGTTGCCGGGCTGGAGCAGCCCGCCGGCGTCACCGAGCGCGATGCAGGCACCGATCGGGAAGCCCCCGGCGAGGCCCTTGGCGAGCGTGACGATGTCCGGGGTCACGCCCGAGGTCTCGTGTGCGAACCAGCGGCCGGTGCGGCCGACGCCGGTCTGCACCTCGTCGATCCAGAGCAGCGCACCGTTCCTGGTGGCGATCTCGCGGGCAGCCTGCAGGTAGTCCGCAGGCGGGATGACCACGCCGGCCTCGCCCTGGATCGGCTCCAGCAGGACGGCCGCCGTCTCCTCGGTGACCGCGGCCGCGAGCGCCTCGGCGTCGCCGTAGGGCACGAACGTGACCTCGCCGGGCAACGGCTCGAAGGGCGTCCGGTAGGCCTCCTTCGCGGTGAGCGCCAGCGCGCCCATGGTGCGCCCGTGGAAGCCGCCCTCCGCAGCCACCACGTGGGTGCGGCCGGTACGCCGGGTCAGCTTGAACGCGGCCTCGTTGGCCTCGGTGCCCGAGTTGGCGAAGAAGACCCGCCCCTCGGCGTCGAGCAGCGACAGCAGCTTCTCGGCCAGCCGGACCTGCGGCTCGCTGGCGAAGAAGTTCGAGATGTGGCCGAGGGTGCCGAGCTGGTCGCTCACGGCCTGGACCAGGGCCGGGTGGGCGTGGCCGAGCGAGTTCACGGCGATGCCGCCGAGGAAGTCGACGTACTCCTTGCCGTCGGTGTCCCACACGTGGGCGCCCCGGCCGCGCTCGAGCACCAGCTTCGGCGGTCCGAAGGTGTTCATCAGCGCACCGGCGTACCGGTCCTGCCAGGACGTGGTGGGGGCCTTCTGCTCGCTCATCGCCGCGCCTTCCTGATCTTGGTGGACACCCCGGGCAGCACCTGGGTCCCGACGCCCTCGTCGGTGAACAGCTCGAGGAGGACGGCGTGCGGCTCCCGGCCGTCGACCACGGTGGCCCGCGGGACGCCCTCCTGGACGGCCTTGAGGCAGGCACCCATCTTCGGCACCATCCCGCTCGCCAGGGTCGGCATCAGCTCCGCCAGGGACTCGGGACTGATCTCGTAGATCACGTCGTCGCTGTCGGGCCAGTCGCGGTAGAGCCCCTCCACGTCGGTCAGGACGAGCAGCTTCTCGGCTCCCAGGGCGGCCGCGAGCGCGGCCGCGGCCGTGTCGGCGTTGACGTTGTGGACCTGCCCGTCGGCGTCGGGAGCCACGCTGGAGACGACGGGGATGCGCCCGGCCTCGATCAGGTCGACGACGGACTCCGGCCGCACGTGCGCGACCTCGCCGACCAGGCCGAGGTCGACCTCCTCGCCGTCCACGACGGTGTTGGTCGCCTTGGCGGTGAACAGGCCGGCGTCCTCACCGGAGAGCCCGACGGCCAGCGGCCCGTGCTCGTTGATGAGGCCGACGAGCTCGCGCTGCACCTTGCCGACGAGCACCATGCGGACCACGTCCATGGCCTCGGGCGTGGTGACCCGCAGGCCGCCGCGGAACTCGGACTCGATGCCGAGCCGGTCCAGCATCGTGGAGATCTGCGGGCCGCCGCCGTGCACGACGACCGGCCTGAACCCCGCGAAGCGGAGGAAGGCGATGTCCTCGGCGAACGCCTGCTTGAGCGTGTCGTCGGTCATGGCGTTGCCGCCGTACTTCACCACCACGATCTTCTGGTGGTAGCGCTTCAGCCAGGGCAGGGCCGCCGCGAGGGTCTGGGCCTTGGCGGGGTCTGCGGGCGGGATGTCGGAGATCGTCATGAGGAGTAGGCGCTGTTCTCGTGGACGTAGGCGTGGGTCAGGTCGTTGGTCCAGACGGTCGCCCGCTCGGACCCGGCCTTGAGGTCGATGGTGACGCTGACCTCGCGCGGCTCGAGGTCGACCGTGGCGGGGTCGGCGTGGGGCGTGGACTGCTTGCAGACCCACACGCCGTTCATGGCCACGTCGAGGTCGGCGGGGTCGAAGGCGGCGTCGGTGGTGCCGATGCTGGCCAGCACACGGCCCCAGTTGGGGTCGTTGCCGAAGACGGCGGCCTTGAACAGGTTGCTCCGCGCCACGCTGCGGCCGACCTCGACGGCATCGTCCTCGGTGGCGGCGTTGACGACCGTGATCGCGATCTCGTGGTCCGCGCCCTCGGCGTCGCGAAGCAGCTGCATCGCCAGGTCGGTGCACGCCTGGGTGAGTGCCTCGGTGAAGTCGGGCAGCGACGGGGTGATCCCGCTCGCGCCGCTCGCCATCACCGTGACGGTGTCGTTGGTCGACATGCACCCGTCGGAGTCGAGACGGTCGAAGGAGACCCGAGTGGCCGCCCGCAGCGCGGTGTCGAGCTCGGCGGCGGGGACGACGGCGTCGGTCGTGAGCACGACCAGCATCGTCGCCAGCTGCGGGGCCAGCATGCCGGCGCCCTTCGCCATCCCTCCGATGGACCAGCCGGCGCCCTCCACGACGACCTGCTTGCTGACCGAGTCGGTGGTCATGATCGCCTCGGCGGCGTCGGAGCCGCCTCCCGCGCTCAGGTCTGCATGGGCCGCGTCCACGCCGTCGAGCAGGTTCTGGCGCGGGTTGGCCAGGCCGATCAGGCCGGTGGAGCAGACGATCACGTCGACGGCGCCGATCCCGAGGTTGCCCGCCACCTGCTCGGCGACGGCGTGGGTGGTCTGGAAGCCCTCGGCGCCGGTGTAGCAGTTGGCGCCGCCGGAGTTCAGGACGACCGCCCGGACGGTTCCGTCCTTGACGACCTCCTGGCTCCACAGGATGGGGTTGGCCTTGCAGCGGTTGCTGGTGAACACGCTGGCCGAGTCGTGGGTGGGTCCGTCGTTGACGACGAGGGCCACGTCCCTCGCGCCGGTCGACTTCAGACCGGCGGGGACACCCGCGGCACGGAAGCCCTGGGGGTTGGTGACGCTCACGACTTCGCCCCTCCGGTCGCGGGGACGGCCGGCACGACCTCGTGGCCGGCCTCCCGCCAGGTGCTGGCAGCCCGGTCGGCCGCGTCCTGGGGGACCAGGATCCAGTCGGTGTCGAAGGTCGACAGGGTGAAGACGCTGATGGACGCCTCCGCCAACGGGGCCAGCAGCCCGCTGAGGATGCCGGTCAGCTCGAAGTCGAGCGGACCCTCGACCTCGAACGCCGTGAACGGCCGCTGGGCGACCGCCTTGGTCGGGACGCTGCGTGCAGCGCACACCACGGACGTCTCGGTGGCGGTCGCGGTCACGGAGAAGATCGAGGAGGACTCCGCCCACCTGGGCACCTCGGCACCCGGTCCGAGCCGGACCACGGCGAGAGTCTCGGGGAACTGGTTCAGCTTCACGGCGCGACTCCCACGGTGGTCAGGCCCAGGCCCTCGTCGAGGCCGAGGGCGAGGTTCATGCACTGGATCGCGGCCCCGGCAGTGCCCTTGGCCAGGTTGTCGACGGCGCCCACGGCGACCAGCCGCCCGGCCGCCTCGTCGACGGTCACCTGGACGTGCACGGAGTTGGAGCCGGTCACCGACTTGGTCTGGGGCCACTGCCCCTGCGGGAGCAGGTGCACGAAGGGTTCGTCGGCGTAGGCCTTGGCATAGGCGTCGTACGCCGCATCGGCGCTGAGCGCCGGGTCCACGAGGGGCGCCGAGCAGGTGGCCAGGATGCCCCGGGGCATCGGGACCAGGAGCGGGGTGAAGCTCACCCGGACCTCGCCGTCGACGAGGGCGGAGAGGTTCTGGACGATCTCGGGCGTGTGCCGGTGGGTGCCACCGACGCCGTACGCGCTGGCGTTCCCCATGATCTCGCTCCCCAGCAGGTGCGGCTTCGCGGCCTTGCCCGCGCCGCTGGTGCCGGAGGCGGCCACCACGGTGACCTCGGGCTCGACCAGCCCGGCGGCGACCGCCGGGGCCATGGACAGCGTCGAGACCGTCGGGTAGCAGCCGGGGACGGCGATCCTGGTCGCCGCGGACAGCTGCTCGCGCCGCCCGGGCAGCTCCGGGAGGCCGTAGGGCCAGGTCCCGGCGTGGGCGCCACCGTAGAACTTCTCCCACGCAGCCGTGTCCGCGAGCCGGAAGTCCGCGCCGCAGTCGATCACCACCACGTCCTCCCCCAGCTGGGCGGCGATCTCGCCCGACTGGCCGTGCGGCAGCGCCAGGAAGACGACGTCGTGACCGGACAGTGTCTCCAGGTCGGTGGGGTCCAGGACCCGGTCGGCCAGTGGCACGAGGTGTGGTTGCAGGCGGCCGAGCAGCTCACCTGCGTTCGACGCCCCGGTCAGGGCTCCGATCTCCACCTCGGGATGGGCGATCAGGTGCCGGAGCAGCTCTCCCCCGGCGTACCCGCTCGCGCCGGCAACGGCGACTCGCTTCCTCGTCATTTGCATGATTATACGGGTGCACGCATGTCTATGTGCAAGTCGCTGGCCCCTGCCGGGTGTCGCCGATTCCGACTACCTTGCGGGGCATGGCCAAACTCGAGTTCTCCGACTACCTGCAGCACCTCCGCGACGAGTCCCGACGCTTCCGCGAGGTGCTGGCGAGCTGCGACCCCCAGGCACGTGTACCCAGCTGTCCGGACTGGGATGCCTCCGACCTGCTCTGGCACCTCGCCGGCGTCCAGCACTTCTGGGCCACCACCGTGCGCAGCAGGCCCGCGACCCCCGACGAGGACGCCCCGGGCCCCGAGCGCCCGGAGTCGTACGACGGCCTCCTGGCGGCCTTCGACGAGTACTCCGCCGCCCTGGTCTCGGAGCTGGAGGCGGCCGATCCCGCGGAGACCGCGTGGACCTGGTCGACCGAGCAGTCGGTGGGATTCACCTACCGGCGGCAGGCCCACGAGGCACTCGTGCACCGATACGACGCCGAGCTCACCGCCGGTTCCGTCACGCCCCTGGACCGCGAGCTGGCGGCGGACGGTGTCCTGGAGTGCCTCGACGTGATGTTCGGGGGCTGCCCGCCCTGGGGCGAGTTCTCCGGGCTGCCGCACTTCGTCCGGGTCGACATCACCGACACCGAGGAGTCGGTCTGGGTCCAGATCGGCCGGTTCACGGGCACCAACCCCGAGGACGACGTCCACTACGACGAGGACGACATCCACGTGGTCGACGACCCGGGCACCGAGCCGGACGCGGTGGTCAGCGGCCCCGCCGGGGCCCTCGACGCCTGGCTGTGGCGTCGCGGGGACGACAGCGAGATCCGGATCCACGGGGACAAGGCGGTCTACGACCACTTCCGGCTCGCCGTCAACCACCCGATCACCTGATCGCGGCGGCTCCGCCCGGCCCCTGCGGGCCGGGCGGACTGCTCAGGCCCGCTGCACCGCGCCGGTCCGGGCGGCGGCCTGCGCCACCGCCGCGTCCCGGGCGGCGGCGGTCTCCTGCTCGGTGAGGGTCCGGTCCGGCGACCGGAAGCGCAGCGCGAACGCCAGCGACTTGTGCCCCGCGCCCACCTGGTCACCGGTGTAGACGTCGAAGAGCCGGATCGACTCCAGCAGGTCACCGGCGCCCTCGCGCAGCGCCGACTCGACCTCCGCCGCGGTCACGGACTCCTCCACCACCAGGGCCACGTCCTCCTTGGCGACCGGGTAGGTGGAGAACACCGGGGCCGGACGCAGGTCGACGGCGTGCTCCATCAGCACGTCGAGATCGGCCTCGGCGGCCACCGACCGCGCCGGGAGTCCGTAGGCCGCGCAGACCCGGGGGTGCAGCTCGCCGGCGTGGCCGACCACCGCATCGCCGACCAGCAGCTCGGCGCAGCGACCCGGGTGCCAGGGCGCGACGGCGGCGGCACGGGCAGTCAGCTCGACACCGAGCGCGTCCGCGACGGCTCGCACGGCCGCGACCGCGTCGTCCCAGCTCACGGGCCGGCCGGGTCCCCACCAGCCGCTGCCGTCGGCATCCCCGACGCCGACCAGGCCCAGGTGCAACGGCTGGGCGGGCAGCGCCTTCTGGAGCTCCTCGAGCTCGGCGTCGCTGGGCCGACGGTCCACGGGCAGGATCGGCGCCGGCCCGGAGGCCTGCGGCAGGGTCACGGTGGCGTTCTCGAAGAGGCCGAAGGACGACGCACCGTGGCCGACGTTCTTGGCCGCCGCGCGCAGCAGGCCGGGCAGCAGCGTGGTCGTCATCGCCGGGGCCTCGGCGCTGAGCGGGTTGCTCAGTCGCAGCACCGTGCGGCGCGGGTCGGTCTCGCCCAGGCCGAGCTCGTCGAGGTCGCTCGGACCGACGAACGGGAAGTTCACGACCTCGACGTAGCCCTCGCCGGCCATCGTGCGGCCGATGCGGCGGCGCAGCCGCTGCTCGCGGGTCAGGCCGCGGCCCGACGGCGCGCTGGGAAGCACCGAGGGCACCCGGTCGTAGCCGACCAGCCGCACGACCTCCTCGGAGAAGTCCTGGGCGTCGGTCAGGTCGGGTCGCCACGGCGGCGGGGTCACGCTGAGGGTTCCGCTGCCCGACACCTCGCAGCCGACGGCCCGCAGGCAGGAGACGGTGGTCTCCTCGCTGATGTCCATGCCGGAGACGCGTGCGGCCAGGTCCGCGGCGACCTGGACGGCCGGGGTCGCGGGCGGCGTGCCGACGACGGTCGAGCCGGGCTCGACCCGACCGCCGCCGTACGTCGTGAGCAGCTCGGCGACCCGGTCGGCGGCCGCCGCGCAGATCGTCGGGTCGACACCACGCTCGAAGCGCTTGGCGGCCTCGGAGGCCAGCTTGTGCCGCTTGCCGGCGCGGAACACCGTGACCGGGTCGAAGTGGGCGGCCTCGATGACGATCTCGGTGGTGGTGTCCGAGAGCTCGGTCGTCTCGCCGCCCATCACGCCGGCGATCCCGATCGGCCCTGAGTCGTCGGTGATCAGCAGGTCCTCGGGCGAGAGCGTGCGCCGGGTGCCGTCGAGGGTGGTGATCTTCTCCCCCTCGGTGGCCCGGCGGACCACGATCGGGCCACGCAGCGTGGCGCGGTCGTAGCAGTGGTTCGGCTGGCCGGTCTCGAGCATGACGTAGTTGGAGACGTCGACCGCCGAGCGAGATCGGGCGCATGCCGACCTGGCTGAGTCGCTGCGCGATGAAGTCCGGCGTGGTGGCGGTCGGGTCGAACCCCGTGACGACCCGGGTCGCGAAGACCGGCGCCGCCGCGGGGTCCTCCACCACGACCGGGTACGCCGCGCCGTCGGGCTCGGGCGTCTCGCGCAGCGCGGGGTCGCGGAAGCCGTCGGCACCCTCGACCGACACGGCGACCTCGCGGGCGATACCGCGCAGGGACAGTGCGTAGGCCCGGTCGGGGTTGACCTCGAACTCGATGATCTCCTCGTCCAGACCGAGCACCTTCCGGGCATCCACGCCCGGCTCCCCCGCGTCCGCGGGCAGCACGATGATGCCGCCGGCCGAGGACAGGGCGTCCTCGCCGAGGCCCAGCTCGGCGGCGGAGCAGATCATCCCGGACGACACGTGGCCGTAGGTCTTGCGGGCGCTGATCTCGAACCCGCCGGGCAGCACGCCGCCGGGGAGCACGACGACCACCAGGTCGCCGGGCGCGAAGTTGTGGGCGCCGCAGACGATGCCCACCCCCTGACCCGCCTCGCCGGTGCCGTGGGCAGCGTTCAGGTCGGGTCCGACGTCCACCGTGCACCAGTTGATGGTCTTGCCGTTCTTCTGCGGCTCCGGCTCCATCGTGAGCACGCGCCCGATCACCAGCGGGCCGGCGATCTGCTCGCCGGGGCTCTCGATCGCCTCCAGCTTGAGGCCGGTCAGGGTGAGCCGGGCGGTCAGCTCCTCGGTGGTCACGCCGGCGGGGACGTCGACGTACTCACGGATCCAGGACAGGGGTGCCTTCATGGCTCTCAGATCTCCGTTCCGAAGGACGAGCTGAAACGCACGTCACCCTCGAAGAGCGGGCGCAGGTCCTCCAGCGCGTGGCGGAACATGAACGAACGGTCGATGCCCATGCCGAAGGCGAAGCCGCTGTAGGCGTCGGGGTCGACGCCGCAGGCCACCAGCACCCGCGGGTTGACCACGCCGCAGCCGCCCCACTCGATCCAGCCCTCGCCACGGCAGGTGCGGCAGGACTCGGAGTCGATGCCCCGACAGACGAAGCAGCGCACGTCGACCTCGGCGGAGGGCTCGGTGAACGGGAAGTACGACGGGCGGAAGCGGGTGTCGATCCCGTCGCCGAAGAGCTGGCCCGCGAAGTGGTCGAGCGTGCCCTTGAGGTGGGCCATGGTGATGCCCTCGTCGACGACCAGCCCCTCGACCTGGTGGAACATCGGGCTGTGCGTGGCGTCGTACTCGTCGGTGCGGAAGACCCGCCCGGGGCACACGACGTAGATCGGCGGCTTGCGGGTGAGCATGGTCCGGGCCTGGACCGGCGAGGTCTGGGTGCGGAGCACGACGTGGTGGTCGGCCGGCTCGGTCCAGAAGGTGTCCTGCATGGTGCGCGCCGGGTGGTCGGGCCCGAGGTTGAGGGCGTCGAAGTTGAGCCACTCGGCCTCCACGACCGGGCCCTCGGCGATCTCCCACCCCATCGCGACGAACAGGTCGGCGATCAGCTCGGACTGCAGGGTCAGCGGGTGCCGGCTGCCGGTCCGGCGACGGCCGGTCGGCAGCGTCACGTCGACGGTCTCCTCGACCAGCATCCGCTCCTCGTGCTCGACCTCGAGGACGGCCTGGCGCTCGGCGAGCGCCTTGTTCACCGCTCCGCGGGCCTGCCCAACCCGCTGGCCGGCCTCCTTGCGCGCCTGCGGCGGCAGTGCCCCGATCTCCCGGTTGGCGAGGGCCAGCGGCGACCGGTCCCCCGCGTGCTCGAGCCGAACCCGCTTGAGCTCCTCGAGGTCGCGCGCCCCGGCGATCGCGGCGAGCGCCGCGTCACGCGCAGCCTCGACTTCCTCGGGCTTCAACGGGGTGACCTCCACGGGGTCGTAATCGGTGTTCGGTCCCGACATGGCTGCCTTTCGGGCGAATGTTGGCTCTCGGGCGGCGGCGACCGCGTCGCCGTGTGCGCGCCAAGTCTAGGAAGCCCGGACCCACGCACCGCGACCGGGTTGCGCCGCGTGGGCACGGGCCCGCGCGGACCGGGGTGCGCTAGGCCTGCGGCCGACGGTCCTCGCTGGGCCAGGTGAGCGCCAACCGGGCCCCACCGCCCGGTGCCTCGTCGATGGTCACGGTCCCGCCGTGCGCGCGGACCAGCCCGTTGACGATGTAGAGGCCCAGGCCGGACCCGCCGCGCGCGCCGTCCCTCCAGAACTTCGTGAACACGCGGCGTCGCAGCTCCGGGGGGATGCCGCTGCCCTCGTCGTCCACCACGAGGCGGACCCCACGGACACCGTCCGCGTCGGCGAGCCCGGTCGCCCCGAGCGCCACCCGGACGGTGCCGTCGCCGTGGCGCACGGCGTTCTCGACGACGTTGGTGACCACCTGGGTGAACTTGTCGGGGTCGGCGCTGATCTCCGGCAGGTCCGCTGCGACGTCGAGCTCGATGGGCCGGCTGGTGCTCGCCCGCACGGACTCCACCACCCGGGTCACCAGCGTCCCCGCGTCGCAGGGCCGGGGGTAGAGCTGCAGCCGGCCGGTGTCGATCCGGGCCACGTCGAGGAGCTCGGCGATCAGCCGGCTGAGCCGGTCGGAGTCGGAGGCGACCGTGGTCAGCATCAGCTTCTTCTGGTCGTCGTTCAGCTTGTCCCAGCGGTTGAGCAGGGCCTGCACGAATCCCTTGACGCCGGTGAGCGGCGAGCGCAGCTCGTGGGCGACGGTCGCGACCAGGTCGGAACGCTCCCGGTCCAGCCGCGCCCGGCCGCGTCCGGACCGCAGGCTCACGGCGACCCAGTCGACCGGCTCGGCCAGGGTCGGGCGGTGGATGCGCGCCACCACCAGGACCTCGCTGCCGTTCGGGAGCAGCCACGGCTGCTCGGGCACGGCGGTGCGCGTGGCGAGTCCCCGGTAGGGGCAGTTGGTGGAGAACCAGTCGCGGCCCTCCTGGTCCTTCAGGGCCAGGACCTCCGCCAGGGGCCGCCCGACGACCTCGTCGGGGCGCACCCCCAGGAGCTGCCCGGCGGCCAGGTTCACCCGGGTGACGACGCCGCCGGCGTCCGCGATCACGGCCCCGTCGGCCAGGGCGTCGAGGTCGGCTGCGGTCACCCGGTCACCCTATGCCGTGACCAGACCGGCCCAGGGCACGGTCAGCGTCGCTGCACGCGTGCCGAGGCGTAGAGGCAGAGGGCCGCGGCGGTCGACAGGTTGAGGCTCTCGGCACGACCGTGGATCGGGATCCGGACCCGGTGGTCGGCCAGCGCGGCGAGCTCGGGTGGGATCCCCCACGCCTCGTTCCCGAGGAGCCACGCGGTCGGCCCGGCCAGCAGCTCGTCGGACGCGTACAGGTCCAGCTCGCCCGCGCCGTCGGCGGCGAGCACCGTCAGCCCGGCCGCCTGGGCTGCTCGAACGGCGGCGGCGGCGTCGGGCTCGACGGCCAGCGGGAGGTGGAACAGGCTGCCGACGCTCGCCCGGACCGTCTTGGGGTTGTAGGCGTCCACCGACTGCCCGGCGAGCACGACCGCATCGGCTCCGGCTGCGTCGGCGCAGCGCACCACGGTGCCGGCGTTGCCCGGGTCGCGGACGTCGGCGCAGATCGCGACCAACCGGGGTGCCCGGTCCAGCACATGGGCGACGGGACGGTCCACGAACCGGCACACGGCCACGACGCCGGCCGGCGTCACGCTGTCGCTGAGCGAGGCCAGGGCCTTGTCGTCGACGAGC
The DNA here is from genome assembly GCA_963817665.1 of uncultured Actinomycetota bacterium. Taxonomy (GTDB): domain Bacteria; phylum Actinomycetota; class Actinomycetes; order Propionibacteriales; family Nocardioidaceae; genus Nocardioides. Next base: position 361,601 of record CAWFPE010000004.1, on the reverse strand, counting down.
GTCCAGCCGGGCGCGGCGGCCGCCAGCGCGGCGTACTGCTCCGTGGCCGCGGGGGTGGCGTAGACCTCGACGACACAACCGGGAACCGACAGGGCACCCTCGACGGCCTTCGGGCCGTCAGCAAGGAAAAGCCGCCGCTCGGCACGAACCGAGCGGCGGCTGAGCTTGCGCGACTCCTTGACCCGGGTGTTGCCCGAGGTCAGAGGAGTCATGCTCAAGCAGAGACCTTGGGCGCGTTGACGTCCTCGGGGAGGGCGGCCTTCGCGGTCTCGACGAGCGCGTTGAACGCGGCCACGTCGTTGACGGCCAGGTCGGCCAGGATCTTGCGGTCGACCTCGACACCGGCGAGGTTCAGGCCCTGGATGAACCGGTTGTAGGTCATGCCCTGCGCGCGGGCGGCGGCGTTGATCCGCTGGATCCACAGCTTGCGGAAGTTGCCCTTGTTCTTGCGCCGGTCGTTGTAGCTGTAGACCAGCGAGTGGGTGACCTGCTCCTTCGCCTTGCGGTAGAGGCGCGAACGCTGTCCGCGGTAACCGCTGGCGCGCTCGAGGACGACCCGGCGCTTCTTCTGGGCGTTCACTGCCCGCTTGACGCGTGCCACGTTGTTACTCCTTGTTGCTTGTTCGGGGTGCGCTGGTCTCGACAGGCTCGACCGGCGGTGGTTCCTGGTCGGCTGGGGTCAGAGACCCAGCATCTTCTTGGCGCGCTTGACGTCGGACTTGGCGAGCTCGGTGGTGCCCGTCATCCGACGCGTCACCTTCGAGGGCTTCTTCTCGAGGTTGTGGCGCTTGCCGGCCTTCTCGCGAAGGATCTTGCCGGAGCCGGTGACCCGGAACCGCTTGCCAGCACCGGAGTGCGTCTTGTTCTTCGGCATCTCTCTGCTCTCTATCTCGTGGTCGGGCCGCACAAGGGCGACCGATCATGCGTCAGCGTGGGTGACACGGCGCAGCCGTGTCAGGCGTCGATCTCGGGGTCGAGGTTCTCGGAGCGCCCGCGCTCCTTCTTCTTCGCCACCGGACCGGCGGCGTGCGCGGCGTCGCGCTCCGCCTTCTCGTCGGCCTCGAGCGCGGCGCGCTCGGCGGCCTTGCTCTCCTTCGCGGCCTTCATCTCGACCTTGGCATCGGCCTTCTTCTTGTGCGGGCCGAGCACCATGGTCATGTTGCGCCCGTCCTGCTTGGGCGCGGACTCGACGAAGCCCAGGTCGGTCACGTCCTCCGCGAGGCGCTGCAGCAGCCGGAACCCGAGCTCGGGGCGGTGCTGCTCACGGCCGCGGAACATGATCGTGATCTTGACCTTGTCCCCGGCGCGGAGGAACCGCACGACGTGACCCTTCTTGGTCTCGTAGTCGTGCGCGTCGATCTTGGGACGAAGCTTCATCTCCTTGATGATCACGTTCGTCTGGTTCCGGCGGGCCTCACGGGCCTTCTGGGCGTTCTCGTACTTGAACTTCCCGTAGTCCATGAGCTTGCAGACCGGGGGGCGCGCCGTGGGAGCGACCTCGACCAGGTCGAGGTCGGCCTCCTGCGCGAGGCGCAGCGCGTCAGCCGTCGGCACGATGCCGACGGTCTCGCCATTGGGTCCAACGAGGCGGACCTCGGAAACCCGGATCCGGTCGTTGATACGAAGCTCGGTGCTGATGTGTCCTCCTGGTGGAAATGTGGCCGGAGGTCTCTGCCAGTCCGGGCACCTGCCCGGAAATCAACAAAGGCTTCCGCTTGTCACCAAGCGGAAGCCAGTCGCGACACACTTCCAGTCCGGAAATGCATCACCGGGGGCCCGCGATCGGCACCTGCGCCGATCGCAAACTCTCGGGACCGGACCCGACGACCTGTTCACCAGCTGGCGAGGCGGTCGATGCGGGTGGGAGAACGTGTCGTACCTGATCTCCGCTTGTGGGATCCGCTCCCTCGACCTGTCGAGACAGGCGTCGGGAACTGATCGGTCAACAAGGAATGCTAGCGGATCATTCCGCCTCGAGCCGAATCCACGCGGGGCGGTCGCCCACGCGCGCCAGCCGCCAGCCCCGGGCGAGGCCGTGGAGGTCCTCCCCCTCGAGCACCACCGTGGTCGGACCGGCCACGTCCACGACCAACGCGGCCGCCCCCTCCTGCAGCGCCGACTGGGCGGCCACCCGGGCCGCGACCGGCACCGGCCGCGCCTCGGGGTTCCAGGCCGCGAGCGGCTCGTTGCCGGTGAACGCCAGCAGCGCGAGCCGGCCGTCGTTGCCACGGAGCAGCACCGCGGCCATGTCGCTGGTCTTGTCGTGCGCGAGGCCCTGCTCGTCGTGCTCCACCTCGCCGAGCAGCGCCACCACCGGGACCAGGAGGCGAGCCTCCTGGAGCGCCGCCAGCACCCGCGCGTAGGAGCCGTGCGGGTCTGCGGCGTACGCCGCGAGGGCCTGCGCGACCGGGGCCTGGACCTCACCGGCGTCCCCCGCGAATCCGGGGTCCGGGATCCGCCGGGGCAGGTCGGCGTCGTGCCCGGAGTCGATCATCGGGCCATTCTCGCCGATCGGGAAGGCGGTCGGCACGGCGACCTGCCCACGGCCTTCCGTCGCCGTGTCGGCACGACCCCTTCAACTCCCCCACGGTTGTGCAACGCTGGGGGTGTGGACGACGTGACCTGGGGAGCACTCGCACTGACCCTCACCCTGCTCGGCGGGATCTGGACCTGGTTCGCCTTCCGCCGGCGCGGGCTCGCGTCCGGGCTGCGGGGGGCGGCCGTCACGCTGCTGCCGATCGCGGCGTACCTGACCCGGACCCTGCGGCTCTTCACCGAGGTCGCCGGCGCGATCGGCGACTGGGCTGCCAGCCTGGTCCTCAACCCGGTCGTGTGGCTCGGCTTCGTGCTCTTCGGGGTGTCGGGGGCGCTGTTCGTCGTCTCCGGGTTCCTGAGGGCCCGTGAGCTCGGGACCCGAGCCGAGAAGCCCGGCAAGAAGCTCCCGGCGGCCGGCCGCGGAGCTCCCGCCATCGACGACGACATGGCAGAGATCGAGGCGCTCCTGCGCAAGCGCGGCATCTCCTGATGGGGCAGGCCTTCATCGACCGCAACCGGTTGTGGGCGCGGCTGAACGGTGCCGTGGCCGCCCGCGGCACGTCGCTACCCACGCCGACCATGGTCGTGGACCTCGACGCCTTCGACGCCAACGCCGACGACCTGGCGCTGCGCGCGGGCGGGAAGCCCGTGCGCGTCGCCTCCAAGTCGCTGCGCGTGCCCGCGTTGCTGGAGCGAGCGCTGGACCACGAAGGGTTCCACGGGGTCCTCGCCTACACGCTGCGCGAGGCGCTGTGGCTGCACCAGCACGACATCTCCGACGACATCGTGGTCGCCTACCCCACGGTCGACCGGGGCGCCCTCGCCGACCTGGTCGGCTCCCCGTCCGCCGCCGCCCACATCACGCTGATGGTCGACGACCGCGCCCACCTGGACCTCGTCGACTCGGTCCGCGCCTCGCTGGCGGTGCCGATCCGGGTCGCCATCGACGTCGACGCCGGCCTGCGCCTGCGCGGGCAGCACGTCGGACCGAAGCGCTCCCCCCTGCTCGACGCCGACGCGGTGGTCGACCTCGCCCGGACCGTCGAGGCGCGCGGGGGCTTCCACCTGGTCGGCGCGATGACCTACGAGGGCCAGGTCGCCGGGCTGCCCGACCGGCTGCCCGGCCAACGCGCCCGGTCCATGGTGGTGCGCCGGATGAAGTCGCTGTCCTTGACCCAGCTCGAGGAGCGCCGCCGGGAGATCGACGAGCGGCTGCGGCAGGTCGCGTCGCTGGAGTTCTGGAATGCGGGTGGCTCCGGGTGCGTGTCGGAGTCGGCCCAGGACCCGATCGTCACCGAGGTCGCCGCCGGATCCGGGCCTCCTCGTTCCCACGCTGTTCGACCACTACGAGTCGTTCGAGCCACGTCCGGCCGCCTTCTTCGGGGTGCCCGTCGTACGCCGTCCCTCACCGCAGGTGGCGACCGTCCACGGGGGCGGACTGGTCGCCTCCGGGGCCGCCGGAGCCGACCGGCTGCCCACCCCCTGGGCGCCCGCCGGCCTCCGGCTGACCGGGCTCGAGGGCGCGGGCGAGGTGCAGACCCCGCTCACCGGGCACGCCGCGACCCTGCTGAAGATCGGCGACCTGGTGTGGTTCCGGCACGCCAAGTCCGGGGAGCCGTTCGAGGCACGCAACGACCGTGCACCTGCTGCAGGGCGACTCGTTCGTGGACTCGGTCCCGACGTACCGCGGCCTCGGGCTCGCGTTCTGACCGTGGACCCCGCGGTCACCGTCCTGCAGCTGGCCGAGTCGCGGCCGCGGACCCTCGGCTCGGGGTGGCTGGTCTGCGTCGACGGGCCGGCGGGCTCGGGCAAGACGACGCTGGCGGGCGCGGTCGCGGCGCTCCGCCCCGGCAGCCGGGTGGTCCACATGGACGACCTGTACGACGGGTGGGACGGCTTGCCGCACGTCGCCGACCAGCTGGCCGGCCTGCTGCGACCGTTGGCGGACGGGGAGCCTGGCTGCTACCGGCGCTACGACTGGCACGCCGGCGGGTTCGCCGAGACCGTCGAGGTGCCTCCGGGCGACCTGCTCGTGCTCGAGGGGGTCGGCTCGGGCTCGCGGGGGCACGCCGACCTCACCACCGCGTTGGTGTGGGTCACGGCTCCGGAGGAGCTGCGGCTGCGCCGCGGGCTGGAGCGGGACGGCCCGGCCCTCCGCGACCGGTGGCACCAGTGGATGGTCGACGAGGCGCGGCACTTCGACCGGGACCGGACCCCGGCCCGCGCCGACCTCGTCGTCGACGGCACCGGCCTCACTCCGCCGCGGCTGCGGGCGACTCCGTGAGAAGGGCCCGCGCCGTCCACCAAACTCGGTGACCGGGTGAGTCGTGTCGGGCCGACGGGCGCCCCGGAACCCTAGGGTTGGCGCATGCTCCCTCCCAGCGGCGACCAGTTCGAGATCACCGGCGGCGGATACCGCGCGGTGGTGACCGAGAGTGGTGCCGCGCTGCGGCTGCTCGAGTACGCCGGCCGGCCGCTGGTGGACGGCTTCGACGAGGACCGGACGTCCCCGGCCGGCCGCGGCCAGCTGCTGATGCCGTGGCCGAACCGGATCCGGGACGGCGCCTACACCTTCGACGGCCGCGAGCTGCAGCTGCCGCTGACCGAGCCGGCGCGGCACAACGCGTCGCACGGGCTGGTCAGGTGGGCCGCCTGGACCCTGGAGGAGCACACCGACAACTCCGTCTCGCTGGTCTACCGGCTGATGGCGCAGACCGGATATCCGTGGACGCTCGACCTGCACGTGCTCTACGACCTGTCCGCGGACGGGCTCACGGTCACCCAGACCGCCACCAACATGGCGTCCACGCCGGCCCCCTACGCCAGCGGGGCGCACCCCTACCTGTGCGTCGGCACGGGTCCGGTGGACTCGCTCGAGCTCACCCTGCCCGCCGCCACCAGGGCGCTCGTGGACGACCGGCTGCTGCCCGTCGGCCGCGAGGGCGTGGACGACACGGCGTACGACTTCCGGGTGGCGCGGCCGGTGCGCGACACGGCGTTCGACGACGCCTTCACCGACCTCGAGCGCGACGACCAGGGCATCGCCACGGCGGTGCTGCGTGATCCCGGCACCGGGCACGGCGTGGCGCTGTGGGTGGACGACCGGCACCGCTGGTTGCAGGTCTTCAGCGCCGACGACGCGCCCGGCACGGCGCGGCGGTCGCTGGCCGTCGAGCCGATGACCGCACCGGCCGACGCGTTCCGCTCGGGCGACGACCTGGTCACCCTCGCGGCGTCCGGCGAGGCCGGCGACGAGCACTCGGCCTCGTGGGGCGTCCGCGCCCTGGACTGAGCAGGGCTCAGCGGTCGACGAGCGCGCGCAGCTGGCGGACCGCCGTGCGGGCGCGAGCGCCGTCGGAGCCCTGGATGGCCAGGGCCGCCATCGTGGTGCCGTCGCTGAGGTCGAGGGTCACCCACGGGGCGCCGGGCGGCAGGTGCACCGCCACGATCTCGGCCCACTCGAGCTCCCGGCGCCGGTAGCCGTTGACGACCACCAGCCGGTCCTCCTCGGCCACCACCCGCGAGCGCACCAGCGCGAACCACGCGGCGAAGGCGAGGAGGCCCAGGAAGACCAGGGTGCCGCGCTGGAACATGGTGAACTTCGCCCGGGTCTCGGGGTCGAAGGAGAACCAGGCGAACGCGCACACGAAGAGCAGCGCGGCCCCGAACACGACGCCGGCCAACCGCGCACCGAAGGGGCGCCACGTGTGTGGCAGCGAGACGAGGCCGGGCACGTCAGAGCCGGCAGGCATGGATGTCGGTGAGCAGGATCCCGCGAGCGCCGAGGTCGAACAGCTCGTCCATCAGCCGCTGGGCGCCGGCACGGGGAACCATCGCACGGACCGCGACCCAGCCCTCGCGGTGCAGCGGCGAGACGGTCGGGCTCTCGATGCCGGGCGTGAGCGCCACGGCCGCGGAGACGTCCTGGCTCCTGATGTCGTAGTCCATCATCACGTAGCTGCGGGCGACGAGGACGCCCTCGAGCCGCCGCCTGAAGACCTCGAAGCCGGTCGGCACCGATCCAGCGCGCGTGATCAGCACGGCCTCGGACTCGAGGATCACCTCGCCGAAGGTCTCCAGGCCGGCCTGCCGCAGCGTGCTGCCGGTCTCGACGACGTCGGCGATCACGTCGGCGACGCCGAGCTGGATGCTGGTCTCGACCGCGCCGTCGAGCCGGGTCACCGTGGCGTCGATCCCACGCTCCTCGAGGAACGCGCGCACGACCCCGACGTACGACGTGGCGACGCGGGTGCCGGCGAGCTGGCCGAGGTCGGAGAACTTCCCGGCGGGGCCGGCGAAGTGGAAGCGGCTGTTGCCGAAGCCGAGCTCGAGCACCTCGTCGGCCTTGGCCCCCGAGTCGCGCAGCAGGTCGCGTCCGGTGATGCCCACGTCGAGGGTGCCCTCACCGACGTACAGCGCGATGTCGCGCGGGCGCAGGTAGAAGAACTCCACGCCGTTCTCGGCGTCGATCAGCGTGAGCTCCTTGGAGTCGTGGCGCTGGCGGTAGCCGGACTCGCGCAGGATCTCGGACGCGGACTGGGACAGCGAGCCCTTGTTGGGGACCGCGACCCGCAGCAGGGGTGCACTCATGGCAGACCTCAGAGGTGGGTGTAGACGTCGTGCAGGCTGATGCCGCTGGCGATCATGAGCACCTGGGCGTGGTAGAGCAGCTGGCTGATCTCCTCGGCAGTCCGCTCCTTGCCCTCGTGCTCGGCGGCCATCCAGGACTCGGCCGCCTCCTCGACCAGCTTCTTGCCGATCGCATGGACGCCGGCATCGAGCTGCGCGACGGTGCCGGATCCCTCGGGGCGCTCCTGGGCCTTCTCGCTCAGCTCGGCCCAGAGCTCGTCGAACGTCTTCACGGTCGCCCAGCCTACGGCGTCGACCGACCCGTCGTGTCTTCGCGTCCAGGAGCGTCGACCCGTCGTTACCTGGCCCACACTTCGATCCACGAGCGACGGGTCGGCGTCAGTCGCCGTAGCCGCGCTTGATGGTCCGCAGGGTCTGGGCGGTGAGCAGCGCGGCGCAGGTCGCCTCGTAGCCCTTGTCCTCCTTGGACCCCTCGAGGCCGGCCCGGTCGAGGGCCTGCTGGTCGTCGTCACAGGTGAGGACGCCGAAGCCGACGGCGGTCTGGTGGTCGAGGGCCACCCGGGTCAGCCCGTCCGTGGCGGCGTTGCAGACGTAGTCGAAGTGCGGCGTCCCACCGCGGACCACGACGCCGAGCGCGACCACGGCGTCGTACCCCTGGGTCGCGAGCGCGGCGGCGACGACCGGCAGCTCGAACGTGCCGGGCACCCGCACCACCGTGGGGGCCTCCACCTTGAAGTCGCGGCAGGCGCGCAGGGCGCCGTCCAGCAGGCCGTCCATGACCTGCTCGTGCCAGCTCGCGGCGACCACGGCCACACGCAGCTCGTGGCAGTCGACGGGCTTCTGGTCGGGGGCTCCGGCTCCGCTCATGGGCGGGCTCCTTCCTCGAGGGGCAGGTGGGGCAGGTCGTGACCCATCCGATCACGCTTGGTCAGCAGGTAGGCGAGGTTGTGGTCGTTGGGGTGCGGCGTCAGCTGGACCCGTTCGGCCACGCCGATCCCGAAGTCCTCGAGGTTGCTGACCTTGTCGGGGTTGTTGGTCAGCAGCCGCACCCGAGCGACGCCGAGGTCGCGCAGGATCTGGGTGGCGGTGCCGTAGTGCCGCGCATCGGCCGGCAGCCCCAGGTCGAGGTTGGCGTCCACGGTGTCCCGTCCGCCGTCCTGGAGCTGGTAGGCCTGCAGCTTGGCCACCAGGCCGATGCCCCGGCCCTCGTGCCCGCGCAGGTAGACGACCACACCCCGACCCTCCGCGACGATCCGCGCGAGGGCCTCGTCCAGCTGCGGCCCGCAGTCGCACCGGTGGCTGCCGAAGACGTCACCGGTCAGGCACTCGGAGTGGACCCGGGTCAGCACCGGCTCCGGGCCCGACACGTCGCCGTAGACCAGCGCGATGTGCTCGGAGGCGTCGACGGTGATCCGGTAGCCGTACGCGGTGAAGTCGCCGTGCCGGGTGGGCAGCCGGGTCTCGGCGACGCGCTCCACGAGGGTCTCGTGGCGGCGGCGGTAGCGGACCAGCTCGTCGATGGAGATCATCGCCAGCCCGTGCTCGTCGGCGAAGGCGCGCAGCTCCGGGCCGCGCTTCATGGTGCCGTCGTCGTTGACGACCTCGACCAGCACTCCGGCGGGCGTCAGCCCGGCCAGCGTGGCCAGGTCGACCGCGGCCTCGGTGTGGCCGCGGCGCACCAGCACGCCGCCCTCCCGGTAGCGCAGCGGGAAGACGTGCCCCGGGCGGGTGATCTCCCAGGGTTCGGTGGCGGAGTCGGCGAGGACCCGGACCGTGTGCGCCCGGTCGGCCGCGCTGATCCCGGTCGTGACGCCGTCACGGGCGTCGACGGAGATGGTGTAGGCCGTGCGCAGCTTGTCCTTGTTGTGCGGCGTCATCAGCGGGATCTCGAGCCGGTCCAGCATGTCGGCCGGCATCGGCACGCAGATCACCCCGCTGCTGTAGCGGATCGTGAACGCCATCAGCTCGGGGGTCGCCCGGCTGGCCGCGAAGATGATGTCGCCCTCGTTCTCGCGGTCCTCGTCGTCGACCACCACGACCGCCCTGCCGGCCGCGATGTCGGCGATGGCCCGCTCCACCGGGTCCAGTCGCACCGTCTCGCTCATGCGAGCACCTCTTCCTGTGTCTCGGCCTCGGTGGCCGTTCGGTCCCGGCGCTCCACGCGCCACCAGGCGGCGAAGCCGACGACGCAGAAGCCGCCGTAGAACAGGTACATCGCGGCCGTCGGGTAGTAGCCGGCCTGGATCAGCGTGGTCACGCCGACGACGTCGACCGCCACCCACACCAGCCAGAACTCCACCCAGCCGCGGGCCATGCCGTACGTCGCCAGCAGCGATCCGGCAAGGATCCAGGCCTCGGTGACCGGGTTCCAGGAGCCGATCACCCGGAGCAGCTGGTAGGCCAGGCCGTAGCCGGCGGCCGCCAGCACGAGGAGCAGCAGCCGGTCCCGCCCCGCGGCCCAGCGGGGGGCGATGGCTCCCCCGTCGACCGCGTCCCGGCTCTGCGACCAGCGCCACCAGCCGTACAGGCTGGCCACGGCGAACATGATCTGGCGGCCGGCCTGGCCCCAGAGGGGCTCGCCGCCGGTGTGGTTGCTCAGCTCGCCGGTCACGAACACCGTGAACAGCAGCACGTTGCCGACCAGGCCGACCGGCCAGGCCCACACCACGCGGCGCATCCCCAGCAGGGCGCTGCCGAGCCCGAAGAGATTGCCGACCACCTCGCGTACGGAGAGGCCGGTGTCGCCGACGGGGATCGTGCCGTGCAGCAGCCAGTCGAGCATCAGGAGTCCTTCTTGGTCAGGTAGCCGTCGGCGAGCAGGCGCTCGACGTGCTTGGCGATGACGTCGACCTCGAGGTTCACCCGTTCGCCGGGTGCCCTCAGGCCGAGCGTGGTGCGGGCCAGCGTCTCGGGGATGAGGCTGACGGTGAAGCTCTCGTCGCCGGCCTCCACCACCGTGAGGCTGACGCCGTCGACGGTGATCGAGCCCTTGTCGACGAGGTAGCGCGCCAGCGGGCGCGGCAGGGAGATCTCGACGACCTCCCAGTGCTCGCTGGGGGTGCGGCGCAGGATCGTGGCGACACCGTCGACGTGGCCCTGGACGATGTGCCCGCCGAGCCGCTTGTCGACGGTGACCGCGCGCTCGAGGTTGACCCGGTCGCCGGGCCCGACGCCGTGCAGGCTGGTCTTGTCGAGGGTCTCCTGCATGACGTCGGCGGTCCAGAGGTCGACCGGGCCGCCCTCGGAGGTCGCGTCAGTCGAGACCACGGTCAGGCAGCACCCGTTGACCGCGATCGAGTCTCCGAGCCCGACGTCCTCCAGCACCGTGGCGGCCCGGATGGTGAGCCGGATGGCGTCACCCTGGTCCTGCACCGCGGCGACGGTGCCGAGCTCTTCGACGATTCCGGTGAACATCACGTCTCCGTTCGGGTCGTGGGGTCTCGAGGCTCGGGCGTGGAACGCCCGCCCACCTCCGGGTCGGGGGCCATGGTGAGGCGGACGTTGGGCGGCTCGCCGTCGACCCCGTCCAGCACGGTCACGTCGGTGACCGCGGGCCGCAGGGCGTCGGCGATGGTGCCGATCCCGAGATCGGCCACGGCGTCGCGCCCGCTGCCGAGCAGCATCGGCGCGACGTAGGCGACGATCTCGTCGACCAGGCCGGCCCGCAGGAAGGCGGCGGCGAGGGTCGGGCCGCCCTCGAGGAAGACGTGCTGCCGACCCCGGGCGTAGAGCTCGGCGAGGGCCGCGTGCGGGTCCCGGGTGCGCAGGTGCACGCCCTCGGCCCCCGGGACCGTGTCGAAGACGCGTCGCCCGGGGTCGAGGTCCCGCTCCCCCATCACCGCGCGCAGCGGCTGCCGGGCCAGCGGCCGGTCCTGTTCGTCGCGGGCGGTGAGGCGCGGGTCGTCCACCGCCACGGTGTTGGTCCCGACCAGCATCGTGTCGCACAGCGCCCGCAGGCGGTGGGTGTCACGACGGGCGGCGGTGCTCGACACCCAGCGGCTGGTGCCGTCGGCGGCGGCGCTGCGACCGTCCAGGGTGGTGGCGAACTTCCAGGTGACGAACGGCCGCTGGTGCTCCACCGCAAACGTCCAGACCCGGTTCAGGGCACGGGCCTCGTCCTCGAGGAGCCCGGCCTCGACCTCCACGCCGGCCGCCCGCAGCGTGTCGCTGCCCCCGGCGGCGACCGGGTTGGGGTCGCCCTGGGCGAACACCACCCGGCGCACGCCGGCCTCGACCAACGCGGTCGCGCAGGGACCGGTCCGGCCGGTGTGGTTGCAGGGCTCGAGGGTGACGACCGCGGTGGCGCCGCTGGCCGCGTCCCCCGCACGCGCCAGCGCGTCGGCCTCGGCGTGGGCGGTGCCGGCCCCCCGGTGGAACCCCTCGGCGACGGGGCAGCCGTCGGCGTCGAGGAGCACGCAGCCGACCCGCGGGTTGGGACCGAGGGGAACGCCGGGGCTCTGCGCGAGCTCGAGGGCGCGGCGCATCGCGCTCTCCTCGGCTGCACTGAAGGCCATCTCGCCCCTCCGGTCCGGTCGCGGACTCCGGGGCGACGGTGGGCGGTGCCGAGCCGTCCGTGCGGACGGAGCAGCCCCCACCTGCGTGCGTCTTCCCATCCGGACTTTGACCGTCGGTCCAGGAGTTCCACCTGGTCAACCGGTCACTGGCTGTGACCGGGTCGCGGACTTCTGAGCGAAGCTGGGAAGCATTCGATCAGTCACCGCCGGCTCGGAATTTCACCGACCCCAGAGCACGCGAGTAAATGAACTCGTCGGGTCCAGTTTGCCACAGGGGGCGTGGGACCGGCCGGTGAGGTCGCCCACAGCTCAGTCGTCACCGGCCTCGTCCGCAACCTCCTCCGCAACCTCGTCCGCAGCCTCGTCCGCTGCCTCGCCACGGCACGCGGCGGTCGCGACGTGGGCGGGGTGCGGCGTGGGCACCGAGACCGAGGCGTGCGCCCCGGCGGTGGGCTCCGGCTCGCGGAGACCGTCGAGCTGGCGCAGGGTCCGCGGCAGCAGGGTGAGGAAGGCCGCCGCGAGCACGATGGAGGCGAGGGCGAGCGAGGTGGGCAGGACCCCGAAGGCGTCCACGGCGGGACCCGCGAGCACCAGGCCGAGCGGCCCGGCGGCGTACGTCGTCGACGTGATCACGCCGATCACCCGGCCGCGCATCGGCTCGGGGGTGAGCACCTGCATCGCGAGATTCAGGATCGGCTGCACCGGTCCCCAGAACAGGCCGGTCAGCACCGCCAGGCAGAGCATCGCCGGCAGCGGCGGCAGGGACGCGAGGCCCAGCAGCGCGAGGCAGGCCGTGATCACGCAGCCGACGAAGACCCGGTAGCGGCTCCAGCGGTTCACGAACCACGGGTGGCTCAGCGACCCGACCACGCCGCCCGCGCTCATCGCGGTGACGACGAGCCCGAGCTGGCCGGGGCGGTCGAGCTCGGTGAAGTGGACCGGCAGGATCACCGACTCGAACGGCAGGTAGGCGGAGACCAGGAGGCAGCACAGCAGGGTGGTGTCGCGCAGCAACGGCTGTCGCCACACGAACACCAGTCCCTCGCGGGTGCCGCGCCAGACGCTGCCGGGACGCTCGTGGTGCTCCGGCCGGCCCGCCCCCGGCACCCGCAGCATGGCCGTCAGGGCGAGGGCGATCCCGAACCCGCAGGCCGTCGCCCACAGCGCCGACTGGGCGCCGACCAGGCCGATGAGCAGGCCGCCGAGGCCGGGGCCGAGGAGGTAGGCGATCCCGAAGACCGCCTCGTGCACGGCGTTGGCCCGGTCCCACGGCCATCCGGCGGTCGTGGCGGCGCCCGGCAGCATCGCCTCTCGCGCGGTGAAGCCGGCGGGGTCGAGGGCCGCTCCGACCACCGCCAGGCCGATCAGCCAGGCGGCGTTGAGCTGGTCGAGCAGCCCGAGCACCGGGATCGCGGCCACGCTCAGCCCGCTGAGCGCGTCGGAGAGGAGCGCCACCCGCCTGCGGCCGACCATGTCGACGACGCTGCCGACGAACAGGCTGGAGACCAGCAGCGGGAGCAGCGTGGCCGAGGCCACGGCCCCGGCGGCGGAGGCGCTCCCGGTGATCTGGAGGACCAGCCAGGGCAGCACCACCATGGCCACCCCGTTGCCGATGCCGGACACCAGGTTGCCGGCCTCGAGCAGGAGCAACGGGGTACGGCGCACAGCCCATCATCCCAAGCGGGGGCTGGACCGCGGGTCAGTCCCGGATCGCGGCCTCGGCCTTCGCGCGCAGCTCGGCGACCATCCGGTCGGGGTCCTCCGCGGAGTAGACGGCCGAGCCGGCCACGAACACGTCCGCGCCGGCCTCGGCGCACCGCTCGATGGTCTCGAGCGAGACTCCCCCGTCGACCTGGAGCCAGGTCTCGACGCCGTGCTTGTCCATCATCGCCCGGGCCCTGCGGATCTTGGGCAGGCAGAGGTCCAGGAACTTCTGGCCGCCGAAGCCGGGCTCGACCGTCATCAGCAGCAGCATGTCGAGCTCGGGCAGCAGGTCCTCGTAGGGCTCGATCGGGGTGGCCGGCTTCAGGGCCATGCTGGCGCGCGCACCGTGCCCACGGATCTCGCGGGCCAGGCGGACGGGCGCCTTGGCCGCCTCGACGTGGAACGTCACCGACCCGCAGCCGGCCTCGACGTACGCCAGGGCGTTGCGGTCGGCGTCCTCGATCATCAGGTGGGCGTCCAGCGGTGTCTCGGTGGACCGTGCGAGGGCCTCGACCATGGTGGGACCGAAGGTGAGGTTCGGGACGAAGTGGTTGTCCATCACGTCCACGTGCACCCAGTCGGCACTGCCGATCCGGGCCACCTCCGCCCCGAGGTTCGCGAAGTCGGCGTTCAGGATGCTCGGCGTGATCTGGATACCCACGCGTGGAGTGTAGTGACGGCTCTCAGCCCTGCTCGGAGCCGGGCTTCTCAGCCACTCTCGTCTCCCTCGGCATCGGGCGGCGGGGCGGCGCCCTCGGCCTCGTCACGGTCCGCCCACTCCAGCAGCGGGGCGATGTCGAACACGTGGTCGTCGATGTCCGCGTGCAGGTCACCGAGCTCGGCGAACCGCTCGGGCACCGTGAAGATCGTGAGGTCGCGCGGGTCGACGGAGTCGACCTCGTCCCAGCGGATGGGCGTCGAGACCCGGGCGTCCGGAAGGCCCCGCACGGAGTACGCCGCGGCGAGGGTGTGGTCGCGCGTGTTCTGGTTCCAGTCGGGAAAGACCGCGTGCGGCGGCCGGTTCTTGCGCCACCACTGCGTCGTCACGTCCTCCGGGGCCCGCCGCTCGACCTCGCGGGCGAACGCGAGCGCCGCCCGGCGTACGTCCGCGAAGCCGTGGTCCGGGCGGATCCGGACATAGACGTGGAGGCCCTTGCTGCCGCTGGTCTTGGGGAACCCGGTGGCGCCCAGCTCGACGAGGACCTGGTGGGCGACCTGGGCGACCCGCTGGACGGTGGCGAAGTCGCACAGCGGGCCGGGGTCCAGGTCGATGCGCCACTCGTCGGGCTTCTCGGTGTCCTCCCGGCGGCTGTTCCAGGGGTGGAACTCCACCGTGGACATCTGCACCGCCCAGATCACGCTCGCCAGCTCGGTGACGCAGAGCTCGTCCGCCGTGCGGTTCCAGCGCGGGAAGTGCAGCCGCACCGTCTCGACCCAGGGCGGGGCCCCGGCCGGGAGCCGCTTCTGGTGGACCTTGTCGCCGGCCAGCCCCTTGGGGAAGCGGTGCAGCATGCACGGCCGCTCGAAGAGGGCGTTCACGATTCCCGGGCCGACGGCGAGGTAGTACTCGACCAGGTCGAGCTTGGTGGCCCCACTGTGGGAATCGGTGGCAGGGAAGTAGACCCGGTCCGGGTTGCTGACCCGGACCACCCGGTCGTCCACCTCGATCTCGACCGAGGGCGACGTGGCGGCGGGCATGGCGCCAACCTAGGCCATGCCGGCCCGCCGGCCGTAGGGTCAGCGCCGTGAAGCTCGACCAGCCGCCGGTGGTCCGCGCGTACGTCGACCCCCGCGAGGCGCTCCCCGACCGCGAGTGGCCGATGACGGTGCCCGCCGTCCGCCGGCTGGTGCTCGACGGGCTGGCGCTGCCGCCCGGCGTCACCTTCCTGGTCGGCGAGAACGGTTCGGGCAAGTCCACCCTGGTGGAGGCCATCGCGACGGCCTACGGGATGGCACCCGAGGGCGGCTCGACCGGCAGCCGGCACGCCACCCGGGCCACGGAGTCACCCCTCGGCGACGTGCTGCGGCTCCAGCGTGGCATCGGCGCCGCCCGGTGGGGGTTCTTCCTGCGGGCCGAGACCATGCACGGGTTCTACACCTACCTCGAGGACAACCCCCACCAGAGTGACGCGGCCTTCCACCGGATGAGCCACGGCGAGTCGTTCCTCGAGCTGCTCGGGCGGCGGTTCGACTCCCCCGGCTTCTACTGCCTCGACGAGCCGGAGGCGGCGCTGTCGTTCTCCTCGACCCTCGGGCTGGTCTCGGTCCTGCACGGGGTCGCGGAGTCCGGCGGTCAGGTGCTGTGCGCGACCCACTCCCCCGTGCTCGCCGCGATGCCCGGCGCCCGGATCCTGGAGGTCGGGGACTGGGGCCTGCGCGAGACGACCTGGGAGGACCTGGAGCTGGTGCAGCACTGGAGGGCCTACCTCGAGGCCCCCCAGCGCTACCTGCGGCACGTGCTCGGGGAGTGAGGCTCAGGACCTGCGGAACAGCGCGATGAACATGGCGTCGGTGCCGTGGCGGTGCGGCCACAGCTGCACGGTGCCGGGTGTGGGACCGGCACAGTTCGGCACCCCCGGCAGCAGCGTGGTGGCGTCCTCGAGCGCGGCCTCGGGGTGGGTCTGGAGCACGGAGGTGACGACGCCCTCGGTCTCGGCGAGCACCGGCGAGCAGGTGGCGTAGAGGACCACCCCGCCCGGCCGGACCAGCTCGAGGGCGGAGCCGACCAGCGCCCGCTGCAGCAGCACCAGGGAGAGCAGGTCGTCGGCCTTGCGGCGCCAGCGCGCCTCGGGGCGGCGGCGCAGCGCCCCCAGCCCGGTGCACGGGGCGTCCACGAGGATCCGGTCGAAGGAGCCGGCGGGCCACGGCGGAGCCGTCCCGTCGGCGGCGACGACGCCGAGGACGCCGTCGGCACCCTCGAGCGCGCGGGCGACCAGGCGGGCACGGTGCGGCTGCCGCTCGCCGGCCACGAGCCGGGCACCGCGTCGCGATGCCAGCGCCGCCAGCAGCGCCGCCTTGCCGCCCGGCCCGGCGCACAGGTCGAGCCAGGTCCGGTCCTCACCCTCCACGGGTGCGGCGGCGAGGGCCATCGCGACCAGCTGCGAGCCCTCGTCCTGGACGCCGGCACGACCCTCGGCCACGGCCGGGATCGCGCCCGGGTCGCCGCCCTCGAGCACGACGCCGTACGGCGAGAGGGGCGTCGGCTCGCCGGGCAGCTCCTCCCGGGTCGACCGCCCGGGCCGGGCCACGAGCGTGACCCGTGGCGGCTGGTTGTCGGCGTCGAGCAGGTCGTGGAGCTCGTTCCAGCCCACCGCGTTGCGCAGCTCCTCCACGACCCACTGGGGGTGGCTGTAGGCGATCGAGGCGTAGCGCACCGGCGCCACCCGCGGGTCGGGGGCGACCCGGCCGATCCACTCGTCCAGCTCCTGCTCGGTCACCCGGCGCAGCACGGCGTTCGCGAACCCGGCCGCGCCGGAGCTCACCTTGGCCCGGACCAGGTCGACCGTCGTGCTGATGGCGGCGTGGGCGGGCACCCGCATCGACAGGATCTGGTGGCACCCGAGCCGCAGGGCGTCGAGGACCTTGGCCTCGACCTTGCTCAGCGGCCGGTCCACGCAGGCGGCCAGGATCGCGTCGTAGGTGCCGCGGCGGCGGATCGTGCCCGACGCCAGCTCGGTCACGAAGGCGGCGTCGCGGCCGGAGAGGCCGTGGTGCCGCAGCACCGCGGGCAGCACCAGGTTGGTGTAGGCCTGGTCGACGCGCACCGCCTTGAGCACGTCCAGCGCGGCCAGCCGGGCGGGGTCGACTCCCCCGCGGGACCCCGTGCGCGTACCTGCCCGCTTCGCACCGGTGCCCGGCTCAGCCATCGAGCTCGCCGTCCGGGAGCGACAGGCCGGTCATGACCCCGACGGTATCGGCTGCCAGAGGGGCGATCATGCGAAATGTGCTCCCGTCTCGAGGCGGGCACCACGCGCCCAGTCGGCGGCAGCCATCTGCTTCTTCCCGAACGCCTTCACCTCGCCCAGCCGCACCGGGCTGGTGCCGGTGCCGACGAACACGGCGCTCTTGGAGACCTCGAGCGCACCGGGCGAGAGCGGCTCGTGGTCCTCGGCGGCGGTCACCGGACCGATCTTGATCCGCTCGCCCTCGTGGGTCGACCAAGCACCCGGGCCCGGGGTGCAGGCCCGGACCTGGCGGTCGACCGCGACCGCCGGCTCGGACCACTCCACCCGGGCATCCTCGACGGTGATCTTCGGGGCGAGGCTGAGGCCCTCGGGCTGCTGCGGACGCGCCTCCAGGGACCCGTCCTCGATGCCGTCGAGGGTGGCGACCAGCAGCCCGGCTCCGCCCTCCGCCAGCCGGCCCAGCAGGTCGCCGGCGGTGTCGGTGGGCCGGATCCGCTCCGTCATCACCCCGAACGTCGGGCCGGCGTCCAGCTCCTGGACGATCCGGAACGTGGTGGCTCCGGTGACCTCGTCGCCGGCCCACAGCGAGTGCTGCACGGGCGCGGCGCCACGCCAGGCCGGGAGCACCGAGAAGTGCAGGTTCACCCAGCCGTGCGCGGGGATGTCCAGCGCGGACTGCGGCAGCAACGCGCCGTACGCGACCACGGGGCAGCAGTCCGGACGCAGCTCGCGCAGCGCGGCCTGGAAGTCGGGGTCCCGGGGGTGCTGCGGCTTGAGGACCGGCAGCCCGAGCTCCTCCGCACGCTGGGCGACCGGGCTGGCGACGAGCCTCCGGCCGCGTCCGGCGGGCGCGTCGGGCCGGGTGACGACCCCGACGAGCTCGTGGTCGGAACCGGCCAGGGCATCGAGTGAGGGGACGGCCACCTCGGGGGTGCCGGCGAAGACGAGGCGCATGGGTGGCTAGAACCCCAGTCCGCGGGTGGCGTGCGGCGACACCTTCACGGTGGGCTTCTCCAGGCCGAACCAGTCGGACTCGCGGATCGCCTTCATCGCCGCCTTGCGGGCCTCGCCGTCGAGGCGGTCGACGAACAGCACGCCGTCGAGGTGGTCGGTCTCGTGCTGGATCGCCCGGGCGAGGTACTCCGAGCCCTCGATCGTGACCGGCTCGCCGTACATGTCGAAGCCGTGCGCGACGACCGAGAGCGCGCGCCTGCAGTCGAGGGTGAGGCCGGGGATCGACAGGCAGCCCTCGGGGCCGACCTGGATCTCCTGGGAGAGCTCCAGCCGCGGGTTGACGAGGTGGCCGACCTCGCCGTCGACGTTCCAGGTGAAGGCGCGCAGCCCCACCCCGATCTGGGGCGCCGCGAGCCCGGCACCGGGTGCCTCCAGCATCGTGTCGGTCAGGTCGGCGATGAGCCTGCGGAGCTCCTTGTCGAAGTCGACGACCTCGACAGCGGGCTTGCGCAGGACGGGATCACCGAACAGGCGGATGGGCTGGATGGCCACGAGACTCCTTGACTGGGGGGACGCGAGGACAGTCTAGGGAGCCGGTCCTCACAGGGTCGGGGGGTCCACCTGGATGCGCACCGCCGCCAGCTTGCGACTCGATCGCATCCGCTGCAGGTCACCGAGGGCCCGCGACAGCGCACTCCCCTGCGACCGGGGCACCCGGATCACGGCACGACTCTCCTCCGCGCCCACGTCGACCGGCCCGAGCACCTCCGCGGCCGGTGGCGCGTCCAGCAGGGTCAGCGCGTCGTCGACGGCACCCGGCTCCCCGGTGACGGTGGCGATCCGACTCGCGGGCGGCAGGTGCGCCTCCTGGCGCTCGTGGATCTCGCGGGCCGCGAACCCGGCCGGGTCCCAGCGGACCAGGGCCTGCAGCGCGGGGTGGGCGGGGTCACCGACCACGACGACGCCGCCGCCGGCCCGCACCAGTCCGGCGGCGTTGCTCCACCGGCGCAGCGCCTCCTCCTCCGTGCGCAGGTCGGTGCGCCCCAGCAGCAGCCAGGTGTCGAGGAGGACGACGGCGGCGTACCCGCTGGCGGCGACCGGCTCGGCCCCCGGGGTGGCCACGACGACGGCGGGGCTGTCGTCGACACCGGTCAGCACGTGGTCACCGCTGGACGTGCGGACCCGGACGGCCGGGAACGCGCGGCCGAGCTCCTCGGCCGTCCGGGCGTCGCCGAGGACCGGGGCGCGCAGGCCGCGGTGTCCGCACTCCGGGCACGCCCAGCCTTCCGCGACGGTGCCGCACCAGCGGCAGGCCGGCGGCGTGGTGGGCCCGGTCAGCGCCAGTGGTCCGGCGCACCCGGCGCACCGGGCCGGGGCGCGGCACCGCTCGCAGGCCAGCGAGGCGACGTAGCCCGACCGCGGGGTCTGCACCAGGACCGGTCCCCGCTGGAGGCCGGCCCTGATCGCGTCGTGGACCTGGCGCGGGATCCGGGTGCCGCGGGCGAGCGGGTCGCGGTCGAGGTCACGGTCGGAGGCGCCGGCGACGCTCACCGTGACCCGCTGACGGAGCACGCCGCGCGGCGGGGCGAGCTCCCGGGCCCAGCCGGTGCGGAGTAGGTACTCCGCCTCGACGGTGCGGGCGAAACCGCCGACCAGGGCTGCTGCGCCCTCGCGCTCGGCGCGCAGCAGCAGGGTCTCGCGGGTGTGGGGGTACGGCGCGCGCGGCTCGGCGTGCAGGTCGTCGCCGTCGTCCCACACCGCCACCAGGCCCAGGTCGCGCACCGGGGCGAAGCCGGCGGCGCGGGTGCCGACGACGATCCGCCGGGCGCCCCTGCTGACGGCGAGGAAGTCGCGGTAGCGCCGGGCCGGGCCCGCGTCGGCGGTGAGCAGCACGTGGTGGCCCTCCCCGAGCACCGCGGTCAGCGCCGCGTCGACGCGGGCGGCGTCCTTGCCGTCCGGGACGCAGATGAGTGCGCCCCGGCCGCCGGAGTACGTCGCGGCCGCGGCGTGCGCGAGTGCGAGGGCCCAGTCGGTGGCCGGGGCCGCCGACCAGACCGCCCGAGGGCAGCCACCCTCGGCAAGGTGGTGCAGGAACGCGGCGGCGGGCTCGTGGCCCGCCCAGGCGGCAGCGGCGGCACCCCGGTCCCACTCCCGCGCCGGCGGGGCGGGCGGGGACTGCTCCTTCTCGGTGGTGGCGTGCCGGGCCGGGATCGCCAGGCGCAGCACGTCGGAGCGGGTGCCGGCGTAGCGCTCGGCGAGGTCGGCGGTCAGACCAGCGACCTCGGGGGTCAGCACCGGCTCGTCGCTCACCACCCGGCGCAGCGGTGCGAGCCGCCCGCCGTGGTCGGAGGTGGCAGCGCGGGCCACGACGTACCCGTCGACGTCCTGGCCGGCGAAGCGCACCTTGACCCGGACGCCGGGTCGTGCCGCGTCGGCCATCGCCGCCGGAACGGCGTAGTCGAAGGGGCGGTCGAGGTGGGCCAGCGCCACGTCCACCAGCACCCGGGCGACCGGGTCCACCTCGGCGATCGCCTGCTCGGCGGCCTTGCGGGCCCGGGTCGCCCGCGCCTTGGCCTGCGACTGCTTGACGGTGGCCCGCACCATCCCGGGCAGCAGCTCGGGCTGCTCCTCGGGGTCGGTCATGGGCGCAGTTCTACCAGCGGGCACCGACGGGTCGGTCAGCCCGGTGGCCGGCCCGCCCTCAGCGACCGGCGGCGGCCCGCAGGGCCTCGGCCCGGTCGGTGCGCTCCCAGGTGAAGTCGGGCAGCTCGCGACCGAAGTGGCCGTAGGCGGCGGTCTTCGCGTAGATCGGCCGCTTCAGGTCCAGGTCGGCGATGATCGCGGCGGGGCGCAGGTCGAAGACCTCGAGGACCGCCTGCTGGATGGCCTCGTCGGGGACGGTGCCGGTGCCGAAGGTCTCGATGAACACCCCCACCGGCTGCGCCTTCCCGATCGCGTAGGCGACCTGGGCCTCGCAGCGGGCCGCGAGGCCGGCGGCGACGACGTTCTTGGCGACCCAGCGCATGGCGTACGCCGCGGAGCGGTCGACCTTCGACGGGTCCTTGCCCGAGAAGGCACCGCCGCCGTGGCGGGCCATGCCGCCGTAGGTGTCGACGATGATCTTGCGACCCGTCAGGCCGGCGTCACCCATCGGCCCGCCCACCACGAAGCGGCCGGTCGGGTTCACCAGCAGGCGGTAGCCCTCCGAGGGGAGGGCGAAGGTCTCGAGCACCGGGTCGATGACGTGCTTCTTGACGTCCCCCTCGAGGGTGCCGAGCTCGGTCTCCTCCGAGTGCTGGGTCGACAGCACGACGGTGTCGATGCGCACCGGCCGGTTGTCGGCGTCGTACTCGATGGTGACCTGGGTCTTGCCGTCCGGGCGGAGGTACTCGAGCGTCTTGTCCTTGCGCACGTCGGAGAGGCGCTCCGCGAGGCGCTGGGCGATCACGATGGGCAGCGGCATCAGCACGTCGGTGTCGTCGCAGGCGTAGCCGAACATCAGGCCCTGGTCGCCGGCGCCCTGCTTGTCCATCGCGTCCACCGAGCCGGAGCGGCTCTCGTGGCCGGTGTCGACGCCCTGGGCGATGTCCCCGGACTGGCCGCCGATGGCCACCATCACGCCGCAGGACTCACCGTCGAAGCCCTTGGCCGAGGAGTCGTAGCCGATGTCGAGGATGCGGTCGCGGACGATCTTCTTGATGTCGACGTAGCCGGTCGTGTCGACCTCGCCGGCCACCACGACGAGCCCGGTGGTGAGCAGCGTCTCGACGGCCACCCGGCTGGAGGGGTCCTGCTCCAGCATGGCGTCGAGCACGGAGTCGCTGATCTGGTCGGCGATCTTGTCCGGGTGACCCTCGGTCACCGACTCCGACGTGAAGAGACGTCCAGCCACAGTTGCTACCCACTCCCGTTCGATGGCGATGATCCACAACGATATCGGCCGTCCCGCAATGCGGGACGCCGTCTCAGTGTGGCAGCCTCAGTGTGGCAGGCGACGCGCCACTTCGTCCCAGATCACGTGGGCAAGTGCCGCCTTCGACCCGTGGGGCACCTCGACCGCGGCGCCGTCCGCGGCCAGCACCACCGCCTCGTTGTCGGGGCTGCCGAAGACCGCTCCCCCGCTGACGTCGTTGACGACGAGCAGGTCGCAGCCCTTGCGCGCCAGCTTGGCGCGGCCCAGCTCGAGGACCGAGCCGGTGGCGTCGCCGGTCTCGGCCGCGAAGCCGACGATGACCGTCCCGGGACGGGACCTGTCGGTGCTGATCTCGTGGAGGATGTCGGGGTTCTGCGCCAGCGTGATCGGGGGCGCCGACCCGTCGGCCGCCTTCTTGATCTTGGCGTCGCTGACCTCGACGGGCCGGAAGTCGGCGGGCGCGGCCGCCATGACCACCGCCTCCGCCGTCGCGGCTGCGGCCACGACCTCCGCGCGCAGCTCGGCGGTGGTCTCGACCCGGACCACCTTCACGCCCGCCGGGTCCGGGAGCGCGACGTTGGCGCTGACCAGGGTGACCTCGGCGCCGCGGGCGGCCGCGGCCCGGGCCAGGGCGTAGCCCTGGAGACCCGAGGACCGGTTGCCGAGGAAGCGGACGGGGTCGAGGTACTCGCGGGTGCCGCCGGCAGAGACGACGACCCGACGACCGGCCAGGTCGGTGCCGGCGGCGGTCGAACGGGCGAGCACGCCGGTGCAGAGCTCGAAGATCTCACCCGGCTCGGGCAGCCGGCCCTTGCCGGTGTCCTGGCCGGTCAGCCGCCCCTCGGCGGGCTCGATCACCACGCAGCCGCGCGACCGCAGCGTGGCCACGTTCGCCTGCGTGGCGGGGTGCTCCCACATCTCGGTGTGCATCGCCGGGGCGAGCACGACCGGGCAGCGCGCGGTCAGCAGCGTGTTGGTGAGCAGGTCGTCGGCCAGCCCGTGTGCCGCCTTGGCCATCAGGTCGGCGGTCGCCGGGGCCACCACGACCAGGTCGGCCGTCTGGCCGATGCGCACGTGCGGCACCTCGTGGACGTCACGCCACACGTCGGTCGAGACCGGCTTGCCGGACAGCGCGGCCCAGGTGGGCGCCCCGACGAACTCCAGCGCGGCCGCGGTGGGCACCACGGTGACGTCGTGGCCGGACTCGGTGAACCGGCGCAGCAGCTCACAGGCCTTGTACGCCGCGATCCCGCCGGAGACCCCGAGGACGACACGAGGCCGCCCCCCTGCGCGGGAGGCGGCCACGTCGTCGTTGCCGGTCATGCGGCCAGCCTGTCAGAGCTGGGTCACTCGGGCGAGGTGAACGACGACTCGAGGGCAGCGGCCTTGGCGGCGGCCTCCTCGGCGGCGAGCTCGGCCGGGTCGACGTCCTCGCAGGTGAGCAGGTCGTCGTTGATCTCGCGCAGCGCGATCGAGAGCGGCTTCTCCTGGACGTGCGTGTCGACGAGCGGGCCGACGTACTCCAGCAGGCCCTCGCCGAGCTGGGAGTAGTAGGCGTTGATCTGGCGGGCACGCTTGGCGCTGTAGAGGACCAGCTTGTACTTGCTGTCGGTCTTGGTGAGCAGGTCGTCGATCGAGGGGTTGGTGACACCCTCGGCGGCGATGTTGGGGGCAGACACGCGTGAAGCCTCGCTGGGTCAGATAGGAGTTGGATCAGGGCTGGCCGGGAGCGAGCGGAGGACGCTCCTCTCCCACCGTCATCAAGGTTACCAACTGCTCGGCCGCGGCGTGAACTTCGTGGTTGACGATGGTCACGTCGAACTCCGGCTCGGCGGCCAGCTCGTCACGGGCGGTGTCCAGCCGGCGGGCCCGCTCCTCCTCGGTCTCGGTGCCCCGGCCGACCAGGCGACGGACCAGCTCCTCCCAGGACGGCGGCTTGAGGAACACGAACAGCGCCTCGGGCATCGTGCCCCGGACCTGCCGGGCGCCCTGCAGGTCGATCTCGAGCATCGCCGGGCGGCCGGCGACCAGCGCCTCCTCGACCGGGCGGCGCGGGGTGCCGTAGCGGGCCGCCTTGTGCACGACCGCCCACTCCAGCAGCTCGTCCCGGGCCACCATCTCGTCGAACTCCTCGTCGGAGACGAACCAGTAGTGGACGCCGTTCACCTCGCCCGGCCGCGGGCGGCGGGTGGTGGCGGACACCGAGATCCACACCTCGGGGTGGGTCGCGCGGACCTCGGCCGCGACCGTGCCCTTGCCGACGGCGGTCGGGCCGGCGAGGACCACCAGCCGCGAGCGGCGCCCCTCGGGGGCCGTCGTACGCCCGTCAGTCACGCGCGGCGAACTCGCGCTCGAGCGCGGCCACCTGCTTGGTGCCGAGGCCACGGACCCGGCGGCTCTCGGCGATGCCGAGCCGTTCCATGACCTGGCGGGCCCGGACCTTGCCCAGGCCCGGCATCGACTGGAGCAGCTCGACGACCCGCATCTTGCCGATGACCTCGTTGCTCTCGCCCTCGCGGAGGACCTCGGCGATGGACGCCCCGGAGTTCTTGAGGCGGTTCTTCACCTCGGCCCGTTCCCGCCTGGAGGCGGCGGCCTTGTCGAGAGCCGCCTGGCGCTGTTCGGGGGTGAGCGGGGGCAGAGCCACGTGCGTCAGGTCCTTCGGTCGCGGTCGGGGCCGGGTCGGGACTGGCCCGCGCAGGGATCGGTGCTGGGCCAATCTAGTCAGAACGCGCGGCCCTCAGCAATTGCTGACGGCGCGTCCCGCGGGCTGCGGCGTGTCACAGGGTGAGCGGCGTCTGGCAGACGTCGCGGGCCTCCTGGTCCAGTCCCTGGAGCGCGGCCAGGGTGGGGCCGCTGCCGAGCTCGCGGGCGGCGGCGTCGATGCGCGCCTTCTGCTTCTCGTCGAGCCCCTCCGGCGGGTGGTCGCGGTCGTAGGTCGCGGGGTCGACGCCGGCATCGGACAGCGCCGTGTCGAGGGCCTCGATCCGGCCCACCACCTGCTGCCACTCGTCGGTGATGTCGCTCGGCGCCTTGTCCTGGAGGTCCTTGAAGATGTCGAGCGCCTGGATCAGGGAGTCCTGGCCGCCGTCGCCGGTGATCCTGGTCAGCTCCTCCTGGTGCTCCTTGACCGCGGAGCAGTAGCTCTCCTGCCGGTCCGCGCACCCGGCCGCCAGTGGCAGCAGGGTGAGCGCCAGCACCGCTGCGGCGGCCCTGATCCGCCCGGTCACCTGCCGAGCCCCGCAAGCTCGTCGTTGGCCCGGCGGGCCGCCTCACCGAGCGCCCGCGTGTCGGGCCCGGCCCGGAGCAGGTCGCGGCTGGAGCTGGGCAGCACGGCGCCGGCGGCAGCTCCGAAGATCCGTCGCAGGTCGGCCACGGTGCCGCCCTGGGCGCCGTAGCCGGGGGCGAGCAACGGACCGTTGATGTCCAGGCGCTCCCCGGTCTCGCCGATGGTCGCACCGACCACCGCGCCGAACGACCCCAGCGGCTCGGCGCCCTCGTTGAGCGACCGCAGGTGGTCGAGCACCCGGCCGGCGACGGTCCCGTCGTCGACCCGCGCGTGCTGGACCTCGGGCCCCTCCTTGTTGGAGGTCAGGGCGAGCACGAAGACGCCCGCGTCGTGGCGCCGGGCGGTCTCGATCATCGGGTCCAGCGACCCGAAGCCCAGGTAGGGGCTCGCGGTGATCGCGTCGACCGCGAGGGGCGAGGACGGGTCGAGGTAGGCGTCCGCGTAGGCCTGCGAGGTCGAGCCGATGTCGCCGCGCTTGACGTCGAGGAGCACCAGCGCGCCGGCCGCGCGGGACTCGGCGACGACCCGCTCCAGCACTGCGATGCCGCGGCTCCCGAAGCGCTCGTAGAACGCGGACTGCGGCTTGACCACGGAGACGTGCGGGGCCAGCCCCTCGACCGCGGTCAGCGCGAACCGCTCCAGTCCGGCCACGTCGTCGCCCAGGCCCCACTCGAGCAGCAGCCCGGCGTGCGGGTCGATGCCGGCGCACAGCGGGCCGCGGGCCGCGATCGCGGCGTGGAGCCTGGTCCCGAACGTCATCTGGCTGCCTCTCGGTCGGTCGTGCGGTCGGCGGCGTCGCCGCGCAGGTCGGCGACGATCCGTGCGGCTGCGGTGGGGTCGTGCAGGAGGGCGGTGCCGACCTGCACGGCGGTCGCGCCGGCGGCGAGGAAGCCACGGGCGTCGTCGGCGGAGGAGATCCCGCCCGCGCCGACGACCGGCGCGTCCGGCAGCGCCGCGCAGACCTCGGCCACGCAGCGAAGCGCCACCGGCAGGATCGCGGGACCGCTCAGGCCGCCCTGGCGACCGTCGGGCATCGCGGCCGGCAGCGCGTTCCCGACGACGACGGCCGCCGCCCCGGCGTCCAGCACGGTGCGGGCGCTCTCGACGACGCGGACCACGTCGGTGCGGACCTTGGCCAGCACGGGAACGCCGCGGGGCAGGTCGCGCTGCACGGCGGCCACGACGCTCGCCGCGTGGAAGGGCTCCCGGACGTCGAAGACGCCGGTGGTCGGTGCGTCCGGCGAGGACAGGTTGACCTCGATGGCCGAGACTCCCGGGGACCTGCCCAGCCGCCGCGCCAGCTCGGCGTACTCCCCCAGCGAGCTGCCGGCGATCGAGACGACCACGCGCGTGCCCTGCTGGGCCAGCCAGGGCAGCTCGGTGGCGAGGAAGGGCTCCAGTCCGGGGTTCTGCAGGCCCACCGCGTGCACCAGCCCGGACGGCGTCTCGGCGACCCGCGGCTGCTGGCCACCCGGGCGCGGGTTGAGCGTGATGGACCGGGTGACGAAGCCGCCCAGGTCCGCGAGGGGGCCGTACGCCGCGAGCTCGCGGCCGGTGCCGCCGCACCCGGAGGCGACGAGCACCGGCGCGGCCAGCGACAGCCCGGCCAGCTGGACGGTCATCGGACCGGCTCCAGGTCGGCCCAGCGCACCCGGTCGCCGCGGAGCACCGGGCCGTCGCTGCAGGCCTTGGCGGTCCGGGAGACGCCGTCCTCGCCGACGACGGGGACGACGCAGCCCTGGCACAGCCCGGTGGCACAGGCCAGCGGACGCTCCAGCGCGGTCTGGCTCCACGCGCCGTGCGCCTCGGCCGCGACGGCGACCGCGTGCAGCGTCGGCTGGGGGCCGGCCGCGTAGACGACCTCGGCAGCCGCGCGCGCGAGCACGTCGTCGATCGCGTCGGCGACCGCACCCTTGAGGCCGACCGACCCGTCGGCGGTGACCACGGTGACGGACCGCGCGGACCGGCGCGCCTCGAGCGCGGACAGCAGGTGTGCCTCGTCGGCACCGGCCACGACCAGGGTGACGGCGCAGTCGCGCTCGCGGAGCCGCTCGGCCAGGGGGAACAGCGGCGCCGCGGCGTAGCCGTCGCCCACCAGGACGCAGCTCACGGGCTCCTTGGGCAGGGCGAAGGGGCGGCCGAGGGGGCCGGTGACCTCGAACCGGGCCCCCGGCGCGAGACGGGTCAGCCAGGTGGTGCCCGGCCCGACGGGCTCGACCACGAGCTCGAGGGCGGCGCCGTAGCCGCCGACCGGCTTGACCCGGTGGATCCAGAACGACCGGCGGGCCAGTCGCGACTCGCTCACCGAGATCGCCACGAAGTTGCCCGGACGGAAGCCCTCCGCGACACCGGGGGCGACCAGGGTGAGGTGGTGGTAGGCGCCGATCTTCTTCGTCGCCAGCAGCTCGCCGGTGACGTGGACGGGACCGCGACGCGGGGCCTGGGTCACCCCGCCACCCCGGTCAGGATCCGTCGCGGCCAGAACGGTCCCTCGTAGATGAACGCGCTGTAGCCCTGCAGCAGGGTGGCGCCGGCGTCGAGCCGGTCGCGGGCGTCCTCGACGCTCGTGATCCCGCCGACACCGATGAGCGCCAGGTCGTCCCCCACCCGGCCACGCAGCAGCCGCATCACCTGCAGGGCGCGCTGGTGAGCGGCTCGCCGGACAGGCCGCCGGCACCGATCTGCGCCACCTCCGCCGCCGGGGTGCGCAGGCCGTCGCGCGAGATCGTGGTGTTGGTGGCGATGATGCCGTCCAGGCCGATCGTGCCGGCGAGGTCGGCGACCGCCAGCACGTCCTCGTCGCTGAGGTCCGGGGCGATCTTCACCAGGAGCGGGACCCGCCGCTCGGTGACGGCATCGGCGGTCCGGCGTACGTGCTCGAGGAGGGGTCGGAGCCGCTCCACCGCCTGCAGGTCGCGCAGCCCCGGGGTGTTGGGCGAGCTCACGTTGACCACGAGGTAGTCGGCGTACGGCGAGAGCAGCCGCGCGCTCTTCTCGTAGTCGGCCAGCACCGCCGCCTCGTCGTCCTCGGGCACCACCTTGGTCTTGCCGATGTTCACCCCGAGCACCACGTCGACCCGTCGCTTGTTCACGTCGTACGACGCCGACCCGTCGCTCGTTGACGTGGTACGACGCCGACCCGTCGCTTGTTGACGAGCCGCGAGCCGCCGCGCGACGACCTCGGCGCCCTCGTTGTTGAAGCCCATCCGGTTCACGACCGCCCGGTCCTGCGGCAGCCGGAACAGGCGGGGCTTCGGATTGCCCGGCTGGGCCTCGCCGGTGACCGTGCCGATCTCCACGTGCCCGAAGCCGAGCGCGGCCAGCCCATCGATGCCGACGGCGTTCTTGTCGAAGCCGGCGGCGAGGCCCAGGACGTTGGGGAAGGTGAGCCCCATCGCCTGGACCGGTGAAGAAGCGACGGGTCGACGTCGTACGCCGTCAACGAGCGACGGGTCGGCGTTGTCAGGGGTGAAGAAGCGACGGGTCAGCGGTTCGGCGGCCCGGATGGTCCGGAACGCCGCGTGGTGCGCCCGCTCGGGATCCGTGCGGGTGAGGACATGGTCGAAGAGCAGGCGGTAGGGCTTCACCGGCGGTTCCCGTGCAGCGCCCAGTCCTGCAGGCTGCGCACGCCGATCTCGCCGCGGTCGAGCGCCTCGATGCCCTGCACCGCCGCACCGAGCCCCTGCACCGTGGTGATGCACGGGATGTTGGCCATGATCGCGGCGGTCCGGATCTCGTAGCCGTCCACCCGCGCCGACCCACCGGAACCGGAGCCGTTCGGGGTGTTGATGACCAGGTCGATCTCGCCGTCGAGGATCAGCTGCACGGTCGTCTTCTCGCCGTGGGGGCCCGTCCCCTCGAAGTGCTTGCGCACCACGTCGGCCCGGACACCGTTGCGTCGCAGCACCTCCGCGGTGCCCTGGGTCGCGAGGATCTCGAAGCCGTGGTCGGAGAGCACCTTGATCGGGAAGATCATGTGCCGTTTGTCCCGGTTGGCCATGGACACGAACACCCGGCCGCTGGTGGGCAGCGAGCCGAACGCCGCGGTCTGTGCCTTGGCGAACGCCGTCCCGAAGTCGCCGTCGAGGCCCATCACCTCGCCGGTCGACTTCATCTCCGGGCCGAGCACCGTGTCGACCTGAGCGCCGTCGGGGGTCCGGAACCGGTTGAACGGCATCACGGCCTCCTTGACCGCGATCGGCTGGTCGCCCGGCAGCGTGCCGCCGTCGCCCTCGGCCGGGAGCACCCCGGCCTTGCGCAGCGAGGCGACGGACTCGCCCAGCATCACTCGTGCCGCGGCCTTGGCCAGCGGCGTCGCCGTCGCCTTCGAGACGAACGGCACCGTCCGGCTGGCCCGCGGGTTGGCCTCGAGCACGTAGAGCACGTCCGAGCCGAGGGCGTACTGGATGTTCAGCAGCCCGCGCACCCCGACACCGCGCGCGATCGCCTCGGTCGCCTCACGGATCCGGAGGATCTCGGCGGCCCCGAGGGTGATCGGCGGCAGCGCGCAGGACGAGTCACCGGAGTGGATCCCGGCCTCCTCGATGTGCTCCATCACGCCGCCGAGGAAGAGCTCCTCACCGTCGTAGAGCGCGTCGACGTCGATCTCCACCGCGTCGTCGATGAACCGGTCGACCAGCACCGGGTGCTCCGGGCTGATCTCGGTGGCGCGCTGGATGTAGCCCTCGAGCGCGGAGTCGTCGTAGACGATCTCCATGCCCCGACCACCCAGCACGTACGACGGCCGCACCAGCACCGGGTAGCCGATCTCCGCGGCGATCCGCTGCGCGTCGGCGAAGCTGGTCGCCATCCCGTGCTTGGGCGCCGGCAGCCCGGCCTCGGCCAGCACCCGGCCGAACGCGCCGCGCTCCTCGGCGAGGTGGATCGCGTCGGGCGAGGTGCCGACGATCGGCACCCCGGCCTCCTGCAGCCCCTTGGCCAGGCCCAGCGGCGTCTGGCCGCCGAGCTGGCAGATCACCCCGGCGATCGGGCCGGCCTGCCGCTCGGCGTGGACGATCTCGAGCACGTCCTCCAGCGTGAGCGGCTCGAAGTAGAGCCGGTCGGAGGTGTCGTAGTCGGTCGAGACGGTCTCGGGGTTGCAGTTGACCATGATCGTCTCGTAACCGGCCTCGGCCAGCGCCAGGCTGGCGTGCACGCACGAGTAGTCGAACTCGATGCCCTGGCCGATCCGGTTCGGGCCGGAGCCGAGGATGATCACGGCCTCCCGCTCGCGGGGCGCCACCTCGGTCTCCTCGTCGTACGACGAGTAGTGGTACGGCGTGGCGGCGGCGAACTCGGCGGCGCAGGTGTCGACCGTCTTGAACACCGGACGGATCCCGAGCGCGTGCCGGACCCCACGGACCACGTCCGCGTTCATGTCTCGGATCTTCCCGATCTGGGCGTCGGAGAACCCGTGCCGCTTGGCCCGGCCCAGCACCTCGGGGGTGAGCTCCGGCGAGATCGCGATCTCGCCGGCGATCTCGTTGATCAGCAGCAGCTGGTCGACGTACCACGGGTCGATGGCGGTGGCCTCGAAGATCTCCTCGGGGGTGGCACCCGCGCGCAGCGCGTCCATCACCTTCTTCAGGCGGCCGTCGTGCGGCGTCCGGATCTCCTCGAGCAGGGCCGCCTTGTCGAGGTCGACCCACTCGTGGGTCCAGTCGAAGACCGCCTCCCTGCTCTCCAGCGAGCGCAGCGCCTTCTGCAGTGCCTCGGTGAAGTTGCGGCCGATCGCCATCGCCTCGCCCACCGACTTCATGTGCGTCGTCAGGGCCGGGTCCGCGCCGGGGAACTTCTCGAACGCGAAGCGCGGCACCTTCACGACCACGTAGTCGAGCGTCGGCTCGAAGGCCGCGGGCGTGCTCTGGCCGTCCTCGCGGGTGGTGATGTCGTTGGGGATCTCGTCGAGGGTGTAGCCGATCGCCACCTTGGCGGCGATCTTCGCGATGGGGAAGCCGGTGGCCTTCGACGCCAGCGCCGAGGACCGCGACACCCGGGGGTTCATCTCGATGACGATCACCCGACCGTCGGCCGGGTTCACGGCGTACTGGATGTTGCAGCCGCCGGTGTCGACGCCCACCTCGCGGATGATGCCGATCGCCAGGTCGCGAAGGTGCTGGTACTCGCGGTCGGTGAGCGTCATCGCCGGGGCGACCGTGATCGAGTCGCCGGTGTGCACGCCCATCGGGTCGAGGTTCTCGATCGAGCAGATGATGACGACGTTGTCCGCCTTGTCGCGCATCACCTCGAGCTCGTACTCCTTCCAGCCGATGATCGACTCCTCCAGGAGGACCTCGGTGGTGGGGCTGGCCGCCAGTCCGGCGCCGGCGATCCGCTCCAGGTCGGACTCGTCGTACGCGATGCCCGAGCCGGTGCCGCCCATCGTGAACGAGGGCCGCACCACGACCGGGTACCCGAGCTCGGCGACGGCCTTGTCGCAGTCGTCCAGCGAGTGGCAGACGAAGCTGCGAGCGACCTCGCCGCCCACCTTCTCCACGATCGCGTTGAAGAGCTCACGGTTCTCGCCGCGGTGGATGGCCTCGAAGCTGGCCCCGATCATCTCCACGCCGTACTTCTCCAGGACGCCGCGCTCGTGCAGGGCGATCGCCGCGTTCAGCGCGGTCTGGCCGCCGAGGGTCGGCAGCAGCGCGTCGGGGCGCTCCTTGGCGATCACCTTCTCGACGTACTCGGGCGTGATCGGCTCGACGTAGGTCGCGTCGGCGAACTCGGGGTCGGTCATGATCGTGGCCGGGTTGGAGTTCACCAGGATCACCCGGATGCCCTCGGCCTTGAGGACGCGGCAGGCCTGGGTGCCCGAGTAGTCGAACTCGCAGGCCTGGCCGATGATGATCGGCCCGGAGCCGATCACCATCACGGACTGGATGTCGTCGCGCTTGGGCATCAGGCCTCCTCGTTGGTCGAGCTCGTGGAGCCCATCAGCTGGACGAACCGGTCGAAGAGGTACGCCGCGTCGTGCGGGCCGGCGGCGGCCTCGGGGTGGTACTGCACCGAGAAGCTGCGGAGCCGGCCCTCGGCGTCGCGGAGCTCGAGCCCCTCGACGACGTCGTCGTTGAGGCAGACGTGGCTGACCGAGGCACTGCCGTAGGCCGTCGGAACCGCCGCGTCGAGCGCCACCCCGTCGGGCCACCGGACCGCGAACCCGTGGTTGTGCGCGGTCACCTCGACCTTGCCGGTGGTGCGGTCCATCACCGGCTGGTTGATGCCTCGGTGGCCGTACTTCAGCTTGTAGGTGCCGAGCCCGAGGGCGCGGCCGAAGAGCTGGTTGCCGAAGCAGATGCCGAAGTAGGGCAGCCCGCGCTCGAGCGCGCCCTGCAGCAGCTCGACCTGGTGGGTCGTCGCGGCCGGGTCGCCGGGGCCGTTGGAGAAGAACAGTCCGTCCGGCCCGACCGCCAGCACGTCCTCGAGGCCGGCGGTGGCCGGCAGCACGTGCACCTCGATCCCGCGCTCGGCCATCATCGCCGGAGTCATGCCCTTGATGCCGAGGTCGAGCGCCGCCACGGTGAAGCGACGCTCACCGACCGCCGGCACGACGTACGCCTCGCTCGTGGAGACCTCACCGGCGAGCTCGGCGCCCGCCATCTGGGCGGACTCACGGACCCGCTCCAGCAGCACCGCGGGGTCGCTCTCGGTCGACGAGATCCCCACCCGCATGGCGCCCGCCTCGCGCAGGTGCCGGGTCAGCGCCCGGGTGTCGATGCCGGAGATGCCGACGACCCCCTGGTCGCGCAGCTCGTCGTCGAGGGTGCGGCGGGACCGCCAGCTCGAGGGGACCCGGGCGGGGTCGCGGACGACGTAGCCGGACACCCAGATCCGGCGGGACTCGGGGTCCTCGTCGTTGATGCCGGTGTTGCCGACGTGCGGAGCCGTCATGACGACGACCTGGCGGTGGTAGGACGGGTCGGTCAGGGTCTCCTGGTAACCGGTCATCCCGGTGTTGAAGACGGCCTCGCCGAAGGTCTCACCCGGGGCGCCGTAGGCCTCGCCGCGGAAGGTCCGGCCGTCCTCGAGGACCAGGATCGCCGAAGTTCGGGGTGGTCCGGCAGGGGAAACCGGGTGAGCGGGGGCATGCAGTGGCACGCCGTACCTCCTTCTCCGCCTCACGGGACGGATCGTTAAAGGATGCGCAAGCGAGCCCGACCCTACCAGCGCCGACGGCCGTACGATCGATGCGTGTCCGAGGGTCGGGTGCTCGAGCGCGAGACCGAGCTGGCGACGTTGGCCGACGCCGTCCGGCTCGCCGCGGCGGGATCCGGTTCGGTGGTCCTGGTCTCCGGGGAGGCCGGGGTCGGGAAGTCCAGTCTGGTCCGCGAGGTCGGGCGGACCCTGCCCGCGGGCTCGCGGCTCCTCGTGGGCCACTGCGACGACCTCACCACCCCACGCGTGCTCGGCCCGATCCGCGACCTGGCCGGCCGTCGGCGCCGGCCTGGCCCGCGCGCTGCGCGACACCGGCGACCGGGACGCCCTCTTCGCCGCGCTGCTCGACGAGCTCGACTGGTCAGGGCACGCCACCGTCCTCGTGGTCGAGGACGTGCACTGGGCCGACGAGGCCACCCTGGACCTGCTGCGCTACCTCGTCCGCCGGGCCGCCGACCTGTCCGCGGTGCTGCTCCTGACCTACCGCGACGACGATGCGGACGGCGGCCAGCCGCTCCGGCGGCTGCTGGCCGTCGCGGCCGGCTCGACGGCGGTACGCCGGCTGCCGCTGCACGCGCTCTCCCGCGCCGCCGTGCGGGACCTCTGCGTCGGCACGGACGCTGATCCGGAGCTGGTCTTCGCACTGACCGCCGGGAACCCGTTCCTCGTCCACGAGGTGCTCGCCTCCCCCCACGACGCCGTCCCGTCGAGCGTGGTGGACCTGACCCTGGCTCGACTGCACCGGTTGGACCCCCGCAGCCGGGACGGTGTCGAACGGCTCAGCGTGGTGACCTCGACGGCCGACCGGTCCCTGGTCGACGCCCTGGTGCCCGGCGGGCTGGTGGCCCTCGCGCCGGCCGAGGAGCACGGGCTGCTGGTCGTCGAACCCCTCCGGGTCGCCTTCCGGCACGAGCTCACCCGGCGGGCCGTGGTCGACGCGCTGCCCGCCGCGCGGCGTACGGCGCTGAACGCGGCCGCGCTCGCGGCCTTCGAGGCGGCCGACGCGGACCCCGCCCAGCTGGTCCACCACGCGGCCGGGGCCGGCGACGTGGCCGCGGTGGTGCGGCACGGGCCGGCCGCCGCCCGCACCGCCTCCGCCGCAGGGGCGCATCGCGAGGCGGCCGCACACCTGCGTCTGGTGCTCACCCACCGCGAGCACTTCACCGCGGCCGAGCTGGCCGACCTGCTGCAGGCCTCGGCGATCGAGTGCTACACCGTCGGCGACCAGGGTCGGAGCGCCATGGTCGACCAGGCCGAGGCCGTCGAGCTGCGGCGCGGACTCGGCGACCCGGTCGCGCTGGGGTCCTCGCTGCGCTGGCTCTCCCGGATCCGGTGGTGGTGCGGTGACCGGCCCGGCGCCGAGGCGGCCGGCGCGGAGGCCGTCGAGGTCCTGACGGTCACGGACAGCCGCCGCGAGCTGGCGCTGGCGTACAGCAACACCTCCCAGCTGGCGATGCTGGCTGACCGGTGCGACGAGGCCATCGAGGCGGCGCGAGAAGCCATCGACCTGGCCCGCGAGGTCGACGAGCCCGCGGTCCTGACGCACGCCCTGAACAACCTCGGCACCGCCATGTGGTCGGGTGGGGACTCCTCCGGTCAGGCGATCCTCGAGCAGGCTCTCGAGGTCGCGCTGGCGCAGGGGCTGAGCGAGCACGCCAGCCGCGCCTACTGCAACCTGACCTGGCAGCTGCTGCTCGAGCTGCGACCCCGCGAGGCGGCGCAGCACGTCGCGGCCGGCATCCGGCACGCGGAGCGTGCCGAGCACGTCGCGTTCTGGAAGTACCTCCACGTCGAGCGCGGCCTGGTCGCCCTGGCCGACGCCCGGTGGGAGGACGCGGTCGTCGACGCCCGGGTCGGGCTGGACGCCACGAACCCGATCCGCTGCACGGCGCTGTTCGTGCTGGGCCGCGCCGCAGTGCGCACCGGGAGCCCGGCACAGCACCTGGTGGACGAGTGCTGGTCCCTCGGCCGGGAGCTCGACGAGCTCCAGCGCACCGGCCCCGCCGCGGCACTCGCGTGCGAGGCGGCCTGGTTGCGGCGCGACCTGGAGACCGTCCGCGAGGTCGCGGGGCCGGCGTACGCCGAGGCGGCGCGGCTCGGCTCTCGCTCCTGGCGCACCGAGCTCGGCTTCTGGCTGGAGATCGCCGGCGCCCCGGTCGAGCTCGGCGACCTCGACCACCCGTACGCCGTCCTCGCGCGCGGCGACTGGCGAGCCGCGGCGGCCACCTGGACGGATGCGGGCTACCCGTACGAGGCCGCCATGGCGCTCACCCGGGCCGACGAGGCCGAGACCGTCCTGGAGGGGATCGCGCGTCTCGACGTGCTCGGCGGCGTGGCGCTGGCGACCCGGGCGCGCGAGGACCTGCGCGACCGCGGTGTCCGGGTGCCCCGGGGTCCATCGGCCGCCACCCGCGGGAACATCGGCGGCCTCACCCCTCGGCAGGTCGACGTCCTCGCACTGGTGGCCGCGGGCCTCTCCAACGCCGAGATCGCCGAACGCCTGGTGCTCTCGGTGCGGACCGTCGACCACCATGTCGCAGCGATCCTGCAGAAGCTGGGCGCCCACAACCGTGCCGAGGCCGTGGACCGGGCCGCGGAGCTCGGCTGGGCGACGACCTGACGTGAGGGCTCAGAGATCGAGGGCCTCGCGGACCGCCGGCCGTTCGAGGACCCGCATGCACCACTCGAAGTGGCCGTCGCTGCCGGAGGCGCTGAAGCAGTTGCCGGTCGCCAGCGCGTAGGCGGCCCGGTAGACGGCCAGCCGCGCGGGGTCATGGCCGAAGCGGTCCCCGAGGGCTTCGTCGAGGGTCGCCTCGGTCTCGGCGGCGCGGGGTCCGTACATGTCGTAGATGCTGGCGGTGACCGCCGCGTCGAAGGCGGGATCACCGAGCGTCGTCAGGAACCCGAAGTCGAGCACGGCCTGCGGCGCCGTCGTGTCGTCCACGAAGATGTTGGCCGGGATGAGGTCGCCGTGGACCAGGCCGACATCTCCCGGCTCCAGGCCCTCGAGCCGCGCCACGACGGCTGCGGTGAGCAGGTCGAGCTCCGGCAGCCGGGCCAGCAGCGGCGCGCGGAACCGCTCGACGCGGCGCGCCACCAGGGCGGCCAAGGAGCGCGGGAACGGCACGGCCCCGGCCTGGAAGGGCGCCTCGCCCTCGAGCACCGGCAGGATGCCCAGGTCGGGTGCCGGCTCCACGGCCGCGAGGGCGGCCAGGACGTCCCCGATGCAGGCGACGTCCCGGTCCCCCAGCGTCGGCGAGCTCCCGTCGGCGGTCCACAGCGGCCTGCCGTGCAATCGGGGCTCGATCGTCGCGTGCTGCCCGTCCAGGCTGAGGATCTGCAGGATGCTCGGGGTAGCGACGGCCACGCCGGCCCGTCCGACCGCGGAGTAGAAGCGCTGGAGAGCTGCCAGCTCCTCCACGGGCCGCCGATGCCAGATCTTGGCGACCCGGTCGTCACCGAGCGAGACGACCGCCCCTTCCATCCCGGACCCGAGCACCTCCCCTGGCTCGAGGCCGCAGCCGTGCAGGAAGTCGCTCCAGCGTCCGATCTGTTCCGGAATCACCGGAGGAGGATGCCACGGCCTCGATGGTTCAGGTGGCGAGGCTCGACACGGCGTCGAGCACGATCCGCGCCACCCGGGCGGGCTGCTCGTTGAGCGTCAGGTGCCCGGCGTCCGGAACGACCTGCAGGGCCACGTTGTGGCAGGCGTCCAGCACTGCTCGCTCGTCGTCTCGGAGTCCGACGTCACCGTGGTCGCCGAAGACGACCCACGTGGCGCCACCGGACTCGCACAGTCGTTTCGCCAGCGACCCCTGACGGTCGAGGTACTCGAAGTAGCTGCGGATCGCGCGCCGGAGGAAGCCCGGGTCGTTCTTCCGGAGCTCCGCGGTCAGCGCCGCACGCCGCTCCGGGCTCACCTTCACGTCCTTCATCGACGAGCCGACCACCGCGAGCATCGAGGCGGAACGGCAGCTGGCCCAGCACTCCCCCGGCGTGGTCCAGCACGCGGAGGAAGCGTGACTCGTCGGCCCGCGAGAAGCTGGGCGACAGCAGCACCATCGGTCCGATGAACTCCCCCGCGCAGGCCATCTCGATGGCGACGTTGGCACCCATGCTGTGGCCGACCACCACGTCGCAGCCGACGTCCCGGGCCAGCTGTCCCGCCAGGTGGGCATAGTTCTCGACCCCGAGGTCCGCCGGCTCCGGCGTTCCCCCATGGCCGGGAAGCGTGGTGGCCACGAGACGCAGGGACGAGGCACTGAGCTGGGGCTCGGCGACGAGGTCGTCGTAGAACGCGGCCGTGCACATCCCGCCGGGCAGCAGGAGCACGGTGTGCTCTGCGTCCTCAGGTCCGTACTCGCTGAGCAGCCAGCCCCCCAGCTCACGCTGGTGATCGACCATGGCGTGCCTCGTCTCCGGCTCGGCAGCACTTCCCACGTTCGCACACGCCGGGACGGCTGTCACTCGCGTCGGGGTCTGGCTGCGGATCCAGGTCGGGTGGTGGTTGGCCGGGTTTGGGTGGTGGGAGGAACTCGGGTCTGCCGTCGTCGGGGTTGAGGCGGACTTCCCAGGGGGTGTGGTGGATGGTGCGGTGGTGCTGCCCGCACAGGAGCACCAGGTTCGCCAGCTTGGTGTGGCCGCCGTCGGCCCAGTGGATGATGTGGTGGGCGTGGCACATCACCGGGGGCCGGGTGCAGCCGGGGAAGGCGCAGTGGGCGTCGCGGCAGACCAGGGCCCGCCACAGGGCGGGGGTGACCAGGCGTTGGGTGCGGCCGACGTCCAGCACTTCGCCGTGGGTGCCGAGGGCGATCGGGATCAGGTCGGCGTCGCAGGCCAGCCGGCGGACCACGGAGGGGGCGAGGTCGAGGCCGTCGTCGGTGGTGGAGACCGCGGCGCCCAGGGTGGCCCAGTCGATCTGGCCGCGCAGCACGTCCAGGCTGGTGGTGACCGCGAGGCGGGGTCGGGCGCCGTGGCAGTCCGGTGCCAGGTCGGTGGCCAGCACGTGCTCACAGGCGGTGACCAGCGCGTCCCACATCCGGGCCCCGTGGTCGCGCGGGTCGGTGTGCCTCTTCACAGGTCGCCGGGTCGGTGGCGGGGGCGGGCTTGGTCAGCGGCAGCAGGGCGGCCTTGATGGTGGCGGCGTCCTCCAGGGTGCCGCGGCCGCGGAGCCTCACCCCGCCGGCGCCGTCGTCGGTGATCGAGAGGAACCGGTGGTGGTGCGCGGCCCGGTCCTGGCGGTCGAGGTCCTTCTCGGCGTCGCGTTCGGCCTTGTCGGGGTCGGCGACCTCGGCCAGGTGCCTGGCGGCCTTGGCCAGCTCGGTCGCCGTCAGCTTCGCGGACTGGTCGAGCAGGAACGCCTCGCCCTGCTCCCGCACCGACCGTGTCCAGCGGGAGCTCCTCGACGGCGGCCACGATCACCGCGGCCTGCTCCGGGGAGACCCGCCCGGCCGCCAGGGCGGCGTGCGTCGCGGTCCGCTCACCGACCAGGACCGGGCGCCTGCCGCACCGTCCGGTGCCCCTCGCGGCGGGTGGTGCCGGCCAGTGTGGGTGAACCACTCCGCGGTCGACCCCCAGGCCAGCTCCTGCTTGGCGATCCCCCGGGCGCCGATCTCGGCCAGCACCGAGGCCTCCAGCGCGGCCAGGTGGGCCCGGACCGTCTCCAGCTCGGCGACCGTGTCCACGATCTGCGAGGCGTCCTTGGCGGCCCACAGGGTCTCGTCCAGGCGGGTGAGCAGCCCGTTCGCGCCCGCGACCACCCCGGCCGGGGTGGTGGGGAACTCGGTGGGCTGCTCCATGACCCGACTCAACCAGAGGGCACCGACATTGACGGGCCCCTGGCCTGTGCATATCTCACCATAGTGAGACGTTATCCGAAGAAAGTTTCGAGCGATTTCTGGCCGGGCCCGGGGCCCCGGGGCCCCGGGGCGATCCGCCGGCCGGGAGGCAGCGTCGACCCAAAGACAGGCCGTCCGCCGTAGCCGCCAAAGGCCGCAACCACGACCTGCCCGCCAGCCGGGAGGGACCGCGACCCAAGACGGCCGGATCCGCCATACCCACCAAGGGCCGCACCCGCCGGTGCCCAGGGGCACCCGAGGCACCTCACCCGCGCGGACCGGCCGCGAGCGCGGGTCAGGTCGCGTCGGGCCCCTCGACGGGAAACACCAGCTGCCCCTTCCCCACTCGCGAGATCACGACCTCGCCGGGTTCGTGCCACTTGTTGCCTTCGCGATGCACGGTGTTCTCGGGGACCTCGAAGTACTCGCCCTCGCCGACCTCGACCCTCTGGCTCCCATCCGGACCGAACTCCAGGGTGATGCTTCCCTTGAGGACGTATCCCATCGTCACGTTGTCCCCGTGGTGGTGCCACCCGGACATGGTCACGGGAGCCGCCTCGACGTGTCCGAACCAGTGGCCATCACCTTCGAACGCCGTGCGGCGCGTCAACCCCGGGGTTCCCTGTGCTTCGCGCAGCTCGCCGTCAGTGAGCTTGCGCACCGGGCCGCTCATTGCTCGCCCCTTCCTCGTGTCACTGCCTCCATCCACTTCCGATTCCACACCCCAGGTCAAGACCTCACCAGCGACCAGGACGGGCGTGCTCGTGCTTCGGACCGGGACGCGCGACAGCCGCCGGACCCGGGCCGGCGGCTGCGAAGTGGCGGGGCGACTCAGCAGAGGGGTTGGGGCCCGTCGAGCGCGACGTTCCAGTGCGCCCGCACGAGGAAGCAGGGCCGGGGGACATCGGCTCGTCCGGCCGGCTCTGGTGCGGAGGCGCCGGGCCCGGAGAAGGGGGGATCCGGGATCGCGTGTGCGGAGGGCGCGCTGAGGGGCAGGAACAGGGCGATGAGGCCCGTGGCGACGGCGGCCGGGAGGCGACCGCGCCGCCCGGACTGCCTGGTGACGGTGAACATGGGAAGCCTCTCTTCGGTGGGTGTCTGGCTCACCTCCGAGTCTCGAATCTCCCGCCCGCGTTGGGTATTCGCGATCCGACGAAGATCGTGCGGCAGGCCCGCAGGAGGACGCGCACGACGCACCGCACCGTCGGCAGGCTGGGGCCGACGGTGCGGGGAAGGAGGTCAGGCCAGGCGCTCGAGGCGCTCGCGCAGGTCCTGGTCGGGCAGGTCGGTGCCCTGGATGGCTGCGACGGCGGCGAGCCGGCTCGACACCCCGAGCTTCCGGAAGCTGTTCTCGAGGTGCTTGCGGACCGTGCTGGGCGCGATGAACAGCGTTGCCGCGATCTCGGCGTTCGACAGCCCGGCGGCGACCTGCATGAGGACACGACGCTCCTGGACGGTCAGGGAAGGCGGCAGCGCCGGCGTGGGCCGCTCG
The DNA here is from genome assembly GCA_963817665.1 of uncultured Actinomycetota bacterium. Lineage (GTDB taxonomy): Bacteria > Actinomycetota > Actinomycetes > Propionibacteriales > Nocardioidaceae > Nocardioides. The sequence continues at coordinate 320,714 of CAWFPE010000004.1, read as the reverse complement.
CGCATGATGCGTTGCAGCGCCGGCAGGATCAGCTGGAGCATCGCGAGGTCGCGCTCGCTGAACATCCGCCGCTGGCGGTCGATGAAGAGCTGGCTCACGCAGTCGATCCCGTTGCGGAAGCCGACCGCCACCCCGTCCACGAGCCCCCCGGGGAGCGCCTGGCACGACTCCGCAGCCTCCGGGTTGCGCGACCAGTGCATGACGCCGACGTACAACGCTCCGGTGCCCTCCGGCGAGCTGTCGACGTAGTCGTCGTAGAAGTGGGTGGGCACGGTCACCATGTCGAGCTCGTGCCCCTTGTCGTCGGCCAGGACCGCGCCCATGGCGTCGCCCGGCACCAGGGTGTCGACGAAGTCCGAGGACGTCGATCGTCGGTATCGGGCAGCCCGGCACGGGTGAGCAGGCGTAGAGCGAGCGAAGAGCGGCCTGTTCACGCGGCGTGAGGATGAGGTCAGGCATCGCGACTCCTGTCGCTGGGGCCTTCCACGCTACGAGCCTGGGCGACTCACGGCCATACGCTTCTGCGCGAAGTTCGACGACCCGCCGCCCGCGGCGTCGGGCCGGTAGCTCCGGCAGGTCTCCGGCGAGCGGCCTACTTCGCCTCGGGGTCGGGCTGGTGGATGCCGAACGTGTTCCCCTCGGGGTCGAGGTAGTAGCCCTGCCACGCCATGCCCACGAGCGCCATCTTGGGCAGGGCCACCTGACCGCCCGCCTCCAGGATGCGACGTTCGGTGTCGTCGTAGTCGCTGACCCCGACGGTGCAGACGAAGGCGTTCGTCCCCTGGCCGACGGCCGGAGCCGGGGCGGGACGCTGCAGCAGGCCGCCGTTGATGCCCAGCTGGTCGTCCGGACCGGTCACGATCCCCCAGTACGTCGTGCCGGTGAACTGGCCGTAGTCCTGGTAGGACCAGTCGAACACCGCGGCGTAGAAGGACTTCGCCCGCTCCACGTCGTCGGCCTGGATCTCGAAGTGCACCACGCGGGACATGCAGGACCTCCTCGGTCGGGTAGTCCGGCCAGTCTCACATCTGGGCAGCCGGGCCGCCCGACATGGGCAACGACTGCGGATCCGCGCCTGGCCGCGGCCGCCGTAGAACCGAACCAGCGGTTCCGGACGGTGCCGCCACCCGAGGAGGAGAACCATGAGCCAGACCATCTCGCCCACCGCCGCCGAGCTCGACGCGGACCGGGCCCTGAAGACCAAGCACCGCGCCATGTGGGGGCTGGGCGACTACCCCGCCGTGGCGACCGAGGTGATCCCTGCCCTCGGCCCGGTGGTGGTCGAGGCGGCGGACGTCCGGCCCGGCGACCGGGTCCTCGACGTGGCAGCCGGTTCCGGCAACGTCGCCGTCCCCGCCGCGCTCGCCGGCGGCCACGTCGTCGCCTCCGACCTCACCCCCGAGCTGTTCGACGCCGGCCGCGCCTCGGCGACGAAGGCGGGTGCGCAGGTCGAGTGGCGCGAGGCCGACGCGGAGGCGCTGCCGTTCGCCGACCACACCTTCGACAAGGTGCTGTCCTGCGTCGGCGTCATGTTCGCGCCCCACCACCAGGCCACCGCCGACGAGCTCGTGCGGGTGAGCCGGCCCGGCGGCACGATCGCGCTGGCCAACTGGACGCCGGAAGGGTTCGTCGGCCAGATGTTCGCGGCCATGAAGCCCTACGTCGCCCCGCCGCCGGCCGACGTGCAGCCCCCGCCGCTGTGGGGCCGCGAGGACCACGTGCGGAACCTGTTCGGCGACCGGGTCAGCGACGTCACCGCCGAGCGCCGGACCGTGCGGGTGGACCGCTTCGCGGACGGCGAGGAGTTCCGCGACTTCTTCAAGGCCTACTACGGGCCCACCATCGCGGCCTACCGCGGGATCGCCGACGACCCCGCCCGCGTGGCGGAGCTCGACGAGGCCCTGGCCCGCCTGGGCGACGACGCGATCCGCACCGACGGCGCCATGGAGTGGGAGTACCTCCTCTTCACCGCCCGCAAGCGGGGGTGAGCCACCGGCGGGTCAGGCCAGCTTGCCGTCCAGCACGGTGGCCCGGCCCCGCAGGAACGTCGCGACGACCCGGCCCGGCAGCTCCATCCCGGCGTACGGCGTGTTGCGCGACAGCGATGCCGTCTCCGCCGCCTCGACGAGGCGCCGCACCCTCGGGTCGTAGAGCACCACGTTGGCCGGCGCACCCACCTCGATCGGTTGACCGTGGTCCGCGACGCGGCCGATGCGCGCGGGCGCGTGGGACATCCGTTCGGCCACGCCCGCCCAGTCGAGCAGGCCGGGATCGACCATCGTCTCCTGCACGATCGACAGCGCGGTCTCGAGCCCGAGCATGCCGAACGCCGCGGCCGCCCACTCGCAGTCCTTGTCCTCGTGCGGGTGCGGGGCGTGGTCGGTGGCCACGATGTCGATGGTGCCGTCGGCCAGGCCGGCCCGCAGCGCCTCGACGTCGGTGGTGGAGCGCAGCGGCGGGTTGACCTTGTAGATCGGGTCGTAGGTCGCCGCCAGCTCGTCGGTGAGCAGCAGGTGGTGGGGGCACGCCTCGGCGGTGACGTCCCAGCCCTTCGACTTCGCCCAGCGCACGATCTCGACGGAGCCGGCGGTGGAGACGTGGCAGACGTGCAGGCGCGATCCGACGTGCGCCGCGAGCAGGCAGTCGCGGGCGATGATCGCCTCCTCCGCGACCGCCGGCCAGCCGGCCAGGCCAAGGCGCCCGGAGAGCTCACCCTCGTTCATCTGGGCGTTCTCGGTGAGGCGGGGCTCCTGGGCGTGCTGGGCGACGACGCCGTCGAACGCCTTGACGTACTCGAGCGCCCGGCGCATCAGCACCGCATCGCTGACGCACCTGCCGTCGTCGGAGAAGACCCGGACCCGGGCAGCGGAGTCGGCCATCGCGCCGAGCTCGGCCAACCGCTCCCCCGCCAGTCCGACGGTGACCGCACCCACCGGGTAGACGTCGCAGTAGCCGGCCTCACGACCCAGCCGCCAGACCTGCTCGACGACACCGGCGGTGTCGGCGACCGGCTCGGTGTTGGCCATCGCGTGCACCGCGGTGAAGCCGCCTCGGGCAGCGGCACGGGTGCCGGACTCCACCGTCTCGGCATCCTCGCGGCCCGGCTCGCGCAGGTGGGTGTGCAGGTCGACCAGGCCGGGCAGCGCGATCAGGCCCTGGGCGTCGATGGTCTCGGCGCCGTCGGCGGCCAGGCCGCGGCCGACCTCCTTGACGACCCCGTCGGCGAGCAGCAGGTCGGTGGGCTCACCGCCCAGGATGCTGACGTTCCGGATCAGGTACGTGGTCACTCTTCTCCTCCAACAGCAGGGGCGCTGCCACCGAGCAGCAGGTACAGCACGGCCATCCGCACGGCGACGCCGTTGGTGACCTGCTCGACGATCACCGAACGGTCGGAGTCGGCGACGTCGGCGGTGATCTCCATGCCGCGCACCATCGGTCCGGGGTGCATGACGATCGTGTGGTCCTGGAGGGTCGCCATCCGGCGCCCGTCGAGCCCGTAGCGGCGGGAGTACTCCCGCGCGGTCGGGAAGAATCCTCCGTGCATCCGCTCGCGCTGGACGCGCAGCATCATCACCACGTCGGCCTTGGGCAGCACCGCGTCGAGGTCGTACGACGTCTCCACCGGCCAGCTCTCGATGCCCACCGGCAGCAGCGTGGGCGGCGACACCAGGGTCACCTCGGCCCCGAGCGTGCGCAGCAGCAGCGCGTTGGACCGGGCCACCCGGCTGTGCAGCACGTCCCCGACGACCGCGACCCGGCGGCCGTCCAGGGAGCCGAGGTGGCGCCACATCGTGAACGCGTCCAGCAGCGCCTGGGTCGGGTGCTCGTGCGTGCCGTCCCCGGCGTTGACCACGCTCGAGCGCACCCACCCCGAGTTGGCCAGCCGGTGCGGGGCACCACTCGCGGAGTGGCGGACCACGACGGCGTCGGCGCCCATCGCCTCCAGCGTCAGCGCCGTGTCCTTCAGGCTCTCGCCCTTGGACAGCGAGGAGCCCTTCGCAGCGAAGTTGATGACGTCGGCCGAGAGCCGCTTGGCCGCGGCCTCGAACGAGATGCGGGTGCGCGTGGAGTCCTCGAAGAACAGGTTCACCACGGTGCGGCCCCGCAGGGCGGGCAGCTTCTTGATCGGCCGGTCGGCGAGCGAGCGGAGCTCCTCGGCCGTCTTCAGGACCAGCTCGGCGTCGTCGCGGCTCAGGTCGGCCGCGCTGAGCAGGTGCCGCTTCATGCGCCCTCCCCCTCGGTCGAGCCCAGGATCGTCACGGCGTCCAGGTCGTCGACGCCCTGCAGCCGCACCCGCACCCGCTCCACGAGCGAGGTGGGCAGGTTCTTGCCGACGAAGTCCGCACGGATCGGCAGCTCGCGGTGGCCACGGTCCACCAGCACGGCCAGGCGCACCGCCTTCGGACGGCCGATGTCGTTGAGGGCGTCCAGCGCCGCGCGGATGGTGCGGCCGGAGAAGAGCACGTCGTCGACGAGCACGACGGTCCGGCCGTCGATGCCGCCGCTGGGGATCTGCGTGGGCAGCAGCGCCCGGGCCGGCTTCATCCGCAGGTCGTCGCGGTACATCGTGACGTCCAGCGAGCCGACGGGCACGTCGTACCCCTCCACCGAGGCGATGCGCTCGGCGATGCGCTCGGCCAGTGGCACTCCCCGGCTGGGGATGCCGAGGAGCACGAGATCCGAGCCACCCTTGTTGCGCTCGAGGATCTCGTGGGAGATGCGGGTGAGGGCCCGACCTATGTCGCGGGCGTCGAGGACGGTGCGACCATCATCGGTCGTCGCGTCCGGTGCAGCGTTGGGCGCAGGCATCGAGTGCCGGACCTCCTTCTCCGCCTCACGGGACGGCTCGTTAAAGGATGTCGATCGACGCCGACCCTACCAGTGCCGTCGCGGCCACACGGTCCGCCGGCGATCGGCCCCCGGCGTGGGGACCATGGGCCGTGGACAGCCCGGGCGGCGCCGCCCACCGTGGGAGTTGTCCATCAGGCGGCACCCGGAGTGAGGGGCTGGTCAGTGAGCGTCAAGTTCAACCTCGGCTACCGGTTCGGGGTGACCCCGTGGGACAAGGCCGGCGCGGGAGCGGACGCGTCCTTCCAGCGGCTGCTGGATCGCGAGGAGCAGGAACGCGAGCGGCCCTTCGGAAGGGCGCTCGACCTGGGCTGCGGCACCGGCGAGTACACCCGTCGGCTGGAGGGCCGCGGCTGGCACGCCGTGGGCGTCGACAACGTCCGCGTGGCGGTCGACATCGCCGACCGCCGGAGCGGCGACGAGAGCCGCTACGTGATCGGGGACGTGACCCACCTCAAGGGCTGCGGGGTCGGCAGGAACTTCGCCTTCTACCTCGACGTCGGATGCTTCAACAACCTCCAGGACGACGAACGGCTCGCGCTCGGCGAGGGCGTCACCGAGCTCGCCAGTCCGGGCGCCACCATGCTGGTGCTCTGCACCGCGCCGCACCCGACCCTGCTCCACCCGCACGGCGCGGACCGCGCCGCCGTCGAGGCCGCCTTCCCGGGCTGGCGGGTCGTCGCCGTCGACCCGGCGGAGAGCTCCGGACTGCCGCAGTGGCTGCGCCGGAACTCGCCGACCTGGTACCGGCTCGCCCTCGCCTGACCCCGGGCTCACCCGACGTCGACCAGGACCTTCCCGACCGCGCCGGTCTCCACGGCGTCGTGGGCCTCGGCGAGTGCCGCGAGCGGGTAGTGGTGCAGCGGCACCCCCACCTGCTCCCCCACTCCCAGCGCGCCGGCGGCCACCGCGGCGTTGATGTCCTCGGCCGCAGCGTCGACCAGGTCCTGGCCCAGGGTGTAGAGCAGCACGAACTGGTAGCGCAGGTTGCGCGAGAAGGTCGCCCGCACCGGCACCGTGAGCTCGTCCCCGCCGTTGTTGGCGTAGATCGCGATGGTGCCGCGGACCCGCGTCACGGCGAGGTCGAGGGAGTTGTTCTGGGCCGGCGCCACCTCGACGACGATGTCCACGCCGTCGGGAGCGACCGCCCTGATCTCGGCCTCGGCGTCGGACTCCCGGTAGTTCACCGTGTGGTGGGCGCCGGCGGCCTTCGCCAGCCGCGCCTTCTCCTCGCTGCTGATCGTGGTGACCACGGTGGCACCCGCCCAGCGGGCAAGCTGGATCGCGGCGTTGCCGACAGCGCCGGCACCACCGGCCACCAGCACGGTCCTGCCCGCCAGCGCACCGGGCGCCAACCGGCTCGGCCCACCCTCGGACGCGGTGAGTGCGCGGTGCGCGGTGACCGCGGGCACGCCCAGGCTCGCCCCGAGGTCGTACGACGCGTCGGCCGGCAGCGGCTTCACCCGCGCCGCCGGCTGGACGGTGTACTCCGCGGCCGACCCGTGCGCGCGCTCGTGCTGGGCGAGGATCAGCCACACCCGCTGCCCGACCTCGAGGCCGGTGACGCCCTCGCCGACCGCGTCGACCAGACCGGCTCCGTCCTGGCCGGGCGTGACCTCGTCGTACGCCATCGTCGGCGCCGCTGCGGAACTTCCAGTCGGTCGGGTTGACGCCGGCCCGCACCACCCTGACCCGCACCTCGCCGGGCCCCGGCTCCGGGACGTCCCGGTCCACGGCCTCCAGCACCGACGACGGGCCGGTCCTGCGGTACACCACTGCGCGCATGCGTTCGCCTCCGTACTCTCGACTCCTTGAGTTGCAGTAACCCACAAACAGGAGGATCCATGCCCGACCTGCCGTTCCCCGACCACGTCCGCTCGTTGCTGGCCAAGCCCAACCCGGCCGTCGTCAGCACGTTGCGCTCGGACGGGCAGCCGGTGTCGGTGGCGACGTGGTACCTCCTCGAGGACGACGGCCGGGTGCTGCTCAACATGGACGGCACCCGGGTGCGGCTCAAGCACCTGCGCCGCGACCCCCGGCTCACCCTCACCGCGCTGGACGAGTCCAGCTGGTACACCCACGTCTCCCTGATCGGTCGCGTGGTCGCGATGGCCGACGACGAGGCGCTCGCCGACATCGACCGGCTCAGCACCCACTACAACGGCCGGCCGTACCCGAACCGGCACAGCCCCAGGGTCAGTGCCTGGATGGAGGTCGACCGGTGGCACGGCTGGGGCGCGGCGACGGACTGACCCGCGCAGGTCACTCGGGGATGGGCGGACCCACGGCCTCGAGCCCGTACCGCGGCCCGATCTCGACCGCCGTGGCCGGTCGTCCGCTCCCGTGCCGGCAGGTCGCTCAGAGTGCCGCTGCCATCCCCGCGCACGCCTTGAGCCACTGCATCCGGGTGTTGGCCGAGAGCTGGGCGTAGGGCACCACCGAGCCCGCGACGAGCGCGGGGTCGTAGGGCACCCGGTACACCCCACGGGTCCGCTGCTGGTAGACGTCGACGAGGTCGCTCGCGAGCCTGGCGTCGACCTGCGCCGAGGGGTCGGAGAGCACGGTGACCGTCTTGTACTTGAGGTTCTGGTAGCCGGCGTCCTGGAGCGCGTCGAGCATCCACAGGCCGCTGTAGCCGGTGTCCTCGCGCACCGTGCTGGTCACGACCAGCAGGTCGGCGGCCTCGGCGGCCGCCAGCCAGTTCTCGGCCCGCATGTTGTTGCCGGTGTCGACCAGGATCACCCGGTAGAACCGCTCCAGCAGCTTGTGCACCGCGCCGAAGTCCTGCGCCTTGATCATGCCCGTCACGTCGGGGCGCTCGTCCGAGGCCAGGACGTCGAAGTGGGCGTCTCCCTGCGAGCGGACGAACGCGCCCAGGTCGCCGATCCGCGACTGGTAGACGTCGCTGAACCGCTCGAGGTCCTCCAGCAGCTCGCGGGTGGTGTTGCGGTGCGTGCTGCGCGTGCCTCGGATACCGAGGGTGCCGCGGGTCTCGTTGTTGTCCCAGGCGACGACGCCACCACCCCGGACGGTGCCGAACGTGTACCCGGCCGCGAGCACGCCGGTGGTCTTGGCGGCTCCTCCCTTGGGGTTGATGAAGGCGATCGTGCGCGGGCCGTCGAAGTCCTTCTGGATCATCGACCGGTCCTGCTCGTAGGCCACCTCGGCCGGGCCCATCCGCGGGCTGACCAGCCCGCCGCTCCAGCGCCGCACGGCACCCCGCCAGCCCCACGTGGCCGGCCCGTTCTCCTGCTGCTCCGCCCGTCGGTCGAGGAAGTCGGTCGCCGTCATGAAGCGCCGGGGCTCCCCCGGCTGCTCCCCCTCCGCCGGCCTGCTGTGCCTCGGCCCCTGCCTCTCCCTGCATCTGGGGCTGCACCTGGGGCCGCGCCTGGGCCGCCGCCGGCCGGCGCTGCGGGAGGTGTCGCCTGCGCGTCCGCCGGCGGCTGGGTGCCCGGCATCGGGTCGGTGAGGGGGTCGCCGTACACCGTGCGCTGCGGCGGCCCCGCGGGCGGCTGCTGGGCGTGGGCCTGCCGCTCGGCGTACGCGCCCAGCTCCTCGGGCGTGTAGAGCCGGCTGCTGGTGTCCGACAGGTCGTGGTCGGATCGCTGGCCCGCCGCGGCGGGGTGCGACGGGTCCTGCGTCATGCCGGTCTCCTCGATGACAGGGGGGTCGTCGTTGCGGCGCTCACGCGCACACCCGCTCCGGCGCGATCAGCTCGGTCTCGGTCGGGGCCAGCGAACCGCTGACCACCCGGGCGAGCAGGACGCGCAGGCGCGTGAGCGATGACATGAGCCCACAGTTCCCTCTTGTCCCACACGTCAAACCCGCCCCGTGGTCAGGGCTCCAGGGCGGTCAGCGCCCTGAGCACCACCCGGTGGAAGGTCGGGTAGGCGAAGTGCATCCGGGACAGCGTGCTGACCGGGATCCGGGCGTGCACCGCGGCGGCCACCAGGCCCAGGACCTCCCCGCCGCTCGGCCCGACGGCGGTCGCACCGACCAGGACGCCCTCCCGGGCGTCGGCCACCAGCTTGACGACACCGTCGCCACCGGGACCGTGGATCCAGCCGCGGCTGGACCCACCCACGTCGGCGGTCCCGACCCGCACCTCGATCCCCGCGGCCCGGGCCTGCTCCTCGGTCATGCCCACCGAGCCCACCTCGGGGTCGGTGAAGGTCACCCGGCTCACCGCGCGGTAGTCGGCCCAGGGACCGTCCTCACCGAGGATGTCCCGCACCGCGACCCCGGCCTGGTAGAGCGAGACGTGGGTGTACTCGCCCCGCCCGGTGATGTCGCCCACCGCCCACAGCCGGTCGCCCGCCCGCATCCGCTCGTCGGTGGCGAGCTCCCGCGCGGTCGGGTCCAGCCCCACCGTCTCCAGCCCGACGTCGGCGAGGTTGGTACGCCGGCCGGTGGCCACCACCAGTGCGGCCGCGGCCAGCTCCCCGTCCCCGGTCCGGACCCGGAAGACGCCGTCGTGGTCGATCCGCCGGATGTCCACCCCGGTGCGCACGTCGACTCCGTCGGCGCGCAGGGCGCGGGTCACGACCGCGCTCGCCTCCGGCTCCTCCGGCCCCAGGATCCGGTCGGCCGTCTCCAGCAGCGTCACGGCGACGCCGAACCGGGCGAAGAGCTGGGCGAGCTCGGTCCCGATGGGGCCACCACCCACGACGGCCAGGCTCTCCGGCAGCTCGGTGACCCGGACGACCTCACGGTTGGTCCAGTACGGCGTGCCGGCGAGCCCGTCGATCGGCGGCACGTCCGGCTCGGTGCCGGTGTCGAGCACGACGCCGCGCGCGGCGTCGTACTGACGGGTGCCGGAGGCGGTCTCGACGAGCACGCGCCCGGGCCCGGCCAGCCGACCGTGGCCGCGGACCACGGTGACGCCTGCCTCCTCGAGCGGCCCGACGTGGGAGGTGTCGTCCCAGTCGTGGTTCGCCTCGCGGATGCGCGCCGCGACACGCGCCCAGTCCGGGCGCACCTCCACCTGACCCGCGAGCACACCGGCACGCCGGCTCTCGGCGAGCAGGTCGGCGGCACGGACCGCGAGCTTGGTCGGGGTGCAGCCCGCGAACGGGCACTCGCCCCCGACCAGGTCCCGCTCGACCGCGACGACCCGGAGGCCGGCTCGGGCGAGCCTCGCCGAGGCGAGCTCGCCACCCGAACCGAGCCCGACCACGACCACGTCCACATCACTGCTGGTCACGGCCCTACCCTGCCCCAGCCGCCTGTCCCCCGTGGTCAGGGGTCAGCGGGACAGGTGCCGGGCGCGGGCGAAGCAGAACAGCCCGTAGCAGCCGAGCCCGAGCGCGATCAGTCCCAGCATGAACGGCCCGAAGGGCTGCTGGAGCAGCTTGTGCAGGGCCTGGTCGAGCCCGCCGGACTTCTTGGGGTCGTGCGTGACCGCGGCGTACACGAACAGTGCGCCGACCAGGCCGACGGCCACGCCCTTGGCGACGTAGCCGACCTTCCCGAACATGATGTAGGCCTTGCCCGCCTCGCCGCTCTCGCCCTCGGCGGTGAGGTGCTCGCGGAACTTCTCCGTCCAGGCCCGGCGGACCTGGTTGGCGCCGTACGCGATGATCGCCAGCCCGACGATGCCGACGATCCACTGCCCAGCGGGCCAGCTCATGATCGTGGAGGTGGTGTCGTTGGTGCCGCTCTTCTTCCCGCTCGATCCGGACCCGATGGCGATCTTGAGGGCGCTGAAGGCGATGGAGCCGTAGAGGACGGCCTTGAGGACCGAGGTCGCCTGCTTGCGGGCCTTCTTGCCGCCCTCCTCGTCCTGGTGGCCGACCACCGCCTCGAGGAGGCGCCAGAGCACGAGCATGACCATCCCGAACGCGACCAGCCAGATCAGCACGACCCCGAAGGAGCTCTGGGCCAGCTTGTGGAGCGCGCCGCTGCTGCTCGCCGAGCCTGCGTGGTCCCCGAGGGCCAGCTGCAGGGCCAACCAGGCGACGACGAGGTACACGACCCCGTAGACCACCATTCCGAAGCGGATACCGCGCTCCACCCACGGGTCGTTGTCCGCCCGATGTCCCAGCGCAGTCGCCGACTGCAACATGTCTCCCATGCGCGTCTTGTACCCACCGACGCGGGCAGCGAATCATGCGAGGTCGGCGAGGGCCGTCTCGATCGCGCGGTGGAAGGTCGGGTAGGCGAAGATCATCGAGCGCAGCGTCTCCGTCGGCACCTCGGCGTGGACCGCGACCGCCAGGAACCCGAGGATCTCCCCACCCGCCGGGCCCATCGCCGTCGCGCCGACCAGGACACCCCGGTCGCCGTCCTCGACGAGCTTGATCAGGCCCCGCGCGCCGGGCCCGTGCACGAAGCCCCGCGAGGACTGCTCCAGCGGCGCGTGGCCGGTGCGGACGCTCAACCCGGCGTCCCGAGCCTGCTTCTCGGTCATCCCGACGCCGCCGACCTCGGGATCGGTGAACGTGGTGTGCGGGACGGCGTGGTACCGCGCAGGCGGGCCGTCCTGGCCGGTGACGTCACGCAGGGCCACCGCCGACTGGTACATCGACACGTGGGTGAAGGCGCCCTTCCCGGTGACGTCCCCGATCGCCCAGAGCCGCTCCCCCGCCCGCATCCGCTCGTCGACCTCGATGGTCCGCGCGGTGGGGTCGAGGCCGACGCTCTCGAGGCCGAGGTGGTCGAGGTTCGGGGTCCGGCCGGCAGCCAGCAGGACCTTGTCGGCCACCAGCCGCTCGCCGTCGCCGAGCGCGACCGTGAAGGCGCCGTCCGCGTGCGAGACCGAGCGGATGTCCGCACCGGTGAGCACCCGGATCCCCTCCCCGACGAACACGTCCTGCAGGATCTCGGCCGCCTCGGGCTCGTCCGGGCCGAGGATCCGCGGCCCGGCCTCGACCACGGTCACCCTCACCCCGAAGCGCGCGAACACCTGGGCCAGCTCACAGCCGATCGGGCCGCCACCGATGACGACCAGCGACGCGGGCAGCGCCGTGGCGCGGATCGCGTCGCGGTTGGTCCAGTACGGCGTGTCCGCCAGGCCGTCGATCGGCAGCTCGGCCGGGCGGGTCCCGGGGTTCAGCACGACTCCCCGGCGCGCGTCGTACGTCGTCTCGCCGCCGTCGGCCAGCGCCACCCGGACCCGACCGGGCCCGTCGAGCCGTCCCACGCCGTGGTGCACGGTGGCGCCCGCGTCCTCGAGGCGCTTCACCGCGATCGTGTCGTCCCACCCGCTGGTGGCCTCCTCGTCGAGGCGTCGGGCCACCGGCGCCCACGACGGGGTCACCACGGCGTCGCCGGCCAGCGTGGACACCCGGCGGGCCTCCGCGAGCGAGTCCGCGGCGCGGATCATCATCTTCGAGGGGATGCACCCGTAGTACGGGCACTCCCCACCGACCAGGTGCCGGTCGACGACCACCACCTCGAGCCCGGCCCGCGCAGCGCCGGTCGCGAGCGCCTCTCCCCCGGGGCCGGCCCCGATCACCACGAGGTCGACGATGGCGGCGTTGTCTCGGCTCATGCCCTCAGCATGGCCGAGGAGTCCAACCGCCGGTAGCGGCTCAGCCCAGCGAGGCCTTGTTGCGCATGATGGCGCCGAGGATGCCGTTGACGAACGTCGGGGACTCGTCGGTGGACAGCTCACGGACCAGCGCCATCGCCTCCGACACCGCGACCGGGTCCGGAACGTCGTCGACGTACAGCAGCTCGAAGACGCCGAGGCGCAGCACGTTGCGGTCGACGGCCGGCATCCGCTCGAGCGTCCAGTCCTCGGAGTACGTCCTCAGCAGCTCGTCGATGCGGGCCTGGTGCTCGACGACGCCGCGGACCAGCACCACCGTGTAGGCGTTGGTCGGCGCGTCGCCCTCGGCGATGGCGGCGTCGAGCGCGTCGTTGGCCGACTCGCCCCGCACGTCGGAGGCGAACAGGACGTCGAGCGCCCGCTTGCGGGCCTTGGAACGGGCAGCCATCAGCTGGAGACACGCCCCAGGTAGGACGAGTCGCGCGTGTCGACCTTGATCTTCTCGCCGGTGGTGATGAACAGCGGCACCTGGACCGTGGCACCCGTCTCGACGGTGGCCGGCTTGGTGCCACCGGTCGAGCGGTCCCCCTGCAGGCCCGGCTCGGTGTAGGTGACCTCGAGCTCGACCGACGCGGGGAGCTCGATGTAGAGGACGCGGCCGTCGTTGGTGGCGACGATCGCCTCCTGGTTCTCGAGCATGAAGCTGGCGGCGTCGCCGACGATCTCGGGCGCGACCTCCAGCTGGTCGTAGCTCTGGACGTCCATGAAGACGTACGACGTGCCGTCGTTGTAGAGGTACTGCATGGTCCGCTTGTCGACGTTGGCGACCTCGACCTTGACGTCGGCGTTGAAGGTCTTGTCGACGGTCTTGCCCGACTCGACGTTCTTGATCTTGGTGCGCACGACCGCGCCGCCCTTGCCGGGCTTGTGGTGCTGGAACCAGATGACCTGCCAGAGCTGGCCGTCGAGCTTGAGCACCATGCCGTTCTTCAGGTCGTTCGTCGTAGCCACGCGCGTGTCAGCCTTCGCAGTCGAGAGGGTGGATCGGGCCACTGCCCGGGGCCGGTGGTGTCACCGGCCAGCAGCGCCCGAGTCTATAGGCCGCACTCGCCCGGTGCCGAACCCAGACCGGCCGCTCTGACCCGAGCCTGCGTCAGCCGAGCGCCCAGACCACCCGCACGGTCACCTTCAACCGGTCCTTGCCGGTCCTGATCGGCATCGGCTTGGCGGCGAGGTCGGCCGTGGCTCGCGCGTTCTGCAGCAGGTAGCCGTTCACGACCTCGGAGCGTCGGGGTGCGCTGACCTCGCGCAGGGTCACCACGTCGCCGAGCTCCTGGCCGGCCGCGGCGGCGTACTGCTCCGCCTTGGCCCGGGCCTCGGCGACCGCGGCGTCACGGGCCTTCTTCATCGCGGCGTCGGGGTCGCCGACCCGGAGGCGGATGTTGCTGACCCGCACGTCGTTGCCGCCGGTGCCCACCGCGGTGCTGACCGCACGGCCGCCCTGCTTCAGCTCCTTGACCAGCACCGACGCGCGCTGGGTGACGCGGTAGCCGCGAATCGTGGGCGGGGAGTACTGGTGGTAGTCGTAGACGGGGTACATCGACAGCCCCGTCGTCTGCACGTCGCCCCGGGCGATGCCCAGGCCCTGCAGGGAGGCCAGCACCCGGTCCATCACCCTGCTGGTGTCACTGAGCGCGGTGTCGAGGTCCGGCCGCATCAGTCCGACGGCGAGGTCGAAGGAGAGCTGGTCGGGCACCGCCGTACCCTCACCCGTGCCTGCCATGGTGAGGGTCCGCCGGTGCGTGTCGGCCACCGCGGCAGGAGCCGCCGCGTGGGCCGCGGCTCCCCCGTTGCCCGCGTTCCCCACCAGGTAGGCACTCAGCAGCGCCAGCGCCACCACGGCCGCCAGCAGGATGCCCCGCACGCTCACCGTCACCGTCTTCTCAGCCATGCCGACCACGCCTTCCGACCCTCGGTGTCGGCGGTTGGACGGTGGCGCCCGCGGGGCGGTTCCCGCGAGTCCGCGGCTGCGCTCAGTCGGTGTCGCGCTCGGCGATCCGCTCCAACGCCATCCGGTAGCCCTCGATGCCGTGCCCGGCGACGACCGCGACGGCGTGCGGGGAGACCACCGAGGTGTGCCGGAACACCTCCGGACGCTGGAAGGGGTCGGAGATGTGCACCTCGACCAGGGGCGCCTCCAGCTGGGCGCAGGCGTCGTACACGGCGTACGAGTAGTGCGTCCACGCCGCGGCGTTCAGCACCACGGGCGTCGCGTCGTCGGCTGCGGCGTTGAGCCAGTCGACCATGGCGCCCTCGTGGTTGGTCTGCCGCACCTCGACCTCGAGCCCGAGCTCGCGACCCCACTCCACGCACCGGTGCGCCAGCTCGGCGTGCGTGGTGGTGCCGTAGATCTCCGGCTGCCGGCGGCCGAGGCGGCCCAGGTTGGGGCCGTTGAGGACCAGGACCTTCATGCGTCGACCTCCTGCTCGTGACCGGCCAGCACGTCGTACGCCGCGCGCAGGTCGGCCTCGGACGGGCCGGCCAGCACGGTGGGGGCCGCCAGCTCGGTCAGCACCACGAAGCGCAGCTGCGACCCCCGGGCCTTCTTGTCGACCTTCATCGCGGCATGCAGCTCCTCGAAGGTCGCCCCGGAGTACGTCGTGGGCAGGCCCACGTGGGCGAAGGCGCTGTGGTGGCGTCGCACGACCTCCGGCGCCAGCGTGCCGGCGCGGCCGGCGAGCTCGGCGACGTACACGCACCCGAGGGCCACCGCCTCGCCGTGGCGCACCGAGTAGTCCTCGGCCCGCTCGATGGCGTGGGCCATGGTGTGGCCGTAGTTCAGCACCTCGCGGCCGGGGTGGCCGTCCGCGCCACCGGTCTCCTTCAGGTCGGCGACCACGACGTCGATCTTGACCCGGATCGCCCGCTCGACCAGCTCCCGGAGCACCGGCGAGTCGGCGGTGAGGTCGGCCGGATCGCCGGCCTCGACGAGCGTGAGGATCTCGGGGTCCGCGATGAAGCCGCACTTGACCACCTCGCCGAGGCCGGCCACCAGCTCGGCACGTGGCAGCGTGCGCAGCGTCGCGAGGTCGCACAGCACGCCCGCCGGCTCGTGGAACGCGCCGACGAGGTTCTTGCCGCTCGCGGTGTTGACGCCGGTCTTGCCGCCCACCGCCGCGTCCACCATCGCGAGCAGGGTCGTGGGGACGTGCACCACCCGCACCCCGCGCAGCCAGGTGGCGGCGACGAAGCCGCCCAGGTCGGTGGTCGCTCCCCCGCCGACGGTGACCAGGGCGTCGGAGCGGGTGAACCCGGCCGCGCCCAGGGCGTCCCAGCAGGTGGCGGCGACGGCGGGGCTCTTGGCGCGCTCCCCGTCCGGGACCGGCAGCGGGGTCACCTCGTGCCCCACGGCCAGCGCCTCGAGGACCGGGCCCGCCAGGCGGGCGAGCGACTCGGGGAAGACCACCCCGACCCGTTGCACGCCGGCGCCCAGCATCCCGGGCAGCCGGTCGGAGAGGTCGGTGCCGACCACGACGTCGTACGGCGAGGCGCCGGCGACCGGCAGCACGGTGTCGCTCATCGCGGCCCCTCCTTGTCCAGCGCCTCCCGGATCTCCCGCGCGACATCCTCCGGGCTGCGCCCGTCGGTGTCCACGACCAGCGTCGCCACCGACTCGTAGACCGGTGTCCGCTCGTCGAGCAGCGCCTTGATACGGCCGCGGACGTTGCCCAGCAGCAGCGGGCGCGAGCTGCCCAGCCCGACCCGCTTCACGGCGTCGGTGAGGCCGACCCGGAGGAACACCACCGGGTGGCCGGCCAGCCGCTCCCGGGTCGTGGGGTCGAGGACCGCGCCGCCGCCCAGGGCGAGGACGCCGTCGTGCCCCTCGAGCGCGCGGCGGACCGCCTCGTGCTCGAGCCGCCGGAACTCCGGCTCGCCGGACTCGACGAAGATGTCCGCGACCGTGCGGCCCTCGGCCGCCTCGATGTCGGCGTCGGTGTCCCGGGCGGTCACCCCCCAGGCCTCGGCGAGCAGGTGCGCGACGGTGGTCTTGCCGGCCCCCATCGGGCCGACCAGGACGAGGCGCGGGGTCACGTGAACCTCAGCGTGTCCAGGTAGCTCGCGGCGTTGCGTCGCGTCTCCTGCACCGAGTCCCCGCCGAACTTCTCCAGCACGGCGTCGGCGAGCACCAGGGCGACCATCGCCTCGGCGACGATGCCGGCGGCCGGGACCGCGCACACGTCCGAGCGCTGGTGGTGGGCCACGGCCTCCTCGCCGGTGGCGACGTCGACCGTCCGCAGCGCCCGCGGCACGGTCGCGATCGGCTTCATCGCCGCGCGCACGCGCAGGATCTCGCCGGTGGTCATCCCGCCCTCGGTGCCGCCGGAGCGCCCGCTGGTACGCCGGATCCCCTCGTCGGTGGGGACGATCTCGTCGTGTGCCTTCGACCCCGGGGTGGCGGCGAGCTCGAAGCCGTCGCCGACCTCCACGCCCTTGATCGCCTGGATCCCCATCAGCGCCCCGGCCAGCCGGGAGTCGAGCCGACGGTCCCAGTGCACGTGCGAGCCGAGCCCCGGGGGCAGACCGTGCACCACGACCTCGACCACCCCGCCGAGGGTGTCCCCGTCCTTGTGGGCCTGGTCGATGGCGGCGACCATCCCCGCGCCGGCCTCCGGGTCCAGGCAGCGCACCGGGTCCTCGTCGAGGCGGGTCACGTCGTCGGGGTCCGGCCAGAGCCCGGCAGGCGCCCGGACGCCGCCGAGCTCGATGACGTGGGAGACGATCCGGGCGTCGACGGACTGCTCCAGGAAGTTCGAGGCGACCCGGCCCAGCGCCACCCGCGCCGCGGTCTCACGCGCCGAGGCACGCTCGAGGACCGGGCGGGCCTCGTCGAAGTCGTACTTCTGCATCCCGGCCAGGTCTGCGTGGCCCGGACGGGGACGGGTCAGGGCCGCGTTGCGCGCCAGCGCCTCCAGCTCGACCGGGTCCACGGGGTCGGCGGACATGACCTTCTCCCACTTCGGCCACTCCGTGTTGCCCACCTCGATGGCGACCGGACCGCCCAGGGTGAGCCCGTGCCGGACGCCGCCGACGATGGTCACCTCGTCCTGCTCGAACTTCATCCGGGCACCGCGGCCGTGCCCGAGCCGCCGCCGGGCCAGGGAGTCCTGGATGTCGGCGGTCGTGACGTTCACGTGGGCCGGGAGCCCTTCGAGGATCGCGACCAGGGACGGTCCGTGGGACTCGCCCGCGGTGAGCCAACGCAGCATGCGGTCAGTGTTTCACGACCGAACCGCTCCGGATTCAGGCCGCCCCGCCGACGAGATGGCCCCAGATCGCCGGCCCGGCGACGATGCCGACCAGCGCGCCGACGAGCATCGCCGGGCCGAACGGGTACGCCGTGCGCAGCAGGCTGCGGTCCCGACGGACGAGCGCGACCACGAGCCCCGGGAGCCCGAAGAGCAGGAACGAGGCGTAGGTCCCGATGACGAGCTCGCCCCAGCCGAGGTAGGCCAGCTCGAACCCGAGCAGGGCCGAGAGACGCACGTCGCCGAAGCCCAGGCCGGCGGAGCGGATCCACCACAGCACCCAGAACACGGACCGGGCGGCGACCATGCCGATCAGTGCGCGCACGAACGCGTCGCCGTCCGCGGTGACCAGGGCACACACCCCGGCCAGCGCGATCACCACTCCGTGGGCGGGCAGCAGCACCCGGCTCGGCAGCAGCCTGGTGCGCAGGTCGACGTAGCCCAGCAGCACGCCCACCGGGACCGTCGGCAGCAGGAACAGCAGCGGCCAGGTCCAGCCCAGGGTGGCCCCGAGGATCGCCCCCGCCAGCGCCGCGGTGACCGCGGCGGTCCGGACCAGGCCCGGCCGCGCGGCCAGGTCGCTGTAGAGCTCCTTCGGCGCCTCGCCCGACGGCACCGGCGCCGTCTCAGGCACCGTCTCCGGCGCCGCCTCAGGCACCGGGGCCGGCTCGGTCCTCGGTTCGGTCTCCGGCTGGGGCTCGGGGATCCGGGCGATCGCCGACGGGACCAGCGCACCGACCAGGCCGCAGGCGGCGGCCGCGCAGGCCGCGGCTCCCGCGGCCTCGACGAGGGCGGTCATCCGGCGGCCCGGCGCTGCGAGAGGGCGTCGATGCCCGCGGTCCGCATCGCCTCGAGCGGCGCGGCGATGCCGGTGAAGAGCTCGAACTGCAGCGCCGCCTGGTGCACCAGCAGGTCCATCCCGCCGACCAGCGCGGCGTCCGTCACGGCGGCGGCCAGCGGGGTCGGCCACGGGTCGTAGAGGACCTCGAAGACGACCGGCACGTCCGCGCACCGTGCGACGAGCTCGGGATCCTGGGCGTGCGCGGGAATCGTGGACACCACGACCTCGCCGGCCACCGGGTCACCGGCCAGCGACCTGACCTCGACGTGCGGCCCGGACGGGTGCCTCGCGATCGCGCTGACCGCCTCGGCCGCGCGCTCGGGCGAGCGCACCATCAGGACGACCGTGCCGGCCCCGAGCTCGCACAGCGCCAGCCCCGTGGAGGCCGCCGTCGCACCGCCACCGAGGACCGTGCCGGCGGTGACCGGCCCGTCGTACCTCTCCCGGACGGCGGCGACCGCGCCCGGGAGGTCGGTGTTGTCGGCCAGCACCGCGACCCCGCCGTCGAGCACGAGCGTGTTCGCCGCCCCGGCCAGGCGAGCGCGCGCCGTGGTCTCGGCGGCGAGCGCCATCGCCGTCCGCTTCAGCGGCATCGTCAGCGACAGGCCCCGCCAGGCCGGGTCGAGACCGGCCACGAACGCCGCCAGTCCGGCCTCGTCGACCCGCACCCGCTCGTAGTCCCAGTCCAGCCCGACCGCGGCGTAGCCCGCCCGGTGCAGCACCGGGGACAGCGAGTGCGCGATCGGGTCGCCCAGGACGGCGCAGTGCCTCGGCGCAGGGGGCATGGACGAGGGCATCGGCTCAGCAGGCGCCCGCGGACTCGGTGGCGCAGTACTGGCGCAGCTCGTCCTTGTACTTGAGGAACTCGTCGTAGGTCTCGGCGAACTTCGTCTCGCCGGTCTTCAGGTTGACCGTGACGTAGTAGTACCAGTCGCCGTCGGCGGGGTGGGTGGCCGCCTCCAGCGCGTCGTCGCCGGGCGCCTCGATGGGCGTCGGCGGCAACCCGGCGTTCTTGTAGGTGTTGTACGGCGAGTCGATCTCGGTGTCCGACGTGGTCGGGACGGCGGTCAGGTCGTTGTCGGCGGCGTAGTTGATGGTCGCGTCGATCTGCAGCAGGCCGTTGGTCTCGTCGCCCTCGAGCCGGTTGTAGATGACCCGGGCGATCTTCGGCATGTCGTCGCCGCGGCCCTCCGCCTGCACCAGGCTGGCGACGGTCATCAGCTCCGCCGGGCTGTAGCCGAGCTCCTTCGCGGCGCCCTCGAGGTCGGCGTCCTGCGCCGCCTGCTTCCAGCGGTCGACCATGTCCTTCAGCATCGACGCGGGGGAAGCGTCCGGCCCGAAGTCGTAGGTCGCCGGGAAGAGGTACCCCTCGGGGTTGCCCTTCGCGTACCCGGGCAGGCCCAGCTTGCCCGGGTTGTCGAGGGCCTTCTCGAACTTGGCCCGCGGGAAGTCGCTGTTCTTCGCGAGGATGCCCACGATGTCGGTGACCCGCAGGCCCTCCGGCACCGTGACCGTGTCCTTGATCAGGTTGTCCGGATCCGCCAGGACCGCCACGGCGTCGGAGGCCTTCATCTCCTTCTTGAGCCCGTAGAAGCCCGGCTGGATCACCTCGCCCGCGGCCGCGCCGGTGAACGCCTCCACCGAGGCGACCACGCCCTGCGCCTTGAGGTTGCGCCCCATCGCGGAGACGCTGTCGCCCGGGTGCACCTCGAACGTGAGCTTGCCGTGCCCCGGTCCGGCGTAGTCCTCGGGCGCACCGAACTGGTCCTTGATCATGCCGACGCCCTTGTGCACCACGAACGCGGCACCCAGGACGACGACCGCGAGCGCGACCAGCACGGCCAGGCAGCTCTTCGCGGTTCGGCGCTTGCGGCGGCGCCGACCCCGCTGCATCGGCACCACGTCGTCCTCGTGCGGGTCCGCGGCGCCACCGACCACCTCGTCCTCCTGGGGAGAACGCGGCGCAGGCGGGTCGTAGTGCCCCGCCTCGTGCTCGGGTGCCTCGGGATGCGCTTCGTCGTGATGGGTCACTCGCTCGTCTCCTCGACGATCTCGCCGGGCGCGGCCCCCGTCGCGCGTTCGGTGTCCAGTGCGTGCTGCAGGATCAGGACGGCCGCTGCCTGGTCGACGACGGCCCGTCGCTTCCCGCCCTTGCGTCCTCGGTCGCGCAGCATAGCCTCCGCGGACACCGTGGTCAGTCGCTCGTCGCACAGCCTGACCGGGACGGGGGCGACCCGCCGTGCCAGCCGGCCCGCGAAGTCGCGGGTCTTGGCGGCCGCCGGCCCCTCGCCCCCCGAGAGCGAACGGGGCAGGCCGACGACCACCTCGACCGCCTCGTCCTCCGCCACCAGCGCGGCGATCCGCGCCAGGTCGCCCTTGCCTCGCCGGACCGTCTCGACCGGAGTGGCGAGGAACCCGCTCGGGTCGCTGCGTGCGACGCCGATGCGGGCATCCCCGGGGTCGATCCCGAGACGGACGCCGAACCTCAACCGATCGCCTGACCGGTTGCCCGCGCCACCTCGCCGCTGACCAGGGCGATGGCCTCGTCGATGCGCGACGCATCCGTGCCACCACCCTGCGCCACGTCGTCCTTGCCGCCGCCGCGACCGCCGACCAGCGGTCCGATGGCGCGGACCAGCTCGTTGGCGCTCACCCCGCGGTTGCGGGCCTCGTCGTTCACCGCCGCCACGACCGACACCTTGCCGTCGGTCCCGGCGCCGATGATCACGACCGCGCCGGCGTCACCGGCAGGCAGGCGCCCACGCACGTCCAGCGCCAGCGTCCGCACGTCGCCGCCACCGGCGCCGTCGGCGCGGTGGGCGACCACCTTCACGCCGCCCACGTCGGTGGCCGAGGCCGCGAGCTCTCCGCCGGCTGCGAGCAGCTGGCCGAGCCGCGCCTTCTCGATCTCCTTCTCCGCGGCACGCAGCTTCTCCACGATGTCGTGGACGCGCTCGGGCAGCTGCTCGGGGCGCACCTTGAGCGCCTCGGACAGCTGCGCGACCAGCACGTGCTCACGCGCCAGGAAGCGGTAGGCGTCGCCACCCACCAGCGCCTCCACCCGGCGTACGCCGGAGCCGATGGAGGACTCCCCGAGCAGCTTGACGACCCCGAGCTGGCCGGAGCGGTGCGCGTGCGT
This sequence comes from uncultured Actinomycetota bacterium, assembly GCA_963817665.1. Lineage (GTDB taxonomy): Bacteria > Actinomycetota > Actinomycetes > Propionibacteriales > Nocardioidaceae > Nocardioides. The sequence continues at coordinate 299,088 of CAWFPE010000004.1, read as the reverse complement.
GCCGCCGCACAGCTCGCGGGCCCAGTCGCCGACCGAGATGACCCGGACCTCGTCGCCGTACTTCTCACCGAACAGGGCCATCGCGCCGCTGCGGACCGCCTCCTCCTGGGTCATCACCTCGGCGTGCACCGCGAGGTCGGCGAGGACCAGGTCGTTGACCCGGGCCTCGACGTCCTGCATGACCGAGGTCGGGACGGCACCGGTGGCGGAGAAGTCGAACCGGAACCGGCCCGGGGAGTTCTCCGAGCCCGCCTGCGTGGCGGTGTCGCCGAGCGCCTCGCGGAACGCCTTGTGCACCATGTGCGTCGCGGTGTGCGAGCGGGAGATGGAGCGGCGCCGCTCGACGTCGACCGCTGCGTGCGCGCCGAGCCCCGGCGTGACCTCGCCGGAGAGCACCAGCGCCTGGTGCACGATCAGCCCGCTGACGGGCGACTGCACGTCGCGGACCTGGAGCAGCGCGCCGTTGTCCAGCTCGATGACGCCCTGGTCGGCCAGCTGGCCGCCGCCCTCGGCGTAGAACGGGGTCCGGTCGAGCACCAGCTCGACCTCGTCTCCCTCGCGGGCCGACGGGACCACGCCCCCGGCCGTCACGATGCCCCGGACCGACCCCTCGCTCACCGTGTCGGAGTAGCCGGTGAACTCGACGGCGCGGCCGAGCGAGTCGGCCACCTCCCGGTAGGCGCGGGCGTCGCGGTGCTGGCCCTTCTTGGCCTTGGCGTCGGCCTTGGCGCGCTCCCGCTGCTCGGTCATCAACCGGCGGAAGCCCTCCTCGTCGACGCTGAGCCCCTGCTCGGCCGCCATCTCGAGGGTCAGGTCGATCGGGAAGCCGTAGGTGTCGTGGAGCGCGAACGCCTTGTCGCCGGACACCTGGGTGCCCCCCGACTGCTTCACCTCGGTCGTTGCCAGGTCGAAGATCGCGGTCCCGGAGCGCAGGGTCTGGCGGAAGGCGTCCTCCTCCGCGAACGCGACGCTCGAGATCCGCTCCCAGTCACGGTGCAGCTCGGTGTAGGTCTCCCCCATCCGGTCCCGGCTGACCGGCATCAGCTCGGGGAGCGACCGGTCCTCGTAGCCCAGCAGGCGCATCGAGCGGACCGCGCGGCGCAGCAGGCGACGCAGCACGTAGCCGCGGCCGTCGTTGCCCGGCGTGACCCCGTCGCCGATCAGCATCATCGACGACCGGATGTGGTCCGCGACGACCCGGAAGCGGACGTCGTCGCCGTGGTTGGCGCCGTAGCGACGGCCGGTCAGCTCCTGGGCCTTCTCGATCACGGGGAACATGACGTCGATCTCGTACATGTTCTCCTTGCCCTGGAGGAGGAACGCGACGCGCTCGAGGCCCATGCCGGTGTCGATGTTCTTCTTCGGCAGCGACCCGGCGATGTCGAAGTCCTCCTTGGACCGCACCGCGCTGAGCTCGTCCTGCATGAAGACGAGGTTCCAGAACTCCAGGTAGCGGTCCTCGGCGCCGAAGTCGCCGTCGGGACCGTACGCCGGGCCCCGGTCGATGAGGATCTCCGAGCAGGGGCCACCGGGTCCGGGCACGCCCATGGACCAGTAGTTCTCCTTCTTGCCCAGCCGGATGATCCGATCGTCGGGGAGGCCGGTGATCTTCCTCCAGAGCTCCACCGCCTCCGGATCGCCGTCGTAGACGCTCGGGTACAGCTTGTCCTCGGGCAGCCCGAAGCCGCCGTCGGCGATCGGGCGCGTCACCAGCTCCCAGGCGAGCTCGATCGCACCGTCCTTGAAGTAGTCGCCGAAGGAGAAGTTGCCGCACATCTCGAAGAACGTGCCGTGGCGGGTGGTCTTGCCGACGTCCTCGATGTCGGGGGTCCGCACGCACTTCTGCACGCTGGTCGCGCGACGGTACGGCGGGGTCTCCTGGCCCAGGAAGTAGGGCTTGAACGGCACCATGCCGGCGTTGACGAACAACAGGTTCGGATCGTCCAGCAGCAGCGGGGCAGACGGCACCGCCTGGTGTCCGTTGCGCTCGAAGTGAGCGACGAACCGCCGGCGAATCTCCGCGGTGTCCATCAGTGGCTGCCTTCCTGGTCCTGGGTGGTCGCCGTTGCCCGACTGTCGTCGGTCGAGCCTGTCGAGACCACACCTTGCGTGTTCGTGTCGGCGGCGGCACGATGCCGGCCGCCCTCGAGCTGGTGCCTTCCATGAGGCACGAGGCCGTAGCGCTCCCGCAACTCGGTTTCCTTCTCGTGCCTGCCCTGCGCGACCTCGTCGCGGAACATCCTGGCGCCGGCCTCGAGCCCGCTCATGCGGTCACGGAGACCGTCGACGGTCAGCGCCTCCGCGGCGCGGCGGCCGCGCACCATCGCGTAGACCCCGGCCCCGGCGCCCGTGACGAACCAGAAGCCCCGTCTCATGCTGCGTCCTCGTCGTCGCGGACCTGGGCGCGCTGTGCCGCCCGCACCTGCTGGGCGAGGTCCTTCATCTCACGGCGGCGGCGCTTGCGCGCGGCCCGGACCTCACGGCGGATCTCGAACCGGATCCGGTTCCTGGTCTCGGGGGCGAGCGCCCGACGCAACCCGTGCGCCAGCGAGGCCGTCTTGACCACGGTCTCGCGGAGCACCAGGTCGGCGAAGAGCGCGCCGTCCACCCGGTCCACGGAGGTGACCGCACGCTCGCCGGTGCTCTCGGGAACCTGCTCGCCGAGGTGGGTGATCACGTAGCCGGGCTCCACCCGGGGAGCGGCCGGCTGCTCGCGGAGCCGTCGCTCGATCTCCTCGACCTGGGCGCGCAACGACGCCGCCTCGGCACGCGCGGCCCGTAGCTCACGCGTGGTTCGCGCTCTCCCCTGCACCAGCAGCACCACGAGCACCACCGCGAGCAGGGCCAGCGCGCCGATGACGGCGGGCGCGATCCACTGCTGCATGGTGCCCGACCCTATCGCGGGCGCCGGGATGTTCCCGGCCTCGGCCCGGAGCCCCGCACCAGCCGCCGGATCCGCTCCCAGCGCTCCTTGACCGCCGCCTCCGCACCGAGCGCCGTGGGCCGGTAGTACTCGGCGTCGGCCACGACGTCCGGCGCGTACTGCTGCTCGGCGATGCCGTACGGCTCGTCATGGCTGTACTTGTACGAGCTGCCGTGACCGAGCTTCTTCGCGCCGGAGTAGTGGGCGTCTCGCAGGTGGGCCGGCACCGGGCCGATCTTGCCGGCCCGGACGTCGGCCGTGGCGGCGCCGATGGCGGTCGTGACGGCGTTCGACTTCGGCGCGACCGCGAGCGCGATGGTCGCCTGAGCCAGGTTGAGCCGCGCCTCGGGCATCCCGATCAGGGCCACGGCCTGGGCCGCGGCGACGGCGGTGGTGAGCGCGGTGGGATCGGCCAGGCCGATGTCCTCGCTGGCGAGGATCACCAGTCGCCGGGCGATGAAGCGCGGGTCCTCCCCCGCCTCCATCATCCGGGCCAGGTAGTGGAGTGCGGCATCCGCGTCGGAGCCGCGGACCGACTTGATGAAGGCGCTGGTGACGTCGTAGTGCTGGTCACCCTGACGGTCGTAGCGCACCGCCGCCTGGTCGACCGCGGTCTCAGCGGTCGCCAGGTCGACCGTGTCGAGGCCGCGCGCTCCGGCGGCACCCGCGGCCGCCTCGAGATAGGTGAGGGAGCGGCGGGCATCCCCACCCGCGAGCCGGACCAGGTGGTCGAGGGCGTCGTCGTCGACGACCAGCCGTCCGGCCAGGCCACGCTCGTCGGCGATCGCCTGGGCGAGCACCCCCCGGATGTCCTCGTCGGTCAGCGACTCCAGGCGCAGCAGCAGGCTGCGGGACAACAGCGGGGAGATCACCGAGAAGAAGGGGTTCTCGGTGGTCGCGGCCACCAGCGTCACCCAGCGGTTCTCCACCCCCGGCAGCAGGGCGTCCTGCTGCGCCTTGCTGAACCGGTGCACCTCGTCGACGAAGAGCACCGTCTCCCGGCCACCGCCGACCAGCTCGGCGCGGGCGGCGTCGATCGCCGCCCGGACCTCCTTGACGCCGGCGGACACGGCCGAGACCTCCACGAACCGCCGATCGGTCTGCTGGCTGACGATCGAGGCGATCGTGGTCTTGCCGGTGCCCGGCGGACCCCACAGCAGCAACGACATCGACTGGTCGCCCTCGATCAGCCGGCGCAGCGGCGCACCGGGGGCGCGCAGCTGCTCCTGGCCGACCAGCTCATCGAGGGTACGCGGACGCATCCGCACCGCGAGCGGTGCGGATGCGTGCGTGTTGGCGGCCAGCGAGCCGCCGCCGCGCGGCGTACCGGGTGCGTCGAATAGTCCCTCCACACCGGTCACCGTAGGCGGTCGGCCGCCGACCGGTCGCAGCGACCGGTCAGGCGGACACCGTCTTCTGGGTGCGGACGTCGAACCACTCGTCGGAGAACGACGGGTCCGTGCTGACCGTGGTGGCGGTCTCGCCGGCGACCGGGCTGCCGGCGCGGTCGACACCCAGGAGACCCGTCGTCACCGGGGTGGCGGGGTGCTTGCCCAGCTCGCCCGGGAAGTGGCAGGCCACCTTGTGGCGCGGACCGATCTGGAGCAGCGGGGGCTCCACCTTGGCGCAGATGTCCTGGGCCAGCGAGCAGCGGGTCCGGAACCGGCAGCCCGAGGGCGGGTTGATCGGGCTCGGCACGTCACCCTCGAGGCGGATGCGCTCACGTCGCCCGCCGATCGCGGCCTGCTTGACGTCCGGCACTGCGGAGAGCAGCGCCTGGGTGTACGGGTGGTGCGCACTGCCGTAGATGGTCTCGCGGTCCGCGATCTCCACGATCTTCCCGAGGTACATCACCGCGACCTCGGGGCAGAAGTGCCGCACGACCGCCAGGTCGTGGGCGATGAAGAGGAACGCCACGTCGAACTCGCGCTGGATGTCCTGCAGCAGGTTGATGACCTGTGCCTGGATCGACACGTCGAGCGCGGAGACCGGCTCGTCGGCCACCAGCAGCTTGGGGTTCAGCGTGAGCGCGCGGGCGATGCCGATGCGCTGGCGCTGGCCACCCGAGAACTCGTTCGGGTAGCGGTTGTAGTGCTCGGGGTTGAGGCCCACGACCTCGAGCAGCTCCTGGACCCGGGGCAGGATCTTGTTCTTCGGGACCACGTTGTGCACCGCCAGCGGCGCCCCCACGATCGCGCCCACGGTGTGTCGCGGGTTCAGCGAGGTGTAGGGGTCCTGGAAGATCATCTGCACGTTGCGGCGCAGCGGCTTGAGCTGCCGGTTGGACATCTTCGCGATGTCGTCCTCGGCGTCCCCGAACTTCATCGACCCGCCGGTCGGCGTGTAGAGCCGGGTGATCAGTCGGCCGGTCGTGGACTTGCCGCAGCCGGACTCCCCCACCAGGCCGAGGGACCCGCCCTGCGGGACCTGGAAGGAGATGCCGTCCACAGCCTGGACGTGGCCGACGGTGCGCCGCACGACGCCCGACGACTTCACCGGGAAGTACATCTTGAGGTCCTGGACGGACAGCACGGGCTTGGCGAGCGGGTTCAGCTCCGTGGCCGAGTGGCCCTGCTGGGCGACCTCGGCGAACGTCAGCCCGGCCACACCGTCCGACGAGGCGTCCGTCGTCGACTCCTCGTCCTTGGTCGGGTCCAGGTCGGGGCGCTCTTCGCTCTTCTCGACGTTCACGTCGGACATCACTTCTCCTCGACCAGCTCGGGCGCGATCTCGGGGAGCACCTCGGCCTGGTACACGGCATCTGGGTTGGCCAGGTGGCACCGCTTCACGTGCCCGTCACCGCGGCTGCCGGGCGTCAGCAGCGGCAGCTCGGTCGAGCAGAGGTTGGCGGGCACCTTGTCGGCGTGCACGCACCGGGGGTGGAACGCGCAGCCGGTGGGCGGGTTGAGCAGGGACGGCGGGTTGCCGGGGATCGGGATCAGGCGAGCGCTGGTGTCGGACGCGACGTCCGGCACGCTCGAGAGCAGGCCCCAGGTGTAGGGCATCTCCGGGTGCGTGAGGATCTCCTTGCCGGGGCCGTACTCCACCGCACGGCCGGCGTACATCACCAGCACGTCGTCGGCCATCTCCGCGATGACACCGAGGTCGTGCGTGATGATGATGACCGCGGAGTTGAACTCCCGCTGGAGGTCCTGCAGCAGGTCGAGGATCTGCGCCTGGACCGTCACGTCGAGCGCAGTCGTCGGCTCGTCGGCGATCAGCAGCGACGGGTCGTTGATCAGGCCCATGGCGATCATGGCGCGCTGGCGCATGCCGCCCGAGAACTGGTGGGGGAAGTCGTCCACCCGCCGGTCCGGCTGCGGGATCCCGACGCGGTCCAGCATCTCGATCGCCTTGCGGCGAGCGTCTCGCTTCGAGGCGCTCGGGTGGTGCTGCAGGTAGGCCTCGGCGAGCTGGCCACCGATCTTGTAGAACGGGTGCAGCGCCGCGAGCGCGTCCTGGAAGATCATCGCGACCTGGTTGCCGCGCAGCTTGCGCATCCGCGACTCGGCGAGCCCGACGACCTCGGTCCCGCCGACCCGGATGGAGCCGGTGATCTTGCTCGACTTCGGGTCGTGCAGCCCCAGGACGGCCATGCTGGAGACGGACTTGCCCGAACCGGACTCACCGACGATGCCGAGCGTCTTGCCCATCTCCACGGCGTAGCTCAGGTCGGTGACCGCGGTCAGCGGGCCGTCCTCGGTGGGGAACGTGACCGTCAGGTCCTCGACCACCAAGAAGGGCTCGGAAGGATCACCACCGGCGTGCTTCGGCGCGACGGCGGTGCTGGTCTGCTCGGTCACGAAAGCCTCACCCTCGGGTCCAAGATGCTGTAGACGACGTCGACCAGGATGTTGCTGATGATCAACATCGCGGCCGAGAACAGTGCGGTTGCCTGCACGACCGGCAGGTCACGGCCGTAGACGGCCTCGAGGCTCCACCAGCCGATTCCCTGGATCTCGAAGATACGCTCCGTGAAGATGGTGCCGGCCAGCAGCACCCCCAGGTCGATGCCGAAGATCGTGACGATCGGGACCAGGGCGGCACGCAGGCCGTGCTTGTAGACCACCGTCCGCGCCGGGAGGCCCTTGGCCTTGGCCGTGCGGATGTAGTCCTCGCTCAGGGTCTCGACCATGGCGCCTCGCGAGTAACGCGTGTATTGCGTGCACCCGAAGATGCCGAGCGCGACCCAGGCCAGGAAGAGTCCTGAGAACCACTTGGCCGGATTCTCCGTGATCGGGAAGTAGCCGGTGTCACTGACCACCGGCAGCTCGAAGATCACGGTGAAGTAGAGCCACGTCAGCAGCGCGAAGAGGTAATAGGGGATCGAGCTGAGGAACAGGAAGCTGGACACCAGCGCCTTGTCCGACACCGATCCGCGTCTTCGGGCGGCCGCCACGCCGATGGGCACGCCGAAGAGGAGGTAGAGGGCGCCACCGCCGATGGCCACCGAGAAGGTGGCGGGGAGCCGGGACTTCATCTCCTGCCAGACGGGGGCCTTGGTGCGGTAGGAGTAGCCCAGGCAGGGCGCGTTGCACGGGTAGGTCGACGGGCCGATCGTGATCTCTCGGCCCACGAAGATCCCCTTGACGTACTTGCCGTACTCCTCGTACACGGGGTTGTCGAAGCCCAGGCTGTGCTCGTAGCGGTCCAGGCGCTCCGGGGTGCAGTGGTTGCTGGTCTCGCGATCGCAGATGGGCTGGGCCGGACTGGACGGGCCGTACCAGAACAGCAGGAAGATCGCCATCGAGACGAGGGCGATGACCACGACACCGGCAAGCACGCGCTTGACGACATAGGCAAACATCGGGGAACTCTCTCCGGTCAGGGAAACCGCGGACTGGCGGATGGGGACTCCCAATCATGGGAGCCCCCACCCGTCAGTTGTATCTCAGATCAGCTCAGGAGAGCTGATCACTGCATGACGTACAGGTCCTTGTAGTCGGGAGCACCGATCTGGCCATCGCCACCCGGGTTACCGATCTTGGACCCGAAGACGTACAGGTCGTTGCGGAACGCGGTGGGGATGATCGGGAAGTACTTGGTCCCGATCTCCTCGTCCACCGAGCCCCAGGCGTCGGCCTGCTCGTCGAGCGGCATGGTCGGGATGTCGGCCATCTCCTGGTCGATCGACTTCTCGGAGAACTGAGCCGTGTTGTAGGCAGCACCCGTGCGAACCAGCGGCGGGAGCATGGTCAGACCCGAGGGCCAGTCCGAGCACCAGTTGACGCCACGCATGTTCAGGGTCTTGTTGACCTTGTTGTCGGGGTCCAGCCAGATGTTGTACGGCGAGTCCTGGACCGGGATGCCCTTGACCGTGAAGCCGGCCTCCTGCATGCCCTTGACGAGGACCTTCTGGCCGGCGACGGCCAGCGGGTCGGGCTCGTAGTAGACCATGGTGATCTTGAACTCGCCCGGCTCGTAGCCGGCCTCCTTCAGCAGCTCCTTCGACTTCTCCGGGTTGTAGGTGAACTGCTCACCGTCGACGAAGTAGTCGTGCTTGCCCGCCATGCCGGGCGGCATGATCGAGTTCGCGGGAACGCGCGTCACGCCCGGGACCTCACCGGTGGCGAGCCACATGTCCTGGTAGGGGTACGCGTAGGCGATCGCCTTGCGGACGTTGATGTCGGTGATCTTGGTGTAGTCGGGCGACAGGAAGCTGGTGCACTGCGACGACTGCTGGATCAGGCGGTCACCGAGCTCGGTGTTCGCACGGTCATAGTTGTTCGAACCCACGGCGTTCGACAGGGCGGTCTGCGACTCGGTGTTGTCGCTCAGCATGATCTGGTCGACCTTGGCCTGGTCCTGGTTGAACTTGAAGACGAACTTGTCGGCGTACTGGTGGCGCGCCGGGTCCGACTTCGGGTCCCACTGGTCGTTCTTGACCAGGACGAGCTCCTCCTGCGGGCGGAAGGACTCCACCTTGTAGGGGCCGTTGGACATGATGTGCTTGCCGTAGTCCGGCGGGGTGCTGGCCTTGCCCACGGGCACCGGGCCCATCGCCATGAAGGCGCCCCAGTAGTCCATGTCCGGGAACGGCTTGGCCATCTTGATGGTGACGTCCTGGCCGGAGACCGAGACGCCGTCCCACTTCTTGCCCTTGTCGGTGTAGGGGCCCTTGTACTCGCCCGCACCCGAGAAGTAGGTCTGGGAGTACTCGGTGCCCGGACCGGCCGGGAAGGTGTCGGAGTCCATGGAGCGCTGAATGCCCCAGGCGACCTCGTCGGCCGTGACCGGCGAGCCGTCCTCCCACTTGGCGTCGTCCCGAATGGTGAAGGTCCACTCGGTGTAGTCGTCGTTCGGCTTGCCCAGATCGGTGGCGAGGTCCGGGACCAGCACCATCTCGCCAGTCTTCGCGTCCTTCGAGTACTGCGTCAGCGAACGGCTCGTCAGCGCCTGCTGGATCGAGTTGCCCGTGACGGACCAGCCGTCGGTCGGGTCCAGGGAGTCAGGACCCGGGTCACCGGGCAGGTAGACCGTGATGGTGCCACCGGCCGTCGCGCCCTCGATGTCGGCGGCGGGAGCCTGGCGCTCCGCGTCCTTCCCGACCTCAGGAGCGTTGGTGTAGGTCTTGTCTGACTTCGGGTTGTCGCTGCTGCTGCCCGAGCCGCCACACGCGGCGAGGGCGAACAGCGCAGCACCGGCGACTACCGCCAGTGGCTTGGTCCGTCTCATTGTCCAGCCTTTCTTTTCCATGTTCGCGCCCCCGAGGAGAATCGGGAACGACGTCTGTGGTCGCCGAAGGCGACGGGTCGCCTCAGCGACGGGTCTTCGGGTCGAGGGCATCGCGGATGGCGTCACCCAGGAGGTTCAGTGCGAGCACCAGCGCGACGATCCCGATCACCGGCTCCCAGAGGTAGAGCGAGTAGGTCTCGAAGTACGGGGTGGCCTTGTTGATCGTCTGCCCCCACGAGATGCCCGACGTGACGCCGATGCCGAGGTAGGCGAAGCCGGCCTCGGCGGCGACGAAGGTCGGGAGCATCAGCGAGATCGACACCACGATCGGCGCGGCCAGGTTGGGCAGCAGCTCCTTGACGAGGATCCGCCGCGTGGGCATCCCGATCACCCGGGCCGCCTGGACGAACTCACGCTCGCGCAGCGAGAGCACCTCGCCGCGGATCAGGCGCGCCACGCCCATCCACCCGAATCCCGCGAGCACCACGATCAGCGCCCAGAACTGGATGCGCGGGTAGTTGTCACTGGCGTTGAACCGCTGGTTGATGATCGGTGCGATCACCAGGCCGGCCAGCAGGAACGGGATGGTCAGGAACAGGTCGACCAGGAACGAGATGCTCTTGTCGACCACGCCGCCGATGAAGCCGGCGACCAGGCCCAGGACGATGCCGAAGGTCGAGGCGAACAGCGTCGCCGTGAAGGCGATCTCCAGCGAGGTGCGGGCGCCGTACACCCAGAACGCCAGGTTGTCGGTGGCCGACTGCGGCGCGATGCCGAGCGGGTGGTCCATGGTGAACCCACCGTTGGGCGGACCGTACTCCGGCAGCGGCAGGCCACCGCCGAGGGTGTCGAGGTACTGGCTCGGCAGCACCGTCTCGGTGCTGACGTTGAAGATCGAGCAGATCGCGCCTGCGAAGACCGCGATCAGCACGAAGAGCAGCACCACGAACGCACAGACCAGGGCGATCTTGTCGCGGGCCAAACGGCCCATCGCGATGCGCATCGGCGACTTGCCGGTGATCGCCTTGGCCTTCTTGCTGTCCTGCGGTTGCTTCGGCGGCTCGTCGCTGAGGTGTCCCAGCGTCTCGGGCCCGGCTGTCTGTGCCGACATGCTCTCCCCATCAAGGTTTGAGGTCAGGGATCTCCCGACCTGCGCCATGCGCGCCGAAGCGAGACTCTATGTGACACGGACCGCACTGGCGATCACCCTCGCGTAACGATCTGATCTCGACCCTCGACGCACGATTGTTCGTTGGATCAGCCCTCCGACGGGCCATCCTTCGCCGGCTTGGCGTCCACGCCCGCCTCCTTGCGCTGCTCCGGCGTGATCGGTGCCGGTGCCGCGGTGAGGGGGTCGAAGCCCCCTCCGGACTTCGGGAACGCGATCACGTCGCGGATCGAGTCGCTGCCCGCGAGCAGCGCCACGATGCGGTCCCAGCCGAAGGCGATGCCGCCGTGCGGCGGGGCGCCGTACTTGAAGGCCTCCAGCAGGAAGCCGAACTTCTCCTGCGCCTCGTCCTCGTCGATGCCCATGACCGCGAAGACGCGCTTCTGGACGTCCTCGCGATGGATACGGATCGACCCGCCGCCGATCTCGTTGCCGTTGCAGACGATGTCGTAGGCCCACGCCAGGGCGTTGCCCGGGTCCTTGTCGAAGGTCTCGAGGTCCTGCGGCGAGGTGAAGGCGTGGTGGACGGCCGTCCAGGCGCTGTAGCCGAGGGCGACGTCGCCCGAGGCGGTCGCGTCGGCGGTGGGCTCGAACAGGGGCGCGTCGAGCACCCACAAGAAGCTCCAGGCGTCCTCGTCGACCAGGCCGCAGCGACGGCCGATCTCGAGGCGCGCGGCACCCAGCAGGGCGCGGCTGGACTTGACCGGTCCGGCGGCGAAGAAGATGCAGTCGCCGGGCTGGGCACCGGTGTGCGCCGCCAGGCCGGCCTTCTCCTCGTCGGTGATGTTCTTGGACACCGGGCCGGTCAGCTCGCCGTCCTCCTGGACGAGGACGTAGGCGAGCCCCTTGGCGCCGCGCTGCTTGGCCCACTCCTGCCAGGCGTCGAGCTGCTTGCGGGGCTGGCTCGCTCCCCCGGGCATGACCACGGCACCGACGTACGGCGCCTGGAAGACGCGGAACGGCGTGTCCGTGAAGTAGTCGGTGCACTCGACGAGCTCCTGGCCCATCCGCAGGTCCGGCTTGTCGGTGCCGTAGCGCGCCATGGACTCGGCGTAGGTCATCCGCGGCAGCGGCGTGGGCACGTCGTACCCGACGAGCTTCCACAGGGCCGTCAGGATCTCCTCGGCGACCGCGAGGACGTCGTCCTGCTCGACGAAGCTCATCTCGAGGTCGAGCTGGGTGAACTCGGGCTGGCGGTCGGCGCGGAAGTCCTCGTCGCGGTAGCAGCGCGCGATCTGGAAGTAGCGCTCCATGCCCGCGACCATCAGCAGCTGCTTGAACAGCTGGGGACTCTGCGGCAGCGCGTACCAGCTGCCGGGCTGCAGGCGCGCGGGCACCAGGAAGTCGCGGGCGCCCTCCGGGGTGGACCGGGTCAGGGTCGGGGTCTCGATCTCCACGAATCCGTGGTCGTCGAGGACGTCGCGTGCCGCCTTGTTGACCTTGCTGCGCAGGCGCAGCGCCTGGTTGGGGCCGGGTCGGCGCAGGTCGAGGTAACGGTGCTTGAGGCGCGCCTCCTCCCCCACCTCCACGTGCTCGTCGATGGGGAACGGGAGCGCCGCCGAGGCGCTGAGGACCTCGACGTCCTTGGCGATGACCTCGATCTCGCCGCTCGGCAGGTTGGGGTTCGCGTTTCCCTCGGGGCGCAGGCTGACCTCGCCGGTCACCTGGATGCAGTACTCGCTGCGCAGGTGGTGGGCCACCTCGGCGTCGTGCACCACGACCTGGACGACGCCGCTGGCCTCGCGCAGGTCGAGGAAGGCGACGCCGCCGTGATCGCGACGCCGGCCCACCCACCCGGCAAGGGTGACGGTCTGGCCGACGTGGTCGGCGCGCAGGGCGCCGGCCTCATGGGTGCGGATCACTGCTTCTTCTCCTCGTTGCTCGCGTTCTGCTCGGTGGTCGAGCCTGTCGACTCGGTGGTCGAGCCTGTCGAGACCACGCGTGGCCTCAGGTCCTGCTCGGGGGGCGTCCAGGTCGCCGGGTCGGCGGCCACCTGCTCCCCCGAGCGGATGTCCTTGATCTCGTGGCCGCCGTCGCGGCCGGTGAACCAGACGTAGGGGATGCCCCGGCGCTCGGCGTACCGGATCTGCTTGCCGAACTTCTGCGCGCTCGCGGCGACCTCGCAGGGCACGCCGTTGGCACGCAGCGCCTGCGCGATCGCGTCGCTGGCCGGCCGGCTCTCCTCGTCGGCGAGCGCGACCAGGACGACGCTGGGAACCTTGCGGTCGGTGCTCAGCAGGCCGCGGCTCATCAGGGGCACGAGCGACCGCGAGATCCCGAACGAGATCCCGACGCCCGGGTAGGTGTTGCGGCCGTCCGAGGCGAGCGCGTCGTAGCGTCCACCGCCGCCGACGGACTTGAGGAACTCGAAGCCCACCATGTAGATCTCGAAGACCGTGCCCGTGTAGTAGTCGAGGCCGCGGGCGAGGCTGAGGCTGGCCTCCACCTCGAAGCGGTCGCTGCGCACCGACGCACAGCCGTCGATGACCGCGGCGAGCTCGGCCAGCCCGGTGTCGAGCAGCTCGTGCTCCACGCCGAGGGCACGCACCTTGTCCACGAAGCCCGAGTCGGTGGTGCTGATGGTCGCCAGCTGCAGGCACTGGTCGGCCTGGGCCTCCGAGAGCCCGGCGTCGCTGACCAGCAGCGCACCCACCTGCTCGGCCGGCAGCTTGTCCAGCTTGTCGATGATCGTGATGACCGCCTGCGGGTCGGCGGCACCGATGCCCCGGTAGAAGCCCTCGATGAGCTTGCGGTTGTTCACCCTCAGGCGCAGCGGCGGCAGCGGCAGCCCGGAGAGCGCCTCGGCCATCACCCGCGCCACCTCGACGTCGAAGTGGAAGGGCAGCTCGTCCTTCATCACCACGTCGATGTCGGCCTGGGTGAACTCGCGGTAGCGGCCCTCCTGCGGCCGCTCACCCCGCCAGGCCTTCTGGATCTGGTAGCGGCGGAAGGGGAACTCCAGCTTGCCGGCGTTCTCCAGCACGTAGCGGGCGAACGGCACCGTCAGGTCGAAGTGCAGGCCCATGCCGGAGTCGGCTCCGTCGGCGTCGGCCTGCAGGCGGCGCAGGACGTAGACCTCCTTGGAGGTCTCCCCCTTGCGCAGGAGCTGGTCCATCGGCTCGACGGCGCGGGTCTCGATGCCGGCGAACCCGTGCAGCTCGAAGCTGCGGCGGAGGGTGTCGATCACCTGCTGCTCGACGAAGCGTTGTTCGGGCAGCAGCTCAGGGAACCCGCTCAGCGGGGTGGGCTTGTTGCTCATGGAGTGTTCAAAGTCCTCGGGTGACTCGTCCCGCGGAACCGTCCTCGATCAGGTCCTGCAGGAAGGGGTTGGTCGCGCGCTCGCGACCGATGGACGTCTGCTCGCCGTGTCCGGGCAGCACCACGATGTCGTCGGCGAGCGGCAGCACCTTGTCGTCAGGCTGCGCAGCATCGTGGGATGGTCACCACCCGGGAGGTCCGTGCGGCCGATGGAGCCCGCGAAGAGCAGGTCCCCGGAGAACATCACCTCCGAGACGTCCGTGGCGTCGTACGGCGTCCGGAAGGTGACCGAGCCCTCGGTGTGGCCGGGGGTGTGGTCGACCAGGAAGCGCAGTCCGGCCAGCTCGAGCACCTGGCTGTCGGCGAGCTCCTGGACGTCGTCCGGCTCGGCCCACTGGTAGTTGCCGCCGAGCAGCATCTGGGTGGTCTCGCGGGACATCCCGGCCATCGGGTCGGTGAGCAGGTGACGGTCGCGCGGATGGATCCACGCGGTGGCGTCGTACGTCCCCGCGACAGGGGCGACGCACCACATGTGGTCCACGTGGCCGTGGGTGACCAGCACGGCCACCGGTTTGAGCCCGTGCTCCCGGACGACCTGGTCGACCCCGGCCGCGGCGTCCTTCCCGGGGTCGATGATGACGCACTCGCTGCCGGCGGCGGTGGCCGCGACGTAGCAGTTCGTGCCCCAGGGACCCGCGGGGAAACCGGCGATGAACACCCCCGCACACTATCGAGCACCAGTGGCGCACGTCGCATCGGTGCTGGGCCACCTGGCTGGGCCACTGTGCCGGGCCACGCGCAGGGCCACGTGCGTCGCGGCCGCGAGCCCCGTGACTAGCATGGGACCCTGAGGCCTACGGCCGCCATGCGAACAGATCGATCGGGGTAGATGCAGTGACGAGTCATCAGTGGGGTCGGGTCGACGACGACGGGACCGTCTACGTGAGGACCGCCGACGGCGAGCGATCGGTGGGCCAGTACCCCGAGGGGACCCCCGAGGAGGCGCTGCACTTCTTCACCGAGCGGTACGACGCCCTCAAGTTCGAGGTCGACCTGCTCGAGCAGCGCATCAAGTCCGGGGTGCTCTCGCCCGAGGAGGCCGCTGAGTCGGTGAGCACGGTCCGCACCCAGGTGACCGACGCCAACGCGGTCGGTGACCTGGCATCGCTGCTCACCCGCCTCGACGCGCTCGCCCCGGTGATCGAGAAGCAGCGCGAGGCCCGCAAGGTGGAGAAGGCACAGCGTGCCGCGACCTCGCGCGCCGAGAAGGAGAAGATCGTCACCGAGGCCGAGAAGCTGGCCGAGGGCACCGACTGGCGTCACGGCGCGAACCGCCTCCGCGAGCTGCTCGAGCAGTGGAAGGCACTCCCCCGCATCGACCGGTCCTCGGACGACGCCCTGTGGCGGCGCTTCTCGACCGCGCGCACGTCGTACACCAGGCGCCGCAAGGCGCACTTCGCCGAGCAGCACGAGAAGCGGGATGCGGCACGCGTCATCAAGGAGCGCCTCGCCACGGAGGCCGAGTCGCTGGCCGACTCGACCGACTGGGGCCCGACCGCGGGTCGCTACCGCGACCTGATGCAGCAGTGGAAGGCGGCCGGCCCGGCCCCTCGCGACGTCGACGAGGTGCTGTGGCGCCGGTTCCGGGGCGCCCAGGACGCGTTCTTCGGAGCCCGCGACGCCGCGTCGAAGGAGCAGGACCAGGAGTTCGCAGCCAACGCCGAGGTCAAGGAGAAGCTGCTCATCGAGGCCGAGGCGCTGGTCCCGGTGACCGACGTCGAGGCCGCCAAGCGGGCCTTCCGCGACCTCGCCGAGCGCTGGGACGCCGCCGGCAAGGTGCCTCGCGACCGGATGAAGGAGCTCGAGGGCCGCATCCGCAAGGTCGAGCAGGCCATCCGCGGCGTCGAGGAGGAGCAGTGGCGCCGCTCCGACCCCGAGAAGTCGGCCCGTGCGGACGACATGGTCACCAAGCTCGAGGCCGCCATCTCCGAGGTCGAGGCCGACCTCGCGAAGGCACGCGCAGCCGGCAACGAGAAGAAGGTCCGCGAGCTGGAGGAGAACCTCGCCTCGCGCCAGTCGTTCCTCGAGATGGCGAAGAAGGCCTCCGCGGACTTCTCCGCCTGACCGCCAGTCCCTGACGAGTGCCCCTGAGTGCCCGGTCACGCTACTGGGTGCCGCCGTGGGTGTCGAACCAGCCTGGCGCGCCACACATCGGAGCACAGTGCAGCAAGCTGCAGGCGCCTTGCGGGTGTCCCTCGCCGGTTCGACGATGGCTCGGTCCAGTCGGTCTGCTACTCGGGAGCCCCAGATCGAAGGAGCATTAATGTCGTCTTCGCAGATGTCGCAGTTGTCTGAACGATCGATCGGAGCGCTCGTCGCATTCCTCGCCGCAGTCGCCATCGCTGTTGCCCTGTGGTCGAGTGCAGCTTCAGGCGCGACTTCGCCGAGCGCTCAGCAGGAGGACCCTCCTGGCGGGATGGGCGGCGGCTGCGGCTCGATTCGCTGCGGCTGATAACGACCTACGAACGCCAGGACACGGCCCGCTCCGCGAGAGGCGGGTCGTGTCCGGCCAGTTCGGCTGCACTCTGCAACACACACCGGGTTTCGAGACGCCCGGTTCCGGCCTCGTTCCTCGGCCGGACGGGCTCCTCAACCTTCGGACGCGACGTGACCGCTCGTGCCTCGCGGTCGCTGCGCCCTCACTGGGTGACGCGGTAGGCGTCGAAGACGCCGGGGACGCTGCGGACGGCGCGCAGCACGTTGTCGAGGTGCTTGGCCTCGGCCATCTCGAAGGTGAACCGGCTCTTGGCCACCCGGTCCCGGGTGGTGGAGAGGTTCGCGCTGAGGATGTTCACGTGGGCGTCGGAGAGCACCATCGTGATGTCCGAGAGCAGCCGGGCCCGGTCCAGGGCCTCCACCTGGATGTTCACCAGGAACGTGGACTGCCCGGTCGGGGCCCACTCGACCTCGAGGAGCCGCTCGGGCTGCGCCTTGAGGCTGGCGGCGTTGGTGCAGTCCTGGCGGTGCACCGAGACTCCGCCACCCTTGGTGACGAACCCGAGGATGGCGTCCGGGGGCACCGGGGTGCAGCACTTCGCGAGCTTCACCCACACGTCTGCCGCGCCCTTGACGATGACGCCGGCGTCGCCACCGGCCTGCACCTTCGCGCGGCCGCGCCGCCCGGTGATGGTGACGCCCTCGGCCAGGTCCTCCTGGGCCCCGTCGTCCCCGCCGTGCAGGTCGATCACCCGGCGTACGACGGCCTGGGCGCTCAGGTTCCCCTCGCCGACCGTGGCGTAGAGCGCCGAGACGTCGGCCAGCTTGAAGTGGACGGCCGCCAGCATCAGCGACTCGTGCGACAGCAGTCGCTTGAGGGGCAGGCCCTCCTTGCGCATCAGCCGCGCGATCTGGTCCTTGCCGCGCTCGATGGCCTCCTCGCGGCGCTCCTTGGTGAACCACTGGCGGATCTTGGAGCGGGCCCGGGGCGACTTGACGAAGGTGAGCCAGTCGCGCGACGGCCCGGCGGTGGGGGCCTTCGACGTGAAGACCTCGACCACGTCACCGTTCTCGAGCGTCGACTCCAGCGGCACGAGCCGGCCGTTGACCCGGGCGCCGATGGTGTGGTGCCCGACCTCGGTGTGCACGGCGTAGGCGAAGTCGACCGGCGTCGCCCCGGTGGGCAGCGCGATGACGTCTCCGCGCGGGGTGAAGACGTAGACCTCGGCCCGGTTGATCTCGAAGCGCAGCGACTCGAGGAACTCCCCCGGGTCCTCGACGTCGCTCTGCCAGTCGAGCAGCTGGCGGACCCAGGTCATGTCGTCGAGGTCGGCGCGGCGCTCGGTGTCGACGCCGTTGCGCCCGTCCTCCTTGTACTTCCAGTGCGCCGCGACGCCGTACTCCGCCCGCCGGTGCATGGAGAAGGTCCGGATCTGCAGCTCGACCGGCTTGCCCTGCGGGCCGATCACGGTCGTGTGCAGCGACTGGTACATGTTGAACTTGGGCATCGCGACGTAGTCCTTGAACCGCCCGAGCACCGGGTTCCAGCGCGAGTGCAGGACGCCGAGGACGGAGTAGCAGTCGCGATCCTCCTCGACCAGGATCCGGATGCCGACCAGGTCGTAGATGTCGGAGAAGTCGCGGCCCCCGACGATCATCTTCTGGTAGATCGAGTAGTAGTGCTTCGGCCGGCCGGTGACCGTCGCCTTGACCTTCGCCTCGCGCAGGTCGCTCTCGACCTGGGCGATCACCTCGGCGAGGAACTGGTCCCGCGACGGCGCCCGCTCGGCGACCATCCGGACGATCTCGTCGTAGATCTTCGGGTGCAGCGTGGCGAACGCGAGGTCCTCGAGCTCCCACTTGAGGGTGTTCATGCCCAGTCGGTGGGCCAGCGGGGCGTAGATGTCGAGCGTCTCGCGGGCGGTGCGCTCCTGGCTCGCCTGCGGGACGTACCGCAGCGTCCGCATGTTGTGCAGCCGGTCGGCGAGCTTGATGACCAGGACCCGGATGTCGCGCGACATCGCGACGATCATCTTGCGGATCGTCTCGGCCTGGGCCGAGTCGCCGTACTTGACCTTGTCGAGCTTGGTCACGCCGTCGACGAGCTGGGCCACCTCGTCACCGAACTCGGAGCGCAGCTGGTCGAGGGTGTACGGCGTGTCCTCGACCGTGTCGTGCAGCAGCGAGGCGACCAGGGTCGGCTCGGTCATGCCGATGCCGGCCAGGATCGTGGTGACCGCGAGCGGGTGCGTGATGTAGGGGTCGCCGCTCTTGCGCATCTGTGACCCGTGGAGCTTCTCCGCGGTCACGTAGGCGCGCTCGAGCAGGGCCAGGTCGGCCTTCGGGTGGTTGGCCCGGACGGCCCGGAAGAGCGGCTCGAGGACCGGGTTGCCGGGCTGGTTGCTGCGCCCCATCCGGGCCAGGCGCGCCCGCATGCTGCGGGTCGAGCCCGGGCTCTCGGGCGCTCGCTCCCGCGTCGGCTGGGCGGCGCGGTCCTCGGTCACGGGACCAGTCTAGGGACGGTCCCGCTCAGACCGTCATCAGCGTGGCAACGGGGAGGTCTCCGACCGTCGCGCGACCGGGCAGGAAGCCCAGCTCCATGAGGACCGCCAGCCCGTGCGCGGTCCCACCACAGCTCTCGATCAGCTCGCGGGTCGCCCGGGCCGTGCCACCGGTGGCGAGCACGTCGTCGACCAGCAGCACCCGGTCGCCCGGCTCGATGGCGTCCCGGTGCAGCTCGAGGGTGGCCTCGCCGTACTCGAGCGCATAGGACACCGCGTGCGTGCTGCGCGGCAGCTTGCCGGCCTTGCGGACCGGAACGAAGCCGGTGCCCAGGGCCAGCGCCACGGGCGCCGCGAGGATGAACCCGCGCGCCTCCATCCCGACCACCTTGTCGACGACCGGGTTGCCGGCCTCGTCACGACCGGCGAGCGCCAGCGCCGTGATGACCGAGGTGAAGCCGGTGTGGTCCGCGAGCAGCGGGGTGATGTCCTTGAAGACGATCCCCGGCTCGGGGAAGTCCGGGACGTCGACGACGAGCCGCTCCAGAGCGGCGCGCGCCGCCGCCGCCCCGTCCGTCACTTCTTGCCTCGCTTGGACCTGCTCTGCCGGGAGGGCTGCTGGCGTCCGGACGCACCCGAGGGCCGCACCGGGCCGTGGGCCGGCGGCGCCACGCGGCCGCGACCAGCGGCCTCGGGGGACCGACGCGGGCTGGGTGCCCCGGCGACCGGGGCGTCCTCGGCCTCCTCGCGCAGGTCGCTGCCCGCCGCACCGGGCTCGTCGTGCAGCGGCATGTCCTCGGTGAAGGCGGGCACCGAGGCGTACGGGTCGACGTCGTGTCGCGCCCGCGCCTTGGCCCGCTTCTCGGCGAGCTGGACCTCGGACTCGCTCGACTTGAGCTGCACCAGCAGCGGAGTCGCGATGAAGATCGAGGAGTAGGCGCCGGCGGCCATGCCCACGAAGAGCGCCAGGGCGAGGTCCTTCATCGAACCGCTGCCCAGCTGGACGGCGCCGACGTAGAGGATCGCGCCGACCGGGATCAGCGCCACGATCGAGGTGTTGATCGAGCGCACCAGGGTCTGGTTCACCGCCAGGTTGGCCTCGGCGGCATAGGTCGTACGACGATCGCGCAGGCCCTTGGTGTTCTCCCGCACCTTGTCGAACACCACGACGGTGTCGTAGAGCGAGAAGCCGAGGATCGTGAGCACACCGGTCACGGTCGCGGGGCTGACCTCGAAGCCGGACAGGGCGTAGACGCCGACCGTGATCACCACGTCGTGCGCGAGCGCCACGATCGCGGCGACCGACATCTTCCACTCACGGAAGTACGCCCAGATGAAGAGCACCACCAGCACCAGGAAGACCACGAGTCCGGTCAGCGAGCGCTTGGCGACCTCCTGGCCCCAGCTGGCGCCGATCTCGTCCTGGGAGATCGCCTTCGCGGGGTCGACGCCCGTCTCCTGGACGATCGTGTCGACCACGGTCCGGCTCTCCGCGCTGGTGAGCGGCTCGGTCTGGACGAGGATGGCGTTGTCGCCCGAGGTCGTGACGACCGGGGAGGAGGCGTTGTCGATCCCGGTGCCGGCCACGGCCTGCCGGAGGGTGTCGGCCTCGCCCTGGGTCACCTGGCTCGAGTCCAGGGAGACGCGGTACTGCGCGCCGCCGGTGAACTCGATGCCCATGTTGAGGCCCTTGAAGTACAGCCCGGACACGGCCAGCAGGATGATGACGCCGGACATGGCGTACCAGAGCCAGCGGCGGCCGACGAAGTCGATCGACTTCCGACCGGTGTAGAGGTCGTTGCCGAGACGCGAGAACTTGCCCATCAGGCCCTCCCTCCCACGGTGATGTGATCGATGCCGAGGTTCTCCGCGTCGAGGCCGGAGAGCTTGTGGCCACGGTTGAAGAACTTGAAGCGGGCCAGCCAGGAGACCATCGGGTGGGTGAACCAGAAGAAGACCGCGAGGTCGATGAGCGTCGAGAGGCCGAGCGCGAACGCGAAGCCCTTCACCACTCCGGCGGCGAAGATGTAGAGCACGACCGCCGCGAGCAGCGAGACGGTGTCGGCGGCCAGACAGGTGTTCCGGGCGCGCTTCCAGCCCGCCTCCACCGCGACCCGCATCGACTTGCCGTCACGCATCTCGTCGCGGATGCGCTCGAAGTAGACGATGAACGAGTCAGCGGTGATGCCCACCGCCACGATCAGGCCCGCGATGCCCGGCAGCGAGAGCGTGAAGCCTGCGCCCTTCGAGAGCAGGAGCACCATCGCGTAGGTCACTGCACCGGCCACGATCAGCGACGTGATCACCACCAGGCCGAGGCCGCGGTAGTAGATCAGGCAGTAGAGCATCACCAGCAGCAGGCCGAAGATGCCGGCGGTGATGCCCGCCGAGAGCTGGTCACCGGCGAGCGAGGGGCCGACGGTCTCGACCTGGGTGCCGCCCTTCTCGAAGGCGATCGGCAGCGCGCCGTACTTGAGGCTGGTGGCGAGGCTGCGGGCGCTGGACTCGCTGAAGTTGCCCTCGATCTGCGCCTGGCCGTTGGTGATCAGGCCGTTCATGGTGGGCGCGGAGAGCACCTGGCCGTCGAGGACGACCGCGAACTGGTTGTCGGTGCCGTAGAGAGCCCGGGAGATCTCGGTGAACTGGTCGGTGCCGGTGCCGTTGAAGGCCAGTGAGACGACCCAGTTGACCTGGTTGGACGGGACGACGGCGTCCGCGCTCTTGAGGTCGGTGCCCTCGATCATCGCGGCCGAGAGGAGGTACTTGATCCCGTCGGCGTCGCAGGTGACCAGCGGCTTGTCCGGGTTGTCGTCGACGACCGGCGCGCCCTTGGCCGGACACTGGAAGGCGTTGAACGCCTTCACCGACGCCGGGTCGGGGCTGTCCTTCCACTTCAGCGGCTGGTCCACCAGCGCACCGCCGTCCGGTGCGGGGGTCACCGACTGCGACGGCGACTCGGACGGGGACGCGCTCGACGACGGGGAGGCGCTGTCGGAGCTCTTCGAGCCCTGCTTGTTCTTGTCGGCCATCAGGAACGGCGCGCGGTTCTTCGAGCCGGAGTTCGAGGAGCCGGACTTCTTGGAGCTGGGGGACGGCGACGTGCTGGGCTGCGTCGGCGCGGTCACGCCCGCACCCTGGTCCGTCGTGGCGGACGAGCCGCACGAGGGCTGCTGGGAGGTGCAGGCGACCAGCCGGAAGCGCAGCTGCGCCTGGCGCTTCACGGTGTCGACGAGATCGCGACGGGTGTCGCCCGGGATCTCCACGACGATGAGGTTGCCACCCTGGGTGGTCACCTCGGCCTCGGTGACACCCGAGCCGTTGACGCGCTGGTCGATGATGCCGCGGGCCTCGTCGAGGCTCTCCGCCGACGGGCTGCCCTTGGCGGTCAGCGTGATGCGCGTGCCGCCCTGCAGGTCCAGGCCGAGCTCGGGCTTCCAGGTGCCGCCGAGCGCCACCAGCCCGTAGGCGATCGCCAGACCCAGGAAGAACACCACGACGGTGCGTCCCGGGCGCGCGGTCTTGCGTGCCATGTCAGTTCTCCTCCGGCCCGCGCTCGGCGGACCCTGGCTGTGCGACCTGTCCCACGGCGCCGCGGGCGACCTTGACGGTCACCCCCTCGGCGATCTCGACACGGACGTGGTCGTCGTCCGTCTCCCGCAGGGTCCCGAAAATGCCCGAGGTCAGCATCACCTCGTCACCCACGTTCAACGAGGCCTGCATGCGCGCGAGTTCCTTCTGGCGTCGCGAGGCCGGTCGCACGAGGAGCAACCAGAAGAGCAGGGCGATGGCCACCAGGGGCAGCAAGGAGACGAGCTCCGGCACGAAACAACCTCTCGAGCGTGCAGAAATGGTAGGTGAGATCGGTCGGAGCTGGCCGACCGACGGGCAAGCATAGCCGCGACTGTGATCCAGACCGCTATTGGCCGGGGTCAGTCCTCGAAGAGGGGCGCATCCCCGCCGCCGAGCACCGCCGACGGGGGCACGGCGAGCCCGAGATGCTGCCAGGCCGCCGGGGTGGCGACCCGCCCGCGGGGGGTGCGCGCCAGGAAGCCGTTGCGGACCAGGAACGGCTCCGCGACCTCCTCCACGGTCTCCCGCTCCTCCCCCACGGCCACGGCGAGGGTGGAGACGCCGACCGGCCCGCCGCCGAACCGCCGGCACAGCACGTCGATCACGGCACGGTCGAGCCGGTCCAGGCCCAGGCCGTCGACCTCGTAGAGGTCCAGGGCGGCCTGCGAGACCGGCAGCGTGACGACCCCGTCGGCCCGCACCTGGGCGTAGTCACGGACCCGGCGCAGCAGCCGGTTGGCGATCCGCGGGGTCCCCCGGGACCGCGAGGCGATCTCCGCCGCCCCGTCGCCCGTGAGCTCCACGCCCAGCAGCCCGGCGGAGCGGTGCACGATGAGGTCGAGCTCGTGGGGCTCGTAGAACTCGAGGTGGGCGGTGAACCCGAACCGGTCCCGCAACGGCCCGGGCAGCAGCCCGGCGCGGGTGGTGGCCCCCACCAGCGTGAACGACGGGATCTCCAGCGGGATCGCGGTGGCGCCGGGTCCCTTGCCGATGACGACGTCGACCCGGAAGTCCTCCATCGCCATGTAGAGCATCTCCTCGGCCGGCCGCGACATCCGGTGGATCTCGTCGACGAACAGGACGTCGCCCTCGTTCATGCCGGAGAGGATGGCGGCCAGGTCGCCGGCGTGCGTGATCGCCGGGCCACTGGTGAGCCGCAGCGGGGCGCTCATCTCGGCGGCGATGATCATCGCCAGCGTCGTCTTGCCGAGGCCGGGCGGACCCGACAGCAGGACGTGGTCCGGGGCGCGGCCGCGCCGGCGGGCGGCCTCGAGCACCAGCCCCAGCTGGGCCCGCACCCGGGACTGGCCGACGACCTCGTCGAGGGTCCGTGGACGCAGCGCCGCCTCGACGGCCCGCTCGTCACCCTCGGCCTCGGCGGCGGTCAGGGAGCGGAGGTGCTGCTCCTCGGCGGCCTCGAGATGCTCGTCGTACACCGGCTCAGGCCTTGCTCAGCGTGCGGAGGGCGGCCCGGAGCAGGGCGGCGACGTCCGGCGCGTCCCCGGCCTCGGGAGCGACGGCGTCGACGGCCTTCTCGGCGTCCCGCGCCGGCCAGCCCAGGCCGACCAGGCCCTGGTGCACCTGGTCGCGCCAGGCCGCCGGTGCGGCCGCCGCCGGGCTGGCGCCGCGGACGCCGACCGGGGCGCCGAGGCGGTCCTTGAGCTCGAGGATGATCCGCTGGGCGCCCTTCTGCCCGATGCCCGGCACCCGGGTCAGGGTCTTGACGTCGTCGGAGGAGACCGCGCGGCGCAGGTCGTCGGGGGCGAGCACGGCGATCATCGCCTGGGCCAGCTTCGGGCCGACGCCGGAGGCGGTCTGCACGAGCTCGAACACCGACTTCTCGTCCTCGTCGAGGAACCCGAAGAGGGTCAGCGAGTCCTCGCGCACGACCATGCTCGTGGGCAGGGTGGCCTGCTGTCCGGTGCGCAGCGTCGAGAGGGTCCCGGGCGTGCACATGAGCTCCAGGCCCACGCCCCCGACCTCCAGCACCGCGCTGGACAACGTGACGGCGGCGACCTCGCCGCGGACGAACGCGATCATCTTCTGGGGCTCCTGCTCTGTCGGCCGGCTGCGGCGAGCGCGGCGTCGATGCGCGCCTGCGCCCCGCCGCGCCAGATGTGGGTGATGGCCAGCGCGAGCGCGTCGGCGGCGTCCGCGGGCTTGGGCGGCGAGTCGAGCCGGAGGATGCGGGTGACCATCGCCCCCACCTGGGCCTTGTTCGCCCGGCCGCTGCCGGACACGGCCGCCTTGACCTCGCTCGGGGTGTGCAGCGCGACCGGCAGGCCACGGCGGGCCGCGCAGACCAGCGCGATCCCGCTGGCCTGGGCGGTGCCCATCACGGTGGAGACGTCGGACCGGGCGAAGACCCGCTCGACCGCCACCGCGTCGGGGGCGTACTCGTCGAGCCAGGCGTCGACGCCCTTCTCGATCGTGACCAGGCGCTGGGCCACCGGCAGGTCGGAGGAGGTGCGCAGCACGTTGACGTCGACCAGCGTGAGCGGACGGCCCACCTGGCCCTCGACCACACCCATCCCGCAGCGGGTCAGGCCGGGGTCGATCCCGAGCACGCGCATCAGCCAGCCTTCCGTCCGAACACCTGTTCGGAGGCAACGCTAGCCGTGCGCCCCGACCATTCGGCGTAGGACACGCCTCAGGCCTCGAGCTGCTCCATGATCTCGTCGGAGACGTCGAAGTTCGCGTAGAGGTTCTGCACGTCGTCGAGGTCCTCGAGGACGTCCACGAGCCTGAACATCTTCGCGGCCGCGTCCTTGTCGAGCTGGACCTGCATGTCCGGCACGAAGGACGCCTCGGCCGAGTCGTAGTCCAGGCCGGCCGCCTGCAGGGCCTGGCGCACGCCGACCAGGTCGGTCGCCTCCGAGACGACCTCGAAGGACTCCCCCAGGTCGTTGACCGCGTCGGCACCGGCCTCGAGGGTCGCCTCGAGGACGTCGTCCTCGGTGACCTTCTTGCCCTCCTGCTCCACCGGGACGATCACGACGCCCTTGCGGTTGAACAGGAAGGAGACCGACCCGGGGTCGGCCAGCGAGCCGCCGTTGCGCGTCATGGCGGTCCGGACCTCCATCGCGGCGCGGTTCTTGTTGTCGGTGAGGCACTCGATGAGCATGGCCACGCCGGACGGGCCGTAGCCCTCGTACATGATCGTCTGGTAGTCCGCGCCGCCGGTCTCGGCGCCGGACCCGCGCTTGACCGCACGGTCGATGTTGTCGTTGGGGACCGAGGACTTCTTGGCCTTCTGGATGGCGTCGTAGAGGGTGGGGTTCCCCGTCGGGTCACCGCCGCCCATGCGGGCCGCGACCTCGATGTTCTTGATCAGCTTGGCGAACATCTTGCCGCGCTTGGCGTCGATGACGGCCTTCTTGTGCTTCGTGGTCGCCCATTTGGAGTGGCCAGACATGCGTCCCTCTTCTACGTCCTCGTCGGTCGGGTCCCCGCGACCCGCACCCGATCAGCTCTGCCGGTCAGTTGCCGCCGGTGGCGCGCACCAGATCCACGAACAGTCCGTGGATGCGGGAGTCCCCGCCCACCTCCGGGTGGAACGAGGTCGCCATCAGCGGGCCCTGCCGGACCGCGACGATCCTACCCGCGGCCGGACCGTGGTCCACGCGGGCGAGCGGCTCGACACCCTCGCCGACCGACTCGACCCAGGGGGCACGGATGAAGATCGCGTGCACCGGACCCTCGATCCCCACGAAGTCCAGGTCGCCCTCGAAGGAGTCCACCTGACGGCCGAACGCGTTGCGCCGGACCGTGATGTCCAGGCCCCCCAGCGTCTCCTGCCCGGCCGCACCGTCCTCGATCCGGTCGGCCAGCATGATCATCCCGGCGCAGGTGCCGAAGGTCGGCATGCCCTGCTTGATCCGGTCGCGCAGCGGTTCGAACAGCTCGAAGGTGCGGGCCAGCTTGGCCATCGTCGTCGACTCCCCGCCGGGGATCACCAGCCCGTCACACGCCTCGAGCTCGGTCGGGCGGCGTACGGCGAGGGGCCGGACGCCCAGGTCGTCCAGCACCCGCAGGTGCTCGCGGACGTCTCCCTGGAGGGCGAAGACGCCGACGGTGGGCGCGGCGGCGCCGGGCCGGGTCACCAGCCCCGCTCGGAGAGCCGGTGCGGCTGCGGGAGCTCCTCGACGTTGATGCCGACCATGGCCTCACCCAGGCCCCGGGAGACCTTGGCCACCACGTCGGGGTCGTCGAAGAACGTCGTGGCCTTGACGATCGCCTCGGCGCGCTGCGCGGGGTTGCCGGCCTTGAAGATGCCGGAGCCGACGAAGACACCCTCGGCGCCCAGCTGCATCATCATGGCGGCGTCCGCGGGCGTGGCGATGCCACCGGCGGTGAACAGGACGACCGGGAGCTTGCCCTTCTGCGCAACCTCCTTGACCAGGTCGTACGGCGCCTGCAGCTCCTTGGCGGCGACGTAGAGCTCGTCACCCTCGAGCGCGGCGAGGCGACGGATCTGCTTGCGGATCGTGCGCATGTGGGTCACCGCGTTGGAGACGTCGCCGGTGCCGGCCTCGCCCTTCGAGCGGATCATCGCCGCGCCCTCGGTGATCCGGCGCAGCGCCTCGCCGAGGTTGGTGGCACCGCAGACGAAGGGCACCGTGTAGGCCCACTTGTCGATGTGGTTCTCGTAGTCCGCGGGGGTCAGGACCTCGGACTCGTCGATGTAGTCGACGCCGAGGCTCTGCAGCACCTGGGCCTCGGCGAAGTGGCCGATCCGGGCCTTGGCCATCACCGGGATCGAGACGGCCTCGATGATGCCGTCGATCATGTCCGGGTCGCTCATCCGGGACACCCCGCCCTGGGCGCGGATGTCGGCCGGGACGCGCTCGAGCGCCATCACGGCCACCGCGCCGGCGTCCTCGGCGATCTTCGCCTGCTCGGGGGTGACCACGTCCATGATCACGCCCCCCTTCAGCATCTCGGCCATGCCGCGCTTCACGCGGGTGGTGCCGGTGCCGTCGCCGGCGGTGTGGGGTGCGTTCTCGGGGGTCTCGACCATGGCTCAATCGTAGTGCGACACGCCCGGCGAGCCGCATTCGGGGAGGCTCAGGAGGCCGGCTCGGCCGGCGGCAGCGCGAGCGCCTGCTGGCGCACGACCCAGACCCGCTGGACGACCGTGACGGTGCTCGCCACGGCGAGCGCCCACAGCGCGACGTACATCAGGACCGGCAGGTCGAAGATCGCGCTGAGGCCGGTCATCACCAGGATCGCCACCAGCCGGTCGGCCCGCTCGGCGATGCCGACCTTGGCCTGGAAGCCGAGGCCCTCGGCCCGCGCACGGGCGTAGGAGGTGACCCCGCCCATCACCAGGCAGACCAGGCTCAGCACGAGGTAGAGCCGGCTGTCGCCGTCCCACGCGAAGTACAGCGCCAGCCCGGCGAAGATCGCGCCGTCGCCGATCCGGTCGAGCGTCGAGTCGAGGAACGCCCCGAACGGGCTGCTCTTGCCCGTCAGCCGGGCCATGTAGCCGTCGAGCAGGTCGCTGAAGACGAACGCCGAGATCACCAGGACTCCCGTGAGCAGCTTGCCCTGGGGGAAGAACACCAGGGCTCCTGCGCTCACGCCGAGCGTGCCGACGAGCGTGACGGCGTCGGCGCTGACCCCGAGCTTGATGAGCAGATGGGCAACCGGGGAGATGACCTTCGTCCAGAAGGCGCGGAAACGATCCAGCATGGTCGGAGCAGGCTACCGGGGCGGGTGCCGGGACACGGCGCCCCTCCCCGCGTCGGCACGTGCGAGGTCGGCGTTCACTGCCAACCGTCCACGGCGCATACTGGCAGTGATGACAACCACAGGCGCACGACGTCGACACTTGGCCAGCAGCCCCTTCCAGGCGGACCCCGAACCGGTCATCGAGCAGTTCGAGCTCGGTGAGCTGGTCTCTCACGACTCCTACGGGGTGGGTCGGGTGGTCGGGGTCGAAGCAAGCGCCGTCACGGTCGACTTCCGCCCGCAGGTGGTACGCATCGTCAGCCCGTTCCCGAAGCTGGGCAAGATCTGAGGACCGCCCCGAGGGAGGCCCGGGAACCGCTCAGACCAGCTCCGGCAGCCTCAGGTGGGCGAGGACCAGCTCACACTCGGCCACGTCCAGCACGTCGACGCCGGCCTCGCGGACCCCGGCGTCGCGGATCGTCCAGCTGCGCTCGCGACTCGCGTCCAGCGCCTCGCGGGTGTCGTACGTCGTGGTGTTGCACGCGCGGCCCAGGGACCGGTTGACCAGCAGGCTGGCGCTGCAGAACCCGTCGATCGACTCCATCTCGGGCAGCATCGCGGCCCGGTAGAGGTCGATGCCCCGGTCGATCTCGGTGTGGTTGAGGCGCATCCACGTCACCCGGCACCAGGAGCCGGCAGGTGCGGGGTGGTCGCGGTGCATGACCGCCACCTCCCACTCGTCGACCTCGGGCGGGCCACCCATGATCTGGCCGCCGCGCATCCGCATGGGCGCCAGGTGCAGGTTGCTGGCCCGCATCGTGTCCTCGGAGTCCCACGAGCTCGTCACGATGCACTGCCCGGTGTCGCGGTCGACCAGCATGGAGAGGCCGAGGCAGCCGTCCAGGGGCGTGATCGTCGGCATCACGTCGTCGCGCACGTAGGCGATGCCGTCGGCCAGGCGTCCCGGGTCGCCCGTGATGATGGTGGAGCGTGCGTACATGAGACCGCCTCTCGGGTCCGGGCCGCGCCCCGCGGCGCCGCCGCTGGTGTCCACGTTCCTCCGGATCGTCGGGAGGGGCAATGGCCCGCCGCGCGTCGCGGGCGGGCCACCCCTCCGGTCAGACCAGCTCCGGCAGTCGGAGGTGGGCGATCGCCAGGTCGAACTCGGCGACGTCGAGGATCTCCGCACCCATCTCGGTGACGGCGGTCTCTCGGATGGCCGCCGCTGCTCCGCGGCTGGCCTCCAGTGCGGCCCGGGAGTCGAAGGTGACGGTGCCGCACAGCCGGCCACCGGCCCGGTCGACCAGCATGCTGGCGCTGCAGAACCCGGCCAGGTTCTCGATCCTGGGGAGCAGCCTGGTGCGCCACAGGTCGACCATCGGGTCGACATCCCGTGCGCGTGCCCAGGTGATGCGGCAGCAGGAGCCCTCGGGACTGGTGTGGTCGCGGTGCATCACGGCCACCTCCCACTCCTCGACGACCGGGGTGCCGCCACCCAGGATCTCGCTGGCCCGGGTCCGGAAGGCCATCACCCGCTCGCGGCTGGCCAGGAGCGCCTCCTCGGTCTCCCAGGAGGCCGTGGCGATGCCGCGGCCGGACTCGCGGTCGACGACCAGCGACATTCCCAGGCTGCCCTCCATGGCGCTGACGGCGGGAAGGACCTCGTTGCGGATGTGGTTGATGCCTGCTTCGAGGGCGCCCGGGTCGCCGTCGATCGTGGTGGAGCGTGCGTACATACGCAGCCTCCTCGGGGTCGGGGGCAGCGCCCCCAGCGGCGCCGCCGCTCTCCCCCACGATGCTGCCGCGCACCGGGGCAGGCAATCCCCAGAACGGGTCAGCCCGCCTCCCCGAGCGCCGCACACACCTGCGCCACCGCGGTCGGGGCGCCGGCCACCGACCAGACCACACCACCCGCCGTCGTACGCCGGGCCACCCCGCCGACGCCCCGGATGATCGCCGCGCCCGGCAGCCGGTCCCAGTCGGACACCGTGTGCTGGAAGCTGACGCCGAGCTGGCCCTGGGCGATGGCCATGGCGTCCATGGTCCCCGAGCCCAGCATCCGCAGGGTGGCGGTGCCCGAGGCCGCGCGGATGAAGGCCGCCCCGATGTCGGGGTCCGCGAACGGCGGATGGAGATAGGTGGTGGCGCACGTCTGGTCGAGGGCCACGTCGGGCAGGGACGGCATCGGTTCACCGTTGCGTGTCGAGGGAAGGCTCGGGCCGCCCACGAAGAGCACGTCGTCGTGGGGGTGGAAGACCGCGCCGAGCAGCACGTCGTCGGTGTCCTCGAGGGCGATCGCCGAGCACCACCAGCTGAGCCCGTGGTGGAAGTTGTAGGTGCCGTCCACGGGGTCGATCACCCAGGACCGACCACTGCTGCCGGGCCGGTCGGTGCCCTCCTCCCCGACGATCGCGTCGTCGGGGCGCTCGGCGGCGAGGCGTTCCACGATCAGCCGCTCGGCCGCCTTGTCGGCGGCGGTCACGATGTCGGAGACCGACGTCTTGTGCTCCGCGACCAGCCCCTCGGAGCGCATCCGCAGGGCGAGGCGGCCGGCCTCGCGGACCAGGTCGGCGGCGAGCGCGGCGTCGTCGGCGAGCCCGGCCATCAGGCACTCCCCCAGGCCTCGGCCAGCAGCGACCGGGTCTCCCCCAACAGCTCCGGCAGCGTCTTGGTCCGGCCGATGATCGGCATGAAGTTCTGGTCCCCGGGCCAACGGGGCACGACGTGCTGGTGCAGGTGGGCGGCGATCCCGGCACCTGCGACGTAGCCCTGGTTCATCCCGATGTTGAAGCCGGCCGCCCCCGAGACCTTCCGCAGGACCTGCATCGCCGCCCGGGTCAGGTCGGCGATCTCGGCGGCCTCCGCGTCGGTGGTCTCGGTGTAGTCCGCGATGTGCCGGTAGGGGCAGACCATCAGGTGCCCGGGCGCGTACGGGTAGAGGTTGAGCACGGCGTAGGCCAGCTCCCCGCGTCGTACGACGAGCCCCTCGGCGTCGTCGAGGCGCGGGATCCGGCAGAACGGGCACTCCCCCCTCGACTCGTCGGCCGGCTTGCTCTCCCCGCGGATGTAGGCCATCCGGTGCGGGGTCCAGAGCCGATCGAGGGCGTCGGGGTTCCCCACGCCGTCCTGGCACACCGTCTCGTCGCTCATGGCCCTCGATCCTAGGGTGGCGCCATGACGACTCCGACCCTGCGCCCCGCGTCCCCGGGCGACATGGCGACCGTGGCCGACATCTGGCACGCGGCCTGGCACACCAGCCACCCCGGCCACGTGCCGGACGGGCTGACCGCGGGCCGCACGCTCGAGGCGTTCCACGAGCGGACCCCGCGGCGGGTCGCCGACACCACCGTCGCCGAGATCGACGGGGTGCTGGTCGGTTTCATCATGATCGACGGCGACGAGGTCGAGCAGATCTTCGTCGACCCCGAGCGGCACGGGAGCGGCGTGGCCAGCCTGCTGCTCGACGAGGCAGAGCGCCAGGTCGCGGCCTCCGGGCACGACGTCGCGTGGCTGGCGGTGGCGATCGGCAACACCCGGGCGCGCGCCTTCTACGAGAAGCGCGGCTGGACCAACGAGGGCGACCTGCCCTACGAGGTGACGGCGGCCGGCGAGACGTTCATCTCGCCGTGCCGCCGCTACACCAAGAAGCTGCGGTAGCTCAGACCTGCTGGCGCGACTCCACCGCGGCCGCCACCCGGGCGATGGCCTCCTCGATCGGGACGCCGTTCTCCTGGTGGCCGTCGCGGTAGCGGAACGACACCGCGCCCGCCTCGACGTCGTTGTCGCCGGCGATCACCATGAACGGCACCTTCTGGAGCTGCGCGTTGCGGATCTTCTTCTGCATCCGGTCGTCGGAGTCGTCGATCTCGACCCGCAGCCCGCGCGCCTGCATCTGCCGCGCCACGTCGTACAGGTAGTCGTTGTGGCGCTCGGCGATCGGGATCGCCTGGACCTGGACCGGGGCGAGCCAGGGCGGGAAGGCGCCGGCGTAGTGCTCGACCAGCACCCCGAAGAACCGCTCGAGGGAGCCGAACTTGGCGGAGTGGATCATCACCGGCTGCTGGCGGGAGCCGTCCTGGGCCTGGAACTCCAGCTCGAAGCCCTTGGGCTGGTTGAAGTCGTACTGGATCGTCGACATCTGCCAGGTCCGGCCGATGGCGTCGCGGGCCTGGACCGAGATCTTCGGGCCGTAGAACGCCGCCCCGCCCGGGTCGGGCACGAGCTCGAGGCCGGTCTCCACGGCGACGTCCTCGAGCACCTTGGTCGCGGTCGCCCAGTCCTCGTCGGTGCCGACGAACTTGTCCGGCCGGGAGTCGTCACGGGTCGACAGCTCGAGGTAGTAGTCGTCGAGGCCGAAGTCGCGCAGCAGCGACAGCACGAAGTTGAGCAGGTGCTTGACCTCGCCCGGCGCCTGCTCGGGGGTGACGTAGGAGTGCGAGTCGTCCTGGGTCAGCCCGCGCACCCGGGTCAGGCCGTGCACGACACCGGACTTCTCGTAGCGGTAGACCGACCCGAACTCGAACAGGCGCAGCGGCAGCTCACGGTAGGACCGCCCGCGGGACCTGAAGATCAGGTTGTGCATCGGGCAGTTCATGGCCTTGAGGTAGTAGTTCGCGCCCTCGAACTCCATGGGCGGGAACATCGTGTCGGCGTAGTACGGCAGGTGCCCGGAGGTGTGGAACAGCCCCTCCTTGGAGATGTGCGGCGACCCGACGTAGGAGAACCCCTCCTCGATGTGGCGCTGGCGGACGTAGTCCTCCATCACCCGCTTGATCACCCCGCCCTTGGGGTGGAACACCACCAGGCCGGAGCCGATCTCGTCGGGGAAGCTGAAGAGGTCGAGGTCGCGGCCGAGCTTGCGGTGGTCGCGGCGCTCGGCCTCCTCGATCCGGTGCAGGTGCTCCTCGAGCGCCTCCTTGGACTCCCAGGCGGTGCCGTAGATGCGCTGGAGCTGCTTGTTCTTCTCGTCCCCGCGCCAGTACGCCGCCGCCGAGCGCATCAGCTTGAACGCCGGGATCCGCTTGGTGGTGGGCAGGTGCGGGCCGCGGCACAGGTCGCTCCAGGCCACGTCGCCGTTGCGGCGGACGTTGTCGTAGATCGTCAGCTCGCCGGCGCCCACCTCGACGCTGGCGCCCTCGGCGGCGCCCTCCGCGTGGCCGGAGCCCTTGAGCCCGATCAGCTCGATCTTGTAGGGCTCGTCCTTCAGCTCCGCGATCGCGTCGTGGTCGGAGATCGGCCGCCGGGAGAAGCGCTGGCCCTCCTTGACGATCTTGCGCATCCGGGTCTCGATCTTCTCGAGGTCCTCGGGCACGAACGGGGTCTCGACGTCGAAGTCGTAGTAGAAGCCGTTCTCGACCGGCGGGCCGATGCCCAGCTTCGCCTCGGGGAAGAGCTCCTGCACCGCCTGCGCCATCACGTGCGCGGTGGAGTGGCGCAGGATGTCGTGGCCGTCGGGGCTGTCGATGGTCACGCCCTCGACCTCGTCGCCGTCGCCCAGCTCGTGGGACAGGTCCCTGAGCTCGCCGCCGACGCGCGCCGCGATGACTGCGGGGTCCTCGGCGTACAGCTCCCACGCCTTGGTGCCCGTCGTGACCGTCCGGTCCTCACGCGCGTCGGCGTGGACGAGGACGACCTTGATGTCGGACACAGGAGTGCTCCTTGGAAACGAGGGTGGAACGGACCCGTCGATCGTATCCGGCGGGCCGCCCGTCCCGCGCCCGGGTTTCAGCCCGCCATGTCCCGGTACCGCTGCGCCTTGGCCAGCAGGTCCCGCACCAGCGCGGCGCTCCCCGGGCGCGGGTCGGCGGGACTGGGCCAGGAGTCGGTGTACGGCACGCCGTACGCCGCCGTGTCGCGCTGGAAGCGCCACCCCTCGGCGAGCGGGCCGGCGTCGACGACGTCGTACCCGAGGTCGTCCAGCAGGTCGGTGACGGCCTTCTTCGCCACCTGGTCGTCACCGGCGATGGGGAGGGCGCTGCGCTCGGGATCGCCGGCCGGACGGGACAGGGCGAGGAGGTGGCGGAAGTGGATGTTGTTGAACGCCTTGACGACCTTCGACTCGGGAAGGTGCGCCTGCAGCAGCTCGGAGACCGTCGTCGACTCGTCGTCGAGCTCGGCGATCCGGCCGTCGCGCTGCGGGTAGTAGTTGTTCGTGTCGATGACCACCGTGCCGCGCAGCGGCTCGACGGGCACCTCCCGGTAGCGCATCAACGGGATCGTCACCACCACGATCTCGCCCGCCTCCGCGGCCTCCTCCGCGGTCGCGGCCCGGGCGTGGGAGCCCAGCTCGTCCACGAGGTCGACGAGGGTCTCGGGGCCCCGGCTGTTGCTCAGCACGACGTCGTGCCCGGCGTCGACCGCCAGGCGGGCCACGGTGCCGCCGATGTGTCCTGCTCCGATGAGTCCGATGGTCGTCATGGCACCCAGAACGGCCCGCTGCACCGGAACATTCCGCCGGTCCGATCCGCCCGCGGCGCTAGGCTGGCGGCGCGATGGGCGGGACCCCGACGGAACGGCGGAGCAACGTGCCCGCGGAGCTTTCGAGCTTCGTGGGACGCCGGCACGAACTCGCCTCGGTGCGTACCGGACTGGCCACACATCGGCTGGTGACGCTGCTCGGATCCGGCGGGATCGGCAAGACCAGGCTGGCGTTCCGCACCGCTGCGGACCAGGAGCGCGGCCTGCGCGACGGCGCCTGGGTCGCCGAGCTGGCCCCGGTGCAGGTGCCCGAGCTGGTGCCCGAGACCGTGGTCGGGGTGCTGGGCATCCGGTCCGCCGGCCGCGGCAGCCCCACCGAGCGCCTCGTCGCGCACCTGCGCGACCGCCGGCTGCTCCTGGTGCTCGACAACTGCGAGCACGTGCAGGACGCCGCCACGGCACTGGTGGCCGAGCTGTTGTCCAGCTGCCCGGGGGTCCAGGTCCTGGTCACCAGCCGGCACGAGCTCGGACTGCCCGGCGAGCTGGTCCTCACCGTGCCGGGCCTGCCCATGCCGGCAGCCGGCCGGTCCTTCGGGTCCCCGGAGGCGCTGATGCACTACGACGCGGTCCGGCTCTTCGTCGACCGGGCCAGCGCGACCTGGTCGTCGTTCCGGGTCACCGCGGCCAACCAGGACGCCGTTGCCGAGCTGGTCCGGCGACTCGACGGGATGCCGCTGGCGATCGAGCTGGCCGCGGTGCGGGTGCGGTCGCTGACGGTGCAGCAGGTCCTCGACCGGCTCGCCGATCGCTTCGCCCTGCTCACCGGCGGGAACCGGGCTGCGCTGCCCCGGCAGCAGACCCTCCGCGCGCTGCTGGACTGGAGCCACGACCTGCTCGAGCCGCGGGAGCGCCTGGTGTGGGCCCGGGCATCGGTGTTCAGTGGCGGGTTCGACCTCGCGGCGCTCGAGGCCGTCGCCTGCGACGAGGACCTTCCCGGTGGTGCGCTCTCCGCCGTCGTCGACGGGCTCGTGGCCAAGTCGGTGCTCGTTCGCGAGGCGGGCGAGGCCGGCAACGGGCCGCGCTTCCACATGCTCGAGTCGCTGCGGGAGTACGGCGACGCGCGGCTGGCCGAGACCGGCGGCGCCGCGGCGTACGCCGAGCGGCACCGCCGGTGGTACGCCGGTCTGGCCGTCACCGCCGCCCGGGAGCTCTTCGGCCCCTCCCAGGTCGACTGGTTCACCCGCCTGCGTGCCGACCACGACAACCTGAGCGCGGCGCTCGACCGGCTGTCCCACGACCCGGCCGACGCGATCGAGGGCCTGCAGATGGCCTCGGCGCTGCAGCACCACTGGGTCATGGTGGGCCGCTTCGGCGAGGGCCGGGCGTGGGTGGAGCGGCTGCTGGCCCAGCTCCCGAGACCGGACGACGACGACCCCGCCGAGCGCAGGGTCGCGCGGGCCGCGGGGCTCGAGGTCGCCGGCAGGTTGGCCGTCCTCCAGGGAGAGCTCGATGTCGGCAGACCGCTGCTGGAGGAGTCGCTCGCGGCTGCCACGAGGGCCGGGGACACCACCTGGCGTGCGCACGCCCTGCACGGGCTGGCCCTTGCCTCGGCCTTCTGGGGCGAGCCCGCCGCGGCGCTGCCGCTGCTGGAGGAGTCGCTGGCGCTGCACCGGGAGGGCACGGACCCGTTCGGCGTCCCGCTCGCCCTGGTCCAGATCGCCACGGTGCACGCCACCCTGGGCGATCCGGACCAGGCGATGGCCTGCGCCGAGGAGTGCATCGCACTCAGCGAGGCGGCCTCGGAGCGCTGGTGCGCAGCCATGGCACGGTGGGTGGAGGCACTGGTCCAGTGGCGGCTCGGGCACGGGGCCCGGGCCCGCACGTACGCCCGCGACGTGCTCCGGCTCAAGGAGCCCTTCGGCGACCGGATGGGCATGGCGATGTCGGTCGAGGTGGTCGCCTGGGCCGAGTCCGAGGCGGGTCGCGCTGAGGAGGCCGCGCGGCTGCTGGGGGCCGTGCAGGTCGCGCTCGACTCGATCGGCGCGAGCCTCTTCGGCCACCTGCACGAGGACCACGAGCGGTGTCTGGCCAGGACCCGCGAGGCCCTCGGCGAGGCTGCCTTCGAGCGGTTCCACGAGGAGGGCGCGACGCACGGCTTCGACCAGGCGGTCGCGACCGCAGTCGGCCG
Source organism: uncultured Actinomycetota bacterium (assembly GCA_963817665.1). GTDB lineage: Bacteria > Actinomycetota > Actinomycetes > Propionibacteriales > Nocardioidaceae > Nocardioides. Next base: position 262,219 of record CAWFPE010000004.1, on the reverse strand, counting down.
TCGTACGCCGGCCTCCGCCGAGGCGCCCGGCGCCGCGGTCCGGCTGACCCGCAGGGAGAACGAGGTCGCCGCGCTGGTGGCCGAGGGCCTGACCGATCGCGAGATCGCCGAGCGGCTGGTGCTCGCACGGCGCACTGCCGAGGGGCACGTCGCGCACATCCTCGGCAAGCTCAGCTTCACCTCTCGGGCCCAGCTGGCCGCCTGGGTGGCCGCCCAGGATCCGGGCCGGCGACCGGGCCGGGAACAGGGCCGGGAGCAGGGCCACCGCCAGCGGCAGGCACAGCGGCAGGACCCCCGATCGGACTAGACCGTTCGGCCGCAACGCCCCCGAGGCATCCCCCATTTGGGGGATGAGACGCAGACGGACCGCCGGGTCTTGTGCACCATGACGGGTGCGAACCGCGCTGCCTGGGGAGGGAGCACCATTGTCCGCGAAGCTGCGCCGTCACGCCGGCTGGATGGGGGGAGCACTGACGGCAGCGCTGATCGCCGCGCTCGTCGCCGTCGGCGCGCCCGCCTCCGCGTCCACGCAGACGAACGTCGCCTGGTCGTCGTACCTGGCCGGCTGGACCGACGAGTTCGTGCCGACCAGCGACAACGACTGCGTGGCCGGCCGCGACAACTGCCTCAAGGCGACGCTCAAGGAGCTGGCGCGGATCGCCGACAGCACCGCGAAGAACTGCTCGCACGACGCGATCTTCGCCCGCGCCTACCTGCGCATGACGCAGAGCTACGGGTGGAGTCGGGACATCTCCGGCTACTACGAGGACGTGCCGTTCGCGAACCACCAGGACGCCGTCTTCGCGAAGTACTACACCGACGCCTACTACGGGTACCGCTCCGGTGACTCGGTTCCGGAGGCGTGGCGGATCGCCTTCGACGCCTCGCGCGACGAGCGGGTCACTGGCACCGGGAGCCTGCTGCTCGGCATGAACGCCCACATCAACCGCGACCTGCCGTTCGTGCTCGCCGCCGTCGGGCTGGTCGCGCCGGACGGGTCGTCGCGCAAGCCCGACTACGACGCCGTCGAGAAGTGGCTCTACACCGCCACCGAACCGCTGCTGGCCGAGTTCGCGGCCCGCTTCGACCCCACCGTGGACGACGCGGACGACCCCCTCGGGCTCAGCAACCTCGCGCTCTTCCAGATGGTCTCCGCGTGGCGCGAGTCCGCCTGGCGCAACGCCGAGGCGCTGGTCTCGGCACCGACCGCGCAGGCGCGCGCCCAGGTCGCCGCCTCGATCGAGGCCGGGGCCACGGCAGGGGCGAAGACCCTGCTGGCCACGCAGTCCTACGTCCCGCCGCTGTCCTCGGCCGGCCCCCGGGACCGGTGGTGCGCCGCGCACCACGACGACGCGCCGCCGGCGCCGTACGACTTCGGCCAGGCAAAGCCCTACGGGTACTAGACGACCATCCGCCGGTCACTGCACGGTGACCGGCAGCTGTGGACTCGCGGGGGTGTGAGGAGGCACCGGGTGGGAGCCACCCGACGCGGGACCGACGACACGGTGGCGCGGCCGTCGCAGCCGCCGGCGCCACATCAGTGGCCGCCCGTGGTGTCGGCGCGTCCCGGTGAACCCCTCGTCGGGCGCCGCGAGGAGCTCGCCCGGCTGCGGCACACGCTGGGTTCGGCCCGGCTGGTCACGCTCACGGGGCAGGGTGGGATCGGCAAGACGGCCCTGGCCCGTGCCGCGGCGACCGACCACGAGCGGGTACGCCGTGAGGACACCTGGGCCGTCGACCTCGCCGACCTGGTCGATCCCGACCTCCTCGGGCACTCGGTGGCCGGGGCAGCCGGGGTGCGCCTGCCGTCCACCACGGCGGCCGCCGACGAGGTCGCGGCTGCTGTCGCGGACCGTGCGGGCCTGCTGGTCCTCGACGGCTGCGACGCGATGCTCGACGCCGCGGTCGAGCTGGTCGCAGCGCTGCTCACCACGGCGCCCCGGCTGCGGATCCTGACCACGTCCCAGCGGCAGCTCGGCGTGACCGGTGAGGTCGTCGTACCGGTCGGGCCGCTGGCTGCGGACGAGGCACAGGCCCTCTTCACCGCGCGGGCGACCACTGCGCTGCCGTCGTTCCGGCTCACCGAGGACAACGCCGCTGCGGTTGCGGCGCTCTGTGAAGCGCTCGAGGGAGTGCCGCTCGCCATCGAGCTGGCCGCGGCCCGGATCCTGGTGCTGTCGCCCCAAGGCATCCTGGATCGGCTCGGCGCTCGGCTGGGAGGCCGGCAGCGGCTGCTCGCCAAGGGAGCGCGGGACGCGCCGGCCCGGCATCGCTCGCTGCGTGCCTCGCTGGAGGCGAGCAACGAGCTGTGCACCCCCGACGAGCGGCTGGTCTGGGCCCGGCTCTCGGTCTTCACCGGCGGCTTCCCGCTCGAAGCCGCCGAGGTGGTGTGCGCCGGCGACGGCATCGACGGAGCCGACGTGCTCGACCTGGTCGACGGGCTGCTGGAGAAGTCCGTCCTCACGCGCGAGGACGACGGCGCGTCGTACGTCCGCTTCCGCATGCTCGAGTCGCTGCGCGAGTACGCCGCAGAGCAGCTGACGGCGGAGCAGCAGCAGACCGGACGGGACCGGCACCTGGCGTGGTACGCAGACCTGGTCCGCGCCGCCACGGATGCCGCCTTCGGACCCGAGCAGGTCGAGTGGTTCCGCATGCTGCGGCGCGAGCACGGCAACCTGCGCGAGGCACTCCGCCACGCGGTGGAGGATCCCGTGCACGCGGCGCGGGCACTGGAGATGGTGGCTGCACTGGAGACGTACTGGACGGTGACCGGGCGGCTGGGCGAGGCCCGGCACTGGGTGGCGCGCGCGGCGGCGGTCGCCGACGCCGACCCCGACACCCGGGCCCGCGCCCTCGCCCTGGCGGCCTGGGCGGCGACCCTGCAGGGGGACACCACCCCCGGCGGCGGGATGCTGGAGGAGGCCGCGGCGCTCCTCGCCGGCGACGACGCCGTCCGTGCCCGCGTGCTCGTCGCGCGAGCAGTCCACACCACCTGGAGTGGCGCTGCCGCCGAGGCGCTTGCACCGCTGGAACAGGCGGTGACCGCCGCGCGCACCGCCGGCGACCTGCCGCTGGAGTCCTCGGCGCTGGTCGTCCTCGCCCTGTGCCGTGGCTTCGCAGGCGACCTCCACGGCGCCGAGACCGCCCTGCAGTCCTGCGTCGACCTCACCGAACCTGCCGGGGAGGTCCATGTCCGGTCCTACGCGCTGGCCGCCCTCGGGATGCTGGCCCTGCTGCGCGGCGACCCCGATGCGGCCGCACACCTCGAGCGGCAGGCGCTGGTGATGAAGACGGACCTCGGTGACCGATCGGCCACGGCGTTCGTCCTCGAGGTGCTGGCCTGGGTGGCCGCGGCAGAGCGGCGCCCGGAGCGCGCGGCGACGCTGCTCGGCGCCGCCGATGCCCTGTGGCGGCACCTGGGCGTGGATCCTGGCGCGGTGCCGTACCTGTCGGAGGCCCGGGAGCGCAGCGAGGAGCACGCCCGGATCGACCGCGGCGGTGCCGGCTTCGGTACGGCGTTCCGACGCGGCGCGGAGCTGTCCCCCGAGCAGGTCGTCGCGCTGGCCCTGGAGCAGACGCCGGAGGAGGAGGCGCCGGAGGACCGGGTCCCGCTGACCCGCCGGGAGCTCGAGGTGGCTCACCTCGTGGGCAGCGGACTCTCCAACCGGGAGATGGCCGAGCAGCTGAAGATCTCCAGGCGAACCGTGGAGAGCCACGTCGATCACATCTTGCGCAAGCTCGGCTTCGGGTCTCGCACCCAGGTGGCCGCCTGGGTGGTCGAGTGCGAGGCGCGTCGCCGCTGAGCCCGGCGGTCAGGCCGCCGGGGTGGTGCTGGCCGGGGGCGCGACCTCCAGCCGGTCGGTGATTCCGCACAGGTCCAGCAGCCGCCAGACGAAGGGGCTCGCCCGGACGACCGAGACCGTCCGGCCCTGGGCCTCCTGGATCCACCGGAACGTCAGCAGCGCGCGCAGGCCGGTGGCGTCGCAGAAGGTGAGCTCACCGAGGTCGACCAGGACCGTCGTCAGGTCCGGGCGCGAGGAGTACAGGTCGCGGGGCACGTCCTTGACGCTGCACATGTCGAGCTCGCCCCGCAGGTTGAGGAACAGGCATGGCGATTCCGGGACCAGCGAGACCTCCAACGTGCTGGGTCGCTGTGTCGGCTCGTACATGTCCGCATCACTCCAGGTGGTCGAGTCGGGGTCTGGTCGACATCGATACTGGCGCGCCCGGCGGGATCTGACCTCCGCGGGACTACGGAGTCCACTACGTATCTCCTGCGTATGTGGGCCGAGGACCGACGGAGGGTCGCGGCCGGCACCGGGGTCGACGCGGTGTCCGCGCCGTCCGTCGCGGCTGACGTGACGCGAGCCCTCAGTGAACCGGCGCCGGGTACTGCCGCGTCACGACAGCGCCACGAACCGCTGCGGGTGCTCGTCCGGGCCGCATCAGAGCTTGAAGCGCCACGAGATCCCCTTGCCCAGCCGGATGCTCCCCCGCCCGCGGCTGCTCACGCTCAGGGGCCCGACCTTCTTGGAGACCGACGCGCCCGACTTGGAGACGTTGAGGTCGAGGCCGCGGCCGAGTCGCTTGCGACGGCGGAACCGGAGTCCCATGTCAGGCCGACTCGCAGGCGATGCCGTCCTTGTCCCGATCGGACGCAGTGTTCTTCTTGTACCAGAGCGGCTTGCGCGCGAAGTTCGTGACCGGCGTACCCGACGTGTGGTCGTGAGCACCCTTCAGGCCGACGCCGTGCGGAAACACCTTGTGCATGGCGTCGCAGTTCGTGAACTTGTGCGGCGTCGCCGCCTCCGCCGGCGCGGCGGCCATGGTGGCGGCGATGATGACGACGGCGCCGGCGATGCCGCCGCGCGTGACGAGCTGCATTGATGCTCCCCGACATGTGGCTGAGTGTTGGTCGCGGTGAGGATTCCACGGGGTGCCGGGCCCCCGCAGGCGAACCGACCGACTCGCGTCGCCTGTTGCACGCGGGCGAGCGCGTGACGGCCGCCGGCCGTTGCCCGCAGGACGCACAAGAGGCCCTGTCCCGACGGGGAAAGGGCCTCTGAGGTGCAGATACTCGGTGGGCGATACTGGGTTCGAACCAGTGACCTCTTCGGTGTGAACGAAGCGCGCTACCACTGCGCCAATCGCCCCCTGGAGCACACCACGGGCGTGCCCGTGCTGCGGTCGCAGACTTTAGCGCATGCGCCCGGCCTACTCACATTCCGGGCCGTTGGTCCCTGTCGCGTCACGCCCTTCGGGGTGCAACGTCTACCCACAGGACCGACTACGGGGGCCGGTCGTCGATCAGAACGGGGCGAGATCCGACGTGACCCAGCAGCCGATCTCCCGAACGCTCTCCCAGGAGCTGACCCTGCAGTGCGTGGACGCGCGCGGGCGCGGGGTCGAGCTGGTGGCGTCCTTCGGGTACGACCCGTCCGACCCGTACGCCGTGTGGATCACGTTCCCGTCCGCGCAGGGCGACGTCCGCTGGGCGATGTGCCGGGCCACGCTGCTGCGAGCCCTGACCGACCCCGCGGGGCAGGGCGACCTGGAGATGTGGCCGAGCATCGACCAGGACGGCCGCGCGGTGGTCGTGCTGGAGTTCCGCTCCCCCGGCGGCCAGCTGATCGCCCAGGCGCACACCCACGAGGTGTACCGGTTCCTCACCCGCACCCTGGCCGCCGTCCCGGCCGGCACCGAGAGCACCCACCTGGACCTGGACGGACTGGTGGCCGACCTGCTGTCCGCTCCCCCGGCCTGAGGTCCCCAGGAGGCCCGGAAGGCTCCGGCTCACATGCCGAGCAGCTCGGGCTCTCGCCTGCTCCACAGCGCCGCGACCTCGCGGGTCACCGGTCCGGGCGCGGGCAGCTCGCGGTCGTCCCAGGCGGACACGCCCTGCACGTCGCGGGTGGTCGAGGTCAGGAACACCTCGCTGGCCCCGGCCAGCACCTCGATCGGCTCGTCGACCTCGACGCCACCGCACCACTCCAGCACCAGCGCCCGGGTGACGCCCGCGAGGCAGCCGCCGGCCAGGGTCGGTGTGCGCAGCTCGCCGTCGATCACGTAGAACACGTTCGAGCCGGTGCCCTCGCAGAGGTGGCCCGCCAGGTTCGCGAAGATCGCCTCGGTGGCTCCTCGCTCCTTGGCCGCAGCCAGCGCCACGACGTTCTCGGCGTACGACGTCGTCTTGAGGCCGGCGAGCGCGCCGCGCTCGTTGCGGGGCCACGGCACCGTCGCCACCCGGGTCGTGGCCGGCCATGGCGCCATCGCGTCGGCCACGACGACGAGCGTGGGCGGCTCGTCACCCCGGCCGGAGCCGAGGGGCGCCGGACCTCCGGTGTAAGTGATCCGGATCCGCCCGAGCGGCAGGTCCTGGCCGTCCAGGACCGCGGCCACCCCCCGGCGCACGGCGTCCGGGTCGAGCTCGGGCAGGGCGAGCCCGGCCGCCGAGCGGGCCAGCCGCTCCAGGTGCCGGGTGAGGGCGAACGGGAGGCCGTCGACCACCTTGATCGCCTCGAAGACCCCGTCCCCGACCGTGAACCCGTGGTCGGTGACCCGGACCGCCGCAGCGGTGGGGTCGGACATCAGCTGACCGTCGATCCAGGCGCGCATGAGGGCCACTCTAGGAGTGAAAACGGCCGGTGAACCGCAGGCGAACACGCTCACGGGGGGTCGATTTTGCACCCCCACAGGCATCGGCTACTGTTCTCACGTCGCCGCGGCCCGGGGGAACCGGGGAGCGGAGAGACAGGCGGACGTAGCTCAGTTGGTAGAGCGCAACCTTGCCAAGGTTGAGGTCGCGAGTTCGAGCCTCGTCGTCCGCTCGGAGAGGTCTCTCTCACGGTTTGGCCTCCACGGTGGAGTGGCCGAGAGGCGAGGCAACGGACTGCAAATCCGTCTACACGGGTTCAAATCCCGTCTCCACCTCGAACATCATCGGTCCCACGTGTGGGATCGTTGTTGCTCACGGGCGATTGGCGCAGTGGTAGCGCGCTTCCTTGACACGGAAGAGGTCACTGGTTCAAACCCAGTATCGCCCACCACGTTTCCTCAGGTCTGAGGCTTTTTCAGACTTCGATCTGAGTGAGAACAAGGAGCGGTCATTCTTGGCCGCTCCTGTCTTCATTTCCGGGACCGACGCCCGCCGATCGGACGGGCGCGTCGATGAACCGCTCGAGCGACTCGGCCTTGATGCGCAGCGTCTTGCGTCCCAGGCGTTCGGCGTCGAGCCGACCCTCCGCGATGTAGCGCCGGACGGTGCGCGTCGACACGGCGACGGTGTCAGCAGTCGCGGCGATCGACACGAGCCTGCGAGCGATGATGGCGACCATGTTCATCTCCTGGTTGGGCGGCGACCCCGGTGGTCACCCCACTCCCCCAAGGCCGCACAGTGTCCGCGAGTGGCCACCGCCGTCGCGGTGACAGACCGCCACCGAGGCCAGAGCGACGGGCCACCCATGCCGTCCGGCATCGCCTCGTGAGAGCTGGCCCGGAGAAGCCGCGCTCTTTTGCGGCTCACGCACCGGCCGGGGCACCCGGTTCGTGTTGACGTGCGTCCCACTGCGCGCCGACGTGGACGTTCGACGCAGACGTTCGGAGGCGCTGCCTTCGCCCAGAATGGGCGTCCACGGCGAGACTTCCGGATCTGCTCTTCATGCCGGTGCGCGGATTCACCTACGTGATCCAGCCAGGCCGGCCGGGGGGTGGGACAACAAGTGCGGAGACCCGCGCCGGTGGGTGGCCAGCCTCAGCGTTCTGCGCCTGATCTCGTCGTGCCAAGGGGATTGTCTCCCTCGAGTAGCTCGGCAACGGCCGAGCGCTCGATCCAGTCGGCGTACTCAGCGCGCGTCCAGCTGTGCTCGCGGACGAGCGTGCGATGAACCGCGGGGTCCATGAGCACCAGGGCGGCAGCCACGGCGCGCTCGGTGGTCAGTCCCGGTCGCAGGGCATCGGAGGCGGCGAGACGAGCCACGAAGAACTCCGCGCCCCCGAGCCGGTTACGTTCGGACACGTCGTGCACACCGGCTGCTTCCGGGTCGGCGTCCGCAGCCACGAGGAGTACGGCGGCCAGGGGCGCAGCCCGTTCCTCCAGCTCGGCGACGAACTGGGCCCAACGGGCCACGAGCGCGCGGGGATCGGTCAGCTGTTCCATCTCCGCGATGACCTGCCGTTCGGACAGCGGGACCGGATCGTCGTCACCCACCAGCGCCCAGTCCAGCGCGAGCTTCAGAAGTGCTGCCTTGCCACCGACCGAGGTGAACACCGTCTTGCGGCTCACCCCCGCACGGGCGGCCACGGCGTCGATGGTCGTGCGTGACCATCCGAGCTCGACGAAGAGTTCGCGGGCAGCATTGACGACCGATCGCCGAGTCGCCCGCGCCTGACCCTCACGGAGCGGCGACCGGTATGGACGGCTCGCCTGGGGCATCTTGACACCAACTCCTTTTACAGTGACCCTGAGTGTAATCACTTAACTGCCAGTGTAGCGGAGAACGGCCATGCGGACACTCATCGTGGGATCAGGCCCGACCGGACTCATTCTCGGCGCCGCCCTCGCACGCCGCGGTCACCAGGTCACTTCGGTGGATCGGGACGCCGGGCCGACGGCAGACGCATGGACCCGTCGTGGCGTCATGCAGTTCGAGCACGCCCACGGATTCCGGCCCCAGGTGCCGACGACTCTCCAGGTGGAGTGGCCAGAAGCCCTCACCAGCTGGCAGAACCTCGGCGCCCACCCCGTGGAGGAGCCGAGCCCCACCGGATCCCCACAGGTGCTGGGGGTGCTCTCACGGCGATCGACCCTCGAGCGAGCGCTTCGACACGCGGCGGAGAAAGAACCCGGCCTCACGCTGCGCACGGGTCACGTCGACGGACTCGTCCTGGACCGCGGACGAGTCAGCGGCGCACTGGTCGACAAATCCCTTGTCGAGGCTGACCTCGTCGTGGACGCCTCAGGCCGATCCGGGCGCCTTGGCAGGTCGAGCGCGCAGGACGGCGGCCCGGAGCTCGACGGCGACTGCGGCCTCGCGTACGTCGACCGCACCTACCGGCTCCGACCGGGCGCAGAGCCCGGGCCCATGGTGAGCCCGATTGCCTACATGGCCGACTTCGACGGCTACCAGTGCCTGGTCTTCCTGCACGAGGCCGGCCACTTCTCCGTGGTGCTCGTCCGCCCCACCGCAGACGCCGCACTCAAGGTACTGCGGTTCGAGGACGCTTTCGAGGCGGCCTGCCGAGCCATCCCGGCCATCGGCGAGTGGACCCAACCGGAGCGGGCGCAACCCACCTCCGCGGTTCTTGTCGGCGGCGCGCTGCGCAACGTCTACCGCCGACAGGCCGGCACGCCCGGACTGGTCGCCGTGGGGGACTCGGTGGCAACCACGACCCCGACCCGAGGACGCGGGATCGCGATGGCCTGCATGCAGGTCACCGCCCTGCTCGGGCTTCTCGACGAGGGCACCGATCCCGCCACCGTGGCCGAACCGTTCGGCGCCTGGTGCGACCGCGCCATCGAGCCCTGGGTGACCGACCACATCGCGATTGATGGCGGCATGGTCAGGCGCTGGCAAGGCGAAGACATCGACCTCAGCCTCCCGCTGAGCACCGACCTCATCGTCGCCGCAATCGAAGCCGACCCCCGGATCGGTCAGCACGCAGGGCGCTACATGGCGATGACCGCGCTGCCCGAGTCGCTCAGGCCGGCAGAGCCACTCGCGCGCGCGGCCTACGAGGACGGCTGGCGACCCCCGTACGCACCCGGCCCAACGCGCGACGAGCTGGTAGACCTCATCCGCGAGGCTGTGCCCACCGTTTGACCACGATCACATGGGCGCGTCACTTCGCCGCGAGCAGGACGCACGGATAGCCGATGGATCGGGCGCTGATCCGAGTGTGGTTGCAGTTCCGCCGCCGGCCCGGCGACCGCAGTCAGCCAGCGTGCCGGATGTCGCCCGGCCGGGTCAGTACTCCAAGCAATGGGCAGACGAGGGCAGGCGGTCGAAGTCGAGTTCGAGATCTTCCGGGCCGACGCCACCGGACCGATAGGCCTCAACGATCGCTGAGGCCAGTTCACCGACACTGGGGAACCACGGCTCAACCGTGGCCAAGTCGTAGCCCGCTCCGGTGCCACACGAACACCGGCGCGGGACTTGTTCCGCTGTGCGTGTCGACGCAGACCAGCCAGCCGTCGGTGAACTTCAGGAACGGGAAGCATCCCGGCCCCAGGATGATCGGCCGGTCCGGGTACGGCTCGAGTGCGCGAGCGGTGCGCAGTTCAGTCACCGCCTGCTCCAGCGTGATCAGGTGCAGGCCTGCGAGGAGATGGTTGAGCGGATCGGCGAGAAGGTGGCCTGGCGGTTCGACGGCGACCGGGGTGTCGGTGCCGTCATGCCAGCCGAACCACCCGACGATGTCCGGGTCGGGCTCGAGGCCGACGCTGCCCATCGCGTCGGCAACCCGCTCGGGAGGGACGCCTTCCCGCAGGTGAGCCACCACGGGAGCTTCCACGCCGCGTCGTAGCCCGTCGAGCTCGGTGAGCAGATCGTGCAGATGAGTTTCCCCGCCCATCGTGCCTTCCTTGCCCTCCCGGCCCTCCGGGTGGCGGCGACCGGCGGTCGGTTGCTGCGTGCCTCGGGACGTACGACGTCCCGGAGAGCATGGTGCCCTCCGGGACGCCGCATGTCAGCCGTTTCGAGGCACGGTCACTGAGGTCCGCGGCCGCCGCACCCCCACACCGTCGGCACCTGCACCTGTGGCGCGACCAGGACCGGCTCACGATCGGCCGGAGCCGCGGCACCGACCGTCGGGCACGCGAGCGCGAACGTTCGCAGCTTCGTGCCCTCCAACCGGTTGCAGGCCGACTTCAGCAGCCTCAGCGACGCCCCCGGCCCGGCCGTGGTCGAGGAGTAGTACGGCCGCCTGCATCTCCGAGTCCGGGCGCCGCGGGTCGCGCCGTCCCGTAGGGTCGACGGCGATGTCACGACGTGGAGCACCCGATGGCGCGCGTCCCCGTCCGCGGCGTACCGAACGGCTGGTGCGGCTGGTCTCGAAGGCCAGGGCGACGGCCCAGCGCCGGGCCACCGAGGTGCTCGAGCGGTTGCCGCGTCCGGCGCAGCAGGCCTGGCGCCTGACCGATCGGACCCGTCGAGAGATCGTCGACGACCGCGTCCCCGGACTGGCGGCCGAGGCGGCGCTGTTCACACTGATCTCGCTCCCTGCGCTGCTGCTGGTGGTCCTCGGGTCGCTCGGCTTCGTCGCTCACGCCCTGGGCCCGGCCGGCTCCGCAGAGCTGCAGCGGATCGTGTTCGACCTGCCGCGCTCGGTGCTCTCCCCGCGGACGTACGACGCGTACGCCGGCCTCGCGGGGCGGGTGCTCGAACACGGCCGGGCCGACGTGGTCTCGATCGGGGCGCTGTTGAGCCTGTGGACCGGCTCGCGTGCGGTGAACCGCTACCTCGAGACGATCACCATCGCCTACGACATCGAGCGGCGGGCGGGCTGGCAGCGGCGGCTGTTGGCGCTCGGGCTGACCCTGGCAGGGCTTCTCGGCGCGGTGGCGGTGCTGCCGCTGCTGGTCCTGGGCCCCAAGCTGATCGAGCGGATCGCTCCGGCAGCGGCGGCGCAGTCGACCCTCGACGTCCTCGGCCTGTTGTACTGGCCCGGGATCGTGGCGCTGGTGCTGGTCGCCCTCGCCTCGCTCTACCACGTCGGCGTCCCGTGGAGGACGCCGTGGCGCCGGGACCTGCCCGGCGCGGTGCTGGCGATGACCCTGTGGCTGCTGGCCTCCGGCGCGCTGCGCGCCTACCTCGCGGTGAGCGTCCGTGACGACGCGGTCTACGGCCAGCTCGGGACACCCATCGCCGTGGTGCTGTGGCTCTACGTCACCGCGTTCGCGGTGCTTCTCGGCGCCGAGCTCAACGCGGAGATCGAGAAGATGTGGCCCAGCCGCCGTAGTCCTGAGGAGCCTCGTCCGCCCCGGATCCGATGATCGGTGGCGCCGGCCATGTCGTCGCCGGCTGTGTCGTCGCCGGCAGGTCGTCAGCCGCCCGGACGCCGGCCAGGCGCAGACCGGCGATGGCCGGCGGTTGCGACGTCTCGGTCAGTACGCGCGCTTCGCGCCGTACACGGCCTGACGGTGCGTGAACTTGTCGTGCTCGAGCTGGTCGATCAGACCCGAGAGGCTGAAGTTCCCGTGGTGCAGGTAGGCCTTGGCCTTGCCAACCGCCCGCTGCTGCGCGTGCGTCGCGGCTTCCGCGGGAGCCGCGGCGACCGTGTGAGGAGCGGCGAGGGTGAGCATGGCCACGAGGGCAAGGACGAACTTCTTCATGAGGTGGTTCTTTCGTCGTCAGGGCCGCTGCCCGCCGGTCAGATGTCCCGGGTCGGACACTCGGGAGTCGCCTTCGTGATGGCTCCCCGAGGGTGGAGGCCCGGAATCGCGGCCCCAGGGAGGTATCACACCTCGGGCCACGCTCGAGCCAGAACGCACTCGCTGACGAGCAGCAGGCAACGCGCTCGACGTCGGCGGTCCGGTTGTCGAGGCCCCGCTACCCCAGGTGTCGGAACAGCGGCCAGAGGTCTCGCCACGGCCGCCGTGGCACGCAGTAGGAGAGGGACGTGCCGTTCTCGTCGTCGTCGATGCCATCTGCGTTCACCAGGCGTCCCATCGGCGGGAGCTCCCGACACGACTTGCGCAGCAGGGCCTGGTCCAGCCCAACGGCCAGCACGGGGGTCGTGGCGGGCGGGTGGCCCCACTCGCCGTACGCGTTGTGGCCGCTGAAGGCCCGAGGCAGCCCGCGGGACGGGCCGTACCGGTCGATGGCGCCGGCCTCGCCGTAGTTCCCGGTGAGGATCGCGGTGCCGGGCGGCAGGCGCCGGTACGCCGTCGCCACCTGGCTCACCAGCTGCGGCCAGCCGATGGTCTCCCCCACGTCGTAGTTCACGGGAACGACGATGCCCGCCGATCGGACCGGCAGCAGCGGCAGCGCGATGACCAGCACCGGCGCGCTCAGCACGAGCAGGGCGGGCGCCATCCAGCGTCGTGGCGCCCAGTCGAGGAACGGCTGGGCACCCGCGGCCAGCAGCAGCGGGAACAGGCCGGCCAGGTAGTACGGCTTGCCGCCGGTCACCAGGAAGGTCGCCAGCAGGACGAGGAACGTCGCGCCCAGGCTCCGCAGCACGGCATCCCGCAGCAGCCGGACCAGCCCCCAGAGCCACAACGGGAGCAGCCACGGCCCGAGCTGGAGCACCACCAGGGGGACGAAGAGCAGCCGTGAGGCGGACGTGCCGCTGCCACCCGCTGCGATGTTGCCGGCCACCTCGAGCTGCGGCCACCCGTGGGCGGTCTGCCACAGCAGGTACGGCAGGCCCAGCAGCACGACGATCCCGGCAGCGATCCACGGCCCGGGCGAGAGCAGGAGTCGACGCGGGCCGACCAGCACGACGCCGGCCGCGAAGCCGGCGAGCAGGAAGGCCACCAGGACGTTCGCCAGCATGGTGAGGCCCGCGACCAGGCCGACCAGCAGCCACCAGCGACGGTCGTCGCCCTGGAGCAGGCGCACGAGGAGGTAGGTGACCAGGGTCCAGCCGAGCAGGTCGAACGTCGCCGTGCTCAGCAGATGGCCCATGGCCAGCACCACCCCGCTGATGGCGGTCGCGGCGGCCGCCAGCACCTGCCCACCGGTTCGTGCCCCGAGTCGCTGCGCGATCATCCCGGCCAGCAGCACGACGGCCGCCGCGATCAGCGCGGAGGGCAGCCGCAGCGCCGGGAGCGATCCCGGAGCCACCGCGGAGGTCATGCGTGCGACGAGAGGGACGAGCGGCGGTTGGTCGGGGTACCCCCAGGAGAGGTGTCGACCCGCCTGCAGGAAGTACAGCTCGTCGCGGTGGTACCCGTACCGGCCCGACACCAGCAGCAGGACCACGCCCGTGAGCGTCGCCACCAAGGGCACCCGGACGTCGAGCGCGGCGCGCGAGCGGTCCCCCATCTGTTCCCCCCGTCAGACTTGAGCCGGCGACCCGAACGTTACGAGCACGGCGTCCCCGACGCGCGGCATTCCGCCGCGACAGGGCGCCCCACCATCACGACGGCGGAAGCCGGTGGAGATGCATGCCGCCGCTGACAGACTCGGGGCATGTCCCGGACGCCGCGCATCGAGCCCTCTGGCGAAGTCGTCGCCAGGGTTGCGTCCACCGCGTTGGCGCTGCCCGACGCCTACGAGGAGGACGCCTGGACCGGCGTGAGGTGGCGGGTCCGGAACAAGACCTTCGCCCACGTCCTGGTCGCCCAGAAGGGTTACACGTCGGCGTACCGCGAGATGACCGGGGTGACCGAGCCAACCACGGTGCTGACCTTCCGGTCGTCCGGCGACGAGCTGCTGGCCCTGACCCACGCCGGGCCGCCCTTCTACCAGCCACCCTGGTCACCCACCGTCGTCGGCATGGTGCTCGACGGCGACACCGACTGGGATGAGGTGGCCGAACTGGTGACCGAGAGCTACCGGTTCTGCGCCCCCCAGAAGCTCAGGCACCGTCTGGATCGATGACGTCGTGCGGTCCGGAGCGTTGGACACCGTGACCCAGTGGGTCATGCGCCCGATCGTGCCTCTGGGAGATGTCTAACCGGGATCTGCAACCTTCCGCCGCGTCAGGACCGGCCAGCGTGTGCCGTCCAAGGGGCGAATCATGGTCGACCTCGCTGTCGATTTCGGCCGGTGTCGTTCGTGGAACTGGTGAGAGGAGTTACCAGAGGTGGCCATCCCGACTGTCGCCCCAGGTCTCCCGAGGAGATGACTGAGATGTTCACGATCGAGGAAGACAGCGGCACCTACACAGGATCCCTCCGTCGGCACAACGGGTACTACGCCGGGGACTTCGCCCGCGGGCCGATGTGCACGGCCAGCGACCTCACAGCGTTGACGAAGCTCCGGCCCCCGACCTTCCCGATCACGTCCGGGACTGCCGACTAGCCCCTGGTCACGCACAGCGGCGCTCTGGGACAAGGCCGGCACGGAAGCCGTCGGGCCGGCCTACAGGTCCTTGACGCCCGGCTCGGTCTACGCGCAGGTGGGTGCGTGGATCCGGGGCGGCTGGGGCATTGGATGTCCCGCAAGTCGGTGCCTGCATGCTGCGTCGCGCCACAACGGTGGGCACGAGCACGGGTAGACCGGCGCGCCTGACCGCCAGCGGACGTGGGCGAGGCGGCTCTCTTCGAGAGGGAGACCCCGATAGCGTCCGGGGATGCCCAGTCGTCGCCCATCCAGTGCTCGTCGACGCAGCGCGTCACCGCGCCGGAGCGGGACGCGACAGCGGCCGTTGCCGACCGCCGGGCCGGGCGAGCGGCTGTGGGTGCTCGACGTTGCCCTACGGGACACAGGTCCAGGGCGCCACCTGGCACCCGGCCGTCAAGACCCACCTGTACGTCGGGCCCGCTTTGCCCGCGCACCTCACGCCCTACGCTGCGGGGCCGTACACGCTCGGTCGGTTCATCGAGAACACGCTCAACTCCGGCAATCCGACGCCCAGCCCCGAGCCGACCGACGCGCTCGAGCCCCGGAGGATCCAGTTCGAAGCGGCCGATGCGATCGCGGCGCGCGCCGCGGCGGGCGGACGGCAGTTCCTGCTGGCCGACGAGCCCGGCGTAGGCAAGACGATCGCCGCGGTCCTCGGGGCGACGGCGGTGGGCGACCTCCGCGGTGCGCGACGGGTGCTCGTCGTGGCCGACCGGCCCGCCGCGATCACGATCGGCCACTGGTGCCGCACGATCACGGCGCTGGGCGACGGCGGTCTGGAATGGGTCGTGATCACGTGGGACCGGCTGGAGAAGGTCAAGGACCACACGTGGGACGTGATCATCGCGGACGAGGCCCACGCACTGCGACGGACGACGACGAAGCGGTGGAAGCACTGGGCGCGGATCTCGGGGCATGGGCGGCCACACGACAAGGCGCCCTTCGTCATCGCGACGACCGCGACGCCCGGACACACGCCGCTGGAGCTGCCCTACCTCGCTCCGGCATATGCGCAGGTTCTCGGCGAGCCGATGCAGGAGTGGACCTCGACGGCGCAACCCGGGGCCGCGTTTGCCACCGCGCTCGAACGCCACGGCGTCGGGGTGGAGCAGGGGCGCTACGGGGCGACATGGACCACCGACGCGGCGCGGCGCGCCGCGGACCTCAAGCTGGTGCGCGGCTGGCTCGCCGACGAGCGGCCCCCGGCGATGCTGCACCGCGCCGCACCGTGGGGGCCGGTGCCGATCTCCGGCATGCCGGTGGCGCTCACGCCGGCGGAGCGGACTGCGTACGAGGCCGAGTGGGGCGAGTTCTGTCGGGAGATGGATATCGCGCGACGTGGCCGCAGTGTCGCGAAGGGTCGGGCCGCGCTGCTGCGCTTCCGGCAGAAGGCCGGGCTGATCCGTGTCGACTCGACGGTCGCCTGGATCGCCCAGCAGGTCCAGGCCGAGCGACAGGTGGCGTGCTCGGTCGAGTTCGTCGCGACCGCCGCCGACCCGATCGCCGACCGGCTGCGTGACACCGGCATCGACGTGGCCACGATCTACGGCCGCGACCGGTTCGACCCCGAGGCCGAGCGGCTCCGGTTCCAGACCGGGCAGGCGAAGGTCTGCGTGTTCACCACGGTCGCCTCGATCAGCCTGCACGCCGGCGAGACCCTCGCCGACGGCCGCCGGGCGAGCACCCAGCCGCGGGTCGGCGTCTTCCACCAGGCCCGCTTCTCGGGAATCTCCGGACGGCAGGTGACCGGCCGCACCCACCGCGACCACCAGGTCTCACCGTGGCACATCGCGTACGCCGAGGGCACGGTCGAGGAGCAGGTCGGCAAGGTGATGGTGGAGCGGATCGCCGCAGCCTCCGACACGGTGGGAAGCGACACCACCGGTCTCGCCGACCTCGCCCAGCTCCTCGGGGCCGACTGGCTGCCGCCCACGACCCTGACCGAGGACGGCACCTGACCGGGGCTCGGCTCAGGTATGGGGCCTCAGCGGCTTGGCGCCACCACGCAGCGGGAAGCGCTTCACTCCGCCGCGAGCCGGACGCAAGCCCGGAGACCGGCGTGGCCATCGGGGACTGATGAGGGGCGGCCGACGGCGGTTGGACGTAGCTGACTCAGCTAGCCTTGCCGCGATGGACAAGCCAGATCTTGGGAACCGCTACGGCAGCCCGAACGTCGCGATGAAGATCCTGTGGTCGCTGGTCGCGCTGGCAATGATTGTCCTCGGGGCGATCTGGACTTTGGCAGCCTCGGGCATCCCCCAGTCGTTCGGTCCGATCGTTGCAGGCCTGGGCGTCGCTTTGGGCTACGTCGTACTGATTCAGAAGCGGCACTGATTCATCTTGGGTTCCGTCCGGGCACCGAGCGTCGGTAACCCGTTGCGAGAATCGGGCTGAGGTGCGCCCACCATCCGTCGGGGCGGCGCAGGGTGGATCGAGGGCCGCCCGACTCGGGAGAATCCACGACTTCCTCACCGTCTCGTCGTGTGAGAGGCCTACCTCGCCGCTTGCCGTCAGGATCTGACTGACGCCGCGCGCTCGCAGTCTGCGACGCTCCGCCGCGGCCCGGTCGTGGCACTTCGAGCGTCGGGATCCGGCCAGCGTCAGGACGTTGACGCCGGGCGAGCTGGGGCCCGCGACACGTGACCTGATTCCGACACCGGACCGGCTCACGATGTCCTACGCTCCCGCTCATGGACCTCGTCGTACAGATCGTTCTCATGTGCGTGTGCCTGGCGGCGTCGCCGGTTGGCGCTTGGTACACGAACCGACACCCGGCTGTGCGTAACGACTCCTGGGGCGGCGCTCTCGGCCTGGTTCTGAGCTGGTTGGGCTTCCTGATCGCCGTGCTGTTCTGCGCTTGGCGCGCACGGCGGTTGAGAGACACCCTGGCTGCTGGCGTCAGTCGCGGGTGACATCACGCCGGACCGCGAGCTCGACGTCCTCGGGCCGATCTCAGCGAGCGGATTGCTGATGGGCGGACGGGACTTGCTGTCGCTGGCGCGGGCCATGGACGGTGGCCACAGGGGCGTCGTCCATGGACACGACCATGCTGCGAACAGATGCGTCTTCCGCCGAGAGCGGTGAGCTTCAGAGCTGCTCGCACACGTCGATGAGGTTGCTGGGGACCAGCCGCCGCCTTCGTGTGCGACTCGGCGATGCACACGTGCGCCCGGCCCCGGCGGTGCTCGCCCTCAGGTGCCACGGGCCACAGTCCCGAGTGGGCCGGAGGCAGCGACGCTGGGTACTTTCGAGTCGTGACCCCCCGTGTGACCATGGCCCCTGCCCCTGCCCCTGCCCCTGCGCCGCGTCGCCTGAGCTCCGCCTCCTGGTGGTTCCGCTCCCCCGACGGCCGTCTGACCCTGTGGCAGCTGCCGAACCCCGCACTGTGCGTCTGGCTGGCCGCGTTGGTGCTGGGGAGGTTGGACCTGTCCGCCGCGCACGCGACCGCGCTCGACGGAATACGCCACGGCGCACTGCTCGTATGGGCTCTGGACGAGGTCGTTCGCGGCGCGAGCCCGTTCCGGCGCATCCTCGGCGCGGTGGTCCTCGGCGCTCAGGTCGCGTCCCTGGTCACTGGCTGACCCCGGCGCTCATACGCCGCATGTTGTCGCGCAGGAATCCACTTCACGCCGGTTGCCGGGTGCGGTGACGGCGCGGCCCCGGTCCAGCCTCGGACTGTGGCCGCCGGGGCCGATCGTCGCTCTCGAGACCATCGCTGCCTGCCACGAGGGGCAACTCTGCGAGCTCATTCGTCGTGTCCAGCCAGCGATTGAACGCTTCAGGCGGGTGAGATCGACACGTTCGATGACACGTCCTCGACGAGGGTGGTGCGCATGTGGTCGGCGATCGCCCAGCCGGCCAGCCGTCGTGAGTAGCAGTCGATGACCGTGGCCAGGTACAGGTTGGTCTCCGTCGACCAGCGGCAGGTACGTGATGTCGCCGACGTAGCGCTGGTTCGGCGCCGGCGCGGTGAAGTCCCGCTTGAGCAGATCGGGGACCGTCTGCCCCGAAGGCTCGGGGATCGTGGTGCGGACGCGGCGCTTCTTGACGTAGCCGGCGATGTTGGCGGCACGCATGACACGCGCGACCCGCTTGTGGTTCACCCGCTGACCGTCTGGGGCGCTGTCGTTGAGCTCGGCAGTCACACGGGGCGCGCCGACCGTGTTGTCGGCCTCGTGGATCTTGCGGATCCGCGCCTCGAGCTCGGCATCGGCGGCGGCCCGCTCGGCCCGAGCTGGGGCTCCTGCCTTCCACGCGTAGTAGGACGAGCGCTCGACCTCGAGCAGCTCGCACAGTCGCTTCACCCCGCACTCGACGAAGTGACCCTTCAGTACTCGCGGGCGGCGAACGAGCTCTGGAAGTTCTGCACCCTGGGTCATGGTGAGTCCGCCGCGCGCATCGACCGAGATGAACAGCCCGTGGACTGGTCGGATCGCGGGGCGCGTCGGAGAAGGTTGGTCGCCCAGGCCGTCACCGACAACGATGCTCAGCTGTGCCGGATCGCCGCGCGAGCGGTCGCTGACACGGCGTGGTCGACGCCCTTGATCTTGCTCGAGCGGACGCGTGCCGCGCCGGCAAGATGATCGAGTACGTCGAGGGTCGCGCTGTCGGCTGACGGGGGCGAAAGCCTGTCGCGCCCACTGCGCCAGCCCAGCGCGAACATCAACTCGCTGATCTCGCTGCGCCAGTCCTCCGCCGGCACGCCGCTGCCGGCCACGGCCAGCGCCATCCAGCCTGCCTGGCGCTCGGCGTCCTTGGTGCCGAGCGGAAGACGACCGACGACGTGCCGCCAGAGTGCCTGCGGGTCCTGGCAGCGGGTGGCGGCCGCAGTAGGGCTCAGCCGGCCCTTGCGCACGCTGACCAGGCCAAGGGTGCGCGCCATGTCGCGCACCGCCGCGACCGGTGGCGTCAGGTCCTCCCGGTTGGCCTTGCCGATCCACCAGTCGGTGATGCCGCTGCGCTCGGCGATCTGCTCGACCTCCGCCGGCGGCAGGTAACCCGCGGCGGTCAGCGCGACGCCGTCGCCGACGGCGTCGAGGAGGATCCGGAAGGTCCCGGTCAGCCGGGCAGCCTCGTCGTCCGTCAGCTCGGTCGGGCCGTGGGAGAGCGGACGGCCGAGCACCTCGCGCAGCAGTCGGATGCCGCGGCGGTCCAGCTCCTCGGCCACGGCAGCCAACTCGCCGGTGACCGCGACCGGCTCGGCGAGCGCGGTCGCCAGCGCCGCGTCCGCCTCTTCGAGGTCGAAGCGGTCGGGGTGCCAGTCCACCGGAAGCCAGTCGTGTGCGTGGGCGGCATCGTCGAAGACGCCGGGAAGCCGCGCGTCCTCGTAGCCGCTGCGGACCCAGGCGGCGAGCTCCGCGTAGCCGCCGATACCGCCGCAGTCCTCGGGCGGACAGGCCATCCGCCCGCCCGTGCAGCGCGCCGTCGACGGCGGCTCCTCGAGAACCTGCTCGACGACCAGCCTGTGCTCCCAGCCGTCGCCGAAGTCGTACTCGTACCAGAGCTGGTCGCCCTTCTCGGCGACGAGCTGGTCGAGCCGTACCTCGTCCTCGATCGTCCCGTCGTCCCCCTCCTCGACGTCGAAGCGGGTGACGAAGTACGGCGAGTGGCGGTCGACGCCGGTGCGGAACCGGTGCAGATGGCTGTTGTACCAACCCATCGACGCCTGGATCACGTCGTGCAGCCGCGGCAGCGTGAGGTCACCGGGCAGCTCGAGGAGGCGCCAGACCGGGGGCTTCGCGCCGTGCAGGTCGAGCCGCACCCGGAACCCGCCAACCTCCGTCGGAGCCGGCAGCAGCGTCGGCACCTGGTCGTGTTCCAGCTTCTCGAAGATGCTGGTGACCTGCCCGCTCATCAGCGCGTCGACAACCGCCCGCGTCTCCTCCGGACTCGCTTCCGCCACCAACCGCTTCACCAGGCGCTGGACGTCGTCAGGGTCTGCCACGACCGCAAGTCAATCACCGCTCCCGAACTCGTCGGCTGACACGGGTCCGCCGAGCGTGGTGACACCGTCGTCGCTGGTCTCGAGCGTCATCTCGTCGGAGCGGGGCCTCGGTCACCGGCGCCCGGAGCGGGCGAGGAGACCGAGCTGGTGGGCCTTGCTGACGGCTGCGCGGCGGTTGTTGACGCCGAGCTTGGTGTAGATGTGCTTGGTGTGGGTGCGGATCGTGTTGAGGGACACGACGAGCTCACGCGTGATCGCCGGACCGTCGAGGTCCGAGCCGAGGAACCGCAGCACGTCGAGCTCGCGTTGGCTGAGCGCATCGGCCAACGCCCCACCGACGGCACCGGCTGCGGCAGCCTCGCGTGGCGATGGCCGGCGTACTCGGTGCGGCAACCCGAGACTGGCCGTCGACCTCGGAGCGGGCCGGCCGCTCAGCTTCCTGGCCCGAGCCTGCGGCTGCCAGGAGCTCCCGGACGTAGCTGGACGCCGGTTGCCGTGCGGCGAGCACCTGGAGCAGCCCCGCGGCTGCGGGCTCCGTGTCGACGAAGAAGCGGACCCACCGGTCGGAGTCACCGGCCGCGTGATGTGCCCTGCCAGCAGGACCTCGACCTCGATAACGGTGCCGACCCGCCCGCCCTCCTCGGCGGCCGTCCGCAGCCGCTCCAGCAGCTCGGTCGCCTCGGCCAACAGTCCGGGTTCGCGGCCCGGCTCACCGGCTCGGTGCTGGGCGAGGAGCATGCGCGCGAGGGTGAGGTGCTCGTACTCGCGAAGGTAGGAGATCTCGTCGCCGGGTCCCAACGCGTGCTGTCGCCCCCAGGCTGCCGCCCCGGCCAGGTCCCCGGAGGCGGTCAGCACGCGCGCGCGGGTCGCATGGATGGGGTGCACCGGCGGCGAGAAGTCACCCGCCACCGGTACGGGTTCTGCGGCAGGCCGGCGGCCTCGCCGAGGTCGTCAGCGCGACTCAGGTAGTCGGCCGCGGACCTCAGGTCGTTGCGGTGCCATGCCGTGCGGCTCAGCGCGACGAGCATGTCGGCGGTCCCGCGCATGACGCCACGAGACGTGTTGGCGCCGGACCGGCTCGTGCGATGGTGCTCTGCGAGGTCCAGCGCCCGGTGGAGGGTGCGCTCGGCGTCGCCCAGGCGGCCCAGGGCGAGCTCCATGTCCGCGAGGGTGAGCGAGCAGCCGAGGACGTCGGCGAGGTGGCCGGCGCGGGTCAGTCCTGCGGCGCACGCGGTGTAGGCGCGATGTGCGGCGACGATGTCACCGGTCGTCCAGAACGCGAGCCCCATGAGTCCGGACGCGGCAGCAGTGGTGAGGTCGTCGCCCTCCGCGGCCAGCTCGACGGCACCTGCGGCTCGCTCGATGGCACCGGCGGGGTCACCGCCGACGAGGGCGAGCCCGGCCCAGTACGTCTCGATGGCGGCGGGCATCCGGGCGAGCTCGTCACGGTCGACCACGACCTGGTCGGCCGCGGGCCCGTTCAGCAGCCGTTCGGCGGCACGCAGCCGTCCCTCGACCCGGTCGAACTCGTTGCCCGCCATGAGCGCGCCGATGAACCCGACCGCGAGGACCGGCCGGTGCTCGACCGTCCCTGCGGGCAGCTCGTCGACCCAGCGGAGGATGACGTCCTCGCGCCGGTCGCGGCGCAGGTCGGGGATGGCGAGCTCGACGAGGTCGGCCGCGGTGTCGATGTCGCCGGCTGCGAGGCGTGCCGGACGGCGTCCTCGGTCTGCCCTTGTCGGCGTACCACGGCTCGCACGCCGGTGGAGGTCGGGCACGTCCTCGGGTCGTTCCTGCAGCAGGTGTGTGCGGAGAACGTCGGCGACGAGGTGGTGTAGCGGTACCAGCGGCGGTGGTCGTCGAGCGGGACGAGGAACAGGTTCCGCCACTCCAGCAGGTCGAGCATCGTCCGTCCGTGTCGGCTCCGCTGCCCTCGACGGGCGCGGGGCTGACTGCCTCGCACAGGGGCCCGGTGAGCCGGTCGAGGATCGCGGTGTCGAGCAGCAATCGGCGTACGTCGTCGGGCTGGCGGCCGAGGACCTCGTCGACGAGGTAGCCGACGACGAAGCGGTCGTCCCCGGCGAACCCGGCGATGAAGGAGGAGGCGTCGGACCGATCGCGCAGGGAGAGCGCAGCGAGCTGGAGCGCCGGGTCGGCTCGGGTGCTGACGACCAGGCGCAGCTGGGGCGGGAGGTGCTGGACGAGGAACGCCATGCCCTCGGTGACGGCAGGCCCGTCGGCAAGGTGGTAGTCGTCGAGGACCACGGTGACCTCGCCGGAGTGCACGCTGAGCTCGTTGACCACGCCGGCCAGGACCGTCTCGATCGACGCCTGCCCCGAGCGGAGCAGGGTGAGCGACGAGGCAGCCGAGCCGGGGACGGCGCGGTCCAGGGCGTGCAGCACGTAGGCCCAGAACGACCCTGCCCGGCGATCACGCTCGTTGAGCGAGACCCACCCCGCCGAGCGCAGGCCGCGGGAGCCCGACGGGTCGGTGAGCCAGGCGTCGAGCCAGACGCTGAGCAGTGTCGTCTTCCCGAATCCGGCGGGCGCGGAGACGACGGCGACCGACGCGTCAGACGCTCTCTCCAGCAGGCTCGCGAGCCGCGGGCGCGCCACCACCTCACGACGCGACCGGGGCCGGAGCAGCTTCGTCTCCGCCAGCGGGTCGGCCATCGGCGCCTCCGTCCAGGGCGTCGGACACGACCTGCTGAGCGTAGGACACGCCGCGGAGCCTCAGTGGTGCAGCTGCGAGCGCCAGTCCGCGGGGACCCGCCCGGTCGGCCCGGGCGCGGGCTGGCCCTCGGGACGGTGCTCGGGGGCGGCCAGTCGGGGGCCCTCGGAGACCTGGCCGTCCCGGTAGTCGTAGTACCAGGCCTCGCCGGGCTCGAAGCTCGTGACGAGGGGGTGGCCGGTCGCCGTTGCGTGCGCGGTGGCGTGCTGTGCCGGAGACGAGTCACAGCAACCGATGTGGCCGCAGCTCGCGCAGCGTCTCAGGTGGAACCACCAGCCGTTGCTCTCCTCGCAGTCCTTGCAGCCCGTGCCGCTGGGCGGCACGGACAGGTCGATGCCGGGCTGTTCGCTCATGGCCATCACACCGCTTCCTCGTGTCGACGTGACCACAGGAGGCCATCATGGACCCGCCGGGGTGCTGCTACGCGTCCAGCGGCACGTAGGTCTCCCTGACCACCTTCCGCAGCGCGACCCGCGTGTCGCGCCCGACGTCCTGGCGCACGTACCAGTCCCAGCCGATCGACGTCCCCACGCGCGCGTAGTGGCTGTCCAGCGTCGGGTGCAGCCAGGCCGGCACCGCTCCCCCGTTGCCGAGGGCGATCAGCGTCGGCCGACGGCGGGCGATCCAGCGGCCGTACCCGTAGCGCCCCCCGGGCCAGGTGGCGTCCACGTAGTCGATCAGGCCGTTGCCGAACAGCTGGAACCTCGACAGGTTCCGCTGGTGGGCCAGGACCAGCGGCTGTGGCGCCTCGACCGAGAGGATCCGGGCGTCGGGCGGCAGCACGTCCAGCACCGCATCGACGCTCGTCCGCTGGGCCTCCAGCGTGTCGTCGCGGCTGCCGAGCGCGTACGCCGCGCCGACCCCGGTGGCGGCGACCGTCCACGCCGCGGTGACGAGCGCAGCGGTACGCAGGGACACCCGGGCAGCGACGGCGGCGGCCACGCCACCGATCCCGAGGGCCGCGGGCGGCAGCATGATGAACGCGTCCGGGAAGCCGTTGAAGGCCTTGAAGGACCAGATCACGCCGGCCACCAGGACGGCGCCGGTGGCCAGCAGGTCGACCCTCTGGGCGGCGTCCTGGCCCGGCCTGGGCCGCAGCGCACGGACGGCCAGGACGACGATGGCGGCCAGGCCAGCGAGGAAGATCGCGAGCGAAGGACCGTAGCCCTCCACCAGCATGTGCCAGGCCACGTCGGGCGAGGTGATCACGGAGATCTGCTTCGTGTAGCGCGCGTTGATGAGCAGGAAGTCGTCCATGAAGATGCCCAGGGCGCCGACCGCGGCGTAGGCACCCACGGTCACCGCGCTGGGGATCAGCCCACCGATGACGACCCGGAGCAGGGCCCTGGCCCGTCCGGTCGACAGGCCGAGGACCACGGCGGTCACGGCGCCCGCCATCGCGACGAAGAACACGGGCTGCCAGCAGAGCGTCGCGAGAGCGGTGAAGCAGCCCACGGTCAGCCAGCGCCGGTGCACCATCGCCAGCATCGCGCAGAGCAGGAACAGCACCATCGACGTCTTCTCCCGCGGACCGTCGGAGGCGTAGGCGATGAACCCCTGGCAGCTCAGCAACGTGGCCGCGGCGGCCACGCCCGCGAGCCGGGACCGGAACACGTCGCGGCCCAGCAGGTAGGTGACCGCGATGGCCGCGATCGCGAAGAGCATCAGGAAGACCCGCATGCCGACCACCTGGTCGACACCGATCCAGCCGGACACCGCCGCACCCACGCCCGGGATCAGGTGCGCCAACGGACCGGCGCGGTTGACGACCGCGACGTACGGCGGGACCCCCTCGGCGACCTGCTGCCCGCCGTACGCGTAGTCACCGAGATCACGCGACAGGTAGCCGTCGAACCCGTGCAGCACGTACAGGACGGCCGCCAGGAGGCACAGGAGGGGAACCAGGGGATCAACTCGCGCGAGCCGGCCGCGCACGTCAACAGGTGAGGTCATGATGCCCAGCACGCTCTCAGGGTGCGATGAAGGGTTGGTGAAGTCTTCGTGAAGGCTGTCGCTCCGCTCGGGGAACCCGGAGCACGCGCTCAGGCGATCCGCTCGACGTGCTCCGGCTGGAGCTCGGGCATGTTCGCCATCACGGTGAGGTCAGGGTAGCTCTCGGACTCCACCCAGATGCGGGAGGCGCCGGCGTCGAGCAGCGCGGTCTCGAGCGAGGTCAGGATCGCGTCGATCGTGCGGTCACCCAGCGGCGGGTGCAGCGTGAGGATCTTGCGGGGACTCGACACGGTGGGCTCACGGTCGAACACGGTGGGCTCGCTTTCCAGCGCGACGGCAGGACATGTTGCTTCTGTCGAGGGGTTCAACGAACTGGGGCCTCTCGGAGTCATGGCCACGCGGTGTCGTTCCTCACGCGGGCGCGAACTGGGCCGGAAATATGACGAACCGCCGGCGTCTCGGGTCACCGGCGGTTCGAGAAGAACACTACCCGGGGGAACCTGAAGAGAGACTCGATTTTCCTTCAAGATTGCCTCAAGTCTCGGCTGCGGCCTGATCCACCACGCCCGACTGAACGGTCGGGATCCAGCGCTCCTGGCGCCGGGGCCGGGCTGGCCCGGTGAACCCTCCCGGGAGCCGACCTCACCTCCGAAGTTGCCCCCGCAGCGCCCGGGGGGCGTACCGTCGGGGGCAGCCGGAGAGCTTTTCGTGTCCCGCCAGCCAAGGCGCCTCCGTTCCCGGCGACACCAGACACCAGAGGTCCCACCCCTTCGGGGTGAAGCCCTCGGGAAATCAAGGCTTTATGCAGTTCTCCCTCCGGTCCACCACCGCTCCCCCCGACATCCACCTGTCGATGGACGGCGAGCTCGACATCTTCACCGCGGCACAGGTGAGCCGCGCCCTCAGCCAGGCACTGGAGGACGGCTGCCGGCGAGCGCGGCTCGACGTCGAGGGAGTGACGTTCGTGGACGCCTCGGCCCTCGGGGTGCTCGTGCGCGCCCGTGAGCTGATGAGGTCCTGTGCCGGGACGATGGAGATCGTGACCTTCAGCCCGGTCTTCCAGCGACTCTGCGTGCTGACCGAGCTGGTCTCGCTGCTCTCGGTACCGGAGACCGAGCCCGCTGCTGCCGGCTGACCACGAGAACGGGACCCGCCGCCTCCGAATGCCCCCGTGGTCCGGAGACGGCGAGCCGCGTGGTGCGCTGCGGGGCCAAGCATGCTGTGCGGCGCGCGCGCCGACCACACCCTGAGGGGTGAAGGTCCTGGGGCACGCCTAGTCGTCCTCGTGCGCGAAGTCCTCGCCGTGGGTGCCCGGGCGGGGAGCCCACGGGAGCTCCTTGGCGGGACGTACGACGATCAGCCGGTCGCCGCGCGCCAGCTGGGTCACCACCGGGTCGAAGTAGCGGTAGACCTTCTCGTCGCGCACCACGGCGATCACCTGGTCGGGCAGCGTCTGCGGCTGCTTGCCGACCTCGGAGACCAGCAGGTCCCGCTCCGCGACCTCCAGCCCCTCGCCGTAGGTCAGCAGGTCCTCCATCACCGACCCGAGCGTCGGCGACAGCGACGACAGGCCCAGCAGCCGGCCGACGGCGTCGGACGAGGTGATCACCGAGTTGGCGCCCGACTGGCGCATCAGCGGCACGTTCTCCTGCTCCCGGACCGCCGCCACGATCCACGCGTCCGGGTTCAGCTGTCGGACGGTGAGGGTCGCCAGCACGTTGGAGTCGTCGCGGTCGGTCGTGATGATGACCTGGTGGGCGGTGGCCACCCCCGCGCGGCGCAGCACCTCCCGGCGGGTGGCGTCACCGGTGACGACGGCCAGGCCGTCGGCGTGCGCGTCCTGCATGGCGATCGAGCTGGGGTCGACGACCACGATGGCCTCGCGGTCCTGCCCGTTGTTCACGAGGGTCTCGACGGCGCTGCGGCCCTTGGTGCCGTAGCCGATGACGACGACGTGCTCTCCCATGCTCTTCCTCCACCGGGCGACCCGGAACAGCTCACGTCCCTGCGAGGCAAGAACCTCGAGGGTGGTCCCGATCAGCAGCACCAGGAAGGCGATGCGGGCCGGGGTGATGATGAACGCGTTGACCAGGCGGGCCCGTTCCGACACCGGCGCGATGTCGCCGTAGCCGGTCGTGCTCAGCGTGACCGTCGTGTAGTAGATCGAGTCGATCAGGTTGACCCCGAAGAACGGCGGGTCGTTCCCGTCCCGGTAGCCGCCGCGGTCCAGGTAGACGATCAGGACGGTGCCGAAGAGGATCACCATGGCCGCGAGCAGGCGACGGCCGAGCTCCCACCACGGCGACCGCACCCGTTCGGGAAGGGCGATCTTGCCGCGAGTGGTCCCCGGCGACGAGGTGCTGGGCTGGTCGGGCACGGGCCGAATGTAGTCGACGGGTGGGCCGGTGCCGCGCACGCCGGTCAGCTCGGCCGGTCCCGGACGGCGATCGAGCGCAGCCGCTGCACCAGCTCCAGCCGGGCGCGGGTGGTGGCCTTCTGCGGGAACACCGTGTCGAAGGCGGCATTCACCGCGGCGCCGATCAGCACCGCGATCGCCACCAGGTAGAGCCAGACCAGGATCGCGATCGGTGCCGAGAGCGGTCCGTAGATCGACTTGGAGTCGGCGGCCGTGGCCGTCAGGAACCACCGGAGCAGGTAGGACCCGAGGATCCACACGACCAGCGAGAAGGTGGCGCCGGGAAGGTTGAAGCTCCAGTTGGTCCGCACCGGCACCGACACGTGGTAGAGCGTGGCCAGGAAGCAGATGCACACCACGACGACGGTGGGCCAGTAGAAGTGCATGACGAAGTCGAACCTGGGGGGCAGCCAGTCCGACACCAGCGTCGGTCCCGCGATCACGAGCGGGATGGTCAGCACGCCGGTGACCATCGCCAGCACGTAGAGCGCGAAGGACAGCGCACGGGTCTTGACGATCCCCCGGTGCCCGCCGAGCCCGTGCATGATCGTGATGGTGTCGACGAACACGTTGAGCGCCCGCGAGCCCGACCAGAGCGCCAGGATGAAGCCGAGCGAGATGACGTCGAAGCGGCCACCCTTCAGCACGTCGTCGATGGTCGGGATGATGATCCGGTCCACCGCGCTCTCGGTGAGTGCGCGCTGGCAGAGGTCGATCACCGCCATCCGGACGTCGGCGACCTGAGCGGGCGTGAACCGGTCGGTGACGTAGCCGATCGCACCGGCCATCGCGAAGATCAGCGGGGGCACCGACAGCACCGCGAAGAACGCCGCCTCGGCCGCCAGCCCGGTCACCCGGTAGCGCAGGCAGGAGCTGACCGTCGTCACGACCAGCCGCCAGATGACCTCCCGCACGCCCTGCACCCAGGTCGCCGACGCCGGAGCCGCGGACTCGCGGATCTCCGGCTGGGCCATGGGCCTACGGTATCCGTATGACGCGCCCCGCTCCGGACGACATCCGGGTCGTCACCAACCAGTCTCCCCCGCTCGTCGGCCACAACGTGGTCACCTCCGACCGGGCCCTGGTCGAGGCCATCGAGCGCCACGGCTCCGCCGAGGTGGTCGAGGACCTGACCCCGCTCGGCGCCGAGGCCGGCACCGCCGAGGCGCGTGAGCACGGCATCCTCGCCAACGAGCACCACCCCGAGCTCACGCCCTACGACCGCTTCGGCAACCGGATCGACGAGGTGCGCTTCCACCCGTCGTGGCACTGGCTGATGGAGCGCGCCGTCGGGCACGGCCTCGCCGCCGCGCCGTGGGAGTCGGACTCGCCGCACGCCCACGTGCGGCGCGCCGCCGGCTTCATGGCCTGGTCCCACACCGAGCCGGGGCACGGCTGCCCGATCTCGATGACGTACGCCGCGGTGCCGGCGCTCCGCGCCGACGACGCGCTGGCGAAGGAGTGGACCCCGCTGCTCGCCTCCACGGCGTACGACCCCGGCATCCGGCTGGCCTCGAGCAAGGGCGGCGCCCTGGCCGGGATGGGGATGACCGAGAAGCAGGGGGGCTCGGACGTGCGCGCGAACGTGACGCGGGCCCGCCCCACGTCCAGCGACGGCGAGTACACCCTGCACGGGCACAAGTGGTTCACCTCGGCGCCGATGAACGACGTCTTCCTCGTGCTGGCCCAGGCCGAGGGCCGGCCCGAGGGCCAGGCACTCACCTGCTTCGTCGTGCCGCGGGTGCTCGCCGACGGCACCCGGAACCGGCTCGACGTGGTCCGCCTCAAGGACAAGCTGGGCAACCGGTCCAACGCCTCCTCGGAGCTGGAGTTCGACGGCACCGTCGCGCACCGGCTCGGCGACGAGGGCCGGGGCGTCCGCACGATCATCGAGATGGTGGCCGCGACCCGGCTCGACTGCGTGCTGGGCTCCGCCTCGCTGATGCGCCGGGCCCTCAACGAGGCGACCTGGCACGCCGCCCACCGCTCGGCCTTCGGATCGCTGCTGGCCGACAAGCCGCTGATGCAGAACGTGCTGGCCGACCTCGCGCTCGAGTCCGAGGCAGCCACCGCGCTCGCGATGCGGCTGGCCGCGGCCGTGGACGGTCTCGACGGGCTCGACCACCGGGAGCGGGCGCACGAGGCCGCCCTGCGCCGCATCGCGCTGCCGCTGGCGAAGTTCTGGGTGTGCAAGCGGACCCCGTTCATGGTCGCCGAGGCGCTGGAGTGCCTCGGCGGGAACGGCTACGTGGAGGAGTCGGTGATGCCGCTGCTCTACCGCGAGGCCCCGCTGAACTCCGTGTGGGAGGGCTCCGGCAACGTCAACGCCCTCGACGTCCTCCGCGCCCTGTCCCGCGAGCCCGAGGTGCTCGAGGCCTGGATCACCGAGGTCGGCCTGGCCCGGGGCGCGGACCCGCGCCTGGACCGGGCGATCGACGACACCCTGGCGCTGCTCGGCGATGCCGCCACGCTCGAGGCCTCCGCGCGTCGACTCGCCGGCCGGATGGCCGCCTGCCTCCAGGGCTCCCTGCTGGTGCGCTTCGCTCCCCCCGAGGTCGCCGACGCGTTCTGTGCCTCGCGGCTCGGCACGTCGTACGACGGCACGTTCGGCACGCTCGACGGCGGCGACCTGAAGTCGATCGTGGAGCGCGCGACGCCCACCCTGTGACGACGACGACCCGCCCAGGGGCCCTGGGCGGGTCGTCGTGGGTGGAACCTCAGACGGGCTGTGCGGACGGCTGCGAGGGCTCGACGCCGGAGGCGTGCTCCTCCTCGTCGAGCATCGTGGTCTCGTCGAAGGGCTCCCCACCGTCCAGCACCCGGTCCAGCCGGGACCGGTCGAGCCCGCCGGTCCAGTGCGCGATGAGCACGGTGGCCACCGAGTTGCCGGCGAAGTTGGTCAGCGCGCGGGCCTCGGACATGAAGCGGTCGATGCCCACGATCAGGCCGACGCCGTCGAGCAGCTCCGGCCGGTGCGAGCTCAGGCCCCCGGCCAGGGTCGCCATGCCGGCGCCGGTCACACCGGCGGCGCCCTTGGACGCGATCATCATGAACAGCAGCAGCGAGACCTGCTCGCCGATGCTGAGCGGGTCACCGAGCGCCGAGGCGATGAACAGCGACGCCATGGTCAGGTAGATCGCGGTGCCGTCGAGGTTGAACGAGTAGCCGGTGGGGACGACGACGCCCACGGTCGGCTTGTCCACCCCGGCGTGCTCCATCTTCGCGATCAGGCGGGGCAGCGCCGACTCCGAGGAAGAGGTCGAGAGGATCAGCAGGAACTCCCGGCCGAGGTACTTGAAGAGGCTGAACACGTTGACGCCGGTGACGACCTTCAGCAGCGTGCCGAGCACGACGAAGACGAACAGCGCGCAGGTGACGTAGAAGCCCAGCATCAGCACCGCCAGGCTCTTCAGCGCGTCCACGCCGGTCTCGCCGACCACGGCCGCCATCGCACCGAAGGCACCCACGGGCGCGACCCACATGATCATCGCCAGCACGCGGAACACCAGCCGCTGCAGGTGGCCCACGCCGCGCAGGATCGGCTCGCCGGTGCGGCCCATGGCCTGGACGGCGAAGCCGACCAGCAGCGCGACCAGCAGCGTCTCCAGCACCTCACCCGAGGTCAGCGCGGAGAACAGCGAGGTCGGCACGATGCCGAGCAGGAAGTCCGTCGTGCTGCCGGCGCCCTCTGCCTGCGCGGCGCCGGCGCTCGCGGCCTCGTCGGTGAGGTGGAGCCCCGACCCGGGGTGCAGGACGTTGCCCACGACCAGGCCGATGCCGAGCGCCACGGTCGACATGACCAGGAAGTAGCCCAGCGCGAGGCCACCGACCTTGCCGACCCGGGCGGCGCTGCGCACCGAGCCCACGCCGATCACGATCGTGCAGAAGATCACCGGCTGGATCATCATCTTGATCAGCGCGACGAAAGCAGTGCCGAGTGGCTTGAGCTCCACGGCGAAGTCGGGCAGCAGCAGGCCGACGAGGATGCCGAGGCCCACCGCGACGACGACTGCGACATAGAGGTAGTGGGTGCGGTTCTTCGGGGGCGTCCGCGGGGTCGTGCCGCGCGGTTCAGGGACGGTGACGCTCATCGGTTCCTCCAGATCTTCGCCGGGCTGGACCCGGCTCGTCCGCCCATCGTGGGACGGCTTGTGACGCCCGTCACCGTTGTGGTCGTTGTGGTCGCCGCGCTCCGTACCCGGGCGGGTGCGGCACAATCCCCCGCATGCGCAGGCGCAGGCGTGGCACCGCACGGGAGCCCTCGGTCGCGCGGCAGATCCTGGTCCTGCAGGTGCTGGTCGTGCTGGTCCTGGTGGTGGCGGCCGTGACCCTCGCGGCGTACGACGCCCGCCGGGACGCGCGGACCGCGGCGACCGACCGCGCGGTGGCCGTGGCGGAGGCGGTCGCCGACTCCCCCACCGTCGTCGGCGCCCTCGGCGACCCCGACCCGTCCCGAGCCCTCCAGCCGTTCGCCGAGGAGGTCCGCCACGACACCGGCGTGGACTTCGTGGTGGTGATGAAGCTCGACCGGACCCGGTTCACCCACCCGGACCCCGACCGGATCGGCGAGCCCTTCGTCGGCGACCTGGGTGCCGCCCCGCAGGGCCGCGTCTTCACCCAGGAGTACACCGGCACCCTGGGCCCCTCGATGCGCTCGGTCGTGCCGGTCCTCGACGGCGGGGGCGACGTGGTCGCCCTGGTGTCGGTCGGCATCACCGTGGACCGGATCGACCAGCAGCTGCGCCGGGACCTGGGACTGATCCTGCTCGCGGCGCTCGCGGTCCTGGCGACCGGGCTCGCCGGCGCCTGGCTGGTGAGCCGACGCCTGCGCCGCCAGACCCACGGCCTCGGCGAGCGCGAGATCACCCGGATGTACGAGTACTACAGCGCCGTCCTGCACGCCGTGCGCGAGGGGCTGCTGCTGATCGACGACCTGGGCCGGGTCCAGCTGGTCAACGACGAGGCCCGGCGGCTGCTGCTGCTCCCCGCGGACGTGGTCGGTCGCCCGGTCCGCGAGCTCGGACTGCCACCGGGGCTGGTGGCCGCCGCCCTCGGTCGCACCAGCGAGGCCGACGACATCTACGTCGCCGGCGAGCACGTGCTGGTGGTCAGCTCCGCGCCCGCCTCCTGGCGGGGACGCGCGGTCGGGGCGGTCGTCAGCCTGCGCGACCACACCGAGCTGCGCTCGGTCACCGGCGAGCTCGACGTGGTGCGCAGCCTCACCGAGTCGCTGCGCTCCCAGAACCACGAGGCCGCGAACCGCCTGCACACCGTGGTCTCCCTGATCGAGATGGGCCGCCCCGAGGAGGCCGTGGCCTTCGCGACCGAGGAGCTCGAGGTGGCCCAGCACCTGACCGACCGGATGGTGGGCGCGGTCGGGGACCCGGTGGTGGCGGCGCTGCTGCTCGGCAAGAGCGCGGACGCGGCCGAGCGGGGCATCGAGCTCACCGTCGAGGG
Source organism: uncultured Actinomycetota bacterium (assembly GCA_963817665.1). Taxonomy (GTDB): domain Bacteria; phylum Actinomycetota; class Actinomycetes; order Propionibacteriales; family Nocardioidaceae; genus Nocardioides. The sequence goes on along the minus strand of CAWFPE010000004.1, from coordinate 228,710 downwards.
CGAGCTGCCCGATCTCGGCGGTGCCCTGGCCGGGCGCGACCTGGTCACCGTCCTCGGCAACCTCGTCGACAACGCCTTCGAGGCAGTGGCCGGTCAGCCGGACCGCCGGGTCGCGGTCCGGCTGGAGGGCGATGCCGACTCCGTCCGCGTCGTCGTCGGGGACAGCGGTCCCGGGCTCACCCCCGAGCAGGCCGCCCGCGCGATGGACCGCGGCTGGACCACCAAGACCTCGGCCGACGACCTCGGCGGTCGCGGCGTCGGGCTCGCGCTGGTCGGCCAGGTGGCACGCCGGCTCGGCGGCGACGTCACGATCGGCACGTCCGGTCACGGCGGCGCCGAGTTCGCCGTGACCCTGCGGCCCGGGCGGGTCCCGACGGGACGGGAGCCGGCATGAACGTCCGGGTCCTCGTCGTCGAGGACGAGGCGCTCGCGGCGGAGGCGCACGCGGCGTACACCTCGCGGGTGGAGGGGTTCGAGGTCGCCGGCGTCGCCCGCTCGGCCGCCGAGGCGGCCCGGTTCCTCACCCAGGACCGCCACGTCGACCTGGTCCTGCTCGACATGCACCTGCCCGACGGTCACGGGCTCGGCCTGCTGCAGCGGCTGCGGGCCGCCGGCCACCTGTGCGACGTCATCGCGGTGACCTCGGCCCGGGACGCGGACGTCGTGCGGCACGCGGTGGCCCAGGGCGTCGTGCTCTACCTGCTCAAGCCGTTCACCTTCGCGACGTTCCGGGCCAAGCTCGAGCAGTACGCCGCCTACCGGGCCCGGCTGGCGGCGGCGCCGGACGAGGTGGTGCAGGACGAGGTGGACCGACTGTTCGGCTCACTGCGACCCTCCGCCGGCGCGGCACCGCCCAAGGGCATGAGCGCCGAGACCTTGCGCGACGTGACCGCCGCCCTGCGCGACGCGGCCACGCCCATGTCCGCGACCGAGGTCGCGGAGGCCGTCGGCGCCTCGCGGGTGACCGTCCGGCGCTATCTCGAGCACCTGGCCGAGACCGGCCAGGCGGAGCGCCGGCCGCGGTACGGCGGCACCGGGCGGCCCGAGATGGAGTACCTCTGGCGCTGACCGCCCGGGAACGCTGTCCGCCGGCTTCAGCCTGCCTTCAGGCGACCGGGGCCACGATCGTGGCATGAGCCCCACCTCCGTCCTCGAGGCGGCGGGACTGGAGAAGTCCTACGGCGGCGTGCGTGCTGTCCGGGCGTTCGACCTCGCCGTACCGGTGGGGAGCGTGCTGGGCTTCCTCGGGCCCAACGGCGCCGGCAAGACGACGGTGATCCGGATGTTGTCGACCCTCCTGCGCCCCGATGCCGGCACCTTCTCCGTCGCCGGCATCCCGTCCACCCGACCGAGGGAGATCCGCGCCCGGATCGGGGTGCTTCCCGAGAGCGCGGGATACCCGACGGCACAGACCGGGTTGGCGTGGCTGACCTACCACGGAGAGCTGTTCGGCCGGCCCCGGGCCAGGGCGAGGGACACCGCGGAGCGGTTGCTCGCCGAGGTCGGACTCGCTGACCGGGCAGGAAGCCTCATCTCCACCTACAGCCGCGGCATGCGGCAGCGGCTCGGGGTCGCGCGGGCGCTGGTCAACGATCCCGAGCTCGTCATCCTGGACGAGCCGACCCTGGGCCTCGACCCGGCCGGACAGCGCCAGCTCCTGGACCTGGTGGCCCGCATCGTGCGCGAGCGTGGGACGACGGTGATCATCAGCACCCACCTGCTCTCCGAGGTGGAGACGACCTGCGACCGGGTCCTGATCCTGCATCGGGGCCGGATCGTGGCGCAGGGCTCGGTCGCCGAGGTGGTGCGTCTCGCGGCCGCCCCGCGGCGCGCGGTGCTCCGGGTGCCGCCCGCCCAACGGGAGCGAGCCGCCGCCCGCCTCGCGGTGCTGGGAGTGCCCACCGAGCTCACGGACGGCGACCGCAGCGGCGACGTCCGGCTGACCCTGCCCGCCGAGCTCGGCGACGAGGCGGGGTCCACCCGGATCCTCGGGGGCCTGCTGGACGCGGACCTCACGGTGCTCGGCTTCACGATGGAGGGCGGACGACTCAGCGACGCCTTCCTGGCGGTCACCGAGGAGACCCCGTGAGCACGTCGGGAGCACGCACGGCCACGGCACCGCCGGGGGCGGGCCGGGCCGCGTGGGTCGTGGCAGCCCGGGAGCTTCGTGACCTGTGGCTCGCCGGCAGGGGGGTCGCCCTGATGCTGTCGTTCTCGGTGGTGCTGAGCGTCACCAGCTACCTGGTGGCCAGCAACCAGGCCCTCAACTTCCTCGAGCAACGCGAGTCGGTCACCCTCACGCTGCAGGTCGCTGTGGCCGTCGGCGCACTGCTGGTCCTGCTCGGCGCCGCGGACGCGGTCAGCGGCGAGCGCGAGCGGGGCAGTCTGGAGACGCTGCTCCTGAGCCCGGCCCCACGCCGTTCCCTGGTCCTCGGCAAGGCAGTGCCGGCGTTGTCCCTGTGGGTCGGCGCCTACCTCGTGACGGTGCCGTACGTCGTGTACCTCGCCCGCGGCGTCGGGGTGGCCGCCGCCGCCCTCGGCTACGGGCTCCTCGTGGGCACCCTGCTGGCCGTCTTCCTGTCGGGCCTGGGGCTGCTGATCAGCTGCCTCACCCAGTCGAACCGGCTCAGCCTGGCCCTCAGCCTGTTCGTGCTGCTCGCGCTGTTCGCGCCGACGCAGATGCCGAGCTCGGCGCAGGGCGGTCGGTTCGGGGAGCTGCTGCAGCGGGTCGACCCCTTCACCGCCGGCCTGCACCTGCTGGGCCAGGTGGTGACCGACGCACGCGGCTTCGGCGACGTCGGCAGCTGGCTGGTCGGCCCGCTGCTCATCGCCGCACTCGTCTGGGTCGGGGTCGTCGCCGTCGCCGGCCGCCTGTCCCTGGACGCGGGAGGTCGCTCGTGAACACCCTTGCGCGGACCGTCGTGGCGGCCCTGGTGATGGCGCTGGTGGCCGTCGTGGCGCCGGCCGCCCCCGCCGCTGCGGCACCGACCTCGAACCCGGTGACCGTGGAGATGAGCCGGTCGACGGTGCAGGACCGGGTGGGTGACCGGTTCGGGTTCTCCACGCGGGTGCGCAACACCAGCGACCGGCCGCTCGTGGGACTGGTCGCGCACCTCAACATCGTGAGCATGGCCTCGGGCGTCTACGTCGACCCCGAGGACTGGTCCTCGCACCGCACCCAGTACCTGCCCACGATCCCCCCGCACGGGACGGTCGACCTGCCGTGGTCGGTCCAGGCCGTGAACGACGGCGGGTTCGTGCTCTACGTCGCGGTCACGACCCGGCACGGGTCCGACCAGGTCGTGGCCAGCGACGCGCTGCGGCTGTCGACGACCGCCCAGCACACCCTCAACGCCGGAGGCGTCCTGCCCGTCGCCCTCGGCGTTCCCGCCCTGCTGGTCCTGCTGCTGCTGGCGGTCGGCGCGCGACGACGGCGGCTTCGCTGAGCCGGTGGGTCAGGAGAGCTCGAGACCGGGGTAGAGCGGGTGCTTGTCCAGCATCTCGGCCGAGGCGCCCTTGACCTTGTCGGCGATCCCGTCGGCGAGCAGGTACGACGCCTTCGAGGGGCCGCCCGCCTTGGTGGTGCCGGGCTGGGTGTTGGAGAGCACCTGGACGATCAGGTCGGCCACCGTGTCGAACTCGTCGTGCCCGAAGCCGCGGGTGGTGAGCGCCGGGGTGCCGAGCCGGATCCCGGAGGTGTACCAGGCACCGTTGGGGTCGGCGGGCACCGAGTTGCGGTTCGTGACGACGCCGGCGTCGAGCAGCGCCGACTCGGCCTGGCGCCCGGTGAGGCCGAACGAGGAGACGTCGAGCAGCACGATGTGGTTGTCGGTGCCGCCGGTGACCAGGTTCGCGCCGCGGGAGACGAAGCCCTCGGCCAGGGACTGGGCGTTGTGGGCGACCTGCTGGGCGTAGGTCTGGAACTCGGGCCGGCGCGCCTCGGCGAGCGCCACCGCCTTGGCCGCCATCACGTGGGACAGCGGTCCGCCGAGCACCATCGGGCAGCCGCGGTCGACGTCCGCGGCGTACTCCTCCTGCGCCAGCACCAGGCCACCCCGCGGGCCGCGCAGCGACTTGTGGGTCGTCGTGGTGGTGATGTGCGCGAAGGGGACGGGGTTCTCGTCACCGGTGAACACCTTGCCCGCGACCAGCCCGGCGAAGTGGGCCATGTCGACCATCAGGGTCGCGCCGACCTCGTCGGCGATCTCGCGCATCTTGGCGAAGTTCACCCGGCGCGGGTAGGCCGAGTAGCCGGCGATGAGGACCAGCGGCTTGAACTCGCGGGCCTTGGCCGCCACCACGTCGTAGTCCAGGAGCCCGCTCTCGGGGTCGGTGCCGTACTGCTGCTGGTGGAACATCTTGCCGCTGATGTTGGGGCGGAAGCCGTGGGTCAGGTGGCCGCCGGCGTCGAGGGACATGCCCAGCAGGCGCTGGTTGCCGAACTCGTGGCGCAGGGACTCCCAGTCCTCCTCGCTCAGCTCGTTGACGTTCTTGGCGCCGAGCCTCTGCAGCGCGGGGGTCTCGATGCGGTTGGCCAGGATCGACCAGAAGGCGACCAGGTTGGCGTCGATGCCCGAGTGCGGCTGCACGTAGGCGTAGGGCGCCCCGAAGAGCTCGCGGGCGTGCTCGGCGGCCACCGACTCGACGGTGTCGACGTTCTGGCAGCCGGCGTAGAAGCGGTGGCCGACGGTGCCCTCGGCGTACTTGTCGCTCAGCCAGGTGCCCATCGTGAGCAGCACGGCCGGCGAGGCGTAGTTCTCGCTGGCGATCAGCTTCAGCGAGGCCCGCTGGTCGGCGAGCTCCTGCCGGGTCGCGTCCGCGATGCGGGGTTCGACCGAGGCGATGACCTCGAGGGCCTGGGTGTACGCGCTGCTGATCTGGTCGTCCGTCATGGGCCCAGCGTAGTGATGCCGGCGGCGACCGCCACCGCGACCTCGCGGCCGGGACCGGCGTGACCTGGGTCGCACCGAGCCGCCGGTCAGGCGGGGCCGGCCTGCGGGCGTCTCACATGTTGGCGTCATGTCTCACCTCATGAGATTTCGGCTTGTGATCGTGCCGTCCGACCCCTGAGACTCCTTGACATGATCAGCGCTGCAACGCACGCCTACCTCGTGGTTCGACGCCACGTGGACCTCGGGCGCACCCGCAGCATGATGTGTTGGCCCTCCTGACCGCCGTCGCCCCTCCCCGCGAGCCGACGGCCACCGCCCGACGACCACCAGTCCCCCGGGCGCTCGGTCCGGAAGGTCAACCCGACGACGAGGTCGGGCCCTGACGAGTCGCGCGTCTCACCACCGCCAAGGATCCTCCTCCATGTCGAACCAGGCCACTCCCACTCGCCCCACTCGCCCCGCACGCCCCCGCCCCAAGCGCGGTGAGGGCCAGTGGGCGCTCGGCTACCGCGAGCCGCTGAACGCCAACGAGCAGTTCAAGAAGGACGACGACGCCCTCAACGTCCGGGCCCGGATCGAGGCCATCTACTCCAAGCGCGGGTTCGCCTCGATCGACCCCAGCGACCTGCGCGGGCGGATGCGCTGGTGGGGCCTCTACACCCAGCGCGCCGAGGGCTTCGACGGCGGCAAGACCGCGACCGTGGACCCGGCCGACCTCGACGCGGAGTACTTCATGATGCGGGTGCGCTCCGACGGCGCCCTGCTCCGCGCCGACGCGGTCCGCGCGCTGGGCACCGTCTCCACCGAGTTCGCCCGCGACACCGCCGACGTCACCGACCGCGAGAACATCCAGTACCACTGGATCCGCATCGAGGACGTGCCGACCATCTGGGAGCGCCTCGAGGCCGCCGGCCTCGACACGCAGGAGGCCTGCGGCGACTCCCCGCGGCCCTTCCTCGGCTCGCCGGTCGCCGGCATCGCCGCCGACGAGATCATCGACGGCACCCCGGCACTGGAGGAGATCAAGGCCCGGTTCATCGGCAACAAGCAGTTCTCGAACCTCCCCCGGAAGTTCAAGACCGCCGTCACCGGACACCCGAGCCACGACGTCTGCCCGGAGACCAACGACGTCGCCTTCGTCGGCACCGTCCACCCCGAGCGCGGCCCCGGCTTCGACCTGTGGGTCGGCGGCGGGCTCTCCACCAACCCGATGCTGGCCCAGAAGCTGGGCGTGTGGATCCCGCTGGACGAGGTCGCCGACGCCTGGGAGGGCGTGGCCTCGATCTTCCGCGACTACGGCTACCGGCGGCTGCGCTCCCGCGCCCGCCTGAAGTTCCTGGTCGCCGACTGGGGTGTGGAGAAGTTCCGTGAGGTCCTCGAGACCGAGTACCTCGGCCGCGCCCTGGTCTCCAACCCCTCCCCGGCCTCGCCCGAGGTGCAGAGCGACCACATCGGCGTCCACCCGCAGAAGGACGGCAAGCTCTACGTCGGCATCGCGCCGGTGGTCGGACGGGTCTCGGGCACGATGCTGACCGGCCTGGCCGACCTGATCGAGAAGTACGACGCCGCCGGCGCCCGGCTCACGGCGTACCAGAAGATCGTGGTCATCGGTGTCGAGCAGGACCGCCTCGACGCGTTCCTCGCCGACCTCGAGACGATCGGGCTGACCGCGACCCCGTCGAACTGGCGCCGCAACACGATGGCCTGCACCGGCATCGAGTTCTGCAAGCTCGCGATCGTGGACACCAAGAACCGGGCCCGCGACCTGATCGCGGAGCTCGAGCGCCGCCTCCCCGACCTCGACACCCCGATCACCGTCAACGTCAACGGCTGCCCCAACGCCTGCGCCCGCACCCAGGTCGCCGACATCGGCCTCAAGGGACAGCTGGTCATGGACGCCGACGGCAACCAGGTGGAGGGCTTCCAGGTGCACCTGGGCGGTGCGACCGGGCTCAACGCGACCTTCGGCCGCAAGCTCCGCGCCCACAAGGTGACCAGCGCCGGCCTCGACGACTACGTCACCAACGTGGTGCGGGCCTTCCTGCAGCACCGCGAGGACGGCGAGCCGTTCGCGGCCTGGGTGACCCGTGCCGACGAGCAGCACCTGCGCGGCGAGGGGCTCGACGAGCTCGACCACCGAGCGGGGGTGGGCTCATGAGCGAGCGTGCCGTCCCGTTCCACTGCCCCTACTGCGGGGACGAGGACCTGCGCCCCCACGAGGTCGTCTCGGAGTCCGGCGAGGTCAGCTCACCGCACGGGACGTGGGAGTGCCGGGCCTGCCGGCGCGCGTTCTCGCTGAAGATGCTGGGCCTGCTCCGGCCGTCCGGGGGTGCGTCATGACCACCGCCACGACGGCCTCGGCCCGCAGCTTCCGGGGAACCCACACCGAGGGCCGCTCGCCCGAGGAGCTGCGCGAGCTGGTGTCCCACGTGGGCGCCGAGCTCGAGCTGGCGCCCGCCGAGAACATCATCGAGTGGGCGGTCGCCACGTTCGGCGAGCGCTTCTGCCTCACCTCCTCGATGGGGGACGCGGTGCTGGCCCACCTCGCCTCGAAGGTCGCTCCCGGCGTGGACGTGGTGTTCCTCGACACCGGCTACCACTTCGCCGAGACGATCGGCACCCGCGACGCGGTCGAGGCCACGCTCGACGTCAACCTGCTGACGATCACGCCCACGCAGAGCGTGGCCGAGCAGGACGCGGCGTACGGCAAGGACCTCTACCGGACCGACCCCGACCTGTGCTGCGCGCTGCGCAAGGTGCAGCCGCTGAACGAGTCCCTGGAGCGGTACGACGCGTGGGCGACCGGGCTGCGCCGCGCCGAGACCCACAACCGGGTGATCGCGCCGGTCGTCGGCTGGGACGCCAAGAAGGGCAAGGTCAAGGTCTCCCCGCTGGCCCGCTGGTCCGACGAGCAGGTCGAGCGCTACATGGCCGAGAACGGCGTCCTGGTCAACCCGCTCGTCTACGACGGCTACCCCTCCATCGGGTGCTGGCCGTGCACCCGACGCGTCGTGCCCGGCGAGGACCCGCGCAGCGGGCGCTGGGCCGGCACCAACAAGACCGAGTGCGGGATCCACTCATGACCCGCACCCACCTGACGCACCACCTGCTGACCGACAAGGGCGTCGGTCGTCGTCACCACATCACCCCGGTAGCACCGGCAACAACGAGGAGGCCGTACTGATGGCTGCTCCTGCCCTGGTGGCCCTGGCTCACGGAAGCCGTGACCCGCGGTCCGCTGCGACGATCACCGCCCTGGTCGACGAGGTCCGCGCGATGCGCCCGGACCTTCGGATCGAGCAGGCGTTCCTCGAGCTCTCCAAGCCGTCGTTCACGACGGTCGTGGACCGGCTCGTCAAGGCGGGCCACGACGAGATCGTCGTGGTGCCGCTGCTGCTCACCGAGGCCTACCACGCGAAGGTGGACGTCCCGAGCGTCATCGCCGCGGCCACCGCCCGGCACGAGGGACTGAAGATCCGGGCGACCTCGATCCTCGGCCTGGAGTCGTGCTTCCTCGAGGTGCTCGACGTGCGGATGCGCGAGGCTCTCAAGGCGGCGCGGGTCCGCGAGCTCGACGCGCTCGTGCTGGCCGCCGCCGGCTCCAGCGACCCCCTCGCCAACCAGGCGGTCGCCCGCCTGGCCCGGGTGTGGGGACAGCGGCACAAGCTGCCGGTCACCGCGGCGTTCGCCTCGGCCGCTCCCCCGGCCACCGGTGAGGCGGTCCGCCAGTTCCGGGCCGAGGGTCGTCGCCACATCGCCGTCGCCTCGCTCTTCCTGGCCCCGGGCTTCCTGCCCGACCGGGCAGCCGAGCTGGCCACCGAGGCCGGAGCGATCGCCGTGTCCGACCCGCTGGGAGCCCACCCCGAGCTGGCCCGGACCATCCTGGCCCGCTACGCCGTCGGCGCCGTCGAGCTGGTCCCTGTCTGAGCCGAGCAGGCGTACTGTCGCGACATGACATGGTTCGCGCTGGGAGTCGTCGCGGTGCTCGGCCTCGGGGGGCGGACGTCGCTGGCCCGCAGGCGCCGGGACCGGGAGCTGGGTATCGACGAGTCGCAGATGGCGGTCCCCCGGCCCGGCGTGCGCGACCTCGGGCAGGCCCCGTCGACGGTCCACCACAAGCTGGGCAGGCGCTAGCCTCTCAGCCCACCAGACGCTGCAGCAGGTGGTCCAGCGCGGCCGCAGGATCCTCGGTGACACCGCCGTGGACCGGGCCGGGCTGGAGCACCGTGCTCCGGGGCGCCTTGAGGAAGCCGAACCGTTGCCCGGCCGGCTTGCCGCCCGCGGCACCCCCGCGCTGGTCGCCGGCGCACACGCCCTCGACGAAGGCCAGCGCCTCGCAGACCTGGTCGAGGTCGAGGGCCGGGTCGAGGGCCGCGAGCCGCTCGCGGTCCACGGCCCACGCCGCCTCGAGGTAGTCGGCAGCCTGGCAGTAGACGACCACGCCGACGTTGAGGAACTCCTCGCGGTCCACGCGCGGGACGCAGCGCAGCACGACGTACTGGTAGGCGAGCCGGGCCGGGGCGCTCATGCACCCACCCCCGCGGGCAGCCACTGACGCGTCTCGAGCCGGGCGGCGAGGAACGACACGTACGCCGCGCGCACCGCGGCCGGCGTCTGCGCCCCCGGCACCGGCTCGAGCCACCCGTCGGGCACCTGGTCGAGCACCTCGGCGAAGACAGCCTCGTCGAGGATCTCCCGGATCCGCTCGTCGGCGGCCGGCAGCTCGGCCGCGTGCGATCCGAGCACGTGGTCGGACGGGTCCCAGGGCTGGGCCGCGAACCGCGACGGATCGGTCACTCCCCCGGCCCAGGCGTGGTGGAAGTAGAGCGACGCCCCGTGGTCGATGACCCACAGCTCGCCGTGCCAGAGCAGCAGGTTGGGGTTCCTCCAGCTGCGGTCGACGTTGGCGGTGAAGGCGTCCAGCCAGAGCACCGAGGCGCCCACCCCGTGGCCCGCCGGCTGGTCGCCGTCGTACCCGAACGCCCCCGGCAGGAAGTCCACGCCGAGGTTCAGGCCGGCGCTCGCGTTGAGCAGGTCCTGGACCTCCTCGTCGGCCTCGTACCTGGCGATCTCGGGGTCCAGGTCCAGGGCGACCAGGCGGGGCGTCTGCAGCCCGATCCGCCTGGCCAGCTCGCCGACGACGACCTCGGCGACGAGGACGCGCAGCCCCTGCCCGGCGCCCCGGAACTTGCAGACGTAGGTGCCGAGGTCGTCCGCCTCGACGATGCCCGGCAGGCTGCCGCCCTCGCGGAGCGGTGTGACGTACCGGGTGACCGACACGGTGGGGATCACGAGATCGGCGCCTCGTCGGTCAGGCGCTTCCGCTCCGCCTCGACGTCGAAGTCCGCCTCCGGCCACTGCGGGTCCATGGTCCGCAGCGCCTCGTGGAGCAGCCGGCCGACGGCGAGGTTGCGGTACCACTTCCTGCCGCTCGGGATCACGAACCAGGGCGCGTGCTCGGTGTTGGTGCGCTCCAGCGCCAGCTCGTAGGCCTCGCGGTAGCGCGGCCACTGGGCCCGCTCGTCGATGTCGGAGGGGTTGAACTTCCAGTGCTTGCTGGGCTTGTCCAGCCGTCGCAGCAGGCGCTCCTTCTGCTCGTCGGCGGAGATGTGCAGCATGCACTTCACGACGGTGGTGCCGGCGTCCACGAGCTCGCGCTCGAAGTCGTTGATCGCGGTGTAGCGACGCTCGATCTCCTCGGGATCGGCCAGCTCGCGCACCCGGGCGATCAGCACGTCCTCGTAGTGCGAGCGGTCGAACACGCCGATGTAGCCGGCCTCGGGCAGCTGCCGGCGGATCCGCCACAGGAAGTCGTGGGCCCGCTCCTCCTCGGTGGGTGCCTTGAACGAGGTGATCCGCACGCCCTGCGGGTCGACGAGGCCGACGGTGTGGCGCAGGACCCCGCCCTTGCCCGAGGTGTCCATGCCCTGCAGCACGAGGAGCAGGCGACGCTCCGATCCGGACCGGCCCTCGGCGAACAGCCGCTCCTGCAGGTCGGAGAGCTCGTCGCCGAGTGCGAACAGGGCCGCCTTGCCCTTCTTCTTGCCGCCCTGGAACCCCGGCGTGGCCTCGGTCTCGATGGCGGTGAGGTCCACGGGCCCGGGCGGCAGGCGGAAGGAGTGGTGGGTCATGGCAGCACTATCCCAGCACGCGGGGCACGTCGAGCGTGCACCCGACCACGGTGTCGACGGTGCCGTCCTCGCGGGGCTCGTCGAACCACAGGCCCTCGGCGAATCCGGCCTTGGCCAGGACCCGCAGCGAGGCGGCGTTGCGGTGGTCGGGCGCGGCGAAGTACGACGTGGCGCCGGGGAAGCGGCGACGGGCGCGCAGCATCCAGGCCCACAGCATCCGCACGCCCAGTCCCCGCCCCAGCCACGCCTGGTCGCCGATCAGGTAGTCGACGCCGATCGCGTCCGGGTCGGGCCCGAGCACGGCGTACTCGGGGTAGTCCCCGATCCGGTAGTCCTGCACGAACCCGACCGACCGGCCGTTCACCTCCACCACCCACATCCGGGTCGGGGTCAGGCCGTCGATGCGGGGGGCGTACCTCGCCTGCACCGACTCCTGGGTCGGCTCGCCGTCGGCGGCCCACCAACGCCGCACGTGGTCGCTCTGCCGCCAGCGGGTCACGTCGCCGAGGTCGCCGCGGGTCATCGCCCGGATCGTGACCACCCGGTCGTGGTCCACGGCGAACTGCTTGACCTCCCCGGCCAGGTCCACCGGCACCGGCTCGGCGTGGACGCTCGCGCAGGTACGCCGGGCCGCGGCCGCCCAGGACTCCCCCGTGCGCACGACGCCCGCGAGGTCGTGGCCGCGGTCATGGACCACGATCCGCAGCCCCGTCTGGTCCGTCACGCAGCGAGCCTAGAACAGGATCCGGGGCCGCCGGCGTGGCTCAGGCGGGTGCTGCCCCGGGGCGCTCCACCAGCGGCGGCTGCGAGGACCACGGGAAGTCGATCCACGCCGTGGTGCGCCGCCAGGCGTAGTCGGGCTTCACCACCGAGCGCGGCTTCTCGTAGATCACCGCGGTGCGGGCCTCCGCGACGTGGTCGGCGCAGAACTCCTGGACGATCTCCAGGGTGCGGCCGGTGTCCGCGACGTCGTCGGCGATCAGCACCTTCAGCCCGGACAGGTCGACCACGTCGGGCGTCGGCGGCAGCATGATCGGCATGTCGAGCCGCTGGTCCTCGCCGGTGTAGAACTCGACGTTCACCACGGCCAGGTTCTTCACGGCCAGCGCGTAGCCCAGGCCCATGCCCAGCGCCAGTCCGCCGCGAGCGATCGAGAGGACCAGGTCCGGGTCGAACCCGTCGTCGACCACCTGCTGTCCGAGGTCGCGGACGGAGACGCCGAACGCCTCCCAGGCCAGGGTCTCCCGATCGGTCATGGCGGCAGTCTGACGGATTCGGTCAGAGCTCGTCGTCGCCGGCCCGGCCGGCGGTGGCCAGCTCCTCGCGGACCACCGAGAACGCGAGGCCGGAGCCGTACCCCTTGCGTGCCAGCATCCCCACCAGCCGACGGGTCGCGGTCGTGTCGTCGACCCGGGACAGCGACCGGAGCTTCTTGCGGACCAGGGCCCGCGCCGCTGCTTCCTCGTCGGCGGGCTCGATCTCGTCGAGCGCCTCCCGGGCGACCTCGTCGTCGACGCCCTTGCGGCGCAGCTCCTGCGCCAGGGCGCGGCGGGCCAGGCCCTTGCCCGGTTGCCGGCTGGCGATCCAGGAGCGGGCGAACGCCTCGTCGTCCACCAGCCCGACCTCCTCGAAGCGGTCGAGCAGTCGGGCGGCCACGTCGGCCGGCACGTTGCGGGAGGCGAGCTTGTCGCTCAGCTCCTTGCGGCTGCGGGCCTGCCCGGTGAGCTGGTCGAGCAGGATCTTGCGGGCCACCGACTCGGGGTCGGCCTCGGGCCCGTCCCCCACCGGATCCGGTGGGGTCGGATCGGGCCGGGCCGCCGGGGCGGGCGCGGACGCTCGTCGCGTCCACGCATCCACCCCGGCGGTGACGTCACCGACCCACGACGGTGCGGGTCGGTCGTCGTCGAACCCCGGTGACCGAGCCTGTCGAGACTCAGAAGTCATCGACGCCCAGCGGGTCCGCGGCGGCGGTCTCCTGGTCGACCTGCGGGCCGACGCCGAGCTTCTCGAGGATCTTCTTCTCCAGCTCGTTGGCCAGGTCGGGGTTGTCCCGCAGGAAGTTGCGGGCGTTCTCCTTGCCCTGGCCGAGCTGGTCGCCCTCGTAGGTGTACCAGGCACCGGCCTTGCGGACGAGGCCCGCCTCGACACCGACATCGATCAGGCCACCCTCGCGGCTGATCCCCTTGCCGTACATGATGTCGAACTCGGCCTGCTTGAACGGCGGGGCCACCTTGTTCTTCACGACCTTGACGCGGGTGCGGTTGCCGACCATGTCGGTGCCGTCCTTGAGCGTCTCGATGCGCCGCACGTCGAGGCGGACCGAGGAGTAGAACTTCAGCGCACGACCACCGGTCGTGGTCTCGGGCGAGCCGAACATCACGCCGATCTTCTCGCGCAGCTGGTTGATGAAGATCGCGGTCGTCTTGGAGTTGTTCAGCGCACCGGTCATCTTCCGCAGCGCCTGGCTCATCAGGCGGGCCTGCAGGCCGACGTGGCTGTCGCCCATCTCGCCCTCGATCTCGGCGCGGGGCACCAGCGCCGCCACCGAGTCGATGACGATCAGGTCGAGCGCGCCGGAGCGGATCAGCATGTCGGCGATCTCGAGCGCCTGCTCACCGGAGTCGGGCTGGGAGACCAGCAGCGCGTCGGTGTCGACGCCGAGGGCCTTGGCGTACTCCGGGTCGAGGGCGTGCTCGGCGTCGATGAACGCGACGATGCCGCCGGCACGCTGCGCGTTGGCCACCGCGTGCAGCGCGACCGTCGTCTTACCCGAGGACTCCGGGCCGTAGATCTCCACCACGCGGCCACGAGGCAGGCCGCCGAGGCCGAGCGCCACGTCGAGCGCGATCGACCCGGTGGGGATGATCTCCAGCGGGGCGCGCGTCTCGTCACCGAGGCGCATCACCGAGCCCTTGCCGAACTGGCGCTCGATGTTGGCGAGCGCGGTGTCGAGAGCCTTGTCCCGGTCTCCACCAGCCATGTCGTTCTTCTCCTTCGGGGGCTTGGCCGCCCCGCGTCGTGGTCGCTTCGTCTGGGTTGTCGTCGTCTTGTTCATCGTCGTGCGAGACGCTAGACGGGACCGCCGACAGTGCTGGCCCGGGGACCGGACTGCCTGTGGACGACGTCGACCAGAGCGTCACCTGTGGACCCACAGTAGCCCGAACACGTGTTCGAGCCGGGCAGCGGGTGCGGGCGTGTCGGGGGCGTCGTACGACTGTCCGGACCGATGACCGGTGAGGGCCGCCGGCCACCGCTAGGCTCGCCCACATGAGCGCAGTGCCGCACGCAGTGCCGCCGGCTGTGACGACGCTGTCGGCACGGCTCGCGGAGCTGGGCTGGGTGAGTGACCTGCTGGTGGCCGGCTCCCTCGCCACCGGGGACCACGTGCCGGGCGTCAGCGACATCGATCTGGTCGCCATCGTCGCGGGGCCCGTGGATGGGGCGCGGGAGACGGCCCTGGTCGCCCTGCACCGAGAGCTGGACCGCGGGCCGGCGGCCGGCTCCGACCTCGGCTGCGTCTACGTCGACGAGTGCACGCTTCCCCTGCCGGATGCTCCGCACCCCACCTGGACGCACGGGCAGCTCGTCCGTCGCCGACTCTCGGGTGTCAGCCGTGCGGAGCTCGTGCAGCACGGCTTCGCCGTGCGCGGCCGTGCACCGACCGCGTTGTTGCCACCGATGACGGACGACCAGGTGCGTCTGGCCGCCCGCGCCGAGCTGTGCGGCTACTGGGCGTGGGCCTCGCGGCGACCGTGGATGTGGCTGGACCCGGTCGTCGCTGATCTCGGACTGACCGCCATGGCCCGCGGTCGGCACACGATGCGGACCGGCCGGCTCCTCACCAAGACCGAGGCGATCGACCAGGCGAACGCGCCCGACTGGCTGAAGGACCAGCTCGGCGCCCGCCGACGGGGAGAGCGGGTCAGCTCCCCGCGACTTCGGGCAGGTTGGATCGCGTGGAGGGACGCGCGTACGACCATCGGCGCCACGGTCCGTGGCGAGAACCCGTGAGGACCGGGCCGAGCTGACGACCTAGGGCGCTTGGGGGGTCCCCTGCGTGCGCCGCTACGTCGGCTTGCGACCGATGACGTACAGGCGCTGGGTCGTCTCACCCCGGTCGACCACGGGCCCACGCAGGTACCACTCCGTGCCGACGAGACCGGCGGCCTCCACGACCGCGACCACGGATGCCGGCTCGTGCAGGACGAAGTCGAGGTCGACCTCGTGGTCGAACCACTCGTCGAGGTGGCGAACCTCCGCTCCGGCGTGCATGCCGAGGACCAACCATCCTCCGGGCGCGAGGGGCCGGGCCAGGGCCGCGACCGCCTCGGGCAGCTCCGCGGCCGCCAGGTGGATGAGCGAGTACCACCCCAGGACCGCGGCCCAGCCCGGGCTCGTGGCAGGACGGCTGAGCCGCCGCAGGTCGCCGACCTCGAAGCTCCGCCCCGGGAAGCGTCGGCGCGCCTCGCCCACCATCGCGGACGACAGGTCGATCCCCGACGCCTCGGCGCCTCGGTCGGCGAGGTACGCCGTGACGTGCCCCGGTCCCGAGCCGACCTCCACCACCGGTCCCCCGTCCGCGTGGGCCAGCACCCGGTCCAGCAGCCAGGTCTCGAACACGAGTCCGCGCAGCTCGTCGACGAGGTGGTCGGCGTAGGCGGCCGCGACGGCGTCGTACGACGTCCGTACCCGGGCGTCCCGCGCCTCGGCGCCGCCCGCGATCACCGCGTCCCGATCGACGGCAGCGGCCACCGCGGACGCGGCCTCCTGCGGGAGCGGCCCGAGGAGGTGCACCCACCGCCGGTCGTGCTGGCCGGGCCGACGCTCGAGCTCCCTCACGAGCGGCTGGGCCCGACCGGCCATCCGGCGCAGGCACGACTCGACCTGGTCCCGGTCGGCGAACGGGTGCAGCCGCTCGGTGCGGGCACGCAGCTCGCCGGGCGTCTGCGCCCCGCGGAGCAGCAGGACGGTCAGGAGGGCTCGCTCGTCCGGCTCGAGCTCCAGCCGCTCGTCGAGGACCTGGTGGTACTTCAGCGTCCGCCGTCCGGTGTCGGACCACACGATCCGCAGCAGGCCCCGCTCCTTCAGCGCCCGTGCGGTGTGCAGGACGACCTGCTCGTCGTACTCGACGACCGGCTCGCGGTTGCTGGTCTGGTTGCAGGCGGTCCGCAACGCGTTGGCGGTGAGGGGGTACGACGCCGGCACGGTGGACTGCTTCTCCAGCAGGCTGCCGAGGATGCGCTGCTCTTCGGGTTCCAGGACAGGGAGCTCCGTCACCCTGCCGACTGTAGATCCCATCCCCCACCACGAGCCCGAGGCTGCCCGCGTCCGCCGAGGCGTGGCAGCATCGTGCCCACAGGCAGGAGGGGCCGTCATGCCACTGGACCACGGAACGGACTTCCCCGGCATCGCGTCGCTCGCCAACGGGTTCCACCCCCTGTCCTCCACCCCCACGTCGGGGGCCCTCGACTACGTGCGGAGTGCCCAGCTGCGCGACGGTTGGGTGGTCCAGCGGGTGCGGTGGTGGCTCGGTGCCCCTCTCCCCCTCTCGCGGGTCGGCGCCATGGGGACCCACGCCTCTGGACGCGCTGATCGGCAGCGTGCGGCGATGGCTCCCCCGGTCCCGACTGCGCTGGCGGTCGTTCCCCTGGGTCGCCAGCGACGGTGACAACGCCCTCGACGTGCTCGAACCGCTCGTTCACGGCGCCGTCCGGATCTACGTCTTCGGCGAGCCCTACACGACGGGACTCGGCGTCCACAACGTCCACTGCAACCAGGGCGACCCGCCCGGCCCCCACCAGGGCGAGGACGGGATCTGGCAGGACGGCGCCGTTCTCACGCAGGCCGCCCACGGCACGATGACGTTGTGGCAGGTGAAGTTCAACACCCAGTCCCTGCACACCGACGACGACGGCCTGCCCGTCTGAACCGGATGACCCGCCACGTCGTGGTCGTCCGAACCGCTCGCCGGACCCAGTATCGTCGCGCCCCGTGAAAGCACCGCACCCCACATACGAACAGCTCGCCCCTCTACCGGCGTTCGCCGAGCAGCCCGTCCCGATCGCCTTCGAGGACGCCAACGGCCACCTCAACGTCCGTCACTACACCGGCATCGCCAGCGAGGGGCTCGACGAGTCCCTGGTCGCCCAGGGGATTCCGCAGAACTGGCCGGCCCTGGGGCACGCGTGCTTCACCGCCGAGCACCACCTCACCTATCTCGCCGAGATGCTCACCGGGGACATGATGTCGGCGCGCGTGCGCCTGCTCGGACGCTCGGAGCGAGCGGCGCACGCCTTGGTCTACCTGCTCGACGAGACGCACCAGCGGCTGAGCTTCGTGATGGAGGAGATCTTCCTCCACATCGACATGGAGACCCGTCTCACCGCCCCGTGGCCCGAGGGCGTCGCGGCCGCGATGGACAAGCGCATCGCCGAGGACGCCGACCTGCCCTGGGAGCCTGACCTCTCCGGTTCGCTGGCGCTGCGCTGAACGCCGGCACCCGACAGCACGTCGACGGGCGAGCCTCCCGTGGCGCCGGTCGTTGCCGGTCCGAGCCATGATCGAGTCGTGAGGGAGTCACCTCGGCTGGTCGGAAGCCGGCCGGCGGGTCCTACCGCCGGCGTGCTGGTGGGTGTCGGTGCCGGCACCCTGGTCTTCGCGGCCTGGGTCAACGACCTGCTGCTCGGGATCGGTGTGGCCGGCATCATCGCCGCCCTGGTCGTCTGCATGGTGTGGGCGGTCCCGGAGTGGCACCGGTTCGGCGTCGGCATGCTGGTCGGCGCGGTCGTGGCCGCGGCCACCTTGTCCGTGGCGTTCTCCGCCGGTGGCTCCCCCTGGCGCTAGCACCGCAGGGTCAGTGCGGAAGCCGCCGGCCCGCCGCTGGGACGCGGCCGCTAGGGAAGGAACTCGCGCATCGCCGCGAGCACGTCGTCACGGTGGTCGAGGAACAGGTAGTGGGTGGCGTCGCGGATCTCGCGGACCTGCCCGGCGGCCGTCTCTGCAGCGAAGCGGTCGCGGGAGGCGGTCCGCCACGCCGCGGCGGCGCCCTGCCAGCGGTCGCCGACGGCGTAGATCCCCAGCGCCGGTGCGGTGATCTCGGCGTAGGGGTGTCGGTACGACATCACTGCCTGGACGAACGGAGCCGCCTCGGTGTCGCAGAGCTTCTCGGTCACCGACCCGTCCGCATGGGTGTCCACGAGGGTCGGGAACATTGCGTCGAAGGCGGGTCCCCAGTTCCTCACGAAGTCGGGACTGACGGAGCGGATGAAGTCGACGAAGTCGTCGTACGACGCGAACCGGTCCGGGCTGGCGGTCTCGTCCGACCCTTCGGGCGCAGGGCTGTCGGCCCAGTCGTAGGCCCCGTCGAGGTAGACGACGCTGGCGACACGTCCGGGATGGCGGGCGGCGAGGGCTGACACCTCACCCGCTCCCATCGAGTGACCCACCAGGTGGGCTCGCTCGATCCCGAGCGCGTCGAGCAGTCGTCGCGCGTCCTCGGCGGCGTCGGTGAGCGCGTGGCCGCTCCGGACCCGGTCGGTCAAACCGTGCCCGCGCCTGGTCAGGGCGAGCACTCGGAACCGGTCGGTCAGGTGCGGGGCCAGCTCGACGAACACGTGGGCGGTGCAACCCAGGCCGGCCAGCAACAGCAGGGGGTCCCCGTCGCCGCCCCAGTCCAGGAAGTGGAAGCGAACGCCGTCGAGGGTGACGAACCGGTCGGGGGGTACGTCGAGCGGATCCGGCACCCGGTGACCGTACCGGCCGCCTCGGCGCAGGTCCCGGCCGCCGCGCGGCCGATCCTCCACAAACGCCGCTCGTGGCGGCCCGGTCCGGGAGACAGTCCGCCGCTACGGCTGCAGCTGGACGCCAGAGGAGTACATGCTGGGTTTTCTGGGCGACGTCGGTGCCCTGGCAAAGCTCGTTCAAGGCAACGCTGGCGTGCGACCCCGCGATGACCTCGAAGCTGCCATCACCAAGACCATGCAGGACATCGCCGACCATCTGGAATCGCTCGATGCCGACCAGCCTCTCGATTGATCGGCCGATGGTTGCCGACCGCGCCCCCATCGACAAGACCGCGCACTCAGCGGTGCGGGTTCAGCGGTGCGGGTTCAGCGGTCGGCGTCAGGTACCGAGCTCCATCCGGTGCTCCGGGGGCTCGTCGGCCGGCCAACCCTCTGGGACTCCTGTATCCACGAACCCAGCTCGTTCATACGACTTTCGCGCGCGAGTGTTGTCACTGCGGACCATCAGGTAGGTCGTCCTCCCTTGGCCAGCTGCCCAATCCACCACCGCGCCGATGAGTTGCCCGGCAGCACCCGTTCCTCGAGCTGATGGAGCCACCCACATCGAGATCAGCTCAACCCAGTTCTCTCCGACAGGCTGCCCGCTGACGACACCGACCACCGTCCTCGCTTCATGCGCCAAGAGAGTCAGCGGAACCTGAGTCAGGCGGGACTGCCAGCGCTCGGCGGGGGCATCGACCCAGTCGGCGTACCTGGAACCGAAGGCCGCCGGCGACTCGGACAACGACGCCAGCCGCACCGTCCGAAAGCTCTCCCAATCGGCAGGTCCGATCCGGGCGACGTCCACCGGCTGAACCTAGCAAGGGACAGGACGACCCAACGTCCCGATCTCAGGTGTGAGCGCGGTCGGGAGTGGCGCGCGGGAGGCAATATCTGGTCGCGGCGAGCAGCACGCGCCACTACGGTCCGGGCCCATGCCACCGGTCAAGCAAGTTCCAGGTCACCTTCGACTGCGCAGAACCTGAGCGCGTCGCTCGCTTCTGGTGCGAGG
Organism: uncultured Actinomycetota bacterium; assembly: GCA_963817665.1. Classification (GTDB taxonomy): domain Bacteria; phylum Actinomycetota; class Actinomycetes; order Propionibacteriales; family Nocardioidaceae; genus Nocardioides. The sequence continues at coordinate 208,894 of CAWFPE010000004.1, read as the reverse complement.
TCCTGGGGTACGTCGTACCGCCGCCACCCGAGGAGTTCGCCACTTGGGACGATTTCGATCGCTCGTTGCCGCCCGAGGATCAAGGTTCATGGTTCGCATGCGTGGATCCGTCAGGGGTGGGTCCTCGACTGTTCTTCCAGCGCGTCCCCGAAGGCAGGGTCGTCAAGAATCGGGTGCACCTCGACGTGCGGGTTGGCACCGGGCTCGTGGGTGAAGAGCGCCTGGCCGCACTCGAGGCCGAGTGCGCACGACTGGTCCCGCTCGGAGCGGCACGCGTGCGCCTTCTGTATGACGGCCACGATTCATGCATCGTGATGCAGGACGTCGAGGGCAACGAGTTCTGTCTCGACTGAGTGCCGCTGGCGTTCTGTGTCCGTGGGGTCGGGCCGTCCTCCCTGGCGGCGCCGCGCGCAGCGGTCGCCATGCGTCCGCACGGGAAGGAGCCGCCGTCCGCACGGCGGCCGGACCGCGCACGGAGGGGAGCCATGTGCGCGTTCCAGTCGCGTGGATCGACCTCTCGTGCCAAGATCCGCCCCGTGACCAGCAAGCGTCTCGGTATCGCAGCAGCCGTCCTCCTCGTGGACACGGCGCTGCTGTTGATCGTCGGTATCTCCATGTGGAGCGAACCGTCGCTCCCAGCGGACGAGGCGGTCGGGAAGGGACTGGTGACACTAGGTACGGCGTTCGGCGTCCCAGCGTCGGCCCTCGCCTGTGCCTTCCTTGATTCGCGCGCCCGGGTCGCACCGGCACAAGAGTCGCCACGGAGTGACTGGGACACCGTCTGAGCGCCACCGGATCGCGGCAGTTCCGGGTGCCGCAGCGCACGCCATCTGCACCATGAGCGGATGGTTGGGCTACGTCAGTCGGGCGATAGACCGACGACGATTCAGCTCCTGCGCTGGACCCGGTCACCGGTGGTCGCGGTGTGGACGGGTACGGGCCCGGTGCGGGGCGCACCCTGCCGGGCCCGGACGCGCAGTGCTGCCCGGCCACCGGGACCGGTGGCAGCGATCATCCCGCTTGGCGACGGCACCGTCGGCGGCCGTCAGTACCAGGGCCGCGGGGAGCACGGAAACGGCCACCCAGCGGGCGAGACTCTGCAATCGTGGAAACACGGTGAGGACCCTCGCCTTCGTCCATGCGACCCGGAACGGGTGGCGGCACCCTGGGTCGACAACGGAAGCCAATTGAGTCTCTTCGAGAACTTCTTACTGCGCAGCTGCACCGCTGTTGCCGTGGCGCTGGTCGCCCTGGCCGGATGCGGGAACGACTCGTCGTCATCGTCATCCACGACGCGGGCCCCGCACACCGCGCCGACCGCTGCGGGTGACTGCAACGACCTGGGCAGCCAGCGCAGGGACGGGTTCGTCCTGGCGGGCACCGACTGGTCGAGCGACGTGCACGCCTACGACGAGCCCGCCGTGGTCTACGTTTGCGTGCAGCCGGGCACGGGCGGGCGGGTCAGACTCGAGACGTCCGGGCAGGGGATCACGATCACGCCGGGCAGCCGCGCCACGAGCTCCTCGAAGACTGGGGTGCTGGCGTTCCGGGTGCGAGTGCGTCAGGGCGCGACGGGGGCCCTCACGATGCGCCAGGAGTCACCGGGCGCGGCCAGTGGCGGGCCGGGGCCCACCGTGGTCACCGAGACCGACGGCTGGCACTTCGCCTCCGCCGAGTGAGGCGGTCGCGAGGATCAGTGCCGCGAACGACGCCAGACCACGACTGAGGCGGAGGTGTCCGGCCGGCGCAGCGCCGGCAGCGTGCCGGCCTCGCAGATCGGCACCGTAGGTGGTTCCATCTATGGAACGCCGGCCGATGGCGCGCACCCGACGAGCGGTCGGTTGGCGTCAGAGGCGTGGGAGGCTCCGGACGTGGTAGCCGCCGTTCACTTCTACGCGACCGCGACCGACCAGGAGCACCTGCTGGATCACCTCGGAGAACCCGGTGAGGTGACTCTGCGGTCCTGGCCCGTAGTCGCGTCGCCTCCGATCGTCCTCTCACGCGAGGCCGCGCTGTCCTGCAACCAGGTCATGGTTGTGATTCGTGCTCTGGGTCCGCCGTCATCATCGGGAGGGAGACCGGGCCATGGAAGGACCCTCGAAGGCGGGAGTGTTCAACCGCCTGAACTGGGAGCGACTCAAGCCCACGTCCACCGAGGGCCTCGTGGACTCCAACGCCTCGCCCGTCTTGCTGTGGACACCGGCTACTCAGGCTCTGGATGGCCTCGGCTCCGGCACCATCGGATCGCAGGCGGACTCGATGCGTGCCGTCTCCAAGGACTACGAGCGTTGGGTAAACCGCGCCATGAACTGGGTGCGCCGGAAGGGCACACGGGTCTGGGGGTTGGAGCCCCTGCGCCAGCGTTCCGACCTGGACTTACGCCGCACGGACGTAACAACGGTCTATGCGTTGCCGGACGCACTGAGGAGCCTCGAAAGTGGCACGCCGGGGCACTGAGGAAACGTCCGCTCATGCACGTCCGCGCACAACGCGGCACAGACCGGAACTCGAGGCCAAGGCCAAGGCGGCTGGAATGACGTCTTGGGCTGGCTCGGTTGGCGACGGTCATGAGGCGCCGCCCAGTCGTCGCCGCACCACGCGCCGCCGCAGCGTGGGCGAGGCCACCACCTCGTAACCGGCCTCGAGGAAGACCTGCACCAGCCCCACCGACGCCTCGTCCCAGATCACGGACTTCCCTGGTGCCGGCTCGATCGGGTAGCCCTCCAGGACCTGGGCGCCGACCTGCTGGCCGTAATCGACCGTGGCGGCGGCGAGCTCATAGGTCAGCCCCAACTGGCGCCACCCCTTGCGCACGACGAAACAGGTGACCGACCAGACGCCCTCCAGCTCGGGGTCCATCCGCATCCACGCCTGTTTCCGGCTCCACAGCCGGGGGTAGTCCTCCCGCTTCTCGACCGCCACCCAGCCGGCCGCCTCGCCGTCGACATACCCGATCAGCCCGGACGTCGGTCCGGTGGTGCCGCAGGCGGTCTGCTCGAGCAGCGCGGCGTCTCGTTGCTCCTGGGTGGTGTCACGCCAGATCCATCCGGCACCTTCAGGGCCTGGCAACGACACTTGCGGGCGCCCCCCGTGGCGAACACCGCCTCGACGTCCTCAGTCGTTGCTCGGTTGGCCGGGAGCCAGGTGAAGTCAGACATGCTGCGAGCCTAGGAACCAGACGGATACCTTGCAGCCAAACGTGTGCGGACGAAGGCGGCGCGGACCGGGCCACGGCAAGCGGAACGCCGCGCCGGCGGCGCGTATCTGCTGGGGGCTCGGACTCGGATCCGGCGGAGTGCCGCAACCCACATCGGCAGGACTGGGGTCCGCCTGCTGTGTGTCCGACTATTTGACCTCGGAGCGGCGCAGGAAGAGCAGTCCGATGGCTAGCGGGAGCGCGATCCAGATGCCGGTGGTCGAGGCCAGCATCGCCCATTCCCTCGCCGTGTCCGTGTCGTTCTCGAACAATGCGACCTGCGTGTAGTTCCAGTCGATCCACGGCTGCAGGTCGGCGAACCACGCGCGCACCTGGGCGAGAAGGGCAAGGATGCCCGGCAGGACCAGGGAGACGACGAAGTAGCCCACGATCGCTGCCGCGGAGTTGCGCAGTACGACACCGAGCGTGAAGCCGATGGCCATGCCGACCAGGTTCCCCAGGACGATCTGCGCCGCGGCTGCCAGGGAGACGTCCCAGACCGTGTCGAGGCCCATGATCGTGGACCCGAGCAGGTTGCCGACGGCACCGACGGCGAACGCGACGGCCATCGAGACGACCCCGACCGCGAAGGTCGCGAACGCCTTGGCCCCGATGACGCGGCCGCGGCTCGGCACGAGCGTGAACGTCGTGAGCCCGCTGCGCTGGCTCCACTCACTGGTGACGCCCAGGATCGCGATCATCGGCAGGATCACCGACATCGGGAAGCCGATCGCCGCGGCGAAGTTCTCGTAGGCGATCTCGCTGTCCGGAGCGAAGATGAGGACCGCCCCGGTCGCCATGACCGACAGGACACCGATGCTGACGAGCATCCAGAAGCCCGAGCGGGTGTTGAACATCTTGCGGAGCTCGATCTTGACGAGCCGGGTGGTCGGGATGGGACGGACGAGCCGTCGGGCCGGCGCGGCCTCGATGGTGTCGGGAGAGACGATCGTGGCGGTCATGCCGCAACTCCTTCGCGTTGGGTGTCGGCAGTGAGCGACAGGAACATGTCCTCGAGCCCGGCGCCCTCGGCGGACCGGAGCTCGGTGAGGGCGATGCCCGCTGTCAGGGCCACGGCCCCGACTCGAGCGGGGTCGGCGTCCGTGCGGACCGAGCCGTCCCCTGCGAGCGTGCTGGGGATCCCGGCCTGCTCGAGGGCGTGCGCGAGGTCGCGCGGTGACGTCGACCGGACGAGCGTCCCCGCTGCGGCCAGCAGCTCTTCCTTGCTGCCGGACGCGACGATCTTGCCGTTCCCGATCACGACCAGGTCGTCGGCGATGACCTCGATCTCGTGCAGCAGGTGCGAGGACAACAAGACGGTGCCGCCCTGGCTGGCGAAGCCCGTCAGCAGGTCGCGCATCCACCGGATCCCGGCAGGGTCGAGCCCGTTGGCCGGTTCGTCGAGGATCAGCACCCGGGGGTCCCCGAGCAGCGCGGTGCCGATGCCCAGTCGCTGACGCATGCCGAGGGAGTAGTTGCGCACGCGGCGCTTGGCCTCCGATGATGTCAGGCTGACGAGCTCGAGCATCTCGTCGACGCGGCGGCGGGGCAGTCCCATGGTGTCGGCGGCGATCGTGAGGATCTCGCGTCCGGTGCGACCGGCGTGCTGGGCGGAGGCGTCCAGGAGGACGCCCACCTTGAGGCCGGGGTTGGGGAGGTCGGCGAACCGTTCTCCGTTGATGGTCGCGGTGCCGGACGTCGGGACGGTCAGGCCGACCATCACGCGCATCGCGGTGGACTTGCCGGCGCCGTTCGGGCCGAGGAAGCCGGTGACGCGACCGGGCAGGGCGGTGAAGGAGACGTTGTCGACGGCGGTGAAGCCGGCGTACCTCCGGGTCAGTGACTCAACAGTGATCATGTGACAACCCTCGCCCGCTCGACGGTCGCCCAGGCATCGGCCGTGAGGCTCCGAGCCGGTCGTGCCTTCGGCCGGGGCGGGGTCCGACTTTCGGCCGGTCCCCTGGCGGCGCTGCATCCCTAGGCTGAGGGGGTGAGCAATCCACTGCGGTCCCTGCTGGAGGAACCCCGGCCCTCGGCCCCGCCGGCTCGGGTGTGGCGGGACTGGGCGCTGCTGGCGGTCGTGGCGGTCACCGGGGTGCTGGAGGGTGTCCTGAGTGAGGACCTGCCGCTACCGGGGCTGTCGGTGGCGTTGTCGGTGGGGCTCGCGCCCCTGGTGCTGTGGCGGCGTACCCACCCGCTCGCAGTGGTCGCCACCGCCTTCGGCGTGACCCTTGTCGTCGACATCGGGCTGATCGCGGCTGACGCACCGGCGATCGACATGTACACGATGGTCTACTTCCTCGTATTCCCCTACGCACTCTTCCGGTGGGGCTCCGGGCGAGAGGCGACGGCGGGCCTGGCCGTCATCCTGGTCCCGGCGACCCTCGCGCTCTCCGTCAACTGGACCGGGGTAGCCGACGCAATCGGCGGCGTCGCTGTGCTGATGACCGCCCTCGCCCTGGGTTGGGCCGTCCGTTCCCAGCACGGCGCCCGGGAACGGAGGCTCGAGCAGGTGAAGTCGGAGGAGCGGGTCCTGTTGGCGCGCGAGCTGCACGACACGGTGGCCCACCACGTCTCTGCCATCGCCGTCCAGGCCCAGGCCGGGCGCGCCCTTGCTCCGACCAGCCCGTCGTCGCCGCTCGAGGCGCTGGAAGTGATCGAGGTGCAGGCGTCGCGCACGCTCGCGGAGATGCGGGCGATGGTCCGCGTGCTGCGCAACGAGGCGCCGGCCGACTACGCCCCGCCGCCCGGTGTGGCCGACCTCGAGCGGCTGTCCGGGGCCTCGCCGACCGGTCCCCGGGTGGAGGTGACGGTCTCGGGTGACCTGGCCGCACTCCCGCGGGCGATCGACGCCGCCGTGTTCCGGATCGCCCAGGAGGCGGTCACGAACGCGCTGCGGCATGCCAGGAACGCCACCCTGGTCGACGTGCGCGTCGCAGGGGGTCAGTCAGCCGTCAGCCTCGACGTCCGCGACGACGGTGACCCCGGTCCGGGGGACCCCGACCCGGACGCAGGCTTCGGTCTCGCAGGGATGGTCGAACGCGCCCTGCTCCTGGGCGGCACGTGCCGGGCGGGCCCGCGCCCCGGAGGTGGCTGGGCCGTCGTCGCGACGTTCCCACGGCGGGTGCCGACATGAGTATCCGGGTCCTGGTCGCCGACGACCAGGATCTCGTGCGGACCGGGCTGCGGCTGATCCTCGGCACCTTGGACGGCATCGAGGTCGCGGGGGAGGCGCGCGACGGGCAGGAAGCGGTGCGGCTGGCCCGCGAGCTCCGTCCCGACGTGTGCCTGATGGACATCCGGATGCCCGTCCTCGACGGGGTCGAGGCGACCCGGCAGCTGGCCGGGCCGGGCGTCGAGGACCCGGTCGCGGTCGTCGTGATCACCACCTTCGACCTCGACGAGTACGTGCACGGTGCGCTGTTGGCCGGCGCCACCGGCTTCCTGCTGAAGGACGCCGGACCCGAGCTGCTCGGCGAGGCAATCCGGGCGGCCACCCGAGGTGACTCGCTCATCTCGCCCGGCATCACCCGCCGGCTGCTGTCGACCTTCGCGGGTACGGGTCGGGCAGCACCTCCCGCCCAGCCCCTCGACCCGCTCACCGAACGCGAGGAGCAGGTGCTGCTCACCATCGCGCGGGGTCGCACCAACGCAGAGATCGCCGCCGAGCTGCACATCAGCCTCAGCACGGTGAAGACCCACATCGGCAGCCTCATGGCCAAGCTCGGCGCCCGTAACCGGGTGGAGGTCGCGATGTGGGGTTACGAGAACGGCAGGGTCCGGGAGTAGAGGCCGGCCAGCTCCGCCGGCAGGAAGGCCGGAGGCAGCGAACTCCCCCGCCGAGTCCAGCGAGAGCGCCCCACAGGTCGGGACCTGCGGTTGTGGGCAGGGGCGGGGTCGAACCGCCGACCTTCCCACCGCTCGATTCTGAGTGCGTCACAGTGGGCGGCCTGAGCGAGCATTGCTCCAGCGAGCCGGGGTCATCAAGCCTCGAGACAACGAGCCTGCTCCACCGCCCTAACCCGCCAGACTCAACCACATCGGGCGGCGCGATCGCCTGGCTCGGTGGGCGGAATGCCCGTCCGCTCATCGGCTGAGAGTGCGTCTCCAATCGGGAGCTCGGCGACTTGCTCGACACCGTGCGTACGCACCCCGGGAGCATCCACGCCAAGCTCGGCGTCAACAGCCGCCGGGCGGCGGTCTCCCGGGCCGGCGAGGTCCAGTTGCTCCCGGGCACCGAACGCCGCCGACCTTCCCGAAGATCACCACCTCGCTCACCACACGATGCGATGTGCACTCACCACATCGGTTCCTACGTTGCGGTCATGAGCACCACACCCACCCGCCGCCCGGACGGGCCCAGCTGGTACGAGATCCGCCTGCACGGGCGCCTCGACCCCCGATGGTCCGCCCGGTTCGAGGGCATGACGCTGACCACCGGTGACGGCTTCACCCTGCTCACGGGTCCGGTCGTCGACCAGGCCGCACTGCACGGTCTGCTGCACCAGCTTCGCGACATCGGTCTCCCCCTGATCTCGGTCACCCAGGTCGAGAGCGACGACGAGACTCGCCCGCCCCGCAACCCCGACACCTCGCGCACAGGAGCCTGACATGACCATCACCGCGCCAGCCGCCGCCACCCGCCACACCACCAGTGCACCCCCCGATCCCACGCGGAACCACGCACGGGCGGCGGGCATCTTCTACCTCGTCACCTTCGCGTCGTCGATCCCGGCGCTGCTGCTCATCGGGCCGGTGCTGAACGACGCCGACTACATCACCGGCGCCGGCCAGGACACGCGAGTGATCTGGGGCTGCCTCCTCGACGTGGTGAACGCCGTGACCGCCGTGGGCTCGGCCGTCGCGCTGTTCCCGGTGCTGAAGCGGCAGAACGAGTCGTTGGCCCTCGGCTTCGTCACCTCTCGCATGCTCGAGGCGGCCGTCATCATGATCGGCGTCGTCAGCCTCCTCGCGGTCGTCACGCTCCGCCAGGACTACGTCGGAGCCGCCGGTGACACCGCCTCGCTGACGGTCACCGGTCACGCCCTGGTCGACGTCCGGAACTGGACCTTCCTGTTCGGCCCCGGCCTGATGCCGGCCATCAATGCCCTCCTGCTCGGGACCCTGCTCTACCGCTCGCGGCTGGCTCCTCGCATCATTCCCACTGTCGGCCTGATCGGCGCGCCGCTGCTCCTGGCCTCCGCCGTCGCGACGCTCTTCGGCGTCTTCGACCAGGTCTCCCCCGCCGCGTCGGTCCTCGTGCTGCCGGTGGCAGCGTGGGAGCTCGCGGTCGGCATCTGGATGACGTTCAAGGGCTTCCGCCCCGCGGCGGTCGCCGCCCTCGCCGAGCGGGACGACGCGAGCCGCCTCGCGTCCCCTGCGGCCTGACGACTCCCGCCGCGACCCGCCCTCCGGGGCGGTCCACCGTCCCAGGCGGCTCCGCTCGTGCGGAGCCGCCTGCGACGACGTCAGCGTGCGAGCACGGCCTCGTCGTCGAGCCGACCCAGCTTGTGCGGGTTGCGGACGGCGTACATCCGTGAGACCCGGCCGCCCTCGACCACGAAGCTGACCACCGTGTCGACCTCGCCGTCCAGCACGACCCGGCCACCCAGGGCGCCGTTGAGCCAGAGGGTGTCGACGACCGCCCCGGGCGCGAGGGTCGAGAACTTCGACAGGAACGCCGCCACCTTGTCCACTCCCACCACCGGGCGCCGGGCGGCCGCCACCAGCCCGCCGCCGTCCGCGACCACCACCACGTCGGGGGCCAGCACCTCCATCAGTCCCTGCACGTCGCCGCTGGTCAGGGCCTCCAGGAATCGCTCGACCACCCGTTGCTGCTCGGACCGGTCGACCTCCATCCGTGGTTGGCGGGCGGCCACGCGCTCCCGGGCGCGATGCGCCACCTGGCGGACCGCGGCGGCGGTCTTGTCGACGGCCGCCGCGATGTCGTCGTACGGCAGGTCGAAGACCTCGCGGAGCACGAACACCGCGCGCTCGGTCGGAGTGAGCGTCTCGAGCACGGTGAGCATCGCCATCGAGACGCTCTCGGCGAGCACGACGTCCTCGGCGACGTCGGGCGTGGTCAGCAGCGGCTCGGGGAGCCACTCGCCCACGTAGTCCTCACGGCGGCGCGCCAGCGTCCGGAGCCGGTTGAGCGCCAGCCGGGTGACGATGCGGACCAGGTAGGCACGTGGGTTGGCCACCTCGGACTGGTCGACGTCCGCCCACCGCAGCCAGGTCTCCTGCACCACGTCCTCGGCGTCGGCCGCGGAGCCGAGCATCTCGTAGGCAACGGTGAAGAGCAGGCTGCGGTGGGTGACGAACGGGTCGGTCATGAGCGCGACGTTACGTCCGGCCGGGCGAGCTCGAGCTCACACGCGGCCGAGAATCCCTGCGACTCGATGCCCATCGCGACGTTCGAGCGCGTGTACAGGTTGGCGAGGGCGATCTGGGTGGTGAGCTCGACCATGGCCGCCTCGCCCAGCTGCTCCAGCAGCCGGGCGAACAGGTCGTCGGTGACGGTCGGCGGCGTGGCGGTCATCGCCTCGGCGAGCTCCAGGACGTCTCGCTCGAGCGGCGTGAAGGCGTCCGAGGTACGCCAGACCGGCACCTGGCTGGCCTTGCGCTCGTCCAGGCCCTCGTTGTGCGCGTGGAAGTAGCCGAAGTCCAGGCACCACGAGCAGCCGACCTGTGCGGCGACGGCCATGTGCGCGAACGACTTGAGGTTCTCGTCGCAGGCGCCCCACTTCTGGGCCTTGCTGCTCACGGCGAGAAAGGTCTTCAGCACGGGCCGGTTGTGGAAGTAGATGCCCATCGGCTCCGGCACCTCGCCGAGCAGCTTGATGCTGAAGCGCTTCACGATCGCGCCGAAGACACCGGTGATCGGCGCGGGCGGGATGCGCGTGGTGGCGGTCATGTCGTCCTCCTTGTTCGGTGGGTAGGACATGCAGACACCGACCGCGGCCGCCGTGTGACACCCACGCCGGCGCCGACCGGGTGCTCGCGGCTCCTGCGGTCCCCGTCGCGCCTAGCCTGAGGCGGTGGACCCGCGTCGCAGCAGCCTCGTGCTGGCCACCGCGCTGGTGGCGGGCCGGATGTGGTGGTGGTGGCAGGGGACCACCAGGTCGACACCGACGTCGCGGCGACGATCACGGTCTCCAGCACCGCGTTCGCCGAGGGCGGGGAGATCCCGGAGCGGTTCACGTGTGACGGCGCTCAGGTCTCCCCACCGCTGCGGTGGTCCGGTGGGTCCGCGAAGGCACGAGCCCTGGTCGTCGACGACCCGGACGCGTCGGGCACCTTCGTGCACTGGGTCGTGGTGGACATCCCGACCGGTACGACGAGCGTCGCGACCGGGGACGTGCCCGCCGGCGGGACCCAGGTGACCAACTCGGCGGGCGACGCGGCGTACACCGGTCCCTGCCCGCCGAGCGGGACGCACCACTACCGGTTCACGGCCTACGCCCTGGACGCGCCGACCGGGCTCACTGCGAGCGCGAGCCTGGACGACGCCCTGACCGCGATCGGTGACCACGCCACCGCCCGCGGGACGATGACCGCGGTCTACTCGCGGCAGTGAGCCCCTCGACCGCGCACGTCGCCGGCCCTCACCGACGGCCCGACGCAGGCACCGGCTCAGTCGCCCAGCAGCTCGCGCAGGGCGGCGCGGTGCCGCTGGTAGGCGCGGCGGCCGGTCCGGGTGGTCCTGTACGTCGTGGCGGCGCCTCGGCCGCGGCCAATCTTCGTGATGGTGAGGTATCCGGCCGTCTCGAGGGCGGCGGCCTGCTTGGACAGGTCGGAGTCGCTGATGCCCAGGTGGGCTCGCAGGAAGGCGAAGTCCGTGGTGGTCGAGCGGGTCAGCACCGCCATGATGGCCAGTCGCTTGGTGCCGTTCAGCAGCGGGTCGAGGCCGTCGAGAGCCGAGGGGGTCACGACGTGCGCTGACGCAGGAGCGCCGCGACGGCGGCGTACTCGCGCTCGTACCACGCGACGAGGCCCCAGCAGCCGACGCCGGCGACGACCGCGGCCACCCACACGTCCAGTCGCGCACCGACCAGCCACGCCAGCGAGGCGACGGCCGCGGCCCCGAGCACCAGCGTGAGGATGGGGCGATACAGCTCGCGGGGCGGGCGGCCGCTGGGGTAGGTCCCGCGGCGCCTCCGGTCCCAGCCCATCGCCAGGCCCATGACCGCGATCAGCGCCCCTTCCGCGAGGGCCTGCAGAGCGCCGTCAAGCAGGCCGATGACCAGGGCGAGCGTCGCAGCCCAGAGGCCGAAGCCCACCGGCCACCACGCGGGCGTGGGCGGGTAGACGACCCACGAGGCGCGCTCGCCGCGCTCGATCTCGTGCAGCTGGGTGCGCAGCGCTTCGGAGCGAGAATCACTTTCCATGACGGAAACCTTAGGCGATCGGTTTCCAAACCGGCAAGCAATGGATGGTGTCGGTGCACCGTGACATCGTCCGAGCGGGACGGGGGTTCGGGGAACGGCGGTCGAACACCTCGCTGAGGTGTGCCCCGTCAGACCGGCTCGGCGGCAGTCGACCGGGGTGAGTCGCCGGGCACCCGCGGCAGCCGGACCCGGAAGCGGCACCCGGAGGCATCGGGAGCCTCGACGTTCTCGACGTCCACCATCCCGCGGTGGGCCTCGACGATCCCCTTGACGATCGCCAGCCCCAGACCGGCGCCCCGGGCGTGGGAGGAGTCGTCGGGGTCAGGCGTGCGGGCCGCGCCGCCCTGCCACGCCAGGTCGAACACTCGCTCCATCTCCTCGGCGGTCAGCCCGCCGCAGCCATCGGTGACGCTCAGCTCGACCCCGTCCTCGACCGCGCGGCCGCGGATCTCGACCACCCCGTCGGCCGGCGTGTGGCGGATCGCGTTCATGACCAGGTTCGAGACGACCCGCGACAGGCCAGCCGCGTCGGCGGTGACCTCCACCCCCTCCTCGACGCTGCCGCCGAGCCGCACCCGCCTGGCCCGCGCGACCGGGTCGGCGCCCGCGATGGCCTCGCTGACGAGGTCGCCGAGCATCACCGCCTCGGGGTCGAGCCGGAGCACGCCGGCGTGGATCCGGGACAGCTCGAAGAGGTCGTCGACCATCCGCACCATCCGGTCCACCTCGGCCCGGATCTGCCGGTGGTAACGCGCCGGGTCGGTGGCCATGCCGTCCTCGAGCGCCTCGGTCATCGCCCGCATCCCGGCCAGCGGGGTCCGCAGGTCGTGCGACACCCACGAGACCAGCTCCCGCCGCGACTCCTCGAGCCGGGCGGCCTGCAGCCGGGAGTCCTCCAGGCGCTCGCTGGTGCGGGCGAGCTCGTCGGACAGTGCCTGGAACTCGCTGGGGCCGCGACGCTCCGCGGGGAAGGTGCCGTCCACGCCCATCCGGCGCGCGTCCTCGCGCAGCGACTCCCCCCAGTGCGCGATCGCCGCGCCGAGCGCGAGCGCGACCGCGACGGCGACCAGTCCAGCCACCAGGGCCACCAGGCTGATCACGCCCCAGTCGTGGTCGGAGATGAACATCAGCTGTGCGGTGGCCACGACCCCGGCCAGCACCGCGAGCACGGAGACCACCGCCACCAGCCCCAGCTGCCACCGGATCGAGCGGTGCCGCAGCAGCCACGCAAGGAAGAGCCCGACGGCGCCGACACCCGCGGCGGACGCGGCCGCGACGAGCGCGATCTGGACATGGTCGGAGCTCATGCGGAGGCCTCCCACAGGTAGCCGACTCCCCAGACGGTGAGCAGGCGCTCGGGCCGGGTCGGGTCGCGTTCGACCTTCTCGCGCAGCCGACGGACGTGCACGGTCACCGTCGACCGGTCGCCGATCGACCACCCCCACACCTGCTGCAACAGGTCGTCGCGGGAGAACGCGGTCCCGGGGTGGGCGACGAGGAAGCGCAGCAGGGCGAACTCGCGAGCGGTGAGCGCCAGCGGCTCGCCCGCGCGGGTGGCCACGTGCCGGGCGCTGTCGACGACCAGGTCACCGTCGGTGAGCTGGGCCGGGGCCGCCGGCGCCGGCTCGGTCGTACGCCGCAGCACGGAGTCGACCCGCAGGGCCAGCTCACGAGGGCTGAACGGCTTGCCGACGTAGTCGTCGGCGCCGATCTCGAGGCCCATCACCCGGTCGGTCTCGCTGCCCAGCGCGGTCAGCATGATCACCGGGACGTCCCCGCCGTTGCGGAGCCGCCGACACACCTCGAGACCGTCGATCCCCGGGAGCATCAGGTCCAGCACGACCAGGTCGGCGGGGCACTCACGCATGGTGGCGAGGGCGGCCTCGCCGTCGCCCACCTCCAGCACGTCGTGGCCGTGGGCGCGCAGGTAGGACACGACCACCTCACGCACCGTGTGGTCGTCGTCAACGACGAGCACCCGGGCCATGGGCACTCCTTCCCGCCGCCGGACCGTGGTGGTCGCGCCGGGCCCGCAGCACGGTCGCCACCACCACGCCGGTCAACACTAGTCCGGCGAGCACCAGCCAGCCGGCCACGTAGGGCCGGTCCAGCAGGGTCGGGTTGTCGGCGCGGGCACCGAACCGTCCGAGCACCGGCACCGCGAGCAGGGTGACGCTGCCGAGCACGACGAGGCCGACCGTGGCCGGGCCGCGTGCGGGTCGCGGCAGCAGCCGGGCAGCGACCGCGGCCGCCACGATCACCAGCGGCGCGAGCACGAAGTCGTGCAGCACCACCCCGGCGGCCAGCCAGACCGCCACCCCGGTCAGCCGGTCGAGGTCCTGCCGGCTGAGCAGCAGCCACGCGCCGTACGCGCCGAGCAGCACGCCCAGGGCGCCGGTGAGGATCCGCAGCGTCATGCCTGCACCTCCAACCGGTGCACCCACTTCGTCTGCAGCACGCCGGGCCGGTCCGGCGCGATCAGCCGGCACGGGTAGCCGTGGTCGATCGCCAGCACTTGCCCGTGGAGCCGGAGGGCCAGCAGGGTGCGGTCGTCGTCGGCGAAGTTCGACTGCAGGACCGTCTTCGCGAAGGCGCCCCGCTCCTGCAGCGAGACCACGAGCACGTCGCGCCCGGCCGGCGCACCGACCAGGTCGAGCAGGTCGCGCACGCGGACGCCGGACCAGGTGGCGTCGGCGCTCCAGCCCTCGACGCACGCGATGGGCAGGCCCTGGGTCGACTGCGGCATCCCGGCGAGGTCGTCGCGGCTCAGCGAGACCTCGCGGCCGCCGTACGCCACGGTCAGTCGGTACGCCGGGCTGGTCGCGGTCGCCGTGACGCCGGCGGCACGCGCCGACCTGTTGATCGGGACCCCGGCCGGGCCGTCGCCGGAGCGCACACCGAACACCGACACCCGGCGCAGGGCCGGGACGGTGCTGCCGGCGGTGGCCAGGACGGCCACCCCGGCGGCCAGCCAGGTGGTGCGCAGCAGCCCGCGGCGCGACACCGTCCCGGCCCCGGTGGCGTCCGGCCGGTCCTGGGCCGTCGAGTCGACGTCGGCGCCGAGGGCCTGGCGGATCACCGGCAGCTTCACCGCCACGTGCACGACCAGTGCCCCGATCGCCACCCAGGCCACGGCGTAGTGCGTCGCACGGAACGAGAAGGCCCACGGGTACCACTGCGCGGAGTTCGCGAGCCCGGAGGCGAGCTGGAAGATCGCGGCGGCGACCAGCACCCCGATCGAGGCCCGCTCCGCGACCTCGACGGCCAGCCTCCGCAGGCCGCGCGGCGGGCGCCTGAAGAGGCGCGGGTAGACCGTCCAGAGCTTGACGAGCAGCAGCGGCACCGCGGCGGTGCCGGCGGTCACGTGCAGGCCCTGGGTCACGCGGTAGCCCCACGCCGGGCTCGTCGGGAACGGCACCGGCTGGTCGGGCACCTGGGCGTAGTGGCTGATGAGGCCGGTGACGAAGGCGAGGGCGAAGCAGACCCCCAGCCACAGCCCGACCCGGGCGCTCACCGCGGCGCTGCGCAGCCGCGAGCCGAAGTCGGTGTCGGCGGGCGCTCTCACGTCCCCTCCCCCAGGACGGCGAACCACCGGTCCGCGTGCGTGTGGGTCGTCAGCACCGAGAACCCGGCCTCGGCCGCGACCGGCGCGATCGCGTCGGCCCCGACCAGGGACCAGCGGAAGGGCCGGGACCTGGTCTCCCCGCACTGCAGGGTGGCCCACGTCGAGCGGAGCCCGACGCCGGGTTCGGAGAGCTCGACGACGACGCGGCCGCGCGGGTCCAGGAGCTGCCTGACCCGGCTCAGCAGGGCGACGGGGTCGCCGCCGATGCCGACGTTGCCGTCGGCAAGCAGCGCCGTCTGCCAGCGGCCCTCCCCCGGCAGCTCCTCGAAGACGTCGCGCACGATCGCCGAGACGCCACGCTCCCGGGTCTGCCGCACGGCCTCGTGCACCACGTCGATGCCGAGCACGACGTGGCCCAGCTCGACCAGGTGGGCGCTCAGCCTGCCGGGTCCGCAGCCGATGTCCAGGGTCGGCCCGACGCAGTGGGCCAGCATCGCGGTGTCGATGTCGTCCGCATCCCGGACCCAGGACGCCACGGGCAGCGGTCGGGGCGACTCGTCCAGGCCCACCACCGAGCACGGGCTGCCCCTGCAGCGCCAGTGAGAACACCGCCGAGAACGACTCGTCGCGCAGCCCCTCGCCGGACGCGCTCACCGCGGTCATGCGCCGACCTCCCGCACCGCGGACCAGGCGCGTGCGAAGTGGCCCGCCGACAGCCCCGCGAGGACCGCGTCGGCGTCCGCCGGGGTGTCCACGTCACGCAGCACGGTGGTCGCACCCACCCGGAGGCCGCGCGCCTCGAGGGCGCACCGGGTGTGGTCGTGGGTGTGGGGCGTGGACATCTCGACGCCCGCCAGCGCCGCGGCGTGCCGGGGGTCGTCGAGCGCGAGCACCCACCAGCCGCCGTCCTCCGCCGGCCCCAGCACCGCGTCGTACTCCTCGGTGCCGGCGGCCGCCTCGGCCAGCAGCCCGGGGGTGACCTGGGGCGTGTCCATGCCGATCTGGACGACCGGCCCGGCCCCCGGGGCCAGGTCGAGGTGGGCGTTGACCAGCCGGGTGGCGAAGTCGGGTCCGCGTTGCGGCCGCACCGTCCAGCCGTCGACCGCCCGGGCGAGCTCGTCGCCGCGCACCGCCCCGGACAGGTCACCGGCCAGTGCCAGGTGGCAACGTCCGGGGCCGACCGCCTCGGCGCAGGCCCGGAGCGTGTCGAGCAGCGCGGCCGAGGCGACCGCGGCCGCCTCGGGGAACCCGATGTGGGCACCGAGCCGGGTCTTGACCCGGCCCGTGACCGGGGCCTTGGCGAGCACCAGCATCCGGGCCGCACTCATGTCAGCACCTTCCAGAAGTCGCGCGCGGTACGGACCGTCCCGACCACCGATCCGGAGACCTTCGACCGGGTGCCCTCCGCCCGCGGGTGGTAGGACACGTCCCGCTCCGAGAACCGCCACCCGGCCCGGGTCGCCCGGTCCAGCAGCTCGACCGGGTAGCCGAACCGGCGGTCCCGCACGTCGAGGGCGAGCAGCTGCTCGCGGCGGCAGACCCGCACCGGCGCGATGTCGCGGGCGGGCATGCCGATCCGCCGGCGCAACCAGCCCACGATCACGGCGTTGCCGGCCCGGGCGTGCCACGGCCACACCCCTGACCGCACGGGGCGTCGGCGGCCGACGGCCAGGTCCGCACGGCCCGAGCGCACGTCCTCGAGCATGGGCAGCAGCTCCTCGGGGTCGAAGGAGCCGTCGCCGTCCATGAACGCGACGAAGTCGTGGCGGGCGGCCACCAGTCCGGCGTGCACGGCGGAGCCGTAGCCCGGGACCCCCTCGACCACCACCGACGCCCCCAGTCGTCGGGCCACCTCGGCGGTGTCGTCGGTCGAGCCGTTGTCGACGACGATCACGGCGAACGCCCGGGGCACCCGCGGGAGCAGGTCGGCGAGGGCGGGCGCCTCGTCCCGGCACGGGAGGATCAGGTCGCAGACGGGCATGTCCCCCACGCTAGGACGACCGAGGCGCCCAGCGCCCGCGCAGAACTTACGAAGCCGTGACGTCCCCCGCCACGGCCCCCGTCCCGCCGTCACACCGGCCTAGGGTGGCGGGCATGGCGACGACCGAGGCGACCTCGCGCCCGGACACCCGTCGCGACCTCGCGCCGTGGGTCGGCCTCGGCGCCGCACTGCTCCTCGTCGCCGCGGCGATGCTGCTGCCGCCGCTGCTCGGCTGGGAGGTGCACGCCCGGCTGCACAGCGGCGACGGGTTCGCGCCGCTGCACGGCTTCTGGGACCCCAAGGTCGGTCCGGGCACCCTGCCCGCGTTCGTGCTGGCGGTGCTCGGCTGGCGGTACGCCGCCGGCCTCGCCGCGCGGCTCCCGTGGCGCGGCCTGCTCGTGGCGTCGTACGCCGCCGGCCTCGCGTGGCTGCTGGCGCTGGCCTACGTCGACGGATCGTCGGGGATCTCCCGGGTGCTGGGCAACGGCGCGGAGTACCTCCGCACGGCCCGGGCGACGACGGACGTGCACGCGATGCTGCAGCAGTACGTCGACCGGATCCCCTACTCGGCCCCCGACAACTGGCCCACGCACGTCGCCGGGCACCCGCCGGGCGCACTGCTCGTCTTCGTCGGCCTGGACCGGGTCGGACTGGGCGGTGACTACGCCGCCGGACTGGTCGTGACCGTGGTGGCCGCGAGCACCGCCGTCGCGGTGATGGTCTGCCTGCGGGCCCTGGGCTCCGAGGCGGTCGCGCGCACCGCCGCGCCGTACCTGGTCCTGGCGCCCGCCGCGGTCTTCATGGCCGTCTCCGCCGATGCCCTCTTCGCCGCCGTGGCTGCCTGGGGACTGGTCGCCCTCGCCCTCGCCGCCACGGCGACCCGCGCGGCTCCGATGGCCGGCTGGGCGCTGCTCGCCGGGCTGCTGCTCGGCGGCTGCGTGCTGATGTCCTACGGGCTGGTGCTGGTCGGCTTCCTCGCCCTCGGGGTCCTCTGGGTGGCGCGGTCCTGGTCGCCGCTGCCGATCGCGGCGTTCGCCGCGCTCTCGGTGGTCCTGGCCTTCGCCGTCGCCGGCTTCGCGGTGTGGGAGGCCTACCCGGTGCTCAACGAGCGCTACTGGGACGGGATCGCGCGGGTGCGCCCCGCGTCGTACTGGCTGTGGGGCGACCTCGCCGCCCTCACCATCAGCGCCGGCCCGCTGCTCGGCGCCGGGCTCGGCTCGCTGGCGGCCCACCGGCGGAGTGCGGAACGCGCCGTCGTCGTGCTGGTCGCCGCCGCGGCGACCGCGGTCGTGGCCGCCGACCTGTCCCGGATGAGCAAGGGCGAGGTGGAGCGGATCTGGCTGCCGTTCGTGCCGTGGCTGCTGCTCTCGGTCGTCGCGCTCCCCGAACGCTGGCGGCGCCCGGGGCTGGCGCTCCAGCTCGCCACGGCGTTGCTGGTGCAGCACCTCTTCTACACGAGCTGGTGACCCGGCAGGACGTGCTCGGTTCCCGCTACGGACCCGAGGCTCAGGCGCGCAACGGCGCGGTCGCGAACTCCCGCAGCCCCTGCTCCGGGCGCACGGCCGCGGCGAACCCGAGCTCGGCGCGGGCCCGCTCCGGGGAGGCCACCACGTGCCGGACGTCGCCGAGCCGGTAGCCGCCGGTCACCTCGGGTGAGATGTCGCGGCCGGTGCCGGCCGCGACCAGGTCCGCGACCCGCCGGATCGGGATCGGCGCGCCGGAGCAGACGTTGTACGCGGCGTACCGGCCGGGAGACTCCACCGTCACCGCCTTCAGCGCTGCGACGTTCGCCGCCGCGACGTCGGCGACGTGCACGAAGTCGCGCATCTGCCCGCCGTCCTCGAAGACGCGCGGCGGCTCGCCGCGCTCCAGGCTGGAGCGGAACATCGCCGCCACCCCGGAGTACGGCGTGTCCCGCGGCATCCCGGGCCCGTAGACGTTGTGGTAGCGCAACGCGATCGCCGAGGCGGCGGCCTGCCGAACCCAGGCGGACGTGTAGTGCTCCTGGGCGACCTTGCTCGCGGCGTACGAGCTGCGCGGGTCCAGCCGCGCGTCCTCGTCGACCAGCTCCCAGCCGAGCGCGGCGTCGCAGGCCGGGCAGTGGTTCTCGAAGTCGCCCGCGTCGAGGGCCTCGACCGACCGCGGCGGCGGCACCTGCGCGCCGTGCTCGGGGCAGCTGTAGCGACCCTCGCCGTAGACCACCATCGAGGACGCCAGCACCAGCCGGTCGACGCCGGCCGCGTGCATCGCGGCCAGCAGCACGGCGGTGCCGTAGTCGTTGTGGCCGGCGTAGTCGGGCAGGTCCGCGACCTGCACCCCGGCCCCCACCACCGCGGCCTGGTGGCAGACGGCGTCGACGCCGTCGAGCAGGTCGGCCCAGCGGTCGGCGTGACGGACGTCGAGCCGGTGCGTCCCCGGCGGCGGGTCGGTCGCGCCGTGCGCCTTGGCCAGCATCAGGTCCACCCGCACGACCTCGTCGCCGCCGGACTCGAGCGCCTCGGCGACCGCCGAGCCGATGAAGCCGGCGGACCCGGTCAGCAGGACCCTCACGAAGCTGCCCCGGGGACGTCGTAGGTCAGCTCGATGCCGTCGGCCCAGGTCGAGCAGGTGCACCCGTCGGGATCGGGGAGCTTCGCGATGGTGCGCGTGAGCAGGTCCTTGAGCCGCTCGAGGTTCTGCCGGAACAGCGCGAACACCTCGTCCTGGCCGACCCCGTGGCCGGCCTCGACGCCCGCGTCCATGTCGGTGACCAGGGCGATCGCGGTGTAGCACTGCTGCATCTCCCGGGCCAGCACGGCCTCGGGGTGCCCGGTCATGTTGATCAGGCTCCAGCCCTGCGCCGCGTAGTGGCGGGACTCCGCGCGGGTGGAGAACCTCGGGCCCTCGATGACCACCATGGTGCCGCCCGTGCCGACCGACGGGTCGGCCTCGGCGACCGTCGCGGACAGGCGCGGGCAGTAGGGGTCGGCGAAGGGCAGGTGCACGGCGCCGGTCTCCACGAAGGTCTGGGTCCGCCCGCTGGTGCGGTCCACGAGCTGGTCGGGCACGACGACGTCACCGGGGGCGACCTCGTCGCGCAGGCCACCCACCGCACAGGGCGCGAGCACCTGGCGGGCACCGAGCGACCGCAGCGCCCACAGGTTGGCGCGGTAGTTGATGCGGTGCGGCGGGAACTCGTGGCCCTTGCCGTGCCGCGGCAGGAACGCCACCCGTCGGCCGGCCACGGTGCCGACGGCGACCGGGGCGGACGGGGCGCCGTACGGCGTCTCGACAGCGTGCTCCTCGGGGTCGTCGAGGAAGGAGTAGAAGCCGGTCCCGCCGATGACGGCGATGTCCACGGGGTCGATGCTCATACCGCTCACTCTGCCAGCCCGGCCCGCTCCCCCGCCGCACCGAACGCGGCCACCACCAGCGCCAGCACCAGTCCGGCCGAGGCCCAGGCGAGCGTGGCGTAGCCCCAGGTCCCGACCACGACACCGGCCAGACCACCCGCCGCGGCGGCGGTCACGCCCATCACCAGGTCCGCGGCGCCCTGCACGTCGGCACGCACGTCGAGCGGCGCGTGGTCGGCGATCAGCGTCGACGCGGACACCGTGGCGAACGACCAGCCCAGTCCCAGCAGGAAGAGCCCCGCGAAGATCTGCCACGAGCTGCCCTCGGGCGACGCCGCGCACAGGACCAGGGAGACCGTCAGCACCACCGCCCCGACCCCCAGCGTCGTGGCGCGGCCGTTGCGGTCGGCCGCCAGGCCGACCAGCGGGGCGAAGGCGAACATCCCCAGCACGTGCACGCTGATGACGATGCCGATCACCCGCAGCTCGGCCCCGCCGTGCTCCATGTGCAGCGGCGTCATCACCATCACCGAGACCATCACGGCGTGCGCGGCGGCCAGCCCCAGGACCGCGAACCCGAGCACCGGCCGGGTCCGGACGGCGCGCACCACCCGACCCCACGAGGTGCCGGTCGGCGGCACCGGCGTGGCCCCCGCCGCCTGGCGCGCCAGCAGCAGCGGGTCCGGGCGCAGGAACAGGCCCAGGATGACGGCGGCCCCCAGCATGGCGAGGCTGCCCAGGGCGAACGGCCCGGTGAGCGCCGGGATCCCGAGGCCACGGGCCAGGGTTCCGGCCGGGCCGGTCAGGTTGGGGCCGGCGACCGCGCCGATCGTCGTGGCCCAGACGACCGTGGAGAGAGCGCGGGCCCGACGCGTGACCGGGGCGAGATCGGTCGCGGCGTACCTCGCCCCGTTGTTGGCGGCGGTCGTCGAGCCGAGGAGCACGGCACCGAGCAGCAGCAGCGCCATCGACCCGACGACGCCGGCGAGCACCGCGAGGACCGCGCCGCAGGCGCCGAGCACGTATCCGGTGACCAGCCCGACCCGCCGGCCGTGCCGCGACATCAGCCTGGCGAGGAGGTAGGACGCCACGGCCGCGCCGAGCACCTGGAAGGTCTGCGCGAGGCCGGCCTGGTCGTCGGAGCCGGAGAGGTCCCGGGCCAGCAGCGAGGCGGTCGCGATGCCGATGGTGATGCCCATCGCGCCCACCGCCTGTGCCGCCACGAGGGTCACGATGGTGCGGCGCTGGGCGGCGGCGAGCCGGTCGGGCGCCACCTCGGGCAGGCTCGCGGCGCTCATCGCTCGGAGGGGGGCAGGCCGAGCGCCTGCCAGACGGCCGCCCACACGCGCTTCGGCGGCACCCCGGCGTCGAGGGCCTCCGAGGCGGTCCGGCCGTCGAGCTCGCTCATCACGAACTGGTCGGCCCACGACCGTGCGTACGCCTTGCCGAGGGCGGCCTCCAGCCGGGCCCAGAACTCCGTGTGCCTCATGCGTCCTTCCTCGTGGCCAGCACCTCGAGCAGGAGGCGGACCCGCGCCTCGCGCTCGACCGGTGGCAGTGGCATGGCGGTCATCCTCTCAAGCCGCACCCGGCCGCGCCGCGGGGGTCGCGCCCGGCCTTGGGTACCTTTCGGCCATGCCGATCCGACCGGCCACCGAGCAGGACCTGCCCTCCATCAAGCGCATCTACGACGGTGAGGTGCTGGGTGGCATCTCGACCTTCGCGACCGCACCACCCGAGCTGGACTACTGGCGGGTGCGGCTCGACAGCCGCGCCCCCGGCGACCACGTGCTCGTGGCGGACGACGGCGACGGTGTGCTCGGCTACGCGTACTCGTCGGCGTACCGCCCCCGCGCGGCCTACGCGCACACCCGGGAGTCGTCGGTCTACCTCGCGCCCGAGGCACGCGGTCGCGGCCTGGGGCGCAGGCTGTACGCCGACCTGCTGGCCGCGATGCGCACGGACGGGGTGCGGCTGGCCGTGGCGGTCGTGGCGCTCCCGAACGACGCGAGCCGCGCGCTGCACCGGGCCTGCGGCTTCACCTCGGTCGGGGTGCTGCACGAGGTGGGTCACAAGTTCGGGCGCTGGATCGACACCGAGCTCTTCGAGCTGCGGCTCACGTGAGCAGCAGCGCCTCGAGGCGCCGACGCACGATCGCGAGGCCGAACAGCCCCATCGCCACGAGGTAGACCACCGACACCGCCGAGCCCCACGACAGCGCGCCGGTGGTGAGCTCGCGGCAGAGCACCACGCCGCGGTAGAGCGGCGTCATCTCCACCACCCAGCGCACCGCGGTCGGGAAGGCGGTGACCGGGAAGAACGTCGCCGAGAACAGGAACATCGGCAGCGTCGCCAGGGTCACGAACTCGAAGTCCTGCCAGCTGCGCATGTACGTCGTGAGCGCCATGCAGATGCCGCCGAACGCCAACCCGATCAGCAGCGCGGCCGGCACGACCAGCACCGCCCACCAGGACGACACGAGGTCCATGGCGACCATCACCAGCAGGAAGGCCGCCGAGTAGATGCCGCCGCGCAGCAGCGACCAGCTCAGCTCCCCACGGGCGATGTCCATGGTGGTCAGCGGCGTCGCCAGCATCTGGTCGAACAGCTTGTTGTACTTCAGCTTGAAGAAGAAGTTGAACGTGGCGTCCAGCAGCGAGCCGTTCATGGCCGAGGCGGCGAGCATGCCGGGCGCGACGAACTCGGCGTACGGGATCGACTGGCCGTTGAACTCGAAGCCGGTGACCAGCTGACCGACGCCGACGCCGATCGAGAACAGGTAGAACACCGGCTCGAGGAAGCCGCTGACGAAGATGTACCAGGCCCGGCGGTAGGCGAGGTAGTTGCGGTAGAGCAGCAGGGCCGTGGCCTCACCGGAGGAGATCGGGGACGCGGCCGCGCGGCCGACGCTCGTGGTCAGCATCGCCATGGGCTAGGACACCATCCTTCGGGTGAGACGGCGGACGGCCCAGAACCAGCCGGCCCCGGCGAGCACCACCAGGTAGGCCACGTGCACCGCGGCCAGCGGCCAGTCGACCTCGCCGAGCGTGAGCATCCGGGTGAGGTCCACGCCGTGCCACAACGGGGTCACCTTGGCCAGCGCCTCCATCCACGTGTTCAGGTTGGAGACCGGGAAGAAGGCGCCGGAGAACAGGAAGAGCGGGATCATCCCGAGGCGGAACACCAGCGCGAACGCGCTCTCGTCCTTCAGCCCCGCGGAGAACGCGTAGATCGGCGTCGCGAACGCCGCGCCGATCAGCAGCTGGACGAAGAAGGCGCCGATCACGCCCGGGACGGACTCGAAGACCCCGAACGGGGCCATCACCGCCAGGAACACCGCGCAGGTCGTGGCGACCCGGAAGATCACGAACCCCAGGTGCGCCAGGATCACCTCCGACACCGCGAGCGGGCTGGCGGTCATCCCGTAGTACGACTTGTGCCACTTGACCATGCCCATCACCGGGTAGGTCACCTCGCCGAAGACGGTGGTCATCGCCTGGGCGGCCACCATGCCGGGCGCCACGAAGGCGAGGTAGGTGGTCGCGCCGTCCAGCTTGGCGGGGTCGCCCTCGATGAAGCCGCCGAGCAGCACCCCCATCGCGAGGACGTAGAGCAGCGGGGTCACGAAGGACGAGATGGCGCTGCCCTTCCAGGTCCTCCGGTAGGCGATCGCCCAGTAGTCGAAGAGCCTGGCCGCGCCCGCGAACAGGCTCCGGGGCGCGGTGCTCTGCACGGGATGGTCGAGACCGCTCATCAGTCCACCAGCGTCCGTCCGGTGAGGCGCAGGAACACGTCCTCCAGGGTGGACCGGCGCACCAGCACCGCGGCGGGCTGCAGGCCCCGCTCGTGCACCTTGGCGATGACCTCCTCGCCGTCCTCGCTGTAGACGAGCAACCGGTCGGGCAGCACCTCGACGCGGTCACCGAGGTCGGAGATCTTCTCGGCCAGCACCTCGTGCTCGCCCACCCCGAAGCGCAGCTCGGCCACCTCGCGGGTGGAGTGCGCCCGGATCAGCTCCAGCGGCGACCCCTCGGCGACGATCACGCCCTTGTCCATCACCACGAGCCGGTCGCAGAGCTGCTCGGCCTCGTCCATGTAGTGGGTGGTCAGCACCAGCGTCACGCCCTGCTGCTTGAGCCGGAAGAGCCGGTCCCACACCACGTGGCGGGCCTGCGGGTCCAGGCCCGTGGTCGGCTCGTCGAGCAGCAGCACGTCGGGGCGGTTGATCAGGGACCGGGCGATGGTCAGCCGGCGCTTCATGCCGCCGGAGAGGTCCTCGACCATCGCGTCGGACTTCTCGGTCAGCTGGACGAACTCGAGGAGCTCGTCCACGCGGGCGCGCACCTCCTTGCGGGGCAGCCCGAAGTAGCGGCCGTAGACGTAGAGGTTGTCGCGCACCGTCAGCTCGGTGTCGAGGGTGTCCTCCTGGGGGCAGACCCCGATCCGGGCCCGGATCGAGGGGCCGTCCACCGCCGGGTCCATCCCCAGGATGCGCAGCTCGCCGTCGCTCACCGGCGAGACGGCGGCGACCATCCGCATGGTCGACGACTTGCCCGCGCCGTTGGGGCCGAGGAAACCGAACGCCTCGCCCCGTCGTACGTCGACGTCGATGCCCTTGACCGCCTCGAAGTCCCCGAACGACTTGCGCAGCCCCCGCGCCAGGATCATGGATTCACTCACATGACGGAACCCTACAAACAGCCACCGACATCGCTCACCCGATTTCCGCGCCGGCGGCGGCCGCCGGGCTAGAACTCGGTGCGCACCGCGCTCCGCGGGTCCGTGATCCGTCGCTGCTCGTAGATCTCGCCGGCCCTCGCCAGGGCCCGCCAGGGCCGGGCCCCGTTGAGTGCCGGGTCGAACGCAGCCCGGTCCAGCTCCCCCACCACGAGGTCCTCACCGCCGCCGGCCCGGACGAGGGACTGGCCGTCGGGGCCGATCAGGGCGGACGGGAACATCGGGGCGCACTGCGCGGGCACCGACAGGCTGACCCAGTAGCTGTTGATCGCGGCGTACGCCCGCGCCTTGGTCTCGAAGATCGAGTCCACCGGGTAGGCGGAGAACAGCAGGCAGTCCACGCCCAGCTGCTCGTACTCCGTGAACAGCGCCGGGAAGTTCACCTCGATGCAGATCGCGCAGCCGAACCGGAAACCGTCCACCTCGAAGACGACCGGGTCGAAGCCGGGGCTGAAGAAGCGCGTGATCTCCGTGTGGGAGCAGATGCGCTTGTCGTACCGGTCGTGCAGGACACCCTCGTCGGTGATGACGTACATGCTGTTGTGCGGGCGGTTCGGCGGGGTCAACGGGTGCGCGGAGCCCAGCACCACCCACAACGACAGCTCCGACGCCAGCGCCGCCACCGACTCGAGCTCTCCACGCACCGCCGTCCAGTCCACCTCGGCCCAGTCGTCGACCTGCTCGACCGCGTAGCCCGAGAGCAACCCCTCGGGGAAGTGGACCAGCCGCGCCCCGGCGTCGCCGGCGGCGCGCATCATCCGGCGCACCGCGCGGCCGTTCTCGCGCGCGTCGGGGCTCGCGACGGGCTGGGCAACGGCGATCCGGAACGCGTTCACCGCGGCATGGTTCCATGGTCCTGTGTCCAGCCCGGCGTGGCGCCGCGTGTCGCTGCCGGACGCGGTCCTGGAGGTCTCCGACCGCGGGGCGGGCGAGCCGGTGGTGCTGATCCAGACCGGCCTGACGGCCGACGAGCTGCTGCCGCTGGCCGGGACCCGCGACCTGCTCGCCCGCTTCCGGGTCATCGCCTACCACCGTCGCGGCTACGGACGGAGCAGCCCGGTCCAGGGGCCCGGCTCCATCGAGCGCGACGCGCTCGACTGCCACCGGCTCCTCGCCGCCCTGGGGGTCGACCGGGCGCACGTCGTCGGGTTGTCGTACAGCGGTGCCGTCGCCCTGCAGCTGGCGGCCTCGGCGCCGGAGCGCGTGCACAGCCTGTGCCTGGTCGAGCCACCTCCGCTGCACGTGCGCAGCGCCGACGAGTTCGTCGCCGCATGCGTCCAGCTCGCCGAGGAACACCGGCTGCACGGGACCGCCGCGGCACTCGACCGCTTCCTCACCCTCGTCGTGGGGCCGGGCTGGCGCCACGACCTGGAGCAGCTGCTTCCGGGCGCCACCGCCCAGGCCGAGCGCGACGCCGACGCCTTCTTCGCCACCGACCTCGCTGCGCTCCTGGCGTGGCGCTTCGGTCCCGAGGACGCCCGACGTCTCGACCCACCCGTGCTCTACGTCGGCGGCACCGCGAGCGGACCGTGGTTCGCGGAGGTCCACGACCTGATGCTGGCGTGGTTCCCCCGGGCGGAGGAGGCCATGCTCGCCGGCGCGGACCACAACCTCGCGCTCACGCACACGAGCGAGCTGGCCGCCTCGCTCGCGTCGTTCCTCCGCCGGCACCCGGTCTGACGGCCGCTCACGCGCGGTGCGTCTAGCATCGCCGGATGCAGTCAACCGGCACGACAGGTGAAGCCGTCGCCCCACGAGTCGCCCTGGTGCTCGACGCCGGCGGCGCCCGCTCGGCGTACCAGGTGGGCGCCCTGGAGGTGCTGCTGCCGGCCCTGGCCGCACGCGGCACCCGACCCCGCGTGCTGATCGGCACCAGCGGCGGAGCACTGCTCACCGGAGCCCTCGCCGCCACGGCCCACCTGGAGGCGGAGGAGCAGGGCGCCCGCCTCGCGGACCTGCTCGGCCGGACCACCAAGCCGCACGTGCTCCGGCCGCTGTGGAGGCAGGTGCCCGAGGTGCTGGCCCGGTACACCTCGGAGACCCTGGGCCTGTCGGGATTCCGGCTGCGAGGATTCTTCGGGACCCAGCCGCTGGCCCGCACCCTCGGCCAGTCCATCGACTGGGAGAAGCTGCACGACAACGTCGGGTCCGGCGTCGTCGAGACCGCGGCGATCACGACCACGTCCGTGCGGACCGGCAACGTCGTGATGTTCACCGAGTCCACCCTCCCGATGCCGCGACCGGCGCCTGATCACCATCGTCGCTTCGTCGCGACCCGGCTCGACGTCTCCCACCTGATGGCCTCCGCCGCGATCCCGGCCCTCTTCCCCTCGGTGCACGTCGGAGAGCCCGGGGACGCCGCGGGCTGGTACGTCGACGGGGCCACTCGCCGTCGAGTACCCCTCGCCCCGGCCCTCGAGCTGGACGCCGACCGCGTCGTCGTGGTCGGGACCGGCGGGCTCCGACCCCCGGACCCCGACGTGGAGCGCGACCGGGTCCCCGTCGACCTGGGGGACGGCCTGGCGACGCTGCTCGGCGCCGTCATGGACGACCCGTTGCGTGCCGACCTGCGGCGGCTCGCCGAGGTCAACGCCCTGGCCGAGGACGCCGACCTGGCGCCGGCGCTGCGCCGGCACCGCGAGTCCCGGGGCGATGCCCCCTACCGCACGGTGCCCTACGTCGCGGTCGCGCCGGAGGACGGCGAGGAGCTGGCCGGAGCGGCGATGGAGGTCTTCAGGGCCAACCACGGCTCGCTGCGCCAGACCCTCGCCGATCCGGACATGCAGGCCATCCACCGGCTGCTCGGCAGCGACAGCCCCCTGCAGGGCGAGCTGCTGTCCTACCTGCTCTTCGACCCCGACTTCTTCGAGGCGGCCACCGAGTTCGGCCGCCGCGACGCACGCCGGTGGGTCGAGGAGAACCCCGAGCTGTGGCGGACCGACGGGCTCGTCGAGACCGGGAGCTGACCCACCGACGGGCGGAGGGTCGCTCGGCCCCGGAACGCCGGGACACACCCGGTCACGTCATCAGACGAGCGCCTCGACGGGTGCCACGTCCACGAGGCCCGTGACGGCCTCGGCGAGCCGGGGGTCCAACGTGACCAGCGCGTCGGCGTGGAGCTGCGTGAGGGCGACGTACTCCGCGTCGTAGGTGTCGGACCATCCGAGCTGGTCGGCGATGCTCCACGCGTGCCTCTGCAGCACGCGGTCGCCGAGCAGCCGGATCCGCAGCTCGCGCACGTAGGTCAGCCGTTGCTCGGCGTCCTTCCTCGTCAGCTCTCCCCGGCCCACCGCCCGGTAGAGGAGCGTGAGCAGCTGGGAGCGGATCAGGGCCGGCGCCAGGATCTGGTGCTCCTCGCGGACCACGGCTCGCTCGTGAGCCAGGCGCATGGCGACCTCCGGGCAGATGACGTACGTGCTCATGGGAACGGACAGCCCCTCTCCGTGGTGCCGACGCCGGCGGTCCGCCCAGACTACGAGGCGCCGGGGCCGGCCACCGCCGGACGAGCGCTGGTGCGTGCCCGGTTGTCGGTGCCATGGGTAAGGATGTTGGCGTGAGCGACGTCCTGGACAGGTTCAGCGAGCCCACGCGCACCTGGTTCGGTGCGGCGTTCGCCGCGCCCACGCCCGCCCAGGCAGGTGCGTGGCAGGCGATCGGCGCCGGCCGGCACGCCCTGGTCGTCGCACCCACGGGCTCCGGCAAGACGCTCTCGGCGTTCCTGTGGTCCCTGGACCGGTTGATGACCACGCCCCCGCCGGAGGACCGTGCGCACCGCTGCCGGGTCCTCTACGTGTCCCCGCTCAAGGCGCTCGCGGTCGACGTCGAGCGCAACCTCCGGGCTCCGCTGACCGGGATCCGGCACACCGCCGCACGGCTCGGCACCACCGTCCCCGACGTCACGGTGGGACTGCGTTCCGGTGACACGTCCGCGGCGGACCGGCGCAGGCTCGGCACGGCGCCGCCGGACATCCTGATCACCACCCCCGAGTCGTTGTTCCTGATGCTCACCTCCCAGGCGCGCGAGTCGCTGCGCGGCGTGGAGACGGTCATCGTCGACGAGGTGCACGCCGTCGCGGGCACCAAGCGCGGGGCCCACCTGGCGGTGTCCCTGGAGCGGCTCGACGCGCTGCTCCCCCGGCCCGCGCAGCGCATCGGGCTGAGCGCCACCGTGCGTCCGCTGGAGGAGGTCGCCCGGTTCCTGGGCGGCACCGCTCCGGTCGAGATCGTCGCCCCGCCCTCGCAGAAGGAGTGGGACCTCCGGGTGGTGGTCCCCGTCGAGGACATGACCGCCCCCGACGAGTACGACGAGGACTCCGAGGACCCGCAACGTGCCCAGTCGATCTGGCCGCACGTCGAGGAGCGCGTGGTCGACCTCGTCGAGGCACACCGCTCGACCATCGTCTTCGCCAACTCCCGCCGACTCGCGGAGCGCCTGACCGCGCGGTTGAACGAGATCGCCACCGACCGGGCCGGCACGACGCTCGAGGTGACCGGCGGGCCGCCCGCGCAGGTGATGGCCCAGTCCGGGGTCTCGACGAGCTCGACCGCCGACCCGGGCGCGACCGTGATCGCCAAGGCGCACCACGGCTCGGTGTCCAAGGAGCAGCGCGCGCTGATCGAGGACGACCTCAAGCGTGGCCGGCTCCCCTGCGTGGTCGCCACCAGCAGCCTCGAGCTCGGCATCGACATGGGCGCCGTCGACCTGGTCGTCCAGATCGAGTCACCGCCCAGCGTCGCCAGCGCCCTGCAGCGGGTCGGGCGGGCCGGCCACCAGGTGGGCGAGGTGTCCCGCGGGGTGCTGTTCCCCAAGCACCGCGGCGACCTCGCGCAGACCGCGGTCGCCGTCGAACGGATGCGGACCGGTGCGATCGAGTCGCTCCGCGTGCCCGCCAACCCCCTCGACGTGCTGGCCCAGCAGGTGGTCGCCGCCACCGCGCTCGAGGCGTGGCAGGCCGACGACCTGTTCGAGCTGGTGAAGCGCAGCGCGCCGTTCACCGCGCTGCCGCGATCGGCGTACGACGCCACCCTGGACCTGCTCAGCGGCCGCTACCCCTCCGACGAGTTCGCCGAGCTGCGCCCCCGGATCGTGTGGGACCGGGTCACCGGCTCGCTGACCGGCCGGCCGGGCGCCCAGCGGCTCGCGGTGACCAGCGGCGGCACCATCCCCGACCGGGGCCTGTTCGGCGTCTTCCTGGTGGGCGGCAGTGATCAGCCGAGCGGGCCGGGCCGACGCGTGGGCGAGCTCGACGAGGAGATGGTCTACGAGTCCCGGGTCGGCGACATCTTCGCGCTCGGGGCCACCAGCTGGCGGATCGAGGACATCACCCATGACCGGGTCCTCGTCACCCCGGCCCCGGGCATCCCCGGCCGGCTGCCGTTCTGGAAGGGCGACACCCTGGGGCGCCCGGCAGAGCTCGGCGCCGCGATCGGCTCCTTCACCCGTGAGCTGGGGACGCTGCCGCGCGACCGGGCGGTCGGACGTGCCCAGGAGGGCGGCCTCGACGAGTGGGCGGCCGGCAACCTGGTCACCTACCTGCACGAGCAGCTCGAGGCCACCAACACGCTGCCCAGCGACCGCACCCTGCTGGTCGAGAGGTTCCGGGACGAGCTCGGCGACTGGCGGCTCGTCCTGCACTCCCCCTTCGGCACCCCGGTGCACGCCCCGTGGGCGCTGGCGATCAATGCGCGGCTGCGCGAGCGGCACGGCGTCGACGGCCAGGCGGTCGCCTCCGACGACGGCATCGTCATCCGGATCCCGGACACCGACGCCGAGCCCCCGGGTGGAGACGTGGTGGTCTTCGCGGCCGACGAGATCGAGGACCTGGTCACCCAGGAGGTCGGCGGCTCGGCCCTCTTCGCGGCCCGCTTCCGGGAGTGCGCCGCGCGCGCCCTGCTGCTTCCCCGTCGCGACCCCGGTCGCCGCTCACCGCTGTGGCAGCAGCGCCAGCGGTCGGCGGCGCTGCTCGAGGTGGCCGCGAAGTACCCGTCCTTCCCGATCGTGCTCGAGGCCGTGCGCGAATGCCTCCAGGACGTCTACGACCTGCCGTCGCTGGTGGCGCTGATGCAGCGGGTCGACCGGCGTGAGCTGCAGGTCGTGGACGTGGCGACCACGTCGCCCTCACCGTTCGCGCGCAGCCTGCTCTTCGGGTACGTCGCCCAGTTCATGTACGAGGGTGACTCCCCCATCGCCGAGCGTCGAGCGGCGGCGCTCTCGCTCGACCAGGGCCTGCTGGCCGAGCTGCTCGGGCGCGCCGAGCTCCGCGAGCTGCTGGACCCCGACGTGCTCGCGGAGGTCGAGGCGGAGCTCCAGCGGCTCGCACCCGACCGCCGGGCCCGCGACGCCGAGGGTGTCGCCGACCTGCTGCGGATGCTCGGCCCGCTCAGCACCGCCGAGGTGGCTGACCGCAGCGTGGAGGGCGCCCCCGTCGAGGACTGGCTCGCCTCCCTCGCCGACGCACGGCGGATCGTCGTCGTCCGGATGACCGGCGAGGAGCGTTGGTGCGGCATCGAGGACATCGGCAGGCTTCGGGACGGCCTCGGTGTCCCGGTGCCGCCGGGGACCCCCGATGCGTTCGTCGAACCGGTCGAGGACCCGCTTGCCGACCTGGTCTCCCGCTTCGCCCGCACCCACGGCCCGTTCACCGCCGAGCAGGTCGCGGACCGCCTCGGCCTCGGTGCGGCCGTGGTCCGGCACACCCTCCAGCGCCTCGGCGCCCAGGGCCGGGTGCTCGACGGCGAGTTCCGGCCCTCCGGCTCGGGTGCGGAGTGGTGCGACGCCGAGGTGCTGCGCAAGCTGCGCCGCCGGTCCCTGGCCCGACTGCGCAAGGAGGTCGAGCCGGTCGAGCCCGCGGCCCTGAGCCGGTTCCTGTCGGCCTGGCAGCACGTCGCCCCCGCGTCCGGAGGGCGCGGCGGCCCGCGCGGCGTCGACGGGGTGCTGTCGGTCGTCGACCAGCTCGCCGGCTGCCCGGTCCCCGCGTCCGCGCTGGAGCCCCTGGTCCTCGCGGCGCGCGTGCGCGACTACGAGCCGTCGTACCTCGACGAGCTCACTGCCTCCGGCGAGGTGGTCTGGGCCGGCCACGGCGCGCTGCCCGGCGCCGACGGCTGGGTCTCACTGCACCTCGCCGACCAGGCCCCGCTCACGCTGCCGGAGCCGCAGCCGTGGGAGCTCTCCCCGGGATCTCCGGGAGAGCTCCACGAGGCCGTGCTCGACGCGCTGGCCCCCGGGGGCGCCTGGTTCTTCCGCCAGCTCGCGACCACCGTCGGGTCGACGAACGACGTGACCCTCTCGGCGGCCCTGTGGGAGCTGGTCTGGGCCGGCCGGATCAGCAACGACACGCTGACTCCGCTGCGGGCGCTCACCCGCGCGGGCACCCCCAGCCACCGCACCCGGCGGCCGCCGCCCCGGGTGCGGATGTCCTCGACGACGGGCGGCCGCGCCCGGATGCCCGCCCGCAGCGGTCCTCCGGAGACGGCCGGCCGCTGGGCGTTGCTGCCGGAGATCGACGGCGACCCGACCCGGCGCGCGCACGCCACCGCCGAGCGGCTGCTGGACCGCCACGGCGTGGTCATCCGCGGAGCGGTGGTCAGCGAGCGGGTGCCCGGCGGGTTCGCCGCGGTCTACAAGGTGCTCTCGGCGTTCGAGGACTCCGGGCGCTGCCGGCGCGGCTACTTCGTCAGCGGCCTCGGGGCGGCCCAGTTCGGCACCGCCGGCGCGATCGACCGGCTGCGCACCTTCTCGGAGTCGACGGCGCCCGACGGCGGCGACGCCAAGCCCACGGCCGTCGCGCTGGCCGCCACCGATCCGGCCAACCCCTTCGGCGCCGCGCTGCCGTGGCCGATCTCGACCCTCGAGGGCAGCGGCCACCGACCCGGGCGCAAGGCCGGCGCGCTGGTCGTGCTCGTCGACGGCGAGCTGACCCTGTACGTCGAACGCGGTGGGCGCACCCTGCTCACCTGGTCCGAGGACCCGGACCTGCTGACCCCGGCGGCCGCGGCGCTCGCCGAGGCCGCACGCCGCGGGTCGCTGGGCCGGTTGACGGTGGAGAAGGCCGACGGGGCCCAGCTGCTCGGCGCGGGCGCGACGCCGCTGCGCGAGGCGCTCCAGGCCGCCGGCTTCGTCTCGACCCCCAAGGGGCTGCGGCTGAGGGTGCCGAGCGGTGCCTGAGGGCGACACCGTCTTCCGCGCCGCCCGGCTGCTCGACCGCCGGCTCTCCGGACAGGTCCTGGTGCGCAGCGACTTCCGGGTGCCGCAGCTCGCCACCACCGACCTGGCCGGCGCCACGGTGGCCCAGACGGTGTCCCGCGGCAAGCACCTGCTCACCCGCATCGACGGGAGCGCCGGCGCCTGGACCCTGCACACCCACCTGAAGATGGAGGGGTCCTGGCGGGTCTACGAGCCCGGCGGCCGCTGGCGCCGGCCGGCGCACCAGGCCCGGGTGGTGCTGGTGACCGAGCGGGCCGAGGCCGTGGGCTTCTCCCTGGGCGTGGTCGAGCTCCTGGCCCGGGGCAGCGAGGACGACGCCGTCGGCCATCTCGGCCCCGACCTGCTGGGCCCCGACTGGGACGAGGACGAGGCGCTGCGGCGGCTGCGGGAGGACCCGGAGCGGCCGCTGGCCGAGGCGCTGCTCGACCAGACGAGGCTGGCCGGGATCGGGAACATGTACCAGGCCGAGCTGTGCTTCACCAGCGGCGTGCACCCGCGCACTCCCGTGGGCGAGGTGCCGGACCTGACGCGCCTGGTCCGACGGGCGAAGCAGATGCTGGAGCTCAACAAGGAGCGGGCGGTCCAGTCCACCACCGGAGACCTGCGGGAACGTGAGCGGATGTGGGTCTACCGCCGGGACAAGAGCCCGTGTCGCCGGTGCGGCACGCCGATCCACGTCGAGATGGCCGGACCGCCCGGCCACGAGCGGGCGTCGTACTGGTGTCCCACCTGCCAGCCGCGGCCCTGAGGTCGGGCTCAGGCAGCGGAGGCGACGACCTCGCCGGCGGCCGGACGCGACGTGACCGTGATCGGGGTGGCGGCCACCGCGGCCTCCTCGATCGCCACGGCGTCGGAGACCTCGCGGAGCACGTCGGACAGGGGCGCGTCGAGCGCCAGGCACAGCGAGGCGAGCAGCTCGGAGGATGCTTCCTTCTGGCCCCGCTCGATCTCGGAGATGTAGCCCAGGCTGACCCGGGCCTCGGCGGAGACTTCGCGCAAGGTCATGCCGCGCTGCATCCGACGATCGCGGAGGACGTCGCCGAGAAGCCGACGGAACAGCACCATGCGCGTCTCCTTTCCGGGGGCCGTGACTGCGACTGCTGGACCAACGCTACCCGAGAGTCGTTTCTTCCTCGACGAGGATCGCGGCAACCGCCTCGAGCGCCTGGACGCAGGTCTGCTCCTGGATCGCGCGCCGGTCCCCCGCCAGGTCGAGCTCGAGGGCGTCGAGCAGGCCGGGCCCCGCGATGCCGACGAAGACGGTCCCCGGCGCCTTGCCCTCCTGCTCGGTGGGTCCGGCCACGCCGGTGGTGCTCAGGCCGTACGACGCACCGGTCAGCCCCCGCGCCCCGGCCGCCATCGCCTTCGCGCACTCGGCCGAGACCACGCCGTGCTCCTCGATCACGTCGGTGGGCACGTCCAGGATCGACGCCTTCACCTCGGTGGCGTAGGCCACCACGCCGCCCAGGTAGGTCTGCGAGGCACCCGGGACGTCCGTGAGATGGACCGCCAGGCGGCCGCCCGTCAGCGACTCGGCGGTGGCGATCGTGTGCCCGCGGGCGCGCAGCAGCAGGTGCACGCGAGCGTCGAGGTCGGTCATGGCGGAATGCTAGACGGACCTCGGCCCCGGACGCAGCGCCGGTCTCAGCCCCCGCCGTCGCCCTCGATCACCGCGACCCGGTAGTGCTCGTCGAGCCGGACGTCGACGGTGTCGCCGTCGGGCTGGGGCGCTGGAGCCCTGCTGAAGAGCTCGTTCAGCGCGGGTTCAGCGGGCGCTCAGCGCGGCCGTGCCACGCTGGGGGCATGCGGCTCCTGGTCGTGGAGGACGACAAGCACCTCGCAGCGGCGCTCAAGCGTGGCCTGGAGGGCGAGGGCTGCGCCGTGGACGTCGCCCTCGACGGGACCGAGGGCGAGTGGCTCGCCCAGGAGAACGAGTACGACGCCATCGTGCTCGACGTGATGCTCCCGGGCCTGCCCGGTGACGAGCTGTGCACCCGCCGACGCGAGGCGGGCGACTGGACTCCGATCCTGATGCTCACCGCCCGGGCCGGGCCTCGCCAGGAGTCCCGTGCGCTCGACTCGGGGGCCGACGACTTCCTCGCCAAGCCGTTCTCGTTCATGGTCCTGGTGGCCCGGCTCCGTGCGCTGACCCGGCGCGGCCGGCAGGAGCGGCCCACCGTCCTCACCGCCGGGGACCTGCGGCTGGACCCGGCCAGCCATCGCGTCTGGCGCGGCGAGACGCCCGTCGAGCTGACCCCACGACAGTTCTCGATGCTGGAGTTCCTGCTGCGCCGTGCCGGCGAGGTCGTGTCCAAGGCGACGATCCTGTCCCAGGTCTGGGACTTCTCCTTCGACGGCGACCCGAACATCGTCGAGGTCTACGTCCGCCAGCTCCGGCAGCGCATCGACCAGCCGTTCGGGCGGGCCAGCCTCCAGACGGTCCGGCTCGTGGGCTACCGGCTCGACCCCGACGGCGGCTGACGTGCACCGCCCCACGCTGCGCACCCGCGCCACGGTGCTCGCCACGGTCATCACCGGCCTGACGCTGCTGATCGGCTCGGTCGCGCTGGTGCTCACCCTCGAGGCACGACTGCGGACCGGAGCCGACGAGCTGGCCCAGTCACGGATCCAGGACCTCCTCCACCTCGCCGAGCTCGGCGCCCTGCCCCGGACCCTGACCAACCTCGACGACAACGGGGTCGGCCAGGTCGTCTCGGCGGACGGCCGGGTGCTGGCGGCCTCCCCCAACATCCGGGGCAAGCCGCCGATCGCCGACTTCGACCCGGGCGGGGGCCGCGCGGTGCGCACCGTCGACGCCCCGGACGACGCGGAGACCGAGACCTACCGACTGTGGGCGGGCGCCGGCCCGAGCCCCGAGGGGCCGGTCACGGTCTACCTCGGCACCAGCCTGGAGTCGGCGCACGAGGCGTCCTCGGCGTTGCGCCGGGCGCTGCTGGTCGGCGTACCCGTGGTGGTCGCCCTGCTGGCCCTCGGGACCTGGCTGGTCCTCGGCGGTGCGCTGCGCCGGATGGACCGGATCCGGCGCGAGGTCGACTCCATCACCGAGGACCGCCTCGACCGCCGGGTGCCCGACACCGGCGTCGACGACGAGGTGGGCCGCCTGGCGGCCACCATGAACCGGATGCTCGCGCGGCTGGAGGCGTCGGCGCGCCGACAGCGCGACTTCGTCGCCGACGTGTCGCACGACCTGCAGAGCCCGCTGGCCGCGCAGCGCGCCCAGGTGGAGGTGGCCCTCGCCCGGCCCGAGTCCACCGACGTGTCCACCCTCGGCGCCGACCTGCTGTCCACGACCACGCAGATGGAACGGCTCGTCGCCGACCTGCTGGTGCTCGCGGCCGTCGACGCCGGAGCACCGGCACCCGAGGCGACGGCGATCGACCTCGAGGACGTCGTGCTCGAGGAGGCGGCGCGCGCCCGCGTCGCCGGGACCGTGGGCCTCGACACCAGCCGTGTGTCCGCCGCGCCGGTGCGGGCGGACCGGGGCGAGCTGCAGCGCATCGTGCGCAACCTGATCGACAACGCGGTGGCCCACGCCACCTCCCGGGTCGAGCTCCGGGTCACGACGGAGGGCGATCGTGGCCGGCTGGACGTGCTCGACGACGGCCCCGGCGTGGCAGCCGAGCAGCGGGAGCTGATCTTCGAGCGGTTCCATCGCGGCGACCGCGCCCGCAGCAGTGACACCGGGGGCAGCGGACTCGGGCTCGCGATCGCCCGTGGCCTCGCCGAGCGCGCCGGCGGCCGGCTGGGGCTTGCCGACCGGGACGGGGAACCCCCGGCGGGAGCCCACTTCGTGCTGCTGCTGCCTGGGTCCAGTGGCTAACCTCCACTCATGGCCCTGCCCATCGAGGACTACGCGCTCATCGGCGACCTGCGGACGGCCGCCCTGGTGGGTCGGAACGGTTCGATCGACTGGCTGTGCCTGCCCCGGTTCGACTCGCCGGCCTGCCTGGCCGCACTGCTGGGCACCGAGGAGCACGGTCACTGGCAGCTCTGCCCCGAGGGAGAGTTCGAGTCCACGCGCCGCTACCTCGGTGACTCGGGCGTGCTGGAGACGACGTTCACCACGCCCACCGGCGTGGTGACGCTGACCGACCTGATGCCCCGAGGCGACAGTCGCGCCGACGTCGTCCGCCGGATCCGCGGCGTCAGCGGCACGGTGACGTTGAGCCACGAGTGGCTGATCCGCCTCGACTACGGCGAGATCCGGCCCTGGGTGCGCCGGGAGACGCTCTGCGGGGAGAAGGTCATCATCGCGATCGGCGGTCCGGACAAGCTCATCCTCCGGGGACCCCGGCTGCCGGTGGCGACCGACCACCGCCACAACGACACCTTCGACGTCACCGAAGGTGAGGAGCTGGTGTTCTCCACGACCTGGGTGCCCTCCCACATCGACCTCGAGGAGCTCGGGAACCTCAGCGACCGCATCCAGGTCACCATCGACGCCGACGAGACCTGGGCGGAGCGGTGCCCCCCGGGCGTCCCGCACCCACACGTCGTACGCCGCTCCCTGCAGACCCTGCGCCTGCTCACCCACGAGGCGACCGGAGGCATCGTCGCCGCGCCCACCACCTCGCTGCCCGAGGACTTCGGCGGCGAGCGCAACTGGGACTACCGCTTCTGCTGGCTCCGCGACGCGGCGCTCACGCTGACGTCACTGGTCCGGGCCGGGTACACCGAGGAGGCCCGGCTGTGGCGGGCCTGGCTGCTGCGCACGGTCGCCGGTGATCCCGAGGACCTCCAGATCATGTACGCCGTCGACGGGTCCCGGCGGCTGCCGGAGCACACGCTGGACCACCTGCCCGGGTACGCCGGCTCGACGCCGGTGCGGATCGGCAACGGTGCGGTCGGGCAGCGCCAGTCCGACGTCCTCGGGGAGGTGATGATCGCCCTCGAGCACACCCGCCACGCCTTCGGCGCCTCCGACGAGAACTCCTGGCAGCTGCAACGCACCCTGGTCGACGACCTGGCCGCCTCGTGGGAGCGTCGGGACCACGGCCTGTGGGAGATCCGCGGCGAGCCACGCCGGTTCACCCACTCGCGGGTGATGGTCTGGGCGGCCTTCGACCGTGCCGTCCGTGCGGTGGAGGAGTACGACCTCCCCGGTGAGGTCGGAAGGTGGCGCAAGCTGCGCGACACGGTGCGCGACGAGGTGCTGGCGGACGGCTTCGACCCGGTGCGCAACACCTTCACCCAGCACTACGACACCACCGAGGTGGACGCCTCGCTGCTGGTGCTTCCCCAGGTGGGCTTCATCGAGGGGGACGACCCGCGGATGCTCGGCACCATCGCGGCGATCGAGGAGGACCTCGTCCGCGAC
Source organism: uncultured Actinomycetota bacterium (assembly GCA_963817665.1). Lineage (GTDB taxonomy): Bacteria > Actinomycetota > Actinomycetes > Propionibacteriales > Nocardioidaceae > Nocardioides. Next base: position 170,153 of record CAWFPE010000004.1, on the reverse strand, counting down.
GGACTGGTCCTGAGGTACCGGACCGAGACCGGCGTCGACGGCCTCTCCGGTCACGAGCACCCGTTCCTGGCCTGCTCGTTCTGGCTCGTCTCGGCCTATGCGACCGCGGGTCGTCGCCACGACGCCGAGCGGCTGTTCGACCGGCTGGTCGGGTTGGTCAACGACGTGGGGCTGCTCTCGGAGGAGTACGACGCGCGCAACAGCCGGATGGTCGGCAACTTCCCCCAGGCCTTCAGCCACCTGGCGCTGGTGCAGGCGGCGTTCGACCTCGCAGGCCTCTGACTGGGTGTGTCCCTAGTGCCGCGAACGACGTCAGGCGCACGTTACGCGGCAGAAGAGTGCGCATTCCAACCGCGAGGATCGACACTCTCGTGCCACTGCGCACCGTGACTACGAAGCGTCTCGGGATCGCAGCGGCCGTCCTCCTCATCGAAACGGCTCTGCTGCTGATACTCGGTTACGCGAGGTGGAGTGAGCTCTCTCATCTCCGGCGGCCGAGGCGGTCGAGGCGGTCGGCAAGGGACTGGTGGCAGTGGCGCGGCGGTAGGAATCGCTACGTTCGTCCTCGTTCCTCGATTGGCGGACCCGGGTCGCACCGGCACAGGGGCCGGCGCGGAGTGACTGGGACACCGTCTGAGCGGCACGGTCGCAAGCTCTCGACACTTTCTCCGTCTGTACGAGCTCACGGGCAGGACACGAGCACGACGCGACAGCGCACAAAGTCGGGTGTGAGGATCCGTTGAAGTGGAGCATTTCTGCCAGATCCGAACGCCTGGTGCCTCAGACTCGCACCGACAGACTTGGGATGCATGTGTCAGGAGGGTTGGGATGGCTCGACACTGGCTGAAGAACCGGCATGCCTGCCCGGTCCACACTCAGGACGTGCTCAAGCTTCTTGAACCCCTCGTACCGCTCACCGACGAGACGGACACGCAGGTTCAGCCCGCCGAGCTGCTGGACTGGATCGTTGTCGAGACCGAGGACGAACCCGTGATTGCCGAGCATGGTTGGCGGGTTGACCTGGGCGACGAGGTCGGCCTGCTCGTGCACCCCGAGCGAGAGGACATCGCGAACTCGCTCGGTACCCAGGTCGGCGTGCTGTCGGTAGTGCAGGTCGACCGCGAGGTGCTTGTCGTGGATGCACCGTCGCTGTGCGCCGACGGGCTACGCGCCGCTGTCATGCAGGCCATCGCCGCTGCCAACGAGAACGCTCACAACTCAGCTGCCACGGCCCATGTAGGAGTCACCGTCCGAGATCCGAGCCAGGGCACCCAGGCCGACTCATCGACCGAGGGGCATGCACCGACGACACCGGGCCCCTCGGCCGACGACGATCACGCGGCCCGGCTGGTCACGGGGGACGCCCTCTGGGCGGGCCACCGCATCCAGATCTGGGTGAACCAGGAGGGCGTCCTCTTCCTGCCGGCCCAGACCATCACTCACGGGCCGCTGGATCCCAGCGACAACCCGCGCTTTCAGCGCGCCACCTTCAACTCCACCCATGCGGTCGGGCTGGCCGAGCAGCACGCTGGGCGATGGATCCCGTACGCCTCCCTCGCAAAGCTCCAACTGCGCCGACCCGGACCGGTCCGACGGCGCTGGGCGGCCACGATCGATGAACGTGGTGGCGATGCGGTGTCGTTTCACTGGCGGGGAACTCGTCCCCACGCAATGCTGCTCTGGGTATACGCGGTCGCCCAGTGTGGCCTCGACCGGGTGGAGGGATCGCCCTGATGCTCGTGATGATGTGGTTCTTCGCCGCCGTTTCTGACCTCGGACGAGTGTCCCGCCGGCATGAGCGGACGTGACGGCTGGCAGCCACGCGCCCGGTAGCGCTGCTGCCAGGCACGGCAGCTGGCCTCACCGGCTTTACCGGACACGCCCACACACAACAAACGGAGAGGCTCTCGGAATGACCCGACAGTCGGCTTGGGAACGCTTCGCCGGGGAGGAGTGACGGTCCTACATTCCGGAGCCTCGGGAGGCGCGATCGCCGACGCCCGGTGGTGCACGCATCTCGGCGCCACCCGGCTACCGCTCGAAACGGGCAGCCACCTCGTCCGAGAGCGCGGCGTCTATGCGATCGCGCAGAGCCTGCTTCATCGGTGGGAACCTGTTGGGCCGAAACCACCCCACCTCAGTGCACTCGTCGTCGCATGGCCGGGCCTCGCCCGAGACCCATGTACAGGCAAACGCAAGATCGAGGTACGCGGCCCGATCTCCGTTCGCGTGGACTACGCCTCTCATCACCGAGGTAGACGCAAGCCGGTCGACCTGGATCTCGATCCCGGCTTCCTCACGTGCCTCGCGGGCCGCGCACACGGCGGGCTCCTCACCCGGATCCACGATTCCGGTGACCGGCGCCCACGCGCCGTTGTCCGACCGACGCACCAGAAGCACCTTGTCGTCCCTGCGGATCACCGCTGTCACACCGGGCATCCACAGTTCGCTTTGGCCGACGCGCTTCCTGAGTTCCACCACGAAGTCGGGGATTGGCATGCGGTGCAGGCTAGCCCGAGAGCACCCTTGCCCAAGTGGCGCTGCCGCGACCGCTCATCGGCACGACCCCGCGCTCACCAGATCCGGACGACTCATAGCGTGCACACCGGGCGACATGACAGACACGCCGGTCGTTCCATCGGCGAGGACCACACCCGGATGACCTCGCAGCTCCACCAGCTCCTGCTGGAACTGATCCCGGCGGAGCCAAGCAGCACCTCTCCGCCGCTCAGGCCGAGGCGCTGCTGGCCAAGGTCGGGACTGACTCGGACGGATTGCTGTTGTCCGGGCATCTGGCTCGGGCCCGAGTATGAGCGCGGCTAGGCTCAGGACGACGTGAGCGGAGGGGGCGCCAGCGATGCAGGTCCGGGCGGCGGTGGTCGACGACGCGCCAGCCATGGGGCGTGTGATGGTCCAGTCATGGCTGTCGGCGCATCGCGGCCAGATGCCGGATGCGGCCTGGCAGAAGCGCGTCAACGAATGGACACCGGCCGTGTCGGCGCGGGCGTGGGCGCGGCTCATCACCGAACAAGTCGACGGCAACCAAGCGCGGGTGGTCTTGTTGGTCGCTGAAGACGTCCCCGGCGACCCCGTGGCCCTGGTGCTGGGCACGGAAGCCGAGGGCGACACATCGGGCTCGACCGCTCAGGTCGATGCGCTGTACGTGCTGCCGGATCGTCAAGGTCAGGGAATCGGCCGTCGGCTCCTGCAGGCGGCGGCCACCGAGCTGGCCGCCCTTGGTTTCTCAACGCTCCACATCGGCGTGCTGACTGCCAATCTCCCGGCCCGGCGGTTCTACGAAGCCATCGGTGGACACGAGATCGGCCAACGCATGTTCGACGAAGAGGGCGACTTGCAACCCGAGACCGTCTACGCGTGGCCAGACATCGCTGCTCTGGTCGGCGACTCCCGCGGATCTTCGTGAGGCAATCCCGCACTGGGCCGGACGCGTCATGCTTGCATCTCGTGCAATCTGCATCAGGACGTCTCTGACCCTCCTCAGGCGCACGCTGGTTCAGGTCGCTCCCGGTGCTCACTGATGATCACCCCGGAACATCCGCTCTTCGGCAGGGTCGCGCGCTACTCGCGGCAGACGAGTGCGGAAAGCCGGAGGAATCTGGCTCGACTCCGCCACATAATTCGGGGCATGCACGTCCACCTGAGCCGGGCCATGGCCCCCGTCCTCCACGACCTCGAGGTCACTGGTGCTCCGACACCTCGAATTGAGGAGTCCGATTGGCAGGACCATGAGTCGGCTGAATCCGCATTCCTGCGCAGTGAGGACAACTCGGGCATGGGTGTGTGGGTCGACACCAGCGTCGCTCATGCCAAGCAGGTCGCGATGCTGGCCGACCAAGTGCAGGAGTGGGCTGTCGAAGAGCTGGCGCGCACAGGCCGACCGACAAACTGGCCAGAATGTCCTGACCATCCGCACAACCACCCGTTGGCCGCGAGCGCGCCTGGTGGCGCCGCCACGTGGATGTGCCCCGACTCGCGACGCCGAGTCAGCGAGATCGGGCATCTCGCGCAGGCCTGAGTCTGCGCGAACTGCGGGCCGAGCGGACGTTCTGCCGGAACTTCGGGGGAAACGGCTCAGCGCATGGCGCTGTAGTCGTCGAGGATCGCGTCGATGCTCAGGCGTGCATCGGTTTCTGATGCCTGGTCCTGGGCGTTCAAGGCGCTGACGAGCTGGCGCATCGATTTCCACAGCGCCCAGCCGCGTCCTCGGGACCAGGTCGAGGCGTCAATGTGGAGCCGCTCGCGCAGGACCTGACGGCCATCGGGGGCCAGGAGTGTCCAGGCGATCGCGAGGTCACAGGACGGGTCGCCGACGCCGCACGTGCCGAAGTCGATGACAGCCCTGAGCTTGCCGCCTTCAAGCAGGAGGTTGCCTGGCGCCAGGTCGCCGTGGAACCACACGTCCATCCCGTCCCAGCGCGCCGCCAGAGAGTCGTCCCACGCCGAAGCGGCCAAACCGACATCGATCTGGCCGTCCAGCTCGGCGAACGCACTTCGGGCGTTGACGTCGTACGTGCGCAAGGTGGCACCGCGAAACCAGTTGTGGATGCCCGGCTGCGGGCCACCAGTGGCGTCGATGCCCCGGAGGGACTCGAGGAAGCTGGCCAGGTCGTCGGCGATCCCGATCGGGTCGGTGACCGCGATTCGCTCGGCGGCCTCACCGGGGAGCCAGCCGTAGATCGACCAGCAGAAGGGATAGCCCGCGTGGGGCCGGCCCAGGCCAAGCGGAACGGGAATCGGGACGGGCAACTGCTTCGCCAGCTCGGGAAGCCAGCGGTGCTCCTTCTCGACGGCCAGCGCGTACTCCGCGGCGCTCGGCAGCCGCACGATCATGTCGTCTCCGAGGTGGAAGGTGAAGTTGTCCCACCCGGGTGTGAGGACCGGCGAGACGGGCCGCCCGGACCACTGGGGGAACTGCTCTGCGATGAGGCGGCCGACTGTCTCGACCTCGACGGTCAGCCTCTGCGGAACCGGACCGAGATCCGGCACTTCCTCGCTCGACGTACTGGTCCCGGGGCCCATGATTCGGCAGGCTACCGAGCGACATCGCCAGCCAGCATCAACATTTCTGCACGTCTTCGGACGTCCGACCATCGGCACGACGGCGCTTCACCATCGGCGGCTACTTGAGTGCGTTGCGACGGGTCCAGCGGGCGCTGGAGGTTCGCTCAACCTGCGGCGGAGCCGCGTGCGCGGCGAGACCATCTGCGCCGACGAGGCGCGGCGACCGCCGGGCGTGACCTGTTGCAGACGGCGCAGTCCGTCTCTCCACACGTCGTCTCCTCACCACCCACGAGCAGCTCCAACGCTTGGTCCAGGAACTGGTCCGAGAGCTCCCGGACCAGGTCGAGTCGACCCGCGCCGACCGCGGCGTTGACTTCCCACACGTAGTTGTCGTGCAACGCGCGCAGTTGCTCACGATCGCCCATGACCCGCCTCTGACCGACGAGCCCGTCAGCGAAGGTGATCGGGTTCGCCGCTTCCAGTGTGCGCTGCCGGGGCCCGTGACGCCACAACGAACGTCCCGGACGTCCCGGACGTCCCCCTCAGCCGCTCGCCCAGCTGCCTCGCGGCGGAAACCAGGCGCTCGTCCATCCCCCCGGCATAGCGCGCTTTCACTCACCGGTGCAGAGGAGTGCGGTCACGCGCCTGGACGGTCTCAGACGTAGAGCCACAACTCAGTGAACTCCTGGTCGACCATCCACCGCGTGTGCGCGCCGGCGTCGATCCTGGCCGCCTGGCCAGGGGTCAACTCCACCTGCACTCCGTCGTCGACCTCCAGCTGCCCGGTGCCAGACAGAACCAGAATGATCTCCGTATGCACCAGGTCGACCTCGAAGGGGCCCAGGCCACTCGGCCCGGGTCTCCACAACCCCGCCTGGACTGTCGGGCTGTCCACCAACATGGCAACTTGGCCCGGTGTCTCGTCGTCCTCTTCCCAAACCTGATCATCAACCAGCCAGGTCGTCACGCCAGAGGATGTGGGCTCTTCTGCCATGAGAGGCACTCCCTTCACTTGCGACTGCTCTCAGAATGCCACCGCGGGGAATGACCGTCCGCTCATCGGCATCAGCCCGCTTCGCGGGTGCGGGCAGAAGAGTGCGTCCGCAGCGCGGCCGCCCGCACAACGTCATCGCTCGCCTTGGGCGCGGCGTAGGTCAGGTCTTCAGCGGTTCGCGGAGACGGGAGTGGCCTCGATCTGGAAAACGCGGCGCCACCCTGCCTTGACGTTGTGGGTGAGCACCCGCAGCGGCTGCCCATCTGTCGTGACCAGCCAGTCGCCGCTACGGGTCATGTACATCTCGGCGTCCCCACTCGGTCCGAGGTCGCGCAGTCCAGCCGGGGAGTGGAAAGGTGCCAACATCCAGCGCGGATCGGTCACGTGGTTGGCCAGGATTGTCTGTGCTGGAGTCGCGCGCATCCAGTGCGCGGTGGCCAGTGCGCCGGTGGTCGTCGCTTCGACGACGCCGGCACGGATGCGGAACCGGTAGTAACCGGGCTGTTCACCTGCATCCCTCGGACACGACCGGAACGCGGCAGTAGCGTGCGCCTGGCGCGCGCTGACAGCGGCCAGGTCGGCGCGATACCACTTTGGTATCATGGGGTCATGGCGATGACGCTGAGACTGACACCGGAGGACGAGCAGATCCTCGCTGCCCTCGCAGAGGCCGAAGGGGTAAGCCGCCACGAGGCCACCTTGCGCGCCATCCGCGAGGCGGCGGCACGCCGTGGGCACGAGGCAAAGGTCGCGGAGCTGTCTGCTCGGGCACGTGAACGCTACGCTGACGTGCTCGACCGGCTCGGCCGTTGACGGTCCCGCTCGGCGTCGAGGACCTCCTCACCCTCGTGGAGGACCTTGGCGTAGGACCCGTTCGCGACTTGGGGCTGTTGGAGTCGGCGGCTCATCGCCCGGGCGCCGTTGTGTACGGACGCGAGGCGTATTCGGGCCTGGACCGGAAGGCGGCGGCACTGCTCGATTCGATCGTCGGTAGCCGTTCGCTCGTCGACGGCAACAAGCGTCTCGGATGGCTTGCCGTCGTTGTCTTCTACGGCCTCAACGACGTCGATCTCGACGCGCCGGACGACCCGGCATATGAGCTGGTCATGTCCGTGGCTCGACGGGATCTCTCGATCGACGAGATCGCAGCAGCCGTTGCTTGCTGGCATTGACCCGGACAGGGCGTGGGCGGTCGTAGCCGCGGGGCTATTCCCCAGTGGCGCCGTCGATGCGTTCGCGGAGGAGATCCGCGTGACCGTTGTGACGCGCGTACTCCTCGATCATGTGCAGGTAGATCCAGCGCAGCGTGTAGTTCTCGCCGGGGATCGCTTCGTCGAGACCGCGTTCGCTGACGGCCTTACGCGACCGCTCGACGCCTGCTTGATAACTGGCTAGATCGTCGGCGGCGCGATCCACGCTGATGTCCCCGAAGCCGTCCGTAGCGCCTGGGACGTAGTTCCAGAAGAACATGTGGTCTGGTTCCCCGTCGTAGGAGTGGAACCAGGCCTCGACTCCAGACATGTGGCGGATCAGGCCGAGCAGCGAGAGGTTCGATGGTGGCACGGACTGCTCCGCCAACTGCTCGGGCGTGAGCCCACCACACTTGAGCAGCAGCGTGGTGCGCTGGTACTCCAGACGGTCCTCGAGAGCTGCACGCTCGTCTACCGGGTTGTTCGGTGGCTCCGGTCGCTCGGGCGTGGTCCATGTCGGCATCCCGCGAACGTACATCCCCCCACGCACTGACATCGGCACGTTGGTGCGCCCCATCAGCGGCACGAGCGTGCACATACAGCGCACTCAGAGCGTCCCGGAAGCCGATCGGGACGCGGAGCGTGACCAGTGCGGGATGGGCATCAACCAGCGACCGATCTCTCGATGAGGTCGAGGTCGCGCACGCAGAACTGGTGGTGCTCGAACTCCTCGCCGAGCACTGTGCCCAGGCATTGCCGCACCGATCGTCCGCGTGCGTAAGGCGGCCACATGTCGTTGTCGGGGATCGGTGCCGGCTCCTGGAGCTGCTCGGCGGTTGCGGCGTCCAGCCAGCGCTCGAGCTCGGCCGCCTGTTCGTCCCTGATCGCCAGCACCTCGTCGAGCGTCGGGTCCGCCGACGGGTCGAGCCCCTGCTCCTCGCGGCCGGGTACGGACTCGATGCCCAGGCCCATCGGAGTGAACAGATCGGTGGACCCGAGGCAGCAGCGCCGAAACCACGAGTCGTGGACGAAGACCAGGTGGCGCAGCGTCTGCACAGCTGACCACTCGTCGTTCACGCTCTCGTCCTCGATGCCGGGCGACTCCCGCATGCGCGCCACGGTCCCCGCCCAGTCGGTGCGCAGCTTCCGCCATCCTCGGCGCAGGTCGGCCAGGTCGTCCGACCGGATGAGCCGGCGGACTGGGTGACGACGGTCGAGCTCGGCCTCGACGTACCCCATGACTTCGACGCCGTTCACGACGAGGTTGGTCACCAGCCCGTCGATCACGGCGTCCTGCATGATCACGCCGATCAGACGGGTGTTGTTCAGGTTGCACTCGCGGAACTCCGCGCCCTCCATGTCCTCGTCCACGTACCGCTTCATGCTCGGCAGGCTAAGCCATCGACACGATGTGCATGCACCTCAACGGCACGAGTGCGCACTCAACGCGGCACAGGAGCGCGCGGTCAGTGGTTGAACCCGTACGGGGCGCCAGCCCCATGTCCCATACCCCTCACGTGCATCATTACAGCGCCCGCGATGGGGCGTCGCTGCCCTACCGGGTCAGTGGCAGTGGTGAAGTGGTGTTGGTCGTTCCTGGTGGACCTGGTCGGAGCGCGGACTCCCTGTCGGACCTCGGCGGGCGCGCCGGCGCTGCGGGTCGCTCGCTCGTGACATTCGAGCCGCGAGGTACAGGGACTTGCCCGACTCCGGATGATCCGGCCGCCTATGAGCACCAAAGCCTCGTCGGTCAGGGGGCGCTGCCCACGCGCTGGGGGGTTCCGTTCCGCCAAGCATCGGCCCCGGCGCTGGCCGCGGCCCTGGCCTTCGCGAGCTGCTGCCGCGCCCGCTCGCTGGGTGGCACCTCCATGTTGTTGACATACCGACGCGCGGCGGCCGCCAGCGTCGCACCGCTGATCGCCAGTCCGGCCAGGCCCAGCAGACTGCCCACGCCGATCATCGCCGCCCCAGCCACCAAGGGCCCCGTCTTCACTGCGAACCCCTGCGTGAGTCCTTCCCGGTCCGCCATGTCAGCCTCCTCGTCTCGCTCCGTACTGTTCACTCTGGCCAAGCGGGCATCGGCGGGCATCACCCCGAGGGGGTGATGGCTATTCCAGACCTCGGCCGCGACGACTGGCCGCGATGGACCGGTCCGGGCCCGGCCCGCGAGGGCACTCCTGAACGTCCTCAACTCGGCAGATCCGCGCATCGGCTGAAAAGGGACACACCCAGTGAGGCCGAAGAGGCAGCCCGGGAGGCAGCCTAGAGCGCGACCTCGAGCCGGACCCTCACCACGTCGCCGAGCTCGAGCCCCTCGGCCTTCCGCACCCATGCCTTCACGGGCACGATGTAGCGCCCGTCCTTCGGCCACAGGGAGGTGGTCCACCCGGTGGCCCCGATCCGGGCGGTCACCGGGATCATGCCCCAGCCGTAGGTCACCAGCGCGGCGGTCGACTCCAGGTCGCCGCACTCGTCCTCGGGGACGGTGATGAAGTGCCATGGGGACGGGCCCTTCCAGAACCACATCTCGCCGCTGAACTCCAGGTCCATGCGACGAGGATAGGAGCAGGTCGCCGACCTGACCGCGCACCGGGCCGGGCATGCCGCAGGGGGCCGGCCCGACGGGCCGACCCCCTGCGTGCTGCGGTGCTGGCTACTTCTTCTTGTGCTTCTTGACCACGTGCAGCGTCACCGTGGTCTTCGACGACATGGTCGTGTCGTCACCCCGGTAGCTGATCCTGGCCTTCTCGGTGCCGGCGTGGTCGAACGTCCGGAGCCGGACCTTCGCCCTGCCGTTCTCGTCCAGCGCCACCTTGTAGGTGTGGCCACCGACCTCGACCTTCACGGTCCCGGTGGGGGTCGCGTCGGGCGAGGTCACCCTGATGTGCAGCTTGGCTCGGGTCTTGCCGGCCTTGATCTTCCTCGGCGTCACCTTGACCTTGACCTCCGAGTCGGCCTTGGACGCCGCGCTGACCTGAACCTCGGAGGTCGACGCACCGGTCTCGGTGTGCGCGTCGCCGGCGTAGGTCGCCGTGACCTCGTGGGTGCCGGCGGTCTCGAACGGCCCGACCTCGAGGCTGGCGGAGCCGTCGGTCAGGGTGGCCTGGCCGGCCTCCTGGCCGTCGACCGCGAAGGTCACGCTGCCGCCCGGCTGGAAGCCGTCCGCGGCCACCGTGACGGTGGCTGTGGCGTGGTCCCCGACCGAGACCTGGCCCGGCGAGACGGTGGTCTCGACGCTCGGCTCCGCCTTGGCCACGGTCACCTCGACGGTGCTCGAGGAGGCCTTGTGGTCGGCGTCGCCGGAGTAGTCGACGGTGAGGGTGTGCGTCCCCGGCTCGAGGGCGTCACCCGGGATCGCGACAGTCTCGGTGCCGTCGCTGTCCACGTCGGCGGTCCCGATGACCTCGGAGCTGTCCTTGACCGTCACCGTTCCGGTGGCGGGGGTGGTGGAGGACACGGTGACCTCGACCGCGCCGTCCGTGCCGTAGGTCATCGGCGCCGCCGTGGCCGCCACCGACGAGTCGGCGGGGTCGGTGGGCGGCGTGGCCGGGAAGCCGGGCACGTCGATACCCACGACCTCGGGGTCGTGGTCGGAGGCCCGGAACTGGTCGGGCGCGTAGAAGTCCGTGGCGTTGTAGTTGTGGCGGCTGTACTCGAACGCCACCGCCTCGTCGGCGTTGATGTTCCAGATGTCGACACCGGTCACGTCCGCCAGGGCCGCCTCGTTCGCGAACACGTGGTCCAGCGAGCCGTCCATGCCCCCGTAGTTGTAGGTCCACTCGTCGGGGGTGTCGGACTCGAGGTTGGTGTAGCCCTTCTCCTCGAGCTTCTGGATCGGGTCCTCCATCGAGTAGGCGTTGAAGTCACCGGTCAGGAAGAGCGAGCTGATGCCGCGCTCGGACGTGAAGTCGTCGGCGAACGTCGCGAGATCTTCCGCCTGGGCGATCCGGTCCGGGTTGGCGTTGCCCTGGCCGGTGCCGTCGTCGACGCCCGAGCCCTTGGACTTGAGGTGGTTCACGATCACGCCGAACGTGGTCGACGCCGGGGCGTCCTTCGGCTTGAACGTCTGGGCCAGCGGCTGCCGGGCGTTGTGGAACGCCGTGGACCCGGTGAGCACCTTCGAGGCCCCGACCAGGTCGACGGTCGAGGGGTTGTAGATGAACGCCGTCCGGATGACGTCCTGCTCCGAGAGCGGCGGCAGGTCCGAGGCGTCCGGCGAGGGCGCGAAGGCCCAGCGGGTGCTGCCGGCGGCCGCGTTGAGGGCGTCCACCAGCGAGGAGAGGGCGTCGTCGCGGTCCGACTCACCGAGCGCCACCGAGTTCTCGATCTCCTCGAGGGAGACGATGTCGGCGTCCATGGTGTTGATCGCGGTGACGATCTTGTCGCGCTGGCGCGCGAGGTCGTCGTCCTCGGCCGCGCCGCGGGGGCCGTCCGGGCTGCAGGTGTTGTCCGTGACGTGGTTGCCGTCCCGGTCGTCGTAGTACGTGCACTGGCCACCCGCGGCGACGAAGTCGACACCGGTGGTGTTGAAGAAGTTCAGCACGTTGAACGTGGCCAGGCGCAGGTCCCCGCCGACGTCCTGCGGTGCGGCGTTCTCGGTGCGGGTGTCGCTGAACGTCACCACGTCGGAACCGGTGTCGGTGACCTGGTGGGTGGGCTGGAACTTCCAGGCATTGTTCCGGTAGTCGAGGACGACCGGCTGGTGGAAGGTGGCCGCCGAGGAGACCCGGACCGGGTTCGACGGCTTCAGCCACGGCAGCGGGATGTCCTGGCTGGCCCCGCCGCCGTAGGGCAGGAAGTTGATGCTCGCCCCGTCGTCCAGGGTGATGGCCCGGGCCGCATTGGCCGCCGTGGCGGCGGCGATGCCGGCCGTGTCCTGCGCGTCGGTCGTCTCGGTGGGGGCGACCAGCGGGGTGTCGCCGGCGGCGAGCCCGATCTCCGCGTACTGGTTGGTGGAGTAGTTGTTGGTCACCGTGAACTGCTGGCCGCTCACGTCGAGCAGCTCGCTCTCGTGGGCCTCACGCTCCGCGTCCGGCCCCGGCAGGTCGGTGACCAGCGGGGTGACGTCGGGGTGGTCCTCTGTCAGCTTCGTGAAGCTGCTGTTGTTGTCCGACGGGTCGTAGGAGAGCTCCGTGAGCCCGCCGAACTCGCTGACGAGCCCGGTGACCTCGACGTAGTCACCGACGGCAGCGGCCACACCGCCGCTCTTCTGGTAGACGAAGAGGCCGTCCGACGCACCCGGGGTCGGGTCGCTCTCGCCGCCGGTGCCGGGGGTCTGGATCACGAAGCCGTAGAACCCACCGCTGGGGTACGCCGCGGTGACGACGCCGCGGGTGCGGACGTACGTCGTCGTGTCGCCCGCGAAGGGGCTGGCCGTGCCGGTGCCCTGGATCTCCGCGATGGTCGCATCGACGGTGGACGGCGGCGGCGGGGGCGGGGTGTCCGACGCCTCGGGCGTCGGCGCGCCGGCCGTGAAGTCGGCCGAGTTGTTGTCGGTGTCCGCGCCGGACGCGGACCGCGCGACCGAGGCGGTGTTCGACGGGGCGGCCGACTTCGCGGTCTCGAAGGAGCCGGCGCCGCCGGCGCCGAGGAAGTCCACCACGCCGGAGGTGCCCGCCGGCACGTCGCCGGCCGGCGGGGTGAGCGCGGTGGTGCCGTCGGAGAGCCAGACCTGGAAGCCGCCGCCAGCCATCGCGATGCTGCCGGTCGCGTTCGGCGTCGGGAGGTCGGTCGTGCCGCCGCTGCCGGCGGCCTCCTGGACCAGGTAGTGGGCGCCGGCCGGCACGCTGCCGGACAGGGGGGTCACCTGGCCGGCACCGGTGCCGGTCGCCGAGCGGTACTGGACCGACCATCCTTCGACGCTGATCGCCTTCGCGGTCGGGTTGTAGAGCTCGACGAAGTCGTTCTTGTACGAGGCGCCGCTGTTGCCGCCGCCGCCGTAGGCCTCGCTGATGACGAGGCCGGTGCCACCGGTGTCAGCCTGGGCGGGAAGCGCCGCGGCCGAGAGACCGGTCACGGCGACGCCGAGACCGAGGGCAGCCGCGAGTCCCGCACGGGACGCTGGCCGGGATGTGGACATGGAAGACCTTCCGGGAGTGGGTTGGGATGGCGCGGGGCGCCCGCGACGCGGGCTCCTCGCGGTCTAGCGGTGTTACAGCGTGTCGACGACCCGGACGACGGTCCGGTCGTTGGTTCTGCGGGTGGTGTGGTTGCCGAGATAGGTCACACGCACCTTCTTGCGGCCGACGCGGCGGTACGGCTCGAGCGTGACCAGTGCGGTGCCGTCCTCGAGCCGGGCGGTGTAGGTCCGGCCGCCCGTGTGCACCAGGACCCTCCCCCGCGCCGGTGCCAGCCCGGCGGTGACCGTGGCGCGCAGCACGGGCTGCGTCTCCCCGGCGACGACGTCCCGCGGCCTGACCTTGGCCTTCAGGAGCGCCGGCGACTTGGTGACCCTCACCGGGACCGTGACCTTGGTGCCCGTGGTGTCCCCGCTGACGGTGAGCTTGCGTCGGCCCAGCGAGCGTACGGGGAGCGTCACCCGGACCGCGGCTGTGCCGTACTCGTCATACCCGTCGTCGCCCGACGTGTTGTCGACCGGGAACGTCCCGAGCAGCCTGTCACCGAGCGAGACCTCGAGGCTCGCGTCGTGCCGGTCTCCCGGCCCGGTGAAGGCGAGCGAGGACAGGTCGAACGAGACCGTGCCGTTCGGGTGGTACCAGGTCGGCGCGCCCTCCGGGAACTGCACCCCGACGGCGTGCTGACGGTGGTCGACATGCAGCGCCGGCCCCTCGGCGAACCGGGCCATGTAGTCGACCATGGCCTGCAGGTCGGTCTGCCCGGTGTCCTGCCTGGCGGTGCCCTCGGCGAACTCGGTGAAGTTGTCCCCGCCGGCGGCCAGGAACGAGTTGGCCGTCACCGAGTAGGTCCGGGCCGCCTGGACCGGGGTGCCGTGGAGCCACATGCCGGTGACGTGGTGGCCGGCCTCGGCGCCCGGGTCGTAGGTGTAGCGGAAGCCCTTGGACGTGCCCAGCCGCAAGAAGGGCCGGGAGGCACCCGCGGGCTGCCACTGCTGCTCGAGCACCGTCTGGATCTGCTTCCCCGTCAGGTCCATGTTGACCAGGGTGTTGGCGAACGGCTGGACCGTCGCGGCCTGCTTGTAGGTCAGCGTGCTCGGGTAGTCCCCCGGGGTGGTGCCCAGCATGTCGGCGCGCAGGCCGCCCGGGTTCATGAAGGCCAGCCGGGCCGCGCCGGTGTTCTGCGAGTGCGTGGCCCAGCGCTGGACCTCGGCGACCAGGTTGCCCAGCGTGGACTCGCCGCCGCGGTTCTCCGTCGAGCCGTCGGCCTTCGTGGCGCGCTGGAACGGGCCGGCGACGTCCCCGAGCGGCTTGGCGCCCTCGACGTCCGCCTCGGCGACGGCGTCGTCGACGATCGTCGTCGTGGCGGGGTCGGCCGGGTAGTTGGCGGTGTAGCTGCCATCGGCGTTCTTGGTGGTCAGCGGCAGCAGGCTGGTGGTCAGCGACAACGGCTGCCCGGTGGCCGGGTCGACCGAGAAGGTCAGCTGGTTGAGGTTGTAGCCGTACTGACCCGCTGAGACCACCGGGCGTTCGGTCACCGGCCGGCCTGCCCAGGCGTCGACCGGGAACCTGCAGTCGTAGGCCAGGTGGGTGTGCCCGGAGATGATCGCGTCGACGTTGCCGTCCACGCCGTCGATGATCGACCCGAAGTCGGAGCTCGGGTCGTCGTCCATCGCCGCGCAGTCGGTGCCGGACGCCCCCTCGTGCACCAGCAGCACGACGAGGTCGGCCCCCTGGGCCTTGAGCCGGTCCGCGGTGCGGTTGGCCGAGGCCACCACGTCCTCGACCTCGAGGTCGGAGATGCCGGCGGGCGAGACCAGCTCGGGGAGGTGCTCGGTCACGGCACCCACGAAGCCGACGGTGACCCCTCCGAAGTCCTGCGTCCAGGACTCCGGGAGCGCCGCACTGTGGTCGGCCCTGTGGCGCACGTTGGCGCCGAGGTACTGCCAGGCAGCCCCACCGTCGGGGTTGTCGGCGCCCCCGGCTGCCATGACCCGGTTCACCAGGTCGTCGTAGCCCTTGTCGAGCTCGTGGTTGCCCACGGCCGAGACCTGGAGGCCCGCCTCGTTGAGCGCGTCGATGGTCGGCTTGTCGTTGTTGATGAACGACTCGAAGGTCGACGCGCCGATCAGGTCGCCGGCGGCGGCGAAGACGGTGTTGGGGTGCTGCGAGCGGATCTGGTCCACAGCGCCGGCGAGGACGGCAGCACCCGCCTCGACCCCGTTGGACCTGATCCGCCCGTGGAAGTCGTTGATGCCGAGAACGTTGACCTCGACCGGGTCAGCAGCATGGGCGGGGGCGGTGACGAGCGCACTCGGCGCCGTCGCCAACCCCAGTCCGACTGCAAGCGACAGGGCGTGCATGCCCCGTCGCGCCCGAGAAGCTGCAGGCACGTATCGACCTTCCGGTGGTCCGGGTGAGAAGAGGTGACGCGCGACACCCTAACCCCGACCTCACCGGAAATTTCCGATGTTTCCCCGTGTTAAGCGGGAATTCTCCCCCGGCGCTGGCGACGCACGTCCCGGAAGAACTCGTAGCCGGACCACATGGTCATCGCGACGGCTGCGGCGAGCAGCACCTCGGCGATGTAGAACAGCACGAGGCCCACGGTGTCGAGGGCGCCGTCCACCTGGCGCAGCGGCAGGCAGAGCAGGCCGAGCGCCAGGGCCTGCAGCGTGGTCTTGACCTTCCCGCTGTGAGCGGCCGGGATGACGACGTCCTTGAGCAGCGAGAGGCGCAGGATGGTCACGCTCCACTCACGGAGCAGCACCAGGATCGTGACCCACCACCAGATGTCGCCCACGATCGACAGCCCCACGAAGGCCATCCCGGTGATCGCCTTGTCGGCGATCGGGTCGGCGATCTTGCCGAAGTTCGTGACCAGGTTGCGGGCACGGGCGATGTCACCGTCGATCTTGTCGGTGATCATCGCGATGGCGAAGAGTGCGAACGCGACCGTGCGCCACAGCACCGAGTCGCCGCCGTCGACCAGCAGCGCCCACCCGAAGAACGGGACCATGACGATCCGCAGGGTGGTCAGGACGTTGGGCAGGTTCAGGTTGCTGACCTGGTGCTCGGCCCGGTCGTCTGTCGTCATCGGTCGGTTCCGATCGGTCGGGCCACCAGGTCGACGCCCTGCGAGGCGACGATGACGGCGGGCAGCAGGTCGCCGACACGGGTGCCGGCCGGGACGGCCTCGAGCGCGGTCGTGCCGTCGACCTCGGGTCCCTGGTGGGCGGCACGCCCCTCGGCGGGGAAGTCCCCGCCGTCGGTGCCGACCGACTCGACGAGCACGGTGACCTCCTCACCGATCCGCTCCTCGGCGCGCTGGGCGTTGAGCTCCTCGACCAGGGCGGTCACGTGCTCCGCGCGGGCGCGCACCTCGTCCTCGTCGAGCTTCGCGTCGTACGACGCGGCCTCGGTGCCGTCCTCGTCGGAGTAGCCGAAGACCCCGGTGACGTCCATCCGCGCGGCGACGAGGAAGTCGCACAGCGTCTCGAGGTCATCCTCGGTCTCCCCCGGGAAGCCGACGATCACGTTGGACCGGACCCCCGCCTCGGGCGCCAGGCCGCGGATCCGCTCGAGCAGCCCCAGGAAGCTCTCCGGATCGCCGAACCGGCGCATCCGGCGCAGGACGGAGGCGCTCGCGTGCTGGAAGGAGAGGTCGAAGTACGGCACCACGCCGGGCGTGCCCGCGATGGCCTCGATCAGGCCGGGTCGGGTCTCGGCCGGCTGCAGGTAGGAGACCCGCACCCGCTCGACGCCCTCGACGGCGGCCAGCTCCGGCAGCAGCGTCTCGAGCAGGCGCAGGTCGCCGAGGTCCTTGCCGTAGGAGGTGGAGTTCTCGCTGACCAGGAACAGCTCCCGGACGCCCTGCTCGCCGAGCCAGCGCGCCTCGGCGAGCACGTCGGAGGGGCGTCGGCTGACGAAGGAGCCGCGGAAGCTCGGGATGGCGCAGAACGAGCAGCGACGGTCACAGCCGCTGGCCAGCTTGAGCGGGGCCATCGGGCCTCCGTCGAGGCGGCGTCGTACGGCGCGCGGCCCGGTGGCCGGGCCGCCCTCCCCCAGCTCGCTGGTCGAGCCCGTCGAGTCCAGCCCGTGGCCGGGGACGCTCAGCTCGGCCGCCGAGCGCTCCACCGGGGAGATCGGCAGCAGCCTGCGGCGGTCCTGGGGCGTGTGAGGCTGGTGGGTCTCCCCCGCCACGATCGCGCGCAGCCGGGCGGCGATGTCCGGGTAGTCGTCGAAGCCGAGCACGGCGTCGGCCTCGGGCAGCGACTCGGCGAGGTCCTTGCCGTAGCGCTCGGCCAGACAACCCACGGCCACGACGGCCTGGGTGCTGCCAGACTCCTTGAGGTCGGCGGCCTGGAGCAGGGTGTCGACCGAGTCCTTCTTGGCGGCCTCCACGAAGCCGCACGTGTTCACGACCACGGTGTCGGCGTCGGCGGGATCGGTCACCAGCCGGAAGCCGTCCGCCTCGAGGCGACCGGCGAGCTCCTCGGAGTCGACCTCGTTGCGGGCGCATCCGAGAGTCACCATGGCCACCGACATCGGGGCACGTGGGTCGTCGGCGGGGCGGGCAGCGGTGGTGGAAGTCGTCGTCATGGTCGTCTCGAGTATGCCCGCTCCGGCGGGTCGGGGCTGCATCGCGGAGCGGGCCGGTGACCGGTGTCACCCGCCCGCCTCCGCGATTCAGTCCACCGGGAAGGTGTTCTGGGCGGGCTGGCCGTCGGCGCCGAGGCTGCCGCGGTCGCGGCCGGCGACGTTGACCTGGAGCGATCCGTCGGAGGACTGCACCCGCACCGGCGGTGCCACCGACTTCAGCGTCCGGCTCTCGCCGAAGGACAGGTCACCGGTGTAGACCACGTCGCCGGCCCCGTCGCGGACCACCACGTGGGCGCCGCCTCGGGTCGCGGTCAGCACCACCGGCACCGGGTCCGCCAGCTGGAGGTTGTTGTTGTTCGGGCCGGCCGAGCCGTTCAGCCGCGGCGCCGGCGGGGTGAGCTCCACCGGGCTCTCCATGACCAGGCGGGCGATCGACCAGGCGAGCACCAGTGTCATCACCGCGGCGATCAGCACCGACCAGTTCGGTCCGCCGCGGGTGCCACGGATGGACCCACCGGCGCCGGTCGCGAGCTCGGCCTCGAACACCCGCCGCGGGTTGATCGGCGCGTCCGCGTACCGCTCGTCGTACGACGTGAGCAGCGGCGTCGCGTCGACACCGAGAACGCGGGCCAGGGTGCGCAGGTGGCCGCGAGCGTAGAAGTCCCCGCCGCAGGGCGCGAAGTCGTCCACCTCGATCGACTCGATGACGTGCGGCCGGATCCGGGTGCGCTCGGCGAGCTGGTCGACGGTCAGCCCCAGCCGGGTCCGCGAGGCGACGAGCTCCGGCCCGACCACGGGGTCCTCGGCCGGCTCCACCTGGAAGTCGTCGATCACGAGCGGCTCGACGGCCGCGCCCTCCCGGGCGATCGGACGCACCCTGTCGCCCCACACGACGGTGTCCTCGACCAGGTTGACGCTCCCCGGCCGGCGCAGCTCACGTGAGGACGACACGTCGGCGTCTTCCTCGGTACTGGCCAGGGTCAGGTCGCTGCGGAACTCGGCACGCACCGCGACGACCGGGTCACGCAGCGGGCTCGGCGTCTCGCTTGCGACCATGGACGGCGGCGTGGGCTGCGGCTTCGGGGGCTCGGGCGTGACCGCGGCCGGCGCCTCCTCGACCTGCTCGGCCTCGTCCCCGGGTTCCTCGACCTCGCTGCGTCGACCGGCCAGCCGGGCTGCCACGACGCCGATGGCGTGCGCCAGCGCGGGGCGCGGGTCCGGCCACCGGCGCTTGGCCGGGGTCTCGGCCTCGGGCCCAGTCCCAGCCGCCTGCTCGGCCGCGGTCTCGAAGTCGGCTTCGGGCTCGGGCTCGCCGAGTGCGTCCTCCTCCTCGACCTGACCGGGCTGCTCACGCGGGATGATCTCGACGACCGCCGAGGGGTCCCCGGCGAGCCGGAGCAGCGCACCGGTGAGGTCCTCCCCCGCCCCGGTCACCCGGGTGGAGAGGGCGAGCGGCACCGCGAAGGGCGCCCCGTAGAGCCGCTGGGCGATCCGCGACTGGCGACGGCCGCTGGGGTCCAGCTCGTCGAGCACCCGCTCGGGGTTGCGCGCCACCAGCACGAGCCGGCCGTCGCGGAGCGGTCCGCGGCGCGGCAGGTGCTCCACCCGGGACAGCGCGCCCCACGGCATGCCGCGCCAGGTGCGGCCGAGCCGGATCCGCACGCCCTGCGTGTCGGCGACCAGCAGCGGGGTGCGCGCGTCCACGAAGGCGAGCAGGTAGGCCACGCCGAGGCCGCCCATCACCGTGAAGAGCAGCCAGTCCAGCCACGACCCCGATGCCGTGGCCCGGGACAGGTAGGCGATCCCCACCGCCGAGGCCACGACGCCGAGCAGTGCGGCCAGACCGCCGTTGCGGCGGACCTCGACCGGTTCCGGGGCCAGACCGAGCGGCTCGGGCCCCCTGTCCTCGTAGGTCTCCTCCGACGCCTGGTGGTCGTCGAGGTGGTGCAGGGCTCGTGCCTCCATCACATCTCTCCTTGGAGCGTGGCGATGACGCCGTCGATCTCGTCGGGCTTCACGAGAACGTCGCGGGCCTTGGAACCCTCGCTGGGCCCCACCACCCCCCGGCTCTCGAGGATGTCCATCAGGCGTCCGGCCTTCGCGAAGCCGACGCGGAGCTTGCGCTGGAGCATCGAGGTCGACCCGAACTGGGTCGACACGACGAGCTCCACCGCCTGGATGACCAGGTCCATGTCGTCGCCGATGTCGTCGTCGAGCTCGCGCTTGCTGGCTGCGGGAGCGGTGACGTCCTCGCGGTACGACGGCTCGAGCTGGGTCTTGCAGTGCTTGACGACCTGGGCGATCTCGGCCTCGGTGACCCAGGAGCCCTGGACGCGCACCGGCTTGGAGGCGCCCATCGGGAGGAAGAGTCCGTCACCCTGGCCGACCAGCTTCTCGGCGCCGGGCTGGTCGAGGATGACCCGGCTGTCGGCGAGCGAGGAGGTCGCGAACGCCAGCCGGGACGGCACGTTGGCCTTGATCAGGCCCGTGACGACGTCGACGCTGGGACGCTGGGTCGCCAGCACCAGGTGGATGCCGGCGGCACGCGCGAGCTGGGTGATCCGGACGACCGCGTCCTCGACGTCGCGCGGGGCGACCATCATCAGGTCCGCCAGCTCGTCGACGATCACCAGGAGGTACGGGTACGGCGACAGCTCGCGCTCGCTGCCCGGTGGCACCTCGACCTTGCCCGCCCGGACGGCCTTGTTGAAGTCGTCGATGTGGCGGAAGCCGAAGTTGGCGAGGTCGTCGTAGCGCAGGTCCATCTCGCGCACGACCCAGGCCAGCGCCTCGGCGGCCTTCTTCGGGTTGGTGATGATCGGCGTGATCAGGTGCGGCACGCCCTCGTAGGCGTTCAGCTCCACCCGCTTCGGGTCGACCATGATCATCCGCACCTCGTCCGGCGTGGACCGCATCAGGATCGAGGTGATCATCGAGTTGATGAAGCTCGACTTTCCCGAGCCGGTGGCACCGGCGACGAGCAGGTGCGGCATCTTGGCGAGGTTCGCCACCACGAAGCCGCCCTCGACGTCCTTGCCGAGGCCGGCCACCATCGGGTGGTGGTCCGCGCGGGCGGTGTTGGACCGGAGCACGTCGCCGAGGGAGACGATCTCCTTGTCCACGTTGGGGATCTCGATGCCGATCGCGGACTTGCCGGGGATCGGGCTGAGGATCCGCACGTCGGCCGAGGCGACGGCGTACGCGATGTTCTTCGACAGCGCCGTGACCTTCTCGACCTTCACCGCCGGGCCGAGCTCGACCTCGTAGCGGGTGACGGTCGGGCCACGGGTGTAGCCGGTCACCTGCGCGTCGATGCCGAACTCCTCCATCACCTGGGTGAGCCGGTCGACGACCGCGTCGCTGGCCTTCGAGCGGGCCTTGTGCGGCGAGCCCGGCTTGAGGACCTCGTTGCCGGGCAGCGTGTAGGCGATGTCGCCGGAGAGGAGCAGCTGCTCCACCCGCGGCGGCAGCGGGGAGTGCGGCGGCGGCTCGAGCTCGGTCTTGGCTGCCGGCTCCTCGGCGGGCGGCGTGAAGGGCGGGAACCCGACCGGGTCGGTCTCGGCCAGGGCGACGTCGACGGCGTCCGGCTCCTTCTTGCGCCGACGCTTCTTCACCTCGCGGTCCTCGAGGACCGGGGTGTCGTAGGCCGGGTCACCCATCTCGGGGTCGATCTCGTCGTCGCGGCCGCGCCGGGTCCGCATCGGCTGGGTCTTGTCGTCCGCGTCGTCCTCGTGGTGGCGCCCGAGCAGGTTGTCGCGGGTCTCCGCGAGGCGGGCGGGCACCTGGTAGAGCGGGGTGGCGGTGATGACCAGCACGCCGAAGAACGCGAGCAGCGTCAGCAGCGGGACCACGACGTACGCCGTGCGGAGCAGGTCGAGCAGCAGGCTGGCGACGACGTACCCGACGGCTCCGCCGGCGTCGCGCAGGTCGGTGGCGTCACCGAGGACGGGCTGCGGGTTGTCGTTGGCGATCTGGACGATGCCGAGGACCCCGAACGCGAGGGCGGCCCAGCCGACGACCTGGCGACCGGCCGGCCCGTTGTGCTCGGGGTCGCGCATGTTGCGCCAACCGATCCACACCAGCGCCAGGGGCACGAAGAAGCCGACCTTGCCGACCGACCCCTCCACGACGGTCCGGGCGCCCTCCATGACGGAGCCGGGCAGCTGCCACCAGACGGCGGCGGCGGACACGACGGCGAGGCCGAAGAGGAACAGCCCGATCCCGTCGCGCCGGTGCTCGGGCTCGAGCTCGCGGGCGGTGTGACCGATGCTGCGGGCGGTGGCACCGACGGCGTGGGCGATCGCGAGCCAGACCGCGACGACGCCCCGTCCGAGCGCCATGAACGCCCGGGCGACCGGCCCCGGCCCGCTGCGCACCGCGCGGGGGGCGGGGCGGCGCGCGCTCGAGGCACGGCTCTTGGACGAGGACGTCCTGCTCTTGGACGTGCTCGAGCCGGACTTGCTCTTCGAGCTGCTTCCGGTACTCCGGGATCGGGCGCTCGAGCTGCTCCTGCCGGTACTGCGGGTACCGGTGGTGGACGTGCTCTTGCTCCGCGACCCCGGCGGGGAAGACGTACGGGTCGCCATGCTCATCAACCTAATCGATGGTCACACCCGTCACAGGGACCACAGGATGCGTGTCGCCGCGCGGTCGGCTCCCGCGGCGGTCCGGCGGAAGGCTTCCGGCCCGGACCACCCCGAGGGATGTTTCTTCTCGGGACTCTGGACCGTTGACAGAGGGCCTACGTAGGGTGCAACGGCGGTGGTGCATCTCACAGCACGCCCGTGTCCACCCACGATCTCGGAGGGGAACACCGTGAAGATCCTCAGGCAGGGCATCAGCCTTGCGCTCCTGGGAGCAGGCCTTGCCGCCGTCCCGGGTCTCCAGGCCGCGGCCTCGGGCTCAGCCCCGCAGGTCGCCGCCGACTCACTCGTCCAGCAGATGAAGCAGCAGGCGGACGGCTCCGTGGCCGTCACCCGCGAGCACGCGACCGGCAAGGTCGGCTTCGTGCGCGCAGCCCGCAAGGGCGACCTGCTCCCGTCGGCCAACGCCGACAACGCCTCCGCGGCCGCCCACAAGGCGTCCGCCTACCTCGACAGGTACGCCCCCGCCTTCGGCGCGACGCCGTCGCAGCTCGAGCAGTCGGCGCTCCAGGCCGACCGCTACGGCTGGACGATCACCTACACCCAGAGCTACCGGGGCGTTCCCGTGTTCGGGTCGATGCTCAAGGCAGACGTCGACAAGGCCGGTGACCTGACGTCGGTCAGCGGCTACGTGGCCCCGGGCCTCGACCTGAGCGTCACCCCGCGGCTGTCGGCATCGGAGGCTGCCTCACGGGCGGTCTCCGCGGTGCGCGCGGACCCGCCCGGTGAGGGCCGGACGGACACCACCGGGATCGAGGCGGCGCACAACCGGCTCGTCGTCTACCGCCTCGGCTCGATCAAGGGCGACCCCGGCGACGCGGTGCTCGCCTACACCGTGGAGGTGAGCAACGCCCGGAACATCCGCGACATGGTCTTCGTGGACGCCGACACCGGCAAGGTCGTGAACCGCTACTCCATGGTCGACGACGCCCTCGAGCGGCACCTCTACGAGGCCGACCAGGACCGCAACCTCACCGAGGTGTGGAAGGAGGGCGACCCGCTCCCCGGCGACCTGAACCAGGACCAGGAGAACATGGTCCGCTCCGCCGGTGACTCCTACTGGTTCTACCGGGACACCTTCGGCCGCGACTCCTACGACGGCGAGGGCGCCCCGATGCGGACGATCAACAACGACCCCGCGATCTCGTGCCCCAACGCCAACTGGAACGGCCAGACGACCAACTACTGCGACGGGGTCTCCTCCGACGACGTCGTCTCCCACGAGTGGGGTCACGCCTACACCGAGTACACCTCCGGCCTGATCTACCAGTGGCAGCCGGGCGCGATGAACGAGGCGTACTCCGACATCTGGGGCGAGACCATCGACCTGATCAACAACCGGGAGGACGAGGGCGAGGGCGACCTCACCGCCGCGCGCCCGGTGGGCCTCTGCTCGACCCACACCCGCGGCGCGGTCAGCCTGGTCATCAACTCCCCCGACACGATCGCCGGTCCCTGTGACGCCGCACCGGCGGCCTTCGGCCCGGTCATCGACAAGACCGGCTTCACCGACGACGTCGTCGTCGCCCAGGACGACGCCGGCGACGGCAGCCCGACCAACGGCTGCGCGGCGTTCTCCAACGCCGCGGCGGTCTCGGGCAGCTTCGCCTACGTGGACCGGGGCGCCTGCACCTTCGGCACCAAGGCCGCCAACGCGGAGGCGGCCGGGGCCACCGGCATCATCGTCGGCGACAACGTGGCCGGCGAGGCGCCGTTCTCGATGTCCGGCTCCGCCGACATCCCGGGCGTGATGATCCGGCTCGAGGACGGCCAGAAGATCAAGTCGGCCGCGGGCACGGTCAACGCCACCATGAAGGACGTCGAGACCGCGGAGAAGGCCGACTCCTACCGCTGGCTGGTGGCCGAGAAGTCGCCGGCCTTCGGTGGCGCGATCCGCGACATGTGGGACCCCACCTGCTACGGCGACCCGGCCAAGGTCTCCGACGCCGAGTACCACTGCTCGACCGACGACCAGGGCGGGGTGCACAGCAACTCCGGCGTGGTCAACCACAGCTACTCGCTGCTGGTCGACGGCGGTTCCTTCAACGGCGTCGAGGTCGACGGGATCGGCCTGGACAAGGCGGCCAACCTCTACTGGTACACGCAGACCCACCACCTGACGCCGACGTCGGACTTCTCCGACCTCGCCGACGGGCTCCAGCAGGCGTGCACGGCGCTCACCGGCCAGCCGATCAACCAGCTGTCGGTCGCCGAGAACGGCACGTCGCTGCCGGCCACCGACCTGATCACCCCGGCCGACTGCACCTCGGTCGACAACGTGATCACGGCGGTGGAGCTCCGCAAGGAGCCCACGCAGTGCAACTTCAAGCCGCTGCTGGCCAAGAACGCCCCGCCCGTCTGCGGCAAGGGCACGAGGTCGCGGACGTTCTGGAAGGACGACTTCGAGCACGGGCTCGGCAGGTGGAGGAAGAGCAGCGAGGTCGTCTTCGACGGCGGCCGCAGCTTCCCCTGGAAGGCGACCTCGGACGTGCCGGGCAAGCGGGGCGGCAAGGTGGCCTACGCCGCCGACCCCGACACCGGCTCGTGCGCCGGTGACGCCGACGACATCTCGAGCCGCGACTCCATCGCGAGCCCGAAGGTGACGATGCCCGGCGGCAACTTCCGCCGCCTGGTCTTCCGGCACTACGTGGCGACGGAGTCCGGCTACGACGGTGGCAACGTGAAGATCAAGGTCAACGGCAAGCGGTGGAAGGTCATCCCGGCCGGTGCCTACGTCTTCAACGCCCCGCAGACCCTGGCCACCGAGGCGGACGGCAGCACCAACCCGATGGCCGGGGAGCCGGGCTTCACCGGCACCGACGGCGGCGAGGTCTTCGGCTCCTGGGGCAAGTCCATCATCGACCTGAAGAAGGCCGGTGCGGGCAAGGGTGACCGGGTGAGGATCCGGTTCGACATGGGTCGCGACGGCTGCGGCGGCATCGACGGCTGGTACGTCGACGACGTCAAGTTCGTCGTGTGCAAGAAGCACCACCACCACCACCACCACCGTGTCGAGGCGGGCGACCGCCGCTCCACCGTGACGCGCTGACCCTCGGGCAGCCGTCCACGACGTACGACGCGGGGCCCCGCCGGACTCGTCCGGCGGGGCCCTGTGCTGTCCTGCGGGGCCCAGCGCTGCCATGCTGCGGGCGTGCGCGTCGAGCTGGTGTGGGTCCTGCCCGCCGTCCTGGCCGCGGTCGACTGGTGGGCGGTCGCCCGGGACGACCGGCGTACCGAGACCTGGGCGAAGCCGGCGACTCTGGTCGCCCTGCTGGTCGCCGCCGTGGCGCTCGACGCGGCCGGCAGCACCCCCGGTCGCTGGCTGCTGGTCGCCCTGGTCTTCGGGCTGCTGGGCGACGTCGCCCTGCTCGGTGACTCCCTGGGCCGCTTCCGTGCCGGGGTCGCGGCGTTCCTGGTGGGCCACCTGGCCTACCTCGCCTGCTTCGCGACCCTCGGCCTCCCCCGACCCGGCTGGTCCTGGGCGGTGCTGGTGGTCCTGCTGGCGAGCCTGGTCGCCACCCGGGACGTGCTCCCGGCGACCCACCGCCTCGACGGGCCCGCGCTGTCCGTGCCGGTCGCCGTCTACACCGCCGCGATCGCCGCCATGCTGGTCGCCGCCTGGTTCACCGGCGAGTGGCTCGTGGCCCTGGGCGCCACCGTCTTCGTCGCCAGCGACGCCACGCTGTCGGTCGACCGCTTCGTGCGGCCGATCCCCCGGGCCGACCTCTTCGTGATGGTGACCTACCACGTGGGCCAGGCACTCATCGTGGCCGGCGTGCTGGCGGCCACCACCTGACCGGCGGCACGCCGCCGCCCGGACTCAGGCCTCGATGACCACCGGGATGATCATCGGACGCCGGCGGTGGGTGTTGCTCACCCAGCGCCCCACCACCCGACGGACCGTCTGCTGCAGCTGGTAGGAGTCGGTGTTGCCCTCGGCGACCGCGCGATCCAGCGCGTCGCAGATCGGCTGCTTGATGTCGTTGAACGTCGAGTCGTCCTCGGCGAAGCCGCGGGCGTGGATCTCGGGGCCGCTGGACACCTTCCCGGTCACCGAGTCCACCACGACGATCACCGAGATGAACCCCTCCTCGCCGAGGATCCGGCGGTCCTTGAGGTCGGACTCGGTGATGTCGCCGACCGAGGACCCGTCGACGAAGACGTAGCCGCAGTCGACCTTGCCGACGATCGACGCGACGCCGTCGACCAGGTCGACCACCACGCCGTCCTCGGCCACCACCACGTTCTCCACCCCGGTGGCCCGGGCCAGGTCGGCGTTCGCGCGCATGTGCCGGATCTCGCCGTGCACCGGGAGCACGTTCCTCGGCTTGACGATGTTGTAGCAGTAGAGCAGCTCGCCGGCGCTCGCGTGGCCGCTGACGTGGACCAGCGCGTTGCCCTTGTGCACGACCTTCGCGCCCCAGCGGGCCAGGCCGTTGATGACGCGGTAGACGGCGTTCTCGTTGCCGGGGATCAGGCTGGAGGCGAGCAGGACGGTGTCGCCCTCCTCGATGTGCACGAAGTTGTGGTTGCGCTGGGCGATCCGCGACAGCGCGCTCATCGGCTCGCCCTGGGAGCCTGTGGAGATGAGCACCTGGCGCTCGGGCGGCAGGTCGGCGAGGTCCTTGGTGTCGACGAGCACGCCCGGCGGCACCTTGAGGTAGCCCAGGTCGCGCGCGATCGCCATGTTCCGCACCATCGAGCGGCCGACGTAGGCGACCTGGCGCTCGTGGGTGTACGCCGCGTCGAGCACCTGCTGGACCCGGTGCACGTGGGAGGCGAAGCAGGCGACGATGATGCGCTGCTGCGACTCGTGGAAGACCCGGTCGATGACCGGGGTGATGGACTTCTCGGCGGGCGTGAAGCCGGGGGTCTCGGCGTTGGTGGAGTCGGTGAGGAAGAGGTCGACGCCCTCCTCCCCCAGCCGGGCGAAGGCACGCAGGTCGGTGATCCGGCCGTCCAGCGGCAGCTGGTCCATCTTGAAGTCGCCGGTGTGCAGGACCAGGCCCGCCCCGGTGCGGATGGCCACCGCCAGCGCGTCCGGGATGGAGTGGTTGACCGCGACGAACTCCAGCTCGAACGGCCCGAACGCGATCCGGTCACCCTCCTTGACCACGTGGTGGACGGTCTCCTTGAGCCGGTGCTCGCGCAGCTTGCTGCCGAGCAGGGCCAGGGTCAGCTCCGACCCGACGAGCGGGATGTCGCCGCGCTCGCGCAGGAGGTACGGCGTGGCGCCGATGTGGTCCTCGTGCCCGTGGGTGAGCACGAGCGCCTCGACCTTGTCCAGGCGGTCCCGGATGGCATCGAAGTCGGGCAGGATCAGGTCCACGCCGGGGTGGCTGTCCTCGGGGAACAGCACGCCGCAGTCGACGATCAGCAGCCGGTCGTCGTACTCGAAGACGGTCATGTTCCGGCCGACCTCGCCGAGCCCGCCGAGCGGGGTGATCCGCAAACCCCCCTTCGGCAGTGCGGCCGGTGCGGAGAGCTCGGGATGGGGGTGTGACATCTAGTTCCTTAGCAGGCCCGAAGCGGCGAGTCCTGCTCGCAGCGCGGCCAGTTCGTCGTCGTCCAGCGCCACGAGGGGCGAGCGGACGTTGCGGTTGTCGAGGACGCCGAGGAGCTGGAGTGCTGCCTTGGCGGTGGTCGCTCCGTAGTTGGGGACGCCCATGACGGCGTCGATCGCGGGGAGCAGCCGCGTGAAGATCTCGAGGGCACCGGCGTGGTCACCGGCGTGGAAGGCGTCCATCATGGCTCGGGTCTCGTCCCCGGCCGCGTGGCCGACCACGGACACGAAGCCGGCGGCGCCGTGGGCGAGCCAGCCCAGGTTCTCGGCGTCGTCGCCGGAGTAGAGGGCGTAGCCCATCTGCATGATCTTGACCCCGCGCGCGAAGTCGCCGACGGCGTCCTTGACCGCGACCACGGATTCCCAGGCGATCGCCTGCTCGTAGACCTCCAGCGAGATCTGCGTGCCGGTCCGGCCGGGGACGTCGTACAGCATCACCGGGACGTCGGTGGCCTCCGCGACCTGGCGGAAGTGGTGGAGCACGCCGCCCTGGCCGGGCTTGTTGTAGTAGGGGGTGACGAGCAGCAGCCCGTCGGCGCCGAGCTTGTGGGCCTGCTCGGCGAGCTCGACCGAGTGCGCCGTGGAGTTGGTGCCGACGCCCGCGACGATCGTGGCCCGGTCGCCGACCGCGTCCCGGACGGCGGCCAGGATCTCTCCGTCCTCGGCGACGCTGGTGGTCGGCGACTCCCCGGTGGTGCCGGAGACGACGACGCCGTCGTGGCCGTGGTCGACGAGGTGCACGGCGATCCGGGCGGTGCCCTCGAGGTCGACCGACCCGTCGTCGTGGAACGCGGTGGCCATCGCGGTCAGCACGCGACCGAACGGTGCCTCGGGCGGGTTCGTCATGTCCCACAGGTTATCGCCCGCGGGTCTTTCTGCCCTGCCCCGGCCCGCCGGGTCGGCGCACCGTGGAGGCGAAGGAGGGACCATGACCGTCCTCGTCGTCTACGGGAGCAGGTACGGCGCCACCCGTGGGATCGCCGAGCGCCTCGCCGAGACGCTGCGCTCGTGCGGCCATCAGGTCGACGTCCAGGAGGGCTCGCCCCTCGTGGACGCCAGGCCGTACGACGCGTTCGTGATCGGCAGCGCCGCCTACCAGGGCTCCTGGCTCAAGGGGCCGGTCGAGTTCGTGATGCGGCACATCGACCTGCTCGTGGAGCGACCGGTGTGGCTGTTCAGCAGCGGTCCGCTGGGCACCTCCCCCACCGACGGCCAGGGGCGCGACCTGCTGGAGCTGACCCGCCCCCGCCAGTTCGCAGAGCTCGAGGAGGCGCTGCTCCCCCGCGGCATGCGGGTGTTCTACGGGGCGCTGGAGCCGGAGCGGCTGCACTTCCTCGACAGCATGGTCCGCCGGCTGCCGTCGGGCCGTCGGCTGCTTCCCGCCGGGGACTTCCGGGACTGGCAGGCCATCGACTCCTGGGCCCGCAAGATCGCCGTCGAGCTGCCCGGGAACACGTCAAAGGAAGGTGTCTCATGAGCGCGTGGTGGTGGGTGCTGATCGGGGTGGTCGCGCTGGTCCTGATCGGCCTGGCGTTGTCCTTGCGGGTCGTGAAGCAGTACGAGAAGGGCGTGCTGTTCCGGCTCGGGCGGGTGCACGGGGTCCGGCAACCGGGGCTCACCTTCATCATCCCGGTCGTCGACGTGCTGCACCGGGTGTCGTTCCGGATCGTCACGATGCCGATCCAGTCCCAGGGCATCATCACCCGCGACAACGTCAGCATCGACGTCGCGGGCGTGACGTACTACCGGGTGGTGGACGCGGTGAAGTCGGTGGTCGCGATCGAGAACGTGTCCACCGCGATCAACCAGATCGCCCAGACGACGCTGCGCAACGTCGTCGGCCAGCACAGCCTGGACGAGACACTCACCGAGACCGCCGCGATCAACGTCGACATCCGCGAGATCCTCGACGCCACCACCACCGAGTGGGGCGTGATCGTCGCCCTCGTGGAGCTCAAGGACATCCAGCTGCCCGAGAGCATGAAGCGCGCGATGGCGCGCCAGGCCGAGGCCGAGCGGAACAAGCGCGCCAAGATCATCGCCGCCGAGGGCGAGTCCGCGGCCGCAGCCGCCCTCGGGGATGCCTCGGACACGATGATGGCCCACCCGCTGGCGCTCCAGCTGCGGAACCTGCAGAGCCTGATCGAGATCGGCGTGGACAAGAACACCACGGTGGTCTTCCCCGCGCCGCTGATGAGCACCATCGGCGACCTCGGGGCGTTCCTCCGGCGCGAGGAGGCCTCGGCGCGGGAGGGCGCGGCGAGCGCCGGAGCCGAAGCCGGCGTCAGACGTGGGGCATGACCTCCTCGGCGACCAGCCGCACGTGGTCGAGGTCTGAGAGGTCCAGCACCTGCAGGTAGACGCGCTGGGTGCCGAGCGCGGCGTACCGGGCGATCTTGTCCACGACCTCCGCGGGCGTGCCGGCCAGGCCGTTCTCGCGCAGCTCGGCCGCGTCCCGCCCGATCGCTGCGGCGCGGCGCGCGATCTCGTCCTCGTCGCGACCGACGCACACGACGAGGGCGTTGGACCAGGTGAGGTCGCCGGGGTCCCGGTCGATCTCCTCGCAGGCCCGACGGACCCGGTCGAACTGGGTCCGCGTCCTCTCCTCGTCGACGAACGGCAGGTTGAACTCGTCGGCGAAGCGCGCGGCCAGGGCGGGTGTCCGCCTCTTGCCGAGGCCTCCGACGAGCACGGGCGGGTGCGGTCGCTGCACCGGCTTGGGCAGGGCCGGGGAGTCGGCGAGGCGGTAGTGCTGCCCGTCGAAGCCGAACCGCTCGCCCTCCGGTGTCCCCCACAGCCCGGTGATGATCGCCAGCTGCTCCTCGAAACGGTCGAACCGCTCGCCCGTGCCGGGGAACGGGATGCCGTACGCCGTGTGCTCCTGCTCGAACCAGCCGGCGCCGATGCCGAGCTCCACCCGTCCGCCGCTCATCTGGTCGACGTTCGCGACGGCGATCGCGAGCGGGCCGGGGTGGCGGAACGTGGTGCTGGTCATCATCGTGCCGAGCCGGATCGTGCTGGTGTCGCGGGCCAGGCCGGCGAGGGTCACCCAGGCGTCGCTCGGCCCGGGCAGGCCCTCGGTGCCCATGCCGAGATAGTGGTCGGACCGGAAGAAGGCGCCGAACCCGAGCTCCTCGGCGGTCCGGGCCACGGCGAGCAGGTCGTCGTACGTCGCCCCCTGCTGGGGCTCGGTGAAGATGCGCAGCTCCATGGCCGCCACCCTGCCAGAGCGCCGGTCAGTACCCCTGGCGTCGCTGCCACCAGACCCGGTCGTACTCCTCGCCCGGCTCGCGGCGGGTCTCGGTCCACTCGCCGGGGTCGAACGCCGGGTAGAGCACGTCACCCTCGGGGTCGAGGTGCACCTGCGTGATCACCTGCTCGTCGGCGAGCGGCATGGCCGCGGCGTACACCTGGGCGCCGCCGGCGACCATCACGTCCCCCGGCAGGCTGTCGGCCCGGGCCAGCGCGTCGTCGAGGTCGTGGGCGACGACGACACCGTCTGCCCGCCAGGCCGGGTCGCGGGTCAGGACGATGGTGGTGCGGCCCGGCAGCGGCCGGCCGATCGACTCGTAGGTCGTCCGCCCCATCACGAGGGTGTGCCCGAGGGTGAGCTCCTTGAACTGGGCCTGCTCCCCCGGGATCCGCCACGGGATGTCGGGGCCGGCTCCGATGACACCGTTCTCGGCGACGGCCGCCACGAGGACGACCCGCTTGCCGTTCGGGGTGGTCATACCGCGATGGGCGCCTTGATCCCGGGGTGGGGGTCGTAGCCCTCGACCGCGATGTGCTCGAGGTCGAACTCGTCCAGCGCGGTGACCGAGGGGTCCAGCACCAGGCGCGGCAGCGGCCGTGGTTCGCGGGCGAGCTGGAGCCGGGCCTGGTCGAGGTGGTTCTCGTAGAGGTGGGCGTCGCCGAGCGTGTGCACGAAGTCGCCCACCTCGAGCCCGGTCACCTGGGCGACCATGTGGGTGAGCAGGGCGTAGGAGGCGATGTTGAACGGCACGCCGAGGAACACGTCCGCGGAGCGCTGGTAGAGCTGGCAGCTCAGCCGGTTGTCGGCCACGTAGAACTGGAACATGGTGTGGCAGGGCGCGAGCGCCATCTGCGGGATGTCGGCGACGTTCCACGCCGAGACGATGTGGCGGCGCGAGTCGGGGTCGCGCCGCAGCTGCTCGACGACCTGGCCGATCTGGTCGACGTGGCGTCCGTCCGGCGTCGGCCAGCTGCGCCACTGGTAGCCGTAGACCGGCCCGAGGTCACCGTTCTCGTCGGCCCACTCGTCCCAGATCGACACCCCGCGGTCCTGCAGCCACTTCACGTTGGTGTCGCCGCGCAGGAACCACAGCAGCTCGGCGAACACCGATCGGGTGTGGATCTTCTTGGTGGTGACCAGCGGGAACCCCTCGGTCAGGTCGAAGCGCATCTGGTGGCCGAAGACGCTCCGCGTCCCGGTGCCCGTCCGGTCGCCCTTCGGCACGCCCTCGTCGAGGATCCGCTGCATGAGATCGAGGTAGGCCCGCACGTGCCCGAGACTACCGGCGGCAGGCCGCGACACGTGGCAGGCGGCCCGCGATGCGTCGGTGGTCGGGGTGCGATGCGCCGGGCCGCACCCGGTGGTCGAGGGTGCGAGACCCTTGCGCGCCGTTGGTCGAGGTGCGAGGCGCGCCGGTGGTCGAGCTTGTCGAGACCTCACCACACCGCCGGCTCGTGGCCTGTCGGTGGCTGCGGTCTTGGCAGCTACAGAGACGGGTACGCCGTGGGTTCCGGCTCGCCTCCCGGCTCGCGGTCGCGCCCCGGTGGTCGAGGTGCGAGGCGCGCCAGCGCCGAGCCTCGAGACCCCCGCCGGCGGCCCCCGGCATGTCGGGTGGTCGCGGTCCTTTGCGGCTACGGGGACGGGTACGCCCTGGTTCCGGTCGTCTCCCGACTCGCCGCCGGCGGCCCAGCGCCGGCGGTCGCGCGGCTCGCGACGAACGCCCCCGAAATCTTTACCTTCGGGTTTCCCCAGACCCGCTCAACCACCCGGTTTTCGGGGCCGGAGTGTCGGTGGTCACTGGTTGACTTGTCCCATGCTCGAAGTGGACGCGATGGGACAACCGGTGGTGGTCGAGGACCTCGACCCCGACCGGCGTCCTCGCCCTGCTCGAGGAGAAGAAGATGACGCCCGCGCGCCGCCGAGCGGGACAAGCTGCGGCTGGCCGCGCAGTGGTGCGTGCTGCACCCCGCCACCACCGACACCGGCGTGGCCACCTGGTCCGGCGACGCGCTGCCCGGCGTCCTGCACGTCGACGAGTCCCTGGGTGGCGAGGGCACCCCGGCCGTCTCCGCGTTCACGCCCGAACCGGTCGCCGCCGCGCTCGGCGTCTCCACCCTGGCCGGGATGAAGCTGATCGCCGACGCCCTCGACCTCCAGCACCGGCTCCCGCGGATCTGGCGGCTCGTCG
This sequence comes from uncultured Actinomycetota bacterium, assembly GCA_963817665.1. GTDB lineage: Bacteria > Actinomycetota > Actinomycetes > Propionibacteriales > Nocardioidaceae > Nocardioides. Next base: position 136,624 of record CAWFPE010000004.1, on the reverse strand, counting down.
AGCAGCTCGACGTGGAGCCGTGGAAGGCCCGCCAGGTCGCCCAGGCCACCCACCCCCTCTCCAAGACCGCCGCGGGCTACGTCGACGCCCAGCTCGCCCCCAGGCTCGCCTCCTGCGGGTTCGCCGCGATCCAGACCGCCGTCGCCCACGCCATCGCCAAGTACCACCCCGAGCTCCTCGACCAACGCGAGAAGCACGGCAAGCAGTCCTGGCACGTCACCCTCCAGCACCCCCGACCCGGCGACTTCGACGGCACCAGCCACCTCGACATCACCGGCGACACCCTCGACCTGACCGCCTTCCACGACCTCGTCTGCGACCAGGCCGCCACGTTGAAGGCGCTCGGCGACACCGACGACCTCGAGATCCGCAAGGCCAAAGCCCTCGGCGTGATCGCCGCCCACCAAGCCCAGCTCGACCTCACCGGCCTCATCGACGGACGAAGAGTCCGCCGGCGCCGGCCGCCACCGGGCCGCGGGCGGCGCCCGCAGCGGAAGCCGCGGACCAGCCTCTACCTGCACCTCACCCTCACCGACCTGCTCCACCTCGACCCCGGTCCCGCTGCCGTCGGCGAGGTCGAGAGGCTCGGGCCGGCCACCCTCGCGAAGATCCGCGACTGGGTCGGCGGGTCGCAGGTGACCATCCGCCCGGTCCTCGACCCCGACCGCTGCGCCCCGATCGACGGGCACGACCCCACCGAGGCGATGCGCGAGATCGTCATCCTCCGCGACCGACACTGCGTCTTCCCCTGGTGCACCCGCGACGCCCGCGCCTGCGACCAGGACCACATCGACCCCTACGTGCCGATGGACGAGGGCGGACCACCCGGCCAGACCCACCCCGACAAGCTCGCCGCCCTCTGCAGACGCCACCACCGCTGCAAAACCAGTGGCCGCTGGCGCTACCGACGACGACCCGACCACACCTACGAATGGCACGGCCCCCACGGCCGCACCTACCTCGTCACCCCCACTCGGCACCATCCAGCTCAACACCAACTGAGCCACAGCGCCGGCAATCGCAACAGCAGGCTCCACCACCCGGACCCACCGGGCGATGGAGCCTGCCGGCACGCCCTCCGGGGGCTCGACCAACCGCGAGCCCCGTTCACGAACGGAGGCAGTTCGTGCCCACCGTGCGCGCGTCCCACCGTGACGCCGAGCAGGCCGGGGCGAACTGCCCAGCGATCGGAACACCTCGACCCGGGCCACCAGCCCGGCTCGCGGGCGCTGGGAGCCTGCCGGCGCCCATCGGTGCGCCCGATGGCTAACGGATCACGGTGAGCGGACCCTCCTCGGCCGTCGGAGGCTCGAAGTGGTCGAAGTGCTGAGCCACGAGCCCGTCAGGCAGCACGTAGTCATCGGGATGGCTGCCCTGCCTGGTCCGCATGCGGGCAAGGACCGTTTCTCGATCGGTGGCGAGGTAGATCGTCTCCGGCCGCACCCCGGTTGGTCTCAGCAGTCGCCGGTAGTCGTCGCGCATCCGGCGCGACCAGAACGAGAAGTCCAGGACGACGTCACTCCCCGCCGCGACGAGCTCCAGCAGCCGAGCGCGCAGGTCAGCCTCGATCTCCTCGCGGACGTCCGGTGGCAGCGGCACCGTCGAGATCCCGCGACGCCACATCTCCACGTCGAAGGAGAGCCTGACCATCCCGTCGCTCTCCAACCGCCGGGCGTACGTCGACTTCCCTGCCCCCGAGGGTCCGCACATGAAGACCACCCGGCTCACGGACGGAATGCCACGTCGTTCCTGGCCGGCCGGCGGCCCCACCATCAGAGCGCGACCTCGCCGGTGACCGTGGTGAGCGTGTCCCCTCCGACCCAGACCGTGTCGCCGTCGCACTCGACATGGACGCGACCGCGGCGACCGAGGGCGGTGCCCTGCGAGGAGACGTAGGACGCCGGGAGTCGGCTGCCGGCCAGCCACTGGGCGATGCCTGCGTTCAGGCTGCCGGTGACGGGGTCCTCGCCGATGCCCATCGAGGGCACGAAGGCCCGGACCTCGATCGCCGCCTCGGCGCCGTCGGCGTACTCGCCGAGTGCGCCGACCTTGAGGTCGCCCAGGCCGGACATGTCGGGGCGCAGCGCCAGGACCGCGTCGGCATCGGCCAGGAGGACCGCGACCCAGCCGGGGCCGTTGTCGACCCAGGCGGCATCGACGATGTCGTCCCCGGAGATCCGCAGGGCTCGGGCGATCGCGGCCCGGTCCGTGGCGTCCACCGGCCCCGACCGGACGAGCGGAGGGGCGGCGAAGGCGAGGCGGTGGCCGCGGCGCAGACGGACCAGTCCCGCGCCGCACTCCTGGACCACCTCCCCCGCCGCGGCCGGCACGCCCCCGGCCTCCAGCCAGGCATGGGCACTCCCGAGAGTCGGGTGCCCGGCGAACGGCAGCTCGCGAGCGGGGGTCCAGATCCGCAGCCGGTAGTCGGCACCGGGCCGGGTGGGCGGGAGCAGGAAGGTCGTCTCGGAGAGGTTCGTCCAGCGGGCGAACCGGGCCATGTCCTCGTCGGCGATGCCGTCGGCGTCGTGGACGACCGCCACGGGATTGCCGAGCAGGGGCTCGGCGGAGAACACGTCGACCTGGCTGAAGCGGCGCATGGGCGCCACGCTAGCGAGCCAGGATCGGCAGCGAGCCCGTGTGCGGGAACTTGGTGACCCGGACGCAGGTCCGTTCCTCCAGGTGGCAGGTCCGGAGCTCGTAGGGCCCGGTGAACGACAGCCGCACGAAGTCGGTGCCCTGCGGCTGGTCCGGCCGGTGCGCGACGACGTAGGTGACCTGGCCGTCGCGTCCGAGGCTGGCCGCGACGGCCACGTCCTCGCGCTGCAGGCCGGTCCACTGCCGCTCCCCCGTCCGGGTGTCGTAGATCAGCACCCGGAACGGACCTTCGCCGCCCGGTGCCCGGGTGAGCACCCGCTCGCCGCCGGGCGAGAGCTGGGCACTGAGCCCTTCGCGCACGTAGTCCACGCTGAAGAACGGCTGGACGATGCGGATCCGGCCCCGTTCGGCCGCCTTCACGATCGTCCCGGCCGACACGTCGAGGAGACCCTCGACGTCGACGACGTCCCCGTCTGCCGGCGACCACGCCCAGGTCCCGTCCTGCCCCGAGTAGTAGACCCGGTCGCCGTCGGCGGCGATCGGGTAGCTGCCCTCGTCGAGGCTCTTCCAGCGCGGGCCGCGGTAGCGCAGGTTCCGGGTGGCGAGGACCTCGCCCGCCTCGAGGTCGTAGACCACCAGCTGCGGGGCCCGGTCCCGGGGATCGACCCATGCCACCCACCCCTGGTGCTCGGAGGCGACGAGCGGGGCACCGGCGACCTTGTGACCGATCGTGGTCAACCTGCCGCGGCCGTCGACGAGCACGACGCCGCCGTCCGACTCGCCGATCACCGCGCCGTCGCCGAGCTGGACGAGGTCCTCGACCCGCGGCATCTCCACCGCGACGTGGTGCAGGTGGAGCACGTCGTTGGCCCACCAGGCGACCGGCGCAGGGTTCTCCACCTGCACCACCGCGGGCCGCTCGGGTCCGGACGAGGCGGCCTCCCGGGTGCCGACCCAGGTGCCGAGGCCCACCGCCGCCACGACGCCGGCCAGGGCACCGGCGACCCAGCGCCGTCGCCGGCTCCGCCGCGACCGGGCCCGGCCGACGACCTCGGCGACCGGGGCCGCGGGCACCTCGACCCCTTCGGCCGCGAGCCGGAAGACCTCCTCGGCGAGCTCCTCGCTCATCGCGACGCCTCCCACACCCTCGGCAGGTCCAGCGCCGTCAGGGCCGAGGCCAGCCGCGACTCGACCTCGTCCTCCGGCAGCTCGAGCACCTCCGCGAGCTGGAGCTCGCTGAGGCCGGCAGCGAAGCGCAGCACCACGACGGTCCGGTCGTCGGCCGGGAGCCGGCCGAGCGCTTCCTCGAGGGCGGTCCGCACGCGTACGGCGTCGGTGGGGTCGGCCGCGGTCGCCCGGGCGACGGCGGGTTCGGCGGGCTGCTGGCCGCCTGCGCCCTCGCGGGGACGCGCCCGATGGTCCAGCACGGTTCGGTAGACCTGCACGTCGATGTCGTCCGCCTCCCGGACCCGCCCCCATTCCAGGTAGCAGCGCGCGAGCGCCTGCCGCGCGATCTCGTCGGCCCGCTCCTGCGCGCAGCCCAGCAGCACCAGCGACCGAACGATCGCCGGCCAACGTGCTGCCATGTAGGCAGCGAAGTCGCCGTCGTGGCGCATGTGACCATCCTTCGGCACCGGGTCCTCGAGGACCAGACCCCTCAGGTGCCGGAGACGGTCCCCTGCCCCACGACGTACGCCGTGAAGTCGGCGGTGTCCCTGCCCCGGGCGGCCCGGTCGTGGAGGTATTCGGAGCCGTCGCCCTCCGGGATGCCTTGGCGGATCCGTAGTGCCTCACCCAGGACTCGGCCAGGCGACCACGCCGTCGGTGGGGCGGCGCGACAACGTGGCGACGAAGTCCACGTCGCTCTGCCCGGGCACCCACTCGCCGAAACCGATGCCCCCGCGCAGGTAGACACCGGTCACCAGGCCCTCGGGCGCCTGGGCGAGGAACGTCGCGCAGGCGCCGGCTGCGTCAGGCGGGACCTCAGGCATGCAGCGACATCGGCCCGTAGACCTGCCGCTCGTGCTCGAAGAGGGTGACCGCGTCGACCCCCTCGGCGGCCAGGTCGGACCAGTACTCCCCCACCCAGGACTCGGCGTCCGCCTGGCTGGAGAACCGCTGGTCGGCGAGCTCCTCGACGACGGTCACCTCGGCACCGGCGGCATTCTCCAGGCGCCACCACCACGGGCGCTCGGCCGCCGTGGGCGGACGGAAGGTCGGGGGCTGGTCGGGCAGCATCATGCGCTCACGCCTCTCGCACGGACGGGTCGACGAAGGGGGGCTTGACGAGCTGGAAGATCTCCCGGCGGCCGCGGACGTCGACGCCGACCTCGGCCTCGGGATCGACGAACGTCGGCACCAGGGCCAGGCCGATCCCCTTGCGCAGGGTCGGCGAGAAGGTCCCGGAGGTGATCTCGCACAGGGGCACGTCGGGGGTGAGCGAGACGGTCATCCCGGGGCGCGGGATGCCACGGCCGACGGCGACCAGGCCGCGCAGCACCCGCTCGGGGCCGCGCTCCCGCTCGGCCAGCAGCACCTGCCGCCCCCAGAAGGCCTCCTTGCCCCAACCCACCGCCCAGCCGAGCCGGCCCTGGCTCGGAGTGACCTCGAGGGAGATGTCCTGGCCGTGCAGCGGATAGCCCATCTCGGTGCGGAGCGTGTCGCGCGCCCCCAGGCCGCAGGCGAGGATGCCGTGCTCCTCACCCGCCGCCATCAGCGCGTCCCACAGCGGGACCGCGACCTCGTTGGGGGCGATCAGCTCGTAGCCGCGCTCGCCGGTGTAGCCGGTGCGGCACACCACGACCTTCGCGCCGCGGAAGTCCGTCTCCTGGAAGGACATGTAGTCGTGCCCGGTGGGCAGGCCCAGCGCGTCGAGCACCTCGTCGGACTTCGTGCCCTGCACGGCGAGCACCGCGTGGTCGCGGTGCTGGTCGCTGACCGTGACGCCCTCGGGTGCCTGCGCGGCGAGCCGGCGCACGACCTCCGCGGTGTTGGCGGCATTGGGGACGAGCAGCACCCGCTCGTCGTCGTGCAGGTAGACGATCAGGTCGTCGACGATGCCGCCCGTGGCGTCGTCGCAGCACAGCGTGTACTGCGCCTTGCCGGGCGCGATCCGCCCGAGGTCGTTGGTCAGCGTCGCGTTGACGTACGCCGCGGCGCCGGGCCCGCTCACCAGGGCCTTGCCGAGATGGCTGACGTCGAAGATGCCGACCGCCTCCCGGACCGCGGTGTGCTCCTTGACGACACCCGAGGGGTACTCCAACGGCATCGACCAGCCACCGAACTCGGCGAGCTTCGCACCGAGGGCGAGATGCCTCTCGTGCAGCGGGGAGGTCAACAGGTCGGTGGCCGCGGCCGGCTGGTCGGACATGGACGCGAACCTACCGCAGCGGCACGGCCGCACCGGGTGGCTGGTTATCCTCACCCGGTGACGTCGTACACCTTGCGCAGCGCCAGCCCGGCCAAGACCCACACCGACGCCGTCGTCGTCGGTGTGGTCCAGAGTGAGAAGGGCGCCGAGATCGCGCCCGGTGGGGAGGACGTCGCCAAGGCCTACGGCCGCAAGCTCCGCCCTCTCCTGTCCACCCTGGGAGTCACCGGAAAGGCCGGTGAAGTCGTCAAGGTCCCGACCGCAGGTGCCTTGACGACTCCCCTGCTGGTCCTGGTCGGCCTGGGCAAGAAGGTCGACCCGGACTCCGTGCGTCGCGCCGCCGGCGCCGCCGCCCGCGCCGCGACCAATGCCGCCTCCGTCGCGGTCGCGCTCCCGGCCGACACGCCGGAGCTGGTGCGCGCGGTGACCGAGGGCTACGAGCTCGGTGGCTACAGCTTCACGACGTACAAGCACGAGACGAAGAAGGACGACACCGCGGCCGGCGAGGTCGTCGTGCTGGCCGCGTCGGCGCGCAAGAAGGAGACGGTGACGGCGTTCGAGGAGGCCCGGATCGTGGCCCGTGCCGTCGCCGGCACCCGCGACTGGGTCAACACGCCGCCCGGCGACCTGACCCCGCCGAAGTTCGCCGACGCGGTGGCGGCCGCGACCAAGCAGCTCACCAAGGGCCGGGGAGCCCCGAAGGTCGGCATCCGGGTGCTCGACGAGAACGAGCTCGCCGAGCTCGGGTGCGGCGGCATCCTCGGCGTCGGCGCCGGCTCGTCCGCGCCGCCGCGGCTGGTCGAGCTGACCTACTCGCCCAAGGGCGCCACGAAGCACCTCGCGCTGGTCGGCAAGGGCATCACCTTCGACTCCGGCGGCCTGACCATCAAGCCGGCGCAGAGCATGGGCGAGATGAAGTCCGACATGGCCGGCGCGGCCGCGGTCGTGCAGGCCACCTTCGCGATCGCCGAGCTCGGCCTCCCGGTGAAGGTCACCACCTACGCACCGATGGCGGAGAACATGGTCTCCGGATCCGCCACCCGTCCCGGCGACGTGCTCTCGATGTACGGCGGGAAGACCGTCGAGGTCCTCAACACCGATGCGGAGGGTCGCCTGGTGCTGGCCGACGCGCTGGTGCGCGCCACCGAGCAGAAGCCCGACGTCATCCTCGACGTCGCGACGCTGACCGGCGCCATGGTCGTCGCGCTCGGCGACCGGGTCGCGGGCGTGCTCGGCTCGGACGAGGTCGTCCAGGACGTGCTGGCGTCCGCGGAGTCCGCCGGCGAGGCGATGTGGCCGATGCCGATCCCCGAGGTGATGTCCGAGCGGATCACCAGCAGCAAGATCGCCGACCTCGCCCAGCACGACTGGATCCGCTGGGGCGGCGGCCTGTTCGCCGCCGCGTTCCTCCGCGAGTTCACCGCCGGGTTGCCGTGGGCGCACCTCGACATCGCCGGGCCGTCGTTCAACTCCGGCGGCCCCTGGGGCCACACCACCGCCGGTGGCACCGGCGTGGCGGTGGCGACGCTCGTCGACTACGCGCGCACCCTCGGCTGACTCGGTTGGCCCTCGGTTGACTCAGCCGCCGCCCTGCAGCCTGCGGCGGCGGTTGTAGTCGCGCATCCGCTGCGGGATGCCGACCACGGCGGCGTCGTAGGACGGCACGTGGTGGCTGTTGCAGAAGCGGTGCGCCCAGTCCACCGACGGCACCCGCCGCCGGGTCCACTCACCGTCGTGCGCAACGAGCAGCAGCGTCACGTCGCTGACCGCGGTGCGCGGCTCGACGAATCCCTCGACCCCACGGCGCGCCACCACCCACTCGTGCAGGTGCGCCTCGTCGGTGCGGTCGGCCGAGCGGACCCGTGTGGAACCGGTGCGCGCCGCGTCGCGGGCGGGCCGGCTCATGCGCGGACGGGAGCCGCGGCGAAAGCGGTCGAACAAACCCATGCCGACAATTGTGCCCTGTTGCTACTCACGAGTCGGCCAATGCCGTTGTGGACACGATTGGCAGAAGTGCAAAGATGGGCCCGACCATCAACCGGAAACACTCGGAAGGACCAGCGTGGCCGACGCCGACTACGACGTACTCATCCTCGGTGCGGGTTCCGGCGGCTACGCCTGTGCCCTTCGAGCAGCCCAGCTCGGACTCACCGTCGGCCTGGTCGAGAAGGGCAACGTCGGCGGCACCTGCCTGCACGTCGGCTGCATCCCCACCAAGGCGCTGCTGCACGCGGCCGAGGTCGCGGACCTCACCCGCGAGTCCGACCAGTTCGGCATCCTCGCCACCCTGGAGGGTGTCGACATGGCGGCGGTCAACTCCTACAAGGACGGCGTCGTCGCCCGTCTCTTCAAGGGCCTCACCGGCCTGGTCAAGTCGCGCGGCATCACGGTCATCGAGGGCGAAGGCCGGTTGACCGGCCCCCGGGAGGTCACCGTGGGCGGCACGACGTACACGGGCCGGAACGTCGTGCTGGCGTCCGGCTCGTACTCCAAGTCGCTGCCGGGCCTCGAGGTCGACGGCGAGCGCGTCCTCACCTCGGAGCACGCGCTGCGGCTGGACCGGGTTCCCGCCTCCGTGATCGTCCTCGGCGGTGGTGTCATCGGCTGCGAGTTCGCCAGCGTGTGGAAGAGCTTCGGCGCCGAGGTGACGATCATCGAGGCGCTCCCCCGCCTGGTCGCCGTCGAGGACGAGGCGTCGTCGAAGGCCCTCGAGCGCGCCTTCCGCAAGCGCAAGATCAACTTCCGGACCGGTACGCCGTTCCAGAGCGTGAAGCACACCGACGCGGGCGTGGCGGTCACCGTCGAGGGCGGCGACGTCATCGAGGCCGAGATGCTGCTCGTCGCGGTCGGCCGCGGCCCGGTCACCGACGGCCTCGGCTACGACGAGCAGGGTGTTGCGATGGACCGCGGCTTCGTGCTCGCCGACGAGCGCTGCCGCACCAACCTCGACGGCGTGTACGCGGTCGGCGACATCGTGCCCGGCCTCCAGCTCGCGCACCGCGGCTTCCAGCAGGGGATCTTCGTGGCCGAGGACATCGCCGGTCTCGACCCGCAGCCCATCGACGAGGCGGGCATCCCGCGCGTCACCTACTCCCACCCCGAGATCGCCTCCGTCGGCCTCGACGAGTCGACGGCCGCCGAGAAGCACGGCGCCGACGGCATCGAGACCCTCACCTACGACCTCGGCGGCAACGGCAAGAGCCAGATCCTCAAGACGCAGGGGTTCGTCAAGCTGGTCCGCCAGAAGGACGGACCGGTCATCGGCGTGCACCTGGTCGGCGACCGCGTCGGCGAGCTCATCGGCGAGGCCCAGCTGATCTACAACTGGGAGGGGCACGCCGAGGACGTGGCGCCGCTGGTCCACGCCCACCCGACCCAGAACGAAGCGCTCGGCGAGGCCCACCTGGCCCTGGCCGGCAAGCCACTGCACGCCCACTCCTGAACCCACCCACACCAGACTCCCCACGAAGCGACGCGAGCGAAGGAACTCCATGGCCACCGAAGTCAATCTGCCGGCACTCGGCGAGTCCGTCACCGAAGGCACCGTCACCCGCTGGCTGAAGTCGGTCGGCGACACGGTCGCGGTCGACGAGCCGCTGCTCGAGGTCTCCACCGACAAGGTCGACACCGAGATCCCCTCCCCGGTCGCGGGCACGCTGCTCGAGATCAAGGCGCAGGAGGACGACACCGTCGAGGTCGGCGCGATCCTCGCGATGATCGGCGACGAGGGCGAGTCCTCGGGTGACTCCGGCAGCTCGGACGAGCCCGCGGGCGAGGAGCCCACGGAGCAGCCCGCCGAGGAGGAGCAGAAGGCCGAGGAGCCCGAGGCGGCCGAGGAGCCGGCTCCGGCGGCTGAGGAGGCCGAGAAGCCCGCCGCCGAGACCAAGCCGTCCGGTGGTTCCGGTACGTCGGTGACCCTGCCCGCACTGGGCGAGTCGGTCACCGAGGGCACCGTCACCCGCTGGCTGAAGTCGGTCGGCGACGAGGTCGCCGTGGACGAGCCGCTGCTCGAGGTCTCCACCGACAAGGTCGACACCGAGATCCCCTCCCCGGTCGCGGGCACGCTGCTCGAGGTCAAGGTCGAGGAGGACGAGACCGTCGAGGTCGGCGCCGAGCTCGCCGTGATCGGGTCCGGCGAGGCCGCTCCCGCACAGGAGGAGAAGGCCGCGGAGCCCGAGCCCGAGGAGAAGCAGCCGGAACCCGAGCCCGAGCCGGAGGAGAAGCAGCCCGAGCCCGAGCCGAAGGCCGAGCCCGAGAAGGCGCCCGAGCCCGCTCCTGCGGCGCCGGCTGCCGAGAAGCCCGCCGCCGAGAAGCCCGCCGCCCACTCGTCGGACCGGAGCGACGCGTCCGGCTACGTGACCCCGCTGGTGCGCAAGATGGCGGCCCAGCACGACGTGGACCTCGCGACCGTGACCGGCACCGGCGTGGGTGGCCGGATCCGCAAGCAGGACGTGCTCGACGCGGCCAAGGCGAAGGAGGCACCGGCCGCGGCGCCCGCCGCCCCGGCCGCTCCCGCTGCCGCCGGCACCCCGTCGGCACCTGCCCCGGTCTCCCCGTCGCCGCTGCGCGGCAAGACCGAGAAGGTGTCCCGGCTGCGCAAGATCATCGCGACCCGCATGGTCGAGTCGCTGCAGACGTCGGCCCAGCTGACCCAGGTCATGGAGGTCGACGTCACCAACATCGCGCGGCTGCGCGACAGCGTGAAGGCGGACTTCCTGGCCCGTGAGGGCGTGAAGCTCACCTACCTGCCCTTCTTCGCCAAGGCGGCGATCGACGCCCTCAAGGTGCACCCCGCCCTCAACGCGACGATCGACACCGAGGCGGGCGAGGTCACCTACTTCGACCGCGAGCACCTCGCGATCGCGGTGGACACCGAGAAGGGGCTGCTCACCCCGGTGATCAAGGACGCCGGCGACCTGTCGGTGGCCGGGCTCGCGAAGAAGATCGGCGACATCGCCGGGCGCACCCGCACCAACAAGATCGGCCCCGACGAGCTGTCCGGCGGCACGTTCACGATCACGAACCTGGGCAGCTTCGGTGCCCTCTTCGACACCCCGATCATCAACAAGCCGCAGGTGGCGATCCTCGGCCCCGGCGCGGTGGTCAAGCGCCCGGTGGTCATCGACGACGCGAACCTCGGCGAGACGATCGCGGTCCGCTACATGGTCTACCTGTCCCTGACCTACGACCACCAGCTGGTCGACGGCGCGGACGCAGGTCGGTTCCTCCAGGACGTCAAGCAGCGCCTGGAGTCCGGCCAGTTCGAGGTCTGAGCAACAGGACGCGGCCCCCACGAGCGAGCTCGTGGGGGCCGCGTCCTGTTTGTGCGAGGAGGTCGGAGCCCCGGGGGCGCCGACTCAGAAGTCGTCGTCGAAGGCGACCGAGCCGGTCACCCCGACCTGGTACGCCGAGACCCGCCGCTCGAAGAAGTTCGAGAGCTCCTGGACGTCCTGGAGCTCCATGAACAGCAGCGGGTTCTTCGAGCCGTAGATCCTCGGCAGGTCGAGCCGCTCCATCCGCTGGTCGGCGACGTACTCCAGGTAGGAGCGCATGTCGGCGGTGGACAGCCCCGCGACGCCCTGGCCGAGGAGGTCCTCGGCGAACTGCGCCTCGGCATCGACGGCCTCCATGACCATCTCCCGGACCCGGGCCGCGAGCTCGTCGTCGAACAGGTCGGGCTCCTCGGCGCGCACGGTGTCGACCACGTCGAAGGCGAACGCCATGTGCATCGACTCGTCCCGGAACACCCAGTTCGTCCCGGACGCGAGGCCGTTGAGCAGGCCACGCGAACGCAGGAAGTAGACGTAGGCGAACGCGCCGTAGAAGAACAGCCCCTCGATGCAGGCGGCGAAGCAGATCAGGTTGAGCAGGAAGCTGCGCCGGTCCTCCCGCGTCTCGAGGCGGCGCACCTCGAAGAGCTCGTCGATCCACCGGAAGCAGAAGTCCGCCTTGTGCTTGATCGAGGGGATGTTGTCGACCGCCGCGAACGCCTCGTGCCGCTCCCCCTCGTCGGGCACGTACGTGTCCAGCAGGGTCAGGTAGAACTGCACGTGCACCGCCTCCTCGAACAGCTGACGGGACAGGTAGAGCCGTCCCTCCGGCGAGTTCACGTGCTGGTAGAGGTTCAGCACCAGGTTGTTCGCCACGATCGTGTCGCCGGTGGCGAAGAACGCGACCAGCCGCGACACGAGATGGCGCTCGGCCGCGGACAGCTTCGCCAGGTCCTTGAGGTCGGTGTGCAGGTCGACCTCCTCGACCGTCCAGGTGTTCTTGATGGCGTCGCGGTAGCGCTCGTAGAAGTGCGGGTAGCGCATCGGTCGCAGGGTGAGGTTCATGCCCGGGTCGAGCAGCATCGTCGTCTCCGTGGTCGTCGTGGTCTCGCTGGTCATTCGCAGGCCTCGCAGGTCTCGGGGTTCTCCAGGGAGCAGGCGACCGCACCGCTGTCCGTGGTCTCGACAGGCTCGACCACCGGGGACGAGCCGACCACCGGGGACGAGCCGACCACCGGGGACGAGGCGGCTGCCGATCGTCGTCTGCTGGATGCGCGTCGCGGGACGCGAGCGCAGGTAGTACGTCGTCTTCAGCCCGGCCTTCCAGGCGTGGAGGTACATCGAGCTGAGCTTGCCGATGGTCGGGGCCTGCAGGAACAGGTTCAGCGACTGGCTCTGGTCGATGTAGGGCTGTCGGGCGGCGGCCATGTCGACGAGCGCTCGTTGCGGCAGCTCCCAGGCGGTCCGGAACAGGTGCCGCACCTCCTCGGGGATGGCCTCGATCCCCTGGACGGACCCCTCCTGGCGCTTGACCTGCTCGCGCACCTCCGTGGTCCACAGGCCCCGCGAGCGCAGCTCGCGCACGAGAGCGGCGTTGACCTGGAGGAACTCCCCCGACAACGTCTCCCGCTTGAACAGGGTGGAGACCTGCGGCTCGATGCACTCGTAGCACCCGACGATCGAGGCGATCGTCGCCGTCGGGGCGATCGCCACCAGCAGCGAGTTGCGCAGCCCGTGCCCCGCGACCTGCTCGCGCAACCGCGCCCAGCGCTCGGTCCGGGTCGGGGTCACGCCCCACAGGTCGGGCTGCAGGTCCCCGCGGGCCGCGCGGGTGTCGGCGTACGCCGGGTGGGCGCCGTGCTCGGCGGCCAGCTCGGCCGACCTCTCCAGGGCGCACAGGTAGATCTCCTCGGCGATCCGGGTGGACAGCTCGCGGGCCTCCGCGGAGTCGAACGGCAGCCCGAGCGCGAAGAACACGTCCTGCAGGCCCATGCAGCCCAGCCCCACCGGACGCCAGCGCGGGTTGGAGGCCGCCGACTCCGGGCTGGGGTAGTAGTTGATGTCGATGACCCGGTCGAGGAACGTGACCGCGGTCCGCACCGTCCGGCGCAGCCTGTCCCAGTCCATCGTGGTCTCGACAGGCTCGACCACCGAGCTCGTCAGGTGCTGGGCCAGGTTGACCGACCCGAGGTTGCACACGGCGGTCTCGTCGTCGCTGGAGACCTCGACGATCTCGGTGCACAGGTTCGACAGGTGCACGACGTTGCCCGGCACGGCGGTCTGGTTGCAGGTCCGGTTGGCGGCGTCCTTGAACGTCATCCAGCCGTTCCCGGTCTGGGCCAGGGTCCGCATCATCTTGGCGTAGAGGTCGCGCGCCCCGACCCGTCGTACGACGCGGCCCTCCGCCTCGCAGGCCAGGTAGGCCCGCTCGAACTCCTCCCCCCACAGGTCCGGCAGCTCGGGCGCGGCGTCGGGGTCGATCAGGCTCCACTCCTCGTCGGCCTCCACCCGGCGCATGAAGAGGTCCGGCACCCAGTTGGCCAGGTTGAGGTTGTGGGTGCGCCGGGCGTCCTCACCGGTGTTGTCGCGCAGCTCGAGGAACTCCTCCACGTCGGGGTGCCAGGGCTCCAGGTAGACGCACGCGGCGCCCTTGCGGCGCCCGCCCTGGTTGACGGCCGACACCGACGCGTCCAGCGTGCGCAGGAAGGGCACGATCCCGTTGGAGTGCCCGTTGGTGCCGCGGATCAGGGCGCCACGTGAACGGACCCGCGAGAACGAGATCCCGATCCCGCCCGCGAACTTCGACAGCGCCGCCACCTGCGCGTAGCGCCCGTAGATCGACTCCAGCTCGTCGCGCGGGCTGTCGACGAGGTAGCAGGACGACATCTGGGTGTGCCGCGTGCCCGAGTTGAACAGCGTCGGCGAGCTGGGCAGGTAGGCCAGGGACGCCATCAGCCGGTAGAGCTCGACCGCCTCCGCGGGCGTGGTCGCGAGACCGCACGCCACCCGCATCAGCCAGAACTGCGGCGTCTCGACGACCAGCCGGGTCTCCGGGTGCCGCAGCAGGTAGCGGTCGTAGACCGTGCGGAGCCCGAAGTACTCGAACCGGTGGTCGTTCGCGGTGTCGATCGCCTGGTCCAGCTTGCGGGCGTTCGCCTCCACGAAGTCGGCGGTCGCCTCGCCGATCAGGCCCTCGAGCCGGCCCAGCCGGACCGACTGGCTGAAGGACGCGATCTGCTGGCCGGCGACCTCCTTCTCGATGTACGCCGCCAGCAGGCGGGCCGCCAGCCGGGAGTACTCCGGCTCGGTCGCGGTCAGCTCCGCGGCGGTCTGGATCGACAGCCGGTCGAGCTCGGCGGTCGTGGCGCCGTCGTAGAGCCCCGAGATCGTGCGGGTCGCCACGGTGAGTGGCTCGACGTACGACAGGCCGTCCGCGCAGCGCTCCACCGCCCGGACGATCTTGTTCAGGTCGACCGGTTCGGTGTCGCCGTTGCGCTTGCGCACCGCCATCGGGGCGCGCACCCCGTCGACGGGCCCGTCCATGGGCTGGGTGTGGATCTGGGTCATGCTGCTCTCTCCTCGCGAGCTCGCCGGATGCCGGGACCCGTGCGGGGAGGAGACGACCGCGCGGACGCCGGCCCGGTTCAGGGGCGCGCCCGTGCTGCCGTGCGACCCACCCGCGAGGTCCGCGACGTACCGCGCACGGTCGTGCGCGGGCGCTGGCAGGTCTTCGGACTCGTGGGCACTGGGCCCGAACTTCTCGGGCTCGATCCCTACTGACCGTCGCTTCCCAGCTCCGCGGACGGAGCCAGTGCTGTTGACGGCGTTCGTTCCCACTCACCGCTGCGGGGCAGTCCCGGACTCACACCGGGTTCCCTCTTGCCCCGGAACGCCGCCTGCAGGCGACGCTCCGGACCAGCCCGAGCACCATACCCGTGTCAGGCTTGTGGACATGCGGTTCGTGATCGCCGGCGCGTCCGGCCTCCTCGGGAGCAACCTGACCGACGCGCTGCGGGCGCGGGAACACGACGTGACCAGGCTGGTCCGCCGTCCGGCCACCGCGCCGGACGAGTCGACCTGGGACCCGTACGCCGGGGTGGTCGACCGGGGCGTGGTCCAGGAGGCCGACGTGGTGGTCAACCTGGCCGGGTCACCGCTGCTGGGCAACCCCCACGGGCAGCGCTGGCGACGGCAGATGCGCGACAGCCGGATCGTGACGACCCGGCTGCTGGCGCAGGTGATCGCCGACGCCGAGCGCCCGCCGGCGTTCCTGGTCGGCAACGGCAGCTCCTTCTACGGGGACCACGGGGCGGACCCGGTGAACGAGGAGTCGGAGAGCCGGGGCGACGCCTTCATGACGCAGGTGACGCGGGACTGGCAGGCCGCGGCCGACCCTGCGGTCGAGGCGGGAGCACGCGTGTGCATCCTGCGCACGGCCCCGGTGATGGACCGGCGGGGCGGCGCCCTGAAGGTGCTGGGACCCCTGTTCCGGCTCTGGCTCGGCGCGCGGCTGAGCGACGGTGGGCAGTACTTCCCGGTCGTCTCCAGCGACGACTGGGTCGGCGCCGTCGTCCTGCTCGCTGAGAGCGACCGCATCTCCGGCCCGGTCAACGTGTGCTGCCCGCGCACCCCGACCAACGCTGAGTTCACCGCCGAGCTGGCGCGCCTCCTGCACCGGCAGGCCCCGGTGTTCGTGCCGGCGCCCCTGCTGCGGGTCGCCGCGGGCCCGGCCGCGCCCGAGCTGCTCCGCTCGCTCAACCTCCAGCCGGCGGTGCTGACCAAGGCCGGCTACGAGTTCCAGCACCCGGACCTCGAGAGCGTCCTGCGGGCCGGTCTGGACTGAGTCCCGCGACGGAAAATCGAGCGACGACGGGCAGCCTCGCCACGTAGCGTTCTCGGCGATGACTCTCACCCAGGTCGACTCGAATCGTCTGGCCCCGCCCCGCCCGACACCCCCCGACCTCGACCGCACCGTCGACTGGCGGCGGCTCCGCACACCCGTGGCGGCGCTGGCCCTGATGCTCAGCGCCGTGGGCGCCGTCGGCACCTCCCTGGGCTCGCTGGTGGCCGGCCGGCTCGCCGAGCACGCCACGACCACGTTGGTCTGGCTGCTGGCCGCGTGCGTCGTCGGCGCGGCCCTGCTCGACACCGTGGCCCGCACCATGTGGGCCGGGGTCATCGACCGCGCCGAGGGAAGGCTCCGCGCAGACCTGCTCGACGCGGCACTGCGCCAACCGCTCGCGGCCCTCTCCGAACAGGCGGTCGGCGAGGTGCTCGACCGCGTCGACGACGACACCCACGAGGTGGGCGTCCTGCTCCGGCAGAGCGTCTGGCAGGCGATCCGCACGCTGCTCGCCTCCGGGCCGCTGTGGATCATCGCGGGCGTCACCTGGTGGCCGGCGTTCGTGCTGTTCCCGGTGGCCGGCCTGGCCGCCGTGGCCGTCGTCCGGCCCCTGCTCCCGCAGATCTCGGCACGCAAGGTCGAGGAGGAGGCGGCGTGGACCGACCACGCGGCGGCCATGGAGGAGGGCGTGGCAGGGCGTGACGACCTGCGCGCGAGCCTCGGCCAGGGCCACATGGTCCGGCGCTGCACGCGCCTCGCCGCGGCCGTCCACGCCAGGTTCGCGACCGTCCTCGCCCTCGAGAGCCGCGTCGGGCGCCGCACCGGCACCCTGCTCCACGGGGTGCTCGCCGCCACGGCCCTGGTCGGGGTGGCGCTGGTGGTCGGCGACCACCTCGGCACCGCCGCGCTGGTGACGTTGTTCCTCGTCACCACGATGTTCGTCGGCCAGGTCGACCAGCTGGCACGTCACCTGCCCGACCTGCAGGCGGGCCTGGGGGCCGTGATCCGCCTGCGCGGGATGATCGGCGCCGAGCGGGAACCCGTCGGCGGCGAGGACCTGCCCGAGGGGTCGCTCGACGTGCACTTCCGCGACCTGCACTTCGCGTACGACGAGGGCCGGTTCGCACTGCAGCACGTCGAGCTCCTGGTCCCGGCCGGCCACACCTGTGCACTGGTCGGGCGGACCGGCTCCGGCAAGTCGACCCTGGCCTCGCTGCTCTCGCGCGCCGTGGAGCCCGAGCGCGGGTCGGTCCTGCTCGGTGGGATCGACGTGCTCGACGTCGACCTGCAGCGGCTGCGGTCCGCCGTCGGCGTGGTCACCCAGCGCACCGAGATCCTCGCCGGGACGCTGGCGGAGAACATCGCGCTCTTCCGTCCGGTCCCGCGGGCCGACGTCGAGGCCGCGGTCGCCGAGCTCGGCCTCGAGGCGTGGGTGTCCGGGCTCCCCCAGGGACTGGACACGCTCCTGGGACCGGGAGGCACCAGCCTCTCCTCGGGCGAGGAGCAGCTGGTCGCCTTCGCGCGCCTGCTGGTCCGCGACGTGCGCGTCGTGGTGCTCGACGAGGCGACGGCGCGGATGGACCCGGTCACCGAGGCGCAGGTCGTGCGCGCGGCGGAGCGACTGCTCGCGGGTCGCACCGGCCTGCTGGTGGCCCACCGGCTCTCCACCACCGAGCGCGCCGAGCAGGTCGCGGTCCTCGACGGGGGCCGGGTCGTCCAGCACGGCCCCCGCACGGTGCTGGCCGGCGGGCCCGGACCCTTCCGCGCGCTGCTCGAGGCAGCCGCCGAGGACGACTCCCCGACCCTGCGGGACCCCGCGACCTCGGACGGATCGGTCGGCACGGCCCGACGCACCGGCGAGCCCCCGTCGCCACCGCGGCTGCGAGAGGTGCCCGGCCTGGCCCGCGCAACCCTCTCGGCCCTGCTCGTGGAGCCGCGGTGGGGCCTGGCCGGCATGGCCCTGTTCCTGGTCGCCGCCCTGTGCGGGGCGTTCGGCGCGGTGACCGGCTGGATCTGGGGTCACCTCGTCGTCGCGCTGCAGGATGGCCGCGACCCGGTCCCGCTCACGGTCGCGCTCGTGGCCTCGCTGCTGATCTCACCGCTGCTGCTCGCCGAGGCGTTCCGCCGCTACCCGCGCTGGTGGATCTCGGTGATGCTGCGGGTCCGCGCCTCGGTGCTCTCCGGCCAGACCGACCAGCACCGGCTGGAGCGGACCCCGCCCGGCGAGGTCGTGGCCCGGGCCATGGACGCCGACCGGCTGGCGCGGTACGCCGACCGCTGGGTCGACTTCATCAACGGGCTCGCGATCGTCGCGGTGACCGCGATCGCGGCGCAGAGCCTCCTCGCCGGTGGCGTCCTGCTCGCCGTCATGGTCGCCTCGGCGCTCGCCTCCTCGCTGGGGCGCCGCGCGGCCGGGCGGTCCGCGGCGGCGTCCGCGGCGGCCCGGGCCCGGTTCGGCCGCTCGCTGGTCTCCGCCCTGGACTCGGTGCGCACCGTGAAGCTGGCCGCCTCGACACCGAGCGTCCACGCCCACCTGCGCGAGGTCGACGGCGGCCGGGTGGACGCGGCGGTCCGCGAGCACCGCGTGCAGGCACTGCTCGACGGGGTGCCGATCGTGATGGTCCAGTGCGGCGTCGTGACCGCCTGGGCGGTGCTGGTCGCCGGCGGCTGGGGGCTCGCGACCGCCCTGCTGGTGGCCGGGGCCGTCAACGGGTTCGACTGGTTCGGTCGGGTCGCCGGTTCCGTGATCACCGAGGCGCCGGGCACCCGTGCCTGGATGCAGACGACCAGCCGGCTCGCCGGCGGGGGCGACCTGATGGAGCTGCCGCCGGGCGTCGACCTGGTGCACGGCGAGGCACCGGCCCCGGCGCCCGGCACGCGCGACCCGCTCCGCACGCTGGAGCTCGTCGGGCTCGCGGCCGTCCACGACGACGGCACGGTCGGGATCAGCGAGGTCGACCTCACCATCGACTCCGACGAGCTGGTGCTGCTGCTCGGGCAGGTGGGGTCCGGCAAGTCCAGCCTGCTCTCGGCCATGGCCGGCCTGGTGGGCAGCACCGGCGAGATCCGCTGGAACGGGCGACCCGTCGAGGACCCGCAGACCTTCCTGCGACCCGGCCGCGTCGCCCACGTCGCCCAGGTGCCGCGGGTGCTCTCGGGCACCTTCACCGACAACGTGCTGCTCTCCCACCCCGACCGGGTGCTGGGCCCGGCCCTGGAGACCGCCCGGCTGGGCCCGGACGTCGATGCCGCCGGCGGCGCCGGCGCCCTGGTCGGCCACCGCGGGGTGCGGCTCTCCGGTGGGCAGGTCCAGCGGCTCGCGCTGGCCCGGGGGCTGGCCTGCGAAGCCGAGCTGCTGCTGGCCGACGACGTCTCCTCCGCGTTGGACGCCGCGACCGAGGTGGAGCTCTGGTCGGCCCTGCGCCGGCGCGGCGCCACCGTCGTCGGCGCGACGTCCAAGCGCGCAGCGTTGGCCCAGGCCGACCGCGTCGTGGTGCTCGTCGAAGGACGGGTGGCCGCGGTCGGGCCGTGGGCCGAGCTGTCCGGCGCATGGGGTCACCTCGCCGGCTGACCGCCATCCCGTACCGAGGCCACCCGCCACTCCCCCGCTGCCCGCGTCAGCACGATCGTCCGGGTCGACGCCACGTCGCGTGGCAGGGACACCCGGGTGCCGCCGCCCACCGCGACCGCGGTGGCGAGCCGGTCCGTCACCGCGATCGTGAGCCGGTGGCGGGAGCGGGCACGCACGTCGGCGGCCAGCACCTGCATCCGCATCCCGCGCACCCGCAGCCCGCGCTCCGTCCAGGCCCTCAGCATCGCCGCGTCCCGCCGGCCGGCGACGGACCCGGGTGCGTAGAGGTCGCGCAACGCCTGCAGGTCGCCGCGCGCCCACGCCTCGGCCCGGCGTACGTCCCAGGCGTGCAGGACGGCCAGCGGGTCGCGCGCCGGCGCGGCGGCGGGGACGGGACGTGGTGGCGGCGCCCCGGTGGCGGCCAGCCCGGCCAGCACCGCGACGGCCGTGGTGGCAGCGGCGAGCACGAGCAGCGCGAGCCGGGGCGGCGGGCTGGTCAGCTCCATGACTGCACCCTGCCCCGATCCGGCTGGTCCGTGCGCGCGCTCTCCACAGGCTCGACGGGCCGCCGAGGTGGTCGACGGCCCGGGAGTAGGGTCGGGGCGTGAGTGACCTGACCTTCCGGACCATCGGACTCGGTGACGACGCGGTCGACTACCTCGCCGCCTGGGACGTCCAGCGGGACGTGCACGCCGACGTGTCGGCGGGCGACCAGCCCGACACCGTGCTCCTGCTCGAGCACCCGCCGGTCTTCACCGCCGGCAAGCGCACCGACGAGCACGAGCGACCGGCCGACCCCGGTGGCGCCCCCGTCATCGACGTCGACCGCGGCGGCAAGATCACCTTCCACGGGCCCGGCCAGCTGGTCGGCTACCC
The DNA here is from genome assembly GCA_963817665.1 of uncultured Actinomycetota bacterium. GTDB lineage: Bacteria > Actinomycetota > Actinomycetes > Propionibacteriales > Nocardioidaceae > Nocardioides. The sequence continues at coordinate 116,099 of CAWFPE010000004.1, read as the reverse complement.
CATCGTGACGCTGCCCGACCACGTCAAGGTCGTCGACTACGTACGCCGGGTCGAGGAGGCGCTGATCGCGGTCTGCGCGGACTTCGGGGTGACCACCGCGCGCGTCCCGGGCCGCAGCGGCGTGTGGCTGCGCGCCGACGAGAAGGGCCCCGAGCGCAAGATCGCGGCGCTGGGGATCCGGGTCAGCCGCGGGGTCACGATGCACGGCTTCGCGCTGAACTGCGACGTCGACCTGGCGTGGTACGACCGCTTCGTCCCCTGCGGCATCGCCGACGCCGGCGTCACCTCGCTGAGCCACGAGCTGGGCCGGGACGTGACCGTGCGGGAGGTGCTGCCCAGCATCGAGCGGCACCTGGCGGACTACCTCGCCTGGGCGGACTACACCCCGACGCCCGACTACGACCCGCGCCCCGAGCCGGGGCGCACGCCGCGCATCGAGCTGATCTCCCCCGGAGTCAGCTGACGGTCATCGCGACCACGTCGGGGGCACCGCCGCCGATGCTCTTGAGGTGCACGTCGAACGGGGTCCGCACGATCTTGATGTAGACCTTCGCGCTCTCGCCCGGCGCGAGGTGGAAGCTCGACTCCTGCACGACCGCGGCGCCCGGGGGCTCGATCTCGATCTGGTAGCCGTCCGGCAGCCGGCCCTTGTTGGTCAGCGTCTCGGTCAGCACCTGCTTGGGGTTGCCGGTCTGCGGGCCGGTCAGCTCGGCCTCGAAGGGATTGCCTTCACTGCCCTGGCTGGGCACCGGCTCGGAGGTGGCGGGCCCGGAGGAGCTGTCGCCCGAGTCATCGCTGCAGCCGGTGGCCAGCGCGCCGAGCAGGACGACGGTGGTGGCGGCGAGGGCCCGCCGTGCACGAGGGGTCTTCATGATGGGCCCGACGGTATCCCGGCGGTGGTTCCCAGCCGAATTGGGCGCCCTCAGCCCCCGGCGTACAGTAGGGCGGCGTGACACAAGCGCCTGCACCCGAAGGACGAAAGCTCCTCCGCCTCGAGGTCCGCAATGCCGAGACCCCCATCGAACGCAAGCCCGAGTGGATCAAGACCCGGGCGAAGATGGGTCCGGAGTACAAGCACCTCCAGAACCTCGTGAAGTCCGAGGGGCTGCACACCGTCTGCCAGGAAGCCGGCTGCCCCAACATCTTCGAGTGCTGGGAGGACCGGGAGGCGACCTTCCTCATCGGCGGCGACCAGTGCACCCGCCGCTGCGACTTCTGCCAGATCGACACCGGCAAGCCGCAGCCGCTGGACCGCGACGAGCCGCGCCGGGTCGCCGAGTCGGTGCAGAAGATGCAGCTGCGCTACGCCACGATCACCGGTGTCGCCCGCGACGACCTCGAGGACGGCGGCGCCTGGCTGTACGCCGAGACCGTGCGCGCCATCCACGAGCTCAACCCCGACACCGGGGTCGAGAACCTGATCCCCGACTTCAACGGCAAGCCCGACCTGCTGCGTGAGGTCTTCGAGTCCCGGCCCGAGGTGCTCGCCCACAACGTCGAGACGGTGCCCCGGATCTTCAAGCGGATCCGTCCGGCCTTCCGCTACGAGCGCTCCCTGGACGTCATCACCCAGGCCCGCGACTTCGGGCTCGTCACCAAGTCCAACCTGATCCTCGGCATGGGTGAGACCCGCGAGGAGGTCTCGCAGGCGCTGCGCGACCTGCACGACGCCGGCTGCGAGCTCATCACGATCACGCAGTACCTCCGCCCCTCCGCGCGGCACCACCCCGTCGAGCGCTGGGTCAAGCCCGAGGAGTTCGTGGAGCTCAAGGACGAGGCCGACCAGATCGGCTTCTCCGGCGTCATGTCGGGGCCCCTGGTTCGTTCGTCCTACCGGGCCGGACGGTTGTACCGTCAAGCCATGGACGCCCGCCAGGGCTCCCCCGCCTGATCCACCCGACCCGCGCACGTCACGAAGAAGGCAGCAGACCGCCATGGCCAAGGCCCCGCAGACCCCGGACCCCGAGAAGATGAGCCGCCGCAAGCAGTTCATCGAGACCTACCGGATGGCCAAGAAGACCGACCCGGCCATCGGGCTGTGGATCGGGGGCGCCTTCGTCCTCGCCGCCGCCGTCGGCTACCTGCTGTTCTGGCTGCTGCCCGGTGAGGGCGTGCTGGGCCTGGTGCTCTCGATCGTCGGCGCCGTGCTCTTCGGCTCGCTCGCCGCGATGATCGTCTTCGGCCGGCGCGCGCAGAAGGCCGCCTACGGGCAGATGGAGGGCCAGCCCGGCGCCGCTGCGGCGGCACTGCGGATGCTGAAGCGCGGCTGGAAGACCGACCCGGTGATCGCCTTCACCAAGCAGCAGGACGTCGTCCACCGGGTGGTCGGCCCGCCCGGCATCGTGCTGGTCGGTGAGGGGAACCCCAACCGGCTGCGCCAGCTGATGGCGAGCGAGCGCCGCAAGCACGAGCGCGTCGCGGCCGACGCCCCGATCCACGAGGTCGTCTGCGGCAACGGGGAGGGCCAGGTCCCGCTGCCCAAGCTGGTCCGGCACATCAGCAAGCTCAAGCGCCAGGTCAAGCCCGCGGAGATCACCGACATCCTCGGCCGGCTGCGGGCCCTGGACGCCAACCGCTCGAACATCCCGCTGCCCAAGGGTCCGGTCCCGACCAGCATGAAGGGCATGCGCCAGAACATGCGGGGCCGCTGAGCCGGACGCCCCTGACCGGCAGGCCCCGGCCGGCTTCAGCCGGCCATCCGGAGCCCGTGGCTGGTCACCTGGTCCGCCGGCGGTGCCTCGATCTGGACGTCGGTCCCGTAGTCGGAGAGCGTCATCTCGGTGGTGCCCATCGAGCCCATGTCCATGACCATCCGGCTGAACCGGCCCTCGCCGTCGAACCACACGTCGTACGACATGGTCCCGGGCACCTGTGCGGAATCGGGGACGTCCTGCCCCATGCCCTTCAGCATCGCGCCGGTGTCCACCGTCACCGCATAGTGGTCGCCGTTGTCGTCCGCGCCGACGTAGGTGACCTTCTGCAGCGCGGACTCGAGCGCGTCCATGGCCCGGCTCGGGTCCATGTTCTGGGCCATCGACTCCCCCATCGGGTTGGTGGGATCGTCGAGGTCGAGCTTGACGAACTTGCCCTGCGTCATCGGCCCCAGGTTCATGTACATCACGTTGTCGACGAGCCGGACCTCCAGGCCGCCCGACCCGAACGCACCGCCGCTCATGGTCATCGTCGCCGCGGGGCTGTCCCCGGTGTAGTCGAGGTCCCCCTCGCCGGTGATCGACTGGCCCATCAGCCGCGTCTTGACGGTCGTGTGCGCGGTGGTGACGTCGTCGAAGGCGCCGCGGAAGCGGTCGACGAAGTCCGCCGGCGCCACCGTGGAGCCCGCCTCCGGGCCGCCGGGCGCGGCGCTGCTGCTCGACGTGCTCGAGGGGTCCGCGGCGCTGGCGCCGTCGTCGGAGCCGCCGCAGGCGCTCAGCGAGCCGAGGGCGAGGGGCAGGACCGCGGCCGCCAGGGAACGGCGGACGAGGGCGGGACGGGTCATGGTCTGGACCTTCCGGCGAGGGGCTGCTCACCCCAGCATGACCCACCGACCCGAATCCGGACCTGCGCTCAGGACCCCGGGCCCGTCCCCCGGGCGGTCTCGAGGGTCACCGTGGCGGTGCCGGTCATCATGTCGTGCAGTCCCCGGCCGTCGGGGCGGAAGACCAGCGGCGGGATCACCGCCGCGACCAGGATGCTGCGCGCCAGCGCCGGCAGCAGGCCGACCGGGCGCCCGCTGCCGTCCACGCGTACGACGCGCAACCGGGTGGCCAGCTTGCCGAAGGAGCCGCCGGAGAGCGCCGTCAGGACCGCGGTCTCGAGCACGAACACCACGATCGTGAGGATCCCGGGCAGCGGGTCCGGGTCCACGGACTGGTCGGCGAAGAAGCGGGACGGGCCGAGGATGACGACGACCACCAGGCTGGAGGCGAACCAGTCGACGAACAGCGCGAGGATGCGCCGCGCCCACGAAGCGGTCTCGAACGCGGCCGGGCCAGTCACGCGGGCCAGCGTAGACAGCGGCGGCCCGCGGCCATGGACTGGGCCACCTGTTACACGCCCGAAACAAACCGGATACGGTCAAGAAACTGCCTCTGCCTAGGTTGGCGGGCAGGACCGAGGCAGCGCCGCCCCGGTCCCCACTTTGCAGACTTTGCCGGCTGTCCCTCGCTGGTCAGCCAAGGAGGACGAATGTTCCAGAACAGCGACGAGCTGCTCGCGTATGTCAAGGACGAAGGCGTCGAGATGGTCGACGTACGGTTCTGCGACCTGCCCGGCGTCATGCAGCACTTCACGGTCCCGGTGTCGTCGTTCGACCAGTCGGTCTTCGACGACGGACTCAACTTCGACGGCTCCTCGATCCGTGGCTTCCAGGCCATCCACGAGTCCGACATGTCGCTGTTCCCGGACCCGACCACGGCGTACATCGACCCGTTCCGCTCCGCCAAGACCCTGGTCGTGAACTTCTTCATCCACGACCCGCTCACCGGTGAGGCCTACTCCCGCGACCCGCGCAACATCGCCCGCAAGGCGATGTCCTACCTCGCCAGCACCGGTGTCGGCGACAAGGCGTTCTTCGCCCCCGAGGCCGAGTTCTACGTCTTCGACAACGTCCGGTTCGAGACCAAGCAGAACACCGGCTACTACGAGATCGACTCCGTGGCCGGCGCCTGGAACACCGGCGACGCGTTCGAGAACGACAACCGCGGCTACAAGGTGAAGTACAAGGGCGGCTACTTCCCCGTGGCCCCGACCGACCACTTCGGCGAGCTCCGCGACGAGATGGTCATCGAGCTCGAGAAGTCCGGCCTCACCGTCGAGCGTGCGCACCACGAGGTGGGCACCGCCGGCCAGGCCGAGATCAACTACAAGTTCGACGAGCTGCTCAAGGCCGCCGACGACGTGATGAAGTTCAAGTACATCATCAAGAACGTCGCCTGGCGCAACGGCAAGACCGCCACCTTCATGCCGAAGCCGATCTTCGGTGACAACGGCTCGGGCATGCACGTGCACCAGTCCATCTGGAGCGGTGGCGACCCGCTGTTCTACGACGAGACCGGGTACGGCGGCCTCTCCGACACCGCCCGCTACTACATCGGCGGCATCCTGAAGCACGCCCCGTCGCTGCTGGCGTTCACCAACCCGACGGTGAACTCCTACCACCGCCTGGTGCCGGGCTTCGAGGCCCCGATCTCGCTGGTCTACAGCCAGCGCAACCGGTCGGCCTGCGTCCGCATCCCGATCACCGGCTCGAACCCGAAGGCCAAGCGCATCGAGTTCCGCTGCCCCGACCCGTCGGCCAACCCCTACCTCGCCTTCTCGGCGCTGCTGCTGGCCGGCCTCGACGGCATCAAGAACAAGATCGAGCCCGCCGCCCCGATCGACAAGGACATCTACGAGCTGCCGCCGGACGAGATGGCCGACATCGACCAGGTCCCGACGTCGCTGGGTGCCGTGCTCGACAACCTCGAGCGCGACCACGACTTCCTCACCGCCGGCAACGTCTTCACGCCGGACCTGATCGAGACCTGGATCGACTACAAGCGCCAGAACGAGATCCTGCCCGTGCAGCTGCGCCCGCACCCGCACGAGTTCGAGCTCTACTACGACATTTAGTCCGCGGGGGCTGATGCCCCGCGGAAAGTCGGCCAAAATGGCGGCTGACCTGCACAAACGGCTTCTCGCCACTGTGCAGCGTCAGCCGCCGTTTTGCATCGACGTGTGTACCCAGTGTGTACCGAGCGGCGCATCAGCCGGCCGAGCGAGAGCTGCTTGGCCGAGCCAGGAAGCCATGCCACGGCAGGTCGATCCGGGCTGCATCGACGGCCCGAGGACGGCGCGCAAGCGCCGCCCGCAGGGGCCGTAGCGCCGCGCAGCGGCGCCTTGATCTCTAGATAGTCCAAGTCGGCAACGGATGGCCAACTGGATCCTATTTCCTCGGCTGAGAGCATGGCTCGTGTCCAGTCACGAAGCGAGACCGGGCGCTCGTCGTAGATGTCTTGAGCGATGCGACGTCCCTCCCGGTCCAGGTCTGCCAGCCCCTCGAAGCCGAGCGCAACCGCAAGGGCCTCCGTGCACCGAGCAGGACCGGACCAGTCAATGAGTCCGTGGAAGAGCATTCGGCGTTCCTCATCGGTGAGGTCCAAGTTGACCAGGTCACCGTTGTGCGTCATGGGAGCCAGTCTTCACTGCCGACTGGCGAGCAGTTCGCACATCGGCACGATGCGCACTATCAGCGGCTGAGTGCGCTTCGGGTCCGGTGTCAGTGGCGCGGCAAGCCGAATCCGTTTGCCCTCGACCGGGTCGAGCAGCAAGGGTCGAAGCCATGCGAACTGTGGTGAGCGAAGCTGATGCACGTGCCGCGCTGGAGGCCGTTCCAGGCGTCACGTGGCGCGCGATCGGGCGGTCCGACATTCCGGCCATCGCGCGGTTCTACGCCGAATGCGAAGCGTTCGACCGCAACCCGGAGCGCCACTCCCTTGCTGGTCTTGAAGAGTTCTGGGACTCCCCGCGGTCACGTCCTGACCAGGACACCCTCCTCGGCGTTGACCGCATGGACCAGATCGTTGCGACGGCATGGGCGGGGTGCAACCGCGCTGTCACTGACAGGCGCGGCGTGTACCTCGGCGGAGGGGTCCATCCCTCGCGCCGGGGTGAGGGCATCGGGCGTGCAGTGCTGCGCTGGCAGATGGCGCACGGAGTCGAGTGGGACCGTGCCACCCGGCAGAAGGGCTTCGGACCCTTGGTGCTGCGGCTGTACGCCCCAGTGGAGCAGACCGACGTTCGGGACCTGGCCGAGCGTCACGACCTCACCGTGGAGCGGTACTTCTTCGAGATGTCTCGGCGACTAGGCGAACCGGTGATGTCGTCGCCACCCGAAGGCGTCCGCATCGTCGACTGGGACGACGGCCGCAGCAGGGAAGTTCATCGGGTCGTGGATACCGCGTTTCGCGACCACTGGGGTCATGTGGATCGCACCGACGAGATGTGGGCGGAGACCGTCGCCGGACATGCTTTCCGCGCCGAATGGTCCGCGCTGGCGATCGAGAGCTCCACTGGTGCGCTCGTCGGTGCAGCGCTCAACTGCGCTTACGAGCAGGACTGGCAGGCGAAGGGGTTCACAGAGGGCTACACCGACGAGTTGGCGGTGGCGGCGACCCACCGCGGGAGAGGAATCGCGAGTGCCCTCCTTCGAGAATCCATGCGCCGCTTCGCAGCGTCCGGCATGCACGCTGCGGCGCTCGGCGTGGATGCGGCCAACCCCTCGGGTGCACTCCGGCTGTATGAGGCACTCGGATACGAGCAGACCGCAAGCACCTGCGTGCACCAGATCACGCAAGCAGCCAGGGCGTCGGTCAGCTGAGTGTCTGTATGACCGCCCTACGCCGCCCGCTCATCGGCACGACCGCGGCTACTACTTGTGGACGGTGCTGGTGCGCCCAGCCCATAGGCTCGCTGCCGTGCCATTGATCCAGATTGATGAATCGGTCGACGTCAGCCTCACTTGGCGCATCGCTGATGGAACCAACCGGTCGCGCCTAGGGTCCAACCATCACCTGGAAGGCACCCAAGGAGGGACCGCGATGCAACGACTTCTCTTGTTGGGCATCAGCGTCGTGCTGGTTGTGTCCCTAGCGTCGTGTGCGGAAGATGAAGGCGGCAACTCGGGACCCGCGCAGCCCGTCAACGCTCAGGGCGTCGGCGACAACGAGACGGAAGTTCCCGCAAACCCAACAGCAGGTCGCACCGGCGCTCTCCCAGACGGGGGTACTGCCTCTTGTGTCGAGTCGTACACACCGAAGGCACTTACGGGTCGGGCGTTTGCCTTCGACGGAGTTGTGCTGAAGATCGGCGCCTCCGTCTCCGACCGAGGCGACGACGCCGATTTGGGACTGCCTGGAGTGACGTTCAAGGTGCTCGAATGGTTCTCTGGCGGCCGGGCGGACACCGTCACAGTCGACATGCAACTGCCGACCGCAGGTTCGGACAGCGCTTCCGGCCCTGGTGATGCCTACGACATCGGTTCACGCCTACTCGTAAGTGGTGAGGCACGGTGGGGCGGCTCCCCACTGGACGCGCCCATTGCTTGGGGTTGCGGTTTCAGTCGCTATTACGACCCTCAAACGGCGACGGCTTGGCGTGACGCCTTGGCACGCTGAGCACCAGCCGATCGGACGCCCGGACATCGGCATAGCGGGCGTACCGGGGTGCCTCAGCAATCAGCGAGTCGTGTCATAGCGCAGTTGCGGGGACTCGCTCCCAGTATTCAGGCGCTGAGGATCCGCAGCGCGGTCTGGCCGTCGGCGCGGGCCTCAGCTGGCAGCGTCCGCCATAGCACGGCGGAGTCCGGTAGCGCGCGAGCCAGCGACTGAAGTCGGGAGCGATCGGAGCCGGCGAACTGCTCGCGCTCGGCGTAGGGATCCTCAATGACCGCGAGCAGGAGTGCCGCATCTTGAAGGTGGCGTTCCCGGTCACGGGAGTCGCTCTGGTACGCGGCGACCTTGAGGATCAGGGCGCCGAACGGCGATGGCACGCTCACCGTCGTGGTCAGTCCGACAGCGATCTGGAGCCGTGCGTTGATCGTTCGACGCAGCGCCTGGGTGCCGCCCTCGATCGCGACCGTCGTTCGACCACGAAGCTTCTCGACCACTCGCCGTGCGGCTCGCGGTCTCCGACGCGATGCCGCGGGTGGTCTCGACGTGAAGGACGATGTCGACGTCGTTGGTCGGGCGCACAGCATCGACACCAGCGTGGATACCGTGCAGTTGAGCCATCGGCCGCCGACAAGCGTCCACTTGTCATGGGGCAGCACGGCCTCGATCTCGGCGACGTTCGGTCACGGCGCGCCCCAACCACCGACAGGGGCGGCGACGTCGATGGTCGGCCGATCAGCGGTCGGCCGGTCAGCCACGGAACTCCCCGAGCGCCCGACTTAGCCCATCGATCCCGGCCCGGCGTTCGCGGACGTCGAGGGACTCGGCCAGGCCAAGCGCAGCCAGAACATCGCCGGCGCCGACCAGGTCGCGAACCACATCCAGATCGACAGAGGTCGCGCGAAGCGTCACGCTCCCGGCCTCATCGCGCATCAGGCCGTGACGCGCCACGACCGCCTCCAGGTCGGTCGTGGCCAGGTAGCCGTCGATCGCATTCGTCGCTGCCAGCCCAAGCCGCTCGGCCGCCAACGAGGTGTCAACCAACTCGGCGCGGAGCCGCTCCCCCGCGCTGCGATGCGCGACGTACCGGCTCACGCATGCCCGTCCGCGTGCTCTGTCGACCAGTTCGTCAGCTCCCATGGCACGTAGGCGCCGGCGAAGCCGGGACCGCTGGCTCTCCCCCAGCCAACCCGCATCCCGACCAGACAGCAGCGCCACGGCAGCCCACGCCGTCGACTCTGCCCACGGCCGCGTGTGCGAGCCCCGCCTGGCGGCCTCGCGACCCTCGGTGCAGGTCGTCGAGCCGTCAGGGCTTCCGGTACGCCCCGTCGGGCACGTCGGTGACGAACATGAAGCCCGGCGCGTGGGTGATCGCGAACGGCGGCCGGGAGGCCATCAACGCGGCCTGCGGCGTCACGCCGCAGGCCCAGAACATCGGCACATCACCGGGGTGGAGCTCCACGGGATCCCCGAAGTCGGGCTGGGCCAGGTCGGTGATGCCGAGCGACTCCGGCGCGCCCACGTGGACGGGGGCCCCGTGGACCTCGGGCATCCGCGCGGTCACCTGCACCGCGGTCACGACCTGGGCCGCCGGGACCGGTCGCATCGACACCACGAGCGGCCCGGACAGCCGCCCGGCAGATCGGCACTCGACGTTGGTGCGGTACATCGACACGTTGCGGCCCTGCTCGATGTTGCGGACCGGGACACCCGCGTCCAGCAGCGCCGACTCGAAGCTGAAGCTGCAGCCGATCAGGAAGCTCACCAGGTCGTCCGCCCAGACGTCGCGGACGTCGGTGGGCTCGTCCACCAACGCACCGTCACGCCACACCCGGTAGCGCGGCAGGTCCGTGCGCAGGTCGCCGCCGGGCGCGAGCGCCGTGGCGACCGCACCCGGCTCCGTCACGTCGAGGAACGGGACCGGTTGCGGGTTCCGCTGCCCGAAGAGCAGCATGTCGAAGGCCCACTCCTTCGGCAGCACCACCAGGTTGGCCTGGGTGAACCCGGGCGCCCACCCGGTGGTCGGGACCGACAGGCCGTCCCGGTAGCGGGCGCGGGCATCGTGCGGGGAGGAGGCAGGGGTCACGAGGCACGTCCCCTGATGGCGTCCAGCAGCTCGGCCAGGGAGTCGTTGAGATAGTCGTCGAGCTGCTTGGCGGCGAGCTCGAGCTCGCCGGCGGCCACCAGCTCGAGGAGGGCGCGGTTGCGGGCGACGTAGGCCTCGTGCAGGACCTCAGCGCTCGCGGCGGAGTGGAAGGCGAGCCGCAGCTCGGCCAGCAGCCGGGCGGTCACCTCGTCGGTCCGGGGGCTGCGCGCCAGGGCCACCAGGTCGCGGTGGAACTGCATGTTGGCGGTGCCCACGGCCGCCCAGTCGCCCCGTTCCGCGGCCGTCTCGCCCGCCTCGACGGCGGCCTCGAGACGGCGCAGCCCCTCGGGGTCGGGGTGTGCGATCGAGCGCACGACGCTGCACTCGACGATCCGACGGAGCCGGTACAGGTCCACGAGGTCGTCCTCGGTGAGCTGGCGCACGAAGACACCGCGGTGCAGCTCGTGCACGAGCAACCCCTCGTGGGCGAGGAGGCGAAATGCTTCGCGCAGCGTGTTGCGCGAGACCCGGAGGACCTCGATCAGCTGCTCCTCCGACAGGTGCGCCCTCGGGGGCAGGTCGCCGTCGGTGATGCGGCGGCGCAGCACGTCGGCCACCCGCTCCGCGGTGCTGCTGCGCGCGAGGAATCCGACATCACCGGCGACGTGCTGCAGCCAGGTCGAGCCGGTCGTGCCAGAAGATCGAGGAGGTGATCCAGCAGAGCGCGCCATGGGCCCATCCTCCCCCGGGACATCGCCCCGCACAACCAGATTGTTGAACGAAACTCTTGTGGGATTGTTGAACGATTCGGTACCTTCGTGTGATCCGCGGCACGCCGTATCCCCCGATCGAGCGTGTCTCTCACACCCCCACCGGAGCGCAAGATGTCGTCCACACCAGCCGCCCGTCCAGGTCCCACCACCGCCACGGCCCCGCCGCCGGAGACCCAGCTCAGCGGGCGCGCACGCTTCCTCGGCGCGATGTTCCTGATGGCCACCTCCGCGGTGGGTCCCGGCTTCATCGTCCAGACCACGACCTTCACCGACCAGCTCAAGGCGGCCTTCGCCTTCGCGATCGTGGTGTCGATCCTGTTCGACATCGCCATCCAGCTGAACGTCTGGCGGGTCATCGGGGTCTCCGGACGTCGGGCCCAGGACCTGGCCAACAGCGTGCTGCCCGGCGCCGGCTACGCCCTCTCGGCGCTCGACGTCCTCGGTGGCCTGGTGTTCAACATCGGCAACATCGCGGGCTGCTCCCTCGGCCTCAACGCCATCTTCGGTCTCGACGTCCGCGTCGGCGCGGCGATCTCGGCCGTCGTCGCGATCGGCATCTTCCTCGTGCGCCGGGCCGGCGTGGCCATGGACCGCGTCGTGGTGCTCCTCGGGCTGGTGATGATCGCGCTGACCACGATCGTCACGATCAAGACCCGCCCCCCGCTGGGAGACGCGCTGGTGCAGACGGTCTCCCCCGACACGGCGAGCTTCCTGGTGATCACCACCCTGATCGGCGGCACCGTCGGCGGCTACATCGTGTACGCCGGCGCGCACCGGATGGTGGACAACGGGATCCAGGGAGAGCGGTACGTCCCGCAGATCACGCGCAGCTCGATCCTCGGCGTCGCGATCACCGGCGTGATGCGCGTCCTGCTGTTCCTCGCGGTGCTCGGCGTCGTCGAGGGCGGCGCGAAGCTCGGCGCCCTCAACCCGGCCGGCGACGCCTTCAAGTTCGCCCTCGGCGCCGGCGGCGAGGTCGTCTTCGGCATCATCATGTGGTCCGCCGCGATCACGTCCGTGATCGGCGCGTCGTACACCTCCACCTCGTTCCTCAAGGTGATGGGCCCCTGGGTCACCGCGCTGGGAGCGGTGGGTGGTCTGCGGGTTCATCGTCGCCTCGACGACGGTCTTCCTGGTCGCCGCCACGACCCCCGTCAAGCTGCTCGTCTTCGCCGGCGCCTTCAACGGCCTGATCCTCCCCTTCGGCCTCGGCATCCTGCTGTGGATCGCGGCCCGCCGACGAGACCTGATGGGCGGCTACCGGTACCCGGCCTGGCTGATCGTGCTCGGACTCGTCGCCTGGGTGGCCACGCATCTACCTCGGCTGGAACGCACTGACCGGCCTGCAGGACCTGTTCTAGGAGGGGACGTCATGACGACGATCGACCTGAACAGCGACCTGGGCGAGGGTTTCGGCCGCTGGACGCTCGGCGACGACGAGGCGCTGCTGGGCGTGGTCACGAGCGCCAACGTCGCGTGCGGGTTCCACGCCAGCGACGCCTCGATCATGCGACAGGTGTGCACCGACGCGGCCCAGGCGCGGCGTCACGATCGGCGCCCAGGTGGGCTACCGCGACCTGCACGGTTTCGGCCGCCGGTTCATCGACATCGAGCCCGAGGCCCTGACCCAGGACGTGATCTACCAGATCGGCGCGCTGGAGGCGTTCGCCCGGGTCGCCGGCCAGCGGGTCAGGTACGTCAAGCCGCACGGCGCGCTCTACAACGCGATCGTGCAGCACGAGGAGCAGGCGGCCGCCGTGGTCCGGGCGGTCCTCGACTACGACCCGACCCTCCCCGTGCTCGGGCTGCCGGGGTCCGCCTGGCTCCGACTGGCCGGCGAGGCCGGGCTGACGACCGTCACCGAGGCCTTCGCCGACCGCGCCTACACCCCGGAGGGGACGCTCGTCTCGCGCCGCCTCCCCGGAGCGGTGCTCCACGACCCCGACGAGATCGCGCGCCGCTGCGTCGCGATCGCCACCGGCGAGAAGATCACCGATGTGGAAGGGTCACCCCTGAGCCTCGCCGCCGACTCCATCTGCGTCCACGGGGACACGGCGGGCGCCGTGGAGATCGCGCGCCGCGTGCGGCAGGAGCTCGCAACCGCCGGCGTGGGCGTCGCCCCGTTCATCACCTGATGCGCGCGCTCCCCAGTGGCTCGACGGCACTCCTCGTCGAGCTCGACGACCTGGCCGAGGTGCTCGCCCTCTACGCCGCGCTGTGCGAGGACCTGCCGGACGGGGTCGTCGACATCGTCCCCGCGGCGCGCACCCTGCTGCTGGTCACCGACCCTGCCCTGACCTCGCTGTCCGCGGTCGAGGAGGCTGTCCGGTCGACACGGCCGCGCCGCGACCTCCACGGGCGGGCTGAGCCGGTCGACGTCCCGGTGACCTACGACGGCGAGGACCTCGACGAGGCGGCGCAGCTGCTCGGCTGTGACTGCCGAGGAGCTGGTACGCCGGCACACCGCCGCCGAGTGGACGGTGGCGTTCTGCGGATTCATCCCCGGCTTCGGCTACCTCACCTCGCCGGAGTGGCCCTCGAAGGTCCCACGCCGGTCCTCGCCGCGAACGAAGGTGCCGCCCGGCGCGGTCGGCCTGGCCGGGGAGTTCAGCGGCGTCTACCCGCGCCCGTCCCCCGGCGGGTGGCAGCTGATCGGGCGGACCTCGCTGACCATGTTCGACCCCGCCCGCGACCCGGCCGCCATCCTCCGCCCCGGGGTGCGGGTCCGCTTCGTCGACGAGGGTGGACGCCCATGAGCCCGACGCTGACCATCCTGGAGCCGGGCCTGCTGACCACGGTGCAGGACTCCGGCCGCCCGGGCCGGGCGGCGTCGGGTGTCGGGCCCTCCGGGGCGTGCGACCTGGCGTCGTACCGGCTGGCGAACCGGCTCGTCGGCAACGCCGAGGACGCGCCGGCGCTCGAGGTGACGCATGGCGGTCTCCGGGTGCGTGCCGACGGCGACGTTGTCCTCGCGACGACGGGGGCCCGCTGCACGGGCTCCGGGCACCACAACGCACCCACCACGCTGCGGTCCGGCGACCTGCTCGAGCTCGGCCCACCGACGAGCGGGCTGCGGACGTACGTCGCGGTGCGCGGCGGCGTCGTCGTCGAGCCGGTCCTCGGGTCCTGCGCGACGGACACGCTCAGCGGGCTGGGACCCGGAGCCCTCGCGGCCGGGGACGTACTGGGCGTCGGCAACGCCGGGCGCCCCATGCCCGGGGTGGACCTGGCGCCGGTGACGGACCCCGAGGTCGGGGTCGTGGAGGTGCAGGTGACCCCCGGGCCGCGTCGGGACTGGTTCCCCGACCGGGCGTGGCGCTCCCTGCTCGAGCAGACCTGGACGGTGACCAGCGACAGCAACCGGGTGGGTCTTCGCCTCGAGGGAGAGGCACTCGGACGGGACCGGACCGACGAGCTGCCCAGCGAGGGCCTCGTCCGCGGAGCCCTGCAGGTGCCGCCCTCCGGCAAGCCGGTGCTCTTCCTGGCAGACCACCCGGTCACGGGCGGCTACCCGGTGATCGCCTACGTCACCGACACCGACGTGGACCGGTGCGCCCAGCTCCGTCCCGGACAGGGACTGCTTCTGCTGGAGACTCGCGCGTCGAGGGTGACGCATGACTGGACAGCGGTCACCCGGTGGCGCCCGACCGCGTCGCCACGAGAAGGCGGCGTCAGCCCTCTCCAGGGCGATCAGGGTGACGTCCGGCCGACGCGCTCGGCGCGAGGATGTTGCCCGGCGAGATCGCGGCAGATCCGTCGTGCCCCGGTACGTCACAGATTCCACGATCAGCACCTCCGAGGAAGCGCCGGGTCCACCGACCTCAGGCGGAGGCCGCGAGAGCATCGTGGCCGCGACAGTGGGGGGCGCCCAGGACAGGGCGCGCAGGGCCTGCTCGAGCGGCGCCAGCAGCGACGACCGTCCAACGGGACCGCGTCCCCGGCGGCGGTGATCAGGGTGCCGCTGACCTCGGCGGTGCTGTGGCGCAGCCGGCGCAGACCCGCAGCCACAACGCGTTCCTCGACTGGCTGATCCCCGAGCCGCCCAAACCCTCCTCCAGCTGAGGTCCGCCCGCCGGCGAGGCGGCGTCAGCACCGCCCTGGTTCAGCCCCGCCCTGGTTCATCGCGCCACCTCGCCGCCCCCGGACCCGGGACACGAGCGCACGCGCCACCAGCGGCAGCTGGGTGCGCACGCCCATGCCCACGCAGACGACGAAGTCGTCGAACCGGTGCCCTCCGGGCCTGTCGGCCACCGACACCACGGCATCACGCAGCTCCCGCAGCTGGGCCACCGTCATCTGCAGCGGCGGCTCGTCCGGCTGGTAGCGGCATCCGAGGAAGTAGTCGCGTCCCGGCTGCCGGGTCATCTCGATGTGGCAGCCGAGCACGTGCGACACCGTGCGTGCCTCGGCGAAACCGACTAGCCGGTGCATGCTCTCCACGAACGCCGGGACGTCGGCGACGTAGATCCGCCCGGGGTAGACCGAGTCGCCGGTGAGCAGCAAACCGGTCCGTTCGTCGTGCAGCGCCACGGACGACGCGTGGTGGCCCGGGATCCCGACCAGCTCGAGGCGACGGTCCCCGAGGTCGTACCCGACGACCTGCTCCGGCCACCGGGTGAAGCCGAAGAAGGCGTGCACCTCCTCCGCCGACTTCCCCACGAGCACCGTGTCCGGACGGTCCTCGAAGGAGGCGTCGCCGGCCACGTGGTCACCGTGCCCGTGGGTGTGCGCCACGACGAGCTGGTAGCCGGGGCAGGGATGCCCGGCGAGCCAGTCGTCCACGAGGCCGTCGACCGCCTCCCGCAGCGTCTCGTCCTTCACCGCACCGGTGTCGAGCAGCAGGGCCCGCACGTCACCGAAGAGGAGGAACACGAACGGCGCCTCGAAGGTGTCATCCTTGCTCTGCCGCAGGATGAACGTGTCGTCGCAGTACCGGTGCACCTGCCAGGGCGGGTCCGTACGCCGGCGCCCCGAGCCGGATCCGTGGATCCAGCGGACGTCCAGGGTGCCGGTCACCGGCTCGCCGCTCACCGGCAGCGACCCGACGGACGGCCCGACGTCGCCGCGAGCCACCCCACGATCGCACCTGCAGGGGCGAAGCCCCACGCAGCCCCGTCGTCGAGGGCCGCGGCCCCCACGGCGAGCCCGACCAGGGCTCCCAGCACCGCCATCGTGATCGTCCTGGGTGACATCACCCGCTCCTCCCCGCGCGGCCACCGACCGCACCACATTCCTTGACTCAGACCATTCTTTTATACAGTACACTTTTCTGCATGACCGAGACGGGACTGCGAGAGCGCAAGAAGCAGGCCACACGCCGCCACATCGCCGAGGTGGCCAAGGCGCTGTTCACGGCACGAGGGTTCGACCAGGTCACCGTCGCCGAGGTCGCCGAGGCAGCCGACGTCTCCAAGATGACGGTGTTCAACTACTTCCCCCGCAAGGAGGACCTGTTCCTGGACCAGCACGCCCACCAGGTGCGCGACCTCGAGCACGCACTGGCGGAACGGGCCCCCGAGGACTCGGCCGTCGACGCCGTGCGCCGCTACCAACACCGGCTGCTCGAGAGCCACCACGAGCTCTCCGGAACGGCGGCGGGCATCGTCGGATGCTGGGAGGTCATCTCGGCCAGCCCGGCCCTGCTGGGCCGGCTGCATGAGCAGGCCCTCGAGCTGCAGGGGGTCCTGACCCGCGTGCTCGCCGACGAGACCGGCGACGAGGTCCGGTCCAGGCTGGTGGCCGGCCAGCTGGCCGCCGCCATCGCGGCCGTCTTCGAGACCGCGCTGCGGCGCATGGTCGACGGCGAGGACGTCGACCACGTGCGCCGCGACCAGGCCGCCCTCATCGACACCGCCTTCGACCTCGTCGAGCACGGCATCGGGAACCTCGGTCGCGTCACGGGAGAGTCCCCTGCCACGGGCGCGTCCAGCGACGGAGCGCGCGGATGAGCGCATCTCGACACGACGTCCGCCACTCGCAGTCGTCCACCAGCGGCCCCGCGCCCAGCCACGTCGACGGCGCCGAGCTACCTGCCGCGGCCGCACGCGCCGCCTGGGCGGCACTGGTCTGGGCGGTGGTCTTCGCCGCCCTGCACGTCTACTGGGTGTTGGGCGGCCGCATCGGCTTCGGGGACCAGGCCGATCCCATCCCCCTGACCACGTCGAGCCCTGCTGGATGGGCCCTCACCTTCGCGGTCGGCGCGATGTTCCTGGCCGGCCTGGTCGTGCCGCTGGCCCTGGTGCAGCGCTGGGGGCGCCGCATCCCCCGGCGACTGCTGCTGGCCTTGACGTGGATCGGTGGACTCGTCCTGGGCCTGCGAGGTGCCTCCGGACTGCTCGACGGACTACTGCGTGCCGTCGGGGTGGACGGCGGGCTCACCGGGTTGTCCTACGAGCAGACCCTGGGCACCGCCGACCCCTCGGCGTACACACTGTGGTCCTCCACCGCCGTCGACCTGCTCTTCTTCGTGGGAGGCATTCTCTTCACCGACGCAGCACGCCTGGTCGGTCGTCGACGCGCGCGGCGGTGACCGAGGCGTCAAGCTCGCAGCCCTGAGGCCGCCTCCGTTCGGGGATCGGTGCTGTCACTGGCAACTCAGGTGAGGTCGTGCATCCAGTCGAGAACCTTCAACCCCTCCTCGGCCGTCCAGCTGCCCTTCTTCTCGTTGCGGTGACCCTCGGCGGTCATGAACCGCTGCATCCGGGTCGGGACGTGGGCGCCGTGCAGATAGGGCTGGCCGGAGAACAGCCACCGCTCCCGTCCGTCGGCGTCGATGAAGAAGATGTCGTCACTGTGGTCGACGTCGTAGGTCAGCCGCTGTCCGGTGCGCCAGTTTCGCGGGGCGTTGCCGTCGCCCGACCCGTCGTCCCCACCGACCTTCTGGACGTAGACGTGCAGGAAGGACCACAGCGTCTTCAGGTCGGAGGGCGAGGCGGTCAGGAGGTGCCACTGCGGCAGGTTGGATCCGCCCCCGACGTACGTCCTGCGGTAGGCGGCGAGCTGGGCAGGGGTGTCACGGGCGGGGTCGACGGTGATGCTCAGGAAGACGGTGTCGTCGGGATCCTTGGCTGTCCGGGTGTACTGCTGCGGCGAGCTGGACGAAGCTGGCGGTGTCGATGGGACAGTGCTCCTGGCACAGGGTGAGGATGTCGCCCAGCACGACGGTCTTGCCGGCGTAGTCGGCCAGTCGCACGGTGCGACCGGACTCGTCGGTGAACTTCATGTTCTCCACCGCCGCGGACAACGGCGTGTCGAGCTCGCTGCCGCCGTCGCGGAAGTGGGGCGCCGGAGCCGGTGCGGAACCGGCGCTGCCGCATCCGGCCAGGACGGCCGTCATGGCCATGCCTGCGACCGCGATCGGGAGCGCTCGGCGGCGGCGTGCTGGACGCGGCGTCATGTGCGGGTGTCTCCTTCGGTGCTTCGGGGATGCGTGGTGCCCGGTGTGACCGGCTGCGGTCGGGCCACCACCGTCCTCGCCAGCGCGTGCCCAGACGTCGGAGCCTCCGGTTGTAGGCCTCCAGGGCGGCGTCGCTGTCCGGATCCGGGTCGGAGCTCCCGGCTGTTGGGCGCGAGGGTCGCGCTCCGAATCGGATTCCACCCAGGGACCGGTCATCCGGGTACGGCGTGCGGGTGAGGTGATGACGCTGAGCATCAGGCCCACGGCCAGGGCCATCATCAGGCCGTCGCCGCCGGCCCACATCAGCCCGCCACCGATGTTGATGTCGGCCACCGCCTCGGGCGCCCAGCCGGGATGCGTTGCCCATCATGACCGGGAACAGGTCGTGGTCGGTCTGGAGCAGCACGATCCCCACCAGGGTGTCGGGCACCATCGCGACCAGGAGGAGCACGAGCCGCATCAGGTAGGGCGGGTTCGGACGGATCGGCTCCTCCCCCAGCAGCGGGAGCAGGAACAGGTAGCCCGTCAGGACGTAGAGGAGCTGCTCGGCGGTCATCAGCCACGGATGCAGGGTCATCTGGTCCATGAACCCGGTCAGGTGGGTGCCCACGATGACCGCCGAGTACAGCAGCAGCCCGGTGAGCTGGTGGGTGAGCAGGGTGACCGGCCAGGACCGCGCGAGCTCACGGGCCCGGTGCTGCCGATGCTGGGGCAGCGCCTCGATGAGGACGGTGACGGGATGCCCGAGGACCAGCAGTGCCGGGACGACCATGATGAGAAGGAGGTGCAGCACCATGTGCATCCAGAACACCGACATCGCGTACGCGCCGACAGCGGAGGCGACACAGGTCCACAGCAGGATGCAGCCGGCGGTGAACGAGGCGACTCGCCAGGCGCGGACGGTGCTCGCCGCGCCGGCACGGCGCCGGGCGGTGAGGTAGCCGCCGGCCATCAGCAGCGCCGCGAGCAGCCATCCCGGGGCCAGCGTCCAGGTGCCGACGAACGAGGACCAGGTCAGCGGCGGGAGCTCGTGCATGCCGGGCATCGGGTTCATAGGATCTCGTCCACGTCCATGAACGGTAGCCGCCGCCCGGCTCGTTCCCCGAGGCGGCCTGCCGCGCGGTGCCGCCGGGCACCAAGGGATCGGGGCCAACGCGAACCAAGATGCGCCGACACGCGTCGATGGCGTTGATGCCCACCTGTGAATGTGGTGTCGTCTGGGGCTCCGCCCACGGCGAGCCGCGGAGACCGTGACGGTCTTGGTGGAACGCCCACACACGATCGGTACGGACCCGGGTTGAAGGCCATCCTGCTGAGCGGCACGTGCGCGCTCATGGTGTCGTTGTTCGTCACTCGCTGGGCGAGCGCGCAGTTCTCCTCCTGGGGACTCGGGCAGCTGATCCGCGACGACGGCCCAGAGACGCATCACGTGAAGAGGGGTACCCCCACGATGGGCGGCGCCGCCATCGTGGTCTCGGTGGTGATCGGCTATGCGTCCGCCCAGCTGTTGACGTGGGACTCGCCTTCGCGGTCCGCGCTCCTGGTGCTCCTTCTCCTGGTGGGCATGTCGGCGGTGGGATTCCTCGACGACTTCATCAAGGTCAGGAAGCAGCGAAGTCTCGGCCTCCGGAGCAGGGCCAAGCTGCTGGGGCAGACCGTCGTCAGCCTCACGTTCGGAGTCCTGGCGCTTGATCCCACGCTGCGCGACGGGGCGGCAGCTGCTGCCTCGCACAGCCTGTCCCTCGTGCGTGACTTCGGCCCGGCGCTGCCGTGGGTGATCGTGATGGCGCTCATCTGGTTCATGGTGAGCGGGACCAGCAACGCCACGAATCTCATCGACGGACTCGACGGCCTTCTCACCGGCAGCGCCGTGATGGTCTTCGCCGCCTACATCATCATCGGCATCTGGCAGAACCAGCACCTGTGCGGCTCGGCGAGCCCGGCGGACGGCCTGTGCTACCAGGTGGCCTCTCCCCTGGACCTGGCCACCGTCGCAGCTGCGCTGACCGGCGCCTGCTTCGGGTTCCTGTGGTGGAACGCATCTCCGGCGAGGATCATCCTGGGAGACACAGGCTCCCTCGCCCTCGGGGCGGCCATGGCGGGGTTCGCCGTGCTGACGCGGACCGAGCTGCTCCTGATCGTCCTCGGGGGTCTGTACGTGGCCGTCACCGGGTCGGTGATGCTCCAGGTGTCCTGGTTCAAGCTGACCAGGCGCACCACCGGGGTGGGCAGGAGAATCTTCCGGATGACGCCGCTCCACCATCATTTCGAGCTGCTCGGCTGGGAGCAGGTGACGGTGGTGATCCGCTTCTGGATCATCGCGGGAACCTGCGTCGCGGCCGCGCTCGGCGTCTTCTACAGCGACTGGTTGGGGAGCCCACGCTGATTCGTTGACCGGCACGCGGAGCGCCAGCCGGAGGCCATGCCCTGACCCCGGTCCGGCGAGCTCGGTCAACCGCCGTGAACAGGCCCACGCGGCTCCACGGTCTTGGGGACGCGAGCATGATCGCCCTGTCCGCCCCTCCGAGCCTCGGCTAGCGTGCACAGCAGGTAGCCACCTGGGAGGGGCGACTGTGCTGTCGGACATCGAGATCGCGAACGCCGCCACGCTGCGCCCGATCCGGGACGTGGCCTCCGAGACGCTGGGGATCGCCGAGCACCACCTGGTGCCGTACGGCCACCACAAGGCAAAGGTGGACCTGACCTACCTGGCCTCCCTGGCGGACCGACCGCTCGGCAAGCTGGTGCTGGTGACGGGGCTCTCCCCCACTCCCCCGGGCGAGGGCAAGACCACGACGACCGTCGGCCTCACCGACGCGCTGCACGGCCTCGGGCACCGCACGGTCGCCTGCCTGCGCGAGCCGTCGATGGGTCCGGTGTTCGGCATGAAGGGCGGCGCCGCCGGTGGCGGCTACAGCCAGGTGGTGCCCATGACCGACATCAACCTGCACTTCACCGGGGACTTCGCGGCGATCGCCGCCGCCAACAACCTGCTGTCGGCGCTGATCGACAACCACGTGCACCACGGCAACGAGCTCGACATCGACGTCCGCAGCGTCACCTGGAAGCGCGTGCTCGACATGAACGACCGGGCTCTCCGCGAGGTGGTCGTCGGGCTCGGCGGCCATGCGAACGGCTTCCCGCGCGAGGAAGGGTTCGACATCGTCGTCGCCTCGGAGCTGATGGCGATCTTCTGCCTCACCGAGTCCTGGTCCGACCTCAAGCGGCGCATCGGCGACATCGTCGTCGGCTACGCGAGGTCGACGCAGCCGGTCACCGCGCGCGACCTCGGCGCGGACGGCGCGATGGCGGCCATGCTGCGAGACGCACTCGCACCCAACCTGGTGCAGACCCTCGAGGGCGCGCCGGCCCTCGTGCACGGCGGACCGTTCGCCAACATCGCGCACGGCTGCAGCTCGGTGGTGGCGACCCGGGCGGCCCTGAGGCTCGCCGACGTGGTCGTCACCGAGGCGGGCTTCGGAGCCGACCTCGGCGCGGAGAAGTTCGTGGACATCAAGTGCCGCAAGTCCGGCCTGCGCCCCGACGTCGCGGTGGTGGTGGCGACGGTGCGCGCACTGAAGTACCACGGCGGGGTGCCGCTCGCGGAGCTCGGCGCAGAGGACCTCCCCGCGATCGAGGCCGGGATGGTCAACCTGCGCCGGCACCTGCACAACATCCGGGAGGTGTACGGCATCCCCTGCGTCGTCGCGGTCAACCGCTTCCCGGGTGACACCGACGCCGAGGTCGCGCAGGTCGTCGAGCTCGTGGGGGCCGAAGAGGTCCGGGCGTTTCCGGCCACGCACTTCGCCGACGGCGGGATGGGGGCGCACGACCTCTCCAAGGGCGTGCTGCAGGCCCTCGACGAGCCGTCGCCGTACTCCTTCTCCTACACCTACGACGACGACCTCTCCCTGACGGCGAAGGTCGAGACCATCGCGACCCGGCTCTACGGTGCGGGTCAGGTGACCTGGGACGCCAGGGCACGCCGGCGGCTGCTGCGCATCGAGCGGGACGGGTACGGCGCCCTGCCGGTGTGCGTGGCGAAGACGCAGTACTCCTTCTCGACGGACCCCGCCTCGCTCGGCGCGCCGACCGGGCACGAGCTCCATGTCCGGGAGGTCCGGCTGTCCGCGGGCGCCGGATTCGTCGTCGTGGTCTGCGGCGACATGATGACCATGCCCGGGCTGCCGGGTGACCCGTCGGCCTCGCGCATCGACCTGGCCGACGACGGAACCATCCTGGGCCTGTCGTGACCAGCGGGCGCGTTGACGAAGGTCCGGCCGGAAGAGGGTGGGGCTGACCGCTGAGTCAGCCGAGCGCCGGCAGCACGGCCACGGCGCCCAGGCCGGCCAGCGCTGCGGACCCCTCACGGCGCTCGTCCGGATCGGACGAGCTCGCGAGCACCACGGCCGACTCGTAGCGCTCCCCGAGCCGCAGCCAGGCATCCGCCGCCTCGCGGTGGTGTCCGGCCAGGGTGGGCGCCCAGGGTCCCGGTGCACCCGGCGGGTCCGGGGCCGGGACCTGCGCGCGGCGCAGGTACGCCGTGAGCTCCGCCGCGACACCGTGGAACCCCGCGGCGGCCAGGTCCCGCAACGACCTGGCCGTGTCGGGGCGCAGCTCGGCGAGCGACCCGTCGAGCCAGCCGATCTCCGCCGCGGCCACCGCGAGGACGCCGGTCACGAACGGGCTCGCCGTCCGCCGCGGGTCGGCCCGGGCCGCGGCGAGGATCGTCTCGGCCTCCGGCGCGCCGCGTCGGGCGAGCAGCCGGGCGAGGATGGTGCGCGCCAGGGGTTCCATGATCCCCGGCTCCCCCGGTGACCGCAGCAGGTCGTCGAGCTCGTCGACCGCGTCGTCCCACGCGCCCGAAGCGGCCCGGGCCGCCGCCCGCGTCAACCGCAGCCGGTACTCGCCGGCGAAGAACTCGCAGTCCTCGGCCAGCGCCAGCCCGGTGCCGACGTACCTCTCCACGTCCGGCAGCCGCCCCGCGCGGAACGCGGACCCGGCGGCGTTGACGAGGCACCGCACCCGTGTCTCCGGCCGCGGGTCGCTGCCCGCGAGGTCGATCGCCCGCTCCAGGTCGTCGAACCCACGGTCGTCATGCAGGGACACCCGGGCCTCGCCCCGGTAGCAGAGGGACCGCGCGACCAGGTCCGGCCGCTCGAGGCCGCTCGCGATCGCCAGGGCCTCGTCGGCGGCCCGCTGCGAGACCGACGAGTGGTCGGCGACCACCGAGACCGAGGGCAGGTTGCTGTGCGCCCGTGCGAGCTCGGTGAGCGCGGCCGCGAGCCCCGCGGCGTCCCCCTCGGCGCGAGCGACCTGCACCGCGCGCTCGGCCGCCTGACGCGCGGCCTCGGGCCCGCGGGCGAACATGGCGGCCCTGGCCAGCACGGGCACCGCCTCGCCCAGGACGAGCTCGTCACCGCGTTCGTCGGCGAGCTCGACGGCCCGTTCGGCACTGGAGTAGGCGGCCTCGAACCGGTTCACGACGTACGACGAGTAGCTGCGGGCGGACCAGAGCGCCGGCGCGAGCTCAGCGGGCACCGGCTCGGGACCGTCGAGCAACAGTCGCAGGATCTCGACGCACTGACGGTGCGCCCCCTGCCGCGCGGCCTCGGCGGCCGCCTCCGGACCGAGCGCCAGGAGCTCGTCGCGACGTCCGCCGAAGGCCGCGTGGTGCACCAGCCGGGCCCGGGCCACCCCGGGCGTCGAGAGCAGCACGTCCAGCACCGCCCGATGGGCGGCCATCCGCTCGGTCGCCGTCAGGGAGGTCTCGACGGCCCGGCGCGCCAGCTCGTGGCGGAAGGACACTCCGCCGGAGTCCCCCACCAGCACGCCCGACCGTTCCGCGCCGACCAGGGCGTCGACGCCGGCGGCCAGCTCGTCGGCGAGGGTGTCCGCCACCCGCCGCTCGACCCGGCCGGGGACCACGCTGAGGGTGCGCAGCAGCGTGCGCGTCCGCGGCTCGAGCCGGGCGATCCGCGCGAGGACCGCGTCGCGGACGGTCGCGGGCACCTCGCCCGCGCCGGCCGCGATGACCTCGGTGACGAAGAAGGGGTTGCCGCCGGTCACCCGGTGCACCTCCGCGGCCTCCTGCTCGCCGAACCCGCCGAGCTCACCGACCGCGGCGACCGAGAGCGGCTCGAGGTCGAGGCGGAGGACGTGGTCGCCCGCCATGACCCCGAGCATCGAGGTGAGGGGGTGCTCCGGGCCGAGATCGCCGGCGCGGAACGTCGCCACCAGCACGACCGGCGAGGTCACGATCCGTCGGGCGAGGAAGCGCATCGCGTCGAGGGTGGCGTCGTCGGCCCAGTGCAGGTCCTCGACCACCGCGACGGTGCTGCTGCGGCTGAGCCCGGCCAGGAGCTCCGGCAGGAGCCCCGGCATGCTGCCGTCGGTCAGCACCGCGAGGAGCTCCTGGTCACCGAGGGCCATGTCCTGGAAGGGTCCCAGGCTCCGCGGCGCCACCAGGTCGTCGCAGGCTCCCCGGAGCACGCGGACGTCGGCGGGCACCTGTGCCACGAACGCCTCGACCAGCGCCGACTTCCCCACGCCCGGGTCGCCGGACACGAGGACCAGGCTCCCCCGGCCGGCCTCCAGTGCCGCCGAGGTGCGGGCCATCATCGCGTCCAGCTCGTGCGCCCGCTCCACCAGGCCAGGTCGCGGTTCGTCCCGCCAGCCCTCCTCCACCGAGCCGGCGCGGTCGTCCAGGGCCGCGAGCGCGTCGCGCAGCCGGGTCGCCCGCGGGCCGGGCTCGACCCGGAGCTCCTCGGCGAGCACCCCCGCCAGGGTGTCGTACGCGCGAAGCCCGGCGCTCCGATCGCCTCGTTCGAGGGCCGCACGCATCTGCCCGACATACCCCTCCTCGTCCAGGGGGTCCAGCCGCAGGAGCTGGGGCCACATCCCCGCAGCCCGGAGCAGCTCGGCCACGAGCGCGCGCTGCCGGGCACGGTGCTCCTCGACCCAGTCCCCGGCGACGTCCGGGAGGAGAGCGGCCGGTCGGTCGCGCACCAGCGCGCCGCAGGCCCGCGGGTCGCACGGCCGGCGGTCCAGCACTTCCCGTGCCGACGCCTCGAAGTCGCGGACGTCGACGTGCAGCTCGTGACCGACGGCCAGGCCCACCAGCTCCTGGCGGAGCTCGAGCGCCCCGGGCGCGGCGCCGAGGGCGCGGCGCGCGAAGTGCGCGGCCTTGTGCAGCCGCGGCAGGGCCTGAGGCAGGTCCAGCCCGGGCCAGAGCGCGTCGACCACCCGCTCCCGGTGCAGGCGCGCCCCCGGTGCGAGTGCCAGCAGCTGGACCAGCTCCGCGGACTTGCGGCGCTGCCAGGCCTCGGCGTCGACCGGCTCGCCGTCCACCTCGACGTCGAACCCGTCCAGCAGCCGCACCCGGACCTGCATCACCTCATGCTAGGTGCAGGACGACCGCGCGCACGCCGGTCACGCCGGGTCCCCTCCAGGCACCGTGCGAGCGACCGCGCGGTCGCCGGACTCCATCAGGCCCAGGCTGCACAGGATTCCCACCACCGCCTCGACCACGTTCCGCGTCCGCATCCCTCCATGGTCGCCCCGCGACCCCCGGGCTGCCACCGTGCCGCCGGCCGGACGCACCTCCCGGGTCAGGGAGCGGCCGGGGGGCCCTCAGCCAGCCGCAGGACGGCAATGCCGCCGAGGTCCAGCCAGACGCCCGCAGGTCCCGAGACGAGGCGGAGCATGACGTCCGCGCAACCGGGGCAGCGCGCGACGAACCCCGGCTCCGGACCGTAGACGGCCAGCTCCGCCACCGCCGAGGTGCGCCCGCACCCACGGCACCGGGCGAGGGCTGCGCTCACCTCGCCGACGAACACCTCCGACAGCGGGCCGGCCAACGCGTTGCCGTCGTACGTCGCACCCTCGGGTCGACCGTTCATGGGGCACCTCCTCCTAGGTTCCGCCGAACCGCTCGGTGCGGATCCGGGCGGGGTCGTGGCCGGCAGCCAGCAGCAGGCCCGCCGCGGACTCGACGAAGCCGGTGGGGCCGCACACGAAGCAGGTGGGCCCGAAGTCCGGCGGCCAGCCGTGGGCGACGACGTCCTCGGCCCGGATCCGGCCCGGCGGCCGTGGGTCGTCCTCGGGTGCGGTCCGGGTGTGCACCCAGTACACGTCGAGGCCACCGTCCTGCGCCGCGCGGCGCCGCAGCTCGGCCCCGTAGATCCGGTCCTCGGGGAAGCGGACCGAGTACACCAACCGGAACGGCGCGCGGCTGGTCCCGGCGCGGGACCGGATCATCGCCATGAGCGGCACGATCCCCGAACCGCCGGCGAGGAGCAGGACCGGTTCGGGGTCCTCGGGGCGCCACCGACAGCCGCCGAGCGGGCCGCGCACCTCCACCTCCCCGAACCGGCGGCCCGGGCCCGTGCGGACCGTGACCGCATAGACCAGGACGAAGCCGGCGACGTACGCCGCGGCCACCAGCGCGAGGCCAGCCAGCGGCCGCCGCACCTCGACCACGTTCCGCGTCCGCATCCCTCCATGGTCGCCCCGCGACCGCTGGGCTGCCACCGTGCCGCCGGCCGGACCTCCCGGGTCAGGGAGCGGCCGGGGGTCCCTCAGCCAGCCGCAGGACGGCAATGCCGCCGAGGTCCAGCCAGACGCCCGCAGGTCCCGAGACGAGGCGGAGCATGACATCCGCGCAACCGGGGCAGCGCGCGACGAACCCGGGCTCCGGACCGTAGACGGCCAGCTCCGCCACCGCCGAGGTGCGCCCACACCCACGGCAGCGGGCGAGGGCTGCGCTCACCTCGCCGACGAACACCTCCGACAGCGGGCCGGCCAACACGTTGCCGTCGTACGTCGCACTCTGGGGTCGACCGTTCATGGGGCACCTCCTCCTAGGTTCCGCCGAACCGCTCGGTGCGGATCCGGGCGGGGTCGTGGCCGGCAGCCAGCAGCAGGCCCGCCGCGGCCTCGACGAAGCCGGTGGGGCCGCACACGAAGCAGGTGGGCCCGAAGTCCGGCGGCCAGCCGTGGGCGACGACGTCCTCGGCCCGGATCCGGCCCGGCGGCCGCGGGTCCTCCTCGGGTGCGGTCCGGGTGTGCACCCACTGCACGTCGAGGCCACCGTCCTGCGCCGCGCGGCGCCGCAGCTCGGCCCCGTAGATCCGGTCCTCGGGAAAGCGGACCGAGTACACCAACCGGAACGGCGCGCGGCTGGTCCCGGCGCGGGACCGGATCATCGCCATGAGCGGCACGATCCCCGACCCTCCGGCCAGGAGCAGGACCGGGTCGGGGTCCTCGGGGCGCCACACGAACCAGCCGCCCAGCGGCCCGCGCACCTCCACCTCGCCGCCGTCGGCGAGCTCGTCGGTGAGGAACGGGGAGACCTCGCCAGCGGCGAGGCGCTGGACGGTGATCTCGACCAGGTCACCGTCCTCCGGCGCCGCCAGCGAGTAGCTGCGCGTGGCCCGGTAGCCGTCCTCGGCCGTCAGCCGGACGTCGACGTGCTGGCCCGCGAGGTGACCGGGCCAGCCGTCGACCCGGAGCACGAGCGTCGCGGCGGTGGCCGTCTCCCGCCGCCGCTGCTCGAGGACGGCGCGGCGCCAGGCCCGGCGCTCGCTCAGTCGCCCTGGTACCGCTGCTCGCGCCATGGGTCGCCGTAGTCGTGGTAGCCGAGCTGCTCCCAGAAGCCGGGCTCGTCCTGGACCAGCAGGTCGAGACCCTCGACCCACTTCGCCGACTTCCAGAGGTACAGGTGCGGGACCAGCAACCGCGCGGGGCCACCGTGCTCGGGGGCGAGCTCGTCGCCGTCGTGCTCGAAGGCGATCCAGGCCTGGCCGTCCAGCAGGTCCTCGAGGGGGAGATTGGTCGTGTAGCCGCCGTGGCTGCGGACCAGGACGAAGTCAGCGGCGGTCTCGACGTCCTCGAGCAGGGAGTCGAGCGGCACCCCGCGCCACGCCGTGTCCAGCTTGGACCATCGGGTGACGCAGTGGAGGTCCACGGTGACCTCCTCGACCGTCAGTGCGGTCAGGTCCGACCAGGTCCACCGGTGCGTGGACCCCACCTCGGTGCGGACCGTCAGGCTCCACTCCTCCCGCGACACCCGCGGAGTCGGCCCGGCCGAGAGCACCGGGAAGTCCTCCACGAGGTACTGCCCCGGGGGCAGCCTGCCGTCCGCGTCCGAGCGGCGTCCACGAAACCCGCGGGTGACGATGGCCATGGGTTCCTCCCTGTCGGAACGGTCCCTACCGAGCATCCTCGGTCTCGGCGCCCTTGACCAGTGGGTCGGGGGCTCCAGTCGTCGCGCCGCGGCCCCGGGAGAACAAACCCACGACGTCAACGTTTCAACGTGTCACCGGCGGGGTAGTCGATGCATGACCGTCCGACGTCGGCCGCACCATGGAGCCGAGCCGACGCCTCTCGGGTCGACAACGAAGTGGTCGAGCAAACGTGCCACGCAGCCACACCAGCGAGTAGAGGTGTTCCTGATGGCGCCTGACACGACTGTCGCACGCACGATCGCCACGAGCGAGGCTCCTCCGTCCCCCGCCTCGGACGCACGCGCCTCTCGCCGGGGCGAGACCGCCCGCCTCCTCGAGGAGGCCCACCGGGCCGACTCCCCGGCCGCACGCGCGGCCCTGCACGAGGAGGTCATCCGGCTCAACATGCAGGTCGCCGGCGAGATCGCCCGCCGCTACCACGGCCGGGGGATCCCCGGCGACGACCTCGACCAGGTCGCCAACCTCGGCCTGGTCAAGGCCGTCCAGGGGTTCGACCCCTCCCACGGCTCGGACTTCCTCAGCTTCGCGGTGCCCACCATCCGCGGCGAGATCCGGCGCTACTTCCGCGACTTCGGCTGGACCATCCGCCCGCCCCGCTCGGTCCAGGAGCTGCAGACCCGGATCACCGCCGCCGAGGGCGAGCTGTTCCAGTCCCTGGGCCGCTCCCCGCGGCCCAGCGAGGTCGCCGCGCACCTCGGGGTCGACCTGGAGCTGGTCCTGGACTCGCTCGCGGCCAACGGCTGCTTCGCCCCGGTCTCCCTGGACACCCCGCTGGCCGAGGGCGAGAGCGGGCCGGGCGACCGGCTCGGCGGCCCCGACCCCGGCTTCGCCAGCGCCGAGGCCCGGGTCGCGCTCAAGAGCGTGATGCGCGGGCTCACCCCCCGCGAGCGCCGGATCCTCGAGATGCGGTTCTTCGGCGGCTGCACCCAGGCCGAGATCGGCGCCGAGGTGGGCGTCACCCAGATGCAGGTCTCCCGGCTCCTCTCACGACTCCTCGACCGGCTGCGCAAGCAGATGCTGGAGGAGGACCAGGTGCCCGCCGCCTGATCGGGCAGGTCGGGCTCAGGCGCGGCCGCGGCGGGTGGCGCCCGAGCTCCTGCGTAGGGTGAGCCACGCCCATGCAGACTCAAGGACCCCCCTCCTCCGCCGAGCGCCGCCTGCTCCTCGCCGTGGACGCCCCGTCGCTGCTCCATCGCAACCACCACGCCCGAGCCGAGAGCGACCTGCGCGACCGCGGTGGTCGGCCGGCGTGGGCGCTGCACGGGATGCTTCGCCAGATCCTGGAGGCGATCGACCAGTTCGCCCCCGACGCGGTGGTCTTCGGGCTCGACGACCGCACCTCGTCGGTGCGTGAGGAGGCGTACCCGGCGTACAAGGCGGGTCGCGCCGAGAAGGACCCGGCGCTGGTCGACCAGCTCGAGCGCGCCGGCGCCCTCCTGGACGCCCTGGGCATGTGCACCCTGACGCCCGCCGGCCTCGAGGCCGACGACGTGAACGCCTCCGCAGCGACGTGGGCCGAGCGCCACGACTGGAACTGCGTGCTCGTGACGTCCGACCGCGACTCCTTCGCCCACATCAGCGCCCACACCCAGGTGCTGCGGCTGATCAACGGGGGCATCGCCGCCTCGCCGCTGCTCAACCCTGCTCGTCTCCACGCCCTCTACGGGATCGCAGCCGAGCACTACCTGGAGTTCGCCGCGCTCCGCGGGGACGCCAGCGACAACCTGCCGGGCGTCCCGGGGATCGGCGAGAAGACGGCACCGGTGCTGCTGTCCCAGGTGGGCTCGATGCAGGCGGTCTGGGCCGACATCGACCACTGCGACGGCGCGAACCTGGTGGCCACCCTCGACTCCTACTGCGAGGAGATGGGGCTACGGCGCGTCGGGAC
Organism: uncultured Actinomycetota bacterium; assembly: GCA_963817665.1. GTDB lineage: Bacteria > Actinomycetota > Actinomycetes > Propionibacteriales > Nocardioidaceae > Nocardioides. Next base: position 85,562 of record CAWFPE010000004.1, on the reverse strand, counting down.
CGGCCTGCTCAAGCGGCTCACCGCGCCGGGAGCGCGGGAGCGCTACGAGTTCAACCTGTCGATCATGTCCGGTCGCACCGATCTCGACCTCGGGCTGACCCCCGACCTGCCCGGCACGCCCGGGCTGCTCCCGCTCGAGCACGACCGGGTCGCGCGGGTGGTCGGCCACCTCGGGGTCCCGTCCACCACGGAGCTGGCCCTGCGCGTCCTCACCGAACCGCCGGCCTCCGCGACGGCTGCCGCCACGGCCGCGGGCTGACGCGCGCGGTCCCGGCGCGGCGTTCCCTGGGCATGGTCGATCCGGGCCTGGGTACGCAACCGTCATGGTCCGGTCCGCCGGATCGAGGACCGCAGACGATCAGGAAGGAGCACGCTCATGCCAGCTGGGAAGAAGCCAGGTCCCTCGGTCAAGGACGACGAGCTCTACGAGAAGCTTCGCGACGAGGGCGAGAGCAAGGAGAAGGCCGCCAGGATCGCGAACTCCGCGGCCAACCGGTCACGCACCCAGGTGGGTCGGTCCGGTGGCCAGTCCCCGCCGTACCAGGACTGGACCGTCGACGAGCTGCGCCAGCGTGCGCAGGAGCTCGGCATCGAGGGAAGGTCCTCGATGGACAAGCAGGAGCTCATCGACGCACTGCGCAGTCACTGAGCCGGCGATCCGCACCGGTGCTCACGGACGTCGGTGCAACCCGAACGACGTGAGCAGCTTGCGGATGTCGGGCCGCGCCGCGTAGGAGCCGGCCCCCAGGAACGACTCCTGCACGATCTCGTCCACCCGGTCGCGGGCCATGAAGTCGTTGCCCATCGCCTCCAGCTCGGTCCGCCCCGGCCGGAACACGATGACCCCGGTGCCGCTGTCGCGCAGCGCCTTGGTCTCGCGCCGGGCCACGCGCGCCGCGTGCCCCCGCGACAGGCTGTAGAGGTCGGTCGGGAGGTTCGCCGGACCGGACATCGGTGAGACCACGATCACGAGGTCGAGGGCCTTCTCGCGCAGGATCGCGGCATTGGTGGGTGAGTGAGCGCCCCCGTCGACGTAGGTGTGGTCACCGATCGTCACGGGCGCGAAGTACCCGGGCACCGCGCAGGACGCTGCGATGGCCAGGTGCAACGGCGCCTCCGCGCTCCCCGGGCGTCCGAACACCACCCGCCGCCCGTCGCGACGGCGTACGGCGCAGATCCACAGGTCGCTCTCGGGCCACGACTGCCCCTCCACCTCGCGGAGCATCCCCAGCCGCTCGGCGATGTCGTATCGGCCCGGCGCCAGGAGGGCCAGGGCGGCCGCCATCGGTCGGAAGCTCCAGGGGCGGACCATCGCCCGGTGCAGCATCTCGCGTCCGGGAGGGGTGGGCAGCCGGCGCAGGATGGGCAGCACCCGAAATGGCTCGAAGACCGGGATCTCGGTGCCCAGCATGTGCCGCAGGGCCAGGCCCTCGTCCGACAACGGGGCCTGCACGACCCAGGCCGCCAGCTCGGAGGCCGGGACCCCGACCCGCAGCAGGGTGCCCGTGATCGACCCCGCGGACGTCCCCACGATGACGTCGGCGCGCCGCGGGTCCCAGCCGCAGTCGTGCTCGAGGGCTGCGAGCACCCCGGCGTGGTAGGCCTGCCCGACGACCCCGCCGGCCCCCAGCACGAGCCCCACAGTGGTCATGGGGCCGAGGATGGCCCCTGCCGTCAGTGGGCGACAGGGCCCAACTCCCCTTGGTTCAGTACCCGCCGCCGGAGCTCGAGGACCCACTCGTGCTCTTGACCCAGGATCCGTCCGGCGAGACGACCCACCACAGGCCGCCCGAGAGGTTCGTGCCCTGCCCGTTGGCCTGCCCCGGCGCCGAGTCGCCCGCGTAGGTGTACATGGGGAAGCCGTTGACGGTGAGCTGAGACGTGCCGTCGGTCCGCTTGATCGTCCCGAACTTCGCGCTCATCGACCCCCCGCTGCCGCCCGGCACGTCGGAGCCGGGCACCGGCGGCCAGTAGTGTGCGCAGGAGCCGCTGCAGGCGGAGTGCCCCGGGGAGTCCTTCGCGAAGGCGTACAGGGTCATCCGCGACGGGTCGACCAGCACCGACCCGAAGGCGGTGGCTCCGGTCGACACAGATCCTGCTGAGGTGGGGCTCTGCCCGCTCGACGGGCTCCCCCCGTAGTTGCTGCCGCCAGAACCGCACGCAGCCACCAGCAGCAGTGCGGCGCCGGCGAGCCCGGCCAGGGCAGCAGGTCTGGTACAGGTGTGCATCGTTGCCTCGTTCCGTGTGTTCCCCGCACCGATGACACGGAGCCGGGCGCCGCGTCGTTCAACACGGACGAGAATCGACGAAGTTCAGGGCCGGTCGACCGACACCACCTCGAAGACCTCGCTGCCACCGGCGAGGTCCTTCTCCCGGACGATGCCGACGCCCCGGGCGTAGAGCTTGACCGACACGACACCGGGCTCCAGCCGGGTCCACTCCAGGCTTCGCACCACGTGGTGGAACCGGCGCATCGGCGTCGTGACCGCCGCACGGTTCTGCACCAGCCAGGCCTGGTCCTCGGCGTGGCCGCGGTAGAACTCCTGCCGGTAGGCGTCGGTCGGCCGCGGGTCCGCCGGCATGATCAGCCCGGCCCTGGCGCCGTGGACGCCGGCCTCCCAGGAGCCTTCGCGGCTCTCGACGTGGCCGTGCTCGTCGTACGTCGCGGTGCGCTCGCCGAAGTACCAGACGTTGCCGTCCCGGTCCGCGGCGTACCAGTCGTCGGTCTTCTCCGCGAGCGTCCCGTCGGCGCGGCGGAGCACGTCGTGCACGACCCTGGTCCGCACGCCCTCGATCCGCTTGGTCCGGTGGGTGACGTGCACCGTCTCGTGCAGCCTCTCTCCCTCGTCGGTCCCGCGGAGCCGGGTCACGGTGCCCGGCTCGAGCGGGAACCAGGGGTTGGCGACCGGCTTGGCGAACCGGGCCGGATCCGCCCCGTTCACCGCCTGAGAGCGGCCCGCGCCCTCCGCTGGCAGGGTGGCCGTGACGGCGCCTCCGGCGAGGGCGGCGCAGGTGCACAGGGCGGCGATGCTGATCGGCTTCATGATGCTCCTCTCGGTCCCTCTCGAGCATGACCCGGCAGCCCTGAAGCCCGGCTGAACCCAGTCCTCGCGCGCACGCTTCGAGAGACTGGTCTGACGCGGCCCCCGAACCGCCCGAGAAACTCGTCCGGCTCTGGCATCATCTGGACATGCCCACGGCCTCGGGAGACGACAGGTTGGCCCTGGTCGTCGAGGACGACGAGGACATGCGCTCCCTCATCGAGTTCATCCTGAGCACCCAGGGATTCCAGGTGCTGACCGCGGGGTCGGGCACCGCCGGGGTCGACGCGGTGCGTGACCACGATCCCGACCTGGTCACGCTCGACCTCGGGCTGCCCGGCATCGACGGCATCGAGGCCTGCCGCCGGATCCGCGAGATCAGCGACGCGTACGTCGTCATGATCACCGCGCGCGACGACGAGGTCGAGAAGCTCATCGGCCTGGAGACCGGGGCGGACGACTACCTGTCCAAGCCGTTCAGCCCGCGCGAGCTCAACGCCCGCATCAACGCGATGTTCCGTCGGCCCCGGCGAGGCACCGGAGTCTTCCAGGCCGACCCCCCGGCCGCTGCGGCCCACGAGGTGCTGAAGCACGGCTCGCTCACGGTCGACGTCGACGGGCGACGCGCGTTCCTCGACGACACCGAGGTGGCCCTGACCCGCACCGAGTTCGACCTGCTCACCGAGCTGATGCGCACGCCCGCACGGGTCTGGACCCGGGAGGCGCTGCTCCGGTCGGTCTGGGACACCGAGTGGGCCACCGACACGCACCTGGTCGAGGTCCACATCGGCAACCTGCGCCGCAAGCTCGGTGAGGGCCGTGGTTCCCCGCGGCTGATCCGCACCGTGCGCGGCGTGGGCTACCGGATGGAACAGGTCGGCTGAGCCTGCTTCCGCACGATCAGCCGGCGAGGTAGTCGCCGAGCGCCCGGTCCGCCCGCACGGCGGCCGGCCACAGCTGCGAGGCCGAGTGACGGGCCGCGGTCAGGTCGCGTCGTCGGACCTCGCACTCCACCTCGCGCGCGAGGTCCGCGAGCTCACAGGTGCCGACGATGACCGAGGACACCTTGAGGCTGAGCGCCGCGTCGAGCGCACCCTCCACGTCGAGCTGCTGCAGCGCGGTGGTGATCCGCGCGACCCGGCCGATCAGCATCTGCCGGTAGCGACTGGCGAAGAGCCAGGCGAACGCCCGGTCGTCGAGCTCCCGTGACATCCGACGCAGCGCCGCCTCGTCGAAGGTGGCGACGGCGTCTGACATGCGTTCTCCTGGGCTGCGGGCTCACGTGGCCCGTCCAGCGTGCCGGAACGACCTCAAGGGGAATGGCCGGGTTTCCGCAAGGAATGCTCAAGCGTCGCGACGCAGGGTGAGCGTCCGGTGGCCGGGCACGAACCCCATGCCCTGGTAGACGCGCCGCGGCACCGGGTAGGCGTCGTCACCACGCGGACAGACCAGGCCGGTCGCGCCGCCCGCGTGGCGGGCCGCGTGCAGCGCCGCGAGGCTGACCGCGGCGGCCAGGCCGCGACCACGGTGGTCGGGGTGGCAGCCGACCGGCTCCACCAGCGCGACACCGGTGTCGTCGTCGAGCCAGACCAGGCAGGACGCGACCATCGCACCGCCGCCGTCCGTCGCGACCCAGTCCAGCCCCGGGCGGTACGGCGGCGTCGCCATCAGGCGCTGGTACGCCGCGCCGCTGACTCGCGACGTGCCGCCCGGCGGGCTCCACGCCGCCCGGTGGCAGGCGGCCCGGGCCGCGGCCTCGTCGGGGGCGACCGCACGCAGCCTGTAGCCGGGGACCTGCGGCACCGGCGGCAACGCGGCGAGCTCGAGGTGGTGGTGGGTGAACCAGGGCTGCTCCTCCACCGTGAAGCCAGCGTCCGCGAGGCCCGCGAGGACGTGGGCCTCGGTCTCGAGGACCATCGTCCGCACCGTGCCGGTCGCGCCCCGGTCGAGGAACCACCGCGCGGCCTCCGCCGCCAGGTGCGGCCGTGCCGGGTCGACGCAGAGCTCCAGCCAGTCCGGTGCCTCCGCCCAGGCCCACCCGACCACGAGGCCCGTCTGGTCGCGGAACACCGCGACCGGCCCGTGGTCGAGGTCCGCCGGCAGCGCGTACCGCGCGCTCCAGGCGAGCTGTCCCGGATGGTGCCGGCTGGTCGACGTCCAGATCCGCGACGCCAGCTCCTGCATCGCGGGCAGCGCCTCGTCGATGGTGGCGACGGTGCCGACTGCAGCCGAACGGTCGGTGCCGCTCACAGCCCGGCGATCTCGGCGTACCAGCCCGCCACCTTCGCCGGGTCGAACGCGAGCGCGGAGTCGTAGCAGCTCACCTCGGTCGTCGAGACCCCCGGCACCGCGGTCTCGGCCCACGAGCCGGACGGCTGCACCTTCTCGCGTTCCATGACGCCGGCCAGGCGCTCCTTGACCTCGAGCAGTGGAGCATCGGCGAAGACCTCGAAGGTGTTGATGTGCGGCGGGGACGGGTTGACCCGGAGCCCGGCGGCGACCAGCTCCTCGGCGAAGGTGCGCGCCCACTCGACGTACTCCCCCATCCGCGGCAGCCGGTCCCGGAGGCCGACCAGCGCCGGCACGGCGTACGGCGTCAGGTGGTGCAGCTGGCCGCCCATCCGCTGGCGCCACCCGCGCAGCTCGTCCATGGCGTCCTGATCGCCCGCCACCGCCGCTCCGGCCGGGGCGCCGAGGCCCTTGTAGAAGGAGACGTAGACGCTGTCGAAGAGCTCCGCGATCTCCGGCAGCGGCCGGTCGTAGAACGGCTGGGACTCCCAGATCCGCGCGCCGTCGGCGTGCAGCGGCACCCCGAGCTCGCGTGCCGCAGCGGCCAGGCCGGTCAGGTCGTCCCACCCCGGGAGCAGGCAGCCGGCGTCCCTCAGCGGGAGCTCGACCAGGGCAGCGCCGAGACCGGCGGGGAGGGAGCGGAGGTCGTCGGCCGTGGGCGTGTGCCGCCCCTCGGTGAGGTGCTCGAAGCGCAGCCCGTGCACCAGCCGCGGCCCGTCGAGCTCGTGGAAGAGCAGGTGGGAGAGGTCCGGGATCGCCACGCGCCGGGACCGCGCGCGGTCGCACCAGACCCGGAGCATCGACTGCTGGGCCATCGTGCCGCTCACGAAGAAGACGGCGGCCGGCTTGCCGAGCGCCTCGGCCACCTCCTCCTCGAGCCGGGTGACCGCTCCGCCGTCGCCGTACCGGTCCCAGTCGTCGATCCCGAGCTCCGCACAGGCGCCGGCCAGCGAGGAGAACACCTCTCCCGGGGTGGTCCGGCGGTGCCAGACCACCATGTCGGTGCAGGCGCGGACGGCGTCACGGAGGCGTTCGTCGAGTTCGGTCACGCCGTCACCCTTCCAACCCGACCGGCCCTGCGGCAACGCCATTTCGCGTCGCGAGCCTGCAGTCAGGTTGCTTGCAGGTAGCGTCGGGAACGATGAGGGCTCGACCCCGTCGAAGGAGACTCTGTGTTCGACCTGATCAACGGCCTGCCGATCCACCCGCTCGTCGTCCACGCCGTGGTGGTGCTGCTGCCGCTGGCCGCGATCGGCACCATCGCCATCGCCGTCCGGCCCGACTGGCGCCGCAAGTACGGGCTGCTCGTCGTCGCGGCGGCGGCCCTGTCCGTGGTGCTCACGCCGGTGGCCACGTCCAGTGGCGAGGCGCTCGAGAGGCACGTGGGCAACCCCGGCGAGCACGCCGAGCTCGGCGACCAGCTGATCTGGTTCGAGATCCCGCTGCTGGTGCTCGCGCTCGCCCTGGTCTGGTTCGACCGCCGCCAGCGGGCTGCCGGCGGCTCGACGGAGGCCAAGCCGGTGTCGCCCACCGCCGTCAAGGTGGTGGCCGCGCTGGCCGTCGTCGCCGCGCTCGCCACCAGCGTCCAGGTCTACCGGGTCGGTGACTCGGGTGCCCGGGCCGCCTGGGGCCACCAGGTGTCGTCATCCTCCTCCTCGGGCGCCGGGGACGGCGACGCCGACTGACGCGCGGCCCGGCAGGGCCGCAGGACGAGGAGGACCGTGGTCACCGTAGGGCTCTGCGAGGACGACCCTGCCATCCGGCGCGTCGTGACGCAGGCGCTGGAGCTCACCGGCCACAGCGTGGTCTCCGCGCACAACGGCGGCGAGGCGCTGCAGAGGTTCGGGACCGATGCCGTGCTCGACGCGATCATCCTGGACATCGGGCTGCCCGACGCCGACGGCCGCGACGTCTGCCAGGCGCTCCGCTCGGCCGGCCAGGCGGCCCCGGTGCTGTTCCTCACCGCGCTGGGCGCCGTGCACGACCGGCTGTCAGGCTTCAGCGCCGGGGCGGACGACTACCTCCCGAAGCCCTTCGACGTGAAGGAGCTCATCGCCCGGGTCGAGGCCCTCGCCCGTCGCGGCCGACCTCCCGCCGAGCCGATCGGCGGCCTGGTGCTGGACCCGGCGAGCCACTCGCTGCGGCACGGCGACACGGAGGTGATGCTGTCACCGACGGAGTTCCGGATGCTGGCCGCGATCACCTCGCGTCCCGGTGAGGTGGTCCGCCGGCACGTGGTCGTCGCGGCGGCATGGCCCGACGGGGCCCGGGTCAGCGAGAACACCGTCGACTCCTACATCCGACGGATCCGCGCGAAGCTGCGGGAGCTCGACGCCCCGGTCACCCTGCGCACCGTCCGCGGCGTCGGGTTCACGCTCCGGTGAGGAGCCCGCGCTGGCTGGCGACCAGCTTCCGCTCGCAGCTGGTGCTCACCACGATGGTGCTCACCGCGCTGGGCATGGTGCTCGTCACCCTCGGTCTCCAGCTCATCCTGCACCGCATCATCGAGGGCAACCTCGACCAGGTGCTCCACGACCGCGCGGACTCCGTCCAGGCCGCGGTCGACGCCGCCTCCGGGGACACGCTCGTCGTACCCGACGGAGTCGCGGAGCCCGGGGTCCGGGTGTACGACGACCGTGGCCGTCCGGTCGCCGGCTCGACCTGGGCACGGCTGCGGCCGCAGATGGCGGAGCTCTCCCACGTCGCCTCCGCCCGGACGGTGGCGATCGGCGAGGAGTACCGGCTCTACGCCCGCCCCTTCACCACCCGGTCCGGGGCGCACGGCGTCGTCGTCGTGAGCGAGTCCCGGCACGCCTACGAGGAAGCCGAGCTCTACATCCTGCTCACCAGCCTGGCGGTCGGCGTGATCGTGGTGCTCGCGGTCGGGGCCGTCGCCCGCTGGGTGACCTCGCGCGCACTCGAGCCGGTCGCCCAGATGGCCGAGCGGGCCACCGACTGGAGCGAGCACGACCTCGGGCGGCGCTTCGAGCTCGGGCCGCCGACCAACGAGATCTCGGCCCTGGGCGCCACCCTCGACGGCCTGCTCGAGCGGGTCGCCATGACGATCCGGGCCGAGCAGCGGCTCACCGCCGAGCTCGCCCACGAGCTGCGCACCCCACTCGCCGCGATCCAGGGCTCGGCCGACCTGGCGCTGCTCCGGGGCGGCCTGAGCCGCGACGCCCGGCTCGACCTCGAGCAGATCGCCGCGTCCTCGCGGGTCATGGCCGACACGATCACGACCCTGCTCGAGCTGGCCCGGAGCGCCGGCGAGTCTCCCGACTCCGCCACCTGCCGGCTGGCCGACGTGCTCGAGGCCGTGGCCCCGCTGGTGCCCGACGGGTTGGTGCTCGAGGACCGGGTGGCAGACCCGTCCATCCGGCTCGCGGCCCCGCGCGACCTGGTGGTGCGGGCGCTGTCGCCGGTGGTGGAGAACGCCGCGCGCCATGCCCGGACCCGGGTGCGGCTCGAGGCCGCGCCGTCGGCGTCGTCGGTGGCGCTGCGGGTCTGCGACGACGGGCCCGGTGTCGACGCGACGGTCCGGGAGACGCTGTTCGCGCCGGGCACCGTGGGCCCCGGGGGCGGCACCGGCCTGGGACTCGGCATCGCCCGCCGCGTCGCCCGCTCCATCGGCGGCGACGTCGACCTCGCCGACGCCGACGGTGACGGTGGGGCGGCGTTCGTGGTCCGCCTCCCCCGACTCTGACCCGGTCAGTTCAGGATGCGCATCGTGCGTGGGACGCCGCCCCCGCGCTGCACGTCCTCGACCAGCTCCTGCAGCGCGGTCAGCGCGACGTTCTGCGCCATCGGCCCGTAGGACACCCTGGCCACCCCGAGCTCCTCGAGCCGCGCCAGTGGGGGCACGCCCGGGATGCCGATCATCGTGAGCCGCTGCGGCCCGAAGGCATCGACCAACGTGCCGACCTGCTCCTCGTCCAGTCGGGCGGGCACGAACACGACCGGGGCGCCGGCGTCGAGGTAGGCCTTGCCCCGCTCGAGCGACGCGGCGAGGTTCTCGGCCGGGTCGCGGTCGCGGCCGAGGTGGAAGGCGTCGGTGCGGGCGTTGAGGACGAAGTCGACGCCCTCCAGCTCGGCGACCTTCATGATCTTCTCGACGTTGCCCGCTGCCTCCCTGACCGGCCGCATCTGGTCCTCGATGTTGGCGCCGACGACCCCGACCCCGATCGCGCGGCGGACGGTCTCCGCCGGGTCGCCGTACCCGGCCTCGAGGTCGGCGCTGACCGGCAGGTCGGTTGCCGAGACGATCCGGGCGGCCATGTCCAGCATCAGGTCGAGCGGGATGTGCTCGCCGTCCTCGTAGCCGTAGGTGGCCGCGATCGAGTGGCTCGCGGTCGCCAGTGCCGTCGTGCCCTCGACGGAGGCGACGGTGGTGGCGCTGACGACGTCCCAGACGTTGACGACGGTCAGCAGCTTCGGGTCGCGGTGGAGGCGGAGCAGCTCGGTCCCGCGCGCGATGGTTGCCTCGGTGGTTGCGTGGTCTGCCATCCCCCGAATCTAGCGGGACCCGGCGCCCTGGGGGATCCCTCAGCCGCGCAGCGCCGATCCCTGGCGGAGCGGGTGGGATGCGTCGTACCTGAGGCCCTTCACCATGTGCACGACGGTCCCGGCCTGGGGCTCGTTGCGGAAGGCGACGTTGTCGACGAGCGCATGCATCAGGGTCAGGCCCCGACCGCTCTCCGCGGAGTCACCCGCCCCGCCCGGAACGGCGGAGCCGTCGAAGCCGGAGCCGTGGTCGACCACCGTGATCGCACAGCGGTCGGCCGCCAGCTCGACCTGGACCTCGTAGGTGTCGGTGTCGCTGGCGTGGTCGATCACGTTGGCGCACGCCTCGCCGATCGCCAGCTGGACGTCGTCGATGTCGTCCTCGGCCACGCCGAAGGCATGCAGTGCCTGGGCGGCCAGCCGGCGAATCACCGGGACGCTGACGGTCTCGCGGGGCAGGTTCACCGACAGGTCGAGTCGGGGCACGGCGCCCTCTCCCGTCGCGGCCGAGCCGGCTGTCGGTGGCCACACGTGCCGTTCCCCCACGACCTCCTCGTCCGGGGTGCCGAGCCACATCTGCAGGTGACACTCCTGGTCGCCGTCGACGATCCGCTCGGTCAGCACGACGGTCGCGGAGCCGTTGACCCGGGCCCCGAGCCGGCCCGCCAGCCCCGACGTGACGTGGCACAGCGCCTCGCCGTCGGGAACGCCGTGCCCGAAGGGGCACCGGGCGACCGCAAGCTCGACGACCTCGTCGTCGGCGGTCAGGATCTCCAGCTCGCTCCCGAGGGCGCGGTGGGTCTCGGCCAGCAGCCTTGCCACCGACCGGCCGTCCGCCGGCGACTCGTCCGCCGCGACGCTGTCGGCCAGCGCAGCACCGGCCAGCGAGGCCTGCTGGCTGGGGTTGGCGGTCGGGTGGTCGGCGGCGGCGCGCACCAGCGCCACCGCGACGCTGGCCATGCCGTCGCGGCGCGGGTCCGCGTCGATCGCGCCCATCGGGGGTGGCCCGTCGGTGAAGGTGTCACGTGTCCGACGGTCGACCTCGAGCGCGACCCGGACGAGTGCGCTCTGGGTTGCTGCGTCGAGCCGGGCCTTGTCCCGCGCGCGCACACCGGAGCCGGGGCTGGTCCCGACCCCCGCCAGGACGTCGTCGGTCACCGGGCTCACCACCACGTGGGGCCGCTCGGCACGCCAGTCCAGGTGCAGCCGCAGCGTGCCCGACCCGTCGGGCACGCTCGCAAGTGCCTCGCGGACCGCCTCGACGGCTTCGTGCACCCCGTCGTCGGAGGCCGCGTGCCGCCGCAGGTGATCGTCGAGAAGCGACAGGGCTCGCTCCGTCGACTCGGGGTGCTGCCGGTCGATGAGCCAGTCCATGGACGCCGTCCCTCGAGAAGTGTGGGTGAGACCAGACTGTGCCCGTTCTGGGGCCGGACAAACCGTCGGCGCGGGCGGCCATCCTCACACCGCGCGGCGGTTTCGCGGCGGTTTCGCGGCCGCTTGTCAGTCGGCGGAACGGGCAGGACACTCGATCTGGACCGGCCCGTGCGGCCGTCGACGAGAGGGGACCGGCGTGGGCGACAACAACACCGGCGCGGCCGCGAGCAGCGGCGCCATCTACGGCCTCGGCATCTTCGGGGCCTGGGTCTACTTCTGGCAGCAGGCCGACGCGTTCTGGGAGTACGTCTACGCGGTGTTCGAGGGCATCTTCTGGCCCGCCTACATGGTCTACCAGGCGTTCGCGGCGCTCGACTGAGTCACGCCCGGCCACGTGCCACGCTCCCGGAGCCGGTCGTGGTCGGGGACCGGCTCAGCGCCCGTCTGTGAGGTTCGAGAAGGCCCCGGTGAGCATCGACGGCCAGAACACAGCCGGAACGACGGCAACGACCACGAAGAAGGCGACCAGGCCGAGCCAGGGCCAGCCCTTCCAGATGTGCAGGACCGATCCGACGACAGCACCGGGCACCACGAAGGACAGCGAGGTCGGCAGCCGGTACCAGCACCAGGTGACGACTGCGGCGTAGAACACCAACCCGACGATGCGCATTCGCAGGGAACGCGCCAATGAACCGAGGGCCGAGCGCCCGACCAACGACTGGTTCTGCAGGACATCGCGCATCGGAAGGTGGCACGAGAGACACATGGATGAGGTCTCGGCCACCGAGCCTGAGCACAGGGGACACACAAGCGCAGCCACGCCACACACCCTCCGGAGTCGATCGGATCCGGATGCTACGCACCGGGGCGGCCATCCGCAGGGAATCGGCGGTCCGCGCCCTTCTCCCTGTCAGGCCGGGCGGGTGGTCCGCCTCCCGACGGCGAACCAGAAGATCCCGGCGACCGGCGCCAGCAGCAGGATCGCCACGGCCCAGCCCAGCCGCCCACGCGCCAGCGCCTCGACCAGCGGCCACAGCAGCAGGACGCCGAAGACGGCCAGGAAGACCAGCAGGAAGACGGGATCGGGGACCAGGTAGCTGGTCTCGAGGGGCTGCACGCCGACGATCATGCGCGGTTCCCCTGCTGATCGCCAACGCCGTGCGCGAGCACTAGGGTGCGTCTCCCAAGTCGGCGCCGTCGCGAGCGGGGTTTCGCGCCGTATCTGGCAAGGCGGAGGCGCGACGGCGGGACGGAGTCCCGACGAGTCGCCGACAACGCTGCCAGATCGGATGCGAAGGCCCGCGTAGCAGGCGCCCCGACTTGGGAGACGTGCCCTAGCCCCAGAAGACCTTGTCCACGACGGCCCGCGCGTGCCGGGTGATCCGCAGGTAGTCGTTGACCATCGTGTCCAGCTCCCCCGGCGGGTAGCCGAGGAGGCTGGCGACCGCGGCCTTCTCGCGGGGGTCGCGGGGCAGGTGGTCGCCGGGCTTGCCGCGCACCAGCGTGACCGCGTTCCGGATCCGGCTGACGGTGCGCCACGCGTACGCCAGCTCGGCGGCGTCGTCGTCCTCGACCAGCCCGGTCGCGCGCGCCGCGTCGAGCGCGGCGAGGGTGCGGGAGGTGCGCAGCCCGGGGACCTGCCCGGCGTACTGCATCTGCAGCAGCTGCACGGTCCACTCGATGTCGGCCAGGCCTCCCCGGCCGAGCTTGAGGTGGGTCTGCGGGTCGGCGCCGCGCGGGAGCCGCTCCTGGTCGACCCGTGCCTTGATCCGACGGACCTCCAGCACGTCGTCCTCGGAGATCCCCTCCATCGGGAACCGCAGCGGATCGATCAGCTCCTCGAAGCGGCGGCGCAGCTCGAGGTCCCCGACCACGGCATCGGCACGCAGCAGGGCCTGGGCCTCCCAGACCTTCGACCACTTCGCGTAGTAGGCGGCGTAGGAGTCGAGGGTGCGGACCAACGCGCCCTGCTTGCCCTCCGGCCGCAGGTCGGCGTCGACCTGCAGCGCGGGATCGGCCCCGGGCAGCGAGAGCAGCCGGCGCAGCTCGTTCGCCACGGCCTGGGCGTACGACGACGCGGCCTGCGGGTCGGCACCCGGCTCCGGGTCGTGCACGAAGAGCACGTCGGCGTCACTCCCGTAGGACAGCTCGAAGCCGCCGTACCGGCCCATCGCGACGACCGCCACCCGGGTGGGCGCGTCCTCGAAGCCGCGCTGCTCGCGCACGGACCGGCCGGCCACCCCGAGCGTCGCCTCCAGAGTGGCGTCGGTGAGCCGGGACAGGCCGGCCCCCACGTCGGCGACGTCGATCAGGCCCAGCAGGTCGCCGGCAGCGATCCGGAACAGCTCCCGGCGCCGGATGGCGCGGACCGCACGCACGGCCTTCTCGGGGTTCACCTGGCGGCTCGCCGAGGCGACCATCTCCTCGGTCATCGCCTCGGCGGAGAGCGGCACCAGGTCCTCGCCCAGCATCCGCACGCCCTGCGGCTCGCGCTCGAGCAGGCTGGTGGCGTACCGGGAGGTCGCCAGGATCCGGGCCAGCCGCTCGGCGACCTCGCCCTCGTCCCGCAGCGTCTTGAGGTACCACGGGGTGTCCCCCAGCGACTCGCTGATCCGCCGGAAGCCGAACAGCCCCGCGTCGGGGTCCGGGGCGTCGGCGAACCACTCGAGCATGGCCGGGAGCAGCGTGCGCTGGATGTTGGCGCTGCGGGAGACTCCGCTGGTGAGGGCCTCGAGGTGGCGCAGCGCCGCCTTGGGGTCGAGGTAGCCCAGCGCGGCCAGCCGCTCCTCGGCGGCCTCGAGCGAGAGGCGTGCCTCGGTGCCGGGGATCCTCGCGACCGCCGCCAGCAACGGTCGGTAGAAGAGCTTCTCGTGCAGGCGTCGGACCTCGCGCCGGTGGTGCTGCCACACCTTGTCCAGCGCGGCCACCGAGTCCTTGACCATGCCCATGCTGCGACCGAGCCGCCGCAGCGACTCGTCGTCCGCGGGCACCACGTGCGTGCGCCGGAGCTGGAAGAGCTGGATCCGGTGCTCGAGCGTGCGCAGGAAGCAGTAGGCCTCGTGGAGCGCCTCGCCGTCCTCCCGCCCGACGTACCCGCCACGCGTCAGCTCGGCCAGGGCACTGAGCGTGGTGGCCGGCCGGATCCTCTCGTCGGCGCGGCCGTGCACCATCTGCAGCAGCTGGACGGCGAACTCGACGTCCCGCAGCCCGCCGGACCCGAGCTTGAGCTGCCGCTCGGCGTCGCGCGGCGGAATCTGGTCGATCACCCGGCGACGCATCGCCTGGGTGTCGCCGACGAAGCCCTCCCGCTCGGCGGCGGTCCACACCATCGGCGAGACGATGGCCATGTACTCCCGGCCCAGCTCGAGGTCGCCGGCCACCGGTCGCGCCTTCAGCAGCGCCTGGAACTCCCAGGTCTTGGCCCAGCGCTCGTAGTAGCCCCGGTGGCTGGCGAGGGTGCGCACCAGCGGACCCGCCTTGCCCTCCGGGCGGAGCGCGGCGTCGACCGGCCAGATGGTGCCCTCGCTGGTGTGGTCGGAGCAGACCCGGATCAGGTTGCCGGCCAGCTGGGTCGCCACGCGGGCGGCCTCGTTGTCGTCCGCGCCGTCCGCGGGCTCGAACACGAAGATCACGTCGACGTCGGAGACGTAGTTCAGCTCGTGGCCACCGCACTTGCCCATCGCGATCACCGCGAACCGCGCCAGCGCCGCGTCGGCGCCGACGCGCCGGCGGGCCACGGCCAGCGCGGCCTCGAGGGTGCCGGCCGCCAGGTCGGACAGCTCGGCTGCGGCATCGTCGACGCCGACGTGGTGGGCCAGGTCGCGGGCCGCCAGGCGCAGCAGGGCGCGGCGGTACTCCACGCGGAGCGCCACCATCGCCTCGTCGTCGGGAACCGTGGCCGTCGGCGCGGGGTCATCCGGGTCTGCGCCGACCGCGCCGAGCAGCCCCGCGCGCAGCGAGTACGCCGCTGGGCGGGTCGAACCCAGCAACGGATCGCTGAGCTCGCGCCACTGCTCGGGATGCCGGACCAGGTGGTCGCCCAACGCCTCGCTCGCGCCGAGCACCGAGAGCAGGCGCATGGCGGTGCCCTCGTCATCGGCGATCTCGGCGAGCAGCGTCCCCGGCTCGGGCACCACCTCGGCCAGCCGCACCAGGGAGGCCAGGGCGAGGTCCGGGTCGGCCGTCCGGGCGAGCAGTGCGAGCAACGGGTCCGCAGCGGGTCCGAGCTCGGCGAGCGCGGCCCGGGTCGAGTCCGGGTCGCGGAAGCCGAGGCGCAGCAGCGCGCCCTTGGTGGTGGCCGGCCGGCTCACGGGCGTCCGGCGCTCAGCCACGGCGTCCCGCGCGGTCCCGCGCCAGGTCGGCGAACCCGACCGCGAGCGGCCGCCAGGCCGCCTCGAGCTCCGCGTGCGCCCCGGCGATCTCGCCCAGCAGCGCCTCCTGGTCGATCCCCCTGGCCTCGTGGGAGCCACGGTCGGACTCCGCCCACGGGCGGAGCACCTCGACGTCGACCTCCGGGTGCAGCTGCACGCCCCACACGGCGGGGGCGAACCGGGCGGCCTGCACCTCCCCCGCCGCGGTCGCCGCGAGCAGCGTCGCACCGTCGGGCAGTCGGGTGACGACGTCGTCGTTCCACTGCACGCCCCGGCGCGGTGAGACCAGGGCACCGACCAGCTCGTCACCGGTCGCCTCGGGCGTCCAGCCGACCGCGAGCAGTCCCACCTGCTGCCCGCGCGGGTTCCGGCCCACGGCGCCGCCGAGCGCCACCGCGATCAGCTGGTGGCCCAGGCAGATCCCCAGCGTGGGCAGCCCGGTCGCCACCGCCTCGCGGACCCGGTCCTTCACGGGACCGAGCCAGGCATGCTTCTCGTCGTCCTCGGCCCCCATCGGGCCACCGAGCACCAGGAACGCGTCGTACGCCGCGAGCTCGGGGACGTCGTCACCGGCGTAGGGCCGGCGGACGTCCAGCACGCACCCGGCCTCCACGAGCCAGTCACCGACCAGGGCCGGCGGGCACTTGTCCTCGTGCTCGACGACCAGCACGCTCACTTCTCTCACGCTGGCAACCTATCCGTCGGGCGTCGGGCCCGGGCCCGAGTCCCGGCCCGGAAGCACGGCGATGAGCAGCAGCAGGATCCCGACGACCGCGACCACCATGCCGGGGCCGGTCCGGCTGAGCAGCAGGCCGACCAGGACCACGACCGAGGCGGTCCCGACGACCCACCAACGGGCCCGCGGATCGCTGCGGTCGAGCAGCCGCAGGGTCCACGCCCCCAGGCCGAGCATCACCACGGCCGGCAGCACGACGACCAGCAGCACCAGCCCCGGATCCGAGCCGCCGAGCAGGAACGCCACCGCGGCGAGGGCCATCAGCGCCGCGACGCCGACCACGACCCACAGCAGGATCCGCAGCTGGCGTGCCCGCGCGGGCTCGTAGAGCCGGGTCATACGACCGGCAGCATCCGGTCCCGCTCGAAGGCGGACACCTGGCCGCGGTACTCCTCCCACTCCTGGCGCTTGTTGCGCAGGAAGAAGTCGAAGACGTGCTCCCCCAGCGTCTCGGCGAGCAGCTCCGACTCCTCGGCGATCCCGATGGCGTCGTGCAGGCTGCGGGGCAGCGGGTCGATGCCGAGGCTCTTGCGCTCCCGCTCGGACAGCGACCACACGTCGTCCTCCGCCTCGCGGGGCAGCTCGTAGCCCTCCTCGATGCCCTTCAGGCCGGCGGCGAGGACCACGGCGTACGCGAGGTAGGGGTTGGAGGCGGCGTCGATGGTGCGCAGCTCGATCCGGGTCGACTGGCCCTTGTTGGGCTTGTACATCGGCACCCGGATCATCGCCGACCGGTTGTTGTGGCCCCAGCAGATGTACGACGGGGCCTCGCCGCCGAACATCATCCGCTTGTAGCTGTTGACCCACTGGTTGGTGACGCAGCTGATCTCGTTGGCGTGGCGCAGCACACCGGCGATGAACTGCCGGCCCGTCTTGGACAGCTGGTACTCCGCGCCCGCCTCGAAGAACGCGTTGCGGTCCCCCTCGAAGAGCGACACGTGGGTGTGCATGCCCGACCCCGGGTGGGTGGTGAAGGGCTTGGGCATGAAGGTCGCCCAGATGCCCTGGCTCAGCGCGACCTCACGGATCACGGTGCGGAAGGTCATGATGTTGTCGGCGGTGCTCAGCGCGTCGGCGTACCGCAGGTCGATCTCCTGCTGGCCGGGGCCGCCCTCGTGGTGGCTGAACTCCACGGAGATGCCCATCGACTCCAGCATCGTGATCGCCTCGCGGCGGAAGTCCGCGCCCATCGACTGGGCGGTGTGGTCGAAGTAGCCGCTGCGGTCCACCGGCACCGGCTCGTCGCCGGCCTGGGGCGTGTTCTTGAAGAGGTAGAACTCGATCTCGGGGTGGGTGTAGAAGGTGAACCCCTGCTCGGCCGCCTTGCTGAGGGTCCGCTTGAGCACGTAGCGCGGATCGGCGTACGACGGGGAGCCGTCGGGCATCACGATGTCGCAGAACATCCGGGCCGTCGACGGGCCCTCGCCGCGCCACGGCAGGATCTGGAACGTCGACGGGTCGGGCTTGGCCAGCATGTCGGCCTCGTAGACCCGGGCGAAGCCCTCGATCGCCGAGCCGTCGAAGCCGATGCCCTCGTCGAAGGCCCCTTCGAGCTCTGCAGGCGCGACCGCGACGGACTTCAGGAAGCCCAGCACGTCGGTGAACCACAGCCGGACGAACCGGACGTCACGCTCCTCGAGAGCGCGGAGAACGAAGTCTTCCTGCTTGCCCATGCGCGCAGCCTAGCGGCGCGACGAGCACGCCCCGTGTCACCCCTTGATGCAGTTGTTGATCTCCTGCGAACCGAGCACGCCGCGGTGGACCCTGCGCATCGGAGACAGCCGGCCTGTGGTCAGGCCTCCGGCACGTTCGCCTCGAGCTCGGCCAGCCACGCCACCGCGCTCGCGTCGGACGGCATCCGCCAGTCGCCGCGTGGCGACATCGTGCCGCCGGCACTGACCTTGGGGCCGTTCGGCAGCGCGGACCGCTTGAACTGGCTGGCGAAGAACCGGTTCACGAACACGACCATCCACCGGCGGATCGTGGCCAGGTCGTAGGCGACGTGCCGGTGCTCGGGCAGGTGCGGCGGCCACTCCCCCGCCTCGGCGTCGTGCCACGCGTGCCAGGCGAGGAACGCGATCTTGCTGGGCCGGTAGCCGAGCCGGATCACGTAGAAGAGCGTCAGGTCCTGCAGCGCGTAGGGGCCGACCGTCTCCTCGGTGGCCTGCGGCCCGTCGCCGTCCTTCTGCGGGACCAGCTCGGGGGTGATCTCCTGCTCGACGATCTCCTCGAGCACGGCGTTCGTCTCGTCGTCGAACTGACCGCTCTCGGCCACCCAGCGGATCAGGTGCTGGATGAGCGTCTTCGGCACACCCGCGTTGACGTTGTAGTGCGACATCTGGTCACCCACGCCGTACGTGCACCAGCCCAGGGCGAGCTCGGACAGGTCGCCGGTGCCGAGCACGATGCCACCGCGGTGGTTCGCCAGACGGAAGAGGTAGTCGGTGCGCAGCCCGGCCTGGACGTTCTCGAAGGTGACGTCGTAGACCTCCTCGCCGTGGCTGTAGGGGTGGTCCAGGTCCTTGAGCATCTGCTCCGCAGCACCGGTGATGTCGAGCTCCTCGAAGGTGATGCCGAGCGACTTGGCCAGCCGGTAGGCATAGGACTTCGTGGTCTCCCCAGTGGCGAAGCCCGGCATCGTGAAGCCGAGGATGTCGCTGCGCGGCCGCTCCAGGCGGTCCATGGCCTTGGCGGCGACGATCAGCGCGTGGGTCGAGTCGAGGCCACCGCTGATCCCGATCACGACCTTCGGCTGCCAGCTGGCGCCGCCGATGGCCTCGAGCCGCTTCTCCAGCCCGGACACCTGGATGTTGTAGGCCTCGTAGCAGTCCAGGGCCAGCCGCTCGGCGTCGTCCGGCACGAACGGGAACCGGTCGACCTTGCGGCGCAGCCCGATGTCGCCGGTCGGCGGCGCCAGCGCGAAGTCGACCGTGCGGAAGTCGCGGATCCGCGCGTCGTGGGTCCGCCGGTTGTCGTCGAAGGTGCCCTGGCGCAGCCGCTCCTGCCGCAGCCGGTCGAGGTCGACGTCGGCCACGGCGCGTCGCGGCCCCTCCGGGAACCGGTCGCACTCGGCCAGCAGCTCCCCGCACTCGTAGACCATCGTCTGGCCGTCCCAGCTCAGGTCCGTGGTCGACTCGCCCTGGCCGCCGGCCGCGAAGAGGTACGCCGCGCTGCAGCGTGCGCTGGCGCTCCGGACCAGCAGCCGGCGGTCCTCGGCCCGCGCGACCGTGATCGGGCTGCCGGAGATGTTCGCCAGCACGGTGGCGCCCGCGAGCGCCGCCTCCGAGCTGGGCGGGATCGGCACCCACATGTCCTCGCAGACCTCGACGTGCAGCGTCAGGCCGGGCACGTCGGTGGCGGCGAACAGCAGGTCGGGACCGAACGGGACCTCGGCGCCGCCGATCCGGATCGTCGACCCGCGGCGGTCGTCGCCGGCGGCGAACCAGCGGCGTTCGTAGAACTCCCGGTAGGTCGGGAGGTAGGACTTCGGCGAGACCCCCAGCACCCGGCCACGGTGGATCACCACCGCGCAGTTGAGGACGCGGGTGCCGTGCACCAGGGGCGCGCCGACGACCAGGACAGGGACCAGGTCGGCGCAGGCCTCCGCGATCTCGGCGATCGCCGCCTCGACGCCGGTGAGCACGATGTCCTGGAGGTGCAGGTCCTCCACGGAGTACCCCGACAGCGTCAGCTCGGGGAAGATCGCCACCGCGACGCCGTCGTCGTGGCAGGCACGCGCCTGCTCGACGACGGTGCGCGCGTTGGCGGCCGGGTCCGCGAGCGCGATCGGCATCGTGCAGGCGGCCACGCGGGCGAACCCGTGGGCATAGGCCGAGTAGAAGTCCACGTGGGGAAGTTTCCCACGGGGCGACGTCCAAACCCGTCAGTCGTGCGCCAGACCCCCCGCCACAGCCCTGAGCCAGGTGCCCGAGCCCCCGGAGGAGACCCGGGACAGCTCGCCCGTCTCCACGTCCCATGCCACGAGCGACCAGGGTCTTCCGAGAGCCTGCGAGTCATCGAGCAGGAGGGTGTCGTCATCGAGCCAGGCCATCGGCTGCACGCCGTTCGCGCTGATCTCGACGATCCCCACCCCCGGGGTGTACTTCGTGCCGGCGATCGGCAGGTAAGCCTCTGCGGCGTACCCGGTGCGGTCGAGCACGAGGACGCCTGCGTGGTCCGTCGGCCGGTCCTCCCGCGGGATCCCCGACACCAGGCCGGCGACCCGGGTGTCGGAGGCCAACGGCGACCGGAACCGCCCCAGCGCACTGGCCACGAAGGTCCTCGTCACCTCTCCGTCCTCGACCTCGCGGATCACCTGGCCCTCGAGCCCGGTCCCGAAGAGCAGCTCGGTGCCGTCAGGGACCATGGCCACCCCGGTGACCTGCGCGGTGTCGTGGGTGTCGGCCTCCGTTGCCTCGGCGCCGTCGAGGTGGACGATCCCGAGCATGCCGCCGCCGTTCCGGAGCAGCAGCTGCGTGTCGTCGAGCCACGTCAGCGTCATGTCGAGGCCGGTCCACATGAAGGCCGGCCCGGGAGGGAGATCCAGCTGTCGCCAGCTGCCGTCACGGACATCGGTCACCCAGAGCTCGTCGTTGCCGGCGTTGGCCAGCATCGTCCCGTCGTCGCTCAGGCTGGAGACGTACGCCGAGCCGGAGGGCGCCTCGGTGCTCGCCCAGGTGCCGTCCTCCCCCAACAGGTAGAGCCGTTCCTGCTCATCGGCGAGGACGAGTCGGGCACCGCCCGACAGCGGCAGCGGCCCCGTGGTCCCCGCTCGGGGAGCGATCTCGGTCGGCAGCACAGACGCCCGCTGCGGCAGCTCGCCCGCCTCCCGTGGGTCCCAGGTGTCCCGGACTGCGGAGTCCGGGACCGCCGGCACGGTGCGTGGTGGGCTGATCGGCGGGGCACTGCGGTCGGCGTCCTGGACGCCGACGGCGAGCACGACGGCGACGGCGGCGACGGCGGCGACCGCGCCGGCCACCAGGCCGCGGCGCCGGTTGCGCACCACCCGGGCACGGGCCAGCGCGGAGACCGCCGCCTGCTGCGGGGGGTCGGCGGGCTCGATGCCGTCGGTGGCGCGGTCGAGGACGGCGAACAGGTCGGGCTCGGTCATCGGGTCCTCCCGATCAGGTCGAGGAGCTCGGGGGCTCCCTCACGCAGGCGGGCCAGCGCGGTGGCGTTGGTGCTCTTGACCGTGCCGATGCTGATGCCGAGGGCATCGGCGGTCTCCCGCTCGCTCAGGTCGTCGAAGTGGCGGAGCACGAGCACCGCACGCTGGCGGACCGTCAGCCTGGCGAGGGCGCGGCGTACGACGAGCGAGGTCTCGGGGTCGCTCGACACCGAGCGGGCTTCGCTCTCGTGGTTCGTCGGCAGCTCGCGATGGTGCCCGCGCCACCAGGAGACGTTGTCGCGGACGATGATCTGGCGGGCGTAGGCCGTCGGGTTGCCGCTGCGCAGCCGCGGCCAGCGCAGCGCCACCTTGATCAGCGCCTCCTGCACGAGGTCCTGGGCGCGGTGCAGGTCACCGCTCAGCAGGTAGGCCGAGCGCAGCAGCTGGCGCTGGTGCCCTGCCACCCAGTCGATGAACTCCGAGTCGTCCACGTCAGCCTCTCGTCGCGTTGGTCTCACCCATCCAACGCGGTGTCCCCCGCCGATGGTTGTGCCGACTTTGCCCGACCGATCTGCGGCACCCGCGACCACGGGGCGATTCACGCCCGGGCGGTCACCGTCCAGGCGGTCGCGGTGATCTCGAAGGGCCCCTGCGGCAGCCGCTCCGCGCACGCGCCCCGCACCCGCTCGCGCTCGTCCGGGTCGAGGCCGGCGACCCAGTCCCCGGCCGGGCCGACGCCCATCGTGTACGGCTTCCACCAGTCGTCGAACCCCGCGTAGGCGACGCTCACGGTCAGCTCGCCGGACTCGATGGCCGACAGGCCGGCCTCCGTCGCCAGCGCGCCGAGGTGCCCCTCGTGCACGCCCGCGCCACCAGCCTCGCCGCGGACCTGGGGCCGCAGCGCCTTGACCGTGCTCCAGAACGGCGACAACGGGCCGCGGCCTCCGCCGTGGTCCCAGACGCACACGGCCACCACGCCCCCGGGCCGGGTCACCCTCGCCATCTCGTGCAGCCCCGCCACCGGGTCGCTCATGAACTGCACCACCAGCTGCGCCAGCGAGGCGTCGAAGGCGTCGTCCTCGTACGGCAGGTGCTCGGCGACCCCCTGGCGCACGTCCGCTCCCGGGAACCGTCCGCGGGCCGCCTCGACGAACGGCGGGGACGGGTCGATCGCGGCCACGGCGCCGGCACCGACCCGGTCGACGAGCACCGCCGTCAGGGCGCCGGGACCGCACCCGACGTCGAGCACCCGCTGGCCGGCTCGCACGCCGGCCAGGTCCACGAACTGCGGCGCCAGCGGCTCGGCGTACCGCCCCATGAAGCGGCCGTAGGCGTCGGCGGTGACGTTGTCGAAAGCCATCTTCCGACCCTAGGGCGAGAACGCGCTCTCGGGCAGGCGATGAGTTCCGCCTCGGCGCGGGGTCTGTACCGCTGGATGCCGGGAATGAAGACTCGGACCATGACCCCGAAGGAGCCCGCCATGACCTCGATCAGCCCGTGCCTGTGGTTCGACGACAACCTCGAGGAGGCGATGGAGTTCTACACCAAGATCTTCCCGAACTCCGAGATCACCGATGTCTCCCGCCACGGCGAGGCGGGACCCGGTGAGCCGGGCACGGTGATGGCCGGCCAGTGGGTGCTGGACGGCCAGACCTTCCGGGGCATCAACGGCGGTCCGATCTATGCGGGCTTCACCGAGACCATCTCCTTCAGCGTGACCTGCGCCGACCAGTCCGAGGTCGACTACTACTGGGACAACCTCGTCGCGGGCGGCGAGGAGTCGATGTGCGGCTGGCTCAAGGACCGGTTCGGGCTCTCCTGGCAGATCGTGCCGAGCCGGCTCTACGAGCTGCTGTCCGACGAGAATCCCGCTCGCGCGCAGGCCGCGATGCAGGCGATGCTGGGGCAGCGCAGGATCGTGGTCTCCGAGCTGGAGGCCGCCGCCGACAAGGCGTGAGCCCCGGCCGCGGGCTTGTGCGAGGGTGGGCGCCGTGACTTTCGCGACCACACCCGACCCGCCGTACACCGCGGTCATCTTCAGCTCGACCCGCACCGAGGGCGACCACGGCTACGCCCGGACGGCCGAGCGGATGGATTCCCTGGCCGCCGAGCAGCCCGGCTACCTCGGCATCGAGGCGGCGCGCGACGGCGACCTCGGCATCACCGTCTCCTACTGGACCGACGAGTCCGCGGCGCGCGCGTGGAAGCAGGTCACCGAGCACCTCGTCGCACAGGAGCGCGGCCGTTCGAGCTGGTACGACGACTACCGCGTGCGCGTCGCGACGGTCACCCGCGACTACGGCAGGGCCTGACCCGGTGCGCGAACGACCCCCGGGCGTCGACGACGCCGACCTGCTGGAGGCGGTCCGTGCGGCATGGGACCCGGAAGTCGACGAGGTCGAGCACCTGCCCGTCGGGTTCGGCGCCCACCACTGGGCCGCCTCAGCTGGCGGGAGGCGCCGGCTCTTCGTGACGCTGGACGGCCTCGGGTCGCGGCACTCGCCGGAGTCCCTCGAGGGGGCGTACGCCGGTGCCGCCGCGCTGTTCGACGCCGGTCTCGGGTTCGTGGTGCCCTGTCTCCGATCGTGCTCGGGCACCTTCACCGTCGGGTTCGGCTTCTCCGACGACGCCGACGACGCCGGCGCTCTGAGCGCGACGGGCTGGGTCGACGGCACCGTCGCCGGGACCGGCGACCTACCCGACCGCGGGGCCGCGG
The DNA here is from genome assembly GCA_963817665.1 of uncultured Actinomycetota bacterium. Taxonomy (GTDB): domain Bacteria; phylum Actinomycetota; class Actinomycetes; order Propionibacteriales; family Nocardioidaceae; genus Nocardioides. Next base: position 61,429 of record CAWFPE010000004.1, on the reverse strand, counting down.
AGGTCAACGCAGGCATCCTCGCCCGATTGCACGCCGCCGCTCCCCCACCCTGCGTCCCGTCCTGGCGTCCGCTGGTCGGCCCCGCCCTCGCCGCCGAGCTCGACCGTCGTACCGCCTCGGCGTGGGACTCGGGCCCCTACGGCGAGCGGGCCCGGCTGGCGCTCCGCCGACACCTGGCCGCCATCGAACGCTGGGTGAGGACGTATCACCGGCTGGCGGAGGAGGCGCGGCAACGCCCGTGGGTGGCCACCCACGGAGAGCCGCACACCCGCAACCAGCTGGTCGTCGCCGACGAGGTCCGCCTCGTCGACTGGGAGTCGCTCCAGCTGGCACCGCGCGAGCGCGACCTGCGGACCCTCGTCGGCTCCGGCCACCCGGACCTCGCCCGGCCGCACTGGCCGATGATCGAGATGTTCGACCTGGAGTGGCGGCTCGACGAGATCAGCCAGTACGCCGCCTGGTTCGCCGCGCCGCACCCCGGCAACGCCAGCGACGAGGTCGCCTTCGGTGGGTTGCTGGGAGAGCTCGAGCGTCCGGAGTGGCGACGCACGGACCTACGGTGAGGCCTCCCGCGCGCGGGCCAGGATCTGCGCGACCACGTCCGACTTCGCCTCCGCGTAGTGGGTCATCGACTCCCAGTCCCGGAGCGCCAGCGCTCGCTTGGTCGTCGCGTAGAGCTCCCGGTCACCGGCGTCGCGCCGCAACTGGTCGCGCAGGTCGAGGTAGGCGCTGATCTGGGGCACCTCCGGCGGGTAGCAGTGCAGGTGCACGTCCCGCCCCGGCGTACGCATCATGCGGTGGCCGGGCTCCCGGCTGCGGAGCTCGAAGCCTGCGTCGACCAGGTCCGGGACGTAGGCCGCCTCGTCGCTGACGTCCGCGACCACCACCAGTACGTCGACGATCGGCTTGGCAGCGAGACCTGGCACCGCCGTGGATCCGATGTGCTCGACGCGGAGAGCTCGGGTGCCCAACGCGTCGACGACGCGGCGGCGCACCTCGCCGAAGATCGCCGGCCAGGTGGGGTCGTAGTCGACCACCCGGATCGCGCGCTTCTCACGCCCGCCGATGATCTGGCGTGGGATGTCCTCGGTCACCGGCGGGATCCTGCCACGCGCCCTCCGGCCGTCACTCGCGTCGGGGTCTGGTCCGGATCCAGTCGGGTGGTGGTTGGCCGGGTTTGGGGGGTGGGAGGAACTCGGGTCGGCCGTCGTCGGGGTTGAGCCGGACTTCCCAGGGCGTGTGGTGGATGGTGCGGTGGTGCTGCCCGCACAGCAGGACCAGGTTCGACAGCGTGGTGTGGCCGCCGTCGGCCCAGTGGATGATGTGGTGGGCGTGGCACATCACCGGGGGCCTGGTGCAGCCGGGGAAGGCGCAGTGGGCGTCGCGGCACACCAGGGCCCGCCACAGGGCGGGGGTGACCAGGCGTTGGGTGCGGCCGACGTCCAACACTTCGCCGTGGGTGCCGAGGGCGATCGGGATCAGGTCGGCGTCGCAGGCCAGCCGCCGCACCACGGAGGGGGCGAGGTCGAGGCCGTCGTCGGTGGTGGACACCGCGGCGCCGAGGGTGGCCCAGTCGATCTGGCCGCGGAGCACGTCCAGGGACGTGGTGACCGCGAGGCGGGGGCGGGCGCCGTGGCAGTCCGGCGCCAGGTCGGTGGCCAGTACGTGCTCGCAGGCGGTGACCAGGGCGTCCCACATCCGGGCCCCGTGGTCGCGCGGGTCGGTGGCCTCTTCACACGTCACCGGGTCGGTCGCGGGGGCGGGCTTGGTCAGCGGCAGCAGGGCGGCCTTGATGGTGGCGGCGTCCTCCAGGGTGCCGCGGCCGCGGAGCCGGACCCCGCCGGCGCCGTCGTCGGTGATCGAGAGGAACCGGTGGTGGTGCGCGGCCCGGTCGTGGCGGTCGAGGTCCTTCTCGGCGTCGCGTTCGGCCTTGTCGGGGTCGGCGACCTCGGCCAGGTGCCTGGCGGCCTTGGCCAGCTCGGTCGCCGTCAGCTTCGCGGACTGGTCGAGCAGGAACGCCTCGCCCTGCTCCCGCACCCCGGTGCCAGTGGGGCAGCTCCTCGACGGCGGCCACGATCACCGCGGCCTGCTCCGGGGAGACCCGCCCGGCCGCCAGCGCGGCGTGCGTCGCGGTCCGCTCACCGACCAGGACCGGCGCCTGCCGCACCGCCCGGTGCCCCTCGCGGCGGGTGGTGCCCGCCAGGTGGGTGAACCACTCCGCGGTCGACCCCCAGGCCAGCTCCTGCTTGGCGATCCCCCGGGCGCCGATCTCGGCCAGCACCGAGGCCTCCAGCGCGGCCAGCTGGGCCCGGACCGTCTCCAGCTCGTCGACCGTGCCACCAGCTCGCCGGCGTCCTTGGCGGCCCACAGGGTCTCGTCCAGCGCGGGTGAGCAGCCCGTTCGCGCCCGCGACCACCCCGGCCGGGGTGGTGGGGAACTCGGTGGGCTGCTCCATGACCCGACTCAACCAGAGGGCACCGACATTGACGGGCTCCTGACCTGTGCATATCTCACCTAGTGAGACGTTATCCGAAGAAAGTTTCGAGGCGCTTCCTCTCGCGCCCCCCACCTACCGCGGAGCTCGTGGACGGATGAACGCGCCTGCCGGAGCTGGGCTCGGTTTGCACGCGTTGGTGGACGGATCAGTCGCTCAGCGCGGAGCGTCCCAGCCGAGCTGGCGTCTGCCCAACGCATGGGCCACCTCTTCCTCCGGCCAATCGTTCGCATTCGGTGGCAACCTTTGCCGGGGCCCTCGCAGCCAGGGTGGCTGATCACGACCAACCAACGGAAGGAGAGCGAATTGGCATCACGCAACTGGCCGGAGGCCGCCCCCACACTCACCGACGGGGTCGTCAGCTTGCGCGCCTGGGAGGCATCGGACGCCGACGCCGTCGTCGCGGCGTGCCAGGACCCCGTCATGCAGGACTCGATCGGGATCCCGGTGCCCTACCTGGCTGAACACGCGCGCGGATTCATCGAGGACTTCGCCCTTCAGCAGTGGTCCAGTGGACAAGGCGCGCCGTTCGCGGCCGTGGACGCCGTGACACACCGTCTCCTGGCAGCCCCCTCCCTGAAGGAGGTCGACCTCGACCGGAAGGTCGCTGAGGTGGGCTACTGGGTGGCCCCTTGGGCCCGGGGACAGAAGGTCGCCCAGCGCGCCGTGCGGTTGATGTGCGACTGGGCATTCACCGAGCTCGGCCTCCGGCGACTCGAGTTCTTCATCGAACCCGCGAACGCGGCCTCCTGCGCCGTCGCCGAGCGTGTGGGCGCTGTGCGGGAGGAGCTGTTCCGCGACATGGAGGTCATCCGCGGCACCAGCCGAGACATCGCCCGCTACGCGCTGCAGAAGTAGCGAACCGAGCCCCGTCGCGCTGGCAGCGCACGAGCGAGACCGCCGAGGAACTACGGCAACCCACGACGGCCGGATCCGACGTGTCCGCCAAGACCCCCCGCGAGCGCAGGACGCGCACATACCGGGAGTGGGTCGGCCGCGACCACCCCTCCCCACCCCGCGTGACCATCGACACAGGCCCACCTCGCCCGTCGCGGACTAGCCTGACCAACGGTCCGTGGACTCCAACAGGGAGCTGCGAGATGACGCCCGAGGGGAGCTCGCCATGAGCGACGAGAAGACCGAACAGCCTGCGCCGTACGGCACCGGACCGGCCGCCGCGACCACGCCGCCGACGAAGCGGGTCCGCACCCATCACCTGCGCGAGATGAAGCAGCGCGGTGAGAAGTTCACGATGCTCACCGCCTACGAGCAGTACGCCGCCCAGACCTTCGACGAGGCGGGCATCGACGTGCTCCTCGTCGGCGACTCCGCCAGCAACAACGTCTACGGCAACGAGACGTCGCTGCCCGTGACCGTGGACGAGCTGATCCCGCTGGCCCGCGCGGTGACCCGTTCGGCGCGGCGCGCCCTGGTCGTCGCCGACCTGCCGTTCGGCAGCTACCAGGCGTCCCCCGAGCAGGCCTACCTGACCGCGGTGCGGTTCATGAAGGAGGCCAACGCGCACGCGGTCAAGCTCGAGGGCGGCCTGGAGATGGTGCCGCAGGTCCGCAAGCTGACCGAGGGCGGCATCCCGGTGATGGCCCACATCGGCTTCACCCCGCAGTCCGAGCACAACCTGGGCGGCTACCGGGTCCAGGGGCGCGGCGAGGCCGCCGCCAAGGTGATCGAGGAGGCGCAGGCGCTCGAGGCGGCGGGAGCCTTCGCCGTGGTCATGGAGATGGTCCCCGGCGACGTCGCCGGCGAGGTCAGCAAGGCCGTCGGCATCCCCACGATCGGGATCGGCGCCGGCGTCGACTGCGACGGCCAGGTGCTGGTCTGGCAGGACGCCTTCGGGCTGCGCACCGGGCGGATGGCGAAGTTCGTCAAGCAGTACGCCGACCTCCACGGGGTGCTCCTCGACGCCGCCCGGGAGTACGCCGCCGACGTCAAGGCCCAGACGTTCCCGGGGCCCGAGCACACCTTCTGAGGGCGATGACATTTGTCATGCCGGGATCGTGACCGGCGGCGGAGGGACGTCCCCGGACCGCCGGTCACGCTTCTCGCATGACGATGACTGACCACCCGCGGCCGGCCAGCGCGCTCCGGCTGCCCGCGGTCCGCCTCGACGGGGTGACCAAGGACTTCGGCGCCGTGCACGCCGTACGCGGCATCGACCTCGAGCTCGAGCAGGGCGAGATCGTCGCCTTCCTCGGCCCGAACGGCGCCGGGAAGACCACGACGATCGACATGGTGCTGGGCCTCTCGCAGCCCACCGGCGGCAGCGTGACGGTGCTCGGTCACCGACCCCGCCAGGCCGTGGCCAGGGGCCTGGTGTCCGCGGTGATGCAGACCGGTGGGCTGCTCAAGGACCTCACCGTCCGCGAGACGGTGGAGTACACCGCCAGCCTCTTCGCCGACACCTCGCCCGTCGCGGAGGTGCTCGAGGACGCCGGCATCACCGGCATCGCCGACCGTCGGGTCGCGAAGTGCTCGGGCGGTGAGCAGCAACGGCTGCGGTTCGCGATGGCGCTGCTGTCCGATCCCGCGCTGCTGCTGCTCGACGAGCCCACCACCGGCATGGACGTCGAGGGCCGCCGCGCCTTCTGGTCGGCCATCCGGCGCGACGCCGAGAAGGGCCGGACCGTGCTCTTCGCGACCCACTACCTCGAGGAGGCCGACCAGTACGCCGACCGCATCGTGCTGATCAGCGGCGGCCGGATCGTCGCCGACGGCACCGGGTCGGAGATCCGTGCCCTCGCGGCGGGCCGCACGATCCGCGCCACCCTGCCCGACGCGGACGTCGAGACCCTCGCCCGGATCGGCGGCGTGGACAGTGTGGAGGTGCGCGGCGAGACCCTGATCGTCCACGCCAAGGACAGCGACGCCGTCGCCCGGCACCTGCTGACCGAGACCGACGCCCGCGACCTGGAGATCACCGCCAAGGGCCTCGAGGACGCCTTCATCAGCCTGACCGGCACCACCACCGAGGAGCAGTCGTGAGCGCCACCGGCATCGACCACACCACCCGCCGGGTCCCGCCGATGGGCGGGTTCAACCCCACCGTGCTGCGCATCGAGCTGCGCCGGATGCTGCGCAACCGGCGGACCATCTTCTTCACGCTGCTCTTCCCTGCGGCCATGTTCCTCTCGTTCGGCGGCACGAAGGGGTGGGACGACGACGCCGGCCACGGCAACGTCGCGGCGTACATCATGGTCTCGATGGCGTTGTACGGCGCCGCCCTCACCGCCGCCTCGGGCGGGGCGATGGTGGCCATGGAGCGGGCGCTGGGCTGGTCGCGGCAACTGCGACTGACGCCCCTCAACCCGGCCGTCTACATCCTGATGAAGGCCCTGATCGCCCTCGTCATGGGCGCCATCGCGATCGCCGTGGTCAACATCGCGGGTGTCGTCCAGGGGAAGCCCCGGATGCCGTTGCACGTCTGGGTCGAGTGCGGTCTGCTCACGCTGGTCTGCACCCTCGTCTTCGCCGCGCTCGGCGTCTTCGTCGGCTACCTGGTGCCGGGCGAGAACGCCATGCAGGTGCTCGGCCCCGGCCTCGCGCTCTTCTCCTTCCTCGGCAACGTGTTCATCCCGCTGGATCCCGGCACCTGGATCTACCGGATCGCGGAGTGGACGCCGATGTTCGGCGTCGCGGAGATCAGCCGCTGGCCGCTCACCGACGAGCTGCCGTGGACCGCGGTCGTCAACGCCGTCGTGTGGTTCGCCCTCTTCGTGGGTGGCGCCGCGTGGCGGATGAGCAAGGACACGGGCAGGGTGTGACTACCCTTCCGGGCATGAGCGAGACCCGGCCGAACCAGATGGGTCGGATGGGTCCGTGGTTCGCCGGCATCTGGCTGTTCTTCCTGACCGACCCGCTGCTGACGGGCTGGGCGCACCGCGGCGAGCTGCGCGGAGTCGTCGGCATCGTCGCGACGCTGTCCTTCGCGGTCGTCTACATGGCGCTGTGGGTGCGGCTGCGCCAGGACCGCACCCGGCTGGTGGCCGATCCCCCGATGTCGTTCACCGCCCCCTACCTGGGTGGGCTGGTGCTGCTCGGCGGCCTGATGGTCGGCTGCCTGGGTGAGACCGGGCTGGCGAGCGTCGTCTACATCGCGGTCGCGACCGTCATGGTGTTCCCGCCCCGGCTCGCGGCCGGCGTCGTCGCCGGGCTCGTGGTCGCCACCCTCGGCCTCAGCGCCGTCGAGGGCTGGGGAAGCCAGGTGGGCCTCGCCTTCGCCATCCTGGCGGCCTCCGTCGCGATCTTCGGGATGCGCACGGTGATGCGCCGCAACATCGACCTGATCCGGGCGGAGCAGGAGAACGCCAACCTGGCCGTCGAGAACGAGCGGACCCGCTTCGCGCGCGACCTCCACGACATCCTGGGCCACTCGCTGACGGTCATCACCGTGAAGGCCGAGCTCGCCCAACGGCTGCTGGACGTCGACACCGGCCGCGCCCGGGCCGAGCTGGCGGACCTCGAGCGGCTCAGCCGCGACGCGCTGGCCGACGTGCGCCGCGCGGTCGCCGGCTACCGCGAGCTGACGTTGCCCGGCGAGCTGACCCGGGCCCGTGCGGCGCTGGCAGCCGCGGAGATCGCGGCGCAGCTGCCGAACTCCGCCGACCACGTCCCCTCCGAGACTGCGCGAGCTGTTCGCCTGGACGGTGCGCGAGGGCGTGACCAACGTGATCCGGCACTCGCGAGCCCGCACCTGCGAGGTGCGGCTGACCGCGACCAGCGCCGAGGTGCGCGACGACGGGGCGGGAACCGACGCGGTCGTCACCGGTACCGGCGGGACGGGTCTGCGCGGCCTGCGCGAGCGGGCGGCCGCCGTCGACGCGACCGTCGTGACCCGTGACCTCTCCCCCGGCTTCTCCCTCGCGGTCGTGCGGACGGTGGACGCATGATCCGGCTGCTGCTCGCCGACGACCAGGCCCTGGTGCGGGGCGCCCTGTCCGCGCTGCTCGGGCTCGAGCCGGACCTGGAGGTCGTGGCCGAGGTCGGGTCCGGGGACGAGGTCGTCGCGGCCGTGCTCCAGCACCGTCCGGACGTGGCGCTGCTCGACGTGGAGATGCCCGGCAGGGACGGGATCACCGCCACCGCGGAGGTGCGCCGGGCCCGCCCCGACACCCGGGTCCTGATCGTCACCACCTTCGGCCGCCCGGGCTACCTGCGCCGCGCGCTCCAGGCAGGTGCCTCGGGCTTCGTCGTCAAGGACACGCCGGCGCCCCAGCTCGCCGACGCCGTACGCCGCGTGCACGCGGGCCTCCGCGTGGTCGACCCGGCGCTGGCCACCGACAGCCTGCTCGCCGGCGAGTCGCCGCTGACCGCCCGGGAGAGCGAGGTCCTGCGGGCAGCCCGCGACGGCGCCCCGGTGGCGGTGATCGCCCAGCGGCTGTTCCTCTCCGAGGGCACCGTGCGCAACCACCTCTCGGCCGCGATCGGCAAGACCGGCGCCGTGAACCGCACCGAGGCCGTCCGGGTGGCCGACGGCAACGGGTGGCTCTGACCTACGCCCGCGCGGAATCACCGGGCGGTTTCCTCCCGCCCGACCACGAGGACTCGTAGAGTCACCTCATGCTCATCCTGGGAATCCTGCTGTTCGGCATGCTGGTGGGCGCCGCGGCGCAGCTCCTGCTCGGCACCCGCGGCCACGGCATCAACTGGACGACCGCCCTCGTCGCCGGGCTGGTCGGCTCCTTCGTCGGCGGCCTGCTCATCAGCCTGTTGGCCGGCGACGGGCTCTCGCTGCGTCCGAGCGGCATCATCGGGTCGATCGCGGGCGCGATCCTGGTGACCCTCGCCTGGAACTACTGGCAGGGCCGCCAGCACAAGGTCAGCTGACCCGGTCCCGCGGGGCTCGTGCCCGCGCTCGTCGACCGCGGCGGCACCTTCGCGCCGGGCCGAGCTGAACAGCCACGACGGCGACCGGGCGGCTCACGCGGTCCAGCCCAGCCACGCACCTCCGGCGTTCATCGCGCCGAACCAGAGCACCACGGCGAACACCGCCACGAACGGCACCCGCTTCGGGTGCGGCGTCCACCACCGGGTCGCCACCAGCAGCAGGACGAGCCAGACGAGGAGCAGCACGACCACCGCCCACCAGGGAGCCAGGAGCCCGCTGGCGGCGTACAGGAAGAACGCGCACGCCATCCCGGCCATGCCGACGAACGGCCACGGCGAGACGGCGTTGGGGTTGTGGCGGCGAGACCTGGCCACCGATCAGGGCTCGTCGTTCCAGTTGGGGTCGTTCTCCCACTGCTGGTTGCGCTCCTCGGCCTTCTCCAGCGCGTGCTCGGCCTCCTCACGCGTGTCGTAGGGGCCGAGCCGGTCGATGGGCGCGCAGCCGTCCGGGTCCTCGACCCGGCGGTGCTTGACGCAGTACCAGAACTTGCTCATGTCGCCTGAAACTACACTCGTCCGCGTGACTCCCCTGGCTGCCGCAACGATCTCGCCGCGACGACCTGTCCCGGCCCACATCCCCCGACCCGAGTACGTCGACAAGCCGACGCCTGAGCGGTTCACCGGCAGCGAGGTCAAGGACGCCGAGACGATCGAGAAGATGCGCGCGGCCGGGAAGCTCGCGGCGCAGGCCCGCGAGCTGGTCGGCTCCCACGTCGCCCCCGGTGTCACCACCGACGAGCTGGACCGGATCGGCCACGAGTTCCTCTGCGACCACGGCGCCTACCCCTCGACGCTGGGCTACCGGGGCTTCCCCAAGTCGTTGTGCTCGAGCGTCAACGAGGTGATCTGCCACGGCATCCCGGACAGCCGCCGGATCGAGGACGGCGACATCGTCAACATCGACATCACCGCGTTCCTCGACGGTGTGCACGGCGACACCAACGCCACCTTCCTCGCCGGCGACGTCGACGAGGAGTCCCGGCTGCTGGTCGAGCGGACCCGCGAGGCCCTCGATCGCGGCATCAAGGCCGTCAAGCCCGGCCGCCGCCTCGACGTGATCGGCCGGGTCATCGAGTCCTACGCCCGCAGGTTCGGGTACGGCGTGGTCCGCGAGTTCACCGGCCACGGCATCGGGACGGCCTTCCACAGCGGGCTGATCGTCCCCCACTACGACGACTCGGGCTACGACGACCTGATCGAGGTCGGGATGACCTTCACCATCGAGCCGATGCTCAACCTCGGCACCCACGAGTGGGAGATGTGGGACGACGACTGGACGGTCGTGACCCGCGACGGCCGGCGCAGCGCCCAGTTCGAGCACACCCTGCTGGTCACCCCCACCGGCGCCGAGGTGCTCACCAACCCCTGACGCGGCGGCGTCCCGGCGAGACCGGTCAGGTGAGGTCGTCGTACGACGTCTGGCCGGTCTCGGCGAGCCGTCGCTCGACCCGGAGCACCGCCAGCTCGTGCTCGGGATCGCCGGTCATCGCGGCCGCGAGGCGCAGGTGTGGCAGCGCCTCGCTCAGCCGCGCCTGGCGCTCGAGGCTGCGGCCCAGGGCGTGTCGGGCCCAGTCGTCGTCCGGACGCTCCTCGACCAGGGCGGCCAGCTCCTCCTCCGCCTTGCCCAGCTGCGCGCGCAGCAGGTAGGCCCAGGCCCGCAGCGAGCGCAGCCCGGTGTTGCGCGGCTCCTGCTCCAGCGCGGGCTCGAGCACCTCGAGCGCCTCGCGGGGTGCGCGCCGCGACAACAGGTCATGGGCGGTGCGGTAGGCCGCCTCCGGTTCCCGCGCCCCGCCCTGCCGGCCGAAGGGGACGTCGGGAGGCGGTCGCAGCTCGTGGTCGTCGGTCATGGGTCCGCCTCCTCTCAGGGGGCCGGCGCGGTCGCCGGCCGGTCGTGCAGGATGCGCTGGAACAGGATGTGGTCCTGCCACGCACCCGCGATGAACAGGTACTGCGCAGCGGTGCCGTACTCCTCGAAGCCGCAGCGGCGCAGCACCGCCTGCGACGCCGCGTTGTGCACCAGCGTGCCGGCCTCCACCCGGTGCAGCCCGAGCTCGACGGCGCGGCGGAGGGCGAACCCGACCGTGGCCGTGGCCAGTCCGCCGGCCGGTGTGCCGGTGGTCGACCCAGTAGCCGACCGACGCGTTCTGGAAGACGCCGCGCACCATGTTGCTGAGGTTGACCCGGCCGACGACCATCTCGTCGTGCACGAGCAGCCAGGGGTCCGAGAGCCCGAGCCCGGCAGCCTCCAGCTTGGCCTCGGCGTCCTTGCGCTGGCCCGCCTCGGTGAAGAACTCCTCGGTGCGTCGCGGGTCCCAGGGACCGAGGTGCTCGCGGTTGCGGGAGTACGCCGTGGCGAGGGCCGGCGCGTCCTCGACGGCCAGCGGTCGGATGGCGTATCCGGGGGGCAACACGTCGGCCAGACTACGTCCGCGCGGATCGTCCCCTATCCTTGCCGTGCGGATGGGCTGGCCGGGCGACCGCGTCGCCTCCCCACGGGGAGGTGCCGAGGAAGGTCCGGGCTCCACAGGGCGAGGTGGTGGGTAACACCCACCCGAGGTGACTCGCGGGAAAGTGCCACAGAAAGCAGACCGCCACCCGGCTCCCGTTTCGACGGGGACGGGGGGTAAGGGTGAAACGGTGGCGTAAGAGACCACCAGCGACCCGGGCGACCGGGTCGGCTCGGCAAACCCCACCTGGAGCAAGGTCAAGAAGCTCGGCGTCCTCGGACACCGGGCGCGCGCACGTCTGAGGGCTGCCCGCCCGAGTGCGCGGGTAGACCGCTGGAGGCTGCCGGCAACGGCAGCCGTAGATGGATGGTCGCCCCCGGGACGCCCGCAAGGGCCCCCGGGACAGAACCCGGCCTACAGGCCAGCCCGTCCGCACTCCCCAGAGGGAGGCCCGGCTGGCCGTCGCGCTGCCCGGAGCAGGCCGGGAAATCGCCCATCGCGGGTGAGCCGGTGACCGGCCCGCCCTCGCTACGGTTCACGGGTCCGTCCGTCATCGCGGTGCCGTGGTCGTCAGCGAGGGAGAGATCGTGTCCGAACAACCCAACATCTTGATCATCTGGGGCGACGACATCGGGATCAGCAACCTGAGCTGCTACTCCGACGGGTTGATGGGCTACCGCACGCCGAACATCGACCGGGTCGCCGCCGAGGGCGTGAAGTTCACCGACTACTACGGCGAGCAGAGCTGTACGGCGGGCCGCGCCGCGTTCATCACCGGGCAGAACCCCTACCGGACCGGTCTGACCAAGGTCGGCATGCCGGGCGCGGACGTCGGGCTGCGCGCAGGGGACCCGACGATCGCCACGGCGCTGAAGAACCTGGGGTACACCACCGGACAGTTCGGCAAGAACCACCTGGGCGACCGCGACGAGTTCCTGCCGACCATGCACGGCTTCGACGAGTTCTTCGGCAACCTCTACCACCTCAACGCCGAGGAGGAGCCGGAGCTCTACGACTACCCGTCCGAGGAGGAGTTCCCGGACTTCCGGAAGAACTTCGGCCCCCGGGGCGTCATCCACTCCTGGGCCAACGGCGACGGCACCCAGCGGATCGAGGACACCGGCCCGCTCACCAGGGAGCGGATGAAGACGATCGACGACGAGGTGGTCCCGGAGGCGCTGCGCTTCATGAACGACGCGCAGGCCAGCGACACGCCGTTCTTCGTCTGGCTCAACACCACCCACATGCACTTCCGCACCCACGTCAAGGACGGCAGCCGCGGCCAGGCCGGGCGCTGGCAGTCGGAGTACCACGACGTGATGTGCGACCACGACGAGCTGGTCGGCGCGGTGCTCGACCACCTCGACGAGAACGGCCTGGCCGACAACACCATCGTCATGTACTCCACCGACAACGGCCCCCACATGAACAGCTGGCCCGATGCCGGCATGACCCCGTTCCGGAGCGAGAAGAACTCCAACTGGGAGGGCGCCTACCGGGTGCCTGCCATGGTCCGGTGGCCGGGACACTTCCCCGCCGGCGAGACCCGCAACGGGATCGTGAGCCACAACGACTGGTTCGTGACGCTGCTCGCGGCGGCGGGCGACGCCGACGTCGCCGACCGGCTCGAGGCCGGCACCGACCTGGCCGGCACGACGTACAAGGTGCACCTCGACGGGTTCAACCAGCTCGACTACATCACCGGACAGGCCGAGAAGAGCCCACGTCAGCACTTCTTCTACGTCTCGGACGACGGCGACCTGACCGCCATGCGCTTCGACAACTGGAAGTTCGTGTTCCTCGAGCAGCGCGCCACCGGCACCCTGAGGATCTGGGCGGAACCGTTCACCGAGCTGCGGTTCCCCAAGCTCTTCAACCTCAGGACCGACCCGTACGAGCGCGCCGACGTCACGTCCAACACCTACTACGACTGGGTCCTCGACCACGTCTGGTTGTTCGTGCCGGCGCAGGCCTACGTCGCCCAGGATGATCCAGAGCCTGGTCGAGTTCCCGGCGCGCCAGGAGCCGGCGAGCTTCAACGTGGAACAGGTCCTCGCCAAGCTCAAGGCCGGCGTCGGGAGCAGCTGAGGTGCGGGCCGCTCTCCCGGGTGGCACCTTCCGGATGGGCTCCGACGAGCACTACCCGGAGGAGGCGCCGACCCACCACGTGCGGGTCGCTGCCTTCTCGATCGACGCCACGGCGGTGACGAACGCCGAGTTCGCGGAGTTCGTCGAGACCACCGGCTACGTCACCGTCGCCGAGCGACCGCTCGACCCCGCGGACTACCCGGACGCGCCCGCTGAGAACCTGCAGCCCGGGTCGATGGTCTTCACCCCGACCCGGGGACCGGTCGACCTGCGCCACCTCAGCCTGTGGTGGCGCTGGAAGCCGGGCGCCTGCTGGCAGCACCCGAACGGACCGAACAGCGGGATCGACAAGCGGCTCGACCATCCGGTCGTGCACGTCGCCCACGAGGACGCGCTCGCCTACGCGACCTGGGCCGGGGCCGCCCTCCCGACCGAGGCCGAGTGGGAGTACGCCGCCCGCGGCGGGCTCGACGGGGCGACCTACACCTGGGGCGGCGAGGCCCGGCCCGGTGGCCGGATCATGGCGAACACCTGGGACGGCCCCGACTTCCCGTGGCGGAGCACCGGGGAGAGCGGCTTCCTGCGCACCGCGCCGGTCGGCAGCTTCCCGGCCAACGGCTTCGGTCTCTTCGACATGGCCGGCAACGTCTGGGAGTGGACCGACGACTGGTGGACCAGCCGGCACCCCGACGACGCCGGCTCCCCCTGCTGCGCCCCCGAGAATCCGCGCGGCGGCGACCTCGAGGCCAGCTACGACCCCGCCCAGCCGCAGTTCCGGGTCGGCCGCAAGGTGGTCAAGGGTGGCTCCCACCTGTGCGCGGACTCCTACTGCCTCCGCTACCGTCCGGCCGCACGGCGACCGCAGATGATCGACACCGGGATGAGCCACGTCGGGTTCCGGTGCGTGCAGCGACGCGATCCGCCGGGTGGCGTCGGTGCCTGACCACCTGCTGCCCTCCTGGCGCCCCGGGGTCACCCGGGACGCGATCGTGGCGTTCCTCGAGGCGGCGGGTGCGGTGCCGGTCGAGCAACGGGTCGCGTGCTTCGACAACGACGGCACGCTGTGGTGCGAGCGCCCGTCGTACGTCCAGCTCGACTTCTTCGTCGACGCCATGAAGCGCGCGGTCCACCTCGATCCTCGCCTCGCCGCGAGGCCGGAGTTCGCGGCCCTGATCGCCGGCGACCAGGCGGCCGTCGGGGAGATCGGGCTGGAGCGGATCGCCTACGCACTCACCGGCCTCTTCGAGGGTCAGGCGCCCGAGGAGTTCACCGCCCGGGTCCGGGACTTCATGGGGCGTGCCACCCACGCGACCCTGGGCCGGCCGCTGCGCTCGATCACCTACCCGCCGATGCTGGAGCTCGTCGCCGAGCTGCGCCGGCGCGAGTTCACCCTCTGCATCGTCACCGGCGGCGGCACCGAGTTCGTGCGAGCCGTCAGCGAAGACCTGTACGGCGTACCGCCCCAGAACGTCGTCGGCAGCCTGATCGACTACCGGTTCGTGCCGGCCGCCGAGAACGGTGCGGGTCCCGGGCTCCGACGCACCGCCCAGCTGGTCGGCGGCGCCAACGAAGGCGCGGCGAAGGTCAGCAACATCCAGTCCCAGCTGGGCCGTCGGCCGATCCTCGCCGCCGGCAACTCCGGCGGCGACCGCGAGATGCTCGAGTGGGCGGCGGGCGGTGACGGACCGACGCTGGCCGTGCTCGTGGACCACGACGACGCCGACCGCGAGTTCGCCTACGTCAGCACCGCGCAGACCTTTGCCGAACCCGAACCGGTCACCGACGTCGCCGCCCGCCTCGGCTGGACGGTCGTCAGCATGGCGGACGACTGGGTCGACGTCTTCGGTGCGCATGGTTGACCGCGCCGTGCGCGCACGCGAGCGGGTGCGTCGCTCACGAACGGGTCTCCACCGGCGGTCACCGGGGCTATCGTGATGGGCACACGAGAGCCGAGGAGGCGCGGCGATGCGCGCGGTCGCACGGTCACGTGCGGAGCCGAACCGGTTCGCGCGCGAGCTTTTCGAGGGACTGCCCCGCCGGTACGACGTGCTCGAGGACGTCCTCTCCTTCGGCCAGAACCGTCGGTGGCGCACGGCCATGGTCGATGCCGTCGCTGCGGTCGGGCCGACCCTCGTCCTGGACGTCGCCACGGGCACCGCGGGCGTCGCCCTCGAGCTGGCCGACCGGACGGGCGCCCGGGTGGTCGGCGTCGACCTCACCGAGCAGATGCTGCGCGAGGGCAGGCGCCGGGTCGCGGCCCGCGGGCGCGAGGACCGGATCGCCCTCGCCCTCGCCCGGGGTGAGCAGCTGCCCTTCGCGGACGCGTCGTTCGACGCCCTGACCTTCACCTACCTGCTCCGGTACGTCGCCGACCCGGCCGCCGCCCTGGCGGAGCTGGCCCGGGTCGTCCGCCCGGGTGGGGTGGTCGCGAGCCTCGAGTTCGGTGTCCCGCCCCCGCCGCTGTGGCGGCCGGCCTGGCGGCTCTACACGAGGGTGGTCCTCCCGGTGGCCGGGCTGGTGACCGGCGGACCCGCGTGGGCGCGGGTGGGCTGGTTCCTGGGTCCGTCGATCGAGCAGCACTACCGCGACCACCCGGTCAGCGAGCACGTCGCCATGTGGACGGCCGCCGGGCTGCAGGACGTCGGGGCCAGACCGATGAGCCTCGGTGGCGGCCTGGTCATGTCGGGGCGGAAGCGCGATGGCTGAACCCGCCGCTCCCGCCTTCTACGCCCGGCGCGGCAGCGCGGCCTCGGACTGGTGGACGCTGCTGCATCCCCCCTACACCGTCTGGCACCTGAGCTACGTGGTCCTCGGCGCGGCGATCGCGCCGGACCGGGACTGGACCGCCCTGGGCGCGACCGTGCTCGCCTTCTTCCTCGCCGTCGGCGTCGCCGCGCACGCGCTCGACGAGCTGGCGGGCCGGCCCCTGGGCACCGGCATCGGGAGCCCCACCCTGTGGGCCGTGTCCCTGGTCGCCCTGGCCGGCGCCGTCACCATCGGGGTCGTGGGCGCGTTCCTCCGGGACGGACCGAGCTGGGGCCTGGTCGCCGCGGTCCCGCTCGGGGCGACGCTGGTGATCGGGTACAACCTCGAGCTGTTCGGCGGTCGCCTGCACTCCGACCACGTGTTCGCCTGGGCCTGGGGCGGCTTCCCGGTCGTCGTCGGGTTCCTCGCGCAGTCCCCGTCCCTGACCCCCACCCTCGCGGTCGCGGCGGCCGCAGCGACGCTGGCCGCCGTGGGCACGGCGTACGCGCAGAGGTACCTGAGCACGCCGGCGCGCCGGCTGCGCCGGAGCACCACCGCGGTCACCGGCACCCTCACCACCAGCGACGGGACCGGCGTCCCGCTGGACCGCGGGGTGCTGCTCGCCCCGCTCGAAGCGGCCCTCCGTGCCCTGTCCTGGGCGCTCCCCACGGTCGCTGCGGCCCTGCTGCTGGCCGGCTCCGCGCGCGGAGGGTGACCCTCACCGCAGCGCGAACCTCACCCCGGATTGACGACGCCGGCACCTCGTCGCGGTGCCTACGGTGAGCCCATGGCCAGCGCGGAGCAGTCCCGAGACCGGTGGTGGCAGCTGCGCTGGGGCGACGTCGGACGGGCGGTCCTGGCGGTCGTGGGGGGCACCCTGGGGCTGGCGCTCTCCTCGTGGCTGGTCCCGGGCTTCGACATCTACGGGGCCGCGACGAACAGTGGCGGCGGCGGTGGTGATCGCGGTCGTGGGTGGCGTCCTGCGTCCGGTGATGGTGCACCTGGCGGTGCTGCTCGGGTGGGTGGGCGCCGTGCTGATCGGGCTCTTCGGGCAGGCGGGGGTGGTCTGGCTGGTGGTCTGGGACTTCTCGGGCGAGCAGCAGACCTCCTTCGCGGCCGCGTTCGTCGCGGCGTGGATCACCGCGGCGGTGTCCACCACGTTCGTCTGGGTCGCCACCGCGGGCACGGACGACGCGGTGACCGCCAGCCTGCTGCGCCGGGGACGCCGCTCGCGGGCCCCGGACCTCCCCGACGCAGACGTCCCCGGCGTGGTGTTCATCCAGGCCGACGGCGTGCCGTTCCCGGTGCTGGACTGGGGGGTGCGGGCGGGCACGCTGCCGACCCTGTCGCGGTGGGTGCGCAGCGGGTCCCACCGGATGGCCGAGTGGCGCCCCAAGCTCCCGGCGACCACGCCGGCCAGCCAGATGGGCATCCTGCACGGGACGATCGACGGGATCCCGGCGTTCCGGTGGGTCGAGCGGTCCACCGGCCGGGTCCTGGTGGCCAACAAGCCCGCGGACGCGACCGTGATCGAGGCGCGGCACTCCGACGGGCGCGGGCTGCTCGCCGACGACGGGGTCTCGGTCAGCAACCTGTTCACCGGCGACGCCCCCACGGCGTACGCCACGATGAGCGCGCTCCACCGCACGAGACAGACCCGCGACGCGCGCTACGTGATGTCCTCCTTCCTGGCACGCCCCGCCGGCCTGGCCCGGAGCCTGACGCGGACCGTGAGCGAGATCGGCCGGGAACGGTTCCAGTCCGCACGCGCGCGCCGCCGTGACGTGCACCCACGCGTGGAGCGCCCGTGGTCGTTCGCGCTCGAGCGCGCCGCGCTCAGCGGCGTGCTGCGCGACCTCAACACCACCCTGGTCGCCGACGCCATGCTCCGGGGCCGGCGGGTGGTCTACGTCGACTACGTCGACTACGACGCTGTCGCACACCACGCCGGGATCATGCAGCCCGAGTCGCTCGCGGCGCTGGAGGGCATCGACGCCGTGATCGCCCAGCTCGAGCGAGTGGCCGAGGTGGCGCCCCGGCGCTACCACTTCGTGGTGCTGTCCGACCACGGCCAGTCCCAGGGCGAGGTGTTCGCGTCACGGTACGGCGAGGACCTCGGCACGCTCGTACGCCGGCTCGCCGAGTCCGACGTGCTGGCGACCGGGGAGAACGCCGAGGCGAGCGGGTCCCTCGGCTCCATGATCGCCTCCACGAGCGACTCCGACTCGGTGCTGGGGCGCACGCTCCGGCGCGCCTCCGGCCGGATCTCCCCCGAGCGGCCCGACACCCGGTCGGGCGACACCCGCGCGGACTGACACCCGCGCGGACGACACTGGGGCGGGCAGCGCCGGCGCCTCGACCGCGGAGCCGGCCCAGGACCAGTGCCTGGTCTTCGGGTCCGGGAACCTCGGCCTCGTCTACGTGGCCGGTGAGTCCAGGCGGCTGACCCTGGACGACCTGACCGCGCGCTTCCCGGCCCTGGTCCCCGGGTTGGTCGCGCATCCGGGCACGGGCTTCGTCGTGGTCGACACCGCCGACCACGGACCCGTCGTCCTGGGCGCCGGGGGCGAGCACCGGCTCCGGGAGGGTGTGGTCGTGGGCGAGGACCCGCTGGCCGCGTTCGGCCCCGAGGCGCCGGAGTTCGTCCTGCGGGCCGCCACCATGGACGAGGCACCCGACATCTACGTCAACAGCCTGGTCGACGACCTCGGCGAGGTCGCGGCGTTCGAGGGCCTCGTCGGCTGCCACGGCGGACTCGGCGGCTGGCAGGACCGGGCGATGATCATGTGGCCCACGGAGCTGCCGGCGCCGGAGTCGATGGTCGTGGGTGCGGACGCGATGCACCGGCAGCTCGTCGGGTGGCTCGAGGGACTCGGGCACCGCCGGGACCTCGCGAATGCGGAGGACGCCCCCGGCGCGGCGACCGTTCCGTGAGCGCGGACCACCACACTCCTGGCCGAGCGGAAGGCAATGCCCCCGTCGCCCTGCGTGAGTGCGACGGGGGCCTCCCCTGTTGTTGCCTCCCCTGGTGCGAGGCGCCTGAGGAGCTACGCGGAGATCCCCGGGTCCTGCCACGCCTCGTTGCAGGCCCCGCAGTTCGGACACACCACGATCGCGTCGAAGATGCTCTCGACGGTGCGCGCTCCCCTGATCAGCAGGAACGTGCAGGCCCCGCAGAGCAGGTTGAGGTCGCCGAAGCTGAAGAACAGCGGGCCCACCTCGCTCTCGTTCTCGCGGCGGATCACCGGCCGCTCGTCCAGCGGAGGATCGGTGACGACGCGCAAGGTCCTGACGTCCACCGCACTACCATCGCCCCGGCCTCCCCAGAGCTGGCTAGGGACCAATGGCCCGAACTGACCAGGCCTCGGGACCTTCGGCCCTGTTTCGCCGTTCGGGGTTGCGCGGACCGCGGCCAGCCCTAATCTCGAGGTCCAACACGTCCTCGGGGGGAGCGATGGTGGGCAGATGGAGAGTGTGGGCACCCGTGGGTGCGATGGCGGGGAGAGCCTGAGCCTGGTCGAGTTCCTGCTCGCCCGCATCGAGGAGGACGAGACGGTGGCGCTCGGCTACCTCCGGTCGGGCGGCCCGGGGTCGACCAGCCCGGTGATGCGCCAGGTGATGGAGCGTGCGCTCGACTGGTGCCGGGCCCGGCGCCGGCTCGTGGCCGAGCACGCGGCGGCGTCCCATGCCCACCACGGGTGCGCCACGCTGAGGCTGCTTGCCGCCGGGCACCACGAGCACCCGGACCATCCCCGGGCTCGCTGGGCCGGCTGACCGGCGGGAAACGAGCGTGGAATGAGATGGCACGTCGGCCGGGCCGACGGGTTGACTGTGCCCATGGAGACCTCCCTCGCCCACCCGCCGAAGGCCGCACCCGGGGACAAGGTGGCGGTGCTCTCGCCGTCGTTCGCCGCCCCGGGCTTCGCACCCGAGGTGCACGAGCAGGCCATGAAGCGTCTCGCGGAGATCACCGGCCTGGTGCCGGTCGAGTACCCCACCACGCGTCGGTTGGGTGCCTCGGCGCGGGACCGGGCGGCTGACCTCGACGCGGCGTTCGCGGACCCCGAGGTCCGGGCGGTGCTGGCGACGATCGGCGGCGAGGACCAGATCACCGTGGTGCCCCACCTCGACCACGAGGCGGTCCGGGCAGATCCCAAGCCGTTCCTGGGCTACAGCGACAACACCAACCTGCTCAACTGGCTGTGGAACCAGGGGGTTGCCGGCTTCTACGGGGGATCCACCCAGGTCCACCTCGGCCCGGGGCCGGCGGTCGACGACGTGCACGCCCGGTCGCTGCGCGCCGCCCTGCTGACCGGAGAGCGCCTGGAGATCACCGAACCGGGAGAGTCCGAGGACTTCGGCACGGACTGGAAGGACCCCGCGGCGCTGACCGAGTACGGCGACCGGGAACCGACCGACCCCTGGACCTGGGCCGGGCCGGCCAGGACGGTGACCGGTCGCACCTGGGGCGGTTGCGCCGAGGTGCTGCAGTGGATCCTCGCGGCCGGCCGCTTCCCGGACGACCCCTCGGTGCTGGACGGCGGCGTCCTGCTGCTCGAGACCTCCGAGGATCTCATCCCCGCCCGGGAGCTCGGCTGGATCATGCGCTCGCTCGGTGAGCGTGGCCTGCTGGCCGCGGTGGACGCTGTCATGGTGGGCCGACCGCCGACCTCGAGCCACGACGTACGCCCGGACCGGCAGGAGCGGGCTGCACGTCGGGCCGAGCAGCGCGACGTCGCGATCGAGACCGTGCAGCGGTACAACCCCGAGGCGGTCGTGGTCGTCGGTGTCCCCTTCGGGCACACCCGGCCGCAGTGGATCCTCCCGTACGGAGGATCGGTCACGGTCGACGGCGCCGAGCAACGGCTGTGGGCCGACTACGCCTGAGCCACGAGGGAGCGCCGGTCCCGGTGGTCGTCTGGCGGGTGGGCCCGCGGCGGCGCATGCTGGTCCGAGCCGAGGTGTGGAGGGCCGGTCATGGAGCAGAGGGACGCCGCGCTCTCCCGAGCGCTCGGGCACAGCACGACCTGGCTCGAGTCGCTGGCGGACCGTCCGGTGCCGCCCCGGGAGTCGGTCGCCGAGATCGTCGCACGGCTGGGCAGCGAGCTCCCGAAGGAGCCCACCCCGGCGGAGCAGGTGGTCGACCTGCTCGCGACCGCGTGCGAGCCCGGTCTCACGGCCATGCCCTCGGGCCGGTTCTTCGGCTTCGTGATCGGCGGGACGCACCCGGCGGCGCTCGCGGCCGACTGGTTGACCAGCGCCTGGGACCAGAACGCCCTGCTGCGCGAGGTCACCCCGGCGTACGGCGCCGTCGAGGAGGTCACGACCTCCTGGTTGCTCGACCTGCTGGGACTGCCCGCCGCCAGCGAGATCGGCTTCGTCACCGGCGCGACCATGTCCAACTTCACCTGCCTGGCCGCCGCCCGCGACGCGACGCTGCGCCGGCTCGGCTGGGACGTCGCGCGTGACGGCCTGACCGGCGCTCCGCGGCTGCGAGTCCTCGCCGGCGCCGAGCGGCACGACACGGTCGACCTCGCGCTGCGCTACCTCGGGCTCGGGGCGCCGGAGCTGGTGGACGTCGACGACCAGGGCCGCGTCCGCCCGGATGCGCTGCGGGCCCGGCTGGCCCGGGACCCGCGCCGCCCCGCGATCGTCCTCCTGCAGGCCGGCAACGTGCACTCGGGCGCCTTCGACCCCTTCCAGCCGGCGATCGAGATGGCCCACGAGCACGGCGCGTGGGTCCATGTCGACGGGGCGTTCGGGCTCTTCGCGGCGGCGTCTCCGTCCCACCGCGGCCTCGTCGCCGGGTACGACGCCGCCGACTCGTGGACCACCGACGCCCACAAGACGCTCAACGTGCCCTACGACTGCGGCCTCGCGATCGTGCGCGACCCGGCGGCCCTCCACGCGGCCATGGGGATGCACGGCGACTACCTGATCCGGAGTACCGCGGGCGACCCGCTGGACAAGGTGCCCGAGGCCTCGCGACGTGGCCGTGCCGTCCCGGTCTGGGCCGTGCTCCGCGCGCTCGGACGCACCGGCGTGGCCGACCTGGTCGACGGCTTCTGCCGGCACGCGGCCGCGTTCGCGGCCGGGATCGACTCCGTCGAGGGCGCCGAGGTGCTCAACGCGGTCGACTTCACCCAGGTGTGCGTGTCGTTCGGCAGCGACGAGCGGACCGAGGCCGTGGTGCGCGCGCTGCTGGCGGACGGCACGACCTGGATGAGCGGGTCGCGCTGGCGCGGCCGGGCCGTGCTGCGGATCTCGGTGAGCAACTGGTCGACCACCGACGAGGACGTCCAGCGCGGCCTCGCCGCGCTCCGGCGGGCCGCCCGGCGCTAGGACGGCCCGCCGAGGGGCGCCGTGCTCAGTCGAGCACCGGCTCCGGACGACGCGACGGCGAGAACATCAGCACCACCGTGGCGATCGTCAGCAGCACGGAGACTCCGACCAGGAGCTTGATGCCCGCCGGAACGTCGACGAAGAACGCCGGCAGACCCGTCAGGGTGACGACGATGATCGCTCCGGCCGCCACCCGCAGCGCTGCCCTGCTCCCCGTGCGCCAGGCCAGCACGACCGCCACCAGCCCGACGACGCCGAGCAGGCTCCCGATCACCAGGATCTCGAGCGGCGGCCCCTCCGAGCCGTCGGGTGTGGGGAAGAACGCGCTGGGGATGTTCACCAGGCTGTAGATGCCGGCGAGGACGAGGCCGGCCCGCTGCCGGCCGTGGGGGGTGTTCCCGGTTGAGGTGTTCCCGGTTGAGGTGTTCCCGGTTGAGGTGTTCATGGTGGCTCCTCGGCTGAAGAAGTGGACAGGTCCACCGTGCGACCCGGCCACCTCCCGCCACGACCGACGGACTGCCCCTCCATGTTCCTCCTGATCCGGGCGTCGCGGGAGGAACTTCCCGGGTCAAGGCGGGACCACCACCGCCATCATGGGGACATGGCCCTGCGCGTGCTGATCGCCGACGACCACCCCGTGGTCCGCGGCGGGCTGCGCGCGCTCATCGACACCATGGACGGGCTCGAGGTGGTGGGGCTCGCCGCGGATGGTGAGGCAGCCGTGCGCGAGACGCAGCTGCTCCGCCCGGACGTCGTGCTGATGGATGTCCAGATGCCGGTCCTCGGCGGGGTCGAGGCGACCCGGCGCATCCGCGAGAGCGTCCCCGACTCGGTCGTGCTGATGCTGACGATGTACGACGACGACGCCACCGTCTTCACCGCCATGCAGGCCGGAGCACGCGGCTACCTCCTCAAGGGCGCCGAGCAGGACGAGATCCTCACCGCGATCCGCGCCGTCGTCGCCGGGCAGGTGATCTTCGGGCCGGGGGTCGCGGCGCGGGTGCTCGGCTACTTCACCGCTCCCCCGGCACCCCGTGTCGAGCCGTTCCCCGAGCTCACCGGGCGGGAGCGCGAGATCCTGGACCTGCTCGCGTCCGGACGGCGCACGGCCGCCATCGCGGAGGCGCTCTTCCTCTCGCCCAAGACCGTCAGCAACCACCTGACCAGCATCTTCGCGAAGCTCGAGGTCGCGGATCGGGCGGCGGCGATCATCCGGGCCCGCGAGGGTGGCCTCGGCTCATGACCAGCTACCCGACGCTGGTGGCGCTGATGGCCCTGGGCGCCGGGGGTGTCGGCGGTGGCCTGTCCATGCTGGCGGTCCGCAGGGCCCGTCCGGCGGCCGTGCTGCTGACCCTGAGCGGCTGCGGCCTCGCGACCGGCTCGCTCCTGGCGGCCACCGGCAACGACGGCGCGGCCCGGGTGGCCTTCGTCATCGCCTCGGCGCTGCTGGCGCCGCTCGCACTCACCCTCTACCCGGCCGCGCAGGTGCGCCACCCCGTCGACTCGCTCGCCGTGGTCACCGTGGCCGCGGCCGGACTGCTCGCGGCGGCCTGGCCGCACGATCCCGCGGTGCTGTCCTCCATGGGGTTGGTGCTCGGGTGCGTGCTGCTCGCCCACACCTGGTGGAAGATCGAGCGGGCCGACGGCGACGACCGTCGGGCCCTGATCTGGATGGCCCTCGCGGTGGCCGTCGCGGGCACGGCGGTCTTCATCGTCGGGTTCATGGGGCTCGGCACCGGGGGCCAGGTCGTCGCCTGGCTGACCATGGCCGGCGTGCCGGCGGCGATGGCGATCGGCCTGCGCCGGCCGGAGCTCGTCGACGTGCGGGGCCTCGTCGTCGAGCTCACCGTCCTCGGGACCGCGGGCACCGGGTACGTCGCGCTGTTCATGGTCCTCGAGTCCCTGCTCGAGATCCTCGGAGACCCCACGCCCGCCCCGGCGA
Source organism: uncultured Actinomycetota bacterium (assembly GCA_963817665.1). Classification (GTDB taxonomy): domain Bacteria; phylum Actinomycetota; class Actinomycetes; order Propionibacteriales; family Nocardioidaceae; genus Nocardioides. Next base: position 37,470 of record CAWFPE010000004.1, on the reverse strand, counting down.
CCCTGGCCGTGCTGGGCGCGCTGGCGGCGGCGACGTTCCACCCGTTGCGGGTGATCCTGCACGGCGTCGTCGACGAGCTCCTCTTCGGCCAGCGCCCCGACCCCCTGGGCGCGGCAGCCCAGGTCGCCGGTCAGGTGGGAGACGACCCGGTGCTGGCCCTCCGGGCGATCCGGGAGGCGCTGGTCCTTCCGTACGCCGCGCTCCGGTCGGGCGGCAGGACGGTGGCCAGCTCCGGCACCGAGACCCCGCACGTCGGCTCCGTGCACCTGGACCCCGGCCGGGACACCGAGCTGGTGGTCGGCCTGCGGCCCGGGGACCTGAGGCTCACCGCGGGAGATCGACGGGCCCTCGCCCTGGTCGCACCGCTGCTGGGCCAGACGCTCCGGGCCCGAAACCTGGCCGAGGACCTGCGCGAGTCCCGCGGACACACGATCACCGCCCGCGAGGAGGAGCGCCGCCGGCTGCGCCGCGACCTGCACGACGGCCTCGGCCCGCGGCTGTCCGGCATCGCCTTCACCGCCGACGCCGCGCGCAACCTGGTCGGCACCGACCCGGCCGGCGCCGAGGAGCTCCTGCGGGTCCTGCGCGCCGAGACGGTCACCGCCATCGAGGAGATCCGCAGGCTGGTCTACGCGATGCGGCCACCCGCCCTGGACGAGCTGGGACTGGTGCCGGCGCTGCGCCAGCAGGCGGCCGGGCTGAGGAGCCGGGGCGGCCGGCCGCTCGAGGTCCGGGTCGAGACCCCGCAGGCCCTGCCGCCGCTGCCGGCGGCGGTCGAGGTGGCGGCGTACCGGATCGTGATGGAGGCCCTCACCAACGTCGCCCGCCACACCACCAGCACCTCGGCCGCGGTGTGCCTGGCCGCCCGCCCCGAGGCCCTGTCGGTGTCCGTGACCGATGCGGCCGTCCCCGGGGGCGCCTGGACCGCCGGCGTGGGGCTGACGTCGATGCGGGAGCGGGCGACCGAGCTCGGCGGCACCCTCGACGCCGGACCGACGGCGCAGGGCGGCCGCGTCGAGGCCCTGCTGCCCTACTCGGTGGCGGAGCCCCGCCGCAGGCCATGAATCAGCAGAGGGTGAACTCGACCCTGCCGGCCTCGACGTCCGCCCTGGTCAGCTCCACCTGCACGTCGGTGCCGAGCGGCAGCCGGCCCGTGGCCCACGACGGGGGCCTCCACGGCGGGCTCCTGGATCGTGACCACGCCCCTCGTCCCGTCCTTGCCGTCCACGTCGACGACGACCGCCTCGAACCGCTCCCCCACCCGGCGCTTCAGCACCCCCGCCTCGACCAGGTCGAGGATCGCGGACTCGTAGCGGTGCGCGCGCCTGCCCGACTCCTGGAGCACCTTCGGCAGCTCGTGCAGCTCGTCGAGCACCCAGCCCGGCACCGGCTCGCCCGCGCACAGCGCCACGCAGATCTCCCCGGCATACCGGTCGCCGAGGCGTCTCAGCGGCGCCGTGACGTGCGCGTACTCCGACGCCAGGGCCGCGTGCTGCGGCTCCGCGGGCACCTCGCCGTCGAATCCGACGTACCCGCTGCCGCGCAGCAACCGGGTGCACGACATGACCATCGCCGCGTGGTGGGGCTTCGTGGGGTCGAGCGAGCGGATGAAGTCGGGGTAGAGCTGCTCGGCCGGCCAGTCGACGTGCAGGGCCCGCGCCGTGCGGTGCAGGCGCTGGACGTCGCGCGGGTCCGGCGGCGGCAGCGTCCGCAGCAGGCCGACCCGGGCGTAGACCATCAGGGATGCCGCACCGAAGCCGGTGAGCAGCGAGATCTGGGCGTTCCACTGTTCGGCGGGCAGCAGCGTCCGGTACTCCAGCCGCCACACGTCGTCGGAGACGTCGACCTCCTGCTCGGGCAGCGGCAGCGAGACTCCCCCGCGAGCCGCCTCGCGCTGCAGCCGGAGCCTGCCGACCTCCGCGAGCAGCTGCAGCGACTCGGTCGCGCTGCCGTCGTCGATCAGCCGTTGCACGGCTTCGTAGTCGAGCCGCGCGGTGGAGCGCACCCGGGCCCGCACGACGGTGATGTCGGTGCCCTCGCCGGTGGCGTCCACCCGGATGGTCCACAGCAGCGCCGGGCGGACCTGGTCGGGCAGCAGCGAGGCGGCGTCCTCCGACAGCACCGGCGGGTGCAGCGGGACCTTGGAGTCCGCGCCGTAGAGCGTCTCCCCGCGCCGGTGCGCCTCCGCGTCGACCGGGTCCCCCGGCGTCACGAAGGCGGCCACGTCGGCGATCGCGTAGTGGACGACGTACCCGTCGCCGTCGCGCTCGAGGTGCAGCGCCTGGTCGAGGTCCAGCGACCCCGGCGGATCGATGGTGACGAGCTCGAGGTCGGTGCGGTCCAGGTCGGGCAACCTGGGGTCGGCCGCCGCGAGCGTCGCCGCCCGCTCGACCTCGGCGGTGAAGTCGGGCGAGACCTCCAGCTCCGCCTGGATGCGCGCGATGCCGGCGCGCAGGCTCTGCGCCGCCACACCCCCGGCGGCGGACCGGACGTGCACCACTCGGTTGCTGGGCATGGCCAGCACCCTAGCCTTGACCCGTGCTGATCGTGCTGCCTCCGAGCGAGGGAAAGACCGTCCCCACCCGCGGCAAGCCGCTCGACCTCGCGAGCCTGGGCTTTCCGGGTCTGACCCCGGCGCGCGAGGCCGTGCTGGACGCGTTGGTCGGTCTCTGCGCCGGCGACCGGGACGAGGCCGCCCGCACCCTCGGGCTGGGCGGCACCCAGGCCGACCTGGTCGCGCTCGACGCCCGGTTGCGCACCGCCCCGACCGCGCGGGCGGACCGGATCTACTCGGGGGTGCTCTACGACGCGCTCGACGTCGCGACGCTCTCCGCCCCGGCCAAGCGTCGCGCCGGCTCACGGCTGGCGGTCACCTCGTCGCTCTTCGGGCTGGTCCGCCCGGCCGACCGCATCCCGGCGTACCGGCTCTCCGGCGACACCGCCCTCCCGGGGCTCGGCCCCGTCGCGGGCGTGTGGCGCGAGGCGCTGGGCCCGTCCTTGACCGAGTCGCTCGGCGACGGGCTGCTGGTCGACCTGCGGTCCAGCATGTACGCCGCGTTCTGGCGGCCGCCGGCCGACCTGGCTCCGCGGGTGGCCACGGTCCGGGTCCTGCACGAGGTCAACGGGAAGCGCCAGGTGGTCAGCCACTTCAACAAGGCGACCAAGGGCCGGATCGTCCGCGCGGTCCTCGAGGACGGCGGCAACCCGCGCACCCCCGGCGAGCTCGCCGACCTGCTCGCCGGCCTCGGCTGGAAGGTCGAGATGGGCGACGCCACCCGCAAGGGCACCCAGCTCGACGTGGTCGTCACCGCGATCTGAGGTCGGGGGCGGAGCTCACCAGCGACTCGAGCACCTCGACGACCACCGTCGCGAGCTCCCAGCGCGACACCTCCGGCTGGGCCCGGTAGATCTGCTCGTAGGAGATCGCCTGGAACAGCGCCCCGACCGGACGCGCCAGCTCCCACGCCCGGTCGTGGTCGACGTCGGGGTAGGCCGCCCGCCACGGCTCGAGGTACGCCTCCTCGACGGCCCGGTGGACCTCCTCGCCGCCGGACTCCGCGGCGTGGCCGGCGAGGTGGCGGGCGTCGAGGTAGGGATGGGTGACGCACAGGTCGGTCCAGTCGAAGAACACCGGCGCACCCTCGACCCAGGCGACGTTGCCGAGGTGGAGGTCGCCGTGCGACAGCGCATCGGGCAGCCCGAGCGACCACAGCTCGCGCACCTGACCGGCCAGCCACGGCTCCAGCTCCGGGAGCGCCGCCCGCAGCTCCGGACTCATCAGCGGCAGCTCCACGCTCTCGGTCACGAGCACGTGCAGCCACTCCAGCGTGGCCTCCAGGCCACGGTCCGGCGCCCCGGCCGCCACGAGGTCGTCCCGCTCGGCCAGCGTCTCCAGCTGCAGCCGTGCCAGGGCCCGCGCCACGTCGGGCGCGGCCGCGCTGTCGGTGTCGTCGTCGGCGTGCGGGATCGGCTCCATCAGCATCCACGCCCGGTCGGCGTCGACCGCGAGGACCCGCGGCACCAGGTCGGGCTGGAGGCGGCAGACGGCGGCCGTCAGCGCCGGCTCGGCGTGGAAGCCGTCGCACGTCGCCTTGAACCACAGGTCCAGCCGGTCCCCGTCGCGGGAGACCGGGAAGCGCAGGACGGCCGACAGGCTCCAGATCCGCACCGCCACCGGCGCCCCGACCCGCTCGACCCCGAGTCCGTCCGCGACCGAGTCGACCCAGTCGACGACGCTGTCCCACCACCCGGGCCGGAACCAGGCGGCACGACCGTCCTCGGGTGCGCCGTTGCGCCGCTGCTCGGCGACCGCCCGTCGCACCCCGTCGACGGTGCGTCCCGTCAGGCCGATCCCGTCGAGGTCCACGAGCGGCCACCAGGAGGCCCCGGGCAGGCTGGTGGCGCCGCGGCCGACGAGCACGTTGGTGACCAGCCCGTCGTCCTCGCGCCACGGAGGGGCGACGAGCCTGGCCGACGGGTCCCCGACCGCGGTGACGAGGTCGCCGTGCTCCGGCCAGCTCTCCGCGCAGGTCGGCAGCCGGGGCCCGTCCTCGGTGGGCACCACCAGCAGCCGGTCACCGTCCTGGTGGACCAGCGCGATCTGGTGGCGGCGTGACAGCATGCGCCGGTTCTACCAGCGAGCGGCCCCGGAGAACACGTCATTTCCCGGCGGCAGCGCGTTGTACATCCGCAGCGAGGACCGGTCCTCGGTGCCGTCCTTGCCGCCGCGGAAGAAGGCCAGCACGGTGACCGAGGCCGGCGAGAGCTCCATCCGGAACACCGCCGACAGCGGGGCGTCGACGGCGTGCGCGACCAGGGTCTTGATCGGCGTGACGTGGCTGACCACGACGATCGTCTTGCCGCTGTGCTCCTCCAGCAGCCGCTGCAGCCCGTCGAGGACCCGCTTCTCCACCACGCGGAACGACTCGCCGCCGCCGGGTGCCACCTCCAGCGACCCGAGCCAGGCGTCGAGGTCCTCGGGGTGCTGCTCGGCGACCTCGAGGAACGTCTTGCCGTCCCAGGCACCGAACTCCATCTCCGCGAAGCCGTGCTCCACCTCGACGTCCTGGTCCAGCAGCTCGGCCACGATCTCCGCGGTCTCCAGGGTGCGGCGTACCGGCGAGGCGACCACCGCGCCGACGGACTCCGCCAGCGGGGCCAGCCAGGCGCCGACGGCGCGCGCCTGCGCCCGGCCCTCGTCGTTGAGCCCGGGGTTGGCGCTGGCCAGCCCTCCGGAGAAGCGCTTCTCGAGCGTGTGCTCGGTGACGCCGTGACGCACCAGGATCAGCGTGGTCGGCTCCCCCGCCGGCACCGACCACCCACGCCTCGGCGACTCCGCCGGGCTCTCCAGCTCCTCGATCAGCGAGTCCGCTGCGGGACTCTCGCCCACGACCGTGACGCCGCTGCGGGTGCCGTCGAGCGCTTCGTTGGCGAGCCGGTCGGCATGCGTGTTCCGCTCCCGCGGGACCCAGGTGTACGTCGTGCCGAACGGCGCGAGGCGGCTGGCCTCCATGGCCAGCGGCTTCATGTCGGGGTGCTTGATCTTCCAGCGGCCCGACATCTGCTCGACCACCAGCTTGGAGTCCATCCGCACCTCGACCTCGGCCTCCGGCGCGTACTGCTCCGCCAGCCGCAGGCCGGCGATCAACCCGGAGTACTCCGCGACGTTGTTGGTCGCGACGCCGAGGGTGGCGCCGTCCTCGGCGATGACCTCACCGGTCTCGGCGTCCTTGAGCACGGCGCCGTACGCCGCCGGACCGGGGTTCCCGCGCGAGCCGCCGTCGGCCTCGATCAGGACGGAGCGATACCTGCTCACCGCGTCACCTCGCCCGCTGGGCCTACAGGCCCGACTCGGGCGTGCGCACCAGGATCCGCGAGCACTCCTCGCAGCGGATCACCTCGTCGCTGGGCGCGCGCTTGATGACGGCGAGCTCGGCGGTGTCGATGCCGAGCTGGCACCCGGTGCAGCGGCGCTGGTGCAGCGCGGCCGCGCCGACACCGCCCTTCTGCGCGCGGAGCTTCTCGTAGAGCGCCAGCAGGTCCTCGGGAAGGCCCTCGATCGCGCTCGCCCGCTCGGCGGTGGCCTCGGTGAGAGCGGTGTCGATCTCGGCCTGCTTCTCGTCGCGGGTGGTCGTCAGCGCGGCCAGGCGCTCGTCGGCGTCGGCCACCTGGGCGGTCAGCGCGTCGAGGGTGCGCTGGGCCTCCTCGAGCCGCGCCATCACCTCGAGCTCGTCGTCCTCCAGCGAGGAGATCCGGCGCTCCAGCGACTGGAGCTCGTGCTGCATCCGCTCGAGGTCCTTGGGGTTGGTGATCAGCCCCTTGTCCATCCGGTCGCGGTCGCGCACGCGTCGGGCCTTGACCTGCTCGACGTCCGCGTCGACCTTCTGCTGCTCGATGGTGAGGTCGTCGACGACGATGCGGGCATCACGCGCCTGGTTGTCCAGCGAGGTGCGGCTGGCCTGCAGCGCGGCGATCTCGGCCAGCTCCGGGAGGTTCGCCCGCTGGTGACGCAGCTGGTCGGCACGCAGGTCGAGGCCCTGGACGTCGAGCAGCTTCAGTTGGGCGAAGGGATCGGATTTCAGCGTGGGCTCCTCGGTCGGGGCGGCTCTGTTCGTGGCGGGCGCTACAGGTGCAGGCTCCAGGGGTCCGTGCACCGTGTGCTGACCCGGGTCTCCACCGTATCGCCCAGCGCCTCGGCGACCCGCGTCCGGACCACCGGCAGCCACGTCCACTCCGCGGCCCAGTGCGCGACGTCGACGAGGGCCGGCCCCTCCTTCTCGAGGAACTCCGCCGCCGGGTGGTGGCGCAGGTCGCTGGTGAGGTAGACGTCGGCGTCGCTGCCCAGCACCGCGTCGAGCAGGAAGTCGCCGGCTCCGCCGCACACCGCGACCCGGCGTACGACCCGGTCCGGGTCCCCGGCCACGCGCACGCCGTGGGCGGTGCCCGGCAGCGCGGCCGCCACTGTTTCCGCGAACCCGCGCAGCGTCGTCTCCGCGACGCTCCCGATCCGCCCGGCCCCGGTGGCCGCGGTGCCGGGGTCGGCGAGCTCGACGACCTCGTACGCCGGCTCCTCGTACGGGTGGACCGCCAGCATCGCCGCCACCACCGGGGTCCGACGGCCCCGCGGCAGCACCACCTCGACCCGGACCTCCTCGACGACCTCAGGGGTGCCGACCGACCCCACCGTGGGCGAGGCCCCCGCCAGCGGCCGGAACCTGCCCTCCCCCGGGGTCGAGAACGACGCCTGGTCGTAGTCGCCGATCCGTCCGGCGCCCGCGTCCGCCAGCGCGGTCCGCACCCGGTCGGCGTCCGGTGCCGGGACGTAGACCGCCAGCTTGTCCAGCGGGCCGTCCCAGCTCGCCGCGATCGGCCCGAGGTCGGTCAGGCCCAGCGCGGTGGCCAGCGCCTCGGACACGCCGCCGACCGCGCGGTCGGCGTTGGTGTGCGCGGTCAGCAACGCGCAGCCGGCCCCGGCGAGCGTGGCCAGGGTGCGGCCCTTGGGGGTGGTCGCGGCGAACCCGTGCACCGGCTTGAGGAACAGCGGGTGGTGCACCACCAGCAGGTCGGCGCCCCACTCGGCCGCCTCGCGCGCCACCTCGAGCGTCGGGTCGACGGCGAACATCACCTTCCCGACCTCGGCGCCCGGGTCGCCGTACACCAGTCCCACGGCGTCCCACCCGTCCGCCGTGGCCGGCGGGTACCACCCGTGGAGCAGGTCGACCATCTCGCTGAGCTTCGGCATGCCGGGAGGCTATCGCCGACCCGTCGCTTGTTCACGCGCAGGAACGCCGACCCGTCGCTCGTTGCACCGCGACCTAGGGTCGAGGCATGTCCGTCGTGAAGATCAACGCCATCTCCGTCCCCCCGCAGGCGCACGAGGAGCTGGAGCGCCGCTTCTCCGCGCGGGCGCACACCGTCGACAGCGCGGCCGGCTTCCTCGGCTTCCAGCTGCTCCGGCCCGTCAAGGGCGAGGACCGCTACTTCGTGGTCACCCACTGGGAGGACGAGGAGTCCTTCGCCGCGTGGCGCGACGGCGATGCCCGGCAGGCCCACGCCGGCGAGGCGACGAAGCCGGTCGCTTCGGGCGCCGACCTGCTGGAGTTCGAGGTCGTGCTCGACGTCAAGCCCACCTGAGCCGGCCGACGTCGTGCGCCGGGGTGCGACGCGGCGACCAGGGTGCGTCGCCCCGACCTGGGCGACGGGTCCTAATGGACCTGCCGGTCGTAGCCCTCCCAGTACGGCGCCCGCAGCTTGAACTTCTGCAGCTTCCCGGTGGCGGTGCGCGCGAGCACCTCGCGGAACTCGATGGAGGTCGGTGCCTTGTAGCCGGCCGCCTTCTGCTTGCACCAGGCGATCAGCTCGGCCTCGGTCACCGTCGAGCCCTCCGCGAGCACGACCAGCGCCTTGATCGTCTCGCCCCACTTCTCGCTGGGTACGCCGATGACCGCGACCTCGGCGACGTCGGGGTGGGAGAACAGCACGTCCTCGACCTCGATCGACGAGACGTTCTCGCCGCCGGTGATGATGACGTCCTTCTTGCGGTCGCTGATGGTCAGGTAGCCGTCGTCGCCGATCACGCCGCCGTCGCCGGTGTGGAACCAGCCGCCGGCCAGCGCCCGCGCGGACTCCTCCGGCTGCTCCCAGTAGCCCTCCAGCACCACGTTCGAGCGAGCCAGCACCTCGCCCTCGTGCTCCCCGGGGCCACCGATGTCCAGGCGTACGCCGAGTGCCGGGACGCCGGCGCGGGTCAGGTTCGCGGCCCGCTCCTCGGTGGACAGGTCGTCCCACTCCGCGCGGGTCCGGTTGACGGTCAGCAGCGGTGAGGTCTCGGTCAGGCCGTAGATCTGGATGAACTCCCAGCCGAGCTCCTCCTCGACCCGGGCCACGGTCTTCGTCGGGGGCGGCGCGCCGGCCATGATGATCCGCACCCGGTCCCGGCCGGGGATCTCGCCCTCCCAGTCCTGGGCGGCCTCGAGCACCGCGGCGGCGACCGCCGGGGCGGCGCACATGACGGTGACACCGTGCTGCTCGACCCGGCGCAGGATCTCGGCGCCGTCGATCTTGCGGATGACGACCTGCTTCACCCCCAGCCCGGTCATCGCGAACGGCATCCCCCAGCCGTTGGCGTGGAACATCGGCAGGGTGTGGAGGTAGACGTCCCGGTCGGTGACGGCCGCGTGCAGCCCGAAGGTGAGGGCGTTGACCCAGATGTTGCGGTGGGTGATCTGCACACCTTTGGGCCGTGCCGTGGTTCCGGAGGTGTAGTTGATGCAGGCCGTCGCGTTCTCGTCGGGCTCCCACGGCCGTGGCTCGCTGCCCTCGGGCGCGTAGAGGTCGGAGTCCTCGCCGAGCACGAAACGGTGCTCGGCCTTCACGTCCGCGAGCTCCGCGTCCAGCTCGGGGTCGACCAGCAGCACCCGGGCGCCGGAGTGCTCGACGATGTAGCGCACCTCGTCGGGACGCAGCCGGAAGTTCACCGGCACCAGCACCCGGCCGAAACCGGCGACACCGAAGAACGACGTGAGCAGCCGCGCACTGTTGTGGCTCACGATCGCGACCCGGTCACCGAAGCCGATGCCGAGCTCGTCGAGCTTCGCCGCCTGACGGCGCGCAAGGGCGCCGATCTCGGCGTACGTCGGCTCCCCGAGCGAGGGCGCCGGCTGGTCGGGCTCGTCGACCACGCCGACCCGGCGTCCGTAGACCTGGACCGCTCGGTCGATGAAGTCGGTGACGCTGAACGGGACGAACATGCGGGCCTCCTGCGAGCTGTGACACCGGTCACGGAACACAGGACACTGTAGTGACGCGCACGTTGCCCAACGGTTGCCCGGCGCCGGTCGGCATGCGTGCCCGCACCCTGGACCGCGACGTTGATGACGGTTCCGTCATCTGGAAGAACGAGGTCGCGAGGGCACCTACCCTCGTGGTGCGCAACCTCGACACCTGACACCTGGAGGGCTCAATGCAGGCGCGCGAACGAAGGGAGTCCCCGACGGCCACGCTCGTCTGGGGCCGCGCGCTGCTGCTCGGGACGATGATGATGCTGGCCGGCTCGGTGTCCCACGTGTTGGCCGGGGGCCTCCTGCCGCACCCCGCGCTGATGGCACTGATGCTGGCGCTGTTCACGGTGCTGGCGACCCGCTTCCTGACCGGCCCGGCCTCGGCCCGACGGATCGTCGCCCTGGTCGTCGCCGGCCAGGGGCTGGCACACACCGCGCTCTCCCTGGCCGCCGGCCACCGCGGCGACTCCCTGGCCCCGGCCCCCGCAGTCCCGCCCACCAGGCGATGCAGCTGGGCGTCGACGGCCGGGGCAACCGGGTCGGCTCGATGTTGGATGCCTGGTCGGTCCAGTCGCCTGATGCCACGCACACCGTCGCGCCGGCTGTCCCTCTCGCGCCGTTCCAGCACCTGTGGACCCACCTGACCGAGCAGGGTCCCCTGATGCTGCTGGCGCACGTCGCGGGCGCCGTCGTTCTCGGGCTGTGGCTGTCCATGGGTGAGTCGGCGCTGTGGTCGTTGCTCCACCTCGCGGCCACCCGTGCCGTCGTGGCCCTCGCCGCAGCCGAGGTGCTGACGGCGCTCCGGGCCACGGCACGTGGCGCCATGACCGTCCGCCTCGTGGTCGGCCTGCCCTCGCTCGGGTTCGTTCCGCTCCCCCGGCTGGACCGCCCCGGCGTGTCCCACCGGGGTCCGCCGGCTCTCCTCGCCGCCTGACCGGACGCCGTCCGGCAGGCAAGCCCCACGGCACACCCACCGGGTGGTGCCGGCGCCGAGGCGCGCCATCGACACGAACCAACGAGGAGATCAGCATGTCCCACACGCACACCCACGTCCGCACGCGGCGAGCACTCCTGCCCGCCCTGGCCACAGCCCTCGTGCTCGCGGCCGGGCTGTCCGCCTGCGGAGGAGAGGCTTCCGGGGAGGCGACGGCCGATGGCGGCAGCGTCACCGTCGAGGACCCCTGGGTCCGGGCCACGACCGGCACGGAGGACCCCACGATGACCGCCGCGTTCATGGTCATCGACAACGACACCGACGAGGACGTGTCCCTCACCGACGTCAGCTCGCCGGTGGCCGACACGGTGCAGGTGCACGAGATGGCGATGGTCGACGGAGCCATGCAGATGAAGGAGGTCGACGGCGGTCTCACCGTCACGGCCGGACGGGGCAAGGTCCTCGAGCCGGGCGGCTACCACCTCATGCTGATGGGCGTCCACCAGGACCTGGCTCCCGGCGACGAGGTCGACCTCACCCTGGAGTTCTCCGACGGCGAGACCCAGAAGCTGAGTGTTCCCGTGAAGGAGTTCACCGAGGAGGAGGGTCACTACCACTCCGACGGGCACTCCCACTCGCACGGAGCCGAGGAACGGGGCCGACGACGGGGGCAACGACATGGGCGACATGGACATGTCGGGCGACTCGGAGGGCTGATGGCTCACCCCGAGAGCTCCGCCAGCGGGTCGTCCGGACTCGGGCGTCGCGGCTTCCTCGGGTACGTCGGGTCGGCGGTCGCTGGTGCGGCCGCCGGCACGGCGGGGGGCGCTGCCGTCGCGTCGACCCAGGTTGCCGGCGCCGCGGACCCGGCGCCGCCCGGGCGCCAGGTCTCGCCGCACGGCGTGCACCAGCCCGGAGTCGCGGCACCGACACCGTCGCTCGTCGAGGTCGTCGCCCTCGACCTCCATCCCGACGTCGAGCGTGACGCCCTGGCCCGGCTCCTGCGCCTGTGGACCGGCGACATCGAGGCGATCACGACCGGACGGGCCGCGCCCGGCGACCCCGCCCCCTGGCTGGCGGCGGGGATGGCCGACCTGACGGTGACTGTCGGGTTCGGGGGCGGGGCCTTCACGAGCCGGCTGCTCGGGACGCCTCCTCCCGGCCTGGTCGACGTGCCCCCGATGCGCCACGACCGACTCCAGCCCCGCTGGTGCGGCGGTGACGTGGCCCTCCTCGTCGGAGGGCGTGACGGCACCACCGTCAGCCACGCCGTACGCCGTCTGGTCGCCGATGCGGCCCCGTTCGCCCGGCAGCGGTGGCGCCAGGTCGGGTTCTGGAACGGGACCGACGAGCAGGGCCGACCGATGACGGGGCGCAACCTGTTCGGCCAGGTCGACGGCTCGGGCAACCCGTCCGCCGGCAGCCGCGAGTTCGACCAGACCGTCTGGATCGACCGCGGTCCCTGGGCGGGCGGCACGTCGCTGGTCGTGCGCCGGATCGCCATGCACCTCGACACCTGGTCCGAGCTGACCCGCGACGAGCAGGAGCGTGCCGTGGGCCGGCGGCTGTCCGACGGAGCCCCGTTGACGGGCGGCGACGAGCACAGCGACCTCGACCTCGCAGCGCGCCGGGGCGGGCGGCTCGTGATCCCCGGGGACGCCCACGCCCGGATGGCCCACCCGTCGCTGAACGGCGGCGCCCGCATCTTCCGCAGGGGCGCCAGCTATACCCAGGACCGGGACACGGGGTCGGGCACGGTCACCGAGAGCGGCCTGGTGTTCATGTCGTTCCAGGCGTCGGTCGCCGACCAGTTCGTGCCCGTCCAGCGGGCGCTGGACGAGTCCGACGCCCTGAACGAGTGGACGACCGCGATCGGGAGCGCGACGTTTGCGATCCTGCCCGGTTTCGAGGCGGGCGACTGGCTGGGGGCCGAGATCCTGGGCGATGCGGAGCAGACGTGAGGCCTGGTGGCCCCGGCCACCCCCATCTGGATGAGAGACCTCTCATCCATGTCTCACGCAGGCCGCACCATGCTGCAGGATCGTGAGTGGCATGAGCACGCTGGCGAAGATCCTGATCCCGCTCGGCCTCGTCCTCCCGCTGGGAGCCTTCGTGGCCGGGGCCGTCGCCGTGTCCGGCGCCGACGACCCGGCCCCCCGGGAGACCATCGTCATCCGCGACGCGCCCACCCGGTCCAACTCGCCCCACGAGGACCGCAGCCCGTCGGCGCATCCCTCGGACGACCCGACCACAGCGGCCACCCACGACGCCGGACGACCACGGCGGGACCGGCGTCATCACCCCTCCCCCGACGACCTCGACGACCACGGTGACGACAGCGGCCGGGACGGCAGCGGGGACGACAGCCACGGCAGTGGCGACAGCGGGAGCGGGCCCGGACGTGACGACGCCGGCACCGACGACGGCGGGCACGGTGGCGGCCACGGCTGAGGACCCCCGGACCCCGGACGCCCGACCGGCCAGGTCGGGTGTCTCCGTGCGCACGCGCATCACCGCCACGGTCGCAGCCCTGGTGGTGGTCGCCCTCACCGGCGCAGGGGCCATCGTCTACGCCATCGAGTCCGGGCGTGTGGAGGACCAGATGGCGCAGCGGGTCGACCAGGAGCTCGCCGAGCTCGGGGCGCTCCAGCAGAACGGCGAGGACCCCGGCACGGGCCGACCGTTCGCCGACGTCGGGGCCATGCTCGACACGTTCCTCGCCCGCAACGTGCCGGACGACAACGAGCTGCTCGTGACCTGGTACGACGGGCGGCCGCAGTACTCCTCCCCCAAGGACTCGTTCGCCGACAGCGCGCTCCTCCGCGACACCGTGACCCCGCTGGTCCGCCGTGGTGGCAGCGACCGGATCGACATCCCGTCGTACGGCGAGGCGCTGGTCACCGTCCAGACCGTCCGCAGCTCCAGCAGACCGGGGCCCTGGTGGTGGTGACCTACGTGGCGGAGGCCCGTGCGGGGCTCCGGGAGACCATGCGGACCTACACGATCGTGGCGCTGCTCTCCCTCCTGCTGGTGACAGCGATCGCCTGGTGGCAGTCCGGGCGCCTGCTGGCCCCGCTGCGCACGCTGCGAGAGACCACGGAGGAGATCGGCGAGACCGATCTGTCCCGGCGGCTGCCGGTCCGCGGCAACGACGACATCACCGCCCTCACCCGCACCGTCAACGGGATGCTCGAACGCCTCGACGAGGCATTCGCCGGCCAGCGCCGGTTCCTCGACGATGCGGGTCACGAGCTGAAGACGCCGCTCACCGTGGTCCGCGGGCACCTCGAGCTGCTCGACGCCGGCAGCCCGGCAGAGATCGCCGAGACCCGCGAGCTGTTGCTCGAGGAGGTGGACCGGATGTCGCGACTGGTCGGTGACCTGATCCTGCTGGCGAAGAGCGACCGCCCGGACTTCGTGACCACGCGCCCCGCCGACCTGTCCCGCCTCACCGAGGACCTGGTGGCCAAGGCCCGCGGTCTCGGCGACCGCGGCTGGAGGCTCGACGGTCTCGCCGAGGTCAAGGTCGTCGCCGACGAGCAGCGGATCACCCAGGCGGTGCTCCAGCTGGCCGACAACGCCGTGAAGCACACCGGGCCCGGGGACGTCGTGGCGATCGGGTCGTCGTACGACGGCGGGGCTACGGCGCGGGTCTGGGTGCGCGACACCGGCCCCGGCGTCCCGCGGTCCGACCGGGAGCGGATCTTCGAGCGGTTCGGCCGCAGCTCGGTGCCGGAGGGCGACGAGGGGTTCGGGCTCGGCCTGTCGATCGTCCGGGCCATCGTCGAAGCCCACCGCGGAACCGTGACGGTCACGGACGCCGACCCGCCCGGCGCCCGGTTCGAGATCACCCTGCCCGTGGTGGCCAGCGACACCGAGGAGCAGCCGTGGCCCGCATCCTGATCGTGGAGGACGAGGCACGGATCGCCTCCTTCGTCGCCAAGGGGCTCCGCGCCGACGGGCACGTCGCCATGGTGGTGGGCGACGGCCGCGAGGGCCTGGACGAGGCGATGAGCGGCAACCACGACCTGGTCGTGCTCGACATCGGCCTTCCCGGCATGGACGGCTTCGAGGTGCTGGAGCACCTGCGGGCCCAGGGGTCGCGGGTTCCGGTGATCGTCCTGACCGCGCGTGACTCGGTCACCGACACGGTGACGGCGCTCGAGGGCGGCGCCGACGACTACATGCCCAAGCCGTTCCGGTTCGCCGAGCTGTTGGCCCGGATCCGGATCCGTCTGCGTCCCGGCCCGAGCGCCGATGCGCGGGCCCGCGAGGATTCGCTCAGCGCTGGCGGCGTGCACCTGGACCTGCGGACCCGTCGCGCCACCGTCGACGGGAACCAGCTGGACCTCTCGGCCCGGGAGTTCGCGCTCGCGGAGATCCTCATGCTCAACGCCGGGCTGGTGCTCTCCCGCGAGCAGCTGCTGGACCAGGTGTGGGGGTTCGACTTCGACCCCGGGTCCAACGTGGTGGACGTGTACGTCGGGTACCTGCGCCGCAAGCTCGGCTCCGGAACGATCGAGACCGTCCGCGGCATGGGCTACCGCTTCACCACCTGACCCGTCTCCCGGGCGCACCGAGGCCCCGCGGGCGTCCCGCGGGGCCGTCGACGTCAGCGGCGGTCATCGTCTCCATGGCCGTGGTGGTGGCCGTGGTGGTGGCCGTGGTGGCGTGGTGGTGGCCGTGGTGATGGCCGTGGTGGTGGCCGTGGTGGTGACTACCGTCCTCGGCATGGTCGCGACCTCGGTCGTCGAGGGTCCGCATCACTGCAGACGAGTCGTCGGCGCTGTGAGCGAGCGCGGCCGGCGCCTGGGCCGCCAGTGCACCCGTGGTGAGCAGCCCGGCGATCGCCAGGGTCCCGATCCTGATCAGCTTGTTCATGGTTCGTCCTCTCGTCCGGGCCCGGAAGGGCCCTCGATGCTGTCGAGAGAGACGTTGCCGAGCGCCGGTGAGGGCGCAATGAGGCGCCGGTGAGAGCACTCTCACCCTCCGGGTCAGGACAGGTGCTTGAGCGCCTCGCGCCTCGAGAGTGGCGACAGTCGCCCGTCGAGCCGGTCCACCTCGGCCAGCACCCACTCCGGATCGGTCCTGGCGAGGTCGCGCAGCGCCCACCCGATCGCCTTGCGCAGCCAGAAGGACTCGTCGTCCACGTTGCACTCCACGGTGTACCGGAGCAGGTCGAGGTCGGTGTCGGCGCGCCGACCCAGCTGGCAGAGCACCGCAGTCCGTCGCAGCCACTGGTCGTCGTCGGCGGCCCAGGCACGCACGACCGGGGCCATCTCGTCGGGATGCTCGGCCAGCACCGCCCCGGCCAGGTGGACCGCGATGTCGTCGACGAGGTCCCACCAGGCGCCGGTGACGACGAGGTGCCGGACCAGGGGCACCAGGGACGGGTCGCGCCACGACCTCGCGGCCCGGTGCTTCGCCAGCACCAGCGCGGCGTACCTCTCCTCGCGGTGCGTCGCGTCGTCCCACAGGCTCCGCACGGTCGCCTCCCACGCCGCCCGGGAGGCCGGGTCGTACGTCGCCATCAGTGGGCGCAGCAGGGCGGTGAGCTCGGGTGAGGTGATGCCCCGGAACGGCATCTCGGACTTCATGTAGCGCCGCTGCGCTGCCGCCCGCTCGGGGTCGCCGGCGCCGGCCAGGGTCTCCCGAATCGCCCGGACGAGGGTGAGGTCGGCGTCGGTCACGGCCAGAGCCTAGGGGTGACTCCCGGAGTCGTGGCCGACCGGCAACCGACCGGCCTGACCGCGCGTCACACGAGGAGAGGGCAGGGCGAGGAGGTCACGTTGTCCGTCCAGGGATCCCGCCGCGGAGTCGGCATCGCGTTGACGGCGTTGGTGCTCGCCGTGACGTCGGCCTGTGCCGGATCAGCCGTGACCACGTCGCCCGGAACGCCACAGACGCCTCCCTGCCGGTCACGAGATCTGGCCCTTCGGGTCGCCACCTCGGGTGCGGAGATGTCACAACCCTTCCTGGTCATCGCCCTCGCCAACCGAGCAACGAAACGCTGCCGGCTCCGCGGCTACCCCGCCATCGGGGCGTGGGGCCACCGGGCCGACCAGCCGGTGACGCGGCTGACGCTGGCTGTCCGGCACGGCTCGATCTACCAGCGTCAGGACCCCGGCGCCCACCGGGTGGTGCTGGGCGCCCACGGGGCTGCCTGGTTCAGCCTGGGGACTGCCACGGCGTACGACGGTGGAAGGGATCCGTACCTCATCACGCGCCTGACGGTGACCGCGCCCGGTGCCGCCACTCCCATCCCGCTCCGCGTGAACTTGCTGGCAACCGCTCCCGCCGGGGCTGCGATCCCGGTGGGCGTCACCGCGGTCGAGGCTGGTCGCCCCTCCTAGGTGGTCCTGCGGATCGGCCGGGGCCTGGATGTGTGTGGGGTTGCGGATCCCGGCGAGCTACGGCGGATCGAGCCGACTTCGGGTGGTCGTTGCTCTCCCGGCTGTCGGGTTGCTGGTTTGCGGTCTTTGGCAGCTACGCCGGACCGGGCCGCTTGGGTCGCCGCTGCTTCCTCCGGCCGGCGGGCTCTGCTGGGGGCGGGCCGCGGCCGGACATTTCTCGAAACTTTCTTCGGATAACGTCCACTAGGTGAGATATGCACAGGTCCAGGACCCGTCACTGTCGGTCGCCCTCTGGTTGAGTCGGGTCATGGAGCAGCCCACCGAGTTCCCCACCACCCCGGCCGGGGTGGTCGCGGGCGCGAACGGGCTGCTCACCCGCCTGGACGAGACGCCTGTGGGCGCGAAGGACGCCTCGGCGAGACTCGTCGGACACGGTCGCCGAGCTCGGAGACGGTCCGGGCCCACCTGGCCGCGCGTGCGAGGCCTCGGTGCTGGCCGAGGTGCAGGCCCGCGGGATCGCCAAGCAGGAGCTGGCCTGGGGGTCCACCGCGGAGTGGTTCACCCACCTGGCCGGCACCACCCGCCGCGAGGGGCACCGGACGGTGCGGCAGGCCCCGGTCCTCGTCGGTGAGCGGACCGCGACGCACGCCGCCCTGGCGGCCGGGCGGGTCTCCCCGGAGCAGGCCGCGGTGATCGTGGCCGCCGTCGAGGAGCTGCCCGCTGGACGGTTCGGTGCGGGAGCAGGGCGAGGCGTTCCTGCTCGACGCCGCGGCCCGGCTGGACGCCACCGAGCTGGCCAAGGCCGCCAGGCACCTGGCCGAGGTCGCCGACCCCGACAAGGCCGAACGCGACGCCGAGAAGGACCTCGACCGCGCCGACCGGGCCGCGCACCACCACCGGTTCCTCTCCATCACCGACGACGGCGCCGGCGGGGTCCGGCTCCGCGGCCGCGGCACCCTGGAGGACGCCGCCACCATCAAGGCCGCCCTGCTCCCGCTCACCAAGCCCGCCCCCGCGACCGTGGACCCCGTGGACCCGGACTGCGAGCAGGTGACCGATCCGCGGGACCACGGGGCCCGGATGTGGGACGCCCTGGTCACCGCCTGTGAGCACGTGCTGGCCACCGACCTGGCACCGGACTGCCACGGCGCCCGACCCCGCCTCGCGGTCACCACGTCCCTGGACGTGCTCCGCGGCCAGATCGACTGGACCACCCTGGGCGCCGCGGTCTCCACCACCGACGACGGCCTCGACCTCGCCCCCTCCGTGGTCCGCCGGCTGGCCTGCGACGCCGACCTGATCCCGATCGCCCTCGGCACCCACGGCGAAGTGTTGGACGTCGGCCGCACCCAACGCCTCGTCACCCCCGCCCTGTGGCGGGCCCTGGTGTGCCGCGACGCCCACTGCGCCTTCCCCGGCTGCACCAGACCCCCGGTGATGTGCCACGCCCACCACATCATCCACTGGGCCGACGGCGGCCACACCACGCTGTCGAACCTCGTCCTCCTGTGCGGGCAGCACCACCGCACCATCCACCACACCCCCTGGGAAGTCCGCCTCAACCCCGACGACGGCCGACCCGAGTTCCTCCCACCACCCAAACCCGGCCAACCACCACCCGACTGGATCCGCAGCAGACCCCGACGCGAGTGACGGCGGACCCGGGCGCTGCGCGCCTCCCTCACCCCTCCCGCTTCTCGCCCTAGCCTCCCCCGGTGCCCTCGCCTCCTGCGGTGACGTCGGGACGTCCGCTGCTGACGTCTGACTTCCGCCGACTGTGGGGCGCCTACGCCGTCAGCGAGCTCGGCAGCGCGATCGGGAGCGGCGCGCTCCCGCTGGTGGCCCTGCTCGTCCTCGACGTCACGGCGTTCCAGGTCGCCCTGCTCGCGGCACTGTCAGGGTTGGCGAGTGCACTGCTCGCGTTGCCGCTGGGCGTCGCCATCGAGTTCCGCCACAAGCGGCCGGTGATGGTGCTCGCGGACCTGACCCGATTCGGCGCTCTTGCCAGCGTGCCGGCGGCGGCCGCACTCGGCGTGCTGACGTACTCGCACCTCTGCGTGGTCGGCGTGGTCCAGGCCGTCGCGGCCATCGCCTTCGGTGGCGCCAGTGGCGCGCACCTGAAGAACCTCGTGCCGGCACCGCTGCGGCTCGAGGCGACGAGCCGGTTCGAGACGACGTTCTGGGTCGCGACCTCGACCGGCCCCGCCCTCGGCGGGCTGCTGATCTCCTGGCTCGGCGCCACGGCCTCCCTCGTCGTCGACGCGTTCAGCTTCCTGATCTCGGCGCTGGGAGTTCGCCGACTGCGCTCCCCCGAGCCGCCGCCCCCCGAGCGCACCCGCACCGGCACGAGGACCCGGGACCTGTCGTCCGGCTGGCGCTACATCCACGGCCACCCCGTGCTGCGGCACCTGTTCTGGAACGCCATGCTCTTCGGCGGCGCGATCATGATGACCTCACCGCTGATGGCGGTGCTGATGCTGCGCGACCTCGGCTTCGCACCCTGGCAGTACGGCCTCGCGCTCGGTCTGCCCGGCATCGGGGGCGTGCTCGGCGCACTGTCCACGCGACGGTTGACGACCAAGTACGGCGAACGCCGCGTCCTGCTGGGCTTCGGGCTGCTGCGGACCGTGTGGATGCCGCTCATCGCCCTCGCCGCCCCCGGCCCCCTCGGGCTGGTCGTCATCGTGGTCGCGAACTCGCTGCTCCTCTTCTGCGCCGGCGTCTTCAACCCGTCGTTCGCGACCTACCGGATGGCGGTGACCGCGGACTCCCACCTGACCCGGGTGCTCACGTCGTGGTCGGCGTCGTCGCGCACGGTGCAGCCGCTCTTCATGCTCGCCGGGGGTGCGCTCGCGGCGGCGACCAGCCCGCGGACGGCGATCCTGGTGGCGGCGGCCCTGCTGGTCTCGAGCTCGGCCCTGCTGCCGTGGCGGCCGCCGGCCACCAGGCCGGCACGGGTGGGCGCAGAGGGGATCGAACCCCCGACCGCTGGTTTGTAAGACCAGAGCTCTACCGCTGAGCTATACGCCCTCGAAGCCCGCACAGACTAGCGAGCGAGAGCAGGCCCTGCGAACGCAGGACCGGGTTCTGAAATGAGTCGAACCGCTGGCGTCTCGGGTCACCAGCGGTTCGACAAGGACAACACTAGACCGCCCGTTCAAGCGATGTCGCGGGATTCCCGGGTTCGATCGGCAACTCACAGGAAGTTGTCTAGCCCACTTGCGCGCGGGGCTGGTCAGGCTGCGGCCAGCAGCTGCTTGAGGTGCTCGTCGAGGTCGCGCCCCTCGGGCATGGCGTTGTGGAGCGACCAGCGGATCAGGCCCTCCTTGTCGATGACGTACGACGAGCGGCGGGGGCAGCCCTTCTTCTCGTCGAAGACCCCGTAGGCCCGGGACACCTCACCGTGGGGCCAGAAGTCCGACAGCAGCGGGAAGTTGAGACCGTCCTGGTCCGCGAACGCGCGCAGTGAGTACACCGAGTCGCAGGAGATCGCGACGACCTCGGTGTCGAAGGTCATGAACTGCGCGAGACGGTCCCGGATGCCGGCCATCTCGCCGGTGCAGACGCCGGAGAAGGCGTAGGGGTAGAAGAACACGACGACGGCCTTGCGGCCGCGGAACGACGACAGCGCGATGTCCTGACCGAACTGGTCGCGCAGCGTGAAGTCGGGCGCCGGGTCGCCCACGGAGAGTTCGCTCATGATGGCGCCCATCCTTGCACCCGGCCCTGACGGCGCCACGGCCGAGTGCCCGATCCGTCGCGCCCTCAGTCCTGGTCGACCAGGTCCTTCTTGAGGACCTTGCCGGTCGCGTTGCGGGGCAGCTCGTCGAGGAAGACGATCTCGCGCGGAACCTTGTAGCGGGCCAGGTTCTTCTTCACCCAGGCCTTCAGGTCGTCCTCGGTGACCGACTGCCCCTCCCGAAGGGAGACGAAGGCCCTCAGGCGCTTGCCGTAGTCGTCGTCGTCGACGCCGATCGCGGCCACCTCGGAGACGGCGTCGTGCCGGGCCAGGCAGTCCTCGACCTCCTTGGGGAAGACGTTCTCGCCCCCGGAGACGATCATCTCGTCGTCGCGCCCCTCGACGTAGAGCCGGCCGTCGTCGCCGATCCGGCCGACGTCGCCGCTGGACATCAGGCCGTCCACGACCTCCTTGTGGCCACCCCCGGTGTACCCCTCGAAGAGCAGCCCGTTCCCGACGAAGATCCGGCCGGACTCGCCCGGGGGGACCTCCTTGCCGTCCGGGTCGAGGATCCTGACCACCGTGGCCCACGGCGGCCGGCCGGCCGAGGACGGCGCCTCGCGGAGGTCGACGGGCGTGGCGATCGAGGCGTAGGCGACCTCGGTGGAGCCGTAGATGTTGTAGAGGTGGTCGCCGAAGTGGTCCATCCAGTCGTCGTCGTCACGCCATCGCCCCTCCGCTCCCCGGCAGCCTCACCTCCTGAACTCTCCCCCCGAACGATCATCTCGTCCGCGCCCCTCGACGTAGAGCCGCCGTCGTCGCCGATCCGGCCGACGTCGCCGCTGGACATCAGGCCGTCCACGACCTCCTTGTGGCCGCCCCCGGTGTACCCCTCGAAGAGCAGCCCGTTCCCGACGAAGATCCGGCCGGACTCGCCCGGGGCGACCTCCTTGCCGTCCGGGTCGAGGATCCTGACCACCGTGGCCCACGGCGGCCGGCCGGCCGAGGACGGCGCCTCGCGGAGGTCGACGGGCGTGGCGATCGAGGCGTAGGCGACCTCGGTGGAGCCGTAGATGTTGTAGAGGTGGTCGCCGAAGTGGTCCATCCAGTCCAGGGCCAGGTCGCCCGGGAGCGCCGAGCCGGAGGCCGCGACGACCTTGACCCGGGACAGGTCGTAGTTCCCCAGCGTCTCCTCGGGAAGCGCCATGATCCGCTGCAGCATCACCGGGATGACGGCGAGCGAGTCGCAGCGCTCCGACTCGGTGACCTTCAGGCACTCCTCGGGGTCGAAGCGACGCCGGAGCACCACGGTCGAGCCGAGCAGCATGGCCATCGCAAGGTGCGCGAAGCCCCAGGTGTGGAAGAGCGGCGCGGCGATGTGGGTGCGCCAGCCGTGCCGCAGCGGCATCCGGGAGAGCAGCGAGACGGCCGCCTCGATCCCGGCCTCGTTGCGGGGGGCGCCCTTGGGGGTGCCGGTGGTCCCGGAGGTGAGGATGACGACGCGGGAGTGCCGCTCCGGCGGCTGGAGGTCGTCGGCCGGGTAGTCCGCGATCAGCGACTCGAGGGTGTCCCCCTCGACGTCGTCGTCGACCCAGGCCACGACGCGACGGTCCATCTCGGCGTCGGCCAGGAGCTCGGTGAACTCCTGGTCGTGGATCACCGCGCTGGGCCTCTCCCGCCCCAGCACGTCCACGAGCTGTGGCCCGGCGAACGCCGTGTTGAGGTAGAGGATGTCGGCGCCGAGCTTGGCGATCGCGACGCTCGCGTCGACGAAGCCCCGATGGTTGCGACACATCACCGCGACCGCGTCGCCCTCGCCGACCCCGCGGTCGGCCAGCGCGCGCGCCAGGCTGTTGGAGCGTCGGTGCAGCTCGCCGTAGGTCAGGGAGCCGAGCTCGTCGACCAGCCCGATCCGGTGCGGGGACCGGATCGCGAGCGCGGTGAACCCGCCGGCCGGGCCGGTCCCCCACTGCCGCAGGGCGCGAGCCATGCCCGCCAGCACCATCGGCGAGTAGGGCCGGATGATCCCCGACTCGGCCAGGACCTTGACGCTGGTGCCGGCAGCAGTGGCCCGGCCGAGGACTTGTCGGAGCACGCGTTTCCTTGCGGTCGGTGGGACGGGCCGGATCAGGCAGGTGTCTTGGGGGCGACCAGCCGGGTCGCCGACCAGTCCTTGCTCACCGCCGCCGTGGTCGTCTGGGAGAGCCCGGCGATGGGAGCGGCCTCGGCGATGTCGGCAGCGTCCACGGCGTTCGGCCGGCCGACCTTGGGCGTGAGCAACCAGATGGCTCCCCCGCCCACGAGGTCCGTCAGCGAGTCGACGAGCCCGTCGACCAGATCGCCGTCCTCCGAGCGCCACCACAGCAGCACGGCGTCGACCACGTTGCCGTAGTCGCCGTCGACCATGTCGGCGTCGATGCGGTCCTCGATGGCGACGCGGAGCGCGTCGTCGGTGTCGTTGTCCCAGCCCAGCTCCTGGATGACCATCCCGGGCTTGAAGCCCAGCCGGTCCGCAGGTCCGGCGGCAGGTCCGTCTGTCTGGGTGGACCCGCCACCCGCGGTCGAACTCACTGACTCCTCCATCCGCTCCGTTACCACCCGTCTCCCGGGCAGCCCCTCATGCAAGGTGTGGAGTAGTCCAGCGGAGTTCCCTCCCCTGCGCAACCCGTGTCCCAACACTTCGGTACGCCGGGCAGGCGTGGAGCCCGTCCATCGGACCTACCGCCGAGTAAATTTTGCCTGATCCCGACGCGTGCAACGATGAGACGGTGACCGAAGACTCAACCACTGGTTCAGGCACTGGCTCCAGCACCCCGAGGAGCGGTTCGACCCCGTCCGTGATCCACGAGGGACTGCCCACCCAGCTGCCCGACATCGACCCTGACGAGACGCAGGACTGGATCGACTCCTTCGACTCGCTCGTCGGCGAGCGTGGCCGTGAGCGCGCCCGCTACGTCATGCTGCGCCTCCTCGAGCGCGCCCGCGAGGCCCAGGTGGGCGTTCCTGCCCTGCGCAGCACCGACTACATCAACACGATCCCGCCGGAGCGCGAGCCGTGGTTCCCCGGCGACGAGGAGGCCGAGCGCCGGATCCGCGCGTTCATCCGCTGGAACGCCGCCGTCATGGTCTCCAGCGCGAACCGCAAGGGCCTCGAGGTCGGCGGACACATCGCGACCTACCAGTCGTCGGCCAGCCTCTACGAGGTCGGCTTCAACCACTTCTTCCGCGGCAAGGACCACCCCGGCGGCGGCGACCAGATCTACATCCAGGGCCACGCCTCCCCCGGCGTCTACGCGCGCGCCTTCCTCGAGGGCCGGCTCACCGAGGAGCAGCTCTACCGGTTCCGCCAGGAGGTCCAGCACGGGCCGCACGCCGGCCTCCCGTCGTACCCCCACCCCCGGCTGATGTCGGACTTCTGGGAGTTCCCGACGGTCTCCATGGGCCTGACCGGCATCAACTCCATCTACCAGGCCCGGTTCAACCGCTACCTGCACAACCGCGGCATCAAGGACACCAGCCAGCAGCGCGTCTGGGCGTTCCTGGGTGACGGCGAGATGGCCGAGCCGGAGTCGCTGGGTGCGATCGGGGTGGCTGCCCGCGAGGAGCTCGACAACCTCACCTGGGTCATCAACTGCAACCTCCAGCAGCTCGACGGCCCGGTCCGCGGCAACGGCAAGATCATCCAGGAGCTGGAGTCCACCTTCCGCGGCGCCGGCTGGAACGTCATCAAGGTCGTCTGGGGCCGCGAGTGGGACCAGCTGCTCGCGAGCGACGTCGACGGGGTCCTGGTCAACAGGATGAACAACACGCCGGACGGCGCCTTCCAGACCTACTCGGTCGAGTCCGGCGAGTACATCCGCGACAGCTTCTTCGGCAGTGACCCGCGCCTGCGGAAGATGGTCGAGCACATGACCGACGACCAGATCCGCAAGCTGCCGCGCGGCGGCCACGACTACCGCAAGGTGTACGCCGCGTTCGACGCGGCCACCAAGCACGTCGGCCAGCCGACGGTGATCCTGGCGAAGACCATCAAGGGCTGGACGATCGACGCCCTCGAGGGCAAGAACGCCACCCACCAGATGAAGAAGCTGACCCCGGACGACCTCAAGAAGTTCCGGGACCGCCTCTACCTGCCCATCTCCGACCGCGACCTCGAGCGCTCGTACGAGGAGACCGGCGCGGCGCCGTTCTTCCACCCCGGCGAGGACTCCCCCGAGATCCAGTACATGAAGGAGCGCCGCTCCAGCCTCGGCGGCTCCGTGCCGCGTCGCGTGGTCCGGGCCAAGAACCTCACGCTGCCCGGCGACAAGGTGTACGCCGAGCTCAAGCAGGGGTCGGGCAAGAACTCCATCGCCACCACGATGGCCGTGGTGCGCCTGCTCAAGGACTGGATGAAGGACCCCGAGATCGGCAAGCGCATCGTGCCGATCGCTCCGGACGAGTACCGCACCTTCGGCATGGACTCGATGTTCCCGAGCGCCAAGGTCTACAACCCGGCCGGGCAGCAGTACGAGTCGGTCGACCGCAAGTTGTTGCTCTCCTACAAGGAGTCGGCGCAGGGCCAGATGCTCCACGAGGGCATCTCGGAGGCCGGCGCCATGGCCTCCGCGACCGCCGCGGGCTCGGCGTACTCCACGCACGGCGAGCACATGATCCCGTTCTACATCTTCTACTCGATGTTCGGGTTCCAGCGGACCGGCGACTCCATCTGGGCGATGGCCGACCAGCTCGCCCGCGGCTTCCTGATCGGCGCCACGGCCGGCCGGACCACGCTCACCGGCGAGGGCCTCCAGCACGCCGACGGGCACTCCCCGCTGATCGCGGCGACGAACCCGGCGGTCGTGCACTACGACCCGGCGTTCGCCTACGAGATCAGCCACGTGATGCAGAACGGCCTCGAGCGGATGTACGGCGAGACCGGGCCCGACAAGCAGGGCGAGAACGTCATCTTCTACATCACGGTCTACAACGAGCCCGTCTCGCAGCCGGCCGAGCCCGAGGACGTGGACGTCGAGGGCATCCTCAAGGGCATCCACCGGATCTCGACCGCGGACGGCGAGGGCCCGCGCGTGCAGCTGCTCGCGTCGGGCGTCGGCTTCCCGTGGGTGCGCGACGCCGCCCGGATCCTCGCCGAGGAGTGGGGCGTGCAGGCCGACACCTGGTCGGTGACGTCCTGGAACGAGCTGGCCCGCGATGCCGTCGCCGCCGAGGAGTGGAACCTCCTCCACCCGGGCGAGAGCCCGCGCACGCCGTACGTCTCCGACAAGCTGGCCGGCGCCGACGGCCCGGTCGTGGCGGTGTCGGACTACATGCGGGCCGTGCCGCTGCAGATCGCGCGCTGGGTGCCGAGCGACTACCGCGTGCTCGGCGCCGACGGGTTCGGCTTCGCCGACACCCGCCCGGCAGCACGACGCTACTTCCACATCGACGCGCAGTCGGTGGTCGTCCAGGCCCTCCAGGCACTCGCCGACGCGGGCCAGATCGAGCGGGAGAAGGTCGAGAAGGCCTTCGCGCAGTACCGCATCGACGACCCGACCGCCGTCTCCGGCGTCAAGCAGGAGGGCGGCGACGCTTAACTCGTCGGTCGAGGTGCGAAGGCGCGCAGCGCCTGAGCCTCGAGACCCGTAGGACAAACCAGGGCGGCGACCCACGTGGGTCGCCGCCCTGAGTTGTCTCACCGGGTCTCGACACGCGCGGTCGCGACCTCGTTCCTCGGTCGTGCGCGCTGCTCGACCACCGACGATCCGGTCCGCTGCGCGTCCCGGATCAGGCGCTCGGCAGGGCCGTGACGGTGGCGGTCGGCCCCACGCCGGCCCGACCGCTCTTCAGCAGGTTCCGGAACCGTGCGCGGCTGTACGTCGCGGGCTGGGTCGACCGGATGAACTCGTTCACGATCTTGGCGAACCGGTGCGGGTGGTCCTTGTGCGGGAAGTGCCCCGCGTTCGGGATCACCTCGACCCGGGCGTAGGGCGCCATGGCGCCGGCGTTGCTGGCGTGGCGCACCGGGATCACCATGTCGTCCTGGCCCCAGACCACCGCCATCGGCATCGCCTCGGTGAGGTAGGCCCGGTCGGCGATGGTCACGATCTGGCCCTGCCAGTCGACCACGGCCCGCACGACGTGCCGGATCGCGTGCCGGGCACCGGGATCCTTGAAGGACTCGAAGATCTCCGCCACCTCGTCGAGGTCACGCGTGTGCTTGCACGGCGTGCTCGCGAGGGCGCGCATCCCGGCCTTGCCGACGTGCCGCACGCCGGGCAGCGTCAGCAGGCCCATGACCTGGTGGAACCCCGGCGTGGTGATGGCGCGGATCGCCGGTGAGACCTCGGGGCCGAGACCGCCGGAGGCCACCAGCATCAGACGCTCGGTGCGCTCCGGGAACTGGTAGGCGAACTGCATCGCCACTCCGCCACCGAAGCTGTGCCCGATCACCGTGACCTTGTCGATGCCGAGCACCGTCAGCAGGTCCCGCATGCCGTTCGCGTAGCCGCCCACGCTGTAGTCCGCGCGCGGCTTGTCGGAGAGGCCGTGGCCGAGCAGGTCGGGGGCGATCACGGTGTACCGCTTCGCCAGGGAGTCGATCACGGGCTCCCACGTGGTGTGGTCGCAGCCCAGCCCGTGCAGCAGCAGCACGACCGGCCCCTGGCCGGCCTTCACGAAGGCACGCCGGTGGCCGTGGAGCGTGACGTACTGGACTTCGTGGGGCGTTCCGGACACGCAATCTCCTGAGCTGCCTCGTAATGCGGCGTACGACACACGATTCAAGCAGAAACACCCACCCGAGAGCATCAGGACGCCTTGTGTCATGGGACTTTCCCCGAAACCCGGAAGGACAAACCACGTCCACTAGGGTCGATCCGTGCCTCCGACCAGAGCCGCCGAGCCGAGCAGGCGCGCCGCCGACGCGCTGCAGCGCTCCACGGGCGCGCTCAGCACCGCCGCCATGGCCCGGATGGAGACCGGCATGCCGTGGTTCCGCGAGCTCAGCGCGGAGGACCGCTCCTGGGTCGGGCTCATCGTGCAGGCAGGCATCCGGGGGTTCGTCGACTGGTACCGCCGCGAGGCCGGTCGACCCGACGAGGACGGCGGCGCGATCGCCGCGTCCGTCTTCGGCGCCGCCCCACGCGCCCTGGCGGGCGTGATCAACCTGCAGCAGACGGTGGACCTGGTCCGTCTCTCCATCGAGGTGGTCGAGAGCAACATCGACGACATCGTGGATCCCGACGACGCCCCCGCCGTGCACGCCGGAGTGCTCCTCTACGCCCGCGAGGTCGCCTTCGCCACCGCCGAGGTCTACGCCCGCGCCGCTGAGCTCCGGGGCGCCTGGGATGCCCGCCTGGAGGCGCTGGTCGTCGATGCCGTCCTGCGGTCCGAGGCGGACGAGACGCTGCTCTCCCGGGCCAGTGCGCTCGGCTGGACGGCCCGCGGGGAGGTCGCGGTCGTGCTGGGCGCGGTCCCGGCGCAACGCACCGAGACCGACCTGTTCGAGGAGGTACGCCGCAGTGCCCGCTCGGCCGGCATGGACGCCCTGTGCGCGGTGCAGGGCGAGCGCCTGGTGGTCGTCCTGGGCGGGGTCAAGGACTCCCGGGCCGGGGCCGAGTCGGTCGTGCACCTGTTCGGCGAGGGCCCGGTCGTGGTCGGTCCGGTGGCCGAGGACCTCGCCAGGGCCCACATCTCCGCCCGTGCCGCGCTCTCCGCGCACCGGTCCGCGGGCGGCTGGCCGGAGGCGCCGCGGCCGGTGCGCAGCAGCGAGCTGCTGCCCGAGCGCGCCCTGGCCGGTGACGGCCATGCACGTCGGCACCTGGTCGAGGAGATCTACCTCCCGCTGGTCCGGGCCCGCGGCACCCTGATCGAGACGCTGGCGTCGTACTTCCACCACGGCTCCTCGATCGAGGCGACCGCACGCGCCCTCTTCGTGCACGCCAACACGGTGCGCTACCGGCTCCGGCAGGTGGCCGACCTGACCGGCTACTCCCCGGCACAGGCCCGGGACGCGTTCACCCTCGAGATCGCACTCGTCCTGGGCCGTCAGTCCGGACGCGGGGACGAGCACCCCGGCTCCCCGTGACCCACCACCTCGCTTTGTAGGAACCCTACAAAGAAGCACCGCCGAGATTCGTGAGTGCCGGAGGCGAGGCCGGGCCCCGGGCCACGGCACAGTGGACATGTGCTCGTCATCGTCGCTCCCGGCCAAGGCGCCCAGACGCCTGGCTTCCTGCAGCCCTGGCTGGAGGACCAGACCTTCGCGTCCCGCTTCGGCTGGCTCTCGACCGTCGCCGGTGTCGACCTGGCCCACTACGGCACCGAGGCCGATGCCGACACGATCCGGGACACCCGGATCGCCCAGCCGTTGCTCGTCGCGACCGGCCTGGTGGCCGCGCTCGAGCTGTTCCCGCACCCGGCCGACGCGTTCGACCAGATCGGCGCCGTGGCCGGTCACAGCGTCGGTGAGCTGACGGCCGCCGCCGGTGCCCGCGCCATCACCGCCGAGCAGGCGATGGTCCTGGTGCGCGAGCGCGGCAACGCGATGGCCGAGGCGGCCGCGGTGACCCCGACCGGGATGACCGCCGTGCTCGGCGGTGACCGCGACGAGGTGCTCGCGGCACTCGCCGCCCACGGGCTCACCCCCGCCAACGACAACGGACCCGGCCAGATCGTGGCCGCCGGAACCCGCGAGCAGCTCGACGCGCTGGCGGCGGAGCCGCCCGCCAAGGCCCGCCTGATGCCGCTGAGCGTGGCAGGCGCGTTCCACACCGAGCACATGGCCCCCGCGGTCGGCCACCTCGCCAAGCTCGCGGTGTCGGTCTCGGTGCACGACCCGCGGATCCCGGTGATCTCCAACAGGGACGGCCGGATCGTCCACGACGGACCCGACGTGCTGCGCCGCATGGTCGGTCAGATCGCCAGCCCGGTCCGCTGGGACCTGTGCCTGGAGACGATGGCCGACCTCGGCGTCACCGGCATCCTCGAGATGCCGCCGGCCGGCACTCTCACCGGCATCGCCAAGCGCGCCCTCAAGGGCGTGGAGACCTTCGCCCTCAAGACCCCCGACCAGCTCGACGACGCCCGGGCCTTCTGCCAGAAGCACGGCGAGGGCTCGGTCATCGACACCACGCCCACCTGGCGGATGGTGGTCTCGCCGGCCAAGGGCACCTTCCACCGGGATGCGACCGCCGCCGACGTCGAAGTCCTCTCCCCCGGCGCCGCGATCGGCGACGTGGCCAGCCTCCGGGACCGGATCAACATCACCGCCTCCCACGGCGGCCAGATCGTCGAGTGGCTCGTCGAGGACGGTGACCTGGTCTCGCCGGGCCAGCCCCTGATCCGCCTCCACCCCGAGGGCGTGTCCTGATGGCCGCCTTCCAGTCCCCGCAGGGCGCTCCGCACGCCGCCATCCTCGGCCTCGGTGCCTACCGCCCGTCGCGGGTGATCCCGAACGCCGACATCATCGAGGCGATCGACTCCAGCGACGAGTGGATCCAGCAGCGGTCCGGCATCAAGCAGCGCCGCTGGGCCACGCCCGAGGAGACCGTGCAGCTGATGGCCGTCGAGGCCTCGCGCAAGGCACTCCGGAGTGCGGGCATCGACGCCCGCCAGATCGACTGCGTCGTGGTCGCGACCGTGAGCCACATGCTGCAGACACCCGCAGTCGCCACGGCGATCGCCCACGAGCTCGGCACCGACCAGGCGGCCGCCTTCGACATCTCGGCCGCCTGCGCGGGCTTCTGCCACGGCGTGGCGATGGCCGCCGACTTCGTCCGCGCCGGCAGCGCCGGGCACGTGCTGGTGATCGGCGTCGAGCGGCTCTCCGACCTCACCGACGTCGGGGACCGCGGCACGGCGTTCATCTTCGCGGACGGCGCCGGCGCCGCCGTCGTCGGTCCCAGCGACACCCCGGGCATCGGACCGGTCGTGTGGGGCTCCGACGGCGAGCAGTTCGACCTGATCCGGCAGCGCGAGGACTGGCGCGACGTGATCGCCTCCGGCGACCCGGTCATGCCCCACCTGATGATGCAGGGGAACCCGGTCTTCCGGTGGGCGTCCTTCGCGATGGCCAAGATCGGGCAGCAGGCGCTCGACCGCGCCGGCCTCGCGCTCGACGAGCTCGATGTCTTCGTGCCGCACCAGGCCAACATGCGCATCATCGACGCGATGGCCCGCTCCATGAAGCTCCCCGAGCGGGTGCGCATCGCCCGTGACATCGCCGAGCAGGGCAACACGTCCGCAGCCTCCATCCCGCTGGCCCTGGACCGGATGATCGCGGAGGGCGAGGCCCGCAGCGGCGACACCGCACTGCTGATCGCCTTCGGTGCCGGGCTGTCGTACGCCGCGCAGGTCGTCACCGTCCCCTGACCGGCACCACCACCCCACAGACGCAACACCCACAGCAACCGACAAGCGAGAGGAACCACCCCAGATGGCCACCACCGAAGAGATCCGCACCGACCTCGCCGACATCGTCAACGAGGTCGCGGGCATCGACGCCGACGACGTCCAGCTCGACAAGTCCTTCGTGGACGACCTCGACGTCGACTCGCTGTCCATGGTCGAGGTCGTCGTGGCCGCGGAGGAGAAGTTCGGCGTCTCCATCCCCGACGACGAGGTGAAGAACCTCAAGACCGTCGGCGACGCCGTGGCGTTCATCGAGCGCGCCCAGGGCTGACCGCCCGCACACGCCCGTTCCTGCGGGCGCCGGCACTCGTGCGACACCAGGGCCGGCGCCCGCCAGCAGCACACCAGATCTGAGGATGAGATGAGCCGCACAAGAGTCGTGGTGACCGGACTCGGCACCACCAGCCCCGTCGGAGGAGACGTCGCCAGCACCTGGGACGCGCTCGTGAACGGTCGTTCCGGCATCCGCCACCTCACCGACGACTGGGTGGAGGAGATGCCGGTCAAGATCGCCGGCCGGGTGGCCGTCGAGCCCACCGAGGTCCTCGAGCGCGTCAAGGCGCGCCGGCTGGACCGCTCCTCGCAGTTCGCGATGGTCGCAGCCATGGAGGCGTGGCGGGACTCCGGGCTGGACGCCGCGCAGGAGTCCGGTGACCTGGACGGCGATCGCGTCGGCGTCGCCATGGCCTCGGGCATCGGCGGGGTCAACACCCTCCTCGACAACTACGACATCCTCAAGGAGAAGGGCCCCCGCCGGGTCTCTCCCCTTGCCGTCCCGATGCTGATGCCGAACGCTCCGGCCGCCAACATCAGCCTCTACATCGGCGCCCGCGCCGCGGTGAACACCCCGGTCTCCGCCTGCGCCTCCGGCAACGAGGGCATCGCGCTGGCCCTCGACCAGATCCGCCTCGGCCGCGCCGACGTGGTCGTCGCCGGTGGCACCGAGGCCGCGATCCACCCGCTGCCGATGGCCGCGTTCGCGAACATGATGGCCCTGTCCAAGAACGCCGGCGACCCCACCACGGTCTCCCGGCCCTGGGACACCGGCCGCGATGGCTTCGTCCTCGGCGAGGGCGCCGGCGTCCTGGTGCTCGAGTCGCTCGAGCACGCCCAGGCTCGCGGTGCCCACATCTACGCCGAGGTGCTCGGCGCCGGCATCACCGCCGACTCCCACGACATCGCGCAGCCCGACCCGGCCGGCCGCGGCGGCGCGCGGGCCATCGTGCGGGCCCTCGCCGAGGCGCAGATCGACCCCGGCGACATCGCCCACATCAACGCCCACGCGACATCGACGCCGCAGGGCGACATCGCCGAGGGGCTGATGATCCACGCGACGCTCGGCAAGCACGCCGACGACGTGGTGGTCACCAGCACCAAGTCGATGACCGGCCACCTGCTCGGCGGCGCCGGCGCCCTCGAGTCGATCGCCACGGTGCTCGCGATCCACCACCGGGTCGCCCCACCGACGATCAACCTCGACGACCTCGACCCGCAGGTCGAGCTCGACATCGCCACCAAGGCGCGTGACCTGCCGCAGGGTGACATCGCCGCCCTCAACAACTCGTTCGGCTTCGGAGGCGCCAACGTCGCGGTCGCGTTCGGGAGCGTCTGATGACCTCCCCGAGCTCGACCGTCGCGAGCTCGACCGCCGAGAAGCCGGCCGCCCCGGCCCGGCCGGCCAAGCTCCCGCGCGAGCAGGACCCGCGCAACCCGGTGCACCGGCTCACCGCGCTCCTCGACGAGGGCACCCTCGAGCTGATCACCCCCGACGACGACTCCGGCATGCTCGCCGCCGTCGGCCAGGTCGACGGCACCCGCGTGGTCGCCTTCTGCTCGGACGCCACGGTCATGGGCGGGGCGATGGGTGACCTCGGCTGTCGCGTCGTCGTCGACGCCTACCACCGGGCGATGACCGACGGCGTACCGATCATCGGCCTCTGGCACTCCGGCGGTGCCCGCCTCGCCGAGGGCGTCCTCTCGCTGCACGCCGTGGGCCGGATCTTCCAGGTGATGACCCAGGCCTCCGGCAAGATCCCCCAGATCTCCGTGGTCCTCGGCCCGGCGGCGGGCGGCGCCGCCTACGGCCCGGCGCTGACCGACATCGTGATCCTGGGCCCGGAGGGCCGGATCTTCGTCACCGGCCCCGACGTGGTGCGCTCGGTGACCGGCGAGGACGTCGACATGCTCCGCCTCGGCGGACCCGAGCCCCACGGCCGTCGCTCCGGCGTCGTCCACATCCTCACCGAGTCCGAGCGAGAGGCCCTCGACCGCGCCCGCGGCGTCGCCTCCCTCCTCGGCTCGCAGGGCAGCCTGGTCCCCGGCGAGGTGGAGGACCGCGACCTGGCGGCCCTGCTCCCCGAGTCCAGGAAGCGGGCCTACGACGTGCACCCGCTGGTCGAGTCGATCCTCGACGAGGGCACCGCGCAGGAGCTGCACGCTCGGTGGGCCCCCAACATCGTCACCGCGCTGGGCCGCTTCGGTGGTCGCACCGTGGGCGTCGTCGCCAACAACCCGCTGCGTCTCGGCGGGTGCCTGGACTCCCTCTCGGCGGAGAAGGCGTCCCGCTTCGTGCGCATGTGCGACGCGTTCGGTGTCCCGCTGGTCGTGGTCGTCGACGTGCCGGGCTACCTCCCCGGCGTCGGCCAGGAGTGGGACGGCGTCGTACGCCGGGGCGCCAAGCTGCTGCACGCCTTCGGCGAGTGCGTGGTGCCACGGGTGACGCTGGTGACCCGGAAGACCTACGGCGGCGCCTACATCGCCATGAACGCCCGGTCGCTCGGCGCGACGCGGGTCTTCGCGTGGCCGGGCGCCGAGGTGGCCGTCATGGGCGCCGTGGCCGCGATCCGGATCCTGCACCGCCGCAAGCTGGCCGAGGTCTCCCCCGACATCCGGCCGCAGGTCGAGGCGGAGCTCGCAGCCGAGCACGAGCGGATCGCCGGCGGGGTGGACAAGGCGGTGGAGATCGGCGTGGTCGACGAGGTCGTCGCGCCGGCGGCCACCCGGTCGGCCATCGCGCGCGCCATCGACGACGCGGTCCAGCGCGGCGGGGTCCGCCGCGGCGTGCACGGCAACATCCCCCTCTGATCGGGCCCGGTCGCCCGGGACTCCCGTGGGGCACCGCAGTGGCGTAACGCCATCCCGGTGGCGGCGTTGTACCCGATGACGCCCGTCACACCCACTCGGAGGGACTCATGCACCGCCCGGCGATCCTGGCCCTGCTCACCGCACTCTTCTGCGGGACGCTGGTGGTGACGGGGCCGACGGCCGCCGAGGCCTCGTCGTACGGCCACACGGGGGCGCCGGACCGGGTGCTCCGCAACGGCTGCCACGCCTACCGGTACCACTACCGGGTGCGGCCCCCGACCAACGACTGGGTGCTGGAGACCTTCCTGGTGGACCCGCGAGGCAAGAAGCTCGGGTCCGGGGCCTTCATCTCCGACTCGGATCCCAAGCGTGGGCACGGCAAGTTCCGGTTCTGCCGCTACAGCACGCGGGCCGGCCGGTTCACGATCAAGGCGAAGCTGAGCTGGTACAACGGACACACCGAGCACAAGACGTGGCTCGACCCCTCACACTTCCGGCTCACCCGCCCCTGATCCGGCGAGCGGTGCACCGATGAGCCGCTACACGGACTTGTGACTCAGGACGCTAGACCACCTGGTGGAGCCACCGCACCGGGGCGCCGTCGCCGGCGTGCCGGAAGGTCTCCAGCTCGTCGTCCCAGGGCTTCCCGAGCAGCTTGTCGATCTCGACGAGCAGCGTCGTGTCGCCGAGCGCGGCCTTGACCACGGCGGCCTTGAGCCGGTCCTCCGGGATCATGATGTCGCCGTGCAGACCCGTGACGGCATGGAAGACGCCCAGCTCCGGGGTGAACGAGTAGCGCGCGCCCTCGGAGGCGGAGGTCGGTTCCTCGGTGATCTCGAAGCGCAGGTGGTTCCATCCGCGCAGGGCCGACGCCACGGCGGCAGCGGAACCCGCCTCGCCGGCCCACGAGAGCTCGGCGCGGTAGGTGCCCGCCTGGGCCGGCTGCGGAGTCCAGTCCAGGCTCACGGGCGTGCCAAGGACACCACCGACGGCCCACTCGATGTGCGGGCACAGCGCTGACGGCGCTGAGTGGACGTACAGGACGCCCCTCGTCGCGGTGCGGGTGGCAGTGCGTGCGGTCACCGTGACCTCCTTCATCCTCCGGCGCGAGATACGCCTTCCCCAGCGGTCTCTCAGTGGAGTGTGAAGGTGCCTGATGACACAGTTGTAAGTTGTAGGACCATTGTGGCGCATGTTGCGCGTGAGCACCAGCAATTCGCCCAAACGGCGCCGTGGCGAGTCCCCCGGTCGCGGACGGCCCGTCTCCCGGGCCGCGCTCAGGCCAGGTGCACCGCGGCGGGGTCCACGATGTTCGCGGGCTCCCGGACAGCCCCGAGGAGGCGCCCGTCGCCCACCACGAGGGGACCGTCGACCACGTCCAGCACCACGCAGGTCACGTTGTCCCGCCCGCCGGCCGCCAGGGCTGACTGGACGAGCACGGCGGCCGCGGACTGCGGGTCCTCGAGCCCGAGCACCTCTGCGACTCGTCCGTCGTCCACGAGGTCGGTCAGGCCGTCGCTGCACAGCAGCAGGCGATCGCCCTCACGGGCCTCGAGCTCGACGAGGTCGACGTCGTGCGGGTCCGCCCCCGTGCTCCCGTCCAGCGACCGCAGCACCACGTTGCGCCACGGGTGCCGAGCGGCATCCTCCGGTGCGAGCTGCCCGGTGTCCCGCATCTGCTGCACCCAGGTGTGGTCCCGGGAGACCTGGCGCAGCTCGCCGCCACGAAGCACGTAGGCCCGGGAGTCACCCACGTGGCCGAGGAGCACCCGCGCCCCGTCGCAGACCACCACGGACAACGTGGTGGCCATCCCGTCACGGGACCCGTCCTCGCGCACCCCGGCGACCAGGCTCGCCCGGGCGGCGGCCACCGCCTCCAGGACGAGGGTCTCGAGATCCTGGCCGAACCTGCTGAGCGCCGTCGCGGAGACGACGTACGCCGTGGTCGCCGAGGCCACCTCGCCGGCGGCCGCTCCCCCGACGCCGTCGGCGACGAGCGCGACGTAGGGGGCCACGAAGGCCGAGTCCTCGTTGTGCTCGCGCACCCGACCGACGTCGCTGACACCTGCACCCGAGAAACGCAGCATCGTCGTCCCTTTCCTGCGGACTGCTGGCAGTAGACCCCCGAGACACAGCCAGGGTCAACCCCCACGTGCGTGCGGGTCGCGAGCAGCCTGCCCCGAACCGTGCGTCCCCAACCCTCCGACGGGTGGAGACTCCCGGTCAGCCCTGGCGGCGCTCCAGCTGCTCGGCCCGCTCGGCGGCGTCGGTGATCTCGTCCGCGTCGATCGCGTGGGTCCGGTGGAACCACGCCAGCGCGTCGGTCTCACGCCCGGCGGCCTCGAGGGTGTCGGCGTAGGCGTAGCGAAGCCGGACCACCCAGGAGGCGCGGGTCTTGGAGGTCAGCGGAGCGAGCTCGAGCGTACGCAGTGCGGCGTCGAGCTGACCGAGGTCGCGCCGGGCGCCCGCTTCGACGATGGTCATCTCTGCCTTCGCCTCGGGCGCGAAGTTCACCACCGAAGGGCTCTTGGCCAGCTTCAACGCCTGGTCCGGCTGGCCGAGCGCACGGTGGCAGTCCGCCATGATGGGCAGGTAGTCCGTGGCGCCGTTCATCCGCTTCGCGGCACGCAGCTCGGCCAGCGCCTCGGAGTAGTGGCCGGCGGCGTACGCCGCTTCCCCGGCGGCCTCCCGCACGACCGCGAGCCGCGGCGCACGGGCGCGAGCGGCCAGCGTGTGCTGGTAGGCCGTCTCCGGGTCCTCGTCGACCAGCATCCCGGCCGCAGCCAGGTGCCGTGCCACGCGTGAGGCCAGCTTCTCCGGCAGCCCCTTGAGCTGCGCGGTCACCGACCGGTCGAGCTCGCGACCGGTGATCTCCTCGGGCAGGTCGGGCCCGTCGTAGCGGGCCTGCTCAGCGGTGCGCTCGCCCTGCTTGTCGGCGGGACGCTTCCAGTCGTTCTTGCGAGCCGGACGGTCACCGGCCTTGCCGCGCTCCGGACGCCCGCCGCCCTTGCGGTCGGTCCGCTCGCTGCGGTCGCCACGGCCGGGGCGACCGTCCCTCGAGCGCGAGGACGAGGAGCCCCCGTCGTCGCGACGGGGGCTGCCCTCGCGACGAGGGCCGGACGCGCGACCTCCATCGCGAGCGGGACGGCTGCTGCGACGGTCATCGGCCACGACTTTCACACCTCTCCAGGGAACTGTTCGCTAAATAGCGTAGGGGCCACCTTGCGGTGACCCCTACGTAGTGTATGT